>BAEM01000019.1 GCA_000314955.1 Paraglaciecola chathamensis S18K6 | reverse complement strand
CAAAAGACGACAAAGTAACCAAAAAGTCTCTTGCTCCAACAAACTTTCTAATCCGCTAACCGCAGCGCCTTTTTTGTCATACCGGCGTGAGGAAACATCCCTGTAAAGCGCACGCCTTGTCCAGATGTCCCTATCCGGCCATCTGACAAGTCGCTGCATTTATCGGGAAAGTTTGAGTCGCCAACTAATTCGCTGCGCTTGCTAAAATATAAGCTTCGCTTACTTATGGCCTTCGGCCACAGAGGATGCACTTCGTGCACGTAAAGTATACGCTTCGCTTAGCATCATCCATGCTGGGTATGACAGACCATCCGTGGTCAGCCAGTCACTTCTTTCCAACAGCCGAAAGAAGTAACCAAGAAAGGCCGTGCTCCGGCAAACTTTCTAATCCGCCAACCGCCGCGTCTTTATTGTCATACCGGCGTGAGGAAACATCCCTGTAAAGCGCACGCCTTGTCCAGATGTCCCTATCTGGCCATCTGACAAGTCGCTGCTGTTATCGGGAAAGTTTGAGTCGCCAACTGATTCGCTGCGCTCACTGAAACATACGCAGTACTTAAAGTGGCTGGAAAGCCATAAATAAACGTAGCGAATAGAATATAAAATTTAAGTGCCCGATGGGCATAAACAAACAGGGAAGTTAACAAAAGGGAGGAAATGGTGCCGACTACCGGAGTCGAACTGGTGACCTACTGATTACAAGTCAGTTGCTCTACCAACTGAGCTAAGTCGGCACACTAGATTCCCGCTCTAGGCAGCGATGTGCTAGAGCGAGGCGACATTCTAGTGATTCCACTTTTGTTGTCAACCAAAAGTTATTATTTTAACTGGAAAAGTCGTTCTGCTTCGCCGTTTAGTGTAGGGAAATAGCTTTTGGGTAGCCATTTTTGCAGTTTCTGCATTGCTTCGCCTAGTTCAGCGTAATCATTCCCAGTAATATTAATATGCCCCATTTTACGTTTGGCGCGTGGGGTTTTCATATAACCGTGTAAATGGGTTCTGGGCACACTCAGCATGTCTTTTGGCGGTAAATCACAGCCGATGACGTTTAGCATAACACTTGGCGCGATGACTTGAGTTGAACCTAAGGGTAACTCACAAATTGCCCGTAAGTGGTTTTCAAACTGACAGATATCGGCGCCTTGCATGCTCCAATGCCCAGAGTTGTGTACGCGGGGGGCTATTTCGTTGACCAACAACGTGTCACCCATTTGGAAGAACTCTACTGCCAATACGCCAACGTAATTTAGCTCGTTAACCAGAGCGGTAAAAACTTGCTCGGCTTGGGCTGCGAGCGCTGGTGTTATTGCTGGCGCCGGAGCAACGCAAGTGTGTAGTTGGCCTTGATGATGTAGGTTTTCAACCAAAGGATACAAAGCTACTTGACCGTTTTTAGCCCGTGCGCCAACGAGCGAGACTTCTCGCTCAAAGCTAAGCATTTTTTCAACGACTAGCGGCACTTTCTTTAAATCAAGCTCAGCTAATGCTTGTTGGATATCCGGCAGTTGTTCTTTGCTTGATAAACGCCACTGACCGTAACCATCGTATCCGTCGCGGCTAGCCTTGATGATAAGCTTTTCGCCGAGTTGCTCAACGGCCTGTGGAAGCTTAGTTGCATCGTCCACTATCATGTAGGGGCAATTAGCGATATCGAGCTTGTCGAGTAAAGCTTTTTCTTTGACTCTATCTGCACCGGCGGCGATAGCTTCAACGCTCGGCATCAGTTTACCGCTGCGATTCACTTGTTCAAGTAGAGGCTCAGGAATGTGCTCAAACTCAACAGAAATTGCATCGGCGGCTTCGATAGCGGTTTCAAGGTGAATATCCATCACCTTTTTGTCTATCGGGTTTACCACTTTATGGTTGCTCACATCCACTGCGCGCACTTCGATCCCCAGTGGCGCGCCAGACAATGCCATCATTCTGGCCAGTTGGCCTGAACCTAAAATCAGTACGTTCATTCTGGCAATTCCAGTGCAGGTTGAGCTAACACGTCTGCGGTTTGCTTTTGTCTGAATTGAATAATAGCGTCGCGCACGGCTTCGTCATGTAAAGCCACCACTTGCGCGGCGAGTAAGCCAGCATTGGCTGCGCCTGCTTCACCTATGGCGAGTGTTCCTACTGCAACGCCTTTGGGCATTTGTACAATCGAATACAAAGAGTCAACACCGCTAAGTTGGCTAGAGCGCACAGGCACACCAAACACAGGTAGATGAGTGTGTGCGGCAATCATGCCAGGTAAATGCGCAGCGCCGCCCGCGCCACCAATAATAACTTGATAGCCTTTGTCGGCTGCGGTTTCTGAAAACTCTGTTAACAAGGCAGGGGTGCGATGAGCAGACACCACTTGTGCGTGATAACTTACGCCTAAGGCATCTAACATTTTTGCCGCTTGGGCCATGGTGGGCCAATCAGACTTTGAACCCATAACAATCGCAACTTGAGGCATTTTCACTCCCACTTAACTTCGGTTTTATTTGGTTGCAGCGGACTTGAATAATCAGATGAAATCTCATACTGATAGACAAGATATTGCTGACCAGAAAATTTCGGAAACGGATTGTAGCTCAATTCAAACGGCGAGTCCCGCCTGAACGTAAATTGAACAGCAACCTGTCGGTTTTTATTGATTTTTCAGCAGATAAAGCACCGGAAAAACAAAAATCCGCTGCGGGCGAACCAGCAGCGGATTTTCAATATATTTATCTAACGGTGAGGTTAGCTTTTTTGTTTACGCATCGCAGTGAAAAATTCGTCATTGGTTTTGGTCATTGCCAATTTACCAATTAAGAATTCAATTGCGTCAATCTCTGACATTTCATGCACAATTTTACGCAAGATCCACATCTTTTGTAATTCGTCTTGGGTGGTCAGCAATTCTTCACGACGGGTACCTGAGCGGTTGTAATCAATCGCTGGGAAGACACGTTTTTCAGCAATTTTGCGATTAAGGTGTAATTCCATGTTACCTGTACCTTTAAACTCTTCATAGATAACTTCATCCATTTTAGAGCCGGTATCGATAAGCGCCGTTGCGATAATAGTTAAGCTACCACCTTCTTCGATGTTACGTGCTGCACCAAAGAAACGCTTAGGTTTGTGTAATGCGTTAGCGTCAACACCACCGGTAAGTACTTTACCTGATGAAGGAATAACGGTGTTGTATGCACGGGCTAAACGGGTAATTGAATCAAGTAGAATGACCACGTCTTTTTTGTGCTCAACTAGGCGCTTGGCCTTTTCAATAACCATTTCAGCCACTTGTACGTGACGGCTGGCTGGCTCATCGAAGGTAGAAGCAACAACTTCACCTTGTACTAAGCGCTGCATTTCAGTTACTTCTTCAGGGCGCTCATCAATTAACAACACCATGAGCAAACATTCTGGATGGTTTGCAGCGATAGATTGAGCGATGTTTTGTAGTAAAAGGGTTTTACCGGCTTTAGGCGGAGCAACGATAAGTCCACGTTGACCACGGCCGATTGGCGAGGCTAAATCAAGTACACGTGCAGTAATGTCTTCAGTACTGCCGTTGCCGCGCTCCATCACTAAACGCTCATTGGCATGCAATGGCGTTAAGTTTTCGAATAAAATTTTATTACGGGAATTTTCAGGGCGGTCGAAGTTAACTTCACTAATTTTCAACAGGGCGAAGTAGCGCTCGCTGTCTTTTGGTGGGCGAATTTTACCTGCAATGGTATCGCCTGTGCGTAAGTTAAAGCGACGGATCTGACTAGGAGATACATAAATATCATCCGGGCCCGCCAAGTATGATGCGTCGTTAGAACGCAAGAAACCAAAGCCGTCTTGAAGTATTTCTAGGACGCCGTTGCCGAAAATATCTTCACCACTTTTGGCGTGGGTTTTCAAAATTGAAAATATAATGTCTTGCTTACGAGCGCGAGCCATGTTTTCTAGGCCCATTTTCTCGGCCAGTCCAACCAGCTCACTGATGGGTTTATTCTTGAGTTCCGTTAGGTTCATATTGGTGGGTCTTTTCATGCTTGAAAGTTTTGCCATATCAGCAAAAATTGATTGAATGGTTCAAAGGTATTTACTTATAAAAATCTCTGATTGGTGCGAAAGTACAGGTCTGTTCAGGTATGAACAATGAAAAGTTAGCACCAAAATTAGAGTACGTCTAGTGAAAATAATGTATTAAAGGGTATTAGATTGCACAAAGAGTATACAATAAATAAAAAAGCCCGATTTATTCGGGCTTAATTTCATTATTCGCAATTAAATGTTTTCGTTCAAAAACTCTTCTAATTGGCTTTTAGATAGTGCGCCTACTTTAGTTGCAGCTACATTTCCGCCTTTAAATAAAAGCAAAGTAGGGATGCCACGAATACCATACTTAGGTGGTGTTTCGTTATTTTCATCGACATTCAGCTTGCCAACTGTTAACTTGCCGTCGAATTCGTCAGCAATTTCATGCAAAATTGGCGCAATCATCTTACACGGACCGCACCATTCCGCCCAGAAGTCAACTAGTACAGGACCAGTAGCATTGATAACATCTGCCTCGAAACTATCGTCCGATAACTGGATAATTTTGTCGCTCATTCTTTTCTCCGTCATTAATTCTAGCGCCGATATAATTCAGCGTGATCGTGATTGTTATATAGAAACTGTTTTTTAATGCAAGCACTGATAAGCTATAAGCTATGCAAACAACTCATTTAACCGAAACACATTTCGCGGACTTGCCCATTAATGAGCAAGTCGTTAAGGCGTTATCCGCCGCAAACTTTAGTCACTGCACGCCTATTCAAGCGTTAAGCTTGCCCCCTTTATTAGAGGGAAATGACATAGCAGGTCAAGCGCAAACCGGAACCGGTAAAACTATCGCGTTCTTGGTGGCAACTTTTCACTACTTGCTAAGTAATCCGCAGCCCACTAAAAAACAACCAAGAGCCATTATCATGGCGCCAACCAGAGAGTTGGCCGTTCAGATCTTTAACGATGCTGAACTGCTAAGTCAACACACTGGTTTGTCTCTCGGTTTGATTTATGGGGGCGAGGGTTATCAAAGTCAACGGGAAAAGCTCGAAGAAGGTGTAGATATTATTATCGGCACCACCGGCAGGATCATTGACTACTACAAGCAGAACATCTTTTCGTTGGCTGGCATTCAAGTAGCAGTACTTGATGAAGCTGATCGCATGTTTGATTTGGGCTTCATAAAAGATATTCGTTATCTTTTTAATCGTATGCCTAATCCGTCAGAGCGTTTAAGTATGCTGTTCTCGGCAACCTTGTCCTATCGAGTACAAGAGCTCGCTTATGAGCACATGAACAATCCTACGCACGTGCAAGTAGAGCCTGAACGCAAAACCGGCACACGTATTAAAGAAGAGCTATTTTACCCTTCGGATGAAGACAAAATGGCCTTGTTACTTAGCTTAATGGAAGAAGAATGGCCTGATAAAGCCATTGTTTTTGCTAATACTAAGCACAGCTGCGAGAAGGTATCTGATTGGCTACAAGCTGACGGTCATCGAGTAGGCCTGTTAAGCGGTGATGTGCCGCAAAACAAACGCTTAAAAATTCTCGAAGATTTCACTTCAGGTAAGCTAGATATACTGGTTGCTACTGATGTTGCAGCCCGTGGCTTGCACATTCCTATGGTGAGTCACGTATTTAACTACGACTTACCTGACGATGCTGAAGATTATGTTCACCGTATTGGTCGTACAGGTCGTGCTGGCCAAAGTGGTAGCTCTATCAGCTTCGCCTGTGAACGTTATGCGTTGAACTTGCCAGCGATCGAAACTTACATTGAGCATGCTATTCCGGTAACCGAATATCACGCTGATGCATTGATACGTGATGTTACGCCGCCCAAGCCTCGCCATAAAAAGCGCATGCAGAACGGCCGTAATCCACAAAAGCGTCACTCATCAGGCTCGCGTAACCGTAGGAAGCCATGATTACATCTACCCGTTTACCGCAAAATCACCCTGAAGAGCTATATGCAGCCGTTGATTTAGGTTCAAATAGTTTTCACCTGGTGATCGTTCGCGTGGTAGCGGGTAGTGTACAAATCATTGGTAAAGTGAAGCAGAAAGTCCGTTTAGCTGCAGGGCTAGATGAAAACATGATGCTTGACGATGAAAGTTTAGAGCGCGGCTGGCGCTGCCTCGAAACCTTTGCTGAAAGACTGCAAGATATTCCACGAGACAATATTCGTGTGGTAGCAACTGCTACCTTGCGTCTTGCCAAAAACGCCGCTGTGTTTACCCAAAAAGCCCAACAAATTCTTGATCATGAACTAAGCGTTATTAGTGGTGAAGAGGAAGCTCGGCAAATTTATTTAGGGGTGGCATATAC
Organism: Paraglaciecola chathamensis S18K6; assembly: GCA_000314955.1. Taxonomy (GTDB): domain Bacteria; phylum Pseudomonadota; class Gammaproteobacteria; order Enterobacterales; family Alteromonadaceae; genus Paraglaciecola; species Paraglaciecola chathamensis. The sequence continues at coordinate 60,767 of BAEM01000019.1, read as the reverse complement.
ATCCGCTAATCAAGGCAATTCTTTGGTTATCGATATCGGTGGTGCCAGCACAGAAATCATAATCGGTAACGATATGACCCCTATTCACCTTGTTAGCCTCAATATGGGCTGCGTGACGTTTAAAGAGCGTTACTTTGTGGGTGATGTGCTGAGCAAAGAAAACTTTGCCGCCGCAGTGGGGGCAGCAAAAGCCATGGTTGATGCTGTTGCCGATAAGTTTGTCTGTTTTGACTGGCAGCAATGCCTAGGCGCATCTGGCACACCTCAGGCCATCACGGAGATTCTGGTCGCTCAAGGGATCAGCGATGCCATTCGACTGGATTACCTATACAACTTGCGTCAACAATGTATTGATTGTGCCACTTTGGATAACTTGATCATTGACGGCTTAGAAGAGTCCAGACGGGTTATTTTCCCCAGCGGACTGGCTATTCTTATTGCTTTATTTGAGTCGCTGACTATTCGTGATATGCAAATATCAGGGGGCGCACTTCGTGAAGGACTTATCTACGGCATGCTGGAAAACATACAGCAGAATGATCGCCGTATGCAGACAATTCAGCAGCATATAAAACATTTTCATATCGATTCAGAGCAAGCTGAGCGGGTTACTAATGTTGCCTTAACGCTGTTTAAGCAGCTTAGTGAACAAACCGACGTTGACGGTATAGATGGTGAAGCCATGCTGGTAGCGGCAGCTATGTTGCACGAAACGGGCTTACACATCGAATACAAATTACATCATAAACACGGTGCTTATATTTTAGGGCATGTGCCTATGGTGGGGTACACCAATTTACAGCGTGATGGGATAAAAACACTGGTGCTGAATCACCGTCAGCAAATCTCCCCTGAAGTGTTCGAACAAAACCACAATGAAACTCGCGGTATCATGCGTAGTCTAGTGAGAGTGTTACGCTTGGCGTGTATTTTGTCGATACGGCGCAAAGACAACTTGTTACCTGAGCTTAAATTAGAAGTTAAGGAAGACGAATGGCACCTTATTTTCCCCGAGGGTTGGCTTAAAGCTCATCCACTCATAGATGCAGAGCTGGCGAATGAAAAGTGGCAACAGCACAAAATGGGTTGGCACCTCACCTGCGTCTAATGAGACGTAACAAATGTTACCCGTATGCCTTTAATACCATTCCACGTTAATAAGTGATCACTCAGCGAGAGTTTAAAAGGGCTTAAACAAGGCGCATGACTGAATGAATAGTTGTTCTCTTTCGAAGTCATGCAAAGCAGTGTAAGCCCTTTTAAAACTCGCCTGCAAGGAATGCCCCAGCGGCTTTTGCTCTGCGTTCTCACTATTTCAAAGGGAACAACCATTACTACATAGCGACGCCTTAATCAAAAACCGCTGGATGCATTCTGAGACGGTCACTTATTAATGCGGATTGGTATAAAAACGCTGACAAACTTGTCAGCGCCTGTATCAATATCTCACAAGTATTATTTATCTCTGGCTAAAATCTGCGCCGCCTGTTTAGCAAAGTAAGTTAAAATACCGTCTGCTCCTGCGCGTTTAAATGCCAATAATGATTCCAAGATCACTGCATCTTCTTCTAACCAGCCTTGCATGAATGCCGCTTTGTGCATGGCATACTCGCCGCTGACTTGATAGGCAAACGTCGGTACCGAGAACTCGTCTTTACAACGACGAACAATGTCTAAATAGGGCATACCAGGTTTTACCATCACCATATCGGCACCTTCGGCAATATCTAAGGCGATTTCACGCACGGCTTCGTTGGAATTGGCTGGGTCCATTTGGTAACTCTTCTTGTTACCACCTTTAATATTGCCGGCAGAGCCGACTGCATCACGAAATGGGCCGTAATAGTGAGAGGCGTATTTAGCGGAGTAGGCCATGATGCAGGTATTGATATAGCCATGGCTCTCTAATGCTTGGCGAATAGCACCAATGCGCCCGTCCATCATGTCTGAAGGGGCAACTATGTCTGCTCCCGCTTGAGCATGTGACAACGCCTGTTTAATCAATACTTCAATGGTTTCATCATTTTGTACATAACCCTCTTCATTCAACAGGCCATCTTGGCCGTGAGAAGTAAATGGGTCTAGTGCAACATCGGTAATAATGCCCATTTCGGGCACGGCGGCTTTTAGGGCGCGTACTGCTTGTTGAGCTAAGCCGTCAGGGTTGAACGCTTCACTGGCACACTCTGATTTACGCTCTGATGGAGTCACCGGAAACAGCGCCATCGCTGGAATGCCTAAGGTGTGTAATTCCTTTGCTTCTTCAATCAGCAAATCGATTGATAACCGTTCAACACCGGGCATTGATTCAATCGCTTCGCGCTGATTTTTACCTTCTAAAATGAAAACGGGATAAATCAGATCCTTAGGGGTTAGTTGGTTCTCGGCCATGAGATCACGGGTGAAAGCGTGGCGTCGCATGCGGCGCATTCGTGTGTTGGGAAAATGTTCGGCCATGGTGAAGGTCCTATGTTGAGTCTTAATAAATTCGAGCGAGTTACGGCTATTCAGAGTCAGGAAATTTCTGAGCCACGATACAATTTCGGCCGTTATTTTTAGCTTGGTAAAGTAGCTGATCCGCAAAGCCAATTAATACATCTTCGCTCTGCTGTGGATCCATAATAGCGCTGGCTAACCCTATGCTAACCGTTAAATTTACCGCCACACCTGCACTGTAAACAGGGGTGTTTTGAATCTCGAGCCTAAGGTGATCCAGCAAGTCATGGGCGCCCTGGATATCAGTGCTAGGCATGATAACGGAGAATTCCTCACCGCCATAACGACATACATCATCACTGGGGCGTTTGAGTGTTTTTTTCAAGCGCTCTGCGACAAACTTAATGCAATCATCACCCACTAAGTGACCGTGTTCGTCATTGACCTTTTTAAAGTGGTCGATGTCTATCATAGCGACCACAAGCTCAGTTCGCTCCCGCCGACTGCGTCGCACCTCTGCAAGGTACTTTTTGTCAAAATAACGTCTGTTACGAATGCCGGTTAATGCGTCTAAAGTGTTCTTTTCTTCGAGCTCGCGGTTTATTTCTGATAATTCTCTAAGGGCTATCTCTAGTTCTAAGGTGCGCTCTTGCACGCTGTATTCGAGTTCTTCTTGGGCATTGTTTTGTTGGGCAAGTACGTCGTCTTGTACTGCGCGCATTTCACGTTCTTTGCGCAAGGCTTCTCTTTGCGCTCTAAATAATTGGCGTCGTTGATGATTAACGCTCAAGGCAAGCATGAGAGCGAGTAAAAACGTTTCGATGATGACGCCGAGCATCAAAAGGTAATTAGAGGAAATCGTTAGGGAAATAAGATTGAGATGCTCAAGGCATGCCATCAAACAGCTAAGCAGTAAAGATGTCCACGCTAGGGTGTAAAAGCGAGCTAAATGGACTTTTTTATACCAGCCCCAAATACTCACTGCGTAAATGAATATACAGATCCCGCATAGAGCGAATAAAAACGGCTCTAAAAACCACGATTTCGGCACAAATACACTGGCAATTAAAATGGCTGCGAATGCCATGGCAAGTATGTTTAGGGTTTTATGTAAGCGCAGACTAACGCTTTTGATATCAAGCAGTACGTTAGTAAACACAATGGCATAAAAGACGGTGGCATTGGCCCATAAAGACACACTGTTTTTTTGCATCCATGGGCTTTCAGACCAAATATATTTGTACCCAAGCCCCTGCATCGCTGACAGTAACAAGGCGAAGCTCAGAACGTAACCTGCGTAAAGTAAAAATACAGGCTGGCGACTGATCACGAAAAAGAACAAGTTACTGATCCCCATGGCGAACAAGATACCAAAAAATAGGCCCATCAATACACTGTGTTCGCCGTTGAATACCAGAAAGTCGGATTCTGCCCATAGGTGAATAGGGACCTGCAATGTACCCTCGCTGCTAATACGCATAACAACACGCAATTCATCGTCAAACTTAGGCACCGGAAATAAAAAAGTCTCGTAAGGCATGACTCTTGAAGCGAAGGGCTGACTATCACCGGTTTGATAATGATCGAGTAGCTGATTATTTTCTATAAACCATACAGATACGTGGTCTATAAAGGGATTATTTAGTTCTAAAAGCCAATGTTCATTCGATTTGAGGCTAGCCACGGTAAAGCTCACCCAGTGGGGCGTCTCTGACATGGGTAATGCGAGTTGAAAACGCTCTAAGGCTTGCCATTTACCACTGGTAGGAGTCGGAAGTGTGTTGATTTGATATTGTTGCTGGCTGTCGTCTAAATAGAGCAGGGTACTTTGAGGTAGTTGCTCAGGAGCTTGTAATTTTATCGAAAACACAGTGATCAGAAACAGTAATATACAGGTGGCTGACATGAGCTGAATGGCAGCGCGCTGTGTCAGAACGCGACGAAATAATGCGTCGATAGCCACCTTTATTTAGCTCAACGCTAATAAACGCTGAGTATTGCGTTTGCTGTGCAAAGAAAGGGACTCAATCGGCGTTTGCATAAGGTCGCTAAGGGCTTTAGCTATTACAGGTAAGTAACAAGGCTCATTTTGCTTAACCCCAGGGACTTTGTCGCTGCCAAGTTTTTTCGGTTTCAAATAGGGGGCGTCGGTCTCGAGAATTAATCGCTCTAACGGCAGGTGCGCAACAGCGGCTCTCAAGTCGCTACCACGCTTCTCATCGGTTACCCAGCCAGTAATGCCGATATAGCAGCCTAATGCTAAGTAAGCCTGCATTTGTTCGGTATTGCCGGTAAAGCAGTGTACTAAGGCGCCGCTTAAATGCTGATGATATTTTTGTAGTAACTGGTATTGCGCCTCAAATGCATCGCGCTCATGTAAAAAAACCGGTAACCCGGTTTCACAAGCAAGGACCAATTGCGCCTCGAACACAGCTAATTGTGTATCTCGTGGTGAAAAATCACGATTGAAGTCTAAACCGCATTCGCCAATGGCTAACACTTGAGGTTGTTTACTGAGGGTTGTAATTTGTTCGCGGTAATCTTGAGGGGCGTGCTGTGCATAGTGTGGATGAATGCCAGCGGTGCTGAAAACTTGATCAGGATAGGCATCAGCAAGTTTCGCGGCTTGATGACTGATGGCGACATCCGTACCGGTTAGCATAATTTGCGCTACGCCTGCCTCAGCGGCGCGCGTTAGCATTGGCGATAACTCGCCTTCATCACTTGGTACGTTTACACCAACATCAAACCACTGCATGCTATTGGGACCGCTTCACTCTAATGCGTTTGTTACTCGATTCTTTACCTAAAAAGTATGAGCCAAGTGCGCCCTCTTCAACATATACCTCTTGCCCCGGTTTCAGGCGTAACGTGGTGTTATTGGTTTGACGCCAGACTTGCCCTGATTCTAAGGTAACAATCAGTTTTCCATAAGGGGTCTTTTGGATAGCGCTAATGACCGAGGTTATTTTTTCAACTTTATCTTTTGGTTCGATCACCTTATCTAAACCAAAGTTTTTCACTTGGTTTTCACGGCTCGCTTCAGGCTGAGGAGCCTGCTTTGCTTTGTGCGTAACTGCGGGAGCGGATTTGCTTGAAGCGAGCTGATCTTGGGCTTTTTTTACTGCCTGCTGAGGAGCGCTAGTTGGCGGCAAGTTGTCGTAACACGCTAGGCGAGCAGTACTGTTCGTTTCTGCACGGCAAGCTTGTAATTCGCTGATTAAGCTTTGTGCTTGAGCACTAGAGAAACCGCTAATAAAAATAGTGAGACCGATAAGGAAATGTTTCATGACTGCTCCTGTTCGTTTTCTTTTTGTTTGCTGCCTTTTGGCTCGTCTTCTTTAAGCTCGTTTTCGTCAGTATCGTTACTGGGCTTGGCATACATGCTACCCACTAAGATACCGACTTCGAACAGAATCCACATAGGTATAGCGAGTAATGTTTGCGAGATAATATCAGGCGGGGTTAACAGCATGCCTAGGGTAAATACACCGACGATGACGTAAGGGCGCTTTGCACGCAAAGAGTCTGGCGTGCTCACGCCTGTCCAGCACATCAGTACAATCGCCACAGGGATCTCAAACGACAAACCAAAGGCAAAGAATATCTTAAGTACAAAATCAAGATAGCTACTGATATCGGTATTGATCGTGACGCCTTCAGGCGCGACTCCGGTGAAAAAGGCGAATGCCAGAGGAAACACCACATAGTAAGCGAATGCCATGCCTGAATAGAACAACAAGGTACTTGAGAACAGTAGCGGTGCGACTAAGCGCTTTTCATTTCGATACAAACCAGGCGCAATAAAGGCCCAAACCTGGTACAGCACCACCGGAATAGCGATAAAAAATGACAGTACCAAGGTCAGTTTAAAGGGAGCGAAAAATGGTGATGCAACGTCTGTGGCAATCATTTCTGCTTGGTCTGGAAGGGTTTCTAATAACGGGGTAGCAAGCCAGTGGTATAAGTCTTGGGCAAAATAAACCAAGCAAAGAAACACCACAAACACACTAAGTACCGCTTTTAACACTCTGCCACGTAATTCAATTAAGTGGGCAATTAAGCTATTAGGATCTGACATCCGTGACTACTTTTTTTCGTATGGTTTTTGAACAGATTTCGCTGCATCTCGCAGTTCATCCACGGATTTTTGCAGCTCGGGAGATAAGTTTTCGAGACCTTGCTGCTCAGCTTTTTTCAAGTTTTCATGCAGTTCGTGAATTTTAAATTGTTGCTCCACTTCCTGACGAAAACCCGTGGCCATGCTTTTAACACTTCGCACGGTACGCATGGTTGAACGAATTGCACCGGGCAAACGTTCTGGGCCAAGCACCAGCAATGCAACAACGCCTATGACTAATAATTCTAAAAAGCCGATATCAAACATGGATAATGCTCGCGTTACTCACTTTTTGTCTTAGTGTCTGATTCACTTTTGACATTCTGTTGAACAGTTTGCTCGTTATTTTTGCTGTTATCTTCGACTTTATCATCGGCTTTGAAATCCGCATCCTTGTCATCATCTGAAACTGCTTTCTTAAATCCTTTTACCGCAGAACCTAAATCTCCGCCCATATTACGAAGTTTTTTAGTGCCGAAAAGTAAAACAACGATCACCAAAATAATGATTAACTGCATTGGGCTAATACCGAACATAACACACTCCTATTAAATGTTTGGACCCATTATACGTAGCAAATTAAAAAGGTCACTGGATTTGATTAAGCAAACATTTCAATGCACAGTAATAGTGACTAGAAACAGGGAGTGCGGTATTGAAAATCAAACACGTTTTTTTGCTGTTGCTGCTAAGTGCATCCCACTGTCAAGGGCAGGAAAACGAGCAGGGACAACCTCCACAGCAGGATAAGCAATTTCCCTGGCTGGATGATATGCATAAAAATATTGCACAATCAGTGCAGGATACTGCGATATGGTTTGATGATTTCTTTTTCTTAGACGGGGTAATGCATCAAGAAGTTGCGCAAGCCGAAGCGCGAATTCGCCTTGGTTGGGAACCACGTACTCGTGAATTGAACCAATTTCAAAATCGTTTTCGGGTAAGAGTACGCTTACCTAATCTAAAAAACCGTTTAGACATAGTACTGTCAGATTATGACGATGAAGTCGCGCTAGGCAACGAGCGTTTAGGCCGCGATGATAGCTTTGGCGATTCAGATCGGCTCAATTTAGCACTTCGCTGGCGCTCACGACCTAACAGCGGATTTTCTCATCGTATCGGCTTTGGTCGGGGGCTGCAAACCTACGTTAAAAGTCGTTATCGCAATCATTATTCGCTCACGCCCGATGCGCTACTGCGTATTGAAGGCTCCATTTACTATTACAGTGACGATGGCTTTGGCAGTCATTTTTCAACAAAGTTTGATTACAGTGCCAATGCTGACACTTTATACCGTTTCGATAACAACTTTTATTACCGGGATCGAACCAAAGACTGGTTATGGCGCCATAGCTGGCAGAGTTTGCATCAGTTTGATCGAAAAACCGCCATTATCAGTGGCTATTATATCGAGGGCTTAAGTCAGCCCAACTATCAGTTAAACGAGCACTATGTGAGTATGCGCTGGCGGCAAAACGCCCTGCGTGAGTGGCTATTCTACGAAGTTGAACCTTTCATTTTGTGGCGCAGAGATGAACATTTTTCACCCTCATACGGTTTAGCGTTACGTGTTGAAGGATTTTTCGGGCACACTTAATCAGGCTCGCGTAATAGGGCGCACCACTAAAAAAGTGCGCCAAAAGGTTACTCAGCCACTCTACAGCGCCAAGCAATAAGCCAACTTACGATACCAGCTGTTGCCACGCCCGCGGGCACCCACCACTGGTAAATATAGATAGGCATAACACTTGATACCACCAGTAACGTCGCGCCTATGATGGTGAAAACCAAGCGTCTTTGTTGTTGTTTAACATGCCATTGCTGCTTTTCAAACTGCAATTTTTGCTGCTCAGGATAACGCCTGATTTGGCGCATTGAGTCATATAGCAAATCAGGTATTTCAGGCAGTTTTTCCGACCAGAATGGCAGATTCGCTGATACCTTGTTGTACATGGCTTTTACACCAATTTGTTCGCGCATCCAGTTTTCTAAAAATGGCTTAGCGGTTTGCCACAAATCTAGCTGGGGATACAGCTGACGGCCCAACCCTTCGATGTATAACAAGGTTTTTTGCAACAGCACTAATTGCGGTTGAATAATCATGTTAAAGCGCCGTGCAGTATTAAACAGTTGCAGCAACACATTACTAAATTCAATTTCGGCCAGCGGCTTTTGGAAAATAGGCTCACACACTCTGCGAATCGACGCTTCGAATTCATCAATACTAGTGGTGCTTGGTACCCAGCCAGAGTCCACATGTAACTCTGCCACTTTGCGGTAATTACGATTAAAAAAGGCGATAAAGTTTTCTGCTAAATAACGTTTATCTTCACTGTTTAGCGTACCGACAATCCCGTAATCTATGGTGATGTACTGGGGATCGTCAGGGTTATCAAGGGCAACAAATATATTGCCAGGGTGCATATCGGCGTGAAAGAAGCTGTCTCTGAATACTTGGGTAAAAAATACTTCAACACCGCGCTCGGCAAGCTTTTTCATATTGGTGCCACGGGCTTCTAAGGTCGCCACATCCGAAATTGGCGTACCATAAATGCGCTCCATGACCATCACGTTAGCATGGCAATAATCACTGTATATATGGGGTACATATAAGGCGTCAGAGTTTTCAAAATTACGCTTGAACTGAATACCGTTCGCCGCTTCGTTGAGTAAGTCGAGTTCGCCGACTATGGTTTTTTCATACTCAGCAACCACCTCGACTGGGCGCAGACGCTTACCGTCAGGCAGCAATTTTTGCAGCGCATTCGCAAATGTGCGCATTAACTGAATATCAGCATGAATAGCCGAGCCGATATTTGGGCGTATGACTTTAACGATGACTTCTTCACTGTGACCAATTAGTTTGGCTGCATGCACCTGGGCAATAGACGCAGAAGCCAAAGGCGTGGCGTCAAACTCGCTAAATACTTCTTTTAGGTCACTCACGCCTAATGCATGGCGAATAATTTGCTGGGCCACTTCACTGTCAAAAGGCGCGACTTGGTCTTGCAGAATAGCCAGTTCGTTCGCTATGTCTTGACTGAGCAAGTCTTTGCGAGTGGACAACATCTGGCCGAACTTAATAAAAACAGGGCCAAGAGATTGCAGCGCAAGACGAATACGTGTGCCTTGTGATTTGTCTTTATGTTTATTACGCAGCCAGAAAAAGCCAAATCGACCTAATTTGGCATACCAAGGTAGCCATTTTTCTGGGATAAGTTCATCTAGGCCGTGTTGTAAAAATACTTTATTGATTTGGTATAAACGAAGGATCCGCACGGGTTAAGAGTCATCCTGTTGTAAGGCAATTAATTGGTCGATGCGGGCTTCTAGTCTGTCGCTAGCACTGCGCAAGGTGTTTACCTGATCGCAAAAATCTGCAACTTCGATTTCGCTAACCGCTACGGCGTCTGGTTGGGTTAAGTGAGTGCTGAGCTGGTCAGCTAGTTTCTCGACTTCTTGCTGGGCAGTGTTAAAAAACGCTTTTACGCTACTAAATGTTTGGTGGGCAACCACATCCCCAGTGTACTTTGATAGCTGTTCTTCCCAGTCAATATCCAACTCTTTCATCAGGTTACTGAACCCTTGAGCAACATTGATATCGCCGTCTAAGTCCAGCTTTCCTTGTTGAATAAGCTGACTGATTTTACTGCTATCACTTAACTCACCTAGGGTGCTTAGGCTAAGCGTAATATGACAATCTGCCGAGGACTCGGCTTGTGCTTCACTTGACTGATCCTCGTTTGTCGCTGGCAGTGCACTGACATCGATTTGCTCAGAAAAGATAAACAGTAAAGACCATGGCAGCTCATTAATGCTGACCTGTAGTTGCTTGCCTGCGAGCTTTTTCAAGCGAGGCTTGCAATCAGGGTCGAGCTGCAAAAGTTGGTTAAGGGTTAACTCAACGCCCGCGCTTAATAATTGCCCGACTAACATTTAAAACTTAAACCCGCGGTGCAAGGCAACAATACCACCGGTTAGATTGTGGTAGGTGACTTGCTCAAACCCTGCGTCTTGCATCATTTCTTTCAGTACGTCTTGTTCAGGATGCATGCGAATTGATTCTGCCAAATATTTGTAGCTGTCACCGTCTTTGGCCACCAGTTCACCGATTTTAGGTAGCAAATGAAATGAATAAGCATCATATACTTTGTTTAAAGCGTCACTGGTGGGTTTAGAGAACTCTAGCACGAGCAAGCGCCCACCTGGCTTTAACACCCGGTACATGGATTTTAGCGCTTTATCTTTATCGGTCACATTACGCAGGCCGAAGGCAATGGTAATGATATCGAAACTGTTGTCAGGAAAGGGCAAGGCTTCTGCATTGGCTTGCACGTATTTCACATTGCTAACAATGCCTTTATCTCGTAGCTTATCACGGCCTACGCGCAGCATAGCGTCATTGATATCAGCTAGCACTACTTCGCCACTGTCGCCTACGATACGCGAAAACTTCGCGGTTAAGTCACCTGTACCGCCGGCTAAATCGAGCACCTTATGCCCAGCCCGTGCACCACTGCAATCAATGGTAAAGCGTTTCCATAATCGATGAATACCCATAGACATAACATCATTCATGATGTCGTATTTGGCTGCCACTGATTGAAACACTTCAGCCACCATAGATGCCTTGGCGTTTTTATCTACTTGTTGAAAGCCAAAATGGGTTTTTTCTGATGATTCAGGGGCTTGCTCGTGGCTGGTATCTGTACCTGCGTGATGCTCGCTAACGCTCATGTCAATTCCTTAATAAACTCTTAGGGCTAGTGTATCGAAATTCACAGTGCCAATCTAAAAAAATTACGTAAGCGGTCGCAAAAGATTAATCGACAAAATAAAGGGTATAACTTGAGGCTAGAACGCTGATAGATCAGCTGGCTAAATTGTCTCCAACACTGAACGCAATCAACATACTAAGGGCTTGCATCGAACGGCCACTTTGCTCTTGTAACTGATTAAAGGATGCTTGAATAGCGTTTAAGCTGCGCTTGGAATTCACACCGCCAGAAATAATACCTCGACGGGTAAAGTAGCTGGTGATATCGCGTGTCAGTAAAAAGGTGTCTTTACCTAACGCACGCAGGGCGTAGGGGCCTGTGTTGCCTCCTAAACGTGCGCCGTGTTTCTTTAAATATGCCCACAAGCCAATAATATCGTTAGCCGGCCAATTTGCGACAAACTGCGCAAAGCTGCCATGCTCACGACGAACCGCATCGATCATGATGGCATTTTCGCGAATGGTTTGGACTTTCTTGTAATTACGGATGATTGCCGGGTCTTGCGCGCGCTTTTCCAGCATTTCATCTGGCATCATAAGGACTTTGTCGATTGTAAACTCGAAAAACAAGCGTTCGAATTCAGGCCATTTATTGCGAACGACTCGCCACACAAAACCGGATTGAAAAACTTTTTTGCTAAATTCTGCTAAAAAACGATCATCGCCCAAATGGGCGATGGCGTTATCAGATAAGGGCTCGCTGAGTAACGATTCTACTGCATTAGGGCCGCCTTTGCGCTCGCATGCCCGTTGATAAATCGCGTGATAATCTTCTAAATTAGCTAAAACGTTGTCGCTCACCCTTACTCCTATTTCAAAGATCGATTGGGGATTAGCCTTCAATGCCGCTGTGGCGTAATAAGGCATCTACTTTTGGCTCACGGCCTCTAAATGCTACAAATAGCTCCATTGGCTCTTTGCTGCCCCCTTTTTCTAGAATGTTGTTCAAGAAATCTTGGCCGACTTGTTGGTTAAATATGCCTTCTTCTTCAAAACGACTAAAGGCGTCTGAGGATAATACTTCGGCCCATTTGTAGCTGTAATATCCAGCGGCATAACCCCCTGCAAAGATATGCCCAAAGCTATTCTGAAAGCGATTGAACTCAGGTGGAATTACCACAGAAACTTGGCTGCGCACGTCGTCTAATAAGGCCTGAACCGAGGTTTTCTGCTCAGCGTTGTATTGCTCGTGTAAGCTGAAATCGAACATGCTGAATTCCAACTGACGTACCATCTGCATGGCCGACTGGAAGTTACGCGCCGCAAGCATTTTATCTAACAAGTCTTGCGGTAACGGCTCGCCCGTTTCGTAATGGCTTGATATAAACGCTAATGCTTCAGGCTGCCAGCACCAGTTCTCTAAAAATTGGCTGGGTAACTCTACTGCATCCCAAGCCACACCATTGATGCCTGATACGCCAGCAATATCAATTTGGGTCAACATGTGGTGAATGCCATGACCAAATTCATGGAACAAGGTAATAACTTCATCATGGGTAAACAAAGCAGGCTTATCACCCACAGGACCACTGAAATTGCAGGTTAGGTACGCTACAGGTAATTGCACTGAACCATCTGGTTTTACGCGGCGTGTTTGGCATTCGTCCATCCAGGCACCACCACGTTTGTGCTCACGGGCATACAAGTCTAAGTAAAAACTTCCGCGTAACTCACCTTTGGCATCTTTGATATCAAAAAAGCGTACATCTTTGTGCCAATTGTCAACGCCAGTGCGTTCGGTGATGTTTAAGCCATATAAACGCGAAACAACCTCAAATAGGCCGTCTACTGCTTTATGTGCAGGGAAATAAGGACGTAGCGCTTCGTCTGAAATAGCGTATTTTTGCTCTTTGAGTTTTTCGCTGTAATAGGCTAAATCCCAGGCTTGTAACTCAGGTATATCAAATTGAGTTTTAGCGAATTCAGTTAACTCTTGCAGATCTTGCTGAGCTTGAGGCTTTGAACGCTTAGCTAGGTCTTGTAAAAAACCATTAACCTGTGTGGTCGACTCGGCCATCTTAGTGGCCAATGAGCGCTCGGCGTAGTTTGCGAAATCTAACAGTTCGGCCAATTCTTGGCGCAATGCCATGGTTTCGTCGATAAGCGGGCCATTATCCCATTTGCCGGCATTTGGCCCTTGATCGGAAGCGCGTGTGGTGAAAGCGCGATACATTTCTTCGCGCAGTAGGTGGTTGTCTGCATGCATCATTACCGGTAAATAGCTTGGGATATCAAGGGTGAATAACCATCCGTCTAGCTCTTTACTTTCGGCGAGTTGCTTAGCCGCGGCTAATGCTGATTCAGGTAAACCGGCTAGCTCTTTCTCGTCGGTAATGTGCTTTTGCCAACCTAAGGTGGCGTCCATTACGTTGTTGCTAAAGGTTGAAGATAAATCTGATAGGCGACTTTTAATCTCGCCGTAGCGTTGCTTCTTGTCATCGTCTAAGCCGACGCCAGATAATTCAAAATCGCGTACTGTGTTGTCAATCACTTTGCGTTTTGCTTCGTCGAGCTCGGCGAATTCAGCGCTGTTTTGAATCTGTAGATAGGCTTGATATAAACCTTTATGTTGACCAACCCAAGTGCCGTATTCCGACAATAATGGCAAGCAAGCGTCGTGCGCTTCACGTAGCTCATCATTGCTCACCACAGAGTTCATATGCGATACAGGCGACCACATACGGCCAAGTTCGTCGTCTTTGTCTTCTAATTTAGCCGCAAAGTTGTCCCAGGTGTAACTGGGCTGAGCAAGCAAGGTTTCAATGGTCTTTTTGGCATCTTCAATGGCTTGTTCAACGCTAGGCTGAATCTGATCCGGGGTAATGTCTGAAAAACGCGGTAATCCAGATAAATCTTGCAGCGGGCTTAGGGACATAATGAACTCTTTTGTCGAGGAAATAATGAATAGTAAGTAAGGCAGTTCATGGTGAAATTCAAGTGGTCGGTTCGAGTTAGCTAAAAATCATGCTGTTTATGCTGCATTGAGACATGATTATTTGCCTGTAAGATAATCCATTGATCTTGGGTCTATAATGCTCAGGTTTATTATTATCGATTAGCTCGATTTAAAAATTCATTTGTCTTTGTAGAGACGAACCTTATATCGTGTACCCACAGCTTAATAATTTAGGATGAGTAGAGATGGCAGATTTTGATTATATTTGTATTGGCGGCGGCAGCGGTGGTATCGCTTCAGCAAATCGAGCAGCAAAGCATGGCAAAAAAGTCGCTTTGATAGAAGCGCGTCTCATTGGAGGCACCTGCGTGAATGTTGGTTGTGTGCCTAAGAAAGCCATGTGGTTCGGTGCCCAAGTCGCAGAAGCCATCAATCATTATGCCCCCGATTACGGTTTCGATGTGACGGTCAACAAATTTGACTGGAAAAAACTGGTAGAAAGCCGCGAAGCCTACGTTAAGCGGATTCATGCCTCTTACGATCGTGTACTGGGCAACAATGACATTACTGTAATTAACGGTTTCGCTCGTTTCGTAAACAAAAATACCGTTGAGGTCGATGGCAAGGAATACACGGCTGATCATATTCTTATCGCTACTGGTGGGCGTCCGGTTACGCCAAGTATTCCAGGTGCCGAACTAGGTATTGATTCTGATGGTTTCTTTGAGCTAACCGAGCAACCTAAACGTGTAGTGGTGGTTGGCGCAGGTTACATCGCGGTTGAATTAGCAGGTGTATTGCACTCATTAGGCAGTGAAACCCATTTGGTGGTACGTAAGCACGCACCACTTCGTTCTTTCGATAGTATGTTGAGCCAGACCTTGGTCGAGATCATGGAAAAAGACGGCCCCACTTTGCATACTCATCGTATCCCTGAAAAACTAGAAAAGAACGAAGATGGCAGCTTAACTCTGACATTTGAGTGTGGTGAAAAAATCGAAGCTGACTGCGTGATTTGGGCGATAGGCCGTATACCAGCCAATGACAATATGGGCCTTGATAAAGCGGGCGTTACGGTCAATGAGCGTGGCTATATCGCGGTGGATAAATACCAAAATACCAGTGTTGATGGTATCTACGCGGTAGGTGACAACATAGGTAAAGTTGAATTGACGCCCGTTGCAGTAAAAGCAGGCCGCTTACTATCAGAGCGCTTGTTTAATGGTCAGAAAGACGCTCATATGGACTACACCTTAATTCCGACCGTTGTCTTTAGCCACCCAGCAATAGGTACTATGGGATTGACCGAGCTTGAAGCTCAAGCTGAGTTTGGTGAAGACAATGTAAAAGTATACAACTCTAGCTTTGCTGCTATGTATACAGCGGTGACCAGCCACAGACAAATGACACGCATGAAGCTAATTTGTGTGGGTGAAGAGCAAAAAGTCGTTGGATTGCACGGTATCGGCTACGGTATGGATGAAATTCTGCAAGGCTTTGCTGTCGCTATGAAAATGGGCGCAACCAAAGCTGATTTTGATGCCTGTGTGGCGATTCACCCCACAAGTGCTGAAGAGTTTGTGACCCTGAACTAGTTACTTTTGCCAATGGCGTGGTTTCAGCGCGAAACATTGCCTGAATAAAGCGTTAAATGATTGTTGATAAACGCCCTTATTATTTATTAATAAGGGCGTTTTTTTATTGCTGTGCGGCGCAGGGGTGTCAAAGGTGTAAGCGACATAGGCGTATTTTTTAGGGCACATTTTAGCTTGCTATTTGGCGGTGTTTTCACAGCGAAAATTATTTTCAAATTGCGCAAAAATTCTACTGTACAAGGATGTAAATCGGCCTTACATTAGCGCCGATTTTATCTTACTGGCCACAGGCCTACCGGACATTTGTGAACTTTAGTAATGATCGTATTTCTGCGATTTATTTGGGTAATGAAGAGTCAATTCTAAGCTCTGAACAAGATTGGTTAAATGCTGAACGCGGCGCACGTTATCGTGATGCAGTGCACATTGCTTTGCCTGGTGGTGAAGTCTGGCTATTTGATTATGGCATCGCGGTTTTTTGGGGCATAGACGAAGACGAGCGCTTGGCGCTGTTGCACCGCTTGAATTTAGCTGAAGGCCTGTTAACCAATGCGAGTCAGGAGCACTTTAGGTTTACCCTGAATGCGCCGGAATCACGCATTAGTCAAGACAATATCAGTTTAGCCCAAGACGATCATTTGGCGCGTCTGGCTATTAGTCACGCGTTAGCACAATCGTTGAAGTTAAATGAGTATGAAAGCCAGGCTCAACAAACGATCCAAGATCATGCGCATATTCCGCAAACCTTGGCACAAACCGGTAAAATTAAACTATCTAGACGCAACATAGCGAAGATCCGCGGTAAGTTGTTTAGTACTAAAAGTGACATTATTTTGCACTACGGGTTACTCGATACACCGGAGTTTTTCTGGGAGTATCCAGAATATGAAAGCACCTACAATTTGGCTGCTCGCTATTTGGAAATTCACCCAAGGGTGGATTTATTATCCAAAAAACTAGCCACTATACATGAATTGTTCGACATGCTTGCAGGGGAACAAAACCACCAGCATTCATCGTTTTTAGAGTGGATTATTATCATTCTGATCGCGGTAGAAATAGTGATGTTTGGTGCCAAAGAATTACAAATGCTTCTTGGCTTATAAGCGAGTCAAGTCAAGCATATTGTTAACCTTGAAAGCCCGCAAAGTAGCGGGCTTTTTTGATGGGCTATTCTAAGCGTTAGCGCGTTACTTACGGCTCATCGTTGAGTAACAACTCTTGGGCGCGATGCTGGTAAAACTCCGGGTTCAAGCCGATGAGTTGTGGAATAGTCGCCGATACCGCAATAGACGATAACGTACCGAATACGACACCTGCGAATAGACCTATCGCGAAGCCTTGTAACGGTTGGCCACCGAATATCCAGATTGCGCCTATCGTCGCCAGCGTTGTACCTGAGGTGATAAGCGAGCGGGTTAAGGTTGATTTAACCGCGGTATCGACTATGTCACTCATGCTCATATTGGTTTTGGCGCGCATGACTTCACGCAATTTATCACCGATAACAATTGAGTCATTCAATGAGTAACCAATAATTGCCAACACAGCGGCAAGTACAGTTAAATCAAAGGGTAAACCTAGCCAAGCGAATAAGCCCAGTACAACTAACACGTCATGTACTAAAGCCATCAGGGAGCCGCAAGCTAAGCGCCATTCAAAACGCCATGTTAGGTAAATCATCATGGCCACCGCGGCGACTATCAGAGCTAAACCGCCATTATCGATCAGTTCTGAACCTACTTGAGAGCCGATATACACCGAATCTTGTGGAGCAATGTCATAGCCAGATTGAGTGGCAAAGGTGTTTAACCAGTCTTTATCGATTACATGGGCGGCACCATCAGCTTGACGGATTGTCCAATGGGTATTCGCTGCACTGCTGCTTAGCTCAAAGTCTCCCGACAGGTTTGCACCGAGTTGGTTTTGCATTTGCCCTTTGTCGATACTTTGCGAAGTGGTGAACTCGGTCATGTACCCACCGGTAAAATCCAAGCCTAAATTCAACCCTTTAAAACCTAAACCAATGGCTGAAAGCAACATTAAAGAAATGGCTAAGTAGAAACCTGCCAAGCGAACTTTACTGAACATAGCCATGGGGGAATGTGCTCCTTTGGATTGCTTAACTGTTTTGCCAGTACCTTGAAGGCCGTTTTTCGTTTTCAATGTGCTTGTGCTCATGATTTTAGCTCCTGCTGTTTAACTGGGATCTGCGGTTTAACCAGGGCGGTAAGAACATGGGCGACAAAGACGCCTGTGAACATACTGGTTAAAATGCCCAAACTTAAGGTCATCGCAAACCCTTTTACGGGGCCATAGCCAATGCTAAGCAGAATAAGCGCAGTGATCATGGTGGTAACGTTGGCGTCTAATATGGTGGCAAACGCTTCTTTATAGCCAGTTTCGATGGCCAGAAAGTTACTGCGTCCTCGTTTTCGCTCCTCTTTTATGCGCTCGAAGATCAGCACATTTGTATCGACAGCCATACCGACTGTGAGTACTAGGCCGGCGATACCAGGTAAGGTCAGCACCACGTTAGGTAGTAGCGCCATTAATCCCAACAAACAAATCAAGTTAAGTACCAAGCTGGTATTGGCGATAAGCCCAAGCTTTCGATACCACAAGCCCATAAAGAGCAGGGTGATGCCTAAACCTATGGCGAGTGCCATTATGCCGTTGCTGACGTTTTCTTGTCCTAGTGATGCTTGGATAGTACGTTGCTGCACTATGGTAATGGGTGCATCTAATGAACCTGCACGCAAAAGTAGGGCTAAATCGGACGCTGCTTGTGGGCTGTCTAAATTGGTGATGCTAAAACGATTGCCTAGTTGACTTTGAATGGTAGCAACGCTGATAACCTTGCTGCTTTTGACCATCTCATCGGCACTGTTTTTATGGTATTCAGAAAATATAGTCACCATAGGGTTGCCAATATTGTCTTTAGAGAATTCAGACATCTTTTTACCGCCTATGCCGTCAAGCGCTAAGTTCACTAATGCAACGCCCATCTCGTCGCGGCCAGACGTCGCGTTTTCAATATTTGAGCCAGTGAAGATAGGCTTTGGAGCTAAACGTAAACGTCGCCCGTTTTCATCAGTAAAGGTCTTGATACCTACGGTGCCACTTTGCGCCATTTCATAGAAATCTAGCGAGGCGGTTGCACCAATAATACGTTTGGCTTGTTCAGGATCTTTCACTCCAGGAAGCTCAATACGGATACGATTTTGACCTTGGCGCTGAGTCACCGCTTCGGTAATGCCGAGCTCTTCAATGCGTCCGCGCAACGTAGTCAGGGCTTGAGCCATGATCTCATGATGAAAGGTGGTAATACTTTGCTCTGAAAATACCAATGTTCCATCGCGATCACCGCTAGAGGAATATGTAACACCGGGTAAACGTTGTTGTAGCTCATTGACAACGCTTTTAACGCTTGCGGCTTGGTGACTTAAAAAGTGTAAGTTGATTTTATTTTCAGTCTCGACGAATTTTACGCTCATACCGCGCAGACCTTGGTCGTGAATAATCTGTAGCGCTTCGTCTTTAGCATTGCCTAAACGTTCTTGATCCGCTTTATTGGTGTCGACTTCAAGCACGAACAGTACGCCGCCACTCAAATCTAATCCGAGTTTAATCGGCGACATACCCATACCTTGCAGCCAAGTTGGTGCGGCAGATTGACTACCCAAGCGCACTTGGTAATCGTCACCCAAGGTGTTTTTAAGATGAGCTTGTGCCTGAATAAGGGTTTCGTCGTCTCCTTCGATAACGATTTTACTATCACTTTCACCGTTAATAATTTGCTCAACATCGACCTGTTGTTGCTGCATCAACTCGCGCAGTTTCTGGGTATTAGGCAATGTTTGGGTAGGGTTAACGGCACTGACGAGTAAGGCATTGTTGCTGCCATAAAATGTCGGAATGGCATTCAAGCCTAAAATGATTACAGTGACAATAATCACTAAAATTTGCCAAGTATACTTGGGCTTTGAAGTAGATTTACGCATGTTCGTTCTCTTAAATAACCCGATTGGTTCAGCTTAAAATCTAAAGCATTAGGTCCAATCGAGAGGTGCAAGCGCAGTCATACGCAAGCACGAAAAATTCGCTAGCTAAGTACGCTTAGGTACTTGAGCAACATAAAGTAGGTAGGCCATAAAAAGAATGGCGCGAGAACGAGCTAACTTAGGTAGGTAATGGTCGCGGTGTACTGGGTATTACCGTCTTTCCAGCCGGCAAGGCGGCTATGAGTACTTGACGCATCAGGGCGTAAATACCAAGGAACGGCATTATTGGTGGTTAGGGGCGCCAAAAAATATTTTAGGCCTAATACTTCCGGTAGAAATTCGTATAATAGAACAAAGTTCGGTTCACTTTGAAATACTGAACCAAACGCACTTGCAGCTTGACGCTCAAACGGAGGTAAGCTGACATTGTGGTTAATAACAACCTGATAATCAGGAGAATCATTGCCCTCTTTTTTACTAGGGGCGTGGTTATCAGGTAGTTTGTCAGGGGCTTTTTTGCGATCTAGCGTTTTCAGCTTTGCTGCTAAGGCTTGGCGAAATACGTAAACCTTATTGTATTGAGTATTTGCGTCACTACTTTGTGAGTTACTGACTGAGTTCGCATTATAGTGAAAGAGTTGAACTGCACTATTGGCTTGTTTTGAGTTGTCAAAATGCTCTGCAGCGCGGGCAGGGGAAGATATCGCCAAAACAAGGGCAATCGTTAAGCTGAATACAAATGCGCGCCAAACCAACATGGAAAGTTAATTTAATCCGAAAATAAGAGACATGCCATCATAGTAGCGAAACACACAAACACAACAAATAAAGTGTGACAAAATACTAAAGACGCTAATAAAAAAGGAGCCTAAGCTCCTTTTTTGGGGTTATACCAATCCGCATTAATAAGTGATCACTTATTAACGTGGAATGGTATTACTACGCTTTATTTCAAGCCAGT
Organism: Paraglaciecola chathamensis S18K6; assembly: GCA_000314955.1. GTDB lineage: Bacteria > Pseudomonadota > Gammaproteobacteria > Enterobacterales > Alteromonadaceae > Paraglaciecola > Paraglaciecola chathamensis. Next base: position 39,978 of record BAEM01000019.1, on the reverse strand, counting down.
GTTTTTGGACTGAAGTTTATTTACTTAATAAACAACATCTCTTGATATTTAGGCAGTGGCCATAAATCATCTGCGACCATGGTTTCAAGGGTATCAGCGTGTTCACGTACCTTAACCAACAGCGGGCATATGGTTTTGGCGCTAAAGGTCATGTGTTCCTCTGTGCTGGCAAAACTGTGCTCAGCCAGTGCCACTTTAAGCTCTTTTACCGCGCTCATCATCGCGTTAGCTTGTTCAACTGCTTCGCTTAAGTCAGTGTTTTCTAAACTCAAGCTAAGGCCAGACAAGGTTTGGCTTACATCGGCAAGGTGGGTTAGATGCTGAGTAACCGCTGGATATATTTGGGTGGTAGCCATATCGATAACCAGCTTAGCTTCTACCTCTAGCGATAAAATATATTGCTCAGCGTACACTTCAAAGCGACTAAGTAATTCGTCTTTTGATAACACGCCCGTATTAACAAACAAATCGATGACTTCTGGCGCTTTAAATTCTGGTAACGCATCGGCGCTGGTGGGCAGGTTCTTAAGGCAGCGTACCTCAACAGCTTCTTTGTGCCATTGTTCACTGTAGCCGTCGCCACCAAACACTACATCGCCGTGCAGCTCCATTAGCTCTTTTAGTACGACAATAACAGCCGCGGTTTGATCTGTGCCGTTGGCTAACGCGGCCTCAAGTCGCTCTGCAATCCAGTCTAATGAGTCGGCGAGCATGGTGTTCATTGCAACAAGCGGGCCTGACACCGACTGAGACGACCCTACTGCGCGAAATTCGAAACGGTTACCAGTAAACGCGAAAGGAGAGGTGCGGTTACGATCGCCAGGGTCACGTTCAAACTTCAATATTTGTGATAAGCCTAAGTCCATCAAGCCACCTTTAGCTTTTTCAAGCAATTTACCGGCTTTGATGTCTTTAAATACGCTTTCTAGCTGGTCGCCTAAATAGACCGATAGAATTGCTGGTGGCGCCTCATTGGCGCCTAAACGATGATCATTTGAAGCTGAAGCGATAACCGCGCGCAACAAGCCTCCATGTTTATGTACACCGCGAATAACTGCACCACAGAACAATAAGAAGTTCAGGTTATCGTGTGGCGTGCTACCTGGGTCTAGCAAGTTGCCTTGCGTCGCATTCCCCACAGACCAGTTAACATGTTTGCCTGAACCGTTGACTCCAGCGAAAGGTTTTTCATGTAGCAAGCACAAGAAGCCGTGCTCTTTTGCCGTGCTTTTCATCAATGTCATCATTAACTGTTGGTGGTCTGCAGCCACGTTTGATGACTCAAAATAAGGGGCTATTTCAAATTGGCCCGGCGCCACTTCATTGTGATGTGTTTTGGCAGGAATACCTAAACGATAAAGTTTATCTTCAAATGCTTGCATGAAAACCTGCACGCGGGCAGGAATAGCACCAAAATAATGATCATCGAATTGCTGACCTTTGGCTGGTGATGCACCAAATAAGCTGCGTCCTGCTAATAGTAAGTCAGGGCGTAAATTGGCGAAATGTTCGTCTATTAAGAAGTACTCTTGCTCGGCTCCACAGCTGGCGTTTAACGGAGCAATGCTTTGTTCGCCCATCAGGCTAAGCACTTTGCGCGCGGCTTTGTCCATGGCGGCGTTTGAGCGCAACAATGGAATTTTTTTATCTAATGCCTCGCCTGTCCACGAAATAAATACGCTGGGGATCATCAAGGTCGCCCCATTGGCAGTATGCATAATGTAGGCAGGGCTGGTTGGATCCCATGCAGTATAACCACGGGCCGCGTTGGTCATACGCAAGCTGCCGTTAGGGAATGATGAACCGTCAGGCTCGCCTTTAATCAGTAGGCTACCCGTAAACTCGGTGATAGCTGCGCCCTCAGGGTTAGTGATAATAAACCCGTCGTGTTTTTCAGCGGTTATGTTGGTCATTGGGTAAAAGATGTGTGAGAAGAACTTGGCACCTTTACTAATAGCCCAGACCTTCATGGCTGAGGCCACTACATCGGCAGTAGCTGGGTCTAACGGAGCGCCGGTGGTCACTGTGTTTTTCATCGCTTTAAAGGCATTTTTAGACAGAGCTTCTTCCATTTTAGCGAGACTAAATACATCGGTTGCCCAAATGTCTGTTAGCGGGCTTGTTGCCTTGCACTCTTTTGGTGCTCTGTTAGTAATTTGTGTAATTGCGTTTAAACGTGAAGCATGGCCCGACATAGTTGTTCCTTTATATATGGATATTGGGGTGAGTCTGTGCAGTGGCAAAAGTACCGGTAAAATGCGACTTTCCTACTAGGTTTGGCTATTCAATAAACGAGCCAGAACATGGCGTTTAACGTGATTCAGCTAAAACTTATTTAAAAAGGCTAATAATTTCCCATTTGGTTAATTTAAAATTAATTAAAACAAAGGCTTACACTTTTAAAATTTGCTTAACAAAAAATCGCATACCCCTTAATCCGCTAAATGGAAAGAGCACGGAGATCCATTTTAGTGCAGCAAGACTTCGGGTTATTGTTTGTTGCACTAAAATAGTGCTTTTGACGTGTGGGCCTCGTTTTTAAGTGGGATTATGGCGAGTTTGGACTCTTTTGCTATTTTGTGCCGTGGCTTTACGCCCAGATAAACACCAACGTGAACTAGCGGTCTTTTAGAAAAGCACTAATCAAATCATTGAACGCTTGCGAAACGTATATACCGAGAACACAGTTTATATTTTCCAGCAAAGGGCGGTTTACGACCAACTAATAATTGTGTTTGCCCCAATGCTTAACAAGCGTCAAGTTAGCCTTTAGCTGTATTGGTATTTTTGCTGTCTGCTGGCCTGGCTTGCAGATATTGGTGAGTGATCTTCTCCGCAGAGCGGCCAGCAACATAGCCGCCTAACCCTATCTGTAATAAGGTCCATGCTTCATCTGCCAGTGGATTGGGTAACCAACCAAAGCTGTCCATTACGACTAAAACTAAAAACGTCAGCATAGTGATAGGACGCCAATTACGCTGGATCCAAGACTGGCCGGTAGATTCGGCAGTGATAATATCGGTTTTGCTTTGCAGTAACTGGTTTTCATAGGCAATGACTCTCGCTAATAATTCGTTTTCCACCGCTTTTATCTGACTTTGTAACTGCAAGCGCTCTTCATCACTGGTATGTAATTCATCAACTAACTTTACAGCGGGTTCAAATAAATTGCTGATAAATGAAAATACGTTCATGTTTTTGTTCCTTTTATTTTTTGCACAAAGTGAGTGACTAGGTGTTTCGCTAAGCATTCGGATGCAGCTTGGCAAAGGCGTCGTTGTGGTTTTTAATTAGGCGGCCATATAGCGCTTTTTGCCCGCTACCGTTATATAGAGCTGCGAAATTTTCGAATGAATGATCCCGCAGGTGCTGATGCATGTTTGTATCAAAAAATTCAAATAAACCGTGTATGTGGGCGGGTATGCCTTGGCAGAACGCGTCAAACATTTCGACTACGGACTGATAGCCAATTCGTTCGTAATGAAAGCCCATGATTTGCGGGGCGCCCATGCTGATTGACAACATAGCGGCGTCTTCGTCTAAGCTACGAGCAAACTCGAATACCTGCCATTCTTTCGCTTGAACACCGTGAAAACTTTGCCAAGGATCACTGGGGCTCATGCGCCACTGGTGTTCAGTCCAGACTTTTTTAGGATTGTAGGAAAAGTGCTGACGATATTGCTGGGGATGATGCTTTCCCCAGTATCTCCAAAATTTATGGTTTTCGAAGCGGATAATCAGCCGGTCAGCGTTATTTTGTTCAAACCCTTTTCCTCGGCTTTCTACACACAAGACGGCTACGGCGCAGGCCACATCAATGTCCTTTTCTACGCACAAAGTGGTCAGTAGACGGCCCCAGCGATTCCACGTCGCGGCTACGGCACGCTGCTCTTTGCTTCCTGCGACCGTGAGTATCAAGTCTGGGGTTAACTGGTCTGACGGTTCTAAGCGGTTCGACGACGGAGCTAGGTGGTGAGTGAGCGACTCGTCTCTTGGGTCTTGGTGGTCTTGCTCTTTTAATAGGTGAGTATCGTTAATTTCAGGGGCCGCTTGTAAATAGGCACTGGCCGCGTACCCACGGTTCCCATTAAAACGTATTTGACACCAATTTTGCTGCTTACCTTCAACCCAAACTAGGCTATTGGCAGCAAGTTGCCCGAAAATGCTGGCGTGTTTATTCGGAGCACTTCTTACGTTTAGTGCAGCGGCGGTGACGTTAGCGTAATAGCCGTTGTCGGCGTACACCAAGTCCACGTGTTTGGCGAAGGTGTAAGCTTGATGGCCATTAAACTCTATTTCTAGCCAATCACCTGCCACGGCGAGTGTTTTAATGGATGCCCCAAGCGCGACAGTGGCTAATACCTTGCACTAGTACTTGGTGCTTGACGTATGTTGAGTAAATCAGTGTTTACTGAACCGGTAAGGCGTGACAAATCGTGTACTTTTTGTAAGTAACTGCCTGAAACAAAACCAAAAGTACTGCCAAAGCGAAACTGCACCCAATTGTATTGTACAGGCGTGGTGACTATCACCATGCCTCGCGTTAATTGGCCGACAACCGTGCTGGAAGTAGAGGGTAAACTCCGTACATTAAGTAAATTGGCGCTGACAGCATCTAACATGACAAACTCTCCCAGCAAAGGACGCAACATATATTTGTCAATAAATACGATGGGGGAGTCGGAGAGTAAACAAGGTACATGATGGTGCCTCCTGCATATCAAATATCTTCATTTACAGTGATAGCAGGTTTACGTTGTCTCGCCAGCTTTTGTACAAAAAAATATACAGGTAAATATTGTAGGGTAGGTATTGGCTTAGGTTATGTCTCGTTGCCTTTGAGCAATAAGGGTAACAATAATGGGTTAGTGACTTTTCGTTCAGGGGAAATAAGGTACAAGCGTTCGGTAAGTAAATGGGTGCGCCCAATAACACTCACTGTGTATTGTTGTTCTATATCGCGCTCTACTGAGGTCGGGGCACAAAATACTCCGTAGCCTTGTTGTGCGAAGAGTTTCATTAACGCGCCGTCTTCAAACTCAGCCGCAATTTGTGGATTGATTTTGTGTTTAGCAAACCAGGCCAGTATTGAAAGCTTCTGAGCTGAGTTATCCCCTGGCAATAGAAAGGGTTGATTATCTAAACAATGAGGGAAGTTGCCAAAGTTAGTTGCTAAATTCTGGGCGACAAAAAAGCTTAGTCCACTGCGGGCTAACAAATGGTTGTAGGCTTTGACATTGCTGTTACTGGGTAAAGGCCTGTCAGACAAAATAGCATCTACTTTATTTAAGGCCAGCTCGGCGGTGAGGCTGTTCAGATCACCTTCTTTACACACCAGACGCACATTAGGGTGGGCGGTTAAACAGCGCTGAAACATCTGAAATGCGAGTACTTTTGGCAGTACGTCTGTTACGCCTACACAAAAGACTTGCTGCTGGTTTTGCTGTTGATTTTTCACCGAGAGCAGTAGTTCGTTACCCATATTAAAAATGGACTTGGCAAACTTATAGGTTAACTGACCTTGGCTGTTGAGTTGCAAGCGTTTACCTACTCTGTCAAACAGATCGAAACCAAAGTATGCCTCGAGGGTACGAATTTGCTCACTTACTGTTTGCGGCGTGAGATGTAAAAGCCCCGCTGCTTTGATAATGCTGCCTTCGGTTGCCGTAACGTAGAAGTAATACAAGTGTTGATAATTTAATTGATGCACGGCGGTAATCCATTTGGTTCTTATCAGGAAATTCCTGATTGAAATGAAGATGAAAACGACTATACCTAATTGAAACTGGTGCGTATATTAAACCTAGAATTCCCTGTTAGAAGGATTGAACTGTGCAGACTTACTTGTCAAAGTTAATTCAGCATGAAGCAGCAGGCGGTGTATTGTTGGTCGCTGCGGCTGCGCTAGCTATGATCCTTGCAAATTCCCCCGCTTTTGGCTTTTACAATGGCCTGTTAGAAATTCCTGTGAGTGTTCGGTTTGGTGCTTTCGAAATTGCTAAACCACTGCTGCTATGGGTTAACGATGGGTTAATGGCAATATTTTTCTTTCTTGTTGGCCTTGAGGTTAAGCGTGAAATATTGGATGGGCAATTATCATCGGTTTCCCAAGTCACCTTGCCTGCTGTGGCCGCGATAGCCGGAATCGTGTTTCCTGCATTAATTTACGTATGGTTTAATGCTGAAGATCCTATTGCGGTAAATGGTTGGGCAATTCCGTCTGCGACAGATATTGCCTTCGCCGTTGGGGTGTTCACCATTTTTGGTAAATTCTTACCGCTAAGCTTGAAGTTGTTTTTACTAAGTGTGGCGATATTTGATGATATAGGGGCGATTGTCATTATTGCCTTGTTCTACTCTCAAGACTTATCTACCACCTCTTTGGTAGTGGCATGTGTAGGCTTAGTCGGCCTATTTCTGTTAAATCGTTTTAATGTGCGTCGTCAAGCTGCCTATATCATTATTGGTGTTGTGGTGTGGGCCGCGGTGCTCAAATCTGGCGTGCATGCGACGTTAGCTGGCTTTGCTTTGGCCTGGTTTATTCCGCTGAAACTAAAAAATGAAGATGGTCACCCTATGTTGCCCCATTTAGAGCATAAACTGCATCCTTGGGTAGGGTTTGTTGTGCTGCCTATTTTTGCTTTCGCAAATGCGGGCGTCTCATTATTTGGGGCAAGTTTTTCCGATTTATTAAACCCAATTACCTTGGGGATCGCAGCGGGCCTCTTTGTGGGTAAACAGATAGGTATATTCGGTGTGTGCTGGTTAACGGTTAAAGCTGGGTTAGCGAACTTGCCTCAAGGTGCTAACTGGGTGCAGTTGTATGGCGTGAGTTTACTGTGCGGTATTGGTTTTACAATGAGTTTATTTATTGGAAGTTTAGCGTTTGAAGAGCAAGGTTTAGCTTACCAAACAAGTGTTAAAGTAGGGGTATTACTTGGCTCGCTCGTCTCAGCGGTTTTAGGTGCGATACTTTTAGCCAGAAGTAATGCAAAGTCGAAACAAAGAATTGAAGCAGATAAACAAACAACGGTTGACGCAGCAATGTAGTGTTCACTTATGCGTTAAGGCCGTGAATAAACCTAACAATAAGGGGAATACGATGCGGAATATGTTTAATGTAACCTGTATAAAAAAAGTCAAAAGTGTATTTGTAGGCTTGAGTCTATTATTTGGAAGTTCGCTGTTTTGTACTCAAGCTTTTGCGAACCCAGATTCAAAACAAAGAGGTATTAGTAGCGCCAGTAATGTATGGCAAAGCTGTCAAGCCCTGCGCGAAAATGCGGGCTCTGCTCAGCAGGGAGTTGACAGTTGTTATCAATTTATTCGCGGTTTTTTATACGGTGCAGTGCTGACCGATTCACAAATAATGCGTGGCTTAGAAAATAAAAAAGAGTTATCTGAGTTTGCTCAGCGAGCAATGCGCACACGTATTGGTAATGGCCGATCGACAGATTCCGACACCTATCTCGCTAATTTTTGCTTACCTAATCCAGAAATTGACCAAGAAGCGGTGTTGGCAGTGGTGAACTTCTTACCGGACACGTTCGAACGTTCTCAAACGTTGGGAGAAGTCATTTACCAAGCTGTGCAGTCGGCCTATCCCTGCGAAAAGAGGTAATACCAATCCGCATTAATAAGTGCCCCCTCAGAATGCGTCCAGCGGTTTTTGATTAAGGCGTCGCTATGAAGTAATGGTTGTTCCCTTTCGAATAGTGAGAACGCAGAGCAAAAGCTGCTGGGGCATTCCTTTCAGGCGAGTTTTAAAAGGGCTTACACTGCTTTGCATGACTTCGAAAGAGAACAACTATTCATTCAGTCATGCGCCTTGTTTAAGCCCTTTTAAACTCTCGCTGAGTGATCACTTATTAAAGTGGAATGGTATAAGAGAAATATGTTTCGCTGTGAACTTATTACACAGTTAGGCAGCCTTTACTGAATTCGTTGGTTATTTGCGACAGTGCCTAACCTTGATTTGACCAGTCGATTCTTTCTAACTATTTGAATTGTATTGAAATTATTGAGTTTTAAATGCATGTGACAGACCTTGGCATAAGACTTGTAGTACGGTGAATAGAATATGAAAAGAATAACAGTGCCGCCTTATTGTTTGGCGCACTGTTTCACCATAAGCATGTGCTGTTCACATACTTAATCAACAATAAAGAGAACACTATGACCAAACTAATCACACTTGTTAGTGCACTACTGTTAACCCTTGGTATGGGGACTGCCTCCGCGGGCGTTTATAGTTCAAACGAGGTACTCAATCAGGCGCATTATCAATTTAGTAAGCAGCAAGTTTTAACTATGGTGGACAGCAGTGAGGTTCAAACACAATTAGAAGCGCTTGGTGTAAGCCCAGCGGATGCTAAGTCGCGTATCAATGACATGACGCAAAATGAATTGACTGCGCTTAATGAGCAAATGAACAACATGCCCGCTGGTGGTATTGTGGGCGCAATAGTCACTGTGCTTGCTGTTGTTGCTTTACTCGACCTTCTAGGTGTAACTGATGTGTATCCTTTCATTCGTCCCATTAACAGCTAGAAGCGGTTAAGATCGAGAAATAACGATATGTTTTATAATGTTAAGGCTGGCGTACTCGTCAGCCTTTTGTTTTTATTGTGTGCCTGTCAAAGCGCACCACAAACCGAACAACTATTTGCTCAGCAAAATGATTTTGCTACCAAGCACCTGATTAAAGATGTTCCCTTCTACCCTCAACAAGCATTCTATTGTGGGCCAACCACCTTAGCAGAAGTATTCAATTATTATGGTGCTAACACCACGCCAGAGCAGATAGCGCCTAGTTTATTCGTACCTGAGCTTGAAGGCAGTTTGCAGCTCGAAATGGTTTCGGCTAGCCGGCAGCAAGGCATGCTGGCGTATGCACAAAAAGGTGATTTACAGCAATTGCTCGGTTTGATCCGTGACGATGTACCTGTGGTGGTGCTGCAAAATGTTTCGGTGGCCTTAATACCTATGTGGCATTACGCACTCGTAATCGGCTATGACCTAAATACACGGGAAATGATTTTACACACTGGTGAGACGCAAAATCATCGGCTAAATTTCACCACATTCGAGCGCACGTGGGCTCGCGGTGAATATTGGCTGCTAGCAGCCGTGCCCCCAGATAAAATGGGCGATGAATTTACCCCACTTAATTACACTCAAGCTGCACAAGATTTGCTAAGTACTGGCCAGAAAAAAGCAGGGCGTGAAGCGCTAAAAACGGCGATTACCGAATGGCCGGATAAATGGCTAAATTACTTTTTACTGGCCAATGATTATTTAGAAAATGATCCCCAGCGGGCGGCGCTGTGGTATCAAAAAGGCTATCCATATCGTCAAGGCAGCATTGAAAAAAAAGACCATGAAAACCTACCTTACCTAAACAATTACGCCTATGCCTTAGCGACGTTAGGTTGCGATCCGCAAGCGAACGTACTGATCAACCGCGCATTGGCTTATGAGCCGCAAAACGCCAATTTACTTGATACCAAGCAGCAAATTGCCGAACTCAGTCGCAATGCTACCGAGAACAGTCATAAAGCGGCAACACAATGTCCATTAATCCGCTAATCCGCAAAACTCCAAATCTAATCTAAATACATGCTTATTAAAGGCCGACGATTTCATAATCGCCGGCCTCTACCCGCTATAAAAAAGAAAAATTATCGAGACACCCATGATTAATCTGCGTGTGCCTTTGCGCGTTACGCTTTGTTTTTAAAGGCGCTTATGGCTTTAGGAGCGGACGTTATTAACATGGGTGTCCATATAAAAATCCTTTTGATACGAAGGATAAATTATCGAGACACCCATGATTAATCTAAGTGAGCCGTTGCGCGTTAAGCTTTGATTTCAAAGGCACTTATGGCTTTAGAAGTGGATGTTATTAACATGGGTGTCCATATAAAAATTGGTGTCCATATAAAAATTCTTAACATGGGTGGCTTGATAAAAATAAGGGGGGGGGGTGTTATGTCATTCTGTGGGGGATTGTTTAACCACTACAAATGAGCTGCGATTCGCATTGAGGGGCGTTGTGACTAATAAGTGAGCATAAAAAAAGCTGATGTTACTTGTGTTTTTAACCGTGTTAAAAAAGGTTATACACAAGGTGATTACCTATCTGTAGTAACTAATCAGTGGGAGCGATTTATGTCGATAGTTAAAGTAGCGGGCAGTTGGGATACTGAATTTGAGCCTCTCGTGGCAGCGTTTAAGTCGAACTTTGATGCGCAAAGTGCCACGCCAGAACAAGGCGCGGGATTTGCCTTGTTTCACCAAGGCAAGCTGGTGGTCGATATTTACGCAGGTACTTACTCCCAATCAGAAGCTGAAAAAGCCTGGCAAGAAAATACAATAGTGAACGTTTTTTCAACCACCAAAGGGGTTGCAGCTCTTTGTGTTGCTCATTTGGTTGAGCGTGGGTTGCTAGAATACAGCGATAAGGTTGCTAAGCATTGGCCTGAATTCGCTGCGAACGGTAAGCAGGATATAACCATTGCTCAGGTGCTGTCACACCAAAGCGGCCTTAACGCATTTGAGGAACCTATCGCCATGGAAGGGCTACTAGATTGGGATGACTGCTGTCAGAAACTTGCCGCTCAAGCGCCGTTTTTTCCGCCAGGCACCAGAACCTGTTATCAGGCGGTGACCTTTGGTTTCTTAGTGGGGGAAATTGTTCGACGCGCCGCTGGCGTTACATTAGGGGAGTACCTCAATACAGAGATATGCCAGCCTAGAAATATTGATTTTCAAATTGGTTTGCCTGAAAACCAACATGAAAGAGTAGCGGATTTACTGCCACCAACCCGCGCACCATACATGCCGAAGAACATGCCTGCTCACGCCCTTGCTGGTATGACTAACCCATTGCTGCGCGCTGACTTTATGTTAACACCTCAAGCCCGTGAAGCTGAGCTGCCTGCCATTAATGGCCATGGTACGGCTAAAGCCATTGCGAACTTGTACGAGCTATATCGCCCCGAAAACGGATTGCTCAGTGCTGATACGCTGGCTAAAACCACAGAGGTGAATAGCTCCCGAACGGATGACTTGTTGGGTTTGCCTGTTCATTGGGGTATGGGACTGGTGGTGAATGCGCTGGGCAATACGTACGGCAAAGAGCCGAGTACCTTTGGGCACAGTGGTTGGGGCGGTTCGTTTGGTTGCCATGATCCAGTCAATAAGCTGTCTTTTGGCTATATTTGCAGCCAAATGAGTCCAGATTTGGTCGGAGATGCGCGTAGTCAGAGTTTGATTGAGCAAGTCTATGCGTGTATCGGAGAAATAGCTTAGAATACTTACAAGAAAAAAGGCGAGTTCAGTATACTGAACTCGCCTTTTGGCTTTCTATCGTTAGGTTTTTGAATTTATAAGATGAAGCGGCTTAAGTCTTCGTTTTCAACCAGCATTTCTAAGTGATCGTTCACGTATTTCGCATCAACGGTGAGCTGTTCACCGTTTTTCTCAGAAGCATCAAATGAAATCTCCTCCATTAAACGTTCCATCACTGTATGCAGGCGGCGAGCACCGATATTTTCAGTGCGCTCATTCACTTGCCATGCCGCTTGAGCAATACGCTCTATACCGTCCTGGGTGAACTCTACTTCTACGCCTTCGGTTTTTAGTAAGGCGATATATTGCTCAGTTAACGAGGCATTTGGCTCAGTCAGTATGCGAATAAAGTCTTCAGCTGTTAAGGCTTCTAACTCTACGCGGATAGGTAAGCGACCTTGTAGCTCTGGGATCAAATCAGATGGCTTAGCCATTTGGAACGCGCCTGAAGCAATAAACAAAATATGGTCAGTTTTAACCATGCCATGTTTTGTCGATACCGTAGAACCTTCGACTAAAGGAAGCAAGTCACGTTGCACACCTTCACGAGATACGTCACCGCCACTGTTTGAGCCTTCGCGCTTACAGATTTTGTCGATTTCATCGATAAACACGATGCCGTTTTGCTCAAGTGACTCAATCGCATTGGCTTTTAAGTCTTCTTGATTCACTAAACGCGCGGCTTCTTCTTCAATCAATAGTTTGAAGGCTTCTTTGATCTTCAGCTTTTTCTTTTTCTTCTGCGAGCCAGATAAGTTTTGAAACATGCCTTGCAGCTGGTTGGTCATTTCTTCCATACCAGGAGGCGCCATAATTTCTACGCCTACTTGTGGCAAAGCAACATCGATTTCGATTTCTTTGTCGTCAAGTTGGCCTTCACGCAATTTTTTACGGAAGGTTTGGCGAGTGCCCTTGTCTTCGTTCTTTTCTTTCTCGCCCCACTGATTCTCAGCCGGTGGCAATAGCACGTCTAAAATGCGCTCTTCAGCGGCTTCTTCGGCGCGGTATTTCACTTTTTTGGTTTCTTGCTCTTTCGCCATTTTCACTGCGATGTCGGCTAGGTCGCGAATAATGGTCTCTACTTCTTTACCCACGTAACCTACTTCGGTGAATTTAGTGGCCTCAACCTTGATAAAAGGGGCGTTAGCGAGCTTCGCTAAACGACGGGCAATCTCGGTTTTACCGACCCCAGTTGGGCCAATCATCAAAATATTTTTTGGCGTGACTTCTTGACGCAAGTCTCCGCTCAACTGCATACGGCGCCAGCGATTACGCAAAGCGACTGACACGGCTCGTTTAGCATTTTTTTGGCCAATAATGTGGCGGTCCAACTCGTGGACGATTTCTCTTGGGGTCATCTCTGACATAATTTAACCCTTATATAATTTGGTCTTAAACGGCCGTGATAACGGCCTACTAGCAGCGTTTGAACGCAAACACTGAGTTAATAATCGATTTTTTCTATTGTATGACTATGGTTGGTAAACACGCAGATGTTGCCAGCTATCGTTAAGGCTTTTTCAGCGATTTCCTCAGCCGACAGCTCGGTGTTATCTAACAATGCACTGGCAGCAGACTGCGCAAATGGGCCACCTGAGCCTATAGCAATTAAGTCGTTTTCAGGCTGCACCACGTCACCGTTACCGGTAATGATAAAAGATGCTGTTTCATCGGCTACGGCTAGCAAGGCTTCGAGCTTGCGCAGCATTCGGTCCGTTCGCCAATCTTTGGCCAATTCCACCGCGGCGCGGGTTAAATTGCCCTGATGTATTTCAAGTTTTGACTCAAAGCGCTCGAACAAGGTGAATGCATCGGCGGTACCACCGGCAAAGCCCGCAAGGACTTTGTTATTGTATAAACGGCGCACTTTTTTGGCGTTACCTTTCATTACGGTGTTGCCAAGTGAAACTTGGCCATCGCCAGCGATAACAACTTGGTTACCGCGACGTACAGATACGATTGTAGTCACAGGAATTCCTCAATGGTTTAACTGCAATGTTTCCTCGAATAGGAAGACCATTGCGACAATTGACTTAGATGTGGGGAGGATTCATAAATTTTCAAGTAAATAGCATGGCGCTAGTTACAAACCAGATGAATAAAAAAGAGCTACTTGAAAGTAGCTCTTTATGCATAACTCAATAGCAGGACTGTAAAGCTCGTTTATAGGTTCCAAAGCCAAATTTTACAGCCATTAATTTTGGCTCGTTGTAATGTATGGCGTTGTTTTTCCGCTAGGCGCTTGCTTTCATAAGGGCCAATAATGACACGATACCAGCGGCCTGAGCTGCCTTCGCTAGGGCGTACCTGAGCCTCGAATCCCTGAAAGGCGATGCGCGCCTTTAGTTCTTCTGCCTGGCCTTGCTTTCTAAAGGAGCCGCATTGCATCAAGTAGCGTTTATCTGATGCTTCTTGCTCTTCTACCTCAACCTCTACACTGTACTCGGGTAAAGTTTTAATGAATTCCCACTCTTCTTTGGGCACTTCAGGCAAGGGATCTACCTGGGTTGCTTGAGACTGGGCTTTTTTGTGCGCTGGGTCTTCCGCTTTGTCATTAATACTCCACAGAAAATAGCCAAAGCCCAGCAACAAGGCCAGCGTGATAATAATACGCAACCAAGGCAATGGGCGTTTTTCAGGCTCTGGGGCCTTTTTAGGGTTGCGCCCGCGGGCGACATAATCTTTGTGAGCCATATTTACTTCCGAATACTAAGGCTAGAAGAATCGCGGATTTTACCTTGCTCAGCCTAATCCTCAATCAGAATTTGGTGGATCTGCAAAATATAATTGTCACGCTGCCTGGCGGCATCTTAATGATTGGGGTATTTACATGAAGTCTTGCGGATCCACGTCCAATGCCCAGCGCACTTTAGTGGCAAGGGGTAACTGTTCGATATTGGGCATGGCTTGGCTTAACGTATGTTGCAATGCCGCACGATTACTGCTGATTAACACCAATTGCATGCGAAACTTACCTTGGCGTTTTTCCATTAAAGCAGGCAGTGGTCCAATGCATTGCACGTGTTTTGAATAGCTAAACTGTTGAGATATATCCATCAGTAATTGATTGGCTAAACGGGGATCGCTGGACTGAGCTCTAAATAAGGCCTGATAGGTATGGGGCGGCAACATGGCCTGCTCGCGCTCAAGTAGCGCATAGCGAGCAAAGTGAGAATACCCATTGTTGAGCAAATCTTGCAGTAAAGGATGACTCGGGTCATGGGTTTGCAACCACATTTCACCGGGCTTTTCAGCGCGACCTGCACGCCCTGCAAGCTGGGTGACTAATTGCGCTAGGTGCTCTGCAGCACGGTAGTCGGCACTAAATAATGCGCCATCCACTTCTAAAATGACTACCAAGGTAACATTCGGAAAATGGTGACCTTTAGACAATATCTGTGTGCCGATTAAAATTTGATATTCATTGCGGTTAATTTTATCCAGCATGTCATTTAAGCGGTTTTTGCCTCTGGCGCTGTCACTGTCGATGCGTACGCTGGTGTATTGAGGGAATAGCGTTTGCAAGCCTTGTTCGAGTTGCTCCGTGCCTAAGCCCATCGCGCTGAGCTCGGTACTGTTGCAGCTTTGACAGCGTTTAGGGATCGCTTTAGCGCTGCCGCAGTGGTGACATTGCAATTTATACAGTTGTTTGTGCAAAGTATAAGGTTTGTTGCAGCCAGGGCATTCTTCAACATGCCCACAGGTATGGCATACCAGCGCAGGTGCATAACCGCGCCGATTAATAAACAGCATTACCTGACTTTCTTGGGCTAAATGCTGGCCAATACGCTCGATAATGCCTTTGGCTAAACCGAACTCTAGGGGCTGATTACGGATATCCAACACTTGTTGTTTTGGATGGGAAGCATTGCCAGCACGTTCATTGAGTATAAGGTGCTGATATTTGCCGTTTAAGGCATTATTCAGTGATTCTAGGGCTGGCGTAGCTGATCCTAATATTAGCGGAATTTTTTCTTGGGCGGCGCGCATTACGGCTAAGTCTCTTGCATGGTAACGCAGGCCATCTTGTTGTTTGTAAGACGAGTCATGCTCTTCATCCACAATCAGCATGCCAGGGGATTTCATTGGCGTGAATATCGCAGAACGGGTACCAATGATGATCGGTAGTTGCCCAGCATGACTTTGCTGCCAAACGAGTAAACGTTCGTTATCGGTTAAGTTGGAATGCAATATACCCACAGGCACATTAAAACGCTTGGCAAAACGCTCGACGGTTTGCGGGGTTAACCCGATTTCAGGGACTAAAATAAGCACTTGTTTGCTCTGAGTTAGCACGCTTTCAATCGCCTGCAAATACACTTCGGTTTTACCGCTGCCCGTTACCCCTTCAATTAAAAAGCTCGCATATTCGCCTATTTTCGCGGTGATCTGGCTAATGGCTATTGCTTGTTCAACATTAGGCAGTGGCTTTTCGCCAATATTCAAATCGTTTAACCAATTGGTATCAAGTGACGGTATACGCTCAACTTGCTCAATTAATTCCTTTTCGATCAGCGCCTTGACAGTGGTGCTAGCATACTGGGCGAGAATGCTGGAATAGCTGGCTTCATCTTGCTGTAATTGCGCAAGCAACTGTTGTTGCTTACGTGCTTTGCCTAAACTGGCTGAGTCGGCTTGTTGACCTTGTTTGCTCACTTGTAAAAAGCTGACTGGTTTAGGCTCGCTCGAGCCTCCTTTGCGCAAAGAAACAGGCATGGCGCTGTGCAGTACATCTCCAATTGGGTGTTGGTAGTATTGGCTCAGCCATTGACATAGTTTAAGTTGTATTGGGCTGAAAATTGGTGCGTCATCTAATACTTCTAAAATGGCTTTCAATTTGTCACTTTGCCACTGCGATTCATCCGTGGTCTCAAGGGCAACACCCACTAACTTACGTGGCCCAAATGGTACGCGTACACGAATACCAGGTTCTAAGGCGCTAGTGTGTTGGTACTCAAAAAATTGGCGCTTAGGAACAGGAACGGCAACGCGGATAATGGGCATAACGGACTAATCATCTTGTAAGTTGGTGGTTTTAAAGTGAGCTGACAGTTGAAGTTTGCTTATTTGACCATAT
Organism: Paraglaciecola chathamensis S18K6; assembly: GCA_000314955.1. Taxonomy (GTDB): domain Bacteria; phylum Pseudomonadota; class Gammaproteobacteria; order Enterobacterales; family Alteromonadaceae; genus Paraglaciecola; species Paraglaciecola chathamensis. The sequence goes on along the minus strand of BAEM01000019.1, from coordinate 23,549 downwards.
ATTCGCCAATAGAGCTTGATCAGGGCAAGGCGTTACATTAATATGCCCGGCTCTTTGCGGCAAGCCGCATTGATCGCATAAATCGAATTTAATTTTCGTATGGTGTTCAACTTCGGGTTGGATAGCGATACGGCCTTACTTAGGGGTAATCCATGAAAACAGGTATACATCCAGACTACCAAGACATGAAAGCAACATGTTCATGTGGCAATGTTATCGTTGTTCGTTCAACTTTGAAGAAAGATCTTAACCTGGACGTATGTTCAGCGTGCCATCCTTTCTACACTGGTAAGCAACGTAACGTTGATACTGGCGGTCGTGTTGACAAGTTCAACAAACGTTTCAGCGCACTTAGCACCAAGAAGTAAGCGTAAGTACGTGACAAAAAGGGCGCATTTAGCGCCCTTTTTTGTGCCTGTCATTTATTCTTTCCTAACTGTCTAATATTTCAGTAAAACTTTATTCATAATTCACCATGGTTATTAGCCTTGGCTATCTCGTTTCATTTATGATGTAGTGAAGCTTACCAGCATAAACACATACCTGATAAGTTACTGTTTAACGGGCTTTCACGAGAATAATAATAAGGCGTTTGGACTCTTGATTCCGTCTAATCGAAAGGTGAAACCGTAAGTCTGGAACAAAACAATAAGAAAGTTAACGTACTCTGATTCAACCCTACATTTTAAGGATCGAGACCAAGATGTCTGATTTTCGTCAACAAGCATTGGATTACCACGCTAAACCTGTACCGGGCAAGATAGCAATACAGCTAACGAAACCGGCGGAAACCGTGACCGATTTAGCCCTAGCATACAGCCCTGGCGTAGCTGAGCCCGTCCGAGAAATTGCAGCAGACCCAAATGCCGCATACCAGTACACTGCTAAAGGTAATATGGTGGCTGTGATCTCAAATGGCACTGCTATTCTTGGCTTAGGCAATTTGGGCCCGCTGGCGTCTAAGCCGGTTATGGAAGGTAAAGCCCTGTTATTTAAGCGTTTTGCTGGATTAGATTCTATCGATATTGAAGTAAAGCATAGCACCACGGAAGATTTCATTAATACCGTGGCGAACATTGCTGATACCTTTGGTGGGATCAATCTAGAAGATATTAAAGCTCCAGAATGTTTTGAAATTGAACAAGAACTGATTAAGCGTTGCAGTGTGCCGGTATTTCACGACGATCAGCACGGCACTGCGATTGTCACAGCGGCAGGAATGCTTAATGCGCTTGAGGTACAAGGCAAGGAATTAACTGATGTCACTATCGTCTGCATGGGAGCTGGCGCGGCTGCCATTGCCTGTATGGAGTTATTGATTAAATGTGGTGCCAAGCGCGAGCGTATCTATATGCTTGATACCAAGGGCGTTATTCATACCAGACGTGACAACCTTACCCATCACAAAAAGTTGTTTGCCAATAATACCGACAAGCGCACTTTAGAAGATGCCTTAGACGGCGCAGATGTCTTTGTTGGAGTGTCAGGGCCAGACGTATTGCCTGCTGAAGCATTAGCATTGATGGCACCTAATCCGGTTATTTTTGCTTGCTCTAATCCTGATCCTGAAATTAAACCTGAACTTGCTCACTCAGTGCGTGATGATGTCATTATGGCTACAGGACGGTCTGATTACCCTAATCAGGTGAACAATGTGCTGTGTTTTCCGTTTATTTTCCGCGGGGCATTAGATGTACGCGCGTCTGAAATAAACGACGAAATGAAAATTGCAGCCGTCGAGGCAATTCGTGGTATCACCAAAGAGCCAGTGCCTGCGGATGTGCTCGCTGCGAGTAACTTGACCAGTCTGACGTTTGGCCGAGAGTATATTATCCCTAAACCGATGGACCCGCGCTTACTGCAACGTGTAGCAACAGCAGTTGCTCAAGCGGCGATAGATTCTGGTGTAGCTATGTTAAAAGAGCTACCAGCGGGATATATGCAGGGTTAGCAAACCTGCTCGATAAACCAAGCGCTAACGAGAAGATATCTCTTGGCGCTTTTTTTATGGCTGATTTTCAGGTTTAGCCAGTATGGCGTCGATATGAACTGACACCGCTTCTTCGGCCATCGCATACCAGTCTGGCGTTTCAAAAATGCTGGCCACAGCATGGTGTTTTAAACTGACATAACCATGCACAAACGCCCATATTTCTAACGCATTTTTTTGCTTTAATGCCATGCTGGCGTTGTCTGGTAACAACAGAGCGGTGACTTTTAATAATTGACCGAAGGCCTTTTCGGCGACGGCTTTCGCCTCTTCAGAAGGGGTGTAACGGTTGTCATTTTCACCAAAGATTAAACGATAATGGCCTTCATGGGCTTCTGCCATGGCAAAGTAGCCACGAACCCCTTTGAGCATGATGTCTTTGGCTGACAGCGCTTTGCGTTCAAAATCCATCGCTTGCATAACCAACTCGAACCCTTGGATGTATAACTCATCCAAAATACCTTCTTTTCCTTGAAAGTGGCTGTAAATGCCAATGGTTGATACACCTGCTTTTTTAGCGATCGAGCGCACACTTAGAGCAGCTATGCCCCCTTCTAAAAATAACTCTGAAGCCGCTTTGAGTATTTTACGTTTAGCAATATTCAATTAACATTCTCTTGACATACATAACAGTGTTATTCTTTAATATAACACTGTTATGTTCAATCGATAATTTAGCAAAGTCGTGGAGCATAGAATCATTGCACTCGTGTCGAATCTCGCGTGCAAAACACTAACCCGAGAGAGACTGGAACGAGAATGACGACTTTTACCCATGAAACAGATTATTTAATTGTTGGTGCTGGCGCCGTCGGTATGGCGTTTGCGGACGTTTTGTTAAGTGAGACTGACGCGAACATCATGATAGTAGACAAATATCACAAGCCTGGCGGCCATTGGAACGTAGCCTATCCCTTCGTGACCTTGCATCAACCTTCGGCGTTTTACGGCGTTAGTTCAACTGAATTGAGCAAAGGGTGCATCGATAAAAATGGATTAAACAAAGGCTTGAATGAACTCGCTACCGGCGCTGAGGTCAGCGCGTATTTTGATAATGTCATGCGTGAGCGATTTTTGCCCTCTGGGCGCGTGAGTTATTTTCCAATGAGTGAATATAAAGGTAACGGCCAATTCGTTTCAGTGATCAATGATGATGAGCATCAAGTGACCGTTAATAAAAAAATAGTTGATGCAACTTACTTAAAAACTTCAGTGCCAAGTACTCATAAACCAAGCTTCACAGTGGATGATAGCGCCCAGTTTATGCCTATCAATGATTTGGTGAATATCGATAAGAAACCGGCCGGATTCGTCATAATCGGTGGGGGTAAAACCGGAATCGATGCCTGTTTATGGTTGCTTGAAAATAAGGTTAACCCTGACGATATTCAGTGGATAGTACCCCGTGACGCGTGGTTGATAGATAGAAAAAATACTCAACCGACAATCGAGTTCTTCAATGATGCGATAGGCGCTCAAGCTGCGCAGATGGAGGCGATTGCTCAATCCACTTCAGTGGATGATATGTTTTCTCGTCTTGAAAAAGCCGGTGTATTTCTGCGCTTAGATGAAACTGTGTGGCCACAAATGTTTCACGGGGCCACTGTGAGTCAGATGGAATTAGCAGAGCTTAAAAAGATCAAGAATGTGGTGCGCAAGGGCAGAGTGACTCACGTAGGACAGGATAATATTCAGTTAGAGCAAGGTGAGATAAAAACCAGCCCTGAGCATATTCATGTCGATTGCTCTGCTAGCGCCATTACCAACTTAGCAGTAAAACCTATATTCAGCGGCAATGTCGTTACCCCTCAAACCGTGCGCTCATATCAGCCGGCGTTCAGTGCGGCGTTTATTGCGCATATTGAAGCCAGTGAAAAGTACCCAGATGAGAAAAGCAAAAATCATATCTGTGGGGTAGTGCCATTACCCAATGGCGTTATGGATTGGGTGCGCTTGACCGCGGCCTTTATGCGTAATCAGCATATTTGGTCTCAGGATGACGATCTTAAGCAGTGGTTACTAGAAAACCGCCTAGATGGCTTTAGCCAATTGGTGCGCAGTGTGGATAAAACCGACATGGAAAAAATGATGATTCTAGGGCGTTTGCGTGAAAACGCCATGCCAGCCATGGGCAAATTACAACAGTATTTGGCAGCCGAAGCTGCACAAGGAGCATAAAATGAGCGAGTTTCAGGTCAAGCAGCAACAATTAACCCAAGAACGAGTTGTCACGACTCCTGTCATTGACAGCATAGATGAGGGGCAAATACTGCTTAAAGTAGAGCGCTTTTCGTTTACTGCGAACAACATTACCTACGGCATGATGGGAGATAAGTTAGGTTATTGGCAGTTCTTTCCACCCGCGGATAATCAAGACAAACAGTGGGGGATCATCCCAGTGTGGGGATTCGCTCAAGTGACGCAATCTAAATCCACTGGGATTGAAGTGGGAGAGCGCTTATTCGGTTATTTTCCTCCTGCTGAACAATTGGTGATGACGCCCAAAAATGTGTCCCCTCAACGTTTGGTTGACGGTTCAGCACACCGAGCCATTCTACCACCTGGATACAACTCTTACAGTCGTTTAAGTGGCGAAGAAGGTTACAATCCTGAATATGATAAAGAACGCATGTTGTTGTTTCCGCTGCATATTACTTCGTTTTGTTTATGGGATCGCTTGCAAGACAACAATTGGTTCGATGCGAAGCAAGTGGTGGTGATAAGCGCATCTAGTAAAACAAGCTTGGGCTTAGGTTACGCCTTACATGCTGATGACTCTGCACCTCAGAGCATCGGCCTGACCTCGAGTAGCAACAAGCCGTTTGTACAAAAAGTAGGCGTATACGATCAGGTGGTTACTTACAACCAAATGAGTGATATTGACGCGAGTAAGCCAACGGTCATTGTGGATATGTCGGGCAGTGCTGATATTTTGACTAAATTAGCCTCACACCTAGGCGATAACCTGACATATTGCATCAATGTGGGTTTAACGCACTGGGATGAATTTTCTGCTGATAATGCGACTGAATCAGATAAAAGTGAGTTTTTCTTCGCGCCAGGACATATCCAAAAACGTATGAAAGATTGGGGGCCGCAGGGATTTGAACAACGTACAACTGGCTTTATGGCCGAAACGGCAATGAAATGTCGCAGCTGGCTAAAGGTAAAAGAGCTTAACGGCTTAGAGGCGTTAGCCCAAGTTTATGGGCAAGTGTGTGCAGGACAAATTCCCCCGGAGCAGGGGTTAATTATTAAACTTTAATGCGTATGGTCCGATAACAAATATAAGTGTATCGCGGTTAAGTGTCTGCTTGATCGCGATTTTTTGTCTATTGTGTGTAATTGATAAGCACAAGGCGTGTATTAGTCTTGCACCTATATTTTTTCTAGTGGAGAAGCGCATTGAACAATATTGACCGCCCATGGGTAGATAGCGCAAATAAGGGTATGCAGGTGACATTCGTCGCGTTGCTTGTGATCAGTTTGGCCATAGCAGGGGTAAATGAAACCTGGTGGGAAGCTATTCTTGTGGGTGTGTCTACGTCTCTTATTGGGATCGCTGCGATCCGCCTTAAGCCACAATCACGCTTAACTCAGCACATAGTTGCCGTTGGTTTAATGCTTTACAGTGCGCTGCAAATTCATCAAATGCATGGCTTAGTTGAAATGCATTTTGGGGTATTCGTGCTGTTGTCATTTTTGGCCTACTACCGCAATTGGCATGTGTATATCACGGCGATAATTGTGGTTGTAGTGCATCACGTGTCATTTTTCTTTTTGCAAAAAAATGGTGTGCCGGTTTACGTGTTACTCGATGGGGGGCTGGCATTTTGGCTAATTGGCGTGCACGCCCTGTACGCAATTTTGCAAGCAACCATGTTAGGTAAGATGGCCAATGACAATCGTAAAGAGTCGCTAGCCACTGCATCGTTGGTATCGAGCGTTGAAACCATCATGCAAGACAAAAAAGCCATTGATTTGACGATTCGCGCAAATGAACAAATGGGTTCCACTTCGGTTCCTGCATTTAATAATTTACTCGATTTATTTAATGGGTTGATTACCAATATGCGTTTGGCCGCGCAGCAAATTGACCAAAATTCGACGTCGAACAGCCAGTACAATACTTCTCTGCGCCAAGCCAAAGAGAAAAGCATTCAAGAAGTGGCACATATTGAGGTATCGTCGCAAGAGATGATGCAATCAACCAACGCGATGAATAATAACAATGAACAGGTAAAATCAGCATCTGACAAAGCCAGGGCGAATACCGAAGATGCCCAGCAAACGATGGCTCAAACCCACAATGATGTCACCCAGCTAGGTGAAAAACTTGAGCAAACCAGTGCAACGATCCAGAAGCTAGCGGCAGATTGCCAGGATATTTCTAAAGTACTCGAAACCATTCAATCGATAGCCGATCAAACTAACTTACTGGCCTTAAATGCTGCCATTGAAGCCGCACGAGCAGGTGAGCATGGTCGCGGTTTTGCTGTTGTCGCGGATGAAGTGCGTACACTTGCTTCACGTACAAAATCCAGCACCGAAGAAATCAACGAAATCATTGTTAACTTGGTAAGCTCTTCAAAAGAGTCCAGTAGCTCAATGACCAACTGTGTTGAGCTCAGCCAAGTGACTAGCGCACACACAGGTTCAGTGAGTGAGCTGATATCTGAAATACAACATAACATTCAAGAAGTATCTGATTCAGTGGCCTTGATGAGTCAGTCCTGTGAACAACAAGCGTGCAATAGCGATGTAATACATCATGCAGCGCTGACGCTAAAAGAAAGCAACAGTACTGAACTCGATACCATCTCAGCGATGAATCAAGATGCCCAAGTGTTAAATGATATGAGCGAAGCGTTAAATCGCCAATTGTCGAGCTTTCGCTCCTAATGCGCGAGTGTCAGGTTAAAAAATAACTAAACCCGTATGATGTCAAAACCGTTAAAGCAGGCACTGGTTTATTTTGGGCTTATCATATGGGTTATGGTGGTTATCGGTGGGCTTGCGTACTCGGGCTTACAACGTCAGGTGGAATTCGATCCGGAGCAAAAATTTGCTTTGGCCGCTATGAGTGCTGAATTTGCCCCCAATGTTACCATCATGATGGCGCAGCAATACCCCGCTTTAAGTAAAACCGTTATTCACATTCAGCAAGCCGGGTGCAGCTGTAATTTTTCCAATGATATACATGTTGACCGCCTTGACTATACATTAGGCCACTCGGGCTATCGCTCACTTCATGTTGCCCCTAGCGGCATTCCTGATGAGGTTATTTTACCCTCGCTACCGGCTATTATGGTCTTCGATGAGCAAGGCCAGTTAGGGTATTTTGGCCCTTATTCATCTGGTTATTTTTGCTCCGCAGACACTGCAATCGTTGATCGATTTCTTGACAATATCCTTGCTGATAAACATCTAGGTAGCGCGGTGGTCAGTGAAGGTTATGGCTGTTATTGTGCAAATAATAAAGCCTGATTGTTTCTGTTTTTTGTTGATAAAATAAGCAACATACCTCGACATATTGCCCGTGTTTCTTTATAGTGCGCCGCGCTAAGCCTTAACGGCTTTATTATGACTCCCTCTTTATTTGACATACTGACACCATCCCTAGGAATTTTCTTTTGATATCTACCGCAAACATCACCATGCAATTTGGCGCTGAGCCTTTATTTGAAAATATTTCGGCCAAATTTGGTCAAGGTAATCGTTATGGCCTTATTGGTGCTAACGGTTGCGGCAAGTCGACCTTTATGAAAATTCTAAGCGGTGATTTGCAACCCTCCTCGGGTAATGTGTCTATTACGCCAGGGGACAAACTGGGTATTTTAAGTCAAAACCAGTTCGCTTTTGAGCAATACAGTGTCGTTGACGCAGTGATTATGGGTGACGCCGCATTGTGGAAGGTTAAGCAGCAGCGAGACGAAATTTACGCTAAAGCCGAAATGTCAGAAGAAGACGGCATGTTAGTCGCGCAGCTAGAAACTGACTTTGCTGAAATGGACGGATACACAGCTGAAGCACGCGCCGGTGACATATTATTAGAAGCGGGTATTGCAGAGCATTATCACTATGGCTTAATGAGCCAAGTGGCTCCAGGCTGGAAGCTACGTGTGTTATTAGCGCAAGCGTTGTTTTCAAACCCTGATATTTTGCTGCTTGATGAGCCGACCAACAACTTGGATATTTACACTATCTCTTGGTTAGCAGATGTGCTGAATCAACGTAAGTGCACCATGATTATCATTTCTCACGATCGCCACTTCTTAAATTCAGTCTGTACTCACATGGCAGATATTGACTATGGTGAGCTGCGTATTTACCCAGGTAACTATGAGGCCTTTATTGAAGCATCGTCTTTAATTCAAGAACAATTGTTGACCAGCAATGCCAAGAAAACCGCTGAGATGGAAGACCTGCAAGGGTTTGTTGCGCGTTTCTCTGCGAATGCTTCAAAAGCTAAACAAGCCAGTTCGCGGGCAAAACGCCTTGAAAAAATTCAGTTAGACGAGGTGAAATCCTCTAGTCGTCGCACGCCGTCTATTACCTTAAAGCAGCATCGTAAATTGCATCGCCAAGCACTGATCTTAGAAAATTTCGGTCACGGCTTTGACGGCCAGCCTTTGTTCAGTGGAGGGGAGTTGATCTTAGAAGCAGGCGCGCGTTTAGCGATTACCGGCGAAAACGGCGTGGGGAAGACCACTTTCTTACGTTGCCTTGTGAATGAGCTTGAACTCAACGAAGGCACAATAAAATGGTCAGAGAACGCCGTGATTGGTTACTGTCCACAGGATAGCTCTGCAGATTTTGCTATGGATATCACTTTGTTCGACTGGATGTCACAGTGGAGAACACCTAAACACGACGATTTGGCCGTTCGCGCCATGTTGGGACGTTTGTTGTTCAGTGCTGATGATTTCAACAAAAAAGTGAATGTGTGCTCTGGTGGTGAAAAGAACCGTTTGCTGTTTGGTAAGCTGATGATGTCTGATATCAATGTTTTGATTATGGATGAGCCAACCAACCACATGGATATGGAAGCCATTGAAGCGCTAAACAGCGCACTTAAAAAGTTTGACGGAACACTGATTTTCGTCAGTCATGACCGCGAGTTCGTATCGTCGTTAGCCACGCGTGTGATTGAAATAAAAGACCAAGAAGTGATTAACTTCCAAGGCACTTACGATGAGTACTTTGCAAGTCGTAAAGAGGCAAGTGTCGCAGCTTAGGCGCTTTTGGGGAGTCTAGCCGAGCGGACAAATGTCAGGTGTTTGCTCGCTTTTTAAGGTCGCTCAGAAACAACCAAGTTACGAATTTTACCTAGCTCAGTGTCACATTGTCGGCATTGCTGCAAGATAACCGAAAAAGCATTTTGCAGCTCTTTGTTGCTGGCGTGCCCTTCTAACAGCATATTGCCCAGTTCTGCATGCAGCGCGATACTGTTCAATGGGTTGCGTACATTGTGGATATGTTTGCGAATTTTTGTTGCTTCATCATCATTCATGTTGGGTATCGTCCTTGATGGGTGTGGGAAGTTTGGGAACTTGGTAATAATTCACCCGATTTTTACCGTCCCGTTTTGCTGCATATAGCTGTCTATCCGCTAGTTTAATCAGTTCTTCTACCGAAATATGTTCAGGGTAGTCTTGTTTCGCCTCATATACGGTTAAACCAATACTGATTGTCACTCGGTCTGCGGCGGTTGCCCCTTGATGTTCAATATTCAAACCTCGGACGGTTTGCAGTAGCTTTTGTGCCACTACAAGGCCACCCTCTAAGTCCGTATCTGGCAACACCATGGCAAATTCCTCTCCGCCGTAACGGCCTACAAAGTCGGACTCTCGTCGTCGTACCGATTGAATGGCATGCGCAACGCGCTTTAAACAGTCGTCTCCCTGCATATGCCCATAAAAATCGTTGTAAGGTTTAAAGTCATCAATATCGATCATCATTAAGGTCAAACAGCGGCCAAAACGAATGGTAGAGGCGAATTGTTGCAATAAAACCGTATCTAATTGGCGACGATTTGCCACGCCGGTTAACCCGTCCACACTGGATAAAAATTCCAATTGTTTACGGTAATACACCAGCTCCATGTGATTACGCACACGAGCGCGTAAAATGGTCAAATTAACCGGTTTAGTGATGTAATCTACCGCACCGAGTAATAGCCCATGAGCCTCGTCGTCTGTGCTGTCAGAAGCGGTAACGAATATAACCGGAATATGCGCAGTCAGTGGGTTTGACTTCAATTCTGTACAGGCTTCATATCCGTGCATATCTGGCATGTCTAAATCTAATAGAATTAAATCTACAGACTCCTGTTGAGCGTGCGTTAAGGCATCTTTGGCATTATCAAACAGCACCACTTGATATTGATACTCGAAAAGGGCGTTCATCGCCTGTAAGTTACTTTGATAATCGTCAACCACCATCAGGGTTTGCTTACGCAACTCGCTGTTGGCCACCGAAGTTCCAGAGGATAGCGCTACTGCACTGGCATCGATTTCCTGATTCGGGCGTAGTTCAGATACGCTCATGGTGGCTTCCCCGTTTCTAAGTTTATAATTTGGTGAGTAAATCGTTCTTTAAGCAGCTTAAGTGCCAACCTAGACAATAACGGATAACTTATTGATATTTTTTGTTTTTTACACGGATAATTGTTACCAGATACGTTTAAATTAGCAGGAATTGCGCATTCTTACGAAAGGGAATTGTAGTCTTTACATACTTCAAAAGACTGAAACGGTAATTATGGGTTACTACATTATTCTTGTTTTTCTTATATTTTGTAATAATTATTTCTTTTGGCGTAGCCGCTAATTTGCTAAGTTAAACAAAAAAAGCGAGAGAAATCATGTTAGACCGTCGAACGTTACTGAAAGCCTTTATTTCGTCTGCATTAACCAGTGCCTTGTTACCTGTTGTTCCTATGAGTGCCATAGCCGCAGAAGATATCCCCATGGGCGCTAATGTAATTCGAAAACCTAAACGTTTGCGCGTGGGCCAAACGATTGGGCTTATCGCGCCGAGCAGCAACACCTGGGAAGATCAAGAGATTTACTTCGCCATGGATATCATTCGTTCGTTTGGTTTCAAGGTAAAAACGGCTACTCATCTTTTTGATCGCACTGCCTATCTGGCGGGAACTGACAAAGACAGAGCGAACGACGTCAATAGTATGTTTGCGGATGATGAAGTCGATGCCATTTTCTGTTTGCGTGGAGGGTATGGTTCACCGCGTATTTTGCCTTACTTAGATTATGATTTAATTCGCCAGCACCCTAAGGTGTTTCTTGGCTATAGCGATGTAACTGCGCTACTCAATGCGATTTATACCCGAAGCGGCATCATGACCTTTCATGGGCCCATAGCAAAGCAAAGTTTTACTGAATACACCTTGGGTGAATTCAAAAACGTATTGTTTAATCCTGTTGATAGTATGGTGCTGGCAACACCACCAGCATTTGAACCGGCTGAGGGCCAAGCTGAAAAAGAGAATCGTTTAACCACAGTTACCAAAGGTAAGGCTTCTGGTGTGCTGATTGGCGGCAACTTGTCGCTTATGGTTAAATTGGTGGGCAGCCCTTATGAGCCAGACTACACCGACAAGATTTTGTTTTTAGAAGACGTTGAAGAAGCGCCTTATCGTATAGATGGCATGCTTACTCACCTTAAGTTAGCCGGCAGGTTAGATAGAGTAGCGGGTATCGTTTTTGGTAAGTGCACTGATTGTGAACCGGGTAGCGGGCCTTCGTTTAGCGTCGAGCATGTGCTTAAAGACCGCTTGGGTGATTTAAAGGTACCTGTGCTAAGCGGCGTGATGATTGGGCATATTGACGATATGGCAACCGTACCGGTTGGCGCATTGGCAACTTTAGATGCTACCAAGCAGCGCTTAACCCTAGATGAAGCCGCAGTGCTTTAACACTGCGTCTTGTTGGTACCTAGGTTACTCTATTTACTCAGCGCCAGCTGCGCAGCGTGTGGCCGTAAAAAGCATAAAAGGCAATGATGAAATAGCCGGGCAGCAGTATCCAATAAGCTTGCTGGCTGTTGCTCGCTTGGGCTAATTCGCCGTAAATGATCGGCATTAAGGCACCGCCGGCTATTCCCATGATTAAAATAGCCGAGCCTTTAGGGGTAAATCGGCCCAAATCGGCCAGAGCTAGGGGCCACAAAGTCGGCCATACCATGGCATTTGCCAAGCCCAAAAGGGCAATGAGGGCAATAGAATCTGGTACGGTTGCTATGCCCGACCAACCCCACAATATAGTGGCGATGAACGTAGCTTCATTTGATGAGAGCAAGAGTACAGTGGTAATCGCCAAACCTGCTAGCGCACTTACGCGCAGCGCATTCGCCTGAGAAATAAAGCGCGGTATACACACTAAGCCCAGCAAATAGCCCAGTACCATAAAGCCCATAGTGTATGAGGTGAGCGTAGTCGCATTAGCCACCCCTATACTCGCGCCGTACAGGCCGATTGTATCACCTGCGATAACCTCAACGCCCACATAAAAGAATAAAGCAATTGCCCCAAGAACCAACTGAGGAAATTGCCATATTGTGCGTTTCATCTGTTGTGAAGCTGGTTTGTCTTGAGCGAGGTTATCAGTGCTTTCAAGTTCTAGTAAGGCCAAATCTGGCAGGGAAATACGAGACAAACCGCCAGCTAGTACAAGCAGTGCTATTGCCATGCCGATGTATGGCGCAATCAACTGATGTGCCATGCTCTCGATTTGCACTTGTTGCTGCCCAGCTGGTAATTGATTGACCGCGGCAAGGTTAATGTCACTAAAGCCGCCAAGTACCCATGCGGTAAATAGCAGCGGGGCTAAGATGCCGGCCCCTTTATTGAGCAACCCCATTATGGCAATACGCGCAGCAGCGCTTTGGGTTGGCCCCACGTTCACCACATAAGGATTTGCTGCCGTTTGTAAAATAGTTAAACCGCTGCCAATCACAAACTGCGCCACAAGGAATATCCAGAATTCTTGCAACAGCGCTGCCGGAATAAAGCCTAGTAAACCAAGAGCGATGATGCTTAGCCCTAATACCATGGAAGACTGATACCCAACCCGTTCTAAGATCATCGCCATGGGTAAGGCCATCACTACATAGGCAAAATAAAAACACGAGGCAATCATCAGGGCTTGAGTTTCAGATAACTGACACACCACTTGCAAAAACGGAATTAGCGCGCCATTGAGCCATGTGACAAAACCGAATATAAAAAACAGCAGTGCAATAATACACATGGGTAATATGCTCGAGCGCGCGTTTGAAGATGAGTGTGTCATGGGTTGTCCCTTTTTATTATGTTCTTGTTATAAATTGCCCTGATTGGCACAAAGCTGTGATGTTTAAGTCATCATCAAGTGCAACAAAATCTGCTCGTTTACCAAGTGCAATATCACCGTGGGTTTCCTGTAATCCTAGATAATGGGCAGGAGTTGTACTGGCCATGGTAATGGCGTCTTCTAGTGGTAGGTGAATGTCATTCACAGCGTTTTTCACTGCGCTGAGCATATCTAAATGCGAGCCTGCTAAGGTGCCGTTATCCGTGGTTAATTTGTTCCCGACTCGGGTCACTTTTTGGCTGCCAAACATAAAGCTGTCTTGCTCTGTACCGATTAACCCCATTGCATCAGTGACTAGCATTAACCTTTCTTTGCCTTTGATTTTCATCGCTATTTCACTGCAAATCGGATCTACGTGATAGTGATCTAAAATTAAGCCGGCAAAGGTGGTTGGTGTATTTAGTGCTACCCCTACCATGCCTGGTGCTCGTGATTGCATGGCAGACATCGCATTAAATAAATGAGTGAATCCATCTGCGCCGGCTTCAATCGCCCTGAGCACAGTATCCGCATCGGCATTCGAGTGACCTAAACAGACCTTAACCCCATTTTGACTTAGGTGCTTGATAACGTCAGGGCTGACATTCTCCGGTGCTAATGTCACGATCACCTTGCCTAAATCTTTACGTAAATAGAGCGCCAACTCTTCATCAGTTATTGGCCGAATAAAGGATTCATCATGAACGCCTTTTTTCGGTTTGCTTAAATGCGGCCCTTCAAAATGCACACCAAGGATCCCCTCTACTTCTTGGCTGATTGCATCGGCCATGACCTGCGCAGCACTTTGCATAACAGGTAATTCATCGGTGATTAGGGTGGGCATCAAGCCAGTGGTGCCGAACTTTCTATGGGCGTGGCTGATTTTTGTTAAACCAGCCACACTGGGAGCCTGATTGAACAACACACCGCCCCCGCCGTTAACTTGCACATCAATAAAGCCAGGTACTAAAGAGCCTGTGATGAAATCTAGATGTGCGTCTTGTGAGGCTGTGTCTCTAATGCTGCGAATGAAGCCGTGTTCAACGTGTATGGTTTGGTTATTTAACCAGGCATTTGAAGTGAGTAAGCGTTCACATTTAAACTGCATATTAATGGGTCTCTGTTACTTTTTTAAGGCCCTGAGGACGGTCGGGATCTCGGCCATAAGCGAGCGCTATGCGCTCAACGTCCACATAAAATCGCAATACCACTAATAACGGCAAACAGCGCGGATGAAGCGAAAGCTTAGGGTGTGAAAGAGATACAACACGACCCCCTTGTTGGGCGAAGGTCTGTATCTGGCTACTATGCACGTCAGCTGATTCATCTTCAACTTGAACATCAATCACATCTAATTGATTAACAAGCATTGCTGAGGGGCCATGCATAAACTCTGCACTGCTGAAAGCCTCGCAATGTATGGCCAACACTTCTTTTAGCTTCAGTGCCATTTCGCGGCAAATCGCATAGCCAAAACCACGCCCTAACATGACGCAGTGTTGTGTATTTTCCAGTCTTTCTGGGGTCAGTTGAGCAGGGGCCGCTAGTACATCATCTAGCGCATCGGGCAAAGTCTGTAAGCTATTGAGTAACGCTTGGTTGTTATTCCAATACGCACATAGCTGTAACAAAGCGCTCAAACTGGCTAAGTAACTTTTGGTGGCGGCAACTGACTGTTCTAATCCGGCGCACATTGGCAATACTGAATCTGCAGCTTGGGCGAGGGGAGATTGTTCATCATTCACTAATGCCACGCACATAGCGCCACTGGCCTTGGCTGACTTTACTTGATTAACAATATCTGGGCTACGACCAGATTGGGAGATCGCAATGACTAGCGCGTTTTTGTGATCAACCTTCTTGTGATAAATGCCAAATACCGAAGGAGCCGAGGCCATAACAGGTAAACCGAGCTCTGTTTCCAGTAAATACTTGGCGTAAACCCCAGCGTGATCTGATGAGCCGCGGCCTATCATCAACACATAACTCGGGTTTTTCGCCTTTATCTGGCGGACGAGAGTTTCACATACCTTAGCGTTGCGAATGAGTTGCTGACGTATAACGGATGGTGTTTGCGCAGTTTCTTGCGCCATGAAGCTACTCAATGGGAACCCCTTATGTTGAAAAATTGCTCTCTAAAGTCAGAATAATAAATTATTCTTTATTTTTCTATATTTTATAATAGTTATTTACAAATAGGCCTCAACTGGGTACTGTTTGCTTACTGCAAACTAATCAAATTTTTTATGATCACGACTGCTTTTCCCTACATCAGTGTTTTGCTCTTCATTGCGGGAGCGTTAGCCCTTGTTGAAGAAAAAACACGTTGGAGACTCTTTCATTACCTGCCGGCAATCGTATTGCTGTATTTCACAGTGATGATGATGTCTACGCTAGGTTTGTGGAGCAAAACGACCGAGATAAATCAGGCGTATTCATCCCTAAAAGGGAATATTCTTCCGGCGATGATCTTTTTGATGCTGCTGGATGCTGACCTGCGCCAGATCAAACGTTTAGGCGCTAAAATGCTCTTGGCATTTTTTGCTGCTGCCATCAGCATTGGCTGTGCATTTATTCTCGGCTTTGGATTATTTAAAGGCTTTTTGGCGCCAGAGGCGTGGAAGACGCTGGCGGCATTGAGCGGTAGTTGGATGGGCGGCACAGGCAATATGGCTGCCGTGCAGGCGGCATTAAATGTGCCTGATTCAAGCATGGGGTATACCTTACTTATTGACTCAATTGATTACGCCATGTGGGTCATGTTCTTGCTGGCATTGGTGCCTATAGCAAGTCGTTTTAACCACTGGACCAAAGCAGATGGCAAAGCGTTAGAAGAAGTCAGTGCGAACTTGGCGAGTAAGCAGCAGGAATATACGGGCAATAAAACCACGTCTATGTTGGTCTTGTTGTCAGGGGCCATGTTGGTGTCCATTTTATGCCAATACTTTGCTGCGACCTTGCCTGTCACAGCATTTTTCACCAGAACCGCTTGGACCGTGATGCTAGTGACGGTACTAGGGGTAATATGTGCACTGACACCCATTAGTAAAATGTGGGGCGGTAAAGAGATTTCATCTATCATGCTGTATCTCATTATCGGCTTGATTGCCTCTCGCGCAAATTTTAACGAGTTAACCCAAGCGCCTATCTATATCCTGCTCGGCTTATTCATTTTGGCTATTCACGGCGGGTTAATGCTGGTGGTAGCAAAAGTATTCAAACTTGATTTATTCACCTGTGGTATCGCCTCATTAGCCAATATTGGTGGTGTGGCGTCAGCGCCAATACTCGCTGCTGCGTATTCTCGTGCGCTTATCCCCGTGGGCGTGCTAATGGCTATGCTGGGTTACATCATAGGCACTGGCGGCGGTTTATTAGTAGGGCGCGCGTTAGCATGGCTAAGCGCAGTCTAAACGGAGAACTATATGAAACGTTTTTTATCAATCGGGCTGGCAATGCTCTTTACCGTGGGCAGTGCGACTCACTCTGCCAATGCTCAGCAAGAATCGAGGGCCCAGCAAGAATCGAGGGCCCAGCAAGAGAAAGCCACTGCTTATCAAGAAAACTGGGGAACTGATGTGATGAACGTAACCCAAGCGCAATTAGACCCACAACACTGGTTAGCAAAATTACCCAGCCCAAACCAAGTGATTATGAGCAAAGCGCAAATAAGCGCTCACAACAAAGCCTTAGTCGAACACAATCGTTTTGTAAACGATCCCCTTGCTAGCTCAAATGTGCTCAGCGATAAGCAGCTAACAAGCAAGATTAACAGCATTAGTAAGGTGCCCAAAAGTGCGCGTTTCTTTGTGGATGGTCGCCAATTAACTGGCAAAGACTTTGGGCTTTATCAAGACAACATGCGTTTTGATTCAGCGCCTAATGGGCATAAAGTTGAGTTTGGATTGATTGTGCAACGCGCTGCACTGCGCACGTTTCCAACGGATGACAGAGTGCTTAATTCGGCAATGGACGTGGACCTTGACCGTTTTCAAGAAAGCGCTTTGTTTCCAGGCGACGCAGTAGCCGTTCTTACCTACAGCAAAGATAAGAAGTGGGCATTGGTACAAGGGTTTAATTACTTGGCCTGGACACGAGTTGAAAATTTCGCCCTTGGCAGTAAACAGCAAGTGGCAGAATTTACCAAGCAAGATGATTTTCTGGTCGTCACCGGTGCCAAGGTGTTCACTCAATATGTGCCCGAAATGCCCGCAATTTCACAGCAACAACTGGACATGAGTGTACGTTTGCCATTGGTGGCAAAAGATGAGGTGCCCACAGCGCTATACGCGCAAAATCCCTATGCTAATTATGTGGTTTGGCTTCCTACGCGTACAGAGCAAGGCCAGTTGAAGTTACAAAAAGCGCTTATCGGGCGCAGCCAAGACGTGCATTTAGGGTATATGGCATACACCAAAGCTAACGTCATTCGCCAAGGGTTTAAATTTTTGGGCGAACGATACGGATGGGGACATGATTATAATGGCCGTGACTGTACCGGATTTGTAGGAGAAATTTATCGCTCATTCGGTATTCTAATGCCGCGTAATTCAGGTGACCAAGGCGGAACTGACTTTGGCATCGATACACGTTTTAACAAGCAATCCAAAATGGATGAGAAGCGTAAAGCGATTGATGCCATGGAAGTGGGCGATCTTCTTTATATCCCCGGTCACGTTATGCTTTATCTTGGTGATGAAAACGGGCAACCCTTTGTGATCCACGATGTGAAAGGTCTAGCTTACTTCGACGAGAATAAAAAGCTGTATAAAGGTACGCTAAATGGTGTGTCTGTTACGCCGCTAATGCCCCTTAGATTGTCAGAGAAAAACAGCTATGTGGATCGTCTGTACAACATTAAACGTATTCGGTAAGCATAAATGAGCGCACAGTACGCAGGATTAGATTGGTTAGTGTTTGCTGCCTATGGCTTGTTGCTCATTGGCTCGGGGTGGTTTTTTAATCGTCGTTCAGCCAACAGCCAAGACTATTTTCGCGGTGGTAACACTATGCCAGTCTGGGCGGTTGCAATCTCGGTGTTAGCGACATCTCAGTCAGCAGCCACTTTTTTAGGTGGGCCAGATCAAGGTTATCGTGGTGATTTGTCTTATTTGGCTACTAACCTAGGCGCGTTTGTGGCCGCATTTTTTGTGGCTACTTTTCTCATCCCCAAGTTTTATAAATTCAATGTGTACACAGTGTATGAATTACTAGAAGTCCGTTTTGGCTCTAATGCCAAGAAACAAGCGGGCTTGATGTATCTTTGTGGGCGAATATTCGCAAGTGGGGCGCGCTTATACATGGCGGCTATTGCCGTATCGATGATTTTATTTGCCGACATAGAAGCCGCACATGTGATCACAGCCACTTGCATTTTGACCGTTGCCGGTTTGCTGTACACAGTCTACGGCGGGATAAAAACCGTTATTTACAGCGATGTTATTCAATGTGGTGTTTACGTTGGGGCTGCGGTTGCTGTTATCTATTGTTTGTTAGATGCGATCCCCAGTGATATTTCTAGCGTGTTAGCCGTACTCGCACAGCCTGGTGCAGGTGAAGCGTCAAAGCTGGCACTGTTCAAATTTGATTGGGATTTTAGCCCTGCAGGCGTATTTAATATTTGGTCGGTATTTACCGGTTTTGTGCTGCTGAATATAGCGGCCTTCGGTCTTGATCAAGATATGACACAAAGGGTACTAACCTGTAAAAATGCCAAAGAAGGCAGTAAAGCCATGCTGTATTCTATCGTCATGGTCATCCCCATTATGCTGCTTTTTATTGTTATTGGCCTGCTTTTGTATGTGTATTATCAGCGCCCAGATTTAATGCAAAGTGGCGCTGCAGGCGAGGTATTACCTACGTTTGACGGTGAACCCGTTACCATTTTTATGTATTACGTGCTGAACCATATCCCGTCTGGCGTTAAAGCTTTGGTCACGGTTGGCATTATTGCTGCAGCACTGTCGACTCTTAATTCAGGATTGAATTCTATGGCGTCGGTATTGGTTCAAGATATTTACGCACCTTGGCAAGAAAAGAAAGGTAAGCGTCACAGTGATATGCATTTTGTCAGTGCAGGGCGTGTGGCAATGGCGTTGGTGGCAACGGCACTAGGCGCTATGGCTTGCCTGTGCTTTTACTGGCAACAATACACAGACACCCCTTTATTACAATTTGCATTAGGGGTGATGGTATTTTCTTATAGTGGTTTATTAGGGGTATATTTCAGCGCCATTTTCACTAAGCGTGGTAGTCCCAAAAGCGTCTTAGCGGCGCTAATTTGCGGCTTTATGACTACGCTTTTATTTCAACCTTATATTATGACGCTGTACTTGCCTCAAGAGTGGATAGTACACATCGGCTTTACATGGCAATTATGTATCGCCACTTTGGTGGCAAGCCTAGTGTGTTTGTCCGCTAAAGGCAGCAGCGAAGTGCAATTTCAAGGACAGAAAGCATGAGCATTCAATACATACTTGGGTTAGATGGCGGAGGGACCAAAACGGTCGCCCGACTCGTCAACCTGCGCACTTCCATGCAATGGCAAGTTAACGCTGGAGCCACTTCGTTAAGTAACGATTATTCATTAGCATTGAGCAGCATCACAGATGCTTGTGAACAACTCTTGGCAGAAGCAGGCTGCAATGCTGAACAGGTTTCAGCGGTTTTCGGCGTGGCAGGTGCAGGGGATAAATCATTGGTGGTGAAGCTACTGCGTGATTTACCGTTTAATTTTGCACAGCTAAAAGTGGTGTCTGACGCCAAGACATCCCTGTATGGCGCTAATGCCGGTCAACCCGTGGCCGTTGTTGCATTGGGCACAGGTTCGGTAGGTATGCGTATGGATGAAAATCGTACTGAAAAGATGATAGGCGGCTGGGGGTTTTGTATCGGAGATGAAGGCGGCGGCGCTAAGCTGGGCTATTTAGCGGTACAAAAACTACTGCTAGAAATGGACTTAAACGGTGTGGCAAAAAGCACTTTGAGTCTATATGTTGCCAGTCAAATTGGTTACAGCCGTCACTCAATCTTGCAATGGCTGGCGCTCGCTAAACCCGCAGATTTTGCAAAACTTGCCCCACATATATTCAGCTTAAAAGATGATTGTGTGGTAGCGCTAGAAGTGCTTACCGCCCATGTCACCATGATCGAAAAATTAATAAAACGTACCTGCGGCTCCAGTAATTTACCTCTGGTGTTAATGGGAGGCTTGGCTGAGCCAAGTCAGGCCTTGCTCAGCGAAACTTATCGCAATTTAATCATGCCTTCTAAGGGGAATTCTCTTGATGGCGCTTGTTTGTTGGCCAAGCAATTATGCTCGCCAGCAATCACTAACTAACCGAAAATACTGATTTTATGACCCAATTAAATTTGCTCAGTGAATTAAATCGCATTGCTTCTGAAGGGCGCAATTTAGATACGCTCGACATAGACACTTTGCCCACTTTGGCGATTTTAGAAAAAATTAATCAAGAAGATCATAAAGTTGCCGGCGCAGTGAATGATGCATTAAGCGATATTGCCCTAGGGGTCGATGCCATTGTGTCGAGCTTTAACCGAGGTGGTAGGTTAATTTACATGGGAGCAGGAACAAGCGGGCGCTTAGGCATACTCGACGCAGTAGAGTGCATGCCTACCTTCAGTGTACCTGAAGGGATGGTCATTGGGTTAATTGCCGGAGGTGAAAATGCGGTGATCCACGCAGTTGAAGGGGCCGAAGATGACCGCGAAAAGGGCGTGACTGATTTAAAAGCGCTGAATTTTAGCCATAAAGATGTGTTGGTAGGTATTGCAGCAAGCGGGCGCACCCCTTATGTGGCAGCTGGGCTTGAGTACGCAAAGCAATGCAATGCGCAAACCATCGCACTTAGCTGTAATCCTAACTCGGTGATCGGGCAAATTGCCGACATCGACATTTGCGCCCAAGTTGGCCCTGAAGTGCTGACGGGCTCTACCCGTTTAAAGTCGGGCACTGCACAAAAGTTAGTTTTAAACATGCTTAGCACAGCGAGCATGATCCGCATTGGTAAGACCTACCAAAACTTAATGGTCGACGTAAAAGCAAGTAATCAAAAGTTACACGCAAGAGCGGTGCGCATCGTGATGCAAGCCACTGACTGCGATGAACAAACCGCCTACGACGCCCTCGACCAAGCAAATAACGAAGTAAAAGTGGCTATTTTGATGCTTCTTACACAGGTCAATGCTCAACAGGCCAGGGAAACGTTGGCGAAGGAAAAGGGCTTTTTACGTAATGCTGTATCACAGGAACCCTTATGAGGATTGCGCTTCTCGCCTGCTTTATTTTGCTGATAGGGGGTTGCACTGCAAGCCCTGATATTCAAGCGGATAATACTCATGAGCTCAAAGTGGCGGCTGAGCGCCCCCAAGCGTACCTGCCAAAGCTGCAAGGTAAACGTGTTGGCTTAGTGGTGAATCAAACCTCGAAGGTAGGTGGCTCACACTTAGTGGATTATCTGCTGGATAAATCAATTAATGTTGCGCGTATTTTTGCTCCTGAGCACGGTTTTCGTGGTGATCACGATGCTGGAGCTCATGTAAACAGCGAAATAGATGCCGCAACCGGTATTCCTATTACGTCTATTTACGGAAAATTCAAGAAGCCACCCGTAGAGATGCTGCAACAACTTGATGTCGTGGTGTTCGATATTCAAGACGTGGGCGTGCGCTTTTACACTTATATCAGTTCGATGCACTACATGATGGAAGCGGCGGCTGAAGCGGGTATTCAGTTTATGGTGCTTGATAGGCCAAACCCTAACGGGCGCTTCGTTGATGGGCCAGTCCTTGAGCCTGAGTTTCGCTCATTCGTGGGTATGCACCCCATTCCTATTTTACACGGGATGACAGTGGCTGAGTTGGCGCAGATGATCAAAGGGGAGGGCTGGATAAACCAGGCGCAAGCTTTGGATTTAGTGACAGTTCCTGTGGCTAATTACACCCGAAAGATGCATTATTCATTACCTGTTGCCCCTAGCCCTAATTTACCTAACGACCAAGGTATTGGCTTGTATCCAAGCTTGTGCTTCTTTGAGGCCACGCCCATTAGTGTCGGGCGCGGTACCGACTTTCCGTTTCAGGTTATCGGTTTCGACGATATTCCGTTAGGAGAGTTTGCGTTTAGTCCAGAATCTCGCCCTGGCAGCGCGCTGCACCCCAAACTAGAAGGTAAACAATTGCTGGGGATTGACTTGCGAGACAGCACAAAAAGAGGGCTTGATTTATCTTGGCTTGTAAACGCGCAGCAGCAGTTTGCTGAGCATGATATGAGCTTGTTTACTCGTCCTGATTTTATGGACAAATTAGCCGGTACCGATGCGCTGCGCAAAGCCATTGAAGCGGGCCAAAGCTCAGCTCAAATTAAACAAAGCTGGCAGCCTGACTTGGCTAAATTCAAAAAACAGCGTCAGCCGTACCTTATATACCCCTAATATATACCCCTAATCTTTCGGGACTTACGAGTAGGCTTGATGTTCTTTTCAAGCCGCTTTTTCAGGGCTCTCTTGTTAAGACACATTTTTTTAAGCCAGGTTTTTAAAACAGCTATTTTAATGCTGTCATTTTAAGTAAAGATTTCAGACATATTTCCCCCACTGTGGTTAAATGCTGCGGCTTTTTAGACGCACGTTCATTTTAATATCAGAGGGCAGTATGGCATCAGCAAAGTTTCACAATACCTTTAGGCAGTATCACAGATGGTTGGGGTTTTTTCTCGCAGGTATTATGGCTGTTTATGCGACAAGTGGTATTTTGCTAATTTTCAGAAGCACAGATTTATTAAAGTATGAATACACCACAGTTCATGAACTCGCAGCCGAGCTGAGCCCTCAAGCGCTGCAAAAAGAACTGCATCTTAAAGGGTATAAATTTCAACAGGAAAACGAAACTGAAATCCGCTTTAACTATGGGGTTTATCAAAAAGCCACAGGACAGGCCGAAGTCACTAAACAGGATTATCCGCTGGTACTGAGAAAATTAGTCAGTTTGCATAAAGCGACAACCAACAGCCCACTGTTTGTGTTGAATATTACCTTTGGGGTGGTGTTGCTGTTTTTTGTGGTTTCCGCTTTTTTGATGTTTTTGCCCAAAGCGAAGTTGTTTAAAAACGGTTTGAAAATAGCGAGTGCTGGGTTTTTGTTTGCCCTACTTGTGGTTATTTTCGGCTCGTAACTGAATATATAAAAAAG
>BAEM01000020.1 GCA_000314955.1 Paraglaciecola chathamensis S18K6 | reverse complement strand
AGGCGGTCACTTATTAATGCGGATTGGTATTAAACGCTTGAGCATGCCCAATGTTGGGACGGGCTAATAAACGGCTCAGGCGTTTGTTAAATGGCATTAAATGTGATGTTTTGTGGGAAAGCGCACACTGATGCGCGCTCCCCCTAATTCACTATCTTCGATGATCAACGTGCCTTGGTAGGCATCAACCAAATCCGCCACCACAGCCATACCTATACCTTGGCCTTCTTTGTAACTGTCTAAGCGGGTACCACGGGTTAGCAATAACTGGCGTTTTTCTTTGGGGATCCCTGGCCCATCGTCTTCCACGTCAATTTGCACAAACTTGTCGTGCGCCACAACATCAACACGCACCTTATGGGCCGCCGCCTTACAGGCGTTATCAAGCACATTACCCAGCAATTCCATCAAATCTGTGCTGTCACCATAAAACGGCGCTGGGTTAGTTGCGTTTACTTGCTCGATATCTAGCTGTTTGTGGGCGTGCACTTTATTCATGGCATTAACGATTTTGCTCAACACCGGGGCAATTTCTACTGCTTGCTCCCACGCTGTGTTACTACCGGCAACTGCACGTTTAAGCTGACGTTGAATTTGTACATCAATTTGGTTGATAGGCTCTCTTGCATCGTCAGGCAGTGCAGTGTTGCCAGACAGCACAGCCAATGGGGTTTTTAGGCCATGGGCTAAGTCACTCAAGCTGTTCTTGTAACGGCTTCGTTGTTGCTGTTCGGTAGCTAACAAGTGATTAATGCTGCGTTTGAGTTTTTCCAGCTCAGGTGGGTATGTTTGGCTGATATGCTTGATATGCCCAGCTTCTGCTTGTTTGATTTGCTTGATCAAGCGATTAATCGGCCACAGCGCTGCATTTAAACTGACTATTAATAATCCCAGTAATACCAATGCAATTAAACTTAGCCAGCGCCAAAGCGTAGTGATAAACGCTTGTTCTTGAACGTTATAAGCGCTTTTGTCTTGTAAAATATAAAAACTTACCGGAACGAATTCTCCACCAGAATCGAACTCTGCTGTGTAAGCGAATAAAAAGTATGGCTCGAGAAGGGAGTACTCTTCATCAAACCGCTCTTTTCCCACATCTGGAGCTGAGAACTCGGGCATGGCTTGCCAGTTCAAGGTCGATAATGAGCGCCATACCATGCGCTCTTCAAGTTTAATGAATGCGTATAAACCGGAGCCTGGAATGTTTAATTGATCGTTGAATAGCTGTTCAGGCATGACGGGCTCGTCACCCGACATTTCAAATTCAGAAATCAGGGTTAAGCTCTGTACCCTTAATTGCTGCTGCATTGATTGGCTTAAGCTACTGGTAAAGGCGCTTTCAAGGGTGAACGCCGCCAGAGGTATAAATACCACCAAGACCAGCAGCGCTGCAGCAAAACTACGAAGGCGTAACGATAAGTTATGCACCCGCTAAACTTGAAATTCTCGGCTGATGCGATAACCACGACCACGCATGGTTTCGATAGGATTGATTTTTCCTTCAGGGTCGAGTTTTTTACGCAAACGACCAACAAATACCTCAATAACATTGCTATCTAAATCAAAGTCTTGATCGTAAATGTGCTCGGTGAGTTCGGTTTTCGATACAACTTTTTTCGGGTTGAGAAGTAAGTATTCAAACACCTTGTATTCGTAGGCGGTAAGCTCGATATCTTGGCCGCTAACACTCACTTGCTCGCTTAAGGTATTTAAGCTGATTGGCCCAAGCTCGATAGTAGGATTTGCTTGACCAGCAGAGCGCCTGATCAGCGCTTTAACTCTGGCTAACAATTCTTCGTTCTGAAAAGGTTTGGTAAGGTAATCATCGGCCCCTGCATCTAATCCCTCTACTTTCTCTTGCCAACGATCACGAGCGGTCAAAATAAGAATAGGGCAGGTAACACTGTTTTTGCGGGCTTTTTGAATGACTTCGAAGCCATCCATTACCGGTAGGCCAATATCGATGATAGCCAAATCGTAAGGGTGTTCACTTAACAAAAAGAGTGCTTTGGCACCATCATCGGCCAAATCAACGCTGTAGCCATTGGTTTGTAAAAGTGTGTCTAACTGAGTTAATAAACGGCTGTCGTCCTCGACAATTAAAATGCGCATTAGTCGTCCTTCTTACCACTTTTTACTACCCGTCCTGAGCGTTTATCAACATCAACATTGACCACTCGCCCAGATTTTTGCAGTACTTTCACGCGGTATTTATTTTTACTTTGGTCAACTTTCAATACACGGCCTTGAACCTGCTGCTGTGCTTTCTGGGCAGCTTGGTTTTTATCAATTTTTGCGTTGTCGCTCTGTGCATAGGCATGGCCTAGCAAACCAGACGATAAACTGATAAATAAAACAAATAGTGTATTTTTGGCGATATGTTTCAACGATTGACCCCATTCACAAACGGTTACGGATAGTTTAGCGCAATCAATACCTAGGTGGAAACAATTCCAAACAGGTCAAGGTTCCTAAAAAGAAACATGTGCGCCAGTGACGAAGTTTGCTTCGAGAGTAAGCTTACAGGGTGTTAACTGAATTGCGCCTGAACTGAATGTGCCAAGAAGAAATAGGCATAGTCAAAAATCGATTTTTTTTCTGAGCTGTTTTTTCTGCCCAGATTTTTTCTTGCTGTCGACTCTGCGTACTTGTGAGCCTTTGGTTGGTTTGGTGGCTTTACGTGGCTTTTGCACGACTGCCGCGTCTCTGACGATTTGCCCCAATCGTTCAAGTGCATCCTGACGATTCATCTCTTGGGTTCGATGAGCCTGCGCCTTAAGAACGAGTATGCCGTCTTGGGTAATGCGTTTGTCGTTACTCTTAAGCAATTGCTCTTTGTAAAATTCTGGAAGAGAAGACGCTTTTATATCAAAGCGCAAATGGATTGCACTAGAGACTTTATTCACATTTTGCCCGCCAGCACCTTGGGCGCGTATCGCGGTTAATTCAACTTCATGATCTTGAAGTGAAATATAGCTTTTAATGAATATCATTTAGCTGTCCTTTTACTGCTTCTGCTTAGAATTACCTTGGGCTAACACAACACGGTATATGAGACAGGGCGCGAGACAATTAGTGACACAATCAGCGAGGCAAACTTTCATTATGAGTGCCTCGCCCTGAGTGTTTCTTCGCGCCTATCTGCCAAAGAGTACCGGCTACGGAAGAACCTTGATATAAGGTTTTACCGTGACCTCTTTATACACACCTGCATCCATATACGGGTCTGCATCAGCCCAAGTTTGGGCGTCTTCTAAGCTGGGAAAGTCAGCAATAACCACTGAGCCGGTAAACCCAGCTTCACCTGGGTCTTTGCTATCAATGGCTGGGCAAGGCCCAGCGACCAATAAACGCCCTTCATCAGTTAGTTGTTGCAAGCGTGCCAAGTGCGCAGCGCGCGTTTGTTTACGCAAGGGCAAACTATTTTCTACATCTTGTGAATACACTACATACCACATGGGCTTTCCTTATTTTTTAGTCGCTTGTTTCATTGCACTGACGAAATCGCGCAATTTGCTTAACATGACCTCAGGTTGAGATAAATTTTCAGCGATAATATTCACAGTGGCTGAGCCTGAAATAGCGCCAGCAGCCCCTGCACTAATCGCTTCTTTAACCTGTTCAGGTTTTGAAATACCGAAACCTAATAGAGGCGGCGCGACTTTATATTGGGTTAACTTTGCAATCAGTTCACTGGCAGGGATGGTTGCAGCTGTTTCTGCGCCGGTCACGCCAGCACGGCCAAGTAGGTAGGTGTAGCCTTGCGATTTTTTACCAATTTCAGCCAAGGTTTCGTCGCTGGCATTCGGTGGTGCAATCAGTATTTGTTTAACGCCTGTTTTTGTAGCGATATCAACGAAGCGTTCTGACTCACGAAGGGGGACGTCAGCAATTAAAATCGAGTCAACCCCAGCATTGGCCGCATCATCGTAGAACTTCTCAAGACCTGGTTTAATAACCAAGTTGCTGTAAAGTAATAAGCCGATTGGGGTATCTGGATAAATTTCACGGAACTGACGGATCACCTCAAAACAATCACTTGGGTGTATTTTGTGGCTCAAGGCACGAATACTTGCTTGTTGGATAGTGGGGCCATCAGCAATGGGGTCAGAATAAGGAATGCCTAGCTCTAACGCATCAGCGCCGCCTTCTACCAAGGCTTTTAGAATTTCTAATGAGGTGGCAATGTCTGGGTCGCCAAGCATGACGAAAGGTACAAATGCGCCTTCATTGGCTGCGTTTAAACGCGTGAACATATCACCGTAGCGGTCGCCGTTATGGCCCTGTTCGTTACTCATTGGTTTCGCCTCCCAAAATGCTGTGTACGTGGGCTAAATCTTTGTCACCACGACCGGATAAATTGACTACGATAATCGTGCCGTCTTCGGCTTCATCGGCCATGTTTAAGGCATGAGCCAGGGCATGAGATGATTCAAGCGCTGGAATAATCCCTTCTTTGCGTGATAGCAACTGAAATGCATACAAGGCTTCATCATCCGTAACTGCGGTATAAGTAGCACGGCCAATATCGCTCAAATGGGCATGCTGAGGGCCAACAGCTGGGTAATCGAGCCCAGCGGATACAGAGTAAGACTCTTCAATTTGGCCGTCTTCATCTTGCATAATATAGCTGTAGGCACCATGTAAGATACCGGTTGTGCCTTTACCAATTGCAGCGCCATGTTCGGCGGTGTGCAAGCCTTTGCCTGCAGGCTCTACTCCAATTAGCTGTACGCTTGGCTCATCGATAAAGTCGGCAAACATACCAATCGCGTTTGAACCGCCACCCACGCAGGCGACTACCGCGTCAGGTAAGCGACCTTCTTTGGCCATAATTTGCGCGCGAGTTTCTTCGCCTATCATACGGTGGAATTCACGCACGATGGTCGGGAATGGGTGAGGGCCCGCCGCGGTGCCGAGCAAATAGTGAGCTTTGTCATACGTTGCAGACCAGTCACGCATTGCCTCGTTAACGGCATCTTTTAGGGTGCCAGAGCCTGCATTTACGGGTATGACTTCAGCGCCCATTAAACGCATTCTAAATACGTTCGGTGCTTGACGTTCAACGTCTTTCGCCCCCATATAAATACGTGCTTTTAAGCCTAACAGTGCACAGGCTAATGCCGTGGCAACGCCGTGTTGCCCGGCGCCTGTTTCAGCGATAACTTCGGTTTTACCCATACGCTTAGTCAGTAGTGCCTGACCCAATACTTGATTGGTTTTGTGAGCGCCGCCGTGAAGTAAGTCTTCACGTTTTAAGTACAGTTTGACGTTGGGGTTTGATACCAAATTGCGCGACAAGGTCATGGCAGTGGGGCGCCCTGCGTAGTCGGTAAGCAATTCAATGAATTCTTTTTGAAATTCAGGATCGTTTTGCGCATCAATGAATGCTTGTTCTAATTGATCAAGCGCGGGAATAAGCAGTTCTGGCACATACATGCCACCAAACTGTCCGAATTTGCTCTCTAAATGGTTCATAATCGTTTCTCGTTTTTTAATACGTTAACTTGTGAGCGGCTCATGCAGCCTAGGGCTAATACGCGCGTAATTTTTCGAACACGCGTTGCAGCTTTTGCTCAGATTTTTTGCCTGGGGCGTCTTCAACGCCTGAGTTTAAATCAATTCCGCCTAGGCCAAGCCCAGCGGCTTGCTGTGCGTTGTCTACGTTGATGCCACCGGCCAGAATAATTTTGCTGCGACTTAGAGCACTTAGATCAGCCTGTGCGAACAGTTGCCAATCAAAGGCTTGACCAGTACCGCCACTTTGATCGCCTACTTTGCAATCCAGCACGAAACGGTCAACGCTATCTTCATCAAGGGCGGGTAGGGTATCAGTGATCCCCTTAGCTAACCAGATTTGACAACCAGCTAAATTCGCGTCGTTCAGTGCTGCGCGCAATTGAGTAATATAGGTCTGTGATTCGCTACCATGTAATTGCACGGCGACTAAACCAAGGGTGGTGGCATATTCAACGATCAATGCAATATTGGCGTCAACGAATACGCCTACATAATCAAAAGGTACAGCCGCCACCATGTCTCTTGCGTCATCAAGTGATAAGTAACGTTTTGATTTTTCAGCGAATATAAGCCCTGCGTAACTGGCACCCATAGTCGCTACGTCGGTGGCGTCTTTGGCGCGGGTCATGCCGCACACTTTGACCGTACCGTAGACTAAACGCTTCACCGCTTGGGCTACATTATCCTCAGCCATTAATGCACTACCCACAAGAAACCCATCAACGATAGGTGACAAGCGACGTACATCTTGATGAGTATAAATACCGGATTCAGAAATAATCACATGTTCGTGAGACGCTTGGTTAATTAGTGGGACCAAGTGCTCAGTGGTGGCTAAATCGGTACTTAAATCTCGTAAATTGCGGTTATTAATACCGATAATCTTGGCCTTAAGCGCAACTGCGCGGTGGGCCTCTTCTTCGTTGCTCACTTCTGTTAATACATCAAGGTCAAGGCTGTGGGCGATATCGGCTAATTCGCGATACTCTTCGTCATTAAGCACTGATAACATCAATAAGATGGCATCAGCGTTGTGATGACGAGCCAAGTAAACTTGGTAGGGTTCAACGAAAAAGTCTTTGTTGATCACCGGCTGGGTCACACGTTCTCTGACATATTCTAAATATTCGAACTTACCTTGAAAGTACTTTTCATCGGTCAACACCGAGATGCACGCAGCGTAAGGTAAGTAGGCTTCGATGATCTCATCTAAATTGAAATCGTCTCTGATCAAACCTTTTGACGGAGAGGCTTTTTTACACTCTAAAATGTAGCCAGCATTGGGCTGATTGAGCGCATCAAAAAAGCTACGCGTTGAAGGCGTCAGACCATCTTTAAAGTGCGCTAAAGGAAAATCCACTTTACGCTGGGCTATTTCTTGACGCTTATCGGCAACAATTTTTTCTAATACATTGGCCATTTAGGCTTCCTTTAAATGATGTCGTGGCTACGGCTAACTTCAGATGAGGCTTCAATTACCTGCAATGGGCGCTTTGCTTGCATCGCATCGAGCGCCAACTTTGCCCCCTGCTGATAGGTGTCCGCGTGTCCACATAATTTGATCAATGCGCCTGCATTCATGGCGACCGCTGCTTCATGGGCTTTTTGACCTTCACCGGTTAGCACATCTTGTATTAACTGTTTGTTTTCATCCGGTACCCCACCTTCTATGGCGGCTAAAGGATATTCTTCAAGGCCAAAATCACTGGGCGACAGCGTGTATTCGTTCAGCTTGTCACCGTTAATCTCGACCACCATAGAGGGTCCATGAACCGCCAGTTCGTCTAGACCACTACCATGAACCACGAGTGCTTTTTTGTAGCCTAGTAGCTGCAAAGTACGTGCGAAGGGCATAACAAGTTCAGGTGCATATACGCCTATCATCATATGACTAGGTTGCATTGGATTAACCAAAGGCCCCAGTAAATTAAAAATAGTACGGGTTTTTAAGGTGGTACGAACAGGCATCGCGTGCTTGATCCCCGCATGATAAACAGGGGCAAATAAGAAGCATAAATTTGATTTGTCTAAACATTCACGGGCCACGGCAGGTGACATATCTAGCTTCATACCAAAGGCATTAAATAAATCTGCTGAGCCAGATTTGCTCGAAACGCTTCGATTACCATGTTTAGCGACTTTAACGCCGCAGCTGGCTGCCACGATAGCGGCCGCAGATGAAATATTAATTGTGTTGTGACCATCGCCGCCGGTACCCACTATGTCAGCAAAGTCATACTCTGGGCGCTTGATAGCACTGGCATTTTGGATCATCGCTTGGGCTGCGCCGGCTATTTCTTCTGGTGTTTCGCCTTTGATCTTCAACGCAGTTAATAGCGAGGACAACACTATGTTATCTACCTGGCCTGTTACGATTTGATTAAAGACATCCGTGGCTTCGTTTTGGCTAAGGGCTTTACCTTGATAAAGCGTTTCAAGTAATGGAAATAGCATGTTTGTCCTCTAATCGTTCACTTGGTCTTGGGTTAAATAATCAATGCTTTGCATCAATAACTGACTGCCAAAGGCGGTTAAAATAGATTCGGGGTGAAACTGAAAGCCCAGCATTCTATCTTGCTCGTGGCAAACTGCCATAGGCACAGCTTCAAATTGTGCTAATACTGTCAATTCAGCTGGCATGTTGCTGGCCATCAGTGAATGATAGCGAGCAACCGGCAAAGGCTGCGGTAAGTTGGCAAACATTTTATCACCTTTGTGGGTGATTAAAGATGATTTACCGTGCATAACGACATCGGCGCGAATAATGTTACCGCCGTAAGACTCCACAATCGCTTGATGGCCCAAACAAATGCCAAGCACTGGGAATACGCCCTTTACTAGGTTGATAAGCGTAGGCATACAACCTGCGTCAGCTGGTGCACCTGGCCCTGGTGATAAAAGCAGAATCACTTGGCTAAGCTTGGCTTGCTCTTGCATCTTTTCGAAAATAGCGTGGGGAGACACAGAATTACGATAAACCGTTAATGCCATGCCCATGGTGCGCAGTTCATCTACTAGGTTATAGGTAAATGAATCAAAATTATCGACCAAGAAAACGTGAGTCGTATTGGATGAAGAAGACACGTTAGGTAAAGTCATTATTTTGCCTCCTTCGCGGTTTGGGTCGGGTTAGGTGAGACAGCGCTTGGCCCTTCGTGAGAGGTAAGTATTGCGCGAATAACCGCTTGCGCTTTACCACGGGTTTCATCTGCTTCAGATTGCGGATCTGAATCAAACACCACACCGGCACCCGCCTGAATATGGGCAGTATTATTTTTGATAAACGCGGAGCGGATAACAATGCAAGTATCCATGTCACCATGGCCGTTAACGTATCCCACAGCGCCGCCGTAGCTGCCCCTGCGTTGTTTTTCGACTTCACGAATAAGGCTAGCAGCACTGACTTTAGGCGCGCCCACTAACGTGCCCATGTTCATACAGGCTTGATAGGCATGCAGTGCATCTAAATCGTCACGTAATTGGCCAACTACTTTGGAAACAAGGTGCATTACATGAGAGTAGCGGTCTACTTTTAGCAAGTCTTTTAAATGCCTTGTACCTGGCTTTGATACTTTCGCCACATCGTTGCGGGCTAAATCGACCAACATTAAATGTTCCGACTTTTCTTTTTCATCTTCGCGTAAATTCAGTTCGATGCGGCTGTCCAGATCCAAATTGATTGAGCCATCGGCGTGTTTACCCCGCGGGCGCGTGCCGGCGATAGGGTAAATTTCAACTTGGTTGGTATCTTTTAAGTACTTAAGTGCTGATTCAGGCGAGGCACCAAACATGCAAAAATCGATATCTTGCATGAAAAACATATAGGGGCTCGGGTTTTGCACCTTTAGGGCCTTGTAGGCTTTATGTGGATCAGGGCAAGGTAAACTGAAGGTACGAGAGGGCACGACTTGAAATATATCACCGGCTAAAATGTGTTGTTTGAGGTTTTCTACGTCTTGAATAAATTCTTGATCTGACTTGCTTATTTTCAATTCATCCGGGGCAACACTAGGCGAATCAAGCTCTGGCACGGGCATGTCTTTACCCAGCTTGTGTTTTATTTGCTCTAAACGCTGGCTGATGGCGAAATAGTTATTACCAACATTTTTACCGCTAAATACGCTACCAATTAATTCTGTTTTCTTGGCTTGATGGTCAATTAGCAATAACGTTTCGGCCAAATAGAAAACAAAGTCAGGGCAGGTATTCTCGCTGTCGCCCACTTGAGGCAATTGCTCAAAGGTGGCGAGTAAGTCATAAGCAAATGCGCCGCCTAAGAACAGCGCTTCAGGATGCGGTCGAATAGCCACAACTTGGTTGATCAGTAGGCGCAGAGCATCAAATACCGCAGGGGCTTTCAAACGGCTGTCTTCGTCTAATTCGCTGTCGCTGAAGGTAAACGTTAAAGTTACTGTGCGTGCGGCTTCATCAAAAGCGTGCTCGACACCTTGCGGGCAATACTCGATAAACAAGGGTAATGCCGCTGCGCCGTTATCGGTCAGGGCTTGACAGGTAACGACGGGGCCGTCGCACTGCAATTTTATCGCGGCGTCGACCAGTATTAAGCTTTTTAAATCGTCTTTACTGTCAATCTCAGCTGATTCGAGCAGTAAGTTGTGGGGCTTACCCTGACATAAATATTGATACGCTTGGAGTGGATCTGCCACGTAATCAGCACTGAGAAGTAGAGTTTCTACTTTTCCGGCTTGTTCTGTTAATTGCGCTAAGCTCATGATTTTTCTCTATAACCTTGTTTATAACCTGTTCTAGGCGTTGGCTTTGTTGGGCATTAATCGGGTCGTAATTTTCAATCGGGCATAAAAAAAGCCCGTATTATACGGGCTTTTCTTGTTCAATCGCACAAATACATACGCTCACAGCCCGCTAGTTAGGGATGTGCCACCACCAAATTAAGTTAGTTGAAACGCGTAATACTGTATTCATGGGTATAAAATCTCGTTTTGTTGCACGCGTAAATCACTGTCGGGCGTGCGATAATCTATCGTTTGATAACAAACATGGTCTTTTTTCAGGTTTTGTCTGCTATTCATCACCAAATGCGTATAATACACACTTCAGGCGTATAGAAGAAAACAATTTTGCTTCTCTGTCAACAGTCAATTTTGTAAATGTATCTTTCGGGTACATGTTAAAAGGGTTTATTTAGGGTTTCATGAAAATCGATTTGCACTGCCATACATACTACTCTGACGGTCAACTTTCTCCTGTTGAGCTGGTGGATCGCGCGAACAATATGCAAGTAGACGTATTGGCCATTACTGACCACGATACCGTGCAAGCGTTAGATGAAGCTCGGGCCCATCAAGCTAAACAAAAGCGCCTGATGCACATCGTTGACGGCATAGAGCTTTCCACTTCTTGGCATAACTTCGACATTCATATTTTAGGCCTGAATGTGAACAAGGATGATGAGCTGTTTCAACAGCGCTTAGTTGAGCAGAAAAACGAGCGCGGTGAGCGTGCGCAAAAAATGGCAGATAAACTCGCAAAAGCTGGGGTTGAAAATGTGCTAGACGATGCAAAGTTATTAGCAGGGGAAGGGCAGCTAACCCGTGCCCACTTTGCTCGTGTGTTGGTTGAGCGCAAAGAAGTACGTGACTTCGAAAGCGCCTTTAAAAAATATCTAGGTAAGGGCAAACGCGCACACGTTAAGCCACGTTGGATTTCAATTGAAGAGGCCGTACAGTGGATCCATGACGCTGGTGGCAAAGCGGTTATCGCTCATCCTGGTCATTATGATATGACGGCCAAGTGGCTTCGTCGATTAGTGGCACAATTCAAAGAAGCAGGGGGAGATGGAATAGAAACCACTCACGCACGTATTAACCCCGAGAAACGCAAGTTGATTGTTGAATTAGCCACTGAATACAATTTACAAGCATCAGCCGGCTCCGATTTTCATTTTGTGAGTCGTTGGACCGAATTAGGTAGAAACTTGGGGGTGCCAGAACATCTCACCCCTATTTGGCATGACTGGTCATTCATTGACCCGTCAGTTGACGCAACATCTAACGCGTAACATCGCGTTTAACTTACTGGGAAGTAACGATTATGAGCCAATTTTTTTATATTCATCCTGATAACCCGCAAACGCGTTTGATTAAACAAGCGTGTGAGTTAATTCATAGCGGCGAAGTGGTGGTTTACCCAACAGATTCTGGTTATTCCATTGGTTGTCATATGGACGATAAAAACGCCCTCGAACAAATTTGCCGTATTCGTCAAATCGGTAAAGATCACAATTTCACGCTGATGTGCCGTGATATGTCCGAATTGTCTGAATATGCTCGGGTGGATAACGCGGCATTTCGCATGATTAAGAATAACACTCCAGGTCCTTACACCTTTATTTTAAAGGCGACCAAGGAAGTACCTAAGCGTTTGCAGAACCCGAAACGACGCACCATAGGTATTCGTGTTCCTGATAACGCCATTGCGTTGGCATTATTGGAAGAGCTGGGTGAGCCGATGATGTCCACTACGCTTATTTTACCAAATGAGATAGTGGCTGAATCTGATCCTGATGAAATTCGCGATAAACTTGAAAAGCAGGTGGGACTGATCATTCACGGTGGTTTCTTGGGTGAGCAACCCACCACAGTGGTTGATTTATCAGAAGGTGAGCCTGTCATTATTCGCCAGGGCAGCGGCGACGCAAGCCCGTTTAATTAACCGCGCTGTGACTCACAAATGAATATTGATAAAGCGCTTCAAACTGCACAGCAGCAAGAAGCTACAAACCAAGGTCAGGGCGTACAACAGCCTTTGCCCTTGGCGTTTATCAATGGTCAGGCCTTTACAGAGCACCCTGAAGATTTATATATACCACCGGATGCACTAGAGCTGATCTTAGATGCTTTTGAAGGCCCGCTAGATTTGCTGTTGTACTTAATCCGCAAGCAAAAGTTCGACTTAATTAATTTGCCTGTGTATGAAATCACCAAGCAATACATGCTGTACGTTGACATGATGAAAGATTTAAAGCTAGAGCTTGCGGCTGAGTACCTGTTAATGGCTGCAATTTTAGCTGAAATTAAGTCGCGATTATTGCTGCCAAAAAGACCGGATGCAGAAGAAGACGAAGACGACCCAAGAGCAGAGTTGATTAGGCGTTTACAGGAATATGAACTGATAAAAAGTGCCGCGCAAGAAATGGATGCGTTGCCACGCTTAGAGCGAGACGTATTCTGTGCCCAGGCGCAAACCAGTGAGTCTGTTACGCCTATCAAGATTCTGCCAAAGGTGAACTTGCAAGATTTGGTGGTGAGTTTTCAAAATGTCCTGCAACGAGCAAGTGCGTTTGAGCATCATTCCATTGCCCCTGAGGCGTTATCAACTCGGGAGCGTATGGCACTGATTTTAGAGAAGCTCAACAGCCATGACTTTACCGGGTTTGATTGTTTGTTTCAGGCCAGTGAAGGCAGGGCAGGGGTGGTGGTGACATTCCTTGCTGTACTTGAGTTATGCAAAGAGCAGTTAGTTGAGTTGGTGCAAAGTGAGCCAATGGCAAATATTCACGTAAAGCTGCACGCAGGAGAACCCCAGTAAATGGCAAAAATATCCCCAGTGCAGTTAAAGCAGTTAGTTGAAGCGGCGGTGTTTGTATCTGACGCTCCGGTTAGCCAAGAGCAGTTACAAGATACTGTTTTAAGTGGCCTTAAGGTCGGTAAAAAAGCGTTAAAACAAGCCATAGATGAATTGCAGCTTGAGTACCAATCTCGTGGCGTACAGCTGGTTGAAGTCGCAAGCGGTTATCGTTTTCAATCAATGGATAGTTTAGGCCCATGGCTCAGTAAACTGTGGCAGGAGCAAGCGCCTAGGTATTCAAGAGCACTTTTGGAAACCTTGTCTATGGTGGCCTATCGTCAACCCATCACCCGTGGGGAAATTGAGGATGTGCGAGGTGTTGCAGTGAGTAGCAACATCATGAAGACCCTAATCGAAAGAGATTGGGTTAAAGTGGTCGGGCACAAAGAAGTACCGGGTCGTCCAGCTTTATATGCAACAACCAAAGGATTTTTAAACTATTTTTCGTTAAAGAGCCTGAAAGACTTACCCAGTCAAGATGCCTTTGATGCGAGTAATAGCCAAGATGAGCGCCGAGTCATTACTGAGTCAGCCCAAACGACTGAGCAAAAGACTGAGCAAAAGACTGAGCAAAATGACGGACCAATAAAAGCAGGCGAGCAATCATCCGATAAAAATGTATCGGCAGAAGAGCAAATACCGTCAGAGCAAGCACAAGAGACTAAGCTTGATAATACTGACAACCCTAATCAAAGAGAGCAGTTACACTAATGAGTGAAAAATTACAAAAAGTTCTAGCCAATGCTGGTGTGGGCTCCCGTCGTGAGATGGAAAAATGGATAGCCTCTGGGCGCATTTCGGTTAACGGAAAAGTCGCCACCTTGGGTGATCGCGTTGAGCCTGTGGATCAACTTCGTGTCGACGGAAACCTGATTACTTCGGCAGCGAAAAGCGCCATGTGCCGGGTGTTGATGTACAACAAACCCGAAGGCGAACTATGTAGCCGTAAAGATCCTCAGGGTCGCCCCACTGTGTTTGACCGGTTACCTAAAATTCAAAATGGCCGTTGGATTGCCGTAGGGCGTTTAGACATCAACACCAGCGGTTTACTATTGTTTACCAATGATGGTGAATTAGCTAATCGCTTAATGCATCCCAAGCACGAAATTGAGCGTGAATACGCGGTACGTGTATTCGGTGAAGTGGAAGACGACATGATAAAACGCCTGAAAAAAGGTGTTGAACTTGAAGATGGTGTGTCGAAATTTACCGAAATTCGTAAGCGTCCTGGTGATGACGAAAGTTTGAACTCTTGGTACAACGTGAGCCTATCTGAAGGTAAAAAC
Organism: Paraglaciecola chathamensis S18K6; assembly: GCA_000314955.1. Taxonomy (GTDB): domain Bacteria; phylum Pseudomonadota; class Gammaproteobacteria; order Enterobacterales; family Alteromonadaceae; genus Paraglaciecola; species Paraglaciecola chathamensis. The sequence goes on along the minus strand of BAEM01000020.1, from coordinate 52,798 downwards.
CGTGAAGTTCGCCGATTATGGGAGTCTCAGGGTTTACAAGTAAGCCGCCTAATTCGTGTACGTTATGGCACGCTGAATTTGCAAAACCGCTTGCCGCAAGGTGGCTGGATTGAGTTGCCACTGACTGATTTGAATACCTTGCGTAAAAGTGTGCAACTAGACTTAGAGCAAGAATCATTAGTTGAAGATAAACAAACCAAGCTCGATCACGTGCGCCTAAGTCGCATGCGCCGCTCTGTGCAAAAGCACAAGGTAAATCAAGGTCGCGCTAAGCCAAGACCGAAAAAGAAATAACCTCATGTTATAGGTCGTAAGCTATGACTTACGACCTGCTTCTTAAAAAACATGTATTACAAAGTGGCGAGCTGCACGCCAATTGCACCTAAAACCAAGGCATTGATACGATTGAACCAGCGCCAAAATTTAGGTCGCTCCATCCACTTGGCGCACTTCGACGTTAAGCCACTTAACCCTATGAACCATACCACAGAGGCTAAAATTCCCCCGATAACAAACCACCACTTCTCTTGTTGCCATTGCCCAGCGAGATTACCCATGAGTAATACTGTGTCGATGTAAAAATGTGGGTTTAACCATGTCACACCTAACGCGGTTAACAAAGCACGATGAAACGGTATTTTGTTATTAGAAAGCGCGACGATCATTGCATCATTCGCCATTGACGCTTTGAGTTTATTAAATGCAAGCCACAGTAAAAAAATGACCCCAGACCATTTTGTTACAGATACCAGCGTAGGCTGCTGCTGTAACAAAAGGCCAAACCCCATCGCACCAAAACTTATCGCGATAGCGTCGCTGAGGATAAACAGGGCCACAAATAACCCCGCCCACTGGCGCTTTAACGATTGCTCGATGAGAAAACTATTTTGTGCTCCTACTGCAATGATGAGAGTGCCGCCCATCAAAAATCCACTTATTGCCGCTGTCATCATTGTTTTATCGCTTCATGTTTTGAATAACCTTGATATTAACGAAGTAAGCGGTTTAAATTAAATTAATAATATTTTTTACTGATTAATTTTATTTATGTTGGATTATGACGCGCTACATTGTTTAAGCGAGGTACTCCTTTATGGTAGCTTCGATAAGGGCGCCCAAGCTTTGCACCTTACTCAGTCCGCCGTGTCTCAAAAAATTAAGCGGCTTGAGTTGCACCTCGGCAGCCCTGTATTGGTGCGCACAAAACCACTAAAAGCTACGCCCTTAGGTCAACAGTTGCTTGCTCATATACAAAGAGTCAATGTATTGGAAGACGAGCTTAGTGCTCGTACAGGCATCTCTGATGAAGCATCACCCCTTAGCATAGCGATTAACAATGACGTGCTGGCTACTTGGTTTAGTGATGTTATGGCGCGCTTTAGTTTTAGGCGCTCAAACCCAGTGCATATATTTAATGCGGATCAAACTCAGACGCGAACCCTACTTCAACAGGGAAAGGTGATGGGCTGCATTAGCCAAACGGGCACGCCGATAACAGGTGGCGAGTCTGCTCGATTAGGAAATATGAATTATCAGCTTTACGCGTCTCCTGCGTACATAGCGCGATACCTGACCAAGGGCCTATCGCCAAATGAAGTGTTTTCGGCTCCTGGATTACTCTATGACGAATTCGACGTTGCGCTATTGACGCAATACCAGAGTGAGTGCCTAGGCGTTGCCCCGACACTTAAGCATTGCCATTGGTATCCGTCTTCCTATGGCTTTTTGCAAATGGCCGTAGCAGGTGTTGCGTGGGCATTATTGCCTGTACTGCAAGTGAAACATGAAGTCGCTTCAGGGCAGTTGGTGCCCCTCTTTCCAGATAAACACCTTGCTGTCTCGCTGTTTTGGCACTGGATTGAACTTGAATCGGATGCGCTCGGGGAGCTTAGTCAATGCATAAAGGACGTCGCGAAGAAACAATTGTCTTAATAAGCTAGCCGGAATATCTGCACTAAAACTTATAGAGACACCCAAGTTAACTTATAGAGACACCCATGTTTAAAATTTTGATCCGCAATTGAACTAAAATTTATTGAGACAGCCATTCTAAAAATTATATTTGTAAAAACACGCCTCAAGATGTATTGATTCAGGTTTCTGTTATTTGAAAAGGAACTTTTACTTGGATTTCAGGTGTTGATAAGGGAAAACAGCGACGATTGCGCAGCTTTTGACAAGCGCCGGCTTCACAAGCTGTGCATTAAGTGTATTTGTTGAAATTGATTTAAGCGCGCTTTAGCAGCTCTTTTGCTTTGCCCATCCCGCGTATTCGTTGATGATGAGTGTGACGCTTGAACGCATTCATCATTTGCTCTGCACCTGCTGCGTAGCAGAAGTGTTTTTCAAATTCAGTGGTTAAGGCTAACCACTGTGCTGAGTCTAACCCTAGTCTTTCTAGAATAGGGCTTTGAGTGTTATAGATATAGCCAGGCTTGTCATCACGAATACAGCGACCTGTGGTATCGATAAGCTCACAGTAGTCTTTGAGGAAGTAAGCTATTCCTTTGGGCATATTTTCCCTTGAGCTTCCCACAAAGGGCATTAGCGTACTTGGTTGAGCGTGATGATGTTTAGCGGCGTGAAGACGCTTTTTGATGCTGGTGTGTTTTGCTGTTTCAGGTGTTTTGGCTATCTTCGCTCTAATCGGGTTTAAATCCACATAGGCCATACACGCTAGTACTGCACTTTCTTCTAATAGGGCTTGTGATTTAAATCGCCCTTCCCAAAACCGGCCTGTGCAGTCATCTTCTTTATTGGCTTGACGGGCAATGTGCTCATTCAAGTCACGCATGAACCAGCTGATGTCGTATAAACGTTTTCTGTAAATTTCAACGGTGTCATCAAGGGTGATTAACTCTCCTTGGGTTAGGGTATCCCCGTTTATAAATTTTTGAGTCAGTAACGTACCTTTATGAAGCGTGTGATAACGCTTTAGCACCGATTCGGTATCCCATTTATCAGCTAAGGCTTTATCCACACAAAGCACCACATGGGTATGATTACTCATCACTGCGTAAGCGCAGATATCAATTGCGAACACGGTAGATAAAAACAACAAACGCGCTTCTACCCAGCCACGACGATGTTCATAGCTCTGCCCTGTCAGCGTGTTTGTACCACATAAGAAAGACTGGCGAACACAACGGGACACACAGTGATAATAAGGCGTATCAATTAAGCTGACTTGGCTTTTTCGTGACTGAGGCATAACAGTCGACCCAATAATGTAGAACACGCATCAAGTGTAGTTGAGGGATGAAAATTAACCATTTTTAACATGGGTGTCTTCATTATGTTCTGGAGGCTAAGAGGGCTTTTATATGCGGGGAGGAGGGGTGTTTTTCGTAGTGGTGTGGTCCCATTACGAGCATTACAAGAGCTCTATTAAATTTAACCCAAATATGTGGCACTAGCACTTTCAAAGGCTTCTTAAGATAGTGGCCTCGCAAAAACATTATCGTGCGCGCAAAGTTATTCCAAGGTGTATTGATGAGATCGTGATGGGGCATTATTGCGGGCAATATAATATTTTTGATAAAGAAGTTCGTTGTCGTTACGTGAGTATAGCGCGCACTTTGGCCTGTTAAATTCTTCACTCTTTGCGTTTTGAAAATAGCATCAGTTAGCGCGCAGGCATAATATATCTCTTTGCTAAAGCCTAATTCATCCGCTAGTTGACAGATAGAAGTTAGTTGATATTTCTCTTGATAATCAGTTAATAACAGGTGAATATCAAATATATCGCGAAAGCTCTTTTCGTAATCTTTATTGTAGAATAAATGAATGATGCAGTGGATTACCATCATGGGGTCGCTAAGGGTAGTTTTGCCACTCTCAGTGTGTTTAGTGGTACCAAATAGCAAACGTTCACGGATTTCTATGCCTGAAATTGGAGGGATAATCGTATGATGAATATCTAATGTCACGCCACGCTCGGGATGATTGAAAGGGGGGAGTTCATGAGCCTATTTACGATAATATTGTTGGTCGTAATCATCTAATTTCTTTTCAACCCAACCGTAGCGTTTTAAGGTTGTTTCTACCAGAGCTAAATCGTCTTTGTAAACTAATATATCGATGTCAGTCATCACTCTCCCTTCGTGATTGCTGGTTTTATCAAGTACATATGCCGCGCCTTTTAAAAAGGTAGGCTGGCAATTAATAGTTTGTAAATGCTTGTCCTTGATATAGCGTTAAAACAACTTTGATGAGCAATGTTTTCAGGCTCATGGAAGTATTTTATTTAATTTCCAGCAGTGCCTTTTTCTACTACAAAATCAGCAAAACGGACTTGTTCTTCTTCTGAGCGCAAACTGTCGCCATCTGCTAACGAGCGATAAATTCCCCATTTAGGTCTCACAAAGTCTTCACTTGATACACCGCGCCACATATCGATAACGGGCTCATTAATATCAACTAAAATAGCATTGTCTTGCATGCGAGATATTTGCATGTAAAAAGCACCTTCTTCGGCAAAGGTCGCTTGTACTGTGATATTTAGCCACTCGTCAGTGATGGATGACCAGTCGGCTTTTATTAAGTAAATGTCGCTGGTACTTGTGCCATCAGCGTTAAACCCTTTGCTGTAGCGAACTTGTAGTTCATTGCCGGTACTGTCTTTATACCATTCCACGTTAATAAGTGATCACTCAGCGAGAGTTTAAAAGGGCTTAAACAAGGCGCATGACTGAATGAATAGTTGTTCTCTTTCGAAGTCATGCAACGCAGTGTAAGCCCTTTTAAAACTCGCCTGAAAGGAATGCCCCAGCAGCTTTTGCTCTGCGTTCTCACTACTCGAAAGGGAACAACCATTACTTTATAGCGACGCCTTAATCAAAAACCGCTGGACGCATTCTGAGGGGGCACTTATTAATGCGGATTGGTATTATCCACCCCTGAAAGCGTAATCATTGGCTGGTCGTCATTGCCGTTGCTATTGTCTTGGCTAACGTTTTTGGCTTTAAGCTGGAAAAAGTGGCTGAATTTTTTCGATAATTCTAGTTCATTTGATATTTTAAATTTCCAACTAAACTGCATCGTTTCGCCTTGGTAACCTTTGAGTGCGGTAGGCGACTTGTCATAGGTTTTTATTTCATTGCGTTGTCGGTCAGACTCAACGCCTTTATTGAAATCTAATGCTTTGTGCGCCAGAAACACGAAGTGAGGACCCACCATGTTATCGCTATCTTCAACAATATGCGCAACCTCTGTGTGGTCGGTCGGGTACATATCAGGCGCCTCTATCGACCCTGCAGCAAAAACATTCTCAATTAGGTCATAAGCACTCAAGCCTGCGTTTGGCCCATCAGCAGATAGGGTGACACTCGATACGCTGTCAAAGGAATTAAACGGCGAGGTGACGCTTTGATCATCAGGTGAGCCTTCCTCGTTTGTGTTGCTGGTTATGGTTTGATCTTGTGTTGTAGCAGTTGTTGTGGAAAGTGAGTCCCCAGAGCCACCGCAACCCCATAACGCAGACGCGCATACCGCGCTTAAACATAAGTGAACTAAGTGCTTTGTTATCATTATTTTCCACATAGTAGAGTAATACCGTGCTGTTGTTTATTTCGTCAAGACAGTATGTTATTTAAGCACGAAGAGCGCAACATGACGCTCGAGCCATACAGGGATACTTGGTCGCAGCTCGCAGCCGTATAGGGCAAATAACGCTGGGCCGTTTGGCGCCCAGCTTGGTTAATGCTATGGTGCAAATCATCAGAATTGGGCAGCAAGGGGCTTGAATTAGCTGGGTTACTCCGCATGTTTATTGTAGGCGAAAATATAAACGGGAGGGGCTTTATGATAACGCAGTTACCTGAGAGCGAAGGTGCCACCATTGGGATTATGGTGACAGGTAAAGTTGATCAGGCTGAAGAGGAAAAGTGGATCAGCACTTTTAATGCATTGATCGCGCAGCACGATAAAATCAATGTCTTAGTCTTAATTGATGATAACTTTGATATAGGTTTAAAGGCCGCTTATGAAGACCTTAAGTGGACGTTCGGTCATCTTAAGCATATAGATAAACTTGCCATTGTATCAACTCGTAGAGTGATAAAGTGGCTGGTAGAAATTGACAGCCCTTTTGCCAAAGTGGTTAATATCGAGGAAAAGTATTTCGATGTAAACGAGCTAAACAAAGCATGGGCTTGGGTTAAAAGTGAATAGGGCTAACACGCCATATGTATCGGTAGTGGGGTCGAAAGGCCAAGTATTATGCAATAAAACAGGGTAAATAAAGGAAATCAATATGCAAAATTCCATACTGTTAAGTGAAATATTTGGCTGGATGTCATTGATCAATGTTGGTGTGTTGAGTGCAGCCTCGTTGGCTTTGATATGGTGGGGAGACAAAATCACTTCCATTCATAGCAGGCTGTTTGGCGTTCCGGTACCTCGATTAAAAAGCATGTACATGAATTATTTGGCACAGTATAAATTGCTTATTTTTGTCTTTAACTTGATTCCTTATATTGCATTAAAAATCATATATTGAACAAACATGCGCTACAAAGGTACGGGGCATGTTTTATATGAGTGAAATACCAGCCAACCTGAAGGTAAGAAATGTTCGCTTTTACATTCACTGTATGGTAAAAAAATCTTTTACTAAGAATAGATTCACTCATGAGTAATAAAAGGACGCTGGCTGTATTATTTTTACTTTTCCTATGCCACGCATGCGCTACGGTGAAAACGCTCGCCCCCAAAGGAAATCACGTCGACATCGCCTACTATGATAAAAAGAGCTACTGTAATAGTATTCCGCGGGTATACAGCGGGCTCAGCCACAACGTTTGTTTAATGTACGGCGAGCCAAGTCAAACGCTAAATATGGGGGATTCCTTTAATGGGGTGCCTTATTTACTGATTGATAGCGCATTTTCTGCCGCTACAGACACACTTTTACTGCCCTACACCATCTACTCCCAAGCTACAAAAGGCTCGATTAAGGTTAATTAAACACTTTTGATTGCTACCAAATTTTAGGCTATTGAGCGTTCGATTTTTCTTGTTCTTATTCTTTGCTGTCTTCTGCCTCTTCCTGGGCTTTTTGTAATGATTTGTGTTTTCCTTTTGGATTTACAGCTGAAATTAGGCTTTTATTTTGTGCTTTGCTAAGCGGATAAATTCGGCTGATATTACATTTGAATCTGTGGTTATCTGGGGTAAATACGCTATCAAACCCAGTACTTAAGGTATTAGGGATGCGGGAATAAACCAGAAGAGCAGGTGAGTAGTTTATATCGTTACAACGCATAGTGAGTTTGACCAGATACGAGCGAAACGGAGATGTCCTCAATATGAGGTATTGATCGCTTAATGATGTCCAACTGTCTAAATCGAATGCGCTGATGGTATTGCGCGCTTCAAGCTGTTCCGTGGTAATGAATTTTTCGATAATGGCAGTCTTTTCAGGATCAGATAATCGATTCGATGCACAGCCGGCTAATGCTAGCAACATAGCCATCAGGATCACGACACGTTTCATAGCAGCTCCTTTTCTATTGAAGTTAATTACTCCAATTAAGAGTGTCAGATTAATCTTAAGTTTCAGGTAAAACGCTTAAATTACAAGTTGTTACACTTTATGGTGACGAGCCTTTATTAAAAGTAAGGGTTAAAAATTTGACCTTTCTGTGTGCGGATTGTAGGCTGGCTAAGGTTAAAAAAGTGTCAGTATTAATTTAAGGAAAAATAAAATGAAAACAAAGGCAGTTACACTTATCTGTGCATTATTCTCGACAAGTTCAGCGCTCGCTGCTTCTCCTAACTGGGATTATATTCAAGGGGGATATTACATTGTTAATATTTCCGATATTGATGGCTTAGATCCTCATGGCTTTGGGATCGGCGGGGCAAAATCACTTGGCAAAAATGTATTTGTCAGAGGTAGTTATAGCATGACAAATGACGACATATTTGACGGTGATGTCGATTTTGACCAAGGTAGCGCAGAAGTGGGTTATCGTTACAAGATGACGGGATCAACTGATATATATGGCACGCTTGCTTATCAGTATGCTGAAATCTCTGCTAATGGGTCAAGTGGGAATTTAACTTCTGATACCGACGGTTTTGGCGCAAATATAGGTATTCGCTCTATGCTAACCAATAAAATTGATTTAGAAGCATCAGCAGGTTTTCTTCGTTTTGATGGAGACAGTGAAGCAGTCGCGATGCTGGCGGCAAACTACCACTTTCACCCAAATGTATCCGTTGGGTTAAACTTCACCAACATAGCAGATGTTAGCACCTTAGGTGCGCTTGTCCGGTATTCGTTTTAGCTTTGAGCAGCTTTCGCTGTTCAGTGCGTGAACAGCGATTTATTTCATCTCAACTTAGCCAGTGAATCAAATTTATTTAGCCAATCTATCAGTAGGTTAGGCTAGTTGGCGTTTGATCGTCGTTAGCAATGCATGCTTATCGATAGGTTTAGATAAAAAGTCATTCATACCCACATTTAAACAGTTATCCCTGTCTTCGATAAAGGCATTGGCAGAAAGGGCGACAATTGGCTGAGTAAAGTTCATTTCTGTTCTAAGTTTAATAGTTGCAGTGATGCCGTCCATGACGGGCATGTGCATGTCCATTAATATCAAGTCATATTGCTCAAAGATACAAGCTTGAATTGCTTTTTCTCCGTCGGTAGCGATGGCAACCTGGTAGCCAGCACCTTCCAGCATGACTTTTACGACCTCAGCGTTTATTTCGTTATCTTCAACAATGAGGATCTTATGAGCTGAGGTCGATTCAACGGGGTTTTCTTCCCGTTTTTGATGAAGGTTATGCAGTTCTCTTAGGTCTGCTTCCAATTCTTGTCTGAGCACAGGCTTAGCATGTGTTCGCCAAATAAGGCGTCTTATGTCTTGGGTGCACTCAAGATGTTCAATAACAGCAGATACCAAAATAATATGTGGTCTTTTGGACAGCTGTTGTGTTTGCATGGTGTTGATGACATCAATTCCATTGATGTCGGGCATGGATAAATCGAGCAGTAAGGCGTCAAATTGGCTGATGTCGCTCGCTAGAAACTCTGCGGCATGTGCAAACACTGTGGTTTTGTAACCTTGCGCTTTCACCACATGCTCTAAATACTCACGGCTGGTTTGCAAGTCATCTACGATAGCGCAGTGCAGAGGAATACTAGGGTGAATATTCTCGATGCGCTTATTATCAACCTCAATGGGAAGCGTCAGTACAAAGCAGCTACCTTCATTTTCAGTACTTTGAGCGGTTAACGTACCATGCATCAATTCGGTGAGTTGTTTCGCTATCGATAAGCCCAGCCCCGTTCCACCATGTAATCGGGTGGTGCTATGGTCTGCTTGCTCAAACTTATTAAAAATCGATTTTAGTTTTTCAGGTTTAATCCCAATACCTGTGTCTTGAACCGAAATATTTAACCAAAAACGTTTGTCTTTAACCTGTACTCCCACGTCTAAATTCACCTCGCCTTGGTGGGTAAACTTGATCGCATTGCTGAGTAAGTTATGCATAATTTGCGCTATTCGAGTGGGGTCTCCAAATATGTGCGAAGGTAGGGTGGTATTTTTGTTGTAGTTAAAATTAAGTTTCTTTAAGCGCGCATTGGCAGACTGTACCGATGTGACATCATCAAGTAATTGCAAAAGATCTAGTGATGTTCGCTCTATGCGTAACTTACCCGCTTCAATTTTTGAAAGGTCGAGCACGTCGTTAATCAGAACTAATAATTGTTTGCCGGAATTTTTTGCTTTCTTTAGGTACTCGCCGCTTTTATGCGGGTTATCTAAGGCTAATTCCATCATGCCAAAAAGGCCATTCATTGGTGTACGCAATTCGTGACTCATGCTGGCAAGAAATTCAGATTTTGCTTTGTTTGCCTCTATTGCTTGCTGCTCGGCTTCTTCCGCTTTTTGTATGGCGTCTTTAAGGGATGAAAGTGCATCACGCACTTTGTTTTCCATTGGACGAAAGATAAACAAGGCTTCGCAGAGCAACAGAATCAAGGTGAAAATCCACAAGAATATTTCGACTTTTTCAACGCGTTCAACTCTGCTTGTTGCTGCAAGTTCAAATGCATGCACGGCGCTGTCGAGGTTTTTCAGTAAGGCGTCACTGTTTTGCGCATTAAACCGAGAGGGCGGGGTAGTACAAGTATTACCTGATGCTAAAAATGCTCTGGCATCAGCGACATAATCTTGACTGGCCTTATCTAAGCCGTGTTCGCCATAATATAAAGAACTTACCGCTGGAGGGATATTGTTTAAGCTGGTCAAGTACTTTCGATTACCACTAAATGTGCTGAGGGCGCTTTCTAGGGCTTGTTTAAATTGATGCGTAGATTGAGGGGAGAGTTGGCAAGCGGATAACCTAGAAATCGATAGAGCGATACGTTGCGACAACATGCGTTGCTGCCCCGCAATATTAATCACATTTGCGTCATTTGCTTGAGCGCTGAATATGTACTTCAGAATAAGCGTAGAACCTGTAACGGTTACCGCCACTAGCGTCAACGCCAATATATAACGTGCACGAATCGATAAACCTGCCCTTGCTGCCAAAGTTCTTTCTCCTGTGCTCGTAGTTGTCATCGGTTGCCGACACTAACCTTGAACCTTGTGATAAACATCAAGTTAACCGTTTTTTGCGTCTTTTTTAGCGCGCGTACTAAAGTCTTAAACGAATCAATGTCCTAAACGAATCAAAGTTCTAAACGAGTCAAAGTTCTAAACGAATTAACGTCTTAAACGGATCAAACTAAAGCTTAGTCGATAATGGAGCGTTATTTTACCCAGTCTACCGTTTGATGCCTCCTGTGAGCAACTTACTATAATGCAGTAGAGCTGTCTTCATCGCAGGTTCTGCAAAATGGGTGGATGCTTTCCCTCTTTAGCATGAGATAAAGCAGCTGCTAACGACCACACTTTTTACCTTAATATTGGCGAAAAATAGGTTAAGAAAGGTGACATGTAGCCTTATTCAAAAGGGAACGATATTTAAAGGGGATCGATGCAAAAGCGCCACTTAGCAAATTGCTCTGCTACGTGGCGTAGGTTTTAGTACAAAGTGTAGCTTGCATAAAGTGAATAACTTTATGCAGTGGCTTTATTTTGATATTTATTCAGAAATATAATGCGGAATAAGAGCGACCGATTCAGGCGCATTAAAGCTGATGGATGCATTGGCAGCGATGTCTCCTCCTTCGCTGGCTAAGATGTTGTCAAAACGCATGATCACGTTATTTGACTTCTCTGCTACGAATAGATCACTGCCCGAATACATAATATCAACAGGGTTGCCTAAATTGGAGTTTGCACCGCCAATATTAACTTGTATTTCGGTTAGACCATCTGCTGAATCAGCGGCCGATAATACGTATAGCTTGCCATCAGTTGCATCAGCTGCGCTGCCTACATCGGATAGAATTAAGTTACCTGACGCTGGGTCAAAATCAATGCCGTGGATATTTGATGGTGCGAGTAATGCGGTGCCGCCTACAGCTGGAATGATCGTACGATCTTGTGCTGTTAACGTCGTCATGCCGCTATTCATACGCGCGGTAACTTCATCAAATACGGCAACCGTACCATTGGTTAGCGCTACATATGCTCGGTCTGTACTCGCATCATAATCAACGTCCCACGGACGGGCATTGTCGGCAAGATTTAAGGTTAGTACTGGAGCAGCATCGCCTGAGGCGCACAAAGAAAATACCAATATTCCTGGGGTGGTGGCGTTATTTTCGGCCACAAACAGTAAGCCACTATTTGACGCCACGTCTAAGCCTTTGGGAGTGACGAGTCCTGTGTTTTCACCGGCAATAACTCTGTCTCTGGCGGTATCGAATGATTCCGTATCGCGAGACTTAGCAACGCGGTTACCCACGAGTATACCGGCTGTACCTGTATCTGGATCATCAAAGGTTGCGTAGGCATCGCCTGCGATGTCAAATGCAACGCTTTCTATGCTTTGACTGTAATCGTACCCGCTGAGCTGAGTATTCAATGACGTGTTAAGTTTAGCAATCATACCAAAAGTATCAGCGCCTGCTGCTGGGTTTCCACTTACCGCGATACCATTAAAACTGACGTTGGTAGTGGCAATGTCCGATGCGTCTGCATTGTTGTTTGCTTCAGTGACTTGCACTAATGACTCAGGTTTTATACTGCTGGTTGTTAACGTCGGAGCGATATCTCCACTTGGACCAGAAAATATATTCGAAAACACCAGTATGGCGTCGTTAGATTTCTCCGCTACACGTAAATCTGTCCCACTAAGTACGATATCGACTGGATTACCCAATAATGTCAGCGGACCAGAAATAGAGCGTGCAACACTGACATTTCCATCGGCACTAGCGGCATTATCGATGACAAAAATAGCGCCGTCAGTGGCAGATGCTGCATCACCAACATCACTGACAACCAGTTTGTTTGTCTCACGGTCGTACACAATACCGTGAATATTTACTGAAATCGTACTTTGAGTATCGTCACTAGGGGTGATCACGCGGGCAGGCATGGCAGCAAACCCACCTGATACATAGTCGTCATAAACCGCAATAGTACCGTCGGTTAGCGCCACGAATAAACGATCGTTGACTTCATCGTAATCCAAGTCCCATGGTTTGGCGTCCGTTAAGGTTTCTGCTAGAGGGGCGACGTCGCCCGCAGCGGCTGAGCCAAATACACTGATACGCATACCGTTGAAGTCAGCGACCAAAACCAAGCCAGCACTATGTGCTATGTCGATACCTTTAGGGTTAACTAAACCAGTGTTGGCGCCGGTAATTTCTCGGTCTTCAATCGTATTAAATGCGTTATCTTCGGCGCGTTGTCCAATTCCACAAAGAAAACGCAAACTGCCTGTGGTGGCATCGCCAGCGTGTACAAGGTTATTAAGTGGATCAAGGGCGATGCCTTCATTGTTGCCGCTAGAAAGGGTTTTTAGTTTGGCCGCATTTTGATCGACTAAATCAACGGTTCCTGCATTGTCAGGGCCGTTATTTGATATTAAGAATTGCGCTGCTGCGAAACCGGGCGTGCCTGGTTGGCCGTCATTACCTGGGGTACCCATTTCCCCTTGCTCGCCTTGTGGACCTTGGGCGCCATCATCGCCATCACAGGCTGTAAGCGATAAAGCGACGGATAGACCAATCAATGTAGTTACAAATTTCCGGGTTGACGTATTCTTTGTTTGTGTATTCCTGATCATGATATTAGCTCCTTAAAGTAGCATGATTGCCATATTGCAAAGCGCCGAAAACGCGCGGTACATATAAAGGAACGATTCACTAAGCGCATTGGATGCAAATTAATGCAAAATTGTGCAAACAAAAATGTGCAAACAAAAAACTGTGCAAAAAATATTTAAAATGATAAAAATCAGTTACATCATTCCACTGTAACAAGTGAGGAGGGCAATTAATAATGCGGATTGGTATTAGAGCGGAGGGCTGGCAAAAGAGAAAACAACTACATAATCAACACGGCTGGTTTGCTCGAACAACCAATTAGCTTAGGGGGCTACTTCAGTGGGTTTTGAGCTAAGTTCTTGGTATGTTAAAAGAATTAAACAACTTAATAAGTACGCATTAGCGCACAGCGGCGCTTTGTACTTAATACGCTGGTTGAGTTTTAAAAGGCAATGATTTACTGGAATTGGTATAAAATAGCATGGCCCTCACATGTAATAATAAACACCTCATTTATTTTAACTATTAAAAAGTTTCGAGAAATAACAATGCGTAAAGAGGAAGAACTCTCTATTGTTGATGACATGCGTTGCCCATTTTGCCACCAAGGTAATCAGTGTAATAATGCTCGAGTTGCTCAAAATACGTCAAAGCGAGCAAATGCAGACGTACAGACCTTCAGCCCTGAGCCAATTAACAGCCCTAAGCCAATTAACGCCGCAGCTAATAATCAACAACAGTTAAAAACACAAAATACGCTTGATTGCTGGTGTTTTGTGGCTTCTATTCCTCAAGCACTTATTGATTTAGTGCCTGCAAATAGCCAGCACAAACAGTGTATCTGCCAACGATGCGTCAATGCTTTCAGCCACGATCCATGTGCATTTAAGCGCAAGTATTGCTGCTGACAATTGCTACTGACGAAAGAGTAGTCGTCGGTTCCTAAATGCCTGCAGGTTATTAGCTGCGGTTTTAAGCCGCGTTAGCTGCCTAATGGTTTTACAACAATCCCTTACTTTGCAGTTTTAATGCTAGCGCTTTGATGTGGGCAGGGCCTATTTCACAGCAACCTCCAATAATGGATGCGCCATTTTCTACCCAATTCATAGCGTGCGCCGCGTAATGTGCTGGGCTCAAATCGTTGCGCATTTCTAGCGCTTCTACTGTGTCTCCTGGATACAGCGCTTCGATAGACACAAAGCCATTCGCGTAGGCACCTAATTTCGCCTTTGATGCTTGCATTAATGGCCAGCAGGCGCTGATCGCTTCAGGCTGACTACAATTGAGTAATATCGCCTCTGGTGCCAGTGTTTCAAGCGCAGCTAACGCCTCTTTAAGCGATTCGCCACTGCGAAGTTGCTCGGGGTGACTGTCACTTACAGAAAATGCCACCCATACAGGTTTGCCACTTTCTTTGGCGGCGGTACAGGCTGCTTTGGCTTCATTAACAGATGACATGGTTTCACAAATAAAGATATCGCTGGCAGGTGACTGTAATTGCACCAGTTGGCGATAAGTTTCAAGGGAGTCCTCGAATGATAGAGACACTTCAGGGTGGTAGCTCGCAACGAGCGGTGGCAGGCTGCCGGCGATGGCCACATCGTTACGCTGCGATAGTTTAATTGCGTCTTGAGCTGCGCGCATCGCTGCATGGTGCAAGTGCTCAAGTTGCGCAAGTTCATTTTCACGCTTAAGGCGTTGCGGGGTCGCAGTGTAGGTATTAAGCGTAATGACACGAGCGCCACTTTCGATAAATTCGCAGTGTAAATCTCTGACTAGAGTCGGCTCATTCAGCATAATATCTGCCGACCACATCGGAGTGACCTCGCGGGAGCTTCGGCGCAGTAATTCTTGGCCCATGCCGCCGTCTAATAGGGTAATTTTGCTCATCGTTGTTGCCACTTCTTATCAGTTCCTGCTTTGCTAAAATTCGCGGCTATGATGCCTTAATTTCGCGGTTGATTCACTGCAACTATGGGCTGTTTTATTCATGAAGTGTGTATATTTTCATGAATTGACAAAAATAGCGGCAGAGACAGTAGAAATGGAAAGTAAGTGTGAGGGCACTGGAGTCAATTACAGCCAGTAATAGTATTTGCAACCCTTCGTCCGCTAAGCCTTAGTGACATGTGTACTAATGGTTCCAGCGATAACTTGTAAAATTTAGCTTGAGAATATACGATTGATAAACGTTTTATATATGGAGTGTTTATTATGGGGATTATAAAAATATCTGATGAAGTGCATGACGAAGTACGAAAAAGCTGTCAGGTCATGTCTCGTTCTATTAATGCGCAGGCCGAATTTTGGATAAAAATGGGGCGTTTAGCCGAGCTAAATCCGACCATGACGTTCTCAGAACTGATTGTGAACGAACTCGAAAACGCAAACGCCGATACCGTTTTAAAAGTCGTGAAGTAATATGCACGTCAATATTAAAAGTACTGAAGAAATTGAGCTAATGCGGGAGTCAGGCAAACTCCTAGCGCAAGTATTTCACATGTTAGATGACTTTGTGAAAGAGGGAGTCTCGACCTTAGAAATTAACGATCAAGTTGACGAATTTATTCGAAATACCTTAAATGCTAGGCCCGCAAGTGTGGGGCAATACGGTTATCAGTTCGCCTTAAATTCATCCGTAAACGAAGTGGTTTGTCATGGTGTACCGCGAGATAGCTACAGGCTTAAATCACGGGATATTATCAACTTAGACATCACACTTGAGAAGAATGGCTTTATCGCTGACTCTAGCAAAATGTACGTGATGAAGGAAGCTAACCCATTGGCCAAACGGCTGGTTAAAACGACCTACGAGGCTATGTGGGCAGGTATTAAAAAAGTAAAGCCAGGAGCCACGTTAGGAGATTTAGGCGCAGCAATTCAAACCTTAGCCGAGCGTAGTGGTTATTCTGTGGTGAAAGAGTTTTGCGGACATGGCATCGGCAAAGAAATGCATGAAAAGCCTCAAGTACTTCACTATGGAAAGCCCGGAAAAGGCTTAAGTTTACAACCTGGAATGACCTTTACTATTGAGCCCATGATTAACCAAGGCAAGGCGAAAACAAAGACCAAAAAAGACGGCTGGACGGTCATTACGGCTGATAGAAAACTTTCTGCTCAGTGGGAGCACACTATTTTGGTAACCCAGTCCGGTTACGAAGTTTTAACGCTTCGACAGGAGGAAGCTGACCTCGTTTAAACATGGTACAGCGCAAAACCCTGCGTAATAAAGCGGCTTTACCCATCGAATGCGTACAATGAGGTGAGCTAGGCTAGCATTGGCGTAGTAAAATACAAGCTCATGGCCACTATCTGTACCTGCACAGGGAGTTACCCCGTCAAATCGTCAAACGACGAGTCGCTAAGTGGTCGTGTTGAGCACGAAACGACATTCTCCCCCGTTCTTTTGCTGATTCTGCTCGATGTATTCTTTTTCTGCTGTTCTTTGTGTATTGGCTCTTCATTCAGTAGCGGCGTTATTCCTATAAAGCGCCAATGTGGACGCTAAATGTGTAATTTTTTCCTCTTCATATTCAGCCAATGTCAAAATTTCACTCACCATCACTGCTATCTTCGTCATTTGCAGCGTAAACAATCGCGTCGAGGATAGGGACCATAAGGTTTGCACTTAAAAATACTTCATTTGGCATATCTATTGCTGTTTTAAAGTCGGAGTACATAGAAAACCAACAGTTGTAGATCTTAAAATGAAACAGGAGATGCAAAGTGAAAACATTCCAAGATAGATATAACCTTCACGTTGATGTTGAAGCCATCGAAAATTATGTAGATGGAACGTTCCGCAAGCTCAATCGTACGACTCGCTCGTTACATAAACCGACTCCCCACCACCGCAAAGACAAATGGCAAGAACGCGACACGAAGCATTTATCCAGCCATTAATCACTTTTAATTAAATTTGATTTATTCAACGCAGATTAACGTTTGAAGGAGTCTTTGAGAATGAAAACCAATCAATTTACGATGCAGGATCCCAGAAGCCAATATCAGATGGGGCAAACCGAGAAAGACAGCGAACAGCCTGATCCTGGTTTGGATGAGATACTGGAGCCTACAGCAGATCATGGTGAAAACACCTATGTAGGGAGTGACCGATTGAAGGGCCGTAAGGCATTAGTCACAGGTGGAGACTCTGGGATTGGCAGAGCAGTAGCCATCGCATTTGCTAGGGAAGGGGCCGATGTTGTTATTAATTACTTAGCCAGTGAAGAAACCGATGCGCAAGAAACTCTAGATATATTAAAGGCCAGCGGCAGTAATGCGTGGGGTATTGCAGGGGATGTATCTGATGAAGAATTCTGTAACAGCCTAGTGAGTCACAGCGTAGAGAAATTAGGCTCAATTGATATATTGGTTAACAATGCAGGTAAACAGCAGTTTGTCGCCGACCTAGAAGATTTATCTACTGAGCAATTCTGTCAAACGTACGCAACGAATGTATTCGGTATGTTTTGGATAACAAAAGCTGCAGTAAAACATATGCCGCCTGGGGCCAGCATTATCAATACTACCTCTATTCAGAGTTATCAGCCCTCAGCTGGGCTTCTAGACTACGCCTCGACTAAGGGGGCTATTACTAGTTTTACCAAAAGTTTAGCTAAAATGGTGATAGATAAAGGCATAAGGGTCAATGGTGTCGCGCCTGGACCTATTTGGACACCACTACAGCAAAGCGGTGGCCAACCAGCGAAAAAGTTACCGAAATTCGGTGAAAATGTGCCAATTGGCAGACCAGGGCAGCCCGCTGAATTAGCACCGGTTTATGTCTATTTAGCGTCGCAAGAGTCCAGCTATGTAACGGCAGAGATAATGGGCATAACGGGCGGACAACACCTTCCTTAGACAGTTTACACTGCTGATGCAGAACAATAGCTTACGCGAATAAGTAGCTTAAGATTAAGTAGAAAAATAGCGGCACGAGATAGTGATTGGTAGTCGAAGTGAGCAGTAACAGAGCCGCTATCTCTTCATCCGCTTTTTAGGCAAACTCTTTATCAGTTATGCAGACAAGCCACCGATAAGCAACCACTGATCACCCGAAACGCCAACCGGCTTATTATCATTATTCAGCGTGCATTGCATTTTCACCATCGACTCGGTTAATAACACATCTTCAGCCATCATTGACGTATACCCAACGTTAGTAACAATATCTACGTTTTTATGTTCCAGTAAAAGTTTTGCTAACTCATGTGTTGTCATACGGTTAATAACGTCCTGCTGTCTTAATAT
Source organism: Paraglaciecola chathamensis S18K6 (assembly GCA_000314955.1). Classification (GTDB taxonomy): domain Bacteria; phylum Pseudomonadota; class Gammaproteobacteria; order Enterobacterales; family Alteromonadaceae; genus Paraglaciecola; species Paraglaciecola chathamensis. Next base: position 34,362 of record BAEM01000020.1, on the reverse strand, counting down.
CATCCGATTTTAGTCGAGTGAAAAATGTTTCTCGACACAAATATATTATTAGATAACGTGTTGATTATCATCAGCTAAGCGGTTAGCTGTTTAAAATATTAATATACTCGGTCAAACTTGTTAAGAATAAAAGACAGCGTTACTTCTTTTCTTGATCCTCATCAACTTTCTGATCTTTCATGAATTCTTCAAGGGCAGAACCTGGATCTTCTTCTCCTGCTATCGATTCCGCAATCGGGCTTCCTGCTTCTGCTTCTGAATCTTGTAATGCATCATCTTTATCTATGGTGTCATCGTCTTTTTTTACTGAATCTTGATCTTTATTGTTCATCTGGATACCTATTTTGTTTGGGTTGATATTTCCGAGCTTTACTATTTTCCAACTAGATAAATTGCGTCATTGAATTTGAATCGAGTACAACACCTTATCTTTATATATTGGATTGTCGACTAGCCTGCTCATTCTTAGCTTTTATACCTCGAATAAACTCCTCTACATAGGGTGCAAACTCTAAGGTTAACGCTATTAGTAACACAATTACCAAGTAAGTCGTCGGCAGTGGAGACGCTTTCAATTGAAGTGACAAGTCTGGGGGAAAGCCGCTAGGCGTAAATAAAGCGACAAATTGCTGCCAGTGGCGCGCGATAATAAGCACGAGTGCTAAAAGGGGGATCATCTCTAAGAAACTATGAACATGCTGTTCTATTGGCCCCACGCGGCGTCTGCTCACGGCGTAAGATACATCCCATAGGGCAGTAAGTTCATGGAGCAAAAAGAATAGGATACTGATAGCAATAATCAGACTATTTACTTCAAAGAGTAAAATAAGAACTAGCGGGACCCCCACCTCAGCAAACATTAATAAATGGATGAAGGACTCTTTAGCGCCGCTTGTTTTAGCTATATTACTTTGTCGATGGCAAAACCAATCGACAATACCGGCTAAAAGCCATATAGGTATCACAAAGTACATTAAAATAACTAACGTTGGGTCAATCATATCCTCTGAGTCCTTAACATTAATCTTTTGAAATCCTCACAATAACGATGAGTAATGGAGTTAACTCACTGTAATATTTCGTAATTGATCGGTTTATATTTGAAATTATTTGATTCGCCAGCAGAGCAAGCCGTTAACCCAACGATTAAATCCATGGTCGCTTCAAAGATAATATAATCGCCCGCTTTACTCTTAGGAGGGAGCACTTTTAATTTTCCGTCAGGGCTGACTCCCACATGCATAAAGGTGTTAAATGTCGTTCCTATTAAATGCTCAGGAATATCATATTTGGCTAGTGCATTGACTAGATTCCCATGGCAACCAGGTACGGGATCCTCATGTGGATAAAAATGTGTAAACGTATCGACACTGCATGGCGTTAAAAGAAAATCATGCTCTTCAACCAAATCCTCAATGATTTCCATCATGACATTGCTTTGGTTTGAATAAAGTTTGCTTCCTGACTTAAATGTCAGTGATTCGTTGTAATCTAGTGAGCGACCAGAAGACAAAAACTCCTTAATATCATGCTCGTTGAAGCAATATAGATCAGCCACCTGTTCACCCAGAGGATCTGTTACTTTTAACCGCTCTCCTTTTTTCATTTTAAATGCGGTTCCGCTTCTGGGTTTGATTACGTTACTCATTTTTTACTCCTCGTTGAGAATGGACATTGCCAATGGTTGTCGACACTTCTGCCGCTATACTGACGTGCTTCAGATACAACACCATGGTCATATAAATTAGGATTTGGAGAGCCAGAAAAGGCTTCTTCATTTTTTCGAATTCTTTCTCTTAATGCATTAAATTTGTTTGTTTCTTTCAACACTTGAAATTGGCTATGTAAATTGAAAACGATAGCGGGGTATTTGAAACGTCTAGCCTTTCGCTGCGCATAAGGGGACAAACCTATGATGAAAAACGCTTCTCCACCTAGGCTGAAACTGAACTGACTATCGTTAGGGTCGCAGCTTACGCGTTTATCCCAAGAATAAAGTTTCGAATCTAGATTATGCAGTTTCTGTAGTTTGTCCCACATGACTAATTCAAAATCTTTTTCATCCTTAAGTGAAGAATGTTTAAAAGTACAGACAAGGCTAGAATAGAGTTTTTTATCTTTATTAAAATTTTTAATGAAGCGATATATGTCACTGAGGATATCTTGGTTATGACTATCAGAGCGTATGTCTTTGAAATTAAGGGTTGTAATTTGGCTTTTATTTAGCGCAATTTTAGCGCCAACGCAGGGAAATCCATCTTGGTTAATAAAACTTTCAATCGAAGAAGGCAGGGGGAACTGAGGGTTATTCATGCCTAGTTCCTCGAGCCTCAACTACTATTTTCTTAATAAAGCATCGCGCTTTTTTGTTAACGCAATTTATTGTATTAATTAACGGCATATTCATTGGCTACTTGTCTCCGTATTCGCAGTTACCGCCTCGTTATTTCAATAGTGGTTTCAATTGACATGCCAAATATTTGAGAGAAGTCGATACCCTTGAGATGTAAGGAATAGAGAAGAGTGCAGGGCGTCTAAGAAATTTCCCACCCGTTTTTTAGTGATTTATAAGGAAAATATATACCCCGACATTGTAAGTTTTTCATTTCTCGAGAATTGATGTGGCTACTCTTATTTGTAGAGAAAATGAAATTGGAGTTATCCCGTGGTGTTGTCACCAATAAATTCGTATAGGAAATGCAAAAACAGTGCTTTGATTGAGAAGTGAAGGTCAACTAGGCAATTATTGAAGTAATTAGAGGCCAGTGCTCGCTAAGTATGCGCGCAAGTCACGAATGTGGTTTTGACTCATTTTAAACCATTTGGCTCAGACTGAAAGTGTAGCCCGTGCCGCACAATATCGAATCGCTGCACAATCATATGGGCTCTAAGCTACTCAATGATTGGTCATGTACAGCGAAAGGCTATCTGAAATATAGATAAAGGAATGACGCTACTAGTATTAAAATCGTGGTGCTAGCTTTGCCCGCTATAATGCTTTTGGTTTTCGAAACACCATTTGCAATTAAGACTTTAGCGACAAAGAAGTAGCTGAACAGCACTGATAAAATTGCGATGGCAAGCAGAACTAAAACGGTTTCTGGGACTGATACGACTGATTGTTCCATTGTCTTCCTCACTAAATTCTATGCCACAAAACACGCAGCATCTAACACCTAACAGAATGATTATTTATAACAGTTTGCTCAGCGACTTCAAATAATCCGTTGATCTTGCACGCACTTGCACAGCATGGATATTATTTTGAAAGCCTGAATAAACTAGCTCGCTGTTACGCCAGCAAGCGGGCTTGTTCTTAATAGCCAGCAAGCGGGCTTACGAGGTCAAACAAATTACTATTGGCGAACAAGCTTGCATCTGTGCTGGTGAGTGTTGCGGTTTGTGCATCGGCATTTACTACGGTAAGTACATGCGTTTCTTCATTGGTCAGGATATTGAACACGTTTCCATTTTGGCCGGGTAAGGCTTCGCTTTTTATCAGTTGAAACCTATCGCCTTTTGCAACACCCATTTCACTGCCAATATTAATGACAATGTGTTGGTTGTTTTTATAAATAATTTGCCCGAGTGATTTCTGACAGGTCAGGGTATTGCTGATATCAATCACCGCGCTATTGATCGTATTCAAAACGACTCGGCCGTAGTCGCTACGCCAGAATAAGCTGTTATAGGTATCGACGGGGTAAGTGGCATTAAAATTCCAGTCGGCTTCGCCATGATAACTTTGGTTAACCAGCATTTTGTTTTTGAAGGCATCAAACAAATACAACTGCATGGTGAAATTGCGCCTTAAGGCAACATCATCACTGATAAGTCCTTTGGTCGTCTGTTCGAACAGGCTAATGTCTCTAATGTAGCCAAAAAGAACAAATTGGCTGTGATACTGATTCGCTAAGTGGCGTGCAGTGTCCGAAATGTAACCAAAGGTAGGCTCTTGCAGCACACTTTTAGGAATGAATACCTGATTAATCAGTTGAACTTTGGCCACCAACTCATCTGAGAATAACTGTTGCTCTACGCGTTTACTGACCTGGGGGCCTAAGTCAAAAATAGCACCATAACTGGCCTGGGCGGGTTTAAGTACGGGGAGTTGAGTGACAAGTAGGGCGCGCATGTAGTTGTCATGGCTACAATCAAATAACGGCTCGATATCCACTTTTACGTATACATGTAAAATATCGTCGACAACCTCTTCACTAAGAATTTCGACCCGTCTAATTTTCCCTTCACTGCGCAATTCGGTTTTACTGCTTTGCAGCAGGCCATCTAAAGAAATGTCTTTGGCGGTGATCATTATCCCGTGCTGGAATGATGCATCAGCGATGGCATTTTTGATCGCAGCAGCGCGAATGATGTTTAAGTCAGCTCCGTCAACCGCGAGCTGAGCGTTGCCTTGATACCATACCGCTAGCGCGGGCTGACTAAATAAACTAACAGCGAATAAGGGGAGAAAAAATCCACATAGGGCGCGGCGTATAGTGTTCATCTACTCAAGAATACCAAATAGTTTACCTAGCAAGGATGACTCTTGGTTATCTTGCTGTTCCCCTTTTCCGCTAAATTCGATGCGCGAGTTACCTACTTTAACTGAACTGACGGTGTTGTCGTTATCGATATCGCTGGGGCGGATCTCTCCAGAGAATCGAATAAACTCTTCACCCTTGTTAAGCGTCATCCATTTCTCACCGGCCACCAATAAGTTACCGTTTGGCATGATTTCTAGCACATAAACCGTAACATCTCCTTCTAAAGAATTGTCTTGTTTGGTTTCAGCAGAGCTATCAAACTCGTTTTCTTGTTCGAAATCAGCATTCAGTTTGTCGCCGTTAATTTGTAAAGGCCCTGCGTTTACGGTGACAGGGTCGAGGGTAAAATTACCACTTTTGTCTCGGCTGTAATTCAGGGTTTTCTTTGACGACGTTTTTTCCGCTAACTCCACTAAAATCATGTCGCCCACACGATATCGATTATTCCGTTGATACAAACCGACCAAATTGTCTGGGTCAAACAGAGAGCCTGTAGGCACTTTTACCGCAGGAAAAGGGTCGACTCTGACTGGACGAAACTCTGGATCACCACGCTCAATGTCTGTTTTTGTTGGTTGGATAGCACGTTGTTTTACATTGGGGTTGGTAGGGCTACTGGCTATTACCTGTTCATCATTGGTGATAGGCGTACTACAAGCGGTAACAACAAGTACCAAAAGTAGCGTTAAGATTCTGATTAACATGACATTAAACTACATATAGAGAACGAATAAATATGTTCGCACATTCATTTGAAGCTTGTCTGTATGGCGAGTGTCAAGGTTGTGTAATGAAGCGTCAACTTTGCAAAGATAGGTAAATAAGCTGACTGGTGAAGTTCTATTTTGTTATGACTGATATCAAAATCACGTTTACATTTATGTTAATCAGGGGACAGGGTGAGCATCATTGATCAATTCTCGTTAAGTCAATTTAGCGAGACAGACACGGCAGTATTAACCAATGTACCAAATGCTACTCACACTACATCAGCGGCGACCTCATCGCTTGAAAGTAGCACAGGAGTAGGCGCGTATTTCGCGGATATTCTCGCCAGCCTCCAGGGGGCCTCCGGTGAATTCATGGAGAATGAGACGCTTACCTCGTCGTTGCAAACCTCAAGCTTAAGTACTGCCGAAAATGATACATCGGCCGCATCTACGCTTGCTACTGGAGCTGCGGCAAGTAGTTTGTTTGCATCGCTTTTATCGATGGATGACGCCACAGATAACAACGAGACAAGTCTAGCAAACGCTTCACCCGAAACGATAATAAGCGATGTGTTAAGTGCTGATGAAAGCATCGCGCAAATTCAGCAGCAATTAATGGCTTCTCTGAACGCTAATTTATTCGGCGGGTTGTTAGGAGATAGCGTAGGTGTGGATAGCGCCAGTGGTTTAATGGCTGGGCTTGGCTCATCATTTTCTGACGAGTCGATATCCACCATGCAATCAAACTTACTCACGAGCCTACATTCGAGCTTATTCAGTGGTCTTGCAAATGATAGTGCTGTGCAAACAAGCGGTGCACAGCAAGGCGTGTCTGCAGCATCAAAAAGTGTTGTGGATGAAGCACAGTCAAGCTATTCGTTTTTACAGGACATAAGCAAGGTCTCCTTTGGTGAAGACGGTTTTGGTTTGAATGAACTGTTTGATACGGTCAATATTGCTCAGCACATTCCTATTATGTCGAGTCTCTATCAAGATATGACAGGGGAGGGGATGAGTGCTGCTGCAAGTCTAGCAGGGGGCTTTTTATACGGTGGACCAACCGGGCTTGCTTTATCAGCGGCCGACTTGATGGTTAAAGGCGTTACTGGTACCACTGTTAGCGATGCGATAGTCGATTTTGACTACGCTGGTACGTTCTTTGGTGATCTCCCGGAGGCGGCAGCTGCGCAAGAAGCCTTAAAATCCAGTGACGCACCAATTGAAGAATCCACTAACGCATATCAGTTCGTCTCGCGACTTTTCTAACTGATTGTATGACTCGACTAGCATTACGTTTAGCATAATTTAAGCATGATGATTGCATGAGGTATCGGACGAAATAGTTTATTCGTTGCAACCATAGGAGCCTCAATGCCCGTAATCGAACCCGCTACCGGTGTTTCAACTGACGTTGATCTTTACCAACCTCAGTCATTGGTGAGTATTCAAACGCCAGACTGGAGCAAAGATGCAGTTATTTATGAAATTAACCTTCGACAATTTACCAAAGAAGGTACGTTTCGCGCAGCCGAAGCGCATTTACCTCGATTAAAGCAGCTTGGCGTGAGTATTTTATGGCTGATGCCTATCCATCCCATCGGTAACAAAAACCGAAAAGGCTCCTTGGGTAGCCCATATGCTGTGCGAGACTACTTCTCCCTAAACCCAGAATTCGGATGTGTTGAGGACATGCGTCATTTCGTGGATTATGCCCATGAACTAGGGCTTTACGTCATCATAGATTGGGTAGCTAACCATAGTGCTTGGGACAATGTGTTAGTTGAGCAACACCCACACTGGTACGCCAAAAATCATCAGGGTGACTTTACGCCTACGCCTTGGTGGGACTGGGACGATATAATTGACTTTGATTACAGCCAGCCCGATCTGCGAGCCTATATGGCCAGTGCTATGCGTTATTGGGTTAATGAAACAGACATTGATGGTTATCGCTGTGATGTGGCAGGGTTTGTACCACAGGACTTTTGGGCACTGGTGCGCAGGCAATTAGACGCAATAAAACCCGTATTTATGCTCGCGGAATGGGAAGCGCGCGATTTGCACTACAACGCATTTGACATGAGTTATGCGTGGTCATGGAATGAAGCGATGCACGGCATTGCGATGGGAAAATTGCCTCTGAGTAAACTTTACAAATATTATTCATGGAATGAGAAATCCTTTCCCAAAGCTTCTATGCGTATGACCTTTGTCAGTAATCACGATAAAAACGCTTGGGACGGCACTCAGTTTGAGCAGTTCGGTGATGCTTTAGAATGCGCCATTGTACTGTCCGTGCTTGGGGAGGGCATGCCGTTAATTTATAACGGGCAAGAGGCTGGTAACCCAAAACGCTTGGCTTTTTTCGAACGAGACCCTATTGACTGGCGAGGTCATCGCATTGGCGACTTGTACACAGATTTAATCGCCCTTAAAAAAGCACATAGCGCTTTGCATAACGGACAGTGGGGGGCGCGAATGATCCCCGTCACTAACTCTCATCCCGACAAGGTGTTCAGCTTCATGCGTCAAGATAAAGCCAGTAAGGTCATTGTCATGCTCAATCTCAGTGGTGAGCAACTCCCTTTATCGTTGACATCAAACGCTGTATTTGGGCCAGTAGAGGATTGGCATACAGGGGAGCGAATTGAGTTGACGAACAAATGCGAATTTAACCTAGCGCCTTGGCAATGGCTGGTTTTTACCGCGTAACGCATGGGTAAATGCGAGACGAAACTACGGCGAAAATCACGCCGTCATAAACGCAGTACGCCGTTATATAGACACCCATGATAGTAATGAGCGGTTCGGGGGCTAAATATTCTAGTGTTGTGGCTTTCGTTGCACCGAAATCAGCGAAAAGGCTTCTTGTTTATTCCCGATAAACCAGCAGTGAGCTGAAATTTATAAAGCGGCGCCATCAAAAATTAAAGATGGGTGTCCATGTAATGTTTGTGATTTTTTAACATGGGTGTCCATGTAACGTTGGGGGCCAAGTAACGTTTGTGATTTGTAGCATGGGTGTCCACTTAACGCTTGTGGTTTTTAACATGGGTGTCCATGTAAAACTTTTAGAAAAGTTATAACGATACGCACGATAGCAATGACCAACTTTACAGTTGAGCTAGTCGAGTGTTTTGTCTTAGGTAGCATCGGCATTGTTGGGCTAGATAACTTGCTAGGGATATATCCTCAGATCTGGGAACGAGGGATATTGCAATGAATTCGGTTTAGGTGGCGATAATAATTTTATCGTTTAAAGGCGATTAAACTCTGAAAATCTAGCGATTATTTGGCATAATCCTCCTCTTTTTATGTATAGGTATGTGCGCCGTTCGTTATGTCCAAGTCTTCTAAACTGTTTGCCCCTGAGGGTATTTTATCTCAAGCGATACCCGGATTCACGGTGCGCCAAGCGCAAACCGATATGGCGAATGCAGTAGAAGAAGCAATCGATCACAAGTCGGCCTTGATTGTTGAGGCGGGTACTGGCACAGGCAAAACCTTCGCGTATTTAGCTCCCGCGCTGCAAGCGAAAAAGAAGACGATCGTCTCAACGGGCACCAAAAACCTGCAAGAGCAGCTCTATCATCGCGATTTACCTCTGATTAAAAAAGCCATTGGAGTAAATGGCAAAATAGCCTTGCTCAAAGGGCGTTCTAACTATTTATGTTTGCACCGCCTTCGTCAGCATGGTGGCAGTAGCACTTTGCTCGACAAGACCACCATGGTTGAATTGTCCGATGTGCGCCGCTGGGCCACATCGACTAAAACCGGTGATATGGGAGAGATGAAAAGTCTCGCTGAGGACGCAAAAGTGCTGCCGTTTGTTACCTCCACGGTAGATAACTGCTTAGGTAAAGACTGCCCAGACTACGAAGATTGCTACATGATCAAGGCCAGACGCAAAGCCCTCGATGCAGATTTGGTAGTGGTGAATCATCATTTGTTTTTCGCTGATATGGCCCTAAAGGATACCGGATTTGGTGAGCTAATACCCGAAGCTGACGTGGTGATATTTGATGAGGCTCATCAAATTCCTGATATCGCCAGTGAATACTTTGGTGAAGCGTTATCTAGCCGCCAATTGCATGACTTAAGCCGTGATTTAGAGATGGTGTACCGCACATCACTAAAAGATGCCAAGCAGTTACATACGGCCGGCGAAAAATGCAAAATGATTTCTGCTGACTTGCGTTTGTTGTTTCCTGAACAAGCACAAAAGGGCAACTGGCGAGAAATGTTGTCACGCAGTGATGTGCAAACTCAAATCAGCAAGTTAACTGATTCGCTGAATGTGTTGTATGAAGTGATCAAACTACATTTGAGCCGAGACAAAGACCTAGACAGCATTTTTGAGCGTGTCAGTGACGCCAGAATGAAGCTAACGCGCCTGACCGATGCCAACCAAAAGGGTGTCAGTTTGTGGTACGAAACCACCATGCGTCATATTGTGCTGCATCTAACTCCTTTGAGCATCGCAGCGAAATTCTCTAAAATCGTGTCATCACCAGAGCGCACTTGGGTATTTACCTCAGCGACGTTAATGGTCGGGGATGGATTTGAGCACTTCCAGCGCCAAATGGGCTTGCAGCACGCAAATACACTTTCCCTTGATAGTCCGTTTAATTATCAGAAACAGGCCATGCTTTGTGTTCCGCGTTTTTTACCTGAGCCTAACGCCAGAGAAATGCGGCAAACCTTATTGGATATTTCGCTTAAATTGATTGCTGCCAGCGGTGGGCGCTGTTTCTTACTGTTCACTAGCCATGCTACATTGCGAGCGATTGCTGCCATGTTAGAAGACAAGGTTGATAATCAAATTTTAGTTCAGGGCACCACCACAAAACGTGCATTGCTGGAATCCTATGTAAATAGCGATAATGCAGTTTTGCTCGGCACCGGTGCGTTTTGGGAAGGCGTGGACGTAAGAGGGAATGATTTAACCTGTGTGTTAATTGATAAATTGCCTTTTGCCTCACCGGATGATCCATTGTTGCAGGCGCGAATTGAAGATTGTCGCAAAGCGGGTGGCAATCCATTTGCACAGTTACAAATTCCTCAAGCTGCCATTGCGTTAAAGCAAGGGGCAGGACGTTTGATACGCGACGAAACTGACAGAGGTGTTTTGGTTATTTGTGATAACCGCTTAGTTACGAAAGACTACGCAAAGACGTTTTTACGCAGTTTGCCGGATATGCAACGAACGCGACACTTGCCGAATGCGCTGGCATTCCTTGAAGAGATCCATGAGGATGCCCAGCAAGCAAAAAAAGCGCTTAAGGCCAATAAACAATCAGCAGATGAACAAAATTTGCAAGCTGTAAAAGCCGCAGCTAAACAGGCAGAAGAAGGCCAACCAGCACCAGCGAACACAGCGGATACAAGCGACATTTTAAAGAAGGAAACACAGTGAATCTTTTGATCATTGATACCGCAACAGAGGCGTGCTCTGTTGCGCTTAGTATAAACGGCCAACACCTTGACCAATTTGAAATATGTCCTCAGCAACATAGCCAGCGTATTTTACCCATGATTGAAGGCTTACTTAATCAAGCTGGCGCGACACTCGCGCAACTCGATTATTTAGGGTTTGGGCAAGGCCCTGGCAGTTTTACCGGAGTACGTATTGCTACTGGTATTTTGCAAGGCTTAGCCCTAGGTACTGAATTGCCAGTGGTCGGGGTATCTACATTAGCGGCGATGGCGCAGCAAGCGATAGATGAACACCAAGCGCAAGATATATTTTGCGCCATAGATGCCCGCATGGGGGAAGTATATTTCGCCCATTATCAAGCTGCAGACGGCATTGCTACGTTGGTTGGCCATGAGCATGTTTTACCCCCAGAGGAAGCTGCTGACATTCTTATGCAAAAGTCCACAACTTCCTCGTTTGGGGTTGGCACAGGCTGGGCAGCTTATGATGCTTTGCTAGGAAAACTCGACGCTGAGCGTCAACCCAAGGTGTTAGATGCAGTGCTCTATCCGGATGCAAAATACATGTTGTCTCTGGTTGAAAACGCCGCCAAAGCCGGACTCGCCAAAGAGATAGAAGAGGTTGAACCCGTGTATTTGCGCGATAAAGTAACCTGGAAAAAGCTACCAGGACGAGAGTAATAACATTATCGCCTAGCCATTTGGAGAATAGCAAAGCTGGGTAAACCTGTGCTATAAGTAAACAATGATGTGTTAAATCTGTGTGGTTTCTACCCTGTCATTAATACATCATTATCTGTTTAACGAAGTGAATAAGAGGGTCACGTGAGAGTCGAATCGTCCGTTAGCGCATTGCAACGCCCATTGCACGACAATGCAATTAAGCGCAACAAGCAAGAAGACAATGCCAAGCAAGATGTGGCTTCGGCGTTTGACGGTGCTAAAAATGTACAGGACATTATTCGCAGTGGCTCGGTAGAAGCGTTTAGCCAAGCAGAAACATTTCGTCAGCCAGCCAGTGCTGACGATACATCCACCTTTAGCTCGCAAAACGCGATTGATACCTACCAGAGTGTATCTAAAGAAGAGCGACGCAGTGAGATCCAGCAAATGTTAGGCGTTGATACCTTCGCTTAAGTGCCAGCAAACAACGCTTTCTTGTTGTTTAGATAACCCTTTGTAGGTCGCTACCTTAGTAAAATTACCTCCCAATATTTGTCATGCCTGTAACGTTTTGATACAAGCCATTTAAAGATTGTTAAGTTCTGATTTTGTCAGATCTGTAGTATCGTTAGTTCCATGATGTATTTTTGTCGAGGTGGTTATGTACACTAAAATAGGTTTCCTATTCGTTACTATGTGGTTAGCAGGTTGTTCAACACTTCCAGAACAAATTCAGTTACCTGAAGAGACAAACTTGATTACGTATCAAGAAGCGGCGTCTAAATCTAAAGACGTTTTAGGCCAGAAGGCACGTTGGGGCGGGGTGATAGCACGGGTGGAAAATAAACCCAATGATACCCTAATTGAAATGGTGTATTACCCGCTGCGCAGCTACGGACGTCCACTGCAAAGTGACGAGAGCATTGGTCGTTTTCGGGTTTATGTAAATGGTTTCTTAGATCCTATGGTGTATAAGAAAGGCCGAACCATGACGTTTACCGGTGATTTCGTGCGTTTAGAGAAAGGCATGGTAGGCGAACATGAATATGTGTTTCCGACACTTGCTTCAAGTGGCTATTACTTATGGAAAGAGATTCAGCAAGTTGATGTGAATATGATAAGCGTTTGGCCTTATGATTACTGGCGATATGGTTGGTACAATCGCCCGTTCCACAACCGGCTGATTATACGTAATACGCATCGCACAAGAAGTAGCCCAGCAAAATCGAAATCGTCAGCTAAAGCGAAAAGCAATTAATTTAGCGAGTATTGCTGTAAAAAGCAGATGAAACGGCTACTCATGTCATACCTTTTTTGGGTATCTCTGATAGCCGTTTTTTTATGGATAAATCATGCAAGAAATGAGTATAAAAGGCGTTCGTAAACAAGAAGTTGAATTTCCCCTACGCAATATCACGCTCCGTGGCCTAGGTTTTGGCGACTCCTCTAAGCCCCTTATTGTGGCGCTACATGGTTGGCTCGACAATGCCGCCACGTTTGAACCTCTGGCTGGCTACTTAACCGACTATTATTTGGTCGCGCTGGATCTTGCGGGTCATGGTAAGTCCGATCACCGCAGTAAAGACGCGCACTATCATCTAGTCGATTTTGTTTACGATGTACATGAAGTGGTTGAATCCCAAGGTTGGAGTGATTTCATTTTACTTGGGCATTCTATGGGCGGCATTATCGGCTCTATGTATACCAGTTGCTTCCCAGAGAAGGTGAGTAAATATATAACGATCGAATCCTTAGGGCCGTTTACCAAAGACAGTGAAAGTAGCCCTACACAATTACGTGAATCTATTGAGAGTCGTTTAGCTGGGGCGGCGAGTACGGGCAAGCATCCATCTAACAAGCAAAGTGTTATTCGCGCGCGCGCAATTGCAGGTGGTTTTTCAGATGATTGTGCAGCGATATTAGTCGAGCGTAACCTCACAGAGGTAAACGGGCAACTTGAATTCACCACAGATAGACGACTTCGAACGTTTTCGTCGTTGCGTATCACAGAAGACCAAGCACAGGCCTTTTTAGAAGCCATTACTTGTCCGACCATTGTAATCATTGCAGATAACGGTTACGAAATAGTGAAAAAAACGGCCGAACTACGGAAAAACTGGATAAAGCAGGTTAAATTGCTTCAATCCCCAGGGTCACATCATCCGCAGCTGGATAATCCGCAAGCAGTTTCTGCGCATATATTGCACTTTGTACACGAAAATTAACTATTTATAGGCAAAATGTTAATTATTTGTAGGGAACTGCGTTTATCTTTCTATGGGCTTTGGGTATTATGCGGCGCAATAAGTAGTATAATACCGTCGACCATCGCATTTGTGCACTTTTCTGTGGTCGAGGTGGCGCCGAGGAGGCAATGTGGAAAAGTCCTGGTTAAAGAGTTATGACGCTCGAGTACCTCATGAAATCAATCCTGATAGTTACGCTTCTATAAACGATATATTTGAACAGGCTGTATCAACTTACGCTGACAGTGTGAGCTATATCAATTTAGGTAAGTCGATCACCTTTAAAGAGCTTGAACAAAAATCTAAGCAATTCGCCGCATACCTCCAGCATTCTGGCTTAAAAAAAGGCGATGCGGTCGCTATTATGATGCCCAACTTGCTGCAATATCCTATTGCTTTATTTGGCGTGCTGCGAGCTGGAATGGTCGTTGTCAACGTTAACCCTCAATACACTGCGCGGGAACTTAAGCATCAACTAAATGACGCTGACGCAAAAGCCATTATCATTGTTGAAAACTTTGCCTGTACTTTAAGTGAAGTGATTGATGACACCCCGATCCAATCTGTTTTACTCACACAAATAGGCGATATGTTAGGAGTGCCTAAAAAATGGCTGACTAACTTTGTGGTCAAATATGTGAAAAAAATGGTGCCTGCTTATACCTTACCCTCTGCTATGCAGTTTATGGATGCAGTGAAAGAAGGGGCAAGCAAATCCTATGAGCGCCCAAATGTAAGTGGCGATGATATTGCCTTCTTGCAATACACTGGGGGAACCACGGGCGTATCGAAGGGCGCTATGCTCTCTCACCGAAATATGGTCGCTAACTTAGAACAAGCCTCGGCTATTTTAAATACAGTAACCGTGCCGAATAAAGAATTGGTAGTAACCGCACTGCCGCTTTACCATATCTTCGCATTGCAGGCGAACTGCTTGTTGTTCCTAAAATTAGGCTGTGCCAATTTACTGATCACAAACCCCAGAGATATGACCGCGTTTGTCAATGAATTAGGTAAATACCCTTTTACCGTTTTGACGGGTGTGAACACGTTATTCAATGGCTTACTTAATACCCCAAGTTTTGCTGAACTTGATTTTTCGAATGTGAAGTTCTCTCTCGGCGGTGGTATGGCCGTGCAGCGCTCTGTAGCTGAGCGTTGGTATAAATTAACCGGCCATGTGCTACTTGAAGGCTATGGGCTGACAGAATGTAGCCCTATTGTTAGCGTTAACCCGCCTCAGTTAGAGCAATATAACGGTTCAATTGGTTTGCCAGTGCCTTCGACAGATATTCGTTTAGTTGACGACAACGGGGAAGATGTAGGCATAGGCGAGCCAGGAGAAATGCTAGTTAAGGGACCTCAAGTGATGTTAGGTTATTTAAATAGACCTGATGCGACAGATGAGATAATCCAAGACGGCTGGCTGGCCACAGGGGATATTGCCCGCTGTGATGAGGATGGCTATTTCTATATAGTAGATCGTAAAAAAGACATGATTTTGGTGTCAGGTTTTAATGTATTTCCGAATGAAATAGAAGAAGTCGTCGCTATGCACGATGGAATTGTTGAAGTTGCTGCGGTTGGCATCCCCAATGAAGCATCGGGCGAAGTAGTGAAACTATTCGTGGTACGCCATGATGAAAGCTTATCAGAACAAGACGTGATTGAGCATTGTCGCAAAAACTTAACCGGATATAAGGTTCCGAAAAAAGTTGAGTTTAGAGACGAGCTTCCAAAATCGAATGTTGGTAAGATACTGCGCAGAGAACTTCGCGACGAGAAATAATGGCAGCGTTTAACACGCTTGTGATTGTTTTATTGATAAACGCCGGCTTTTGCTGGCTTTTTTATGTGTTTGGAAAGACGTGCAATATATATCAATTACCACAAATGAGACGTTGAACGCCTATTGCGCTCAATTGGCAAAAGCCGAAGCGATTGCCGTGGATACTGAGTTTGTGCGCACCCGCACTTTGTACCCGAAACTTGGCTTGATTCAAATATACGATGGGCAGCAAATCGCGCTCATTGACCCTCTAGAAATTTCTGACTTTAGTGCCCTAAAAGCCATTTTGACTGATGAAAATATCGTCAAAGTTTTGCACTCCTGTTCTGAAGATATTGAAACCTTTATCTGCGCACTGGACATTGTGCCTAAACCTATTTTTGATAGTCAGTTCGCTGCGGCCATCGTCGGTATGGGAGCGTCATTAGGCTATGCTAAGCTGGTTGAAGTGATGCTTGATATCCAAGTAGATAAAGGTGAATCGCGCACCGATTGGTTAGCTAGGCCTTTATCCCCTGAGCAGTGCCGATATGCTGCCTATGATGTACTGTACTTGTACCAGCTGTACCCCACATTGCGTGATAAAGCCCGCGCTCAAGGTCGTCAAACTTGGGTGTTTGCTGAAATGGATAATTTGTCACGTAAAAAACTAAGTCAAATCCCTTACGAACTGCTGTACCTGAATATAAAAAACAATTGGCATGTAAAGGGTAAATCTTTGTATGTATTGCAGCAGCTTGCCGCGTGGCGAGCTAAAGAAGCACAACAGCGCGATTTGGCACTGAATTTTGTCGTACGGGAAACCAATTTAGTTGAAGTAGCGAAAAAACTGCCAACGAGTAAAAATGCTCTACATCAAATATCTGGCCTTACCCCACAAGAAATTCGCATCAACGGGCAAGCAATGCTTGATATTGTTGCTGCTGCTGAGCAAGTGGATGCCGCGCAATATCCGCAACCTGTTGAGCGGCTGGTGGACTTCTCCCGCTTTAAAAAAGTCGCTGCAGCAGTGCGCCAAGTGTGTTTGCAAACTGCGGAAAAACTTGATGTACCAGTAGAGCTAATTGGTTCGAAAAAGCAAATCAATCAGCTTATAAAGTGGAGTTGGTTTAACGAAGATGACACTCGTGCACAAGGGTTGCTGCCTGATTTGTTAGAAGGGTGGCGTGGCGAGCATTTACGCGACGCTTTATCGAATGTTGACGGTTTAAATATTGTGGCCGCAACCAAAGTAGGGGAGTCAACAGATGCTTAATTTATTATGCGCCGTTTATAAAAGTACAAAGAAAGCAGATACTTATTTGTATGTGCCGGGGCGTGATGATTTTTCTCGCGTTCCAGAACCATTGATGAAAATGTTTGGTAAGCCGCATTTTATTATGATCATGCCTATCAAGAAAGATAGAGCGTTGGGGCAGGTTGATATTCAGACTTTACGAGACGAATTGACAAAAAACGGTTTTTATCTACAGCTACCACCCCCAGAAGAAAATTTACTTAAGCAACACTTGGCGGCCCAAACACCCAAGGAATAATGCCTTGGGTGGACGCAGCTTTTCCTATTTATCCGACTTTCCATTTTTTACTCTTTAAGGAGCGTGTAATGTCTCGTTTGGCTTTTTTCATCTTAATCATAACGAGTGTTTTATTGTTACTCGAACCGGCCAATGCACAAGCTGATAAAAGCCAAGAAGGGTTTGAGCGTTATATTCAGAGCTTTAAAGAAGAAGCCATTGTTAAAGGCTACGACGCGTCATTTCTTGATCGGGTCTTTACTGATGCCACATTTCGCCAACGAGTGGTAACGGCAGATAAAAATCAACCTGAACGAAAACTAACCTTAGATACTTACCTAGCAACACGGGTACCTGACTGGAAAGTGCAGCAAGCCGTTGATTTACTTCGCAAGCATAAAGATGTTCTAGATAAAGTAGAGAAAAAATTTGGCGTACAAGCACGGTTTATCGTGGCGTTGTGGGGAAATGAAAGTAACTTCGGTAAAATCATGGGCGAGTATCCGGTCATTTCGTCCCTGACCACCATGGCATATGAGGGACGCCGTGAAAGCATGTTTAAAAAGCAACTTTATGCCGCGTTAGATATTTTACAACAAGGCCATATTAACCAAGAACAGTTCTTAGGGTCTTGGGCGGGCGCTATGGGGCAAAGCCAATTCATGCCGACTTCTTTCTTACATTATGCCTATGATTTTGACGGTGATGATAAAAAAGATATTTGGAACAATCCTGCTGATGTATTTGCCTCTATCGCCAATTTCCTGAAAACAGAAGGCTGGAGCGATAGCGCAACATGGGGACGACAAGTGACCTTAATCCCCGGCTTTGATTTATCGTTAGCTGGCCTAGACAAATCAAAAATGCGCACATTACAACAGTGGCAAGCTCTAGGTGTGCGCAAATATGATGGCAGTGCACTACCTGCTGTGAATGTGAAGGCCTCTCTCATTATGCCGGATGGTGAAAAAGGGCGTATCTATTTGGTTTACAATAATTTTCATACACTGATGGGCTGGAATCGTTCTAGTTACTTCGGTGTATCTGTGGGATATTTGTCAGATCGCATCAAAAAGGGCAGTTAAATGTATCAGCATCATTATGACGATGGTCGGCTTATCGATCTACCCGTAGGCAAGGTCGTTTGTGTAGGGCGTAATTATCTTGAACATATTCAAGAGTTAAATAATGAAGTACCCGAACAGCCATTGTTGTTCATTAAGCCCAACACGGCCTTGTGTGATGTGCAGAAGCCAATTGCCATTCCGAAAGATAAAGGTAGTTGCCATAACGAACTAGAAATCGCTATTTTAATCGGTAAGCAGCTTACCGATTGCGATGATGATACGGCTAAGCGCAGTATCCACGGCGTGGGGCTAGGGCTAGATCTCACATTACGTGAAGTACAGGATGCCTTAAAAGCAAAAGGCCAGCCTTGGGAGCGAGCGAAAGGATTTGACGCAAGTTGCCCTATCTCTCCTTTTGTTCCCATCGATAAAATTGCTATCGAGCGAAATATTGAGTTCAGTTTATCGGTCAATAATAAAGTAAGGCAGCAAGGAAATAGTGCGAATATGATGCACAAGATATCGTCTTTAATAGTGGATATATCAAAGAACTTTACCTTGCTACCAGGAGACATAGTGCTAACGGGCACACCTAAGGGGGTCGGTCCACTCAAGGACGGGGACGAATTGAGCCTATTGTTAAAAGATCATCTATCGATTAAGACTAAAGTTACTTGAAGCAAAATTCACCCTTAGCTAGGATTTAAATAGGCGACATGCCGATGAATAAGAGTAGTAAACCATGGTTTTCACACAGCAACACCGATTGGATTTAGTCAATCGATTGGTTATTTTTGAAGCTGTGGGTCACGTAGATCATGTTGATAAAATGGAAGTGGTCATCAAAAAAGCGATCAATTTGGCTCACATACATAATCTAAAAGGGATCTTACTCGATCTCAGCGGGCTAAAAGTGACCTATGATAACGTCCTGATGATAGATGCATTTGTTCGTATGCGAGACGAAGACTGGTTTGGTATACTCAGGTTGGCAAGGCTTGTTCCTAACGCTACACATTCCCACACCCATGGTTTAATTGCCGAGATTACCAAAAAATTCAATCTACCAATTAAAACATTTGATACAAAAAGTAAGGCAATTGCCTGGTTATTATACGATTATGAATGAGAGATTTTGGCTTGATACGCCGCTAGAAAAAATGAATGAAGCCCAATGGGAGTCAATATGTGATGGTTGTGCTAAGTGCTGCTTACACAAATTTATCGATGATGATGAAGCTGAAACGGCGGCGCCAACAGCGCATATTCAAACCGGTGAACAAATTCATTATACCAATATTGCCTGTGGCTTATTGAACACTAAGACTTGTAATTGCACCCGTTATGAAGAGCGTACGGTATTGGTGCCTGATTGTGTAAAATTGACCAAAGAGAACATTGACGACATATTTTTTATGCCTACCAGTTGTAGTTATCGGCGTTTGCATGAAGGGCGAGGTTTACCTTCGTGGCATCCTCTTTTAAATAAAGGCAAAAAAGCTAAAATGCACAAAGTAGGTATGTCAGTGCGCGGGAAAACGGTTTTCGATCATGATGTTGAATTAGAAGACTTTGAAGATTATATCGCCCTATGGCCGATAGAGGACACGGATTAACAAGGATATTTTAATCACAAACGAGTGTTACCTTAAGGGCACAGAGAGGCAGTAGAATGATTTTTACCCAGCATCACAGATTAGACATTGTTAATAAACTGGTTATCTTCGAAGCATCTGGTGACACGGACCACGTGGACAAAATGGGTATTGTTATCCAAAAGGCAGTTGCCTTGGCGGTCGAGCACAAATTGAAAGGTGTCTTACTCGATCTTACTGAGCTAGGCATGAATTACGACCCGGTGCCCTTGGTCGAAGTATTTGAAAAAATGAAAAAAGAGAATTGGCTAGCGTCGATTAAAATTGCCAGATTAATTGCTCCTGGCCAATATACCAACGAGTTTATTAACCATATCTGCCATGAGCTTGAACTGCCTATTCGAACCTACGAATCCAAAAGCAAAGCGATTAGTTGGTTGTTGTACAATTTTGAAGGCCTGAGCCCCGCAGCGAACGGAGAATAGCTCCCATTCTATGGGCAATTAGAGGTCTGACAAAAATTGGTTAGCAGTCTTTAAGTACCCTTGTTTTTTACTTTCCGCCATTTTATCCACTTGGCTGCACATCATAGCCCAGCGGTGATTTTTTCGAAGTTCAGTGTGGTTTTTTATTATCCAGCGCCAATACAAAGCGTCCCAGATATCTGACCATGGTCCTTTTTCATAGTGACTCATTTTGATAATGTAATTTGATCCGCAGAAATAGGGTTTAGTTGTGATTTGTCCGCCGTCAGCGTGTTGACTCATTGCATACACATTTGGCACCATCACCCAATCGTAGCTATCCACAAACATATCCATAAACCAGCGATATATTTCATTTGGTTCGAATTCACATAGAAAAAAGAACCCTCCTAGTACCATTAACCGCTCAATGTGGTGGCAATAGCCAGTTTGCAAAATACGCTTTATGGTGTCATCGACGGGGTCTATTCCTGTGTCGCCTCGATAAAACGACGCTGAAATTGTGCGATGGTGCTGCCAATGATTAGCGGTACGCATTGACACCCCTAAATCGTTGTAGGTCGCACGCATGAACTCACGCCAACCAATAATTTGGCGTATAAATCCTTCCACGCTAGCGAGCGAAATGTCATGCTGCTTGGCGTAACGCAGGGCGTGGCTTATCACTTGTTTAGGTGTTAACAAACCAATGTTGAGCATAGGGGTAAGAATACTGTGGTACAGCCAACTTTGGCCTTCGACTATGGCATCTTCATAGGGGCCAAATTGACGAAAGCGTTGCTCAAAAAAGCTATCTAACCATTGCTGGGCATCTTGATGAGTAACCGGATATAGTATTTTCTGCCCGTTACCAGGGTGATGCGAAAACTGTTTTTGCAAGCGGGCTATCGCTGCTACGTGATAGGAGGTTTTACTTGCAAATTCCATGGTTGGGATTTTGTCTAAATCGCGCTTAGGAATTTTTTTGCGATTTTCATGATCGTAGCTCCAGCGCCCGCCGACAGGTTGATCATTTTCAACGAGGATGTTCATACGTTTACGCTGAAATTGATAAAAGTCTGCCATGTACCATCGGTTTTTATGTTCTCGATAAGCACTGTTTTGGCGCTGCGTGTTTAAGAAACCGGGTGTCTTGTGCCACGTGATCTGAAGGTCGGCGCGGTGCGCATTGGTTTCAAGTCGTTTTTTCAACAGGTAATCGACAGGATCTAGCGTATGAATATGCCTGACACCGTGTTCGATAAGTAAAGTAAACAGTCGAGTTTGACTGGCGCTACCTTCATGGTATTTCAGACTGAGGCAGCTTAGCCCTTTTGAGCGCAAATAATCTTCATAGTACGCCATCGACGCAATATGCAATTGCAGCTTTTGTTGGTGAAAGCGCTGGGGATAGATGCTATCAACAAAAAATAGATCGTCTTCAACCAAGTACACCTGCTTGCGTTCATCTTTAATACAGGGATGCGCTGCAAATAATTGCTGAGGGAAAATAATCCAAGCTGAGTGCACAACAATGCCTCGTTTATATGACCTTGCGACTTGTACGACAGAGGGGGCGGGTGGGATCGATTTACCCCTTCAAGCGTGCATACTTACCTGTGTTTTTTGTCCTTTTATACCTCTTCGTACCTCTTTATTCCTCTTTTCCTATATCGAGCTAAGCAAGATACTGGTTTCACTGTTAAGAACACCCGGGGTCATTCGCATCCTTCTCAGCACTCGATCAAACTCGGTAAGAGTAGTGGTTTGAATATTGGCGATTAAATCCCATGCGCCATTTGTGGTGTGCATATGGGTAAGTTCGGGGAGTCCTCGTAGTTTTTGGATCACTTGTGAAGTGGATTTTCCCGCTACCTCAATCATCATAATGGCTTTAATCAAGTTTTGCTCAACCTCGTGATGCGCGCGGATTGTGAACCCCAAAATCGCACCAGAGCTGAGTAACCTATCTAATCGATTCTGCACGGTTCCACGCGATACCCCGAGGATTTGCGATAGTTTAGCTACCGGGGCACGCCCGTCTTTACGCAAAATCGCAATCAAATTAATATCTAAATCATCGAGAATTTGGGTTTCTTTCATGCTTTGGGACCCTAGATTGTGTTGGTGCTGAACATATCCTATTCAACTTATCATATTGTATAGTTATGCCTGACTATATGTATTAAATCTAAGCAATAATTGCAATTTTTTGACATTTAACTTGGCTCGCCCGCTAATTACACTGAGCTCACTGTAAATATTAGTGAGGCTGTTATGCAATCTTCTTCTGTAAAAACTGAGTCCACCCCTGTGCATGCAAATGTATCTCAAGTGGCATTTTTAAGTGTTCAAGATTTACTCGATTTAGTGACAAAAGTAGGAATAGAGTCGTTTATTAAAGGGTTAGCAAAAAGCATCGAAACTGATTTTAAACGCTGGTCTTTGTTCGATAAATCTCCGCGATTTGCCGCCCATTCCCCAGACGGGGTGATTGAGCTCATGCCAACCAGCGACGGACACAACTTTAGTTTTAAGTACGTTAATGGCCATCCTAAAAATACCCATAAAGGCCTGCAAACAGTGACCGCTTTTGGCATATTGGCTGATGTCGATTCTGGTTATCCTCTTTTGTTATCTGAAATGACCGTGTTAACTGCGCTGCGTACAGGTGCTACTTCAGCGTTAATGGCAAGCTATTTAGCGCCTGCAAATAGCCAATGTATGGCGCTTATCGGCAATGGCGCACAATCCGAATTTCAAGCATTTTCATTTCGCACTTTATTAGGCGTGAATACCTTGCGACTTTATGATGTGGATCCCATGGCCAGTCAAAAGTGCTGCGCGAATCTTATTCACCATGGTTTTAACGTCACAATATGCTCCAGTGCCGAAGAAGCGATTCAGGGGGCTGACATTATCACTACTTGCACAGCAGATAAGCGCAATGCGACGATCCTTACCTCAGATATGATTAAAGATGGGGTTTATATCAATGCTATTGGTGGCGACTGCCCCGGCAAAACCGAATTAGATAAAGCCTTGCTGTTACGCGCTGATGTGTTTGTGGAATTTGAGGAGCAAACGCGTATTGAAGGCGATATTCAGCAACTGAGTCATGAATTTAGCGTCACTGAAATGCACAAGGTGATGAACGAACAAGCTAATGGGCGCACCTCAGATTCCCAGTTAACGATTTTTGATGGTGTGGGGTTTGCCGTCGAGGATTTTTCTGCTTTACGTTATGTTTACCAGCTTATGAAGCAGCATATGCCTACTAAAGAGCTAGAGTTGATAGCGACGCCAGAAAACCCGCGTGATTTATTTAGCTTGTTCTGTGCTAACAACATCATGCGCAAAGCAGGGTAGTGGTATGCAAAAACTAATTCCAACAAAACGTAATCCGCAGGCTCCCTCTGCTGTTATTATGATCCGTCCTCATCACTTTTATGCGAATCCACAGACCGAGGGTGATAATGCTTTTCAGCGTTTAGCAAGCGAGCCAATGAAAACAGCAGACTTAACCGGCGGTGGTAATCTAAGAAAACAAGCCTATGAGCAAGTCACTAATGCCGCTAAGATTCTGACTGCGCACGGGATCCAGGTACATATTTTTGAAGACGAAACACAAGATAAGCCAGATTCCGTTTTTCCGAATAATTGGTTTTCTACGCACAGCGGCGGGCATATTGCGATTTATCCCATGTTTGCTGAAAATCGGCGCAAAGAGAGACGCAGCGATATAATCGACATGCTTAAACAGAAATACAGAGTACAAGATGTGCTCGACTATTCAGGGCTTGAGCATGACGGACTGTATTTAGAAGGCACTGGCGCCATGGTACTTGATCATATTGAGCGAGTCGCTTACGCAGTGCAGTCTAACCGGACAAACCCTTTGGCGTTAGAGCGCTTTTGCAGCCACTTTAACTATGAACCAATGCTATTTGACGCAGCTGATGAAAATGGAACAGCGGTGTATCACACCAATGTATTGATGTGTATTGGCACTGATTTTGTCATGCTGGGTAGCGATATGGTGAGTGATGAAACGCGACGCAACGAGATCATCACACGCTTTGAAGCGTCAGGCCGGGAAGTGATCACACTTACACCTGAACAGATTGCTGAATTTTGTGGTAATGCCCTAGAGCTGCAAAGTGCACAGCAGCGTTTGCTGGCGATGTCACAACGGGCTTACGATGCGCTAACTAGTGCACAGCGAGATAGACTTGAAAAGAGTGTGGCGCTAGTGCCACTGGATGTATCGGCAATTGAAACCGCAGGAGGTTCCATTCGTTGTATGCTGGCAGGCATACACTTAGCAGCGCGTTCAATTTGATTTAGAAGGTACACATAGCCATCAAGAGCGAGAAAACGCTCTTTTGTGCCTATCGGGGTTGGATTGTCTAGCAATAACACGTTATACCATTCCACGTTAATAAGTGATGACTCAGCGAGAGTTTAAAAGGGCTTAAACAAGGCGCATGACTGAATGAATAGTTGTTCTCTTTCGAAGTGATGCAACGCAGTGTAAGCCCTTTTAAAACTCGCCTACAAGGAATGCCCCAGCGGCTTTTGCTCTGCGTTCTCACTATTTGAAAGGGAACAACCATTACTACATAGCGACGCCTTAATCAAAAACCGCTGGACGCATTCTGAGGCGGTCACTTATTAATGCGGATTGGTATTATTACTTTCGACAATCCGCCTTGCTATCCACGAAAAATTTCGTCATCGAGTGCGCATTCAAATTGGGTATTTGCTTGAATGTGACTACGCCATTGTACTGTGAGAATTAAGCTTACACGATTCTTCTTATTCAGAGCTCAGGCTAAATAGCTCAGGCTAAATAGCGCGCTTCGTTACTAGTCGGGCGGCGAGAACAACAAACCAGATAGCGCTATAGATGCCAAATACCACCATCATCCATTGGGGCATGCTCATCTGCATAAATACCCAGTCTATATCGCCGCAATCTCCTGTTGCAGCGAACAGGTTGGGCAACCATTCGTGTAACGGCAACCAGCTGGGAAAGTTTGGCACGATTTCACAAGTGGCAAAGAAAGGGTTAGATGCCGTTTGAAGGTCGTAATGCTCCCACGCAATCAACCCACCCCAAATAGCCGATATTCCCCAAATCGCATACGCAAATAAGCGCGTTAGTATGTTGTTAGCAACAAGAACCGGGAGACAGGCGAACATAATGCCGAAGACCGCTGTACGTTGGTAAATACACATAATACAAGGGCGCAAGTCCATCGCATGTTGGGTATATAAGGCGTAGGCCTCTAACAGCAATGTGGATAAAAATAACAGACCCCAAGCAAGGCGAGTGTCAGAAAGATTAGAAATAAAAGTCATGGTTTTACTCGTCAGATAACTAAAACAAAAAAGCACCGCAATATAGGCGGTGCTTTGTTAAATCTAGCAGTGCTAGTGTGCGGCGGGTTCAACACCTATTGTTGCACTGTGATGCTCTATTAGATGCATATCGTACAACCAATTGGTTAAATCGCCTAAGCCAAAGTACGTAATTGCTAAGCCAACTAAGGTTAGCACCACTGTGTAGGGCAGCGCCATGTACACCATGGTGCCATAAGACAAGCGCAATAGCGGTGCAATAGCAGAAGTTAATAAGAATAAGAATGCGGCTTGTCCGTTTGGCGTAGCAACGCTTGGCAGGTTAGTACCTGTGTTGATGGCTACAGCAAGCATATCGAATTCGTCGCGAGTTATGTGGCCATGCTTAAGTGCTGCGGTCACCTCGGTAATATATACCGAGCCAACGAATACGTTATCACTGACCATAGAGAGCGCGCCATTGGCTAAATAGAACATCACAAGCTGTGAGCGACCTTCAAAGGTGAGTACCCAGTCGATAACCGGGGTGAATAAGCCTTGGTCAATAATAACGGCAACTATACCAAAGAAGACGCATAATAAGGCAGTAAAGGGGAGTGCCTCTTCAAACGCTTTACCGATGGAATGTTCATCAATGATGCCGTTCATAGAGGTTGCCAATACGATAATTGACAAACCAATTAAGCCCACGGCAGCAAAATGGCCCGCCAGCCCGATGACAAGCCATACGCCGATGAACCCTTGGATCCACAGTTTAGCGCTATCTTGCTTGGTGCGTGTGGCTTCTTGCTTTTCACTGTAGGCGGTCAAAATATCGCGCACTACTTTAGGCAACTGAGCGCCATAACTGAATACTTTGAACTTCTCTAAGAAAAAGGTCGTGGCGATGCCGGCGAAAAATACTGGGATGGTGACAGGCGACATACGCAGGAAGAACTCAACGAAATTCCATCCCGCTTTATCGGCAATGATTAAATTTTGTGGCTCACCTACCATGGTCATTACACCGCCTAATGCGGTGCCGATAGCGGCGTGCATCATTAGGTTACGTAAAAACGCCCTGAAATCTTCTAGATCTTGGCGTTTCGGATGGTCTACATGATCATCACTGGTGTGATCGTGATCCGAATGGAAATCTTTGCCTGAAGCCACTTTATGATAAATCGAGTAAAAGCCCATACCGACGGCAATAATAACGGCGACAACCGTTAAAGCATCTAAGAAAGCTGATAAGAAGGCTGATGCTGCGACAAAGGACATCGACAAGGCTATTTTATTTTTTAGCTTTAGCAACAACTTAGTGAACATGAAGAGCAACATGTCTTTCATGAAATAAATGCCCGCGACCATAAACACCAGCAGCAAGACAACTTCAATATTCACCACAATTTCATGTTTCATGTGTTCAGGGGAAGTCATACCGATGAACAAAGCTTCGATTAACAGAAGACCCCCCGGTTGCAATGGGTAACACTTTAATGCCATTGCAAGGGTAAAAATAAACTCTGCCACTAAAGCCCAGCCCGCTAAATACGGGTCGGCCATAAATAAAAGAGGATTTATGACGAGGAATGCGAGAATAGATTTTTTATACCAATCAGGGGCTTGCCCCAAGAAATTGCTATAAACTGCTCCGACGGTTGATTGTTGCATATATACAAACCTTTAAATTTTTCTAGCTTTTATAACTTCTTTTTAAATTCTGTAACGGAAAAATGCAAGGTAAATCGCATGCTTAGCTACATTTTACTTAAAATTAAGTGGTCAAAAGTTTATTCGATGAATGTGACAGCCAGACTATAACTTAACATCTTGTTAAAGATTCATTGTTCCCGAGAAAAATCATCTGGTACAATCAGTTAATAGCAAAAAATAATATTGATAACCTTGCGAGCAACGAAATG
This sequence comes from Paraglaciecola chathamensis S18K6, assembly GCA_000314955.1. Taxonomy (GTDB): domain Bacteria; phylum Pseudomonadota; class Gammaproteobacteria; order Enterobacterales; family Alteromonadaceae; genus Paraglaciecola; species Paraglaciecola chathamensis. The sequence goes on along the minus strand of BAEM01000020.1, from coordinate 7,063 downwards.
ATTTATAAGGCACAGAGTCCAGCTGGATTTGCCGAAGAATATATAGTTGAGTCTATATGGAGTGGGCGTTTCCCTCCCGGTACCATTCTTCCTGCAGAACGTGAACTATCAGAATTAATCGGGGTAACCCGAACCACTTTACGTGAAGTTTTACAGCGCTTGGCGCGAGATGGCTGGTTGACCATCCAACATGGTAAGCCTACTAAGGTCAATAATTTTTGGGAAACATCAGGTCTCAATATTTTAGAGACGTTAGCACGATTAGATGAAGACGGTATTTCTGAACTGGTTGATCACTTATTAGCAGCGCGTACTAATTTAAGTGCGGTGTTTATTCGAGGAGCTATTCGTAACAATCGCGAAAAGGCCATCGAAATATTGCAAAAGTATCGAGAGCCAGAAGTGGATGGGACTGCATTCGCGGTTGAAGATTACCAATTGAACCATGATTTAGCGTTTGCATCTGGTAATCCCGTGTACGTGTTAATGATGAATGGTTTTAAGGGGCTTTACTCTCGTATCGGTGGCTACTATTTCTCAAGCGAGAAATCGCGAGCTCTAACCCATGATTACTATCAGCAATTACTTGAGCTTGCGGAAAAAGGTGATTACGAAAGTGTTCCCTTAGTTATCCGTAAATATGGTATTGCCAGTGGTAAATTATGGCAAGAAATGCGCGATGAAATGCCTAAAGGGCTAGTAGACTAATATAGCGAATACGCGTATTCGTAGGAGTCTCTCGAATGAAGCCACATTTAACATGTGGCTTTTTGCTTTGTCGGGGCCATTAGGAAAAAATTACAAACTCAGGATAAATATTCCTAGTGCAACGTTAACCGATAGTAGCGCTGTTTAGGGCCAGAATTTGCGGTTTTTCTACCACAAAATAGGTTTACTGGAATTAGCATCTAATAGCTAACCTTATGTTTTATATACATTACTCTTGATTTCCTGAAGTACTGTCTCAAATAAGTTACATATTTTCCCCATATCTTTACTTACTCAATTTCAAATACCTGTAAGAGAATCAATTTATTCTCCGATAAATGATTTCTAGGTTTTTGCTTACTTAATATACCTCATGTTTTGTCTTGGTCGTTAGTCTGTTAAGTGACTATTTTTATTACCCTTAGGGTGTCTGATTTATCTCTTCCTTTTCGTATTATCGAGAAGCGATAACATCCCGTATCGCTCTGTTTTTCTGGCTTTCAAGAAGATAATCGATTTATCCAAAGGCTGTTTTAATGTCTTCTGAGCAATAGAGAGCAGTCGTTTTAGCAGACAAAAATAATAAAATTTGCATGCTGAGCCCTGTTACTTCTTTAGTCTAAAAGAAGACCCGTTTGGCACGTTTTTGATTTTTGGTGCAAAAGTTGCAATTTCTTTGTGTAGTCATTTTATAAAGCGAACAAAGTTCTACCGAAAGTGTTCACCAAAAAAGTGTTCACCAAAAAAGTGTTCACCAAAAAGTATTCGCTAAAAAAGTATTCGCAAAAAAGTACGCCAAAACATCAAAGGAACCCGAAGCCAAATGAAATCTCAAAATGCCTTCAACCAATCGCACGCCAATAGCGCGCAGCGGAAACGGAATACCTTGTCACGTCTTGTGGGTCTAGTGTGTTTAACGGTCAGCGTAGGTGCTTTTACTCAAGTTAAAACAACTGAAAAAGCGCCTCAAGTGAGTGAGAAAAAGCAACCAGAGAAAACAGTGCAAACTGAGGAAGCAGAGAAAAAGCAACAACAACAACAAAAAAGCACCGAGGTAGAAGTTCAACAGCAAGAAGCTCCAGTACCTGCGCCTATTGCGCCAAAAACAAGTGAAGAAAGAGTATTTGACCTAGTCACTGAGCAAGCGAAAGAGTTGGCTGCTCAGCCCTATGTGCAACCTGAACAAAATTTACCCGCCGAACTGGCGGACATGAATTATCAACAATATCGCGCAATTCGTTTTAATCCCGAACAAGCCCAATGGAAAGACAAAGCAAAATTTGAGATGCAGTTGTTTCACCCAGGATTTTTGTATCGCTCACCTGTTGAAATTAAAGTCGTGGATGATAACAGCGGTATTAAAAACATGTTGTTTGAAACAGACCGGTTCATTTACGAAAAAGACGCAGCGCCATTGAAAGGCTCTGTGCCAAAAGATGCAGGTTTTGCGGGCTTTAGAGTGCATTACCCTTTAAAAACCAACCACTATAAAGATGAAGTCGCGGTGTTCTTGGGCGCGTCTTATTTCCGCTTAATTGGCCCGGGTCAAATATTTGGTATTTCTGCTCGCGGATTAGCCATTGATACCGCTGAAGCGAGTGGGGAAGAGTTTCCAGCATTTACCAAATTTTGGATGTTAGAGCCAAAAGCAGAAGATACCAAACTGGTCTTTTTTGCCTTACTTGATAGCCAGTCTGTTACGGGCGCTTATCGCTTTGAGCTTGAACCTGGGTTAAATACAGTGATGCATGTGCAAAGCACTATTTTTGCGCGTGAAGATGTGAAGAAACTCGGTGTTGCACCGTTAACCAGCATGTATTTAAGTGGTGAAAATGATACCCGAAACTTCGATGATTTCAGGCCTGAGGTGCATGACTCAGATGGATTATCAATGCACACTTCTCGTGGTGAATGGATTTGGCGTACCTTGAATAACCCCAAGGGATTGCGCGTTACCTCTCTTCAAGATGAACAACCAAAAGGATTTGGCTTATTACAGCGCGACCAAAGTTTCGTGAGCTACCAAGACACAGAAGCGCATTACCATGAACGTCCAGGCATGTGGATCACGCCGAACAACCAATGGGGTAAAGGACGAGTCGAATTGGTAGAAATTCCTACCAACTCAGAAACTAACGACAACATCGTGAGTTACTGGGTGCCAGCACAGCCGTTTAAAAAAGGTGAAATGCGCGAATTTGATTACACCATAAGATCAGTAAACGGTTCACTCAATAAAGCCGCGGCGGCGCGAGTTAGTCAAGTTTTCAATAGTTGGGCAGCATTGCCTGGTCAAGATGACGCACCTGAGAAAAATGTGCGTCAGATGGTGGTTGATTTTAACGCCGAAGAGTTTGCTCATTTAAGTGACTCTATCCGCTTGATACCGCATTTAAGTTTATCTTCGGGCTCATATAAAGACCTAGAAGTCGTGCAATTACCCGACAAGAAGACTTGGCGGGCGCAGTTCAAATTGCAGCCTGAAAATGACAATGCCATCGACATGCGCCTGTACTTAACGCTTGGTGGTAAGCAAGTGAGTGAAGTGTGGAATTACGTCTGGAGCGCGAATGAAGTCGAGTAACTCGCATTATCAGAGCAATCTAAATAATACAGAGGGCAAAACCATGTTTATTGACATTAAAGGTAAGGCCGTCCGCAAATGGATATACGCTGTAATGGTATTTATTACCTCGATTACAGGTAGCTGGATGATGTACGAGATCTTTTCAGAAAGTGGTATCACAACATTAGAAGTTGTGTTGTTGATATTATTTAGCATTACTTTCTTGTGGATCTCTGCAGCCTTTTGGAGCGCGTGTATCGGTTTTATTCTGCAAATTTTCGATATTGATCCGTTAAAACTGAGCCGCAACAAACATTTTGTTGGGCAAACAGAAAACGTGGTGCTTAAAGACAGGCACGCCGTGGTGATGCCCGTCTATAACGAAGACACTAATCGAATAATGGCTGGGTTTGAAGCCTGTTTACTTGATATGGAACGAACAGGGCAACTAGAGCATTTCGATTTCTATATGTTAAGTGATACGCAAGACCCAGATATGGCCCAAGCAGAATTAACCGCATGGAATGCGCTTTGCCAGCGAGTTGGTGTGTTATCTGAAAATATTTACTACCGTCGCCGTGAAAAAAACCTGCATCGAAAAGTCGGAAACTTAGCTGACTTTTGTCAGCGCTGGGGCTACCAGTATGAATCGATGATCGTATTAGACGCCGATAGTATTATGACGGGCGAATGCATGTTGACCTTAGTCAAAGCCATGCAGCAAAACCCTATGTCGGCACTAATTCAAACTGTGCCTATCCCTGTGCGTTCACAAACTCTGTTTGGTCGTTTTTTACAATTTGCATCGTGCCTATATTGTCCGATGTTGGCAACAGGACAGGCTTTTTGGCAGACCGATAGTGCTAACTATTGGGGGCACAATGCCATCATCCGAGTGGATGCCTTTATCCAACATTGTGGTTTGCCCACTCTAAAAGGCAAAGCGCCTTTTGGCGGAGACATTCTCAGTCATGATTTTGTTGAAGCTGCGCTGCTTAGGCGCGCCGGTTGGGACGTGCTATTACTAGCAGACCTAGAAGGTAGCTATGAGGAAATACCCAGTAATATTATCGATTACGCCACCCGTGATCGCCGCTGGGTACAAGGTAACATTCAGCATTTAGGCATCATCAATGGCAAAGGTTTACACACAGTAAATCGTCTGCATTTCCTATTTGGTGCGCTCGCTTATATGTCATCGCTTGTGTGGCTAGTGATGCTAGTGCTAAGCACGATAGATGCGGTGGTACGGGCAACAACTGACACTGTATTTTTCGCATCGAATTATTCGCTATTTCCTTCTTGGCCTGTGGTAAAGACTGAGTATATTATTACTCTTATTAGTGCGACCGTTATTATGTTGTTAGGGCCAAAGTTACTGGGTGCGATAGTGGCCTTGGTAAGACGCAGAGAGCAATTCGGTGGCGGGCTCGCCTTGATGTCAGGCGCCTTAATTGAGGCGGTTATTGCCATTATTATTGCGCCGTTAATGATGTTTTATCACGCCTATTTCGTGCTTAACGTATTGGTAGGCAAAAACGTTAGTTGGGATGCTCAGGGCCGTGAAGGTCGAATGGTTCCATGGAAAGAGGCTTTCAAGCGTACGTGGGCCGCAAGTGCAATTGCTATTATTTGGGGAGGGATCACCCTTTCTTTAACGCCCATACTATTTTGGTGGTTAGCGCCTGTGTTGCTTGGGTTACTCATGGCTGCGCCTATTATTCGATTCTCCAGTAGTTTGTATTTAGGTAAGTTAAGCCGCAGTTTAGGCATGTTTGTTAGCCCAAGTGAGGTAGAAGAAGTACCTGCATTGAGCCGCCTTAGAATACGCTTAGCGAATATGCAGCCACAAGATGAAGTGCTGTTATCCTGTCCTCCTATGCCTGCACAACAATGGCAAGATATGCCACAGCAGAGCTTTGCCTATTTATCTTCGAGTGTTGATATACCAAGTCAACGATTGGCAAGTGAAAACAAGCAACAGTAGCGCGACTTGGTGGTATGTCACCGATGACCGTCTTTTAGATGGAGTACATGAGCAAAATTAGTTTTTTAACGCTGCACTTTTGCCGACCCTAAGGTCGGCTTTTTTTTAATTGTATGGGTGTATCGAAAATAATTTTCGCACAAGTGAATCCAAATGGCTTCTTTGTGCGTTTAAACGTATTACCTGACTTTTAATACCAATCCGCATTAATGAGTGACCGTCTCAGAATGCGTCCAGCGGTTTTTGATTAAGGCGTCGCTATGTAGTAATGGTTGTTCCCTTCCAAATAGTGAGAACGCAGAGCAAAAGCCGCTGGGGCATTCCTTTCAGGCGAGTTTTAAAAGGGCTTACACATGCGTTGCATGACTTCGAAAGAGAACAACTATTCATTCAGTCATGCGCCTTGTTTAAGCCCTTTTAAACTCTCGCTGAGTGAACACTTATTAACGTGGAATGGTATAACCAATGCGAGAGGACACTATGGAACAAGATCCGATGTTGAGTTTACTCAGTGCTACAGCTCAAGGAGATAAAAAAGCGTTTGCTGAACTTTATCAAGCTTCGAGTAAGCAACTGTATGCTGTTAGCTTGAAAATGTTAAAACGTAAAGAGCTGGCAGAAGAAGCGTTACAAGAAGCTTATGTGAGAATTTGGCATAATGCGTCGCAGTACCGGGCTGGGAAAGGCACAGTATTGACCTGGATGATCAGTATTGCCCGCTATCGAGCGCTAGACATATTACGCTATCACTCAGTGCGCAAGGAAGAAGCCTTGAGTGATAACCAAGTCGCAGTAACACCGTCTAGCGAGCCGATGACAGAAACTCAACAAGGTTTATTGGAAAAGTGTATGGGGTCGTTGGACGTGCAACAACGCCAAGCGATACATTTAGCCTATTTTAATGGCATGTCGCATCACGAGGTGACAGCCCATTTAGAGCTGCCTCTTGGTACGATTAAAAGCTGGATCCGCCGAGGTTTACAATCATTACAAAGGTGTTTGAAATTATGAATTATTTGAACCCTGATTTATATAATGCGCTGGCAGCGCAATATGTGTTGGGCACACTTAGGGGCCCAGCGCGACGACGTTTTAGCAAGCTTATTATGCAAAACAGCGAAATCAGCGAAGCCGTTAATCGTTGGGAGCTTTATCTCAATTCATTGGGTGAGCAATTGCCGGATGTCGCTCCAGACGCAGATGTTTGGCGTAAAATTGAGGACCGCCTGGGTTTTAGCCAAATCCAAAAAGCGTCACCTAAAATAGAAGCGACACCAGAGCCTTCAACTAAATCGTCTCGTGTGGTTCCGTTACCAACCAAGAAGCCTCGCTTATGGCAAGGGCTTACTGCACTTGCTTCTGCTGCGGCTGTGGTGCTCGCAGTGCTCTTAGTGCAAATGCAGCCTGCGCCTGTTTCAGAGGTGAAACAAATCGCGGTTATCAATAATCAGCAAACGGACCTGTTGTGGAGTATAGAAATAACCGACCAAGAGATAGCCGTCAGAGCGACTAAAGCTTTGCAGGCTAAGGCGGATGCTGACTATGAACTGTGGATTGTGCCAGAAGATGGCAGCGCCCCTGTATCCTTAGGTTTGTTACCAAAAGTTGGGGCCAGTACCTTGGTTAAACCTGTGGTATTTGAGCAAATTAATATTGCTGCCCTAGCTGTCAGTCTAGAACCTCTAGGCGGTTCGCCAAATGGCTCTCCGACAGAAGTGTTATTTACCGGAAAACTCGTCATCCTGTAAAAAGCGCCATGTAAAAAATGGAATCGAAAAAAAAAGCGAAACTCAGGTTACGTC
>BAEM01000021.1 GCA_000314955.1 Paraglaciecola chathamensis S18K6 | reverse complement strand
TTACACTGCGTTGCATGACTTCGAAAGAGAACAACTATTCATTCAGTCATGCGCCTTGTTTAAGCCCTTTTAAACTCTCGCTGAGTCATCACTTATTAACGTGGAATGGTATTATGAGCCTAGTTCACACTAGGCTTTTTTATGCTTGACTGAATCGCTAAGCATTGGAACTGGACTTGGTATTAGCATTTGTATTTGTATTTGTGTTAGTCCTGCGCGGTGTCAGAGCATGGCAATTCGTAAACCAGTTCTTGTACGCTTTTTGGAATACTACGGTAGCGTTTATCGATATGTAAGCGCGCGGCCATGGTGTCTTCAAACAGCATAAAATGACGCAGTAAGCACTCGTCGAGATCATCGGTTTCATCAGACCATGTTTCTTTCAAAAACGGTGTTAGAGAAGCTGCCGCGTGAGCATACATTATGATTTGCCATTTCAGATCCCACATACGAATCTGAGCTTCCGGAAAGTGGGTGTTATGCGCGTTAACCAAACCTTCGACAAAGTCTTCGATGTCTTCACCACTGCCAAGGAAATAATCGAGAAGGGCGTCTTCTTGGCGTACCGCATCGGCAATTAACTGTACGGGGCGTTTAAACAGCAACATATAAGCCATCATTCGCTTAGTAAATTCGAACAGCTGTACGTTGGCAGGAGCGGTTTTCGGTATGTTCTGATAGACAGTTGCTACATATTTCACGATAAAGTCATGTAATTCATCACTGATATCGTGCCAGATTTTTTCTTTGCTGCCGAAATGATGGCGTATCAGACTATGAGAAACGCCGGCTTTCTCACTGATGTTACGCAGAGATACACGTTCATATCCGAGTTCACAGAATAGCTCAGCAGCAACCTGTAATATGTCAGCCTTTGTTTGCTCTGCGTCTTGTGCACTTCTGCGCCCTTGCTTTCTTTCACTCATAATTTTTCAACTTAACGATCTTCTTGAGCTTGTTTCAGCTAATGTTAATGGCAACAATATTATATTGTCCAGTTGGTAAATAATACTTGATCTAGCTATCACTTTCAATATACTGCACGTTCGTATAGTAAATTGCTGTACAAGTGGCTAATAAAATAGAGATCTGTGTGATGGTTAATCGAAAATTGCGTTGGGTGTTAGGCACAGCTTTGTTCAGCTTGGCCGTAGCTGTGGGATTGAGTGGGTGTGACAGCGTGAATTCCCAAGAAATGGCGGAGCAAAACGCCGATAAGGTCATTAAGCCGGTGAAATTAATTAAAATGCCGGACCTTAATCAGCAACAGGTCAATAGTTTTATTGCCAAGTTGGATGCCACGGAGCGGGCTGTTCTGTCGTTTAATGTGTCGGGTGAAATCGCCTCAGCGATGCCGCATATGGGCCAGCAAATTAAGAAAGGTGAACTTTTAGCAAGCCTTGATCCAACTGATTATCAATTGGCCCTAGACGCGCGCCAAGCTGAGTATGACTTGGCGAGAACACAATATCTTCGTGCTAAAGCATTGATTAAAGAAACGTTAATCAGTAAAGATCAATTCGATCAAAACGAAACCAATTATAAAGTAGCTAAGGCGTTACTTGAGCAAGCAAAAACCGATTTAACCTATACCAAAATGCGAGCACCGTTTGACGGTGTTGTGTCATTAACTAGCGCAGAGGCGCATCAAGTAGTGGCAGCGAATCAACCGGTAATGAAAGTGCTTAACAACGCACTTATGGACGTGGTTTTCACTGTACCGGTAAGCTATGTATCTCAATACGGGGTAGAGGATATTAGTCGTTCTGCGGTGTGGGTCACGATGGACTTTGCCCGTGACAGAAAACTAGAAGCACACTTCAAAGAAATTTCTACCCAGCCCAATATTGATACCAACAGTTATACCGCACGCGTGACGGTGCGTCGCCCTGATGATCTAACCCTGCTAACCGGAATGAGTGGCCAGGTAAATATCGTCGCCCCAGACCAAACGAGTTTATTTACGTTACCAAAAAGCGCTTGGATCAGCCGCGAGGCGGGCAGTGGCTATGTGTGGAAGTATTCCGCATCACAAGGCGTGGTACACAAAACGTTGGTTGGGTTAGACGAAAATGGGTTTATACAAAGTGGTTTACAGCAAGGTGATTTAGTGGTGGAAACAGGCATTAATGGCCTCAATGAAGCTCAAAAAGTGAAACCTTGGGTTGAAGAGGACGGAATTTAATGAAATCGATCGTTTTTAGCACGCATATTCTAGCACTACTGTTGCTACAAGCCTGCACGCCAAACATAGAGCATAGGCCCAAGCCGCCGTTAATTTTGGATACCATCGAGGTATCTGCACCAGTGGACACGCAGTTTAGGCGGTTCAATGGTCAGGTCGTTGCGCCAGAATTGACTCCTTTAGCGTTTCGACTTGAAGGCGAAATCGTTGACGTGAAAGTGCAAGAAGGCGATGTGGTTGAAAAAGGACAAGTACTGGCTGTTTTGGACGATAGTCGACTCGTTCAAACCTTAAATGATGCTCAGGCCCGACTTGATTTAACTGCAAGGCAGCTTGAACGCGGTAAAGAACTACGCACCAGAGAGATGCTTTCATCTTCTGAGCTTGATGAATTACAAGCCAATTACAAACTGGCTGTAGCGAATGCCAAATTGGCCGAAGTTCAGCTCGGTTATACCCGCCTTAAAGCCCCGGTCGATGGCATTATTTCCGTGGTGTCTAAACAGGACTTTGAGCGCACCGATGCGGGAGAAACGGTTGTTAGCATTTACCAAAGTAGCGAGGTTTATGTAGAGATTTCTGTGTCTGATACAGTGTTAACGCGTCTAAAACCGTTATTGAGTGTGCCTAATTATCGTCCTTTAGGACATTTTAGCGGGCATAAAGGGCAGTATCCCCTTAATTACCTTGAACATACCAGCGAGCTTGATCCTGAATCTCAGACATATCAATTCTGGCTGAAGATGCCGCAAGTGAACCCTAAGATTTTACCCGGCACTAATGTGCAGGTGAGTATTGATATGGTCAAAGCCCAAATGGGTTTATTACAAGGCTTTGAATTACCCATGACTGCGATCGATTCAGCTGAGCAACACGGACAATTCAGAGTGTGGAAAATTCAAGATAATCAAGCAGTGGCTACCCCTGTTGAGGTAAGCCAAGTGAAATCGAATGGGGCAATCGTTTTGAGCGGTATTCGTGAGGGAGATGTGATCGCCAATTCCAATCTGAGAAAATTACGCCAAGGGATGACAGTTCAAGGAGCTACGCAGTGAACATCGCAGAATATTCAATTAAATACAAAGTCATCAGTGGGTTATTTTTAGTTCTGTTAACCCTTGGCGGCATTTCTGCTTTTAATGGTTTGGGCCGCTTAGAAGACCCCGCTTTTACCTTAAAAGATGCGTTGATAATTGCAACTTACCCAGGTGCGACACCACAAGAAGTGGAAGAAGAGTTAACCTACCCATTAGAGCGTGAAATTCGACAGCTACCCTATATCGATAATATTACGTCGATTTCTTCTCGTGGTATGTCTCAGCTTAAAGTCAGCATGAAATCGATTTACGGGCCCGAAATTTTGCCACAAATTTGGGATGAAATGCGTCGTAAAATCAATGATGCCCAACCCACATTGCCTTCTGGCGTAAGTTCACTGCAAATTCTTGACGATTTCGGCGACGTATTCGGCATTATGATCATGATAACCGGAGACGGCTATGATGCGGTGGAGCTAAAACGTTACGCAGATCAACTTAGGCGTGAACTTGAGCTCGTCAAAGGAGTGGGTAAGGTCGCAGTCGCGGGAGATCAAACTGAACAACTTTTTGTGGAGTTATCGCTAGAGCGGTTGGCGTCACTTAATTTGGATATGAGCACGGTAACGGGCTTACTGAACCAACAAAACAGCGTGCAACAGTCTGGCCAAGTCATGGTCAATGGCGAGTCATTGATTATTCGCCCGAGTGGTACGCTAAGCTCGGTTGAAGAATTAGAGAACTTGATTATTCATGGACGTGACACAGGAAACCTTATTCGGTTAAAAGATGTCGCCACGGTTTCCCGCGGTATCGCAGAACGTCCGAGTAATGTGGTGACCTTCAATGGTAGTCAAGCCATCAGCTTAGGTATTTCATTCGCTCCAGGGGTAAACGTAGTTGATGTGGGGGCGCATATAGAAGAAGAGTTTGAGACCCTACAAAGTATTAAACCCGCGGGCGTAGAGCTTAATTATTTTTATAATCAGGCCACCGAGGTGGATAAATCGGTTAGCAATTTCGTGCTCAGCTTAGCTCAAGCGGTTGGAATTGTTATCGTGGTGCTGCTATTTGCAATGGGGCTGCGTAGCGGGATTATTATCGGGGCGGTTTTACTGCTCACTGTATTCGGCACCTTCATGCTGATGAGTTACACGGGTATCGAACTGCATCGAATTTCACTTGGTGCATTGATTATCGCCTTAGGGATGTTAGTGGACAACGCTATCGTTGTAGTGGAAGGGATATTAGTGGGCCTCAAAAAAGGTCGCACTCGACTGCAAGCATCGAAGGATATCGTAACGCAAACTCAATGGCCTTTGCTCGGGGCAACTATCATTGCCATTGCAGCCTTTGCACCTATCGGTTTGTCTGAGGATGCGACAGGCGAGTTTATGGGGTCGCTGTTTTGGGTGTTGTGTTATTCGCTGTTTTTAAGTTGGATAACCGCCCTGACACTAACCCCGTTTTTAGCCAATCTTTTACTCAAAGAAAACCCTGCCAAAGAAGGCGATGAAGCGAGTGACAGTGAAGATGATGATGCATACAAAGGGGCACTGTTCGTTATTTTTGGCTCTATGCTTCGTTTTGCTTTGCGCTTTCGCTGGGTAACTGTCGCTGCCATGGTGGCTCTTTTAGTGTTAGCTGTTATTGGTTTTGGCAATGTAAAGCAGTCGTTCTTTCCTGCGTCAAACACACCTATGTTTCATGTGGATATTTGGATGCCCCAAGGAACTGATATTCAACAAACCATTAAGCAAAGTGCAGAGGTTGAAGAATATTTAGGCCAACTAGATCACGTTGAGTTCGTGGCATCTACCGTCGGCCAAGGCATGCAGCGTTTTATGTTGACCTATCAACCTGAGCAAAGCTACGCCGCATTCGCCCAAATGACGGTCAGGGTCGATACCCGAGAAAACATGTTCGCGCTACTTGATGGGTTAGAAGCTGACTTGAATAAATCCTTTAGCCACCCGACGTTTCGGTTACGGGTGATGGAGTTTGGTCCTACACCTGCATCTAAAATTGAAGCGCGTGTAATAGGCTCTGATCCACAAGTACTGCGTAGTATTGCGCGGCAAATTGAAGACGTGTTTAACGCAGATCCTGGGGCACGCAATGTTCGCCATGATTGGCGCGAGCGCACTAAAGAATTAGTGCCGCAGTTCAATGAGCCTAAGGCACGCCGACTAGGGATCTCCAAACAAGACTTGTCCAGTACGTTGCAAATGGCATTTGGTGGCAGCACCATAGGCATTATCCGCGATGGTACCCATATGTTACCTGTTATCACTCGCCTGCCAGAGCAAGAGCGAGTCGATTTTGAGTCCTTGGCAAATTTAAATATTTGGAGCCCAACACTACAAACGTACATTCCTGTAGAGCAGATAATTGATGGCGTGAAAATGGATTGGGTTGACCCCCTAATATTGCGCCGCGATAGAAAACGTACATTAACTGTGATGGCCGATCACGATGTATTGGGAGATGAAACCGCGGCCTCCTTGTTTGCTCGACTGCGCCCTAAAGTAGAAGCATTGCCTTTACCCGAGGGTTACGAGCTCGCTTGGGGCGGTGAATATGAGTCGACGAATGATGCACAGGCTGCCATGTTTCAATCCTTGCCTATCGGCGCACTGGTAATGTTCATTATTACCGTGTTCTTGTTCAACTCAGTGCGCAAACCGTTAGTGATTTGGTTTACTGTACCGCTGGCGATTATTGGTGTTTCATTTGGTTTGCTAGCAACCGGAATGCCCTTTAGCTTCACTGCTTTATTAGGTTTGCTAAGTTTGAGCGGCATGATATTGAAAAACGGCATTGTGTTGATGGATCAAATCAATATTGAACTGGCGTCAGGGAAAGAGACTTATAACGCCGTTTTCGATAGCGCTTTGAGCAGGGTACGCCCTGTGAGTATGGCGGCCATGACAACTATTTTAGGCATGGTGCCTCTTATGTTTGATGCTTTCTTTGGCTCTATGGCAATTACCATTATGGCTGGGTTAGGGTTCGCTACGGTATTAACGCTTATCGTGGTACCTGTACTGTTTGCTATTTTTTATAAAGTAAAACCCGCATCGGCGTAATTTGCTGAGATAAATTTTAGGACGTTAACAACGTCATGTTTAGCAGCCTGCACAGGCACTTTGGCCCTACATATGTAGGGCCTTTTTTATTGGGGGCTCAACTTTTCGTTTAGTTCGCTCTTAAATGATTTAATATTTCGCAGTTCTTGATTTGGTGGTTGTCACAGCTGTTTGCTAAAGCTTGCAGGTTTTTTTCCAGCTGTTGTAATTCATATTGAGCAACCCGTATTTTTTCAAGTTGCTGGGTAATTAACGCGTCTACCTCTGCACAAGGGGCATTGTCATCACTTTGGATCGAAACCAATCTTTTTATATCCGCTAGCGGCATTCTCAGCTCTTTGCAGCGCCGTATAAAGTTAAGGGAGGATACATCTTGCTGTTGATAGTAGCGGTAACCGTTATCTCCTCGCTTTGCTTTAGGCAATAAGCCGACATCTTCGTAATAACGAATTGTTTTGGCGTTTACGTTTGTTACCTTGGCTAATTGTTTAATTTGCATCATGATTTGACCTTCCTGTAACTGGAAGGTTTATTCTACCCTTAACAAACAGCAATTCAATGGGGATAACATGAGCGAATGTTGTGGTGTAAACGCCCAGGATAAAGAGCAACGTACTTTGCTGTGGACGGTTTTGGGTCTCAATGGCGCTATGTTTTTTGTGGAATTCATCGCGGGCTGGATAGGTCAGTCAAGCGGCTTAATGGCGGACTCGCTGGATATGCTGGCAGATGCCATGGTCTACTTGGTAGGCCTTTATGCTGTCGGTAAAGCCATAGAGTATAAAGCGAAAGCGGCGTTGTTTAACGGTTCATTGCAGCTGTTATTAGCAGGTTTTATCTTATTTGATGTGCTGATGCGCATTATAAACGGCAGTCAGCCTCAAACGGCCGTTATGTTATGGGTATCGTTATTGGCTTTAGGGGTGAACTTATTTTGCTTCGTATTACTTTCTCGCTACCGAGCGGGTGACATTAATATGCGCGCCAGCTGGATTTGCTCACGTAACGACATGGTTGCCAATGTGGGGGTAATTGTGTCTGCTGGGCTGGTGGTGTGGTTAGATTCGGCGATACCAGATTTGGTCATCGGCGGCATTATTGCGCTGGTGATAGTGCAATCGTCGTGGAAAATTGTCGCAGAAGCGAAAGACATTTTAACAAGTAACCCTGAGGTTGCATCGCGTACTATAGATAACCCAAACGAAGGACCGCCATCACAAAAAGAGCAGGGGGCTAAAAAACAGTCATCGTCTTGTTGCGGATCCTACACTCATTCCAACAAATAATTTCCCTGTCAGAATTAATCCTAAATTGCGATAGGTAATTAGCAATAAAAAAGCGACGGTTAATTGTCGCTTTCATTTTCTAGAATGAGTTCAAACACTGAGTTGGCTAGTCGTGCTCGCTACGAATATGCCCTTTGCTTGAGTCAGTCCAGTGGCCTTCCGATAATGATAAGATAACAGCATCAACGTCATGTAAGAGCGCTTCTGATTCAGCGGTAAAACAGCCTCCGATCACGACCAAACTTTGATCTTCCAACTCCCCTAACTTAGTCAGTGCCTTTTGTACTAAGCTACTTTTCACCATATTTTTACGATCATGAGGAAAGGTAATTAACGTGCAAGTGTCCTCGAGTTGCGATTCGCAGCTCTCCGCTAACTTTTTGTATTCTGTTGGTACACGCTCTTTGACTAAATAAGACTCTAAATGCTTTTGAATGTGAAATTTCATAACTTACTAATAGATTATCAATAAAAAGTAACAATATGGCTTCGCCATATCAGTTTACGTGTTTCGACACCCGCAGAATAAACCGCGAATCAAACACAGTTTAATGCTAACTACTTGAATTTTATCGGCTAATATCTCGTATGCATAATAAGTAAAAGTCGATTATAAATAAACTTACCCCAGTGGCAAATGGAATTAAAGGATTGTTTTAAATTTGTGCGGTTTTCTTTTTTAGCGGCATAAAAAAGGGCGCCATAAAGGCGCCCTAAACACACACTAACTCTCAGGGAAAGGTTAGAAGGTTACGCTTAGAAATTCGCACGCAACTGCACACCAAAGTAACGCTCTGCATCACGTGGGATTTGATAACGGAAGTTATCGCCACTGTACGTGGTGACAAAGCTCTTATCGGTTAGGTTTTTACCGATTAAGCTGATGCGATAGGCATCGTCGTCAAACGAGAAGGCCAAGCTTGCGTTTAAAATGCCGTAGTCTGGTAGCAAATCGATTGCTGTTGCTGTTCCGCCAGGGGCGCCAGCGTACATTTCATCTGTGTACACGTATGAGCTGTTTAAGATAACGTTCATATCTTCTAGCTCCCATAGGTATTCACCTGTGACTGAGTACTTAAGATCAGGCGAGAAGGGTAAGTCAGCACCTGAACGACCAGTACATTCTGTATCTGTAACAGGGCATTTGAATTCATCCACTTCTGCGTCAACTTTTGATAAACCACCGGTTAGGGTGAAGTTATCAGTTACTTGCCACATCAAATCAAACTCAATACCTTCAGTAATAACCGAGCCGGCGTTGGTTAAACGCGTGATGGTAACGCCATCAAGTAATTCTGAGTTGTTTGCTTGAAAGCCATCAATTTCCGTTCTGAAAATCGCTGCGTTGAAAATTAAATCGTTGTTAGCGTATTTATACCCTAACTCATAGGCATCAGAGGTTTCTTTGTCGATTGGCAAGGTATCTGTTGCTGACATGTTGTAAAACACGTTAAACGCAGGGCCTTTATAACCTTGCGAGAAGGTGAAATAGGTCATGCTGTTGTCGGTCAAGTCGTACTGAACACCTAACTTACCGGATACGTTGGTTTCGTCAGTTTCGCCTTGGTAGTCAGTTTCGAAGCTACGTACACCAACACCTGTACGTTTGTATTCATCGTTACTGCTACGGTTATGGCTGTAGCTCACCTCATCGTCTGTGTAACGAATACCGAAGAGTAAACGCAAGTCATCATTGATGTGATATTTACCGTCTGCGAATAATGCCCAGTTATCAAACTGAGTACGCATAAAAGCAGTCGCACTGACAATATCGTTGGCATTACAGCTTAGGTTTTCATCGCTGATGAATTGGTTAATCTCTTCATCTGACGGATTTTCAACACCAAAGTTTTCAGTTAAGTAGGTGCCGATCGCTGCCGGAAATTGACCACCGTTGTTTTGGCAACTAGCGTCACGGGTAAAGTTACGCTCAGATTTTTGTGTCCACCAAAATGCGCCTAATTGGTAGTCAAAGTCACCGCCAACAGGTGAAGCAATGCGGAATTCTTGTGAGGTTTGCTTCCAGTTTTGTACGCCAGTGTCGTGTAGTTGGAATGACACGCCGCCATCAGGTACGCTACCGAAATTCACTGGCAAAGGAATAGAGCCCGTGGTTGAGGTGAAATCACCTTCGCGGAACTCTGTGTTATCCCAGCTACGGTGAGCTGTGATTGAAGTGAATTCGTGGTTACCAATCATTTTATCAACTTGAACTGAGAAACCAGTGGTTTCATCAATAGTGCGCGTTTCAAAATCATGGTCAATTTTACGCTGGTCTAGATCTAAATCGCCTGCGCCAGTGCTGTCTGGTGCTGCTTCAGAGGTGACATATCGATTACTTGGTGCCAATTCTAAATCTGCACAACAGTTATCATTCGATTTAACGTTTTCGAAGATAAATAAGATGTCGGTATCGTTACCGGCATCAATGTCTAACATACCGCGGATACCTTCTTTATCGTAGCCGTTGGTGGTTTCGTTGTTATAAACGTTGTCGATGTAGCCGTCGAACTGAGACTTAAGCACAGTTAGGCTACCGTTAACATTGTCGTTTAACGCACCGGTGACACTGGTTTTTAAGCGGTATTCGTTATCTTGAAAAAGGGTAACTTCTGCAGAACCACCAAATTCATCAGAGGGGCGCTTGGTCGTAATGTTAACCACACCGGCCGATGCATTTTTACCAAACAAGGTGCCTTGGGGGCCACGAAGCACTTCGATGCGCTCTAAGTCATATAAATCAACGAAAGCCTGTCCAGAACGTCCTAGCACTACACCATCAACAACGGTTGATACGCTTGGCTCTGCAGCGACACTGAATGAAATTGTACCAATACCACGTACGGTAATAGCTGAGTTACGGTTCGTGTTACCTTTTCGGAAACTGACTGAAGGGACTAACGCTTGTAAACCTTCAATGTTTGCTGAGAACGCAGAGTTAATCTGATCTTCACGCAGCACAGATACAGCAACAGGAACTTCGTTGAGGTTTTCTACGCGTTTTTGTGACGTAACGGTAATTTTTTCCATTAAGCCTTTATCTTCTGCTGGCGCTGCTTCTTGTGCGCTAGCGGCGAAGCCGATTGTCATGCACGTGCCTATCGCTAGTGCGCGCGTAATGCCTGTGTGTAGTGTGCTAGGTTTTAGTAACATGGTGTTCTCCACGATCTCTGTTTTAGGGGTAAGTCCAGTGTTCAATTTTTGTGTGTCCAAACAAAAATGGAATGTGTGTGCACTTTGGCCTACCGTTCTTCATTTAATATTCCGTACCACTTATTGGTGAAACGGACATTGTGATGACTTATAGGGCATCTTGTGTCATACATTAGATGTCTTATATAAGACAAAAGATATGCAAAATTTAACCATAAAGTTAACTAATTGCAATCTTTTTGTTAAAACAATTTCTATATTTACAAAGGCGGGAAATTACCGAGGCATGACTGCACAAGCCCAGTTTTATTGGGCTTAGTAGTCGTAGGTAAAGCGCTAAATCTGCGTTAGCTTATAGTGGTTATAAGTAGAATTGATACAATTTAGTAACAGAATCACTCAACATCAACCGTGCACTGGTCAACGGACGTTTCTAATAGTGTTAACCAATCATTGCCGTAATTCTGCTTGAACCATTGGCGCATATTTTTTGATGCATCTTTAAATGCTTGTTTTTCTGCCGGAGTGGGGCGATAGACAGTGCCGCCTGCTTTTTCGAACAATTTGTAGGAATTCGCTTCTTGATTGAAAACCAAATCATTGGCAGCTTTTTGCTGGTGAACAAACCCCTGTTCAATGATGTCTTGAATATCTTCAGGTAGGGATTGCCAAACAGGTTCTGAGAACCACCACAGCGCGGCCATGTAAGAATGACCGTCGAGCACTATGTATTTTAAATGCTCTTCTAGTTTAGCGCCGATAATATCTTGAATACCATTTTTGCTGCCTTCAACTACGCCTGTGGCTAACGCAGTATAAAGTTCTGCCCACGACACCGGAGTAGGGTTAGCACCTAATTGGCGCACCAGCTCTTGCTGAATTTTTGCTGGGGTAGTACGAATTTTTTGCCCTGCTAAATCGTCGGGGTGATGAATGGGCTTGGTGGTGGTAGCGAAATTACGCCAGCCGCCTGTGTTAGTAACGCCCATTAGGCGTATTTGCAGGTTTTTGTCTAACACTGTGCTGCGCATTTTACTTAAAATAGGCCCGTCTAGTACGCATTGCGCTTGCTTGTCGTTATCAAAAACATAGGGTAAATCGAGTACCTGAGCAGGCGCAAAAAAGTTGCCCGTGCCACCTGCTGTGGTAGGAAACATCTCAAGCACACCCTTTTGCAGGTTACCTATACATTCAGGTACGCCCCCGCAAAACTGGCCCGAGGAATACAGTTGCACTTGTACTCGGCCGTTGCTGGTTTTTTCAACATATTCTTTAAAAGCAAGCAGCCCTACGTAATCCTCATCTTGGGTAGAAGCTTGAATAGAAGCCTTGATAATAAATTCGGCGCGATCCGAATTAGCATTGATAATGCCAAACATACTGGCAGCAGCAATAACAGCATAAACAGTGAGTAGGGCGATACGTTTTGTATTCATATTAAGCAAACCCAAACAGGCGAGGTAGGGTCATAGTGACCGCTGGAAAATAGGTTATGATGAAGATCACCAAGGCTTCTACTGCTAAAAACGGCAGCATTTCATAGGCAATGTTCTCCGTTTTTTCACCCGATACGGACGCTGCCACAAACAGAACCAAGCCCATGGGCGGCGTGGCGAGACCCACAGTTAAGTTCACGCACATGATCACGGCAAAATGCAGTGGGTCGATGCCCAGTGAGATAAAAATAGGCGCTAACACAGGGCCGAGGATTAATATCGCTGGGCCTGCATCTAAAAACATACCGATAGCGAATAAGAACAAGTTGATAATAAGTAATAACAGTAAAACGTTATCGGTAATGCCAACTATCTGCTCTGCAAGCATGTCGGCCATGCCTGAGACGGTAATGATCCACGCAAAGGTAACGGCTGAGCCAACCAATAGTAAAATAGTGCCTGATTGCACCGCCGCGTTAACCAATATGTGCGGTAACTTGCCAAACTTGAGGGTATTGGTGACAAACAAGGTAATAATCAGTGCATAACCCGCTGCAGCGGCAGCGGCTTCAGTAGGCGTAAATACACCTAGTACGATACCACCAAGTAAAATAACCGGAGTCAGCAGAGGTAAAAAAGAGGTTTTAAGGGCGCTGCCGCGCTCATACCAAGTCGCCTTTTGATTGGCCACTGGATAATTACGCTTTTTGGCAATGCGGCTGGTAACAAACATCAAGCCAGCACAAATGAGTAAGCCTGGGGTAATGCCAGCTAAGAACATACCAGCCACAGAGACATTCATGATAAATGCATACAAAATCATGATCCCAGAAGGGGGAATAATGGGGCCAATGACGGATGATGCCGCGGTGACGGCTGCAGCAAAGCGTCTGCTGTAGCCGTTTTCTTCCATAGCCGGAATGAGCATTTTACCCAACGCTGAGGTATCAGCGACCGCAGAGCCAGACAAACCAGCGAACAGCACTGAGGATAAAATATTGACTTGGGCTAACCCACCACGGTAATGACCGATTAAGGTTTGACTAAAGCGTACAATGGATTGCGTGATGCCACCTTGGTTCATCAACTCGCCGGCTAAGATGAAAAAAGGCACAGCCATCAAGGGGAATGAATTCATTCCCGAATATAAGCGCGTTAGTAGGGCTGAGAAAAATACCTCGTTGCCATCTAGCATTAAGCTCACACCTGGGCCAATCAACAGAGCGAATACCACGGGCGTGCCCGCGGTGAGCAACAATATAAAAACCCAAAAATAACTGATAGACATATTATTCAACTTCCATGGGAGGGATCGTTTGCTCTGTGAGATAGTCACGGGCAAAAAGTTGTTTGATCAGATTTTCGATACCCACTAAAAATAGGGCGACAAACATCAAAGGAGCGCAGGCGTAAAAGTACGCCAGTTTAACGGGCATCGACGAGGCGTAAATTTCAAAGCCGCCTTGCCAAAACGCCACGCTTTGTTTGAAAAACAGTGCGCTTATAATAATGACCAATATGGTGATGATGATTTCTGAGACTCTGCGTAGTACTTTAGGCAAGGCATCGGCAAACATCTCGATAGACACATTTAAGTTTTCACGATACGCCCAAGGGGCAACCAAACAGGCGACCCATACCATCAGATATTTTGCGAGCTCTTCGGTCCAAGCGAGGGAGTCGTTTAACACGTAGCGGTAGAACACCTGGGCTAATATCATCAGCAACATCGCGCTCAGTAATACGCCTGCGATATTTTTGCCAAGAGTGCTAATGGCATAATTGACCTTACCAAGCGGGCGATTAATGGCTAAAAACCCGCGACTGACAGCATTTTGCATGAGGTGTTCTCCGACTGCGCTAACGTGCTATTTAGGCCAGTAATGGCTGATTTGCGGTTGCTGATCAGTCAATTCGTCTGTGTGCTCAACATCTGGGCCTAACGGTATACGCTTACCTTTAGGCACAAACACCGCCATTTCTTGCGCGCCTAGCGTCAGGTTATACACCTTGCCACCTTGATAGGTTTGCTCGCTTGGGAATCGCTGCCATTCGCCTTCAGGCAAATAGAACTCTACTTCGCCACCGGGTTTTAAACAGGGGGCTACAAGCATGTCATCACCAAACATAAACTGAGATTCAAAGGCTGCCGCCACGCGATCGTTAGGGAACGCTAAAGGCATCGCACGCATCAAAGGCACACTGGTGTTGCTTGCTTGTTGCATGGCATTGTAAATGTAAGGAATTAAGCGATAGCGCAATACTAAGGCTTGATTAACAGCTTCTTCAGCTTCGGGGCCGTAGCTCCATGGTTCTCGTTGACCTATGCCATGCAAACGCATGTGAGCGCTGAAAACAGCGGCTTGTGACCAACGGATAAACAGCTCTTGATCACGGGTATCTTTAAAGAAACCACCCACATCAGTAGCAAAATAAGGAGCACCCGACATACCCCAAGATAGCGCGCCGCGAATACTTGCGCTTAATCCGCCCCAATCAGCTTGAGGGTCGCCGCCCCATTGGCTAGGGAAACGTTGCGAGCCTGTCCATGCAGAGCGGCTAAACAAGAAGGGGCCATTTTTGGAATATTTTTCAGCGGCTTCGTACACACATTTGTTGTATAAAAAACTGTATACATTGTGCAGACGATCACCTGAGTCGCCACTGTGAGCTAGCATGTTGTCATCTTCTACTTGCTCACCGAAATCGGCTTTGATCATATCCACGCCTAAATCAAACAGTGGTTTGTGTGACTCCATCCAAAACTGATAGGCATCAGGGTGGGTGAAATCGACTATGCCTGATTCTGGTAACGGGGTAAGCACTTCAGCGAACGCACTCATATCCCACTGGTATTGATACGCTTCGCCGGTGCGTTTGTCTTTAAGCAGCCAGCCTTTTTTGGCCATTTCTTTGAAAAGAGGATGCTGAATTGACACCAAAGGGTATTCCCAGATACATACTTTAAAGTTGTCGGCTTTGAGTTTGTTGATCACTGCCGCTGGGTCGTCAAAGCGTTTAGGATCCCATTCAAAAGCAAAGCGAGTGTCGGTGTCTTGCCATGCACGGCCGTCAAGCGTGATAACATCACAAGGCATTTTGTGGTCACGCACGTCTTTCGCTGTGGCCAACAACTCAGGTACGTCTTTGTAATACGCTTTAGACAAAATAACCCCTAAGCTCCAAACCGGAGGAGTAGGGGCTTTGCCGGTTAAATCTGTGTAGGTGTTGATGATGGCATTGCCATCTTCACCGTGCATCAAGAACATATCTAGGCATTCATCTTCCACCAAAACACCGTAAGCGCGCTGAGACCAAGTGGCATAGCCCACTGCATGTGTTACCGGCGCTGGGGTATGAACAAATACGCCCCAACCACTTGGACTCCAGCAGAAGGGGGTATTTTTATAGGAAATTTCAGCGTTTACACCAAGTGCATCATGATTATAAGAGCGCACAAGTTGACCACGTTTGTTTAAGCCACCCCATTTCTCACCTAAGCCGTACACAGCTTCGTCTGTATCCAGCTCTAGGCTTAGCAACCAGCCTTTGTCTACTTTTGCTAAAGGCGGTAAGCGGTAGCGACGAACAAAGTGCCCATCGGTAGCGGTTTTTTGAATCGTTTTGTTGTCTTGGGTGAGCTCAAAGGTAAATGGACTGTGGGTAATCACTAGCTTACTGTCACCAGCAATCAGGGTAGTGTGTTGTTCACTTTGCACTATATCAGCAGGAATAATATCCGGTGTTGAAACGAGTAGGCCATAATCAGCTTGACCTTGTTTACCAATTCGTAAACGCACACCAAAAGCATGAAATGCGATGTGTAAATCACCCTGAGATGTAGGCAATGACACACTTCCGTCACCTTGTACGCTAGCTGTGCCAGTCACATCTGCTTGCGGTATATCGTTCCAATTCGGGGCTGTAACATCAAACAAAGATGTATTTGTAGACATGAATTTCTCTCACTCGTGATATTGACACAATAGGGGACCGCAAATGCTAGCATTGAGTCGCTGCGAATGGCCCTTACAATCTTATATAAGATATAAGTTATAGCAGTGTTAAATTCTTGTCAATCTTTGTTGGTTATTATGATCTTTCAAGTTAACTGAGAATAATAGCCAAATATACAATCGTTAACGAGGCGCTAGTCAATAAATAGACGCAATAAAACCGGTTCGGCCGCGAGAGGGGAGGTGTTAACGAGCTAATACGGATGTTACAACTTGTAATGATATGCTGTCTTTTATTCGTAAACACCATACTAGGATGAAAAAGCAATGCGCGCTGAACTAAGAGCAAAAATGATAAAGGTATGCGATGGGAAAATCGCAACCAAGGGTGAGAATGTCGGTCTTTCATTCTATGCATTTTTTGCTAATAAGAATGACGATCCTGCGCTTTTGATGGAGGCCGCAACCTGGTGGATTGAAACACATCAGTTAGATCACTTTGTAAAGGCGCGCATAATCAAAGAAATGGTTCAACAAAACCTTTAAGTTAAACCCCTATGCCTTGAGGCGGCAACGCTCTGTCAGCTGGTATTTCTGCTTAATTGGTTAAATTAGCGCTTTTCTGGGGCACTATGTTGTGTCACGGTTGTCTAGTTATCGCGTTACACAGGTTATTATCTTGCGCACATACGAAAGGCATGGCGCCTGCTATGTCATTATTCGCAATCGACAAAAATAAGAAGTAAGGATTTATATGCGTTACTCGGTAATGTTGAGCAGTTTATTCATGTTGGGTTTGAGTGGCTGCGCAGCGTCAAAAGACGATCAAGATGTGGCTAAACAGCCATTTTCTCAGCGCTGCGAAGATGCTAAGCAAGAACTTGATAATGCAGTGGAAGAGGGCCAGTTGGCTGATCTGAGAGTGTTGAAACAGGATATCGAATTATATTGTGTTTGGCGTAGAAATTAGCACTCGATAAAAACTGTGTAGTGAGTTCAGTAAGTCTATATATGAATAGAGCGCAATTGGTAGGCGTGCAGCTTAAAGCACAGCAAGTAGATTAATCATTGAAAACAACTCTATTTCTACCTTCAGATTTCGCTTTGTAAAGTCGACTGTCAGCAAGTGATAGTGCTTTATCAAACATCAGATTTTGACTTGTGGCGGCAGTGCCAATACTCAAGGTTGCCGGGCGCTGTAATAACTGCAAAATACGTTCGTTTTGCTCGAATTCTATACGTATTTGATTGGCAATCTTTTGCGCATGTACACTCGGGCAACGTTGTAAAATAACCAGAAACTCCTCGCCGCCCCAGCGTATTGCTAAATCACTGTCGCGCATTGACGCATTTAAAATATCCCCCAGTATCACCAGTATCTCGTCGCCAGTGGAATGACCAAAGTTGTCGTTTATTTTTTTGAAGTGGTCGATATCTATTAACAACAAATAATCGCTACGTTCATTTCTGGCGAGATTGATTTGTTCAATCGTATTGTGATCAAGAATGGCGCGATTAAATAATCCGGTGAGGTCGTCTTTTACCGTTTTTAGCCGTAGTTGACGATTGGTATTCTCTTGAATATTTACCAGTACTAACGTGATACAGCACAGAGCAAATGCCGAAAGAAAGTAGCGGGTCGCTGTTACCGGTTCATAGTGAACTAATGAGTCGATCCCCAGAGGCAGAAACAATACGCTGAATGATCCGAGTAAATAGGTTGCCGCGAAGCACATTCCTTCACGTACTGAGAGTACAGCAAGTGCCATCGCCATGAGAGGGAAAGTCCAAAGGTAGCCTGTGGCATCTTGCCCACCGAATGCAAGTAAACTAAGCCCCATTAAAGCGACAATAATTGACAGTATATAGCGCGTAAAGTCACGGTATTTTGTGTTCAGTAAATACAGGTTTATAACACCAAAGAAAACGGCGGTGAATAAGGTGCTGGACGTTCTGATGTTACCGTTGTGCCAGCTTATAAACCCAAGCGCGGTAAGAAATATAAACCCAATCAGCGTGAGGTAAACTGCTAGCGTAAGCTTTTTATTCCCTTTGGACACTCCTAAAATACGTCGCATTAAAATTTATACATCCTATTTATTTGGCTTATGCTTGCTCTGCGGTTGTTAATGAAAACACAGCTCAATCAAAGTAGGTTAAATTTAACGATAGATCAATACTCAGGAAAGTACTTTAGTATAGTAATCAGTGATATAGGTTACATTTGCATGACGCTGTTAAGTTGTTTTCGGTCACACACAACCAATTACATCTATTGTGCTTTAATCAGGTGTTAATAGGCACTCAAGCCCATTCTTCTATAATCAACTGGTTGCTTAGCGCGGTTAGCTTACGAACTAAAAGACTTGGGGGACTGGCTATAAATCTTGTTCAGGCAAGGTAATTGTTTATTCACGCAAAAATAAGTTAAATATCGAATCACGGAAGGAAATTATGTTTAAAAGTAATACGCTTTTACTAACGAGTTTTTTTATTGCTTCATTCTCAAGTATTGCGGCACAAACAGCCCATGAGCGTTCGCTATCCGTTGCGCTTACGAATTCTACTGCAATTGTAAATGCGTCTGCTCCGTTACTCATTGATGAAGAAACGCGCATGGATTCTGCAGCAACGTTTAAAAATTTCATCATATATAACAATAGTATGGTGAATTATGCCGCAGCGGAGTTAGACGTCACGCTTTTTGATGCATTAATTCAAGAAACGGTGATTGACCCGTTGTGCGCAAATGAGAATTTAACCGGTTTTAAGGATTTAGGCGTTGTAATGGTCTATCGCTATCTTGGTAAAAATGGCGAGTTCATTACCGAACAATCCAAAGACATGAAAACATGTGCTGAAGATATATAAGCTTTTTCTGGCTTGCTGCTAAGAGTAACAAAGTGCTTTTTACGCTGTCATTTATGCGAAGTGATATAATTGTAATGAGGATTGGTATAATTGAGACTAAAGGATAAGCTCATAGGGAATACTTAATATGATACAAATCAATGACTAAAAGCTAAATGTGAAATAAAACATTAGCTAGTGGGTAATTTTTTTATTTGTCGATAGGTGATTGCGTGCGAATATACTCTGTATTGACGCATTGCATCGTCATTATCGCCTCTGTTTGTATCAGTTGGAACGATTTTTAAAATGTTTGAAAAACTTATATCACGCCTTTTTAAACGTAGTAGCGCAACCAAAGCGCCGAATACTCAAAGCGAGAGCGCAACAATACCTCAAAGTAATCGCAATCATGCAGCGCCGCTGAATGAGAGTGATGATGCTGCCTCATCAGACTTGTACGATATTCCTGTGCCTACACGCACCGTGAATATTAGTGTTGCGTCACTTAATCGACTCGATTTCCTTTTTTACGACTATTTATTGGGGGTGTCTAAATCTAGCACCACGCTTAATCCTATCGAGCAGTATATTCTAACTAGGGTAAACCATGCGCTTAAATCGCCTGAAAGTGTATTGACCCACTTCCCAGTGTTACCGCAATCGGTTATCGCGTTGACCAATTTACTTAACGATCCTGATTTTGATCTACAAGCCTTTATAAAGGTTGTGGAAAAAGAGCCGAGTATTGCCACTGAATTAATGAAAGCGGCCAATAGCCCTGCCTATAAACGGGGTGATAAAGAGATTACGAACCTGCAACAAGCATTTATGTTTATGGGGGCGAATGACATAAAAGAATTTGTTCTCAATCGTTTCATCAAAAACCTGTGTAAGCAAAAGCCGATTTATTTTAAGACCTTTGGTGAGAAAATCTGGTTGCATAGCCAAGAGGTGGCAACTATGGCCAAAACGCTAGCCAACATGCGTAATCAAAACGGTGACGCCGCTTACACCATAGGCCTAATGCATGACTTGGGGAAGGTGGTCATTTTCCAATTTATGGTTGAAGCGTTTAGAGCTGTCGCGCCTAATTTCTCGCAAGACTCACTGGTGTTTAAAAAGTTTCTAAGTGAGAAATCCATGCTGCTAAGTGTGGAACTGATGAAGCTGTGGAATATGCCAAAATTGATTATTGATGTGGTTCAGGCGCAAACACAGGAAATAAACTCCGTTAATGAACTAGAGCCTATGGCTCAAGTGTTGTTTGAGGCAAACCTTATCAGCGAAATTAGTTTGTCGTATCAGGGCGGCCATATCAAGCCTGTTGAGTTTGAGTTATTACTGAGCAACACCAAGCTTAGAGATGACGCCAAGCAATTATTATGTGAAATATTAGGTTTGAATTTCGATCACACTTCTTGGGTCGAGTGATACGTAAGCTCTTGGCGTTTTTATATTGCTCAAATCGCGCGACGTAGCCCTAGGTGAAATTAAATTGGTGATTCAATCAATTTGTGAATAGACCAAAATTGCCGTACTTCGCTGTCATTTTCACCTCGTTGTTAGACAAAGATGTTAAGCAAAGAGATGTTAAGCAAAAACACCTAGGGTTATGCGTAAATGGCAGACGAAATTGAGGCTTTAACCAAACAACAAACCGGTTTCTTAGAGATCGAATCTGCTAGAGATGGGTTTGGCATTATCGTATTTTACTGAGCTGACGTGGCGTCCATCAAATTTTGCAGAGCTAATGCTGAGCATATTCACTATCAAAAGGCAGCGCGACGCATATGGTATGAAACGTATCATGTGCGCATTGCAAAAGTAGAGCGTGATTACCGATTTTAATGGGTATTTTAGCTGCTAGGCGAATTCAGCCAATGCTTTCATGGCGAGGGGGGCTTTCGCACTAGGTACAAAAATATGGTCGTGGTAATAGGCTGCCACTACGTTCGCACTAATGCCATACTGAGTGAGCTTATTCGCTACCGCAGCAGTGAGCCCGACAGCCTCCAAACTTGAATGTACTGTCAGGGTAATTTGTTTATAGGTGCCATCAAAAGGGATATATTCTCGTTTAGCAACATCGGCCAACAATATTAGTGTTAACCCTTCCGACTCTTGAAAAAAGCACACAGGATTTAAATGCATATAGTCCGCCACGTTACCCTGAGTTGTGCAAAAGGCGTACTCGCCGTCTTGCAAATGTGGAGACATCTTCGAAAGTAGTTGAGTTAATTCTGTTATGCCTGACATATGAAATCCTGAAGTTCTTTAGCTAAAGTTAGGCGCACGTTTTTCAAAAAAAGCTGCGATCGATTCTTTGAATTCCGCTGACGCTAGCTGCTGTGCAAAAACAACTCCCTCACGTTTCATTTGTGCCTGAATTTGCTCGGTGCTAACGCCTCGAATGAGCCGCTTAGATTGTTTCACTGAATTTGGTGCTAAGCCTGCTATCTGTTCAGCTATTTTTAAGCTTTCAGTGACTAAGACATCATCTTCATACACTCGGGATATTAGCCCAGACGCAAGTGCTTCATCAGCATTTAGGGTGCGCCCAGCAAGCAATAAATCATTTGCCCACGCATTACCTACTGCAAGTGGTAGCAATAAGCTTGAGGCCGCTTCTGGTACTAAACCCACATGAGTAAACGGGGCGCGAAAGTGAGCACGCTTGCCCGCATATACCATATCGCAATGTAACAACATGGTTAAGCCAATCCCTACAGCTGGGCCGTTAACCGCCACTATGATAGGCGTTTCACATTCTGAAATTGCTTTTAAAAAACGGATAACAGAGGGCGTTCCACTTTCTTCTATTGGATGAAGAAAGTCGTCTAAGTCATTACCTGCAGTAAAAGTGTCACCATTGGCCGTTAACAGAACCGCGCGAATTTGCTTGTCTTGGTCGCTTCTTTCGAGCTGATCAGCTAACGAGGCATACAACTCTCGGTTGAGGGCATTTTTTAGTTCTGGGCGATTAATCGTTAAAGACAGAACACGGTTTTTCACGGAAACAATGAGGTTTTTAGACATGTTGCGACTCCTATTGATTTAATAAAGCATGGGTAAGTAGCGCTTGGTTAGCGCTGTTGTTCCTCGCATACAATTTGTTCAGAGTTTTGTGCGACGTGAATTAAGAAGCGGGCGATAGTCTCTTGCTCATTTAAGCTAAATTCACTCAATAAGGCATGATTGATACTTCGCACTTTAGCTGTTGAGCGCTGAGCTATTTCCTGTCCTTTGGGGAGTAGAATTACGTTTTGCACTCTTGCATCGCTAGTGGCTCGCTGGCGAGTAACGAGCTGAGCTTTTGTCATTCTGTCAATCACCCCAGATAAACTGGAGTAGCTCATATTGAGTTGGTCGGCAATAGCGGTTATCGGTGCGTTGTCTTGTTTTACTAACGAGAATAATACCGCCAGTTGCGTGGTACTTATGTGTAACTCATTCTTGAGCTTTTTATCGGCTGCTTTAAACAACGCGGCGTGGGCCAACTGCAGTAAGTGAAATATTTTTAATTGCTTTTTCATTATGGTCACTTCTCGTTTGATATTTATTTAATGTACGAAATAAATGTCTTATTTGCAACGCAGTATTCGCTTTAATTAATCTATGGAAGAACTTTTTTGAGCTTTTATTTCGTGTGTTAAATATAATTGTTTTGCATTCGAAATAAATAGTGGTTTTATGCGAAAGTAAGACTAAAACAACTATCTAGTAAACTAAGAGGCTCGTCATGAACAATGCAACGCAAACAGACATCTCACAATCAGCGCAACCTGAAACATTAAGTGAATCAAGCAATAGCGCGTACACTGCCGCTGAAGTGAGTAAGTCCGTTGTCGAGCACAAAATAGTCACTGATGCAGGCCATTCAATCGTGTTAAAAGTGTTTAACAGTCAGCAAGTGTCGGTAAAGGGAGTTTGTGTGGTTGCCGCAGCCACTGGTGTCGCTCAGTATCTTTATCAAGATTTCGCGCTATGGTTAACAACGCTGGGTTACGACGTTGTCACATTTGATTACGACGGTATTGGTTTATCGGTTGATAAGCACGTGAAGTATTGTAAGAGCGACGTGTTGAGTTGGGCATATAATGACTGCCCAGCCGTACTTGATTTTGTAGAACGGCATTTTTTCGACCTTGAGTGTATTTGGATTGGGCACAGTGTTGGCGGACATATGCTAGGCATGATGCCAAATACAGCACAAATTAGTCGCGCGATTACTGTTGCCGCAGGCACAGGTACTTGGTGGTACAACTCAACACCTACTAAACGAGTTTCATGGTTTTTGTGGTATTTTCTGGTGCCGGTAACAGTACCTTTACTTGGTTATTTTCCTGGCGATAAACTCAATATAATGAGCAATTTACCAAAAGGCGTGATGATGCAATGGCGCCGCTGGTGCTTAAAAGAGGGATACGCTGTAGAAAAAGAAGGGCAATGGCTCAAAGAGCGGTTTGCTAACGTGAATGTGCCAATTCATGCAATTGCCTTTAGTGATGATGAAATGATGTCTATGAAAAATATCGATATGTTGCATAGTCAATTTAGCAGCGCAAATATTACGCGTCAGACGGTTAATCCAAAGGACGTAGGTCACAAGAGAATAGGGCACATAGGGTGGCACAAGGAGCGTTACCAATCGATGTGGGAACAAGTATTCAAGCCGCTGCTCACCGGCTAACGTCTTATTGTCAGGACATTCACCGAGAAAGTTTTAATGCAAAATTGTAAGGGGGGATATAAATTTGGGCGTTAATATGAATGTATCCTAATAAAAATGGAACTTAATAAAGAGAGTTAGGGTCAACTGTTACATAATTGTTAATTTATCGTATGATTGATTGTGAGTACAAGATGGCTACCTTATTCCCGTTACCGAGCGCGACAGGCAACAAAAAACATTCGGCTGAAAAGCCAAAACATGCCCACAGCGCGCGCTGTTCGTATCGGCTAATAACTTTAATCGGACTTGACATATTAGGCGTGCTTTTGATGCTGATGGGATTACGTCAGCAATTTCATCACCAAGGTTTCTTGAGTGAGGCCTTCAATACTCCTTATGCAGGCGTCATGCTGCTAGTCGCAGGAGTTGCACTAACCCTACCGTTTTTTGTTTGGAGCTTTAAGGCGAACTTTCGGCCACTCGGTAATTTCAACAAATCGAACGCTAATAAATAAATATAAAAACACTTTGCAACGAACGTCCATCACCTCTTCTATGCTGCTAGTCGCAGGAGTTGCACTAACTCTACCGTTTTTTGTTTGGAGCTTCAAAGCAAACTTTCGACCACTCGGTAATTTCAACAAATCGAACGCTCATAAATAAGCTTAAAAACACTTTGCAAAGAATGTCCATCACCTCTTCTTAGCCCCAGAAAGCTCAATAAGCGGCTCTCGCCCGTCACCTTTACGACGCTTCTTCTAAATGAATAATCAAGACACCAATGAATAATCAAGACACCAATGAATAATCAAGACACCAATGAATAATCAAGACACCCATTATAAAAATGGTTAATTTTTATCCCTCAACTACACTTGATGCGTGTTCCATTTTATTAAGCGACTGTTATGCCTCAGTCACGAAAAAGCCAAATCAGCTTAATTGATACGCCTTATTATCATTGTGTGTCCCGTTGTGTTCGCCAGTCTTTCTTATGTGGTACAAATGCGCTGACAGGGCAGAGCTACGAGCATCGTCGTGGCTGGGTAGAAGCGCGTTTGTTGTTTTTATCTACCGTGTTCGCAATTGATATATGCGCTTATGCAGTCATGAGCAATCATACTCATGTGGTGCTTTGTGTGGATAAAGCCCTAGCTGATAAATGGGATACCGAATCGGTGCTAAAGCGTTATCACACGCTGCATAAAGGTACGTTACTGACTCAAAAGTTTATTAACGGGGATACCTTAACCCAAGGAGAGTTAATCACCTTTGATGATACCGTTGAAATCTACAGAAAACGTTTATACAACATCAGCTGGTTCATGCGTGACTTAAATGAATATATTGCCCGTCAAGCCAATAAAGAAGATGACTGCACCGGCAGGTTTTGGGAAGGGCGATTTAAATCACAAGCTTTGTTAGATGAAAGTGCAGTACTAGCGTGTATGGCCTATGTAGATTTAAACCCGATTAGAGCGAAAATCGCCAAAACACCTGAAACAGCAAAACACACCAGTATCAAAAAGCGCATACACGCCGCTAAACATCATCAACCTCAACCAAGTACGCTAATGCCCTTTGTGGGAAGCTCAAGGGAAAATATGCCCAAAGGAATAGCTTACTCCCTTAAAGACTACTGTGAGCTTATCGATACCACGGGTCGCTGTATTCGTGATGACAAGGCAGGTTATATCTATAACACTCAAAGCCCTATTCTAGAAAGACTAGGGTTAGACTCAGCACAGTGGTTAGCCTTAACCACTGAATTTGAAAAACACTTCTGCTACGCAGCAGGTGCAGAGCAAATGATGAATGCGTTCAAGCGTCACACTCATCATCAACGAATACGCGGGATGGGCAAAGCAAAAAAGCTGCTAAAGCGCGCTTAAACTAGCTTCAACGAATACTTCTTATGCACAGCCTGTGACATGAGCGCTTGCCTATATTTCATCAGTTCACACAAATTCCTTTCTCAACGCTCAACATTCTATGGAAAACCTTCAGTTGTTGAGCTCAAAAGTGCAGTTATTGAGTATGAAGGGGCATTTCGATATACAAAAAATCTCGACATCTATCAAATTCGAATTTTTGTATAGATTTAAAAATGGCTGTCTACACAAGTTGCTCTTGAATAATTGTCTGCATAAATTGCTTTAATCATGGGTGTCTTCATAAATTTCTGATTAGTAATTTGGGTGTGTTTGAGGTTCTTCGGTTTGTGGATGAAGATTTGGCGAGAATAATGCAAACACCCGAGCAATGTGTTTTTTGCGCGGCGCTTTATTTTTTTGATTTGAAATAATGGGTGAGGCGGCTTTTAACAGTGATGGGATGTTAGCTGTTCCTTAGTGGTTTTTCTTTGGAGCGTATGTTGTGGAGGCGAGAAGTTCGCCGTGTGTAATTATTACAAGGTGCTGAAGTAATTTTTTCTCTACCTTGTGAATATGCTTCAAACGCTAGGTATCCAGGCGTTTAGTAAATGGGGTAGTACAGCCAAATGGAGATAGGTCATAAAATGCATTTTTGGACCAAATTGAATCATAAAGCTATCTATTTAGTCGTGCTATTAACGCTAAAGTTGCCTTTATCGTATGCGCAAAGCCAATCAGCTATTCAACCAGCAACGGAGCAAGCTCGCGGGATCAGTTACATATGGTGGAGCATGTTTTGGGTCGCGGTGGTGGTGTTCGTGGCTGTTATGCTTCTATTGGCGTGGGGCTTATGGCGCGGGAAATCTAAAAAGCCGACAAAACTAAGTTACCTTGCCAGCCGCAATTTAGTCATAGTCGCTGGTATCGCGGTTCCGCTAGTAACCGTTATATGTTTAGTGGGCGGTAGCTTAATGTTAGGCCGTTCATTATCAGCAAGCCCACCTGATAACGCACTTGAAGTACGCATCACTGGTTGGATGTGGTGGTGGCAAATCGAATATCTAGACGAAAACTCCAATACTATCGCAACCACAGCCAACGAGTTACATGTACCGATCAATCGTCCTATCCAAGTTTATTTAGAAAGTGGTGATGTCATTCATAGTTTCTGGGTACCTCAGTTGCACGGAAAAACAGATCTGATCCCAGGGCGCACTAATTCTAGTTGGTTTGAGGTCGACGTTTCAGGCACTTTTCGCGGGCAATGTGCAGAATTTTGTGGACTGCAACATGCGCTTATGGGGTTTCTAGTGGTATCTGAGCCTCAAGCTGAATTTGATGCTTGGTTAGCGAATCAGCAAGCGCCAGCACAACCTCCAGAAAATAATGAAGTACTCGCGGGCCAGCGCGTCTTTTTTGAAGCTGGATGTCACCAATGCCATACCATTCGGGGTACTGATGCAGCTGGAACGGCCGGCCCAGACTTAACTCATCTCGCTTCAAGGCAGTCAATAGCGTCTGTTACCAGAAAAAATAGTCGAGCACATTTAGGCGGTTGGGTTGCTGATCCCAATGGCATAAAACCGGGCGCAAAAATGCCAATGTCTCAATTGGATGCCAAGGAGTTATCTGATTTGCTTGACTACTTACAAAGTCTGCATTGATTACACTCAAACGCGGTTAAAAAGCACTAGGCCGTTGTTAAGAACAGTTATAAACACATGATAAAAAGGAATCAGCTTGAAAGATCACCCACACACTGAACAAGCTATTTTTGATGACCAAGAAGGTGCTGAACCTATCTTGGATAAAACGTGGTTGTCTCCGCCTGGCTTTTTTGGCTGGTTTACTCATGTAAACCAGCGCCAGATTGGCTTTCGTTTTGTTGTCACTTCTTTGATTTTTTTCGCTTTGGGTGGGCTCTTGGCGCTCTTGATGCGCTTACAATTGGTGCAGCCAGAAAACACCCTCATGGGTGCTGAGTTTTATCATCAAATAATGACGATGCACGGCACCACAATGATGTTTTTTTTCGCTGTACCCGCCATGGAGGGGCTGGGCATCTACTTAGTCCCCTTAATGCTCGGTACCAGGGATATGTCGTTCCCCCGGCTCAATGCATTTGGTTACTACGTTTATTTAATCGCTGGCATTACATTGTATCTGGCGCTCTTTCTAGGCATGGCACCCGATACGGGCTGGTTTAGTTATGTTCCACTGGCCGGTATCGACTATTCACCGGGGCAAGGGGTCAGTTTCTGGACGACCATGATCACCTTTATTGAGATCTCCGCCCTGACGGCGGCGGTCGAATTAATCGTCACCATCCTTAAACAACGAGCGCCGGGAATGACCTTAAATCGCATGCCCATTTTTGTATGGTCGATTTTGGTTATGTCGTTCATGATTGTTTTTGCGATGCCCACCGTGATGGTAGGAAGCGTATTGCTGGCCCTCGACCGCACGTTTGCCACTCAGTTTTTCGTCGCCTCCGGCGGCGGTGACCCATTGTTATGGCAACACTTGTTTTGGTTCTTCGGCCACCCGGAAGTGTACATCATTGTTGTGCCAGCACTTGGTATTGTATCCACCGTTATTTCCACGTTTTGTCAGCGGGAAGTGTTTGGTTACACCGCGGTCGTCCTCTCAATGGTCACCATTGGCTTCGTGTCTTTTGGCTTGTGGGTACACCACATGTTTACCACAGGTTTACCTCACTTGGGATTGAGTTTTTTCACCGCGGCGAGCGCTATGATCGCTATCCCCAGTGGTGTGCAGATTTTCTGCTGGATCGCCACACTGTGGGGCTCAAAAATCAAATTCAAAACGCCCATGCTGTTCATCATGGGCTTTTTTGCCGTGTTTGTTATTGGTGGTCTAACAGGGGTAATGGCAGCATCTATTCCATTCGATATGCAAGCCCACGATAGTTACTTTGTGGTTGCGCATCTTCACTACGTGTTAATCGGGGGAGCCGTGCTGCCGTTTTTTGCCGGCTTATATTATTGGTACCCTAAAATGACAGGGTCAATGTTAAGTGAAAGGCTTGGGTGCTGGAGCTTTTGGCTTATATTCATAGGGTTAAATCTAACCTTCTTTCCTATGCATCAACTTGGGCTTGATGGCATGCCTAGGCGGGTCTACACCTATTTACACAATATGGGGTGGGGAGAGGTTAACTTTTTCGTGACCTGCGCCGCATTTTTAATGGCATTCGGTTTTTTACTCACCTTTATTAACACGCTTATCAGTCCTTATAAGTCAAGGGCTGCTGGGAATAATCCATGGAATGCAGATACCTTAGAATGGTGGGCGCAATCGCCACCACGAAACTACAACTTTAGGCATCTCCCCGTTATTAGCAGCCGCACCCCATTATGGCAAAAAGCCCCTTTATATAAGGTGACGGGGATCCGCGCTGATCGCCGTGAGATAATCATCACAACGCTGCTAGATGCGAAACCCCAAGGTGTGTGCATCATGCCATCGCCCACTTACTGGCCGTTTGTTTTAGCGTTAACGGTTGGTTTTGGTTTTCTTGGTTTCATGTTTAAGCCGATTTTGTTTGTGGTTGGCTTCTTTCTAAGTTTTTTCGCTATTGTGGGTTGGCTGTGGCCAGCCCGCCCATGGCTGGCTGAGAAGCCGCCAGAGGAAGGTCATCCCGTTAGAGGCTTACAATAATGAGCACATCAATAAATAATGACCAACAGACTGCAAACGCAGATGTGGATGTTTCCAACTTTTCTCGTCATTTAAATGGCCAAAATGCACCGATTTGGTGGGGGATCATTGGTTTAATTTTGATTGAGCTGAGTGTGGTTTCCGCATTTACAGTGACGTATCTGTATTTATATATGCAGCACCCTCAGTGGCCGCCTAATGATATTGCTCCGCCTCCGTTGCTTATTCCTACTTGGTCAACGATCTTAATGTTACTAAGCTGCGTGACCATGTACCTGGCTGGTAAATCAGTTGAAAAAAACCACTCAAAAGGCTTTGTCATTTATACCTTCGCGTCGGTCATCATGGCGCTGATGGTACTGTGGATCCGCTGGCAACAATTCGACAACTTCGACATGCGTTGGGATCAACACGTATATGGCTCGCTGCTGTGGACCATTTCAGGTTTTCATTTTATTCATATTGTCTCAGCGGCGATAGGCACCGGCGCAATTGGTCTTTTCGGAATGGTGGGTTTTTATACCAAGCAGCGACAAATTGGCGTGGTGGTCGATACCATGTATTGGAACTTTGTTGCCTTTGCTTGGCTGCCGTTTTATTTAGTGCTGTATTACTTTCCCAGGTTGTAAATCATGACGAAATCCATTTCCCTTAATAAAATTGGTGCTGGTTACCTGTGGCGTTTCTGGTTTATTGCTATTGCCGCGTGGGCGCTACAGCTTTTTGTCAGTTATGCACTCGTAGAGTGGCACTGCGCTAGGCCCGAGGCCTTTAGTGAGCAAACTCTGCAGTGGCTGGTGGGCACGCTAACAATCGTTTGCCTGGCAACCGCGGTTGTGAATTTAATTTACGCACTAAGTTATTATCGTCTCCTTAAGCAGCAGGAAAGTGACCACGCCAGAGAAACGTTCATGGTGGCGGGGGCCTGCTTCATGAGCGGCTTTCTTGCTGTGGCAATTTTAGTGCAAGGATGGCCGAGTTTACTCCTTGCGGCCTGTAGCAGCGCAGGAGGATAAGCATGCGTATACGACTACTCTTTTTATTGACGGGTCTATTGCCCTTTAGCACTTTGGCCCACGTCGTCAACGTATCTCTCTCATCGCAGTATAGCTTTTTGTCCATCGACCCCGTATCTGCGCTGTTATTACTGATTATTGCCATTTGCTATTTTCGTGGTAGTCGCAAAATTGGTAAACGAATAGCGTCAAAACAGCAAGAATACCGTCGTCAAGTACGTTGGTTTTGGTTCGGGTGGTTAACATTGGCCATTGCGCTAATTTCTCCTATCGATTCCATTGGTGAACAGTTGTTTTCAGTACACATGGTGCAACACGAAATGCTGATGATGATAGCGGCGCCTTTGTTGGTATTGTCGCGACCAGAGCAAACAATTTTGCGCGGTGGCCAAGGCTTCTTAACCCCTATTTTTCACGGTTTAACGGGGCGTTCACCTCGTATGCTGAGGTTTTATCGCCAACTTGCCACACCCCTATGGGGATGGCTTATCCACTTTTTTGGCCTTTGGCTTTGGCATTTACCCTTTTTGTTAAACGCCAGTTTGACCAGTTCCTGGGTCCATAGCTTACAACACGCCACATTTTTGCTAATTGCTTGGGTATTTTGGTATTCAGTTTTCAGGCTCGACAAGTCTAATTCAATGTCAGCGGTTATTTCACTGTTTACCACAGGCATTCATGCGAGTCTGTTAGGTGCCTTGCTGACTTTTTCACCGTCAATTTGGTATAGCCCTTACGCTCACACCACGCAGCAGTGGGGGTTGAGCCCTATTGAGGATCAACAATTGGGCGGGCTTATTATGTGGATGCCAGCGGGGATTGTTTTCATCGCTGCTGCACTTGTGACCTTGGCTCGGTTATTGCGTTCTAATACTCAGGGTAATCAAGCAAACCACAGCAATCAAAGTAATCAGTGAGGGAGCCGCGATTTGCAAAAAATGACTATTTTCAGCTCTTTTTTTACCATCGCTTCTGCGTTAAGTATGCCGTTGAGTGTCACCTTCGCTGCCGCGTTGAGTATCTGGACTTTCCCAAACCACGCAGAGTCGCCCAAAGCGCAAGGAGATAAACAAGAGCAAGGGAAAACACTTATGATTACCAAAGGCTGTAGCAGTTGCCACCAATTAACGAAACTACCTGCGGCAAAAGGCTTAGTTGGCCCGCCGTTGGATAACATGGCGGCGCAAAGCTATATCGCGGGTGTGTTGCCTAATTCCCGTGAAAATTTGACTCAATTTCTGCTTGAACCGCAAAAATTTCACGCTGATACGGCAATGCCAACGCCTGATATTACTCAACAAGAAGCTCGGCGTTTGGCTGATTATCTGTGGCAAGAGTGATTTTTACCCATGACGAAAACGATTCATATTAAGCTCAATAAAAAGTTCTACTCAATTGCTGCCTTGGCGCTATTTCTGATAGGCGCTTTGATATTCAGTTTGGTTTATTTTGGTGTGTATAACGTTTCTGCGCTGACAGGGCACACAACGCCCGTGTATAAATTCCTAGAACACGCGCGTATTCAAGCGGTAGATGCACGTATCGATGATGAGGTACCTGATTTGTCGACTTTTAATTGGCAAACTTCGGGCATCGCAAATTACAAGCGTCATTGTGTTGCATGCCATGGTGCGCCTGGGGTAGCGCCAGAACCTTTTTCACTTGGTATGATGCCACCGCCAAGTGCAATTGTGCGTGTTGCCCGTCAGCGTTCGCCGGCTGAACTTTTTTGGGTGATAGAAAACGGAATAAAAATGTCAGGCATGCCCGCATGGAAATATCGTTTGAGCGACGACGAACAATGGGAATTGGTTGCACTGCTTAAGAAACTGCCTACATTGTCAAAATCTGAGTATGCTCAACTAGCGCAAAAGAGCACGGGGACGGTTACCAACAACACCATTAAAGATATTCTTAGCCAAACCCCTGAGGAGCAAGCGTTAGCAAAACCTACCTCAACACAACAAAGCGCTGGTGAAGCACTTTCCGGCCAAGTGGCTATGCAACAATACAATTGCTCTAGTTGCCATGTTATCGATGGTATTGCTTCTGCAACCTATCATGTTGGGCCCCCTTTAAATAATATGGTGAACAGACGCTTTATCGCCGGAACATTGCCTACCACGCGTGAAAACCTTATTCAGTGGATCATGAACCCGCCTCATTTTAAGCCACAAAGCCTAATGCCGAACTTACATGTCAAGCGACATCACGCCGAGATCATGGTTGACTATCTGTATCAAATTGCTGATGACAATCAGTCTTACTGAGCGCTTGAGGTCTACTGGCGGTTAGATTATTCGGTAGCGAATCATTGAAACCGCCGCTTGCTGATGAGAGCTGTACTATTTTGATTGAAAGAACGGCTGGCGAAAAAACTACTGGCGAAAAAGAAAAAACTGCTGGCGGAAAAACAGCTGGCCCACGCAGAGCAAACGCC
The DNA here is from genome assembly GCA_000314955.1 of Paraglaciecola chathamensis S18K6. Lineage (GTDB taxonomy): Bacteria > Pseudomonadota > Gammaproteobacteria > Enterobacterales > Alteromonadaceae > Paraglaciecola > Paraglaciecola chathamensis. Next base: position 39,420 of record BAEM01000021.1, on the reverse strand, counting down.
GCTGGGCACTCCTTTTAAGCGCGTTTAAAGGGCTTACACTGCATTGCATAACTTTGAAAGAAAACAACTATTCATTCAGTCATGCGCCTTGTTTAAGCCCTTTTACACACTCGATGAGAGATCTTTTATCAACGTGCAATGGCGTTAACATCGCTTTATTCTATTAAGATAAACTCTTCTATAGCGTCTTCAAATGTTTTGCCATTGCTGTTGGTAAAGCTCACCTCCAATGAATAAAACTGGCCTTCAGGCAGCTCATCAGAGGGGACAAGCCCTTGCGTTGATAAAGTGGCTGTTGAATTACCCGACACGGTATAAAGCACACTTTTGTCGGTTTCAATTCTATCTTCGATGGGGAACCAACGGTATTTGAAGTGTCTTAACCAAACACGTAGCCCGCCTTCATCAGCGGCGATCACTGTGTGCCCAGGGCCCGCATGGTAGCTAACATGTACCTCGAAGGTATCACCGGCATGCACGGGCTGATTAATAAACTGAGCCAAATTATCAATTTTGATAAAGGGTTTTACATCCGCTTGCACGTCAAAATCTATGCTGCCTTGAATGCTTGGGTTCGCTTCGGCTTTTGCGGTAACGGTGACACTACCGGCCGTTAAAGCGTGTAAGTTACCCTTGGTATCAACGGTGGCTATTTGCGGAGCTGAACTTATCCACTTAAGTTGGTCGTTGTCGGGGTTTTCAGGGGTAAACGTCGCGCTTAATGTCAGCTCATCCCCCGCGATTAGATTCGGTTTTGCTGCGCTCAACTGGATTGCCTCAAGCGGCTTTTCGTACCACTGAGAAACAGTGATTTGCGCTGTATCTGAGATTTTCCCCTTGTTGGTGGTGGCCGTTATGGTTGTGGACTCACCTGCTTTACCCACTACTTGTAGTAAACCTGTTTTACTGATGTTGGCAACAGATGGGTGACTTGACTGCCAGCTTACGTCTTGCTGCGCATTGAGAGGGGCGAGGGTAGCAGTGAGTTGAACTTCATCTCCTGATCGCGGGGCTAAGCCTTGGGTATTAATAGCAAGCGCTGTTGCATCGAGTTTGTCAGTATCGAACATATTATCCGCTTGTTTATCAACAAACGTGGCCGTTTCGCCATTGCGCCAGCGAACATGAATGCGCTTTATCTTTTGCTCACTGCCTAGCCCGAAATGTACAATGTTGAGCAGACTTTGCGAGAAAACTTCCCCTGCAGAGCCAACTCTTTTGACGTACGTTGCCAAAGGCGTTTCAATTGTGACTTGTGCGCCAATTGCGTCAACATTGTCCTGTGGCGAATAACCAACGTTGACCAAAGCGTAGTGATTATCACCGATAGGTTGATTGTTATATAGATACCACTGGCCGTATTCACTGCCACTTAATATATCTAGGTTGCCATCTAAGTCGAAGTCAAATGCTTGGCCCATGTCGCCAAACCCTGAGCCCCCTAAGTCACTGGCACCGTGCATGGTGACGGTTTCGAAAGCCCCATTGCCAGTATTCAGCAACATAAGATCTGAAATACGTTTTTCTACTAATCCCCAGCGATAAACGAAGAGGTCTTGCTGTCCGTCATTGTTAAAGTCGCCTGTGGTCACACCAAGTGCGTTACCACCTAACGGGATATTCCATTGAGAAGTGACATCAACAAATTGTCCTTCTTTATTTTCAAGTAATATGTCTTGAATATTGCGATTTTCAGGTTCGAAATGTGTTTCGGCTTCCTCGACACCCGATAACGTAAAGAAATAAGACCAAAAGATATCGCCGTTACGCACCAGTGCGCCACGCCATTTATTGTTACCTATGTGGCCTAAATAAACACCATTGGCAGAGATATCATCAGGCCAACCTTGAGCCATCGTTTTATCGAATTCTAGCGTGCCTTCAGCTGGTACATCATTGACGGTTTTATCTTTACCTAAAAATATGGGGTGTGCTTTGCCTCGAAAGCCATTTTGACCCAAGAATTGATAGTTGTGCCATTTAAGCGGCCCACTTGCAGTAAAACTAAATTCATCAACCCCTTTATAGCCACGGGTTTTTAGCGAAAAATTGCGTGCTATCGGATCGAAATCAACGGACGGGGTTTCGCCTTTTCCGTGCTCAAATTCTTTGCCGCGAGCTAGGTACAGGTCTAAGTCACCATCGTTATCGATATCGATATCTGTGATGGCCATAACACTGCTGAGTTCACGAATAGCATCAGGAATGCTGTCGCTGATATTAGTGTAAGTGAAATCTCCATTCCCTTGCCAAATAGAGAGGGGACCATACATAACGATATCCTCGATATTATCGCCGTCGAGGTCGGTGACCAAGGTACGTGAGGATCTGACGTCTTGGATACCTGCCACAGATTTGTAAGTGAAGCCGCCCTGGCCATTATTCTCGTAAAAGAGGTGCTGAGGTGTTTGATTAGCTAGGCCGGTTTCGTTCACCAGTAACAAATCTAAATCACCGTCTAAGTCCATGTCTATGTAGCGTGCACCGCGACCTCGACCGCCGCGTTCAATACCTACATCGCCGGTGTAGCGCACAAAGTTACTGTCGTTGTTGCGATAAAAATATGAAACTGAAGGATTGGTGCCATTGCCGCCACCTCGACTGAGTAACATGTCTAGATCGCCATCGTTATCGTAATCACCTAATGCTGTGCCGTGTAGGTCCTGCATGAACCAGCGAGACAAGTCGTCTTTGTGCTTGGTAACGGTCCCGTCACCGTTGTTCCAATAAATTTTACTGGTTTCGGCATTATGGTTGTTAAGGATAAAATCGTAGTCGCCGTCTTGGTCAATATCTGCAACTGACGGCCCGCCGTATTTGAGCGAGTTCACTTTATCTAAGCCAGCTCGCACTGAAATATCCTTAAACTGGGGAACAGCAACATGTGGAACGTCTTCTATTTCTAGGCTTTTTATCGTGACTGGGGAATTGATTGTTCTGAGCTGTAAACGCGTTTCACCTAGTGCCTGAAAGTGCACCAAGGCGTTAAGCGTTTGTGTGCCGTTACGTGGAATATTCAGGTTATCAATTAGGACCTGCTCACCTTGTAGCAAAGTGAGATTGGCTGATGCGCCTGGATTATCAATTTCGAAGGTTAACTTCTTGTTTTTACTACCATTTACAGCATAGTTAAAAATAGCAGGTGCTGAAGGGGCGACACTAATATCGGTTAAGCTATCACCGGTGGGGCCGCAGGCGGTTAAAGCAAATGGCAGTAGCACTATAAAAGTACTGACGCAGAGGTAGTGTATGAATGGTTTGTTGGGCATGTTTGAACCTGTCAATGTACTCGTTTTTATCTACAGAATAAGCGTGATAGACGCCAGAGCCCAAAGTGATCTGGGCGTCTGTCATCATCAAAAATGCAATATCAGTTAAAGTGACTTACCTAAGGTAAGTAGCTGGTTAGCCTGCTTGTTTTTTAAGGTTTGAGTTGTTCCGTCGCGCCAGCGCACTGTGATGTCGCTTATCATGTCGTCTTCACCTAAACCGAAATGCGCTATGTTCAAGAGACTTTGAGAATGGTTAGCATTGCTCGAGCCTATCAACTTGTACTGGGTTTGGCCCTGAGAGGTTATCCATACTTTAGCGCCATATGGGTCAACGCCGTTTTGCGAGTAGCCAATTTTCAGCAGTAGGTGATTGTTATCTGTATTGTTAGTGACGTTTTTGTATAGATGCCATTTCCCGTTGTCGTCATCACCACTTAAAATATCTATGCTTCCATCTAAGTCGTAATCAAATGCAACACCTGAGTCGCCGTGAGATTTTAAACCTACTTCTGTGGTGGCGTTGTGTGCCACGCTACTGGTGAAATGCCCGTCGCCGCTATTAAGCAACATAACATCAGCGACTCTGCGTTTTAATTCACCGAAGCGGTATACGAAGAAGTCGGCATTGCCGTCATTATTGAAATCGCCCGTTGTGACTCCCCAATTATTGCTGTTTAACTCATCAGGGATACGCTGTGAAATATCAGTCAGCACGCCATTATCGTTACGCAGCAATACATCAGGTACGGCTAAATTCTGTGGTTGCCAGCTTGCTTCGTATCCCGTAACGCCAGTGAAAGAAGCTCTTACGTCCCATGCTAAATCGTCAGTTAGCATCCACTCAAGACGCCATTTGTTGTCACCTAGATAGCCTAAGTACCAGCCTGTTTCGGTTATCTCAGTGGGAAAGCCCTTTGCTTGTTCTTGGGTGACGGTATGATCTGCATGGGGTGTGGTGATTTGCTGTTTATTGGCACCAATAAACACCGGCATAAATTCCAGTAGTTTAGCTCTGGGGAAGTGATAGAAGTCGTTCAGCACCAGATCCGAGTCGGCGTATAAGGTTAAACCATCGTGGCTTTTACTGCCGACGTCTCTGAGATCCAAGGTTTGGTGATCTTTGTCGAAGCTGATGCTGTTGTTGGCAATGGTGTAATACAACTTACCACGTGCAAAGTAGTAATCTAGATCGCCGTCATTGTCGATGTCAGCTTGCGCTATGGTAATCGCACCAGGATAGCCGTCATGCCCTTGGGGGAAAACCGCATCAGTGGTGTTGGTAAAGGTAAAGTCGCCATTGCCTTGCCAGATAGAGGTTTTGTCATAACTGGTAAATGTGATCACGTCCATCACATCATCATTGTCATAGTCGGTTATTAGAACCCGCTCTGCTTCGACTTCTTCAAAGCCGGGGCTTTTAATATAACGGAATTTACCGTTACCGATATTTTCAAAAATAATATTGCGTGGTGCGGTTTCATTGACCATTTTAGCGGCGTTAACTTGCATGAAATCTAGATCGCCGTCATTGTCTAAATCGACCCAGCGTACACTTCTGCCTCTGGCGCCTAATTTTGATATGCCCGCATCTTCGGTTACATCTGTATATTGGCCATTGTCATTGCGTAATAAGCGTTGAGGTTGAGGTTTTAAGCCATTTCCGCCACCCAGTGACAGTAGAATATCGTTGTCACCGTCTGCATCGTAATCACCTGCTGAGATCCCGTGTAAATCTACTTTACCAAAAATATTTTTAACTTCGTTAAAGCGGTTATCAGCTTGGCCCATGAAAAGTTGTACTGGAGTGGTGTCGTGATTGGAGAGTAAAAAATCGTAATGACCGTCATTATTTAAATCTGCCACCGCAGGCCCGCCGTACTTCCAATTTGCTTGTGTCACTAAGCCCACGGCGTCGGATACGTCTTTAAATACCACAGGACTAGTATCGGTTAGTCTTTCAACCTTTTGATGAGTACGGGCGCTTTGCACAACAATCGCAACGCCAAGGGCGACTAAGGAGAATGGTTTATGTATGTTCATAGCAATAAGAGTCCCTAATGATCAAAACCGCAAGTTCGGTAAATGACGTAACCTATCGACACGTGCCCTAACGATTCATTTTCGGCTAAGTAAATTGTGTCTACTGAGTAATGTTTATTGTGAATTGTTTACAATATTGCATCATACTTACTACAAAATATGATCTCAACCAAATATTTGAAATTCGTTTTTAAGCCGAACCAATACATCAGGCTAAATATTTTTTATTTTATCTATCTCTATGTTCTTGATAACAATTTGGAGTATCAAACATACTTTTTATTGTGATGGGCATGAGTGAGAAAGGCTATTTTGGGGTTTTAAATGTGGGTCACTGAGGTTTGCTACACACAAAATTACGTGAGTTTTTAACGGAATTTATCTTGTTACTTCGTCGTGATAAGGCTAAGCACCTCAAAAATAAATTACATGAGCAGGGCCTTAGAGGCGCTATTCAATGAATTTATCAATTAAAAGGTAGACACTTATTACGCCTACCATAGAGATAGCTTCTTGAAGCGATACCATGTTGATTAAAGTATCTGATTACACCTGCTTGCCTGACTTATTCAATGGATAATACTTGGGTAAAAGTGAGCCCATCTCAGAGACAGTTACGTTATCAAATTGGGCGATGTATTTTTGAAACTCCTCAGGATACATGTAACGCGCAAACGCTATTAGATTTAAATAGCGGTCAGTCATATGCGGATGAGTTGATAAAATTTTAGATATCCGACCAAAAAACGAAAAATGTAATTGGTTGGCTTGTTCCAACAACCCTTTAATTTGAACATCCTTTGCAATATCGTTACCTACTAACAGTTTATCAAATGCAACAATTGCACTTTGCAGATCACTGCACAAGGCCATTCCTATCTGGTCACCTGAGTATTGTGTTGCTCGTTCGTACGGGAGAATTAGTAGATTAAATATTTTAATTTTTTCAATGCTTTTTATAATTATCGAAAGTAACTGAAATCGTGCGTGTTTCGCCTTTAGGGAGCCAATAAATCTCCCTAGTATCCAAACCAACTGCTCTCTACATTCGCTAGTGGGCATAGAATGTACAACTTCTGAGTTAAGAAGTATGAATTTCGTTTGAAAGAACTTATACAAAAACGCATTAACATTGCCGTTTTCCGTTATGTAGATATCTACATTTTTCTTATATTCAAGTCTTGCTTTTACTTCGACAAGAATTTCATGAATCTCAGGGAAATTGTGTGGTGAAACTAATACTGAACTACCGATCAGAGATGCTTTAGATATTTGCAAAACAAACCATACTGTAAAAATAATTACAGACAGGCCAATCAGTACGAGACCGAATGTTGCAAATATAAGGGAAACTGCAGAAATTGTTATTGGAAAGGCTATTAATAATGCAATTAGAAATCGTGACTTTTCTGTGGGGTGTAGAAGCTTTTTTAACTCATGTTTTGATATAACATTATTTATACTAGGAGAGTCATTTTTGGACCTAGTATCTGCTTCAAATGAAGCTGAGCAGGTTTTGCATTTAACAGTTCCTAACTTACCAAAGGGCAATTTGTGCGCTTGACCACAGCAACTACATTCGATGATCTTTCCATGTTTCATAATATGCTCCCTAAAATAGTCATTTGTATCCGTTCAACATTTTAGAATTTATATATTTCGTACTATAGTTTTAGTCTATTATTTTTCTATAAGTAAGGGTTAACTAATCAAATATTTAGTGTGTTTCAGATTTACGAGTCCCGTTAAGTAAATAAGAAACCCGTCGGTTTAGGAAACATGCGTACAATTGCTGATTCAGAGCGTCGTAACGGTGCGAAAGCTATATTTGTTATGCAACACGAAGCAAACATATGCGGTAGTAACTAGTCTTTCAACTCAATCACTGCGCTGACTTCCACTGACATATTACCAGGCAAGCCACTCATACCCACCGCTGCACGAGCCGCTTTACCGTCATCACCAAAAGCAGTAACGAATAAATCAGAAAAACCGTTGATGACCTTCGAGTGATCTGTAAAGGCCGGCACCGCTGCCACCATACCGTTGATTTGCAATACTTGTTTCACCTTAGATAAGTCGCCGACTGCTGATTTTATAGTGGATAATGCGCATAAAGCCACACGCTGGGCAGCCTCGTAACCCTGTTCAACATTGAGGGTATCACCGAGTTTACCTAATACACTTTTGCCTTCGCAGGCTCCATGCGCTGACAAATATAAGGTGGTTCCTGAGCGTCGCCAAGTCACATAATTAGCAATCGGTTTTACAGGTTCAGGAAGTGTAAAACCGGCGGCCTTGATCCGCTCTTCAGGTGTGTCATTTGCAAGTGCGCCACCAGAGATCGCAAGATTGATGGATAACATACCGGCTAATAAAAATTTGTTCATGGAATTCCTTATTTTTTTATAGTGAAAGTCAGTTTACGCGAGATTTTTCAGCGCAAGCACTAATTGACTCATATCATTGGCGCAAGTAAACACCTGCGGTGTTATCCGAATACAGCAGCCGCTATCTAAGCCCACCCGAACAACAGTGAATACACCAAATTCGTATTCTAAACGTTTCTGTAATGCTTGGGCATCTTGCAGGCTTGTTTTACCTTTTAAACGAAATGCACCCATACCTGATGCGGATTCATCGTCTAAAGCGCCTAAGACTTCGATATGCGGCATCTTTCTAGCTTCATTTACCCATAAGGAACGCAAGTGGCGTAGGCGAGCTTCTTTATTTTTGCCCCCTAAGCGCTGGTGGAAGTCAATTGCAGCCGGGATGGTTAGTATTGAGGCGAAATTAACGGTGGCCGTATGCACCCTAGCACTGGCTTTTGTATTGTCAGGATCGCTTTCTCCAGGGTAGGGGGATATTTTGCTAAGGCTGCCGTTTTTCATGTACAGCGCCCCCACACCCACTGGGCTGCCTATCCACTTGTGCAGATTAAACCCAGCCCAATCTACGTTTAAGTCATTGATGTTAAAGTCCAATAACCCCCATGATTGAGCGCAATCACAAATAACATCGATGCCGCGCAATTTCGCGATGGCCGATATTTTTGCCACAGGCAGAACCAAACCGTGTTGATTACTCACATGAGTCAACAGCATCAATTTTAAATTGGGGTGCTTATCAAAGGCTTCTATGTAGGTATCGAGTATTTGTTTTTGATCTGCTTGGGCTGGCAATACCACTTCCACCGCCTCAATATTGCGTGATGTTGCTAACCACTGCATTGTGTCTTTAAAGCTTGGGTAGTCAATGTCGGTATACAAAACCGCGTCATTTGGGCCCAAAGCATTATATTGGCGAATTAGGTTATGAATGGACTCTGTTGCATTGCGGGTCAGTACCAGCTCTTCATTCTTTGCACCAAGTGCCTCTGCGACTTTATTTGAGCTGATGATCTGATCATCTGCGTAATGTTTACGGGCGTAATAGGATAATTCGGTATTGACCTTACGGGTATTGGCAACAAAGTCTTCTTGCACGGGGCGTGACATTTTACCCCAGTATCCGTGCTCAAGATTAACGATACCTTGGGCTGTGTCATAAAATGGTGCAACCCGTGCCCAAAATGACTCGTTTATCGCAAGTGATTGTGGGGAAACATCTTCGGAAATTGAAGGAAAGTCTACTGGACTCATAGATGATTTTGCCTGAACGATACTGGGTGCTGCTATTGAGTAAATCGCGCCTGCTGTCAGCGATTTAAGCATCGTTCTGCGATCGATATTATTTGAGTCTTCGCTCATTACTACGCCTATTTTAACCAGATATAAATGATGTGCTTCTATCGATTTGTATTCGAAAGGCACAGTCTTTTGGCGCTGATGTAGCACAACTTGAGCCAATGCGCGTTGGCTGGGCATAATCTCGAAGATTTAACTGGTAGCTGGGAATAACACTAAAAAAGCTTAGGGAGTTTTTAGAGAAGAGCCATCACACTATGAGTTGATAAGATGGGGCAGTGGCCAAACGCAGGTACAGAGTCAGATATAAGTGCAAAATAAAAATGCCCAGCGAGCAAGTGCGAAGACTGGGCATATTTATTCGATTTCCGCTATGGCGCTAGGCTGGGCTGCTCTCTTGATCTTGCTCCTGCTCTTTCGTTGTTGCGTCAGCCAAATTTATGACAGCTTGAATACGCGTGCGATGCTCGCTTCTATTGATACCACTGAGTAGGGCTTTAACTGCCGCAGTCATAATGTTGCTATCTTTTGCTACGCCAAAGCGTGTGCTCGTGTCATCAGTTCTTAGTTCTAAATAACACACTGCCGTCACCCCAGAGCCCTCACCGATAGCGTGTTCGTGATAGTCGACAATCTCAAGTGGGGTTTGAATAAATTGACTAACGGCATGTGATGCAGCGTCAATTGGGCCATTACCCACACCGCTAATATTGACCTCAGTGTTGTTAATGCTCAGTTGAATATCAATTTGTTGCTGGTTGTCTTCTACCGATTTTATTTGGTATTGCTTAAATTCAATCCAATCGGGTTGAATCAAATAAGTCGACTCAAATAACGACACAATACCTGAAGCGCTCATTTCCTTGCCGCTGGTATCATTGTGTTGTTGAACGATTTTACTGAATTCAATTTGAAGTTTTCGCGGTAACTGTAAACCGCCTTCGCGCTCAAGTAAGAAGCTCACGCCACCTTTACCAGATTGACTGTTTACCCTGACAACTGCGTCATAGCTACGGCCTAAATCGGCCGGATCAATCGGTAAGTAAGGAACTTGCCATAGCCCATCTGATTTTTGTACCGCCAAGCCTTTTTTAATCGCATCTTGGTGGGAGCCCGAAAACGCGGTAAATACCAATTCCCCTGCGTAGGGGTGACGAGGGTGCACAGGCAACTGATTACATTCTTCGACTAAGTTACGAATTCTGTCGATATTCGAAAAGTCGAGCTCAGGGGCTACCCCTTGGGTGTATAAGTTGATTGCAAGTGTGACTAAATCAACATTACCGGTACGTTCACCATTACCAAATAAACATCCTTCCACTCGGTCGGCTCCGGCCATCACGGCAAGCTCTGCTGCGGCCACCGCTGTGCCACGGTCATTGTGGGGATGCACACTCAATACAATGTGTTCTCGGCGGTTAAGGTGACGGTGCATCCATTCAATTTGATCAGCGTAGGTATTTGGCGTATTCATTTCGACGGTGGCAGGTAAATTAATGATGATTTTGTTATCAGAGCTCGGTTTCCATACCTCTACCACTGCATCACACACCTCTTTGGCGAAGTCTATTTCTGTGCTTGAGAATACTTCAGGCGAGTACTGATAGGTCCAGTTTACTTCTGGTGCTTGGGCCGTTAACTCTTTTACCCAGGCAGTGCCTTGGGTGGCAATGTGTTTTACACCTGCTTTATCGGTTTTATACACAATATCGCGAAAGGCAGGGGCGACTGGGTTGTACATGTGCAATATGGCTTGCTTCGCGCCGCGTAAACTGTCCACTGTTCTCTCGATTAAATCGAAGCGGGCTTGCACCAACACTTCAATGGTCACATCGTCCGGAATATGATTTTCTTCAATCAACAAGCGCACAAAGTTGAAATCAATATCTGACGCTGAGGGAAACCCCACTTCAATTTGCTTAAAGCCAATAGCTACCAATTCTTTGAAAAAGCGTAGCTTTGTTTCAATCGACATTGGGTCGATCAATGCTTGGTTGCCATCACGAAGATCAGTGCTCATCCAAATAGGCGCTTGGGTTATATGATTATTCGGCCATTGGCGATCCGGCAAGCTAACCCCTTCAAAGCGTTGATATTTAGTATGTGGTTGACTGATCATTTTGGAACTCCGGCTAACAAGATAAACAAGGTATATAAGCCTAACCCAGAGTGAGGCGCAGATAATTGCTAAAATAGGTGTATTATATTTTCTTTGCGCAATAATATTGCTCAATAACTGATTTTATTAAACTTTAGCGCGTTAAAGGAATGTAACTGTGGAACTTGATAAATACGATCGACATATTCTTGAAATAATTCAGCAGCGGGGAAGGGTATCGAACCAGGAGTTGGCCGATGCGATTAATTTATCACCTTCCCCCTGTTTACGTCGGGTACGGCAATTAGAAGAAAGTGGCTTGATTGATGGGTACGTGGCGTTGGTAAACGCGCGTAAATTGGGTTTAAACTTGCTGTCTTTTATTCAGATTATCATGGATAAACACACCCCAGAACGCTTCGCTACGTTTGAACAAAGTGTTATGGAATTTAGCGAGGTACTGGAATGTCATTTGATCACCGGCCAAGCCGCAGATTATGTGCTTAAGGTCATTGTTAAAGACATGGATGATTTTCAGCAATTCTTGCTGGATAAACTCACTCGTATTGACGGGGTCAGCGGTGTGCACTCTTCGTTTGTGCTTAAATCGCCGGTGAAGAAAACCTCATTGCCGGTGTAAATTCTCTCACAATGGTAGGTTAACAATATGCGCTAATACACCCAGCCATTGACGCAATTGGTTGGCATGCCTAGCTCGTGAATTTCTGCGTAAATATCGTCAATGTAATCGGGATCAGCACCGTGTTCTTTGGCTTTATCGAGCCAATACGCAGCATGTTTCATATCCTGATGACACGCATAATAGGTACCAAGCCATGTGCCAGCCCGGTGGTATCCCATTTGGGCTGATTGCTCAAATGCATTTAATGCTCTTGCCTTTTCATCTATTTTTAAGGATTTACCCAAGGCGTAATAGGCCTCAGGTTGATTAAATTCATCGATAGCGAATTGCCACATTGTTTGCGCTGTAGCACTGTCTTTACGAATAGACTGAGACAAGCTAAGTAATGAATACCGGTAGCTACCGTGATCTAATGCCGACGCTAAGTCGCGGATCTCTTGGTAGGGCAAAGTTTGGTAGTCATTGATTTTTCTTTTGAACGCTTGGCGTATGTCGTGTTCGCTGCGAGTCACTTTAGGTAAGCCAAATAGCAGTTGATTTTGCTGTAAAAAGGCCAAGTTTTGCGTGTTCGACTCAGTTAAGTAATTAAACCAGTGGCTTAATGCCGTAGCATCACAGCCACCATGATCCGCGAGTACTTGATTAACCATTTGCGTGGCGAGTGTCTGGGTTTCTGCAACTCCTTCCATCCAGTCAACAAATTCGCTGAAGCCGTAATCCATGTTTTTACGCAACAGGTAATCAACTTCTGGCAAAAATTTCGGGTCCTGTGTTATTTGAGTTTCACAACGCGTATGCATTTCATCGAAGGCTACGTTAACTAACTCAATTTGCCCTACAACTTGCGCGTATTCCATCGCCAGCGTTTCCATCTTTGATGGCGATTTCGCATGCACATTCAGGGCGAAAATGAATAAAAATAAACTGGCAAAACTAAAGCGGAACATCAAAAAAACCTCTGCATTAAACTGGCTGAGACTGAGTGGATTTATATCGCCACCGGCGGTGGTTAATTGGCTTTTGCCGGGTCATCATCAAAAAGAAGTTTTGACCCCAAAAAGACCAACACACTGCCCGAAACGCCTTCCATCCAGCGCATGGCTGTGCTGCTAGCGAAAAAGCGTTTCGCCGAGCTCACCGCGCCAGCAAGACCGCATTGCCAGATCATGGCAATCACAAAATGAATGGCTGCCATGCTCATCGCTTGTGCGAAAGGGGAATATTGTGGGTCAATAAATTGCGGTAAAAACGCGAGGTAAAACACCGCCGTTTTCGGGTTTAACACGTTAGATAAAAAGCCCTCTTTTAACGAGCGAGTCAGGTTTGACATTTTTAGACCGGTTGCATTAATAGCAACGCTGGCATCACCTTTAGAAGCGGCTTTTAAAGCGCTAACCCCCAACCAGATTAAATAACCTGCGCCAACCCATTTTACCGCCATAAAGAGCTCTGCCGATTGCAGTAAAATAGCGGATATTCCCACAGCTGAAAACGTCGCGTGCACAAATAAACCAAGACAAATCCCTAAACTGGTGACGACACCATCACGCCCACCAGAGCGGCTAGCATTTTTGATCACCAGCACGGTATCAATACCCGGTGTAAGGGTTAACAAGGTAATTGCCAATAAAAAGGCTTCAAAATTTAAAATGTGCATCTACTTAACTCGAATATTGCTAATGATAGCGGGATCAAAACCTAGAAATAGTCTTATACCACAGCACGCGGGGTAATCGAATCTCTCACGAATACACCGGCCTTTAAGTTAGAATGGATTTAATCTGTTCCCAAGGGATAAAAGCGTTTCTATTCGCCAATCAACGGACTCTGGAACGAGCACTTAAACGATCGCTTAATAAAGGCATTGTTAGGCAAGGGCGGCCAGCTAGATAGACGCTAAATTTGGCGACAATGTCTAGGTAAGTTTATGTAAGAAACTTAGCTTTATGACAAACGCCTTAATTTACTGTGGCAAATATTTTTCACATAGCATTTAATAGGAAGCATTAAAGTCGCGTTAGGCTTGTCTTTTGCTTTTTGCGGCGCAGTGCCTTTTTGAGTGAGTGATTTTATGAAATATTCAATGAAATCATAAGGTAATCGCTGTGACTGACGAAACTGAAAATCAATTCGAGACGTTGTATATACGGAATTGTCGATAATAAGTGATATATGCAAAAGGTAATTTATGAATGTATTTAAACTGATCTCATTTTCACTAGTGTCTGCTTTAATGGGGTGCTCAACTCTCCCAAGGGTTTCTACAAAGGGTGTGAAAACGCTCGGTTGAGATTGTTTGTTTTTTCGCGGGCCGAATACATTTTTTTAAAGCTAGTGTGCTTTGATTTTTCCGTTGTTTTCCCATTTTTTGTGCGATTATGGCTCAAATCCGCATAGACCATACTCGCCAGCAGGGTGAGCCTCACTGAAGGTGACGACATAACTAACCTACCTGATGAAAGTGAGATATTAATAAAGTGTCGTTTAGCCTTGAAAATTGACCATTATAATCAGGGGTATCTCTATAAATCTCTTAAAAAATGCCTAACGTTACAATTTGTAAGCTCGTTATCTATTCAGTCCGATATTTGCTCTGCTCTTGGGCAAACTAGGCATATGATAAACTCCAGTGAAGTGTAAAGCCCTTCATCCAAGACGCTGTTGGATAGCACAGCCTAAAATGAAAAATTCACTATCTCTTGTGCATTTATTTGCAAAAAATCGATAAATGTTCTGACCTCTACTAGCACTCCTTTGCGCGAAGGTATAATGATGGAAAGGGCGGCAGAACGGCTGTGCCACTGAGGTAACACCCTTACTAATTGACCATCGTCGACTTCTTTTTTGCAAACATATCCAGGTAACGAAACAACTCCCAGTCCATCAATACAAGCTGTTTTTAAAGCACTCATGTCGTCTGAACTGAATATAGGCGAATGGGGGACTTCGGCCTTTTCGCCATCGTACCTTGTTAAGCTCCAAGCCCATGAGTCGTTCTTCCAGCCAAAACCAAGGGCTTTAATACCTTGAAGGTCGTTAGGAGCTAAAATTGGCATAGTCTGTGTCAGAAAAGCGGGACTAGCAAACAAGCACCATTCGACTTGAGCAAGATGCTTTTGTATTAATGATGAATCAGGGAGATTCTTTTCATGACCTCTAATGACCATGTCCAATCCTTTAGAAATGATATCAACATAGTCATTGGATACTTGTTGTCTTATTTCTACATCTGGGTATTGTTTTAGAAAGGCGCTTATTAGGCTAGGCATTAAATAATTAGAAACCCCAAAAGAGCAGCTGATATTGACTTTACCAGATAAGGTGCCCCGGCGTTTTTTCACAATATTTTCAGCTAGCTCTACTTCGTTAACGACTTTTTTTGCATGCCGATAAAATTCCCAGCCAGCTTCAGTGACCACAAAGTGCCTTGTGGTTCTTTGGATTAACCTCATATCCAGTCGTTCTTCCAGCTTTTTTATGTGCCTGCTTATTTTGGACTTTGGTGAGTTAATCATTTCCGCAGCATGGGTAAAACCTTTGTTTTCCACCACTTTCACAAAGTAGTAATAGTCATTCATATCCATTAGATTATTTACCTTGCTGTCTTTATTGTTTCAATAATAGAACAATTAATTCTATTTTTGACTATTTTCTTAAGCTAATTAGCGTCCTATGGTTGTGGCATGGCTTAGATAGAGGAGCGATTAAATGAGCTTAGTACGCGCAGAAAGCAATGCACAAAAACCTAAAATTAGTATGAGTCCGGTAACCGCTGGGGCTCCCTTTAGTGTTGCAGACGGGTTTGACGCCCTGTCTTTTCGACACAAGAGTTTTGCTAGTGGTTTTGATCCTTTAATAATGGTGGATCATTACGTAATGACAGCACCCACTTTTGGAGCCCACCCGCATGCAGGATTGTCCGCCGTGTCTATTTTGTTTGAAGATAGCGTAGGGAAATTTCACAACACAGATTCAATAGGGAATGATTTTGATTTAGAGCCCGGTGACCTTTATTGGCTAAAAGCAGCTTCTGGGGCTGTTCATGATGAACGCCCGCGCTCAGGGGCGAAAATTCATGGGTTGCAAATGTTCGTCAATATTCCTAATTATGACAAAAACGCTATGCCCAATACCCTTCATGTTAAAGCCAGTGATATGCCAATCATTGAACGGGATGGAAGCAGAGTAAGACTTGTCCTTGGTGATTATCTAGATGAGACCAGCGCGCAGTCGCCCTCTATACCGATGAATATCTTAGATGGCAGGCTAAACACCGCTAGTGAGTTTAGGTTTCAGTTGCAAGCCGGATTCAATGCTTGGGTCTACGCTGTTTCAGGTGAGATTAACTTGCATGCGGGGGAGTCCCAAATGACGCTACAAAAGGGGGAGTCGTTAGCAATAGAAAATACAGATAGCGACAGTGATTTGAATTTAACGAATCAATCTTCACACGCTGCGCATTTTGTTATTGTCTCAGCCGAGCCATTGAATGAAAGCTTTGTGCAGCAGGGGCCACTTGTTGCCTCCGATAATGAAACAATGAATGCGGTTATCGCTAAAGAACAAGCGGGGTTGTTCGGCAGCATAAACTAGCGAAAACGGTGTGTTTCTTATGTTAAGAGGGAGAAGAGCCATGTCAAAGGACAATATTGCAAACAGCCGTCAATCCTTGCTTAGGACAACAATAATGGCGTTCACAATGTCTGGGGTTTTATCGTTATATTGGACATGTACGAATATTGGAGTTCCAGATGTGAATGCATTGCTTGAATTATTTTGGGCATGGTTGCGAGCTTGGGGGGAAAGTATCGTGATAGCGTTGCCGACCAGTCTTCTTCTCGGGCCTTGGATCAATCATTATGTTGCTAACCCAAAAGCAATATTCAATAAAACAAACTTATAAGCATTTTTAGGATACGGGGAAGAAACTCCCCGTATCTATTGATTATAAGTCTGCCGTAAAGACAGATTGAACGATGTGCATTAAAAACCATACGCAGAGTAAATTTCAACTTCACATACTTGGCTATAGTGCTTTTATCTTAATTACTAAGGGAGAAGGCATAATGCAACAAAACACAAGTAAGTATTTAATCATTGGTGCTACGGGTAAAACGGGTGCTCGTGTATACAACAAGTTAGCGGGACAAGGTTTAAATGTTAAAGGAGCGAGTCGCCACGGCGAAGTTTACTTTGACTGGAGGTCTCCTGAGACATGGGGGGCATCACTTGTAGATATTGATGCAGTTTACTTAACCTATTATCCAGACCTTGCAATACCTGAGGCTCCTGGGGATATAGCAAAATTTTGTGCTTTGGCAAAAATCAAAGGCGTAAAGCACATCACACTGCTATCTGGACGTGGAGAACCTGCTGCTAAAGTTTGTGAGGAGTTAGTGCAAACATCTGGGTTAAGTTGGACAGTAGTAAGAGCGAGTTGGTTTAATCAAAATTTTAGTGAGGGCATGTTCCGTGACTTTATTGATGCGGGCACTATCGCATTGCCCGTAGGTGCAGTTACTGAACCATTTATTGATGTTGCTGATATCTGCGATGTGGTTGTTGCTTCTTTACTAAATAGCAAACATAACGGAAAGTTATATGAGGTTACGGGACCTGAGCTACTTAGTTTTAAGCAATTAGCAGATATATTCACACAAGTGCTCCATCGTTCGGTCAATTTTAGGCAAATTTCGCAAAATGAGTTTGTAAGCCAAATGCAAAGTGACGGTGTTGACTCACAAACGATAGAGATGCTGACTTATTTATTTACCGAAGTTCTTGACGGAAGAAATGAGTACATTGTCGATGGAGTAGAGCAGGCATTAGGCAGGCCAGCAAAGCGATTCACAGAATTTGTTGTAGATAATTTGCAGGCCTTTAGCGGTGGCTCACAATGAGTGAGATAACCGTATTAGCGATAGTTGAAGCAATGCTCCAACTATCGATGATTATCATGGTGGGGCTTTATTTTACTTTCAGCAATACCGTTATGCACGTTTTATCGCAGAGCTGCCACGGGGCAACTACTATGATAAAACTTAATAGTCAGATCCTTAACCCACTTTTTCTAACGTGCTTTAGTCTATCGGGCCTTGCTGGACTTTATTTCTGTATCTTCCACTCAGGCTTTCAATCTTTAGCCGGTTTTGTTTTTTTTATTGGAACAACGTTAGTAACAGTATTTTTCAATATTCCCCTGAACGAAGCGTTGAAAGATGCGCGGCCTGAAGAACTTTCTAGGTTCTGGCAAACCTATCTCGATAAGTGGGTATTTTGGAATCATTTTAGAACGGGGTGTGCAGTTTTGTCAGGCTTGTTGTTATCAATTTAATAGTTGTGTGTTGTGAGGATACTTTTAGTCCAATGAGTGGGGAAGATTATCATGATTGATATTGCGCATGGTGAAATCAATGTGGAATGGTTCGACAATGTTTTGATAAGTGCGCCGTTGGGTCCCATTAATGGCGCTGGCGCACAAATGTTTTCAGAAAAAATTTGCACTTCGATCATTAACAATGCGCCAAGAAAGCCCTGGGTTAGAGTTGAGTTTTTTAGAGATTTTTATACATTGGCCACCCCTGATGCTTATCGTTTTCTTTTAAAATCGTTAACATGCAGCCTTAGATATCAGTGTGAGATGATATGTGTAATCGGTGTGAACAGTTGTAATGTGAGTTTATTTGAAAAATATAGTCACTTAGTTGGCTTACCCTTTTTTACCTTTAGTTGCCTCTCATCTCTAAGCAATTTTCTTGAGGATAGAAAATTTGTGAATGAAGCAGACGCTTTAAGGGCGAGGCTCGGAGCAATTTAAAGAGCCTCGAATGCGCAGCAAGCTTTTTTGAGGCTAGTAATTAATGCTATTCTTTTTAAGGTCTATTTTGACAAGTAAAATTGGGTAACTACACCTATGAACTTTGATTATAAGAACCGAATAAATGTACCAATTAAGGATGAGCCCATTGGTAAGTTGCTCGATAGTCTGCGCATGGAAAGTGCCTTTTTCACTCAATCCCGACTAAGTATGCCATGGGCATTGGATATGCCGCCCATGAACAACTGCATGATGTTTCACATTGTTGTAGATGGCAGCGCAGTGTTTAGTATTGGTAAAACCGAATTACAACTCAACACTGGCGACTTTATTCTTTTCCCCAAGGGGGAAGGGCATACGTTAAGTGACGGCAGCTGTAAGTTTTTTACACCATTAGATGAGTTACCGATAAAAGCGGTAACGGAACGTTACGAAACTCTGCAGTTTGGTGGTAGCGGCAAGCAAACCGCAATGGTTTGCGGCGTGTTACTTTTTCAACATCCACTTGCAATTAAGCTGCTGGGGATCCTTCCCTCTTATATTCTTATTAATCAAGATAGCAATGCGCCAATCAATATGGTTGACAACATTAGTAGTTTGCTTGATGCCGAAACGAGCACGATTGGCATAGGTGCGGAAGCGGTTATTGCGCGTCTGGCTGATATTTTAGTTATTACCGCCATGCGCCAGTATTTGTTGGAGCTCAGTGACGAGAAAATAGGCTGGCTGGGCGCACTAGAGGATAACCGCATAGGAAATGCGTTAGAGCTTATTCATGAAAGCCCTGACCACCATTGGTCGCTGGAGGAGCTAGCGCAAAACGTGGGGATGTCGAGAACAAGCTTTGCGCAGCAGTTCAAAAGATTAGTCGGTAATACACCGATGG
The DNA here is from genome assembly GCA_000314955.1 of Paraglaciecola chathamensis S18K6. Classification (GTDB taxonomy): domain Bacteria; phylum Pseudomonadota; class Gammaproteobacteria; order Enterobacterales; family Alteromonadaceae; genus Paraglaciecola; species Paraglaciecola chathamensis. The sequence continues at coordinate 19,978 of BAEM01000021.1, read as the reverse complement.
AGTATCTGACTGAATGGAGAATGTCATTAGCATATTCAAAACTACAACTGTCGAAAGATTCTATGCTCGCTATAGCGCTGGATATTGGCTACCAATCTGAAGCCGCATTTTCACGTGTATTTAAAAAGGTTATTGGTCAAAGCCCAAATGAAATTAGAAAGGCTTATCAGACCTCTTCAGTTGAGCAGAAAACGTAATAAATTTGCACTGGGACCATATACTGACGGTCCGGAAATTCGCAGGCGAATAATGTATATCATTTATGGGCAAAAACTTTGCGGCAGTTGAATATTCATGTCTCTAATTCTGTCAAATTGTACGATCTGCAATGTAATCCAAACACCTAATCAATATTGATTTTACGCACTAAATATACTTGGTTTAAGTATTCTAACGTGCGTTTAATTATGAAAAAAATTGTCCTTTCTGTACTGGTAGTAATCATACTCTCTGGAATGTGGGGAGGTTTAAGATTCTTCGCTTTAATGGAAGGATGGCTTTTGGAACCATGGGCGGAAACAGAAAACACAGTTGCTTTTGCAAAATACTTGAAGTCGGAAGTAAACGATAATTTCAAGGGCAATGCTGCTTATGCCCTGATAGAGCGTGGTGAAATAGTTGATACACATTTCGTATCTACTGGTAAACCCGTCGATGAACAGTCGGTATTTGGTGTCGCCTCGGTAAGTAAATGGGTGACTGCTATGGCAGTGATGCGTTTGGTTGAACAAGGGATACTCGACCTGGACGCACCTGTTTCCCAATACCTCAAACGCTGGCAACTTCCACAAAGCAAGTTCGATAATGAACAGGTGACATTGCGTTTGTTGCTAAGCCATACCGCAGGAATAGAAGATGGTCTTGGGCATGACGGTTTTGCACCAGGCGAACCTATACAGCCGCTTGCCGAGCACTTAACTAAAGCTGCTGACGCCGATCCCGGAGTGAGTGGACGGGTTGTTGTCACACAACCGCCTGGTGAATCATGGGATTATTCAGGTGGTAGCTACAACCTCATACAATTGATTATTGAAGATGTCACACAAACAGGTTTTCAAGAAGCTATGCACGGCTTACTGTTTGAGCCTTTAGGATTAAAAAACACCTACTTTCAAGTTGACCGCAATGACCCACTACTCGCTGAATATTTTGGTGAGGACCAACAAGTTCGTGAATACCCCAATTACACTTCATTAGCGGCAACGGGTTTGTATACGAATTTAACGGATATGCACAAACTCATGACTGCAAACGTTGTACTTCAGTTTAGTGATATTAGAACCACGCCTCTACTTAGCAAAAATAGTCTTACGCAAATGCAACAACCTGAAGCATTCGTAAGTGGGCAGGCAATTTGGGGGCTTGGAGTCATGTTATTCGCACCCTCTGATACGGGTTTTATCATCGGTCATGGTGGCAAGTCTCCATACCTCAATTCAACCGTACGTTTCGATCCCAAAACGGGTGATGGGTTTATCATGTTTCAGACCGGCAATGAAGAAGCATTCGCGTCGGATATGGCAACACAATGGACTTTGTGGCAAACCGGAAAGCCTGATATTTATTTAGTAAATAACCGAATTGATGAGGTGTTTCAGGACATTATTCTTGGAACACTCTTTATTGTTATTGCAGTAATTGCCTACTGGGTTTGGCGACGCAGTAGACAAAAACCATAGTTGAATTCCCTGATAAGAAAAGCGCAAGAGGATGGTTTATGAGTGAATCTTATCAAGCGATAATTGCACTTCGTGAGGAAAGCATGGAAAGCTAATTTCATTTGGTTTAGAGCCCTGTAGAATTCGAATGTAAAAACTGTATATGAACTGAGAGGTGAATTTCATGAACGTTGTAGGAATTACTAAAGAGAACTATCTAGAGCTAATTGAAATCTGGGAAGCTGCCGTGCGGGCGACACATGATTTTTTACCGGAAGAGAACATTCTGCAACTTAAGCCTCAAATTTTAAAACACTACTTCGATGCAGTTGAACTTCGTTGTATTAAGAAAGAGGAAGAAATTCTTGGGTTTATCGGTGTCGCAGAATCAAATATTGAGATGTTATTCATTAAGCCAGAGCATTTCGACTCTGGTATCGGGTACAACCTTGTAACCTATGCTTTTGATGAGTTAAATGCTTCAAAAGTAGATGTGAACGAGCAGAATCCAAATGCAATTAAATTCTATGAAAAAGTTGGTTTTGAAAAGGTTGGCCGCTCTGAACTGGATGGGCAAGGGAATCCGTTTCCTTTAATACACATGCAACGAAATTGAAAAAGCCCAATTATTTCTTGGTGTCACAACAAAGACGCATAAAAGTCGTCACCGACAGTAGCCTTTTTTATTAAAAATAATTCGACAGAGGTGAAGATATGATGATTGTTAAAAAATTAAGAGAAAAGAAACACTGGTCCCAAGAGCAATTAGCCAATATGGCAGGACTTAGTTTAAGAACTATTCAAAGAGTTGAAGCAGGTAACCCTGCAAGTAAAGAAACGCTTAAATCTCTAGCTTCTGTATTTGAAATAGATATTTCCGAATTAACAAAGAGGGTAAAAATGATAGACAAAAAATCTGAAGATTGGCAAAGCGTTCCGCTGTGGGTTTCAGTCGGCTTATTGGGGTTTAAAGAACGAACGGAGACAATTCTAAGTATTGCATTGCTTTTGTTATGTGGCCTTGCATTTTTTCTTTATGGTGGTTGGGGAAAGCCAATTAGCATGCAAGCTGTGCTTTGGTTTGGTGCGTATTTACTAGCTGTAGGTTGGTTTGCTGCTGCGGTGCGCTGGGCAGATACGAAGGGCTTGTGGTAGCGTTTTACCTAATGTTTAAATTGTCATCGTGTGGTTACATAAAATGGCACTTGCTAACTATGCTGTCAGTTTTTCTTGGTAATCACACTTCTACTATGTATTTTTTGTCAGTTCCACAATAGGTACTAGACGCTTTTCAATCTTTGCATAAAGCGTTCTAACCTTTGTAGGCCCTCGGTTAATTCACTTTCTGCTGAAGCGAACGACAAACGTACGAAATCATCCCCTTGAAATTCGCCAAAATCATTACCCGGTGTTAAGGCTACGTGGGCTTCTTGTAATGCCCGCTCGCAAAAGTCCATGGCACTGAGTCCTGTTGGGCGCACATCAATGTACACGTAAAATGCACCGTCTGGTTGGACAGGTACGTGTAAGCCGCATTGCGCTAGCCCAGCGATTATCAGTTCTTTACGTGATTTGAGCATCGCTCTGCGTGACTCACACACGGCAATAGAAGCGGGTGTAAAGCATTCAAGCGCAGCCTTTTGCGCTAAGGTTGACGGGCAAATGTAATAGTTTTGCGCCATGCGCTCCATTACTGGTACAGCTTGTTTTGGTACTACGCACCAACCTAACCGCCATCCGGTCATACCGAAATACTTCGAGAAGCTATTGATAACAAGCGCCTCATCATCAAATGAAAGGGCGGTAACCGGCTTATAATCAGGCTCACCGTGATGCAAATTAAGGTAAATTTCATCAATGATGCGCCACGCCCCGCGGTTTTTGGCAAACTCACACATAGCTTGTAATTCATCGGGGGAAACCGCAGTACCCGTTGGGTTAGACGGAGTGGCTAACATCAAACCGCGCGTACCGCTGTGCCAGTGTTTTTCAAGCAAGTGCATATTCAACTGAAAGCGTGAATCGGCTGTGGTAGGCACTAATTGAACATTGCCGCCAAAACTTTTTATAAATTGTCGATTACAGGGGTAAGAAGGGTCCCCCATGATCACGTTATCACCGCCATCCACGAAGGCGGCAGATAACAGCAATAGCGCAGCTGACGCCCCAGCAGTGACAACCACGCGAGCAGGGTCTATATCGACATTGTGCGCCGTTTTATAAAATCCAGCGATGGCTGCGCGTAGCTCTGGCAAGCCTAAAGCAGATGTGTAGGGTAGCGAGGTAGTGGTGGCTAAGCTTTGCATCGCGAGCAATACATCAGGCGGCGCACCAAAATCAGGCTCACCAATATTGAACTTTATGACGTGGTGCCCTTGGGCTTCTAACGCCGCCGCCTTTGCCCCAAACGCCATTGCAAAAAAAGGTGAGATAGCCTGCGCACGCTGTGAATATTTCAAATGATACAACCTGATTTATTAAACAAAATAGTAAAAATGTAAGCCGCCTATTCTGCCATTTTTACGGCTATAACGCAGCATTAAATACCTATTCAGAACGGCTAAATGCTTATCATAAATACAGCGCTGATGGCACTTGCCAGGCCCATTGTCAGGTTAATTGTCAAGAGCAATAGCTGCCTTGCACCTATTGCTGTGAACAGGGGAGTAGATTTACTTTTATCGCACTTTTATCGCAGTTTTGTGGCAATTGAAATGGGAGTATATCTACTCGTTAGTTTATTTCTTAAGACATCATAGTGACTTGCACCATGATCAAAAATTTCACATTTTTCTTGACCAAGAGGATATTATTGTGACAAATTAAAATGCAAATGATAACTATTACTATTTGTAGTAGATATTCAAGTGAAACTAAAACCCATTATACCTTGCCTGATATTGTTCAATACCAGCGCTTACGCTCAGTCGCTAGTTGACCACAAAAATGGCAATAATCCCGTAGACAACGCCCCATTAGAACGAATGGTCGTGACAGGAACGCGCACCGAACTCGCTCAGTCTCAAAGCCCAGTGTCTATTGATGTGATCAGCGGCGCTCAATTACAGCAAGTCAGTCACGGTACGTTAGCAAGTGCACTGAACTTCATTCCTGGTGTGGTCACTAAGCGCAATGAGAAAGACGGTTACACAGTGCAAATGCAAGGCTTTGATGGGGATCATGTACTGGTATTACTAGACAGCCAACCGCTTATATCGCCCACTGGCTCATCAGTAGATTTAGATCAAATCAGTGTATTAAACATTGAGCGAATCGAAGTGTTGCGCGGCGCGGCGTCTGTTCTTTATGGCAGCTCGGCCATGGGCGGTGTAATCAATGTCATCACGCGTAAGCAAAGTCAAAACAGCGGGAAATTTAGATATCAAGCCAGCAGTTATACCCAAAACGCGATTGATTCTAGTGATGTGGCAGGCTTGTACCAGTTAGACATTAAGCAAAATATTATGGGTTGGCAGGGAAGTGTTAGCGCGCAAAAAATTGACGATCCGGGCTTTGACTATGATGAAAACACGTTCGCACAAAGCGCCCCGAGTACAGATAAGTCTTTTGTTAATCTGGGCCTAGCTAAAGACTTCAGTGATATTCACTTGGCGTTGAAGACTCGCTATTTCAGCGATGAAAAAATTAAACTTCGCTACGCTATTCCTGGTCAAGCCGGAGACATCAGTTATCTGTCTGATGTTGAACAGTGGCAATACGATGTTAACGTCAGTAAAAGCCAAATATGGAAAGTGAATGGGCGCTATTTACAGCATGATGAAACCAGTGGCGATTCAAATGGTTTACGGGATGCTGAAATTACGTTGGCAGAAATAGACAGCCAATACCAATGGCAATTGGGTAGCACTGCGCTTGTTTCGGGCCTGATTCTTCATCGGGATGAGTTGTACCAAATAAAGCAGGGCAGTAGCCCAGATGTGACCGGAACAATTGAGGTGGACGACCAAAGTCGCGACAGCGTTGAAGCGTATACTCAGGCCAGTTGGTTGTATGGTGATCACGAATTGGTGGCGGGTGTTCGTGTTCAGAATGACAGTGACTTTGGGGTGCATTCTGCAGCACGGTTGAACGGTTTGTTCACACTCAACAATGATAAAAATGACCTGTGGCAATTACGGGTGGGTGCGGGGCAAAGTTATCGTGTGCCGACGTTAAAAGAGCGCTTTTACGTATTCGATCACAGTAACTTAGGTTATATGGTGCTGGGCAATGATGAACTTGACCCAGAGACCGCGCTAAGTGGCAACGTTGAGCTTAGTTACCATGGCAGTGTTACGCGATTGTTCGGTGCAAACAATACGCCAAACGCCTATCCCCGTTTATCGTTGCGGGCGAATCTTCACTACGCTAAAGCGCAAGACTTCATTAACACGGTGACCGATGTTGAGGCATCTGCGCAAACCGGGCTGCTGATTTCTCGCTATGAAAATGTCGACCAAACCTATATGAAAGGTGCGGATCTGTCGCTCAAACTTAGCTGGCAAAAAGTGGATTATCAGCTGAGCTACAGTTACTTGCACGCCACAGATGGCGACGATAATTACTTAGCGGATCGTCCTACTCATCAAATCAAGTCCAATCTAAATTGGCAGCTTCCCTTTGATATTAACGCCTTAGCCTACGTGGTGTATGAAACGGGCGAGCATCCAAGCAGCACCCAACTGGGTATCGAAAAAGACGATTGGCTCAGCGTAAATGTAAGCGTAAATCAACACATAAACGATCAATGGCAGTGGAACGCTGGCATCGACAACCTCTTCGATGAGCATCAAGACAGTGACGCTATCGCCCAAGGCTTACTCGACGTTAGGCCCCTTTCAAGCCAGCGTGTATTCGTCGGCGTTAGCTATCAATTCTATTAAAACACACTAAAGAAAAGGAAAAATCCATGAAAATCAGTTATCTCGCTAGTTTGAGTGCCGTAATGTTACTGACCGCCTGTGGTGGTTCAAGCTCAAGCAGCGACAGTGTAGAGCCGTCTCCTACTGAGCCCACCACGCCGGTAGTGGAAGAGGGCGCTATAGTCGGGCCGTTCAGCACAGGTACTACGTCAGAGCCAGCACGTGTGTATTTTGATTTAGACACAGGAGCGGCGCTTGAGTTAACTGTTGAAGAAGCGGCTGAAAATAGCCTCTGGGATATCGCATTTCAGCGCACAAAGGTGTACTTGAATACCCATAGTGATAACAGTGTGGGCGCATTTTTCACTGATGTTAACAGTGATTTTTATGATGAAACGGGTGCAGCGGTCGTCGATAGCTTTTTGAATGCCGATGCAGACTCAGAGCTAGATGATTATCTTGCCATCAGTGCGACGGACATTCCCGAGGAAGCAAGTTTTGTCGGTGACAGCGAAGAAAGTGTGATTGGTGACAAGTTCTATGATTACGACATGACAACTCACGTGGTAACTGCCAACGACGACCGTTATTTTATCGTTGATTCAGATGACGCTTACACTAAATTTCGGGTCACGGATTTAACCACACAGGGGCGTACGCTATCGAGCATTACGTTTGGGGGAGCGATGCAAGACACCCTAGCAGGAGACACAGAGTTTGGAGCAGAATCAGCCCTGACCATCAACACCGCTGATTGCACAGATGATATATACGTTGATTTTGGCTTAGGCGCAGTGATGTCGGCCACGGATGCTTGGGACATCACGTTGGCGTGCACAACCGTTGATGATATTACCGGGGCCGAATTTGATATCCATATCGCTGAAGATGCTACAGCCTTGGTTGATGACGCCAATGCGTATGATGCAATAGACAGCGAAGCCGCACAGTTTTATGGCTTTACCTCAGACGTTACCCAAGAATTGGCGTTTGATGCCAACCCTTGGTACCAGTACAACCTAAACGGTGGCCATTTGCTTTGGTCGCAATACGGCGTGTATTTAGTCAAAACCAGCGACGCCACGTTCAAAATGCAGATCACCAGCTATTACGATGAAGCAGGAACCTCAGGTAATTACAGCTTCCGCTATGATGAACTAGCAAGCGAGTAACGCGTTTATATCGACTTATTTTAGCGCAATAAAATCATGCCGGTTTGGGTGAGTGACTCAAAATCGGCATGGCTTAACGGCTAAAAGAACGTCATTGATTGACTGTTTATTGGAACAACCATGTACAAGTATCTTAGTTTTATTTTGTGTCTCACTACAACGTTTATACACGCACCGGTTCAAGCTGATGTTTCAGCAAGTACAAGTGACAAGGGGGCGGCGCAAAGTATGCGAATTATTGCCTCCGGTGGCAGCATAACTGAAGTCATTTACGCCTTAGGCAAAGAGCAATATATCGTGGCCACTGACAGCACAAGTTTGTATCCAGCTGAGGCCGCGGCTCTGCCTAAACTGGGGTATTTTCGCCAGCTTAGCACGGAAGGTATTCTGGGCTTTGCACCGACCCATTTATTTGGTGCACAGGCCACGGGCCCAGAAACGCTAGCAACGCAACTTGAGTCTGCTGGTATAAAGGTGCACATTTTTACAGAGCAGCGTGATTTAAGCGGGTTGCAGCAGATGATCAGCGAAATGGGACAGCTGTTAGATACCCCAAACAAAGCGCAAGCATTAAATACTCAGATTGAACAGCAGGTTGCAAAACTGAAGTATGAAGCACGCATACGCGCGCAAGACTCAAGGGAAAAGCAAGGTGCCATTACTGCACTATTTGTGATGTCTGATAGCGACAGAGGTTTAACCGTGGCTGGGGGAAATACAGTACCTCAATCTTTGTTTGATGATGCTGGCATTATCAACGCAGCAAAAGATTTGCCTGATTATAAAGTCATGGATAATGAGTCTATATTGGCCGCCAACCCAGATATTATTTTTGTTGCTAGCCATCGCGCTAAAGAGCCTGATGCCTTAGCTCGCTTGTGTCAGCATCCAGCACTTAAAGCGACTAACGCAGGGCGCAACTGCGTAATCAGTACGATGGAAAGTAGCAGTGCACTGGGATTATCGCCTCGCTACCCTGACGCTCTTAAACGAATTATTCAGAAAACGGCGGCATTTTACGCCCCCGAACTAGCACATGCACAGTAAAGCATCGGCCGTCAATTTACTGCTTAGTTTGAACGCGAGGCGTCAAAGGCACCTGCGCGGGTTTGTGTTCGGGTCAATACTCGCTGGCGTAATTCTTTTAGTGGGTATGCAATCTGGTAGTTTTGAGCAATCCGCAGGGATGTTAGCCGATGTCATATTGCAAAAAGTTCACCAACAGACGTTATCACAAGAACAGTATTTACAGTGGTACGTGTTTTCTGAATTGCGTGCACCGCGCATGCTCATGGCTATGTTTATCGGTGCACTATTGGCAATGTCTGGCTGCGCAATGCAAGGCTTGGTGCGAAACCCGCTAGCGGACCCAGGACTGATAGGTATTTCAGGCGGGGCCGCCGCTGCAGCGGCTACTGCACTGGCATTAATTAATCACTTTCCCGAACTTGAAGCGGGCGGGCAGTATTTGATTGCGTTTAGCGCCTTCATTGGCGCTTTGTTGGCCGTGTGGATTGTGTTGATCGTAGCGCGTACGCCAGCGGGTATGGCGATTTCTTCGTTGATCTTGGCAGGCGTTGCGGTGAATGCGCTAGCGGGCACGCATATTGGCGCTATTAGCTACATGGCAAACGATGATGCACTGCGACAAATTACTTACTGGACTATGGGGAGTTTAGGCGGGGTAACCTGGTCAAAAGTGCTGTTTGTAGGTGCTTTAAGCGTGCCAATCATTGCTCTGTATATGCACTTATGCCAGCCCCTTAATCTGTTTGCATTGGGGGAGAACGAAGCCCAATGTATGGGGCTTGAGGTGAATAAATACAAACGTTTTATTCTGTGGCTGGTGGCTTTTTCTGTGGCACTCGCTACGGCATTATGCGGAATAATCGGTTTTGTTGGTTTGGTCGTGCCGCATATTGCCCGCACATTATTCGGGGCGGATCACAAATACCTAATGCCTGCATGCGGTTTATTAGGAGCAATATTAATGTTGGCTGCCGATACTGCTTCACGCGCGCTATTTCCGCCGCTGGAAATACCCATAGGTATTGTTACCTCCGCCGTTGGCGCACCGTTCTTTTTATACCTGTTAGCCAAACAGAAAAGGGGAGGGGCAATTGCTTAACCGCTATGCTTGAACTTGAAAAAATAGCCTTGTATCACGGCGCAACCCCGTTGCTCAACGGATTGGATATAACCTTAAAAGTTGGTGAGTTTTCCACCGTCATAGGTGAAAACGGTTGCGGAAAATCCACCTTATTGCGTTGCATTGCGGGTTTACATAGCCACTACAGTGGTCGTGTGGCCCTTAATGAGCGAGAGCTAAGCGGCTGGAACACCAAAACGTTAGCAACACAACGTGCTTTTGTTAATCAACATAACCAAGTGCAATTCGCGTTTTTGACTGAAGAAGTGCTGCAACTTGGGCGCATGAATCAAAAAGAAACCTTAGCGCAAAGCACTGAGCTAATTTGCCAAGTGGCAGAACAACTTAGTATTGGCCATTTATTTGGCCGTGATGTACGAACTTTGTCTGGGGGAGAGCGTCAGCGAGTGTTTATCGCCAAAGCACTCGTGCAACTGTTACCCAATGCGAAAACAGCAAAGTACGAATGTGCATTTGAAGGTAAATTGCTGCTGCTTGACGAGCCCACGTCAGCACTCGATTTTCGCTTTCAAAAAGCCATGATGGACGTTATCAAAAGCTACTGTCAGCAAGGGCTTAGTGTGATGTGTGTCAGTCATGACATGAATTTGGTACTACCGTACGCAAATCAAGTCATTTTGCTTGCCAATGGGCGTTGCCTTGCACAAGGCCAGGTGTGTGAGGTGATCAATGAGCAAAATCTGCAACAGTGTTTCGGGGTAACGCCGACATTAATTCCACAAGCCAACAGTGTGCCTTTTATTACCCACTGATGGTGTCAACCTATTGAATAAAGGAAGAAAAATGAAAATAGACCAATATATATTCGATGCTAAAACTCTTGTACGCCAACAGCATAGTGGGGTGCTGAGTACCCATTCACAATCTGTTGCCGGCTACCCGTTTGGTTCAGTGGTACCGTTTTACATGACCCCTGAAGGTAATCTAGTTACCTACATTAGCCAAATTGCCCAGCATACGCGCAATATTAAAGGCAACCCAAAAGTGTCAGTGACGATATTTGATACCTTACAAGATGATTCACAAGCGAACGGCCGAGTCACTTTTTTGGGCAACGCAGAGCTAGTAGAAGATGCGCATATAACTGAGCAGTACTTGGCTTTATTCCCTAGGGCCAAAGCTTATAAGAAAACCCATGACTTCTCGTTTTATCAAATTAAAGCTGAGCGTATTCGTTACATAGGCGGTTTCGGTAAGATCTTTTGGATCAACAAAGAAAACTGGCTTTCGGGTTCAGCCGAGAGTGATTGGCAACAAGTCAGTAGCGGTATCATTGAGCACATGAATGAGGACCATCAAGAAGCGATGGCATTGATCGTTGAGGACCAATTCGGTATTCAGGCCGAGCAGTTGGTGATGCTTTCTGCTTTTTATGAGGGGGCGCACATCCAGGCAGACGAAAAGATAGTTTATTTGCCCTTTGAAAAACCATGTTTGAATGCACAAGCTGTTCGTGAACAATTAGTTTCGGCTACCCATGCCGCAAGAGCAAACCTGTCGCCAGCAGTAGTGAACGAATAAAACGCTCTCGCCGTATATTTTATTTTAAATGCGCTTGGGTGTGTACTTATACGTGAGCACTTATACATGCGCAGTTATACGAGCTCACTTATATGAAATGACTTGAAAGCGCACACTGTGTTTTTTTGACGTTACTTGCTCTAAGACTGTGCTCACACAATACGGCCAAATGTAATGAGTGCATTTGGCCGTATATCTTATTTATTAAACAAGCTTTTTTCTTTTGCACGGCGCTTAACAAGGTGAGCATTTACTTTTCCCGCGGCCTTGCGCCATACACTGAATTGGTCGCTAGCACCGGTGTAATCGCCTTCATTAAGCAAACGCAATAAGGTGGATTTGTACAAGTTACCCATGCCGATGTTGTAACCTAAGCACACCAACGCACTAAATTGATTGTTGTTAACAGGCACTTTTACTAACTTGCTCATTTGCTCTTCTATTTTGAGTAAATCGTTTTTAAGGAATACTTCTGCTTGAGGGCGTTAATTTCCATGCCTTGCTTAACCCCAGCTTTGTGACCATACCCGATTAACCAATGGCCTGCTGGGCCTCGATACGCTTTTAGGCGCACGCCTTCTGATTCTTTAATAATATCAATGCACGCTTGGTTAGTGGTTCTTTGCGCTGATGAAGTGAGCGGCGGGGTATCATGAGGTAAATCTGAGCTGGTTTTCTGGGTTGCACAACCACTAAGTAAGACCGAGGCTGAAAATATTAGCTGATAGAGTGAATGGATTTTCATAAATGTCCTTTTTAATAATGCTAGCGCTGAATATATGTTCCCTGCATTCGCTGCTCGCTAGCGATTGGTAGTATTCGCCTACTAAGTAAAACCTCTCCTTATTATTTTGCAAGTTTACTGTTTTTGAGCACAAAGTGATTGCGATTTTTAGTGTTAAACTGACCTCGTGCAGATGAATAGCAATGATATCAATGCGCCTAAAATAACAATTCAAAAATCACTGTTGGACGCCGAAAATGATTTATATTTTACTTATTAATACCTTGCTGGTGGCGGCGGTGGTCATGCTGCATTACGCGTTTTTACATCGTATTGTGCGCTTACTGCCTAAAATGAAAATTCGACATAGTTTTCGCATTGTTTTTGGTGTTTTCGGTGCACTTATCGCCCATATCTGCGAAATATGGATATTTGCATTGGCCTACTATGTTATGCATAAGCTTGAAGGGTGGGGCACTCTCGTTGGAAATTTCGAAGGCAGTTTGCTCGACTGTGCTTACTTTTCATTTACCGTGTATACCACGGTTGGCTTTGGGGACATTGAGCCGTTAGGGGCGTTACGCTATTTAACCGGAATTGAATCTTTGACAGGGTTAGTACTCATCACGTGGACAGCGTCTTTCTTATATTTTGAAATGCAACGTCATTGGGATAACGTGTAATGTAATGATGAATAGGCGAAAACACCTATCTCGAATGCCTAGCAAGGACTAAAGTCTAATGGCGTATAGTTGAAGTAAAACTAAATTAACTAGAATAGATACATTTTGACGCAGATGCGCAAATTACATTGAACATCGTGAAGCGTACCAAAATAGTTGCCTCACCGGCTCCCGCTGGTAGCAATATTGTCTAACTCGGTTTAATCGCTTACATAGTTTAAGTGTTGCATTTCTTGTAGAAATTACTTTAGGTATTACATATGACCAAGTTAACAGAAGCTATTTCAGTCAAGACCATAGACGTCCCGTTAAATAACAACAATTTTGTTAAATCTCTGCTAAATCACTTATCCGGTTCTCTGCAAGATATTATTGGGCTTGAAGAAGCTGAAGGGTTTATCTCCATTGTTGGCAGTAAACTTGGTGAGCAAATAGATTTTCAATATCGAGAAGCGCTTAATGTTGAAAAGTTATCACGAACTCAGCTTACTGAGGTATTAATTGATCTCAAGGCTAGAATTGACGGTGACTTTTACGTACTTGAAGAGTTTCCCGATAAGATAGTGTTTGGCAACAAGCATTGCCCCTTTGGCTCAGATGTTTACGATCGGCCGGCGCTATGTATGATGACGTCCAATGTATTTGGGGTGATTGCTGCGGAAAATACTGGTTATGCAAAAGTGTCGATAGATGAATCAATTGCCAGAAATCATGACCATTGTAAGGTTACTGTTTATCTTAGCCCAGATGATACAGCAGATGGGCGAGAGTATTATTGTAGTGATTAGTTTTTGAATAAAGACGTCGCTTTCAAAAGCATTTTAAATGCTTATTCCCTGCCTACCGCTATATGCAACAAACACGGTGAGTTGTTAGAGTGCAGTGGCTCATTTCAAAAGTTGTGGCCTAGTCATCTTAGCCGCAACGTTCGTGATATGTTTCTTGAGAGCACACGTTGGCAAAATGACTGGCGCATGGTTCGGCGTAACAAAATCATTGAATTAATTGAAACTCGGTTATGCGAACCTCTTCATCATCACATGTTGAGAACATCCAGATTAGGCGTACACGGTGAAGAGTTGCTGTTTTTAATCGAACTTCATCCGCGCAAAGAATTTACCGAGGGTTTTAAAAGCCTCGCCGGCTATTATCTACTCAGTCAGCGGCAAAAGCATCGCTCTCATATGATCAACTTACAAATGCAAAATGCGATCAAGGAGTCATACACTGACCCATTAACCAGGATTGCTAACAGGCGTGCATTTGACGAGCGAATTCAAGAAATCTGGCAGGACGCAATTTTGAGCCGTCATCCTGTGGTGCTGTTAAGTGTAGATATAGATCATTTTAAATTGATTAATGACAAGCTTGGGCATAGTCGCGGTGACGAAATACTCGTTCAAGTTGCACAGTGCCTAGATAAGTTGGTATCTCGTGGCCAAGATGTGGTCGCTAGAGTAGGGGGGGAGGAGTTTTCTATGATTTTGCCTGACACGCAGCCTGATGGTGGTCGATTAAAGGCGCTCTCTGCCGTTACGGCAATAGAAATGTTGCGCATTCCTCACCCTGCATCGCCAGTTGCAGAATTTGTCACTATCTCTTTGGGCTGTTCCTCATATGAACCTAGACCAGGTGACAATGTAAAGGAGCTGATTACTGCGGCTGATAAAGCCTTGTACTTTGCTAAAAAAGCAGGCCGCAACTGTGCAAGTTATACGGACGTTAAGAAACAAACTGTGTCTTTAATAACAGCATAAATCAACGTGCGGTGCGCAGTGTCGTAGCCTTTCGTTTTACTTCCGTCTTTTAGTCTATCGCTGAAAAATACCTTCCACTGTAAAGAGCACCTCCACTAAGATAGCTAGCGCTGGCGAATAACACACGCTGACGTGATAGATAGGGGAATATCATATGCCTACTATGGTATGTTGACGGCGCTAAGCCATATCCACTAACCTTTGGTTGGTAACAACAATGAGTCGCTAGCTTCACTAAATAGCCAACTTCACTTAGTAGGTAACTCAATGAGCAAAATAAAGCACAGTATGTGGTATCTAGGGCTAGTGTTGATGGCAAACTCTGCATTAAGCCAAGAGCAAAAAGGCATGGGTGAAAATCATGGGCCCTTATCTGATCCGAAATGGCAGTTAATCGAAGATTTTGAAGCCAAAGATAGTGTTGCTTCATGGATAAAAGCAGATACCAAAAATGAAACCAAGCCCTTTGTTGCCAAACCTCAAGTTACAAAACGACGTACTGAAAAACTCAAAGGTAACAGTAATAGCTACATGCTGAAAAAGGCTGCACAAGAGGGAGTAATAGGGAATCGCAAAGCACTGACCTTTAAAGCGCTACCGCAAATTGTTGAAGTGGGTGAAACCTACACCTTTTATACGCGCATTAATGTGGCGGCTTTTCCCAACAACCATGCTTTTGGTCTTAGCAATATGGGCCCAGAGGATATTAAAAAACACGATTATAATGCCTTTGAAGCTACTCTTAGAGTCACAGATAAACGTGAATCGAGTGGCCTTAAAAATACCGGTGCACTCATGGTCAAAGTGCCTGGTGGTTATGCCAATGTTAGACATAATCTTGCGAACAATGAACGAGACGCAAAACCACTTGAGCCAGGGCAGTGGTATCAAATTTGGTATGTGGTGAACAACGCACCTAAAGAGCAGGGTGGGCAAACCTATGACGTGTATTTACAAGGCGGCGGGGAGTTCCCCGAGCAGACGTTGGTGTATAAAAACGCATCATTTCGAATGCAACGTGAGTGGCCACTGACGTATTTTTTAATGAATTGTAATACCGGCCCACACGATAAGCCTTATGGCAATGGCGGCCTTAAATATGATGATATTTACATGACAAAAGGAATTGAGTTAACAAGCCCGAGTTAGGAAAATAGCGTGTGTAGGTAAACTGCAGCACTCACATAGTATCAGATTTTCCAGCTCGATAGATTGAACAGGCAAGACAGCTTTTTATAATCATAAATCGGAAGTTCGTTCGCTATAAATTGAGTAGGCGCTTTCGGTGCCGAAGCGGTCATAGTGTTAATACCCCATCAATATAAACGACTCAAAGGACTTACTACGCCATTAGCGCCTTGCTAACAGAGACAGCCATCTTTAAAATCGTATAAAAAGCTCGTTTGCTTAGACGGGGGAATTACCCATCAATAAGCGTCAAAGTACTTTTGATTTGAATGATTAGGGATTTTTACTGGAATATTAAGCGTTGAGGGAGAAAACGGCGCAAAAGGTCAATTTTCAGGCAAACGCCTACGTTACAAGAGGTGCATTAGATGTGTTAGTTGCAATGTTTTATGCGCGTTTTAACAACGCTTTCGCTTTGGTCATTCCTCGCAGCCGTTGATGATGGGTGTGGCGCTTGAACGCATTCATCATTTGCTCAGCACCTGCTGCGTAGCAGAAGTGTTTTTCAAATTCAGTGGTTAAGGCTAACCACTGTGCTGAGTCTAACCCTAGTCTTTCTAGAATAGGGCTTTGAGTGTTATCGATATGGCCCGCCTTATCATCACGAATACAGCGGCCCGTAGTGTCAACGAGCTCACAATAATCTTTCAGTGAGTAGGGGATACCTTTGGGCATATTTTCACGAGGGTTTCCCACAAAGGGTGTTAAAACGCTCGGTTGAGGTTGTTTGTTTTTAATGGCGTGAATGCGTTTTTTGATACTGGTGTGCTTTGATGTTTCGGGTGTTTTTTCCATTTTTGCACGAATGGGATTCAAGTCCACATAAGCCATACACGCTAAGACCGCACTTTCATCCAACAAAGCTTGAGATTTAAACCTTCCTTCCCAGAAACGACCAGTGCAGCCGTCTTCTTTATTGGCTTCGCGAGCAATATACTCATTCAAGTCACGCATAAACCAGCTGATGTCGTACAAGCGTTTTCTGTAGATTTCAACGGTTTCATCAAAGGTGATTAGCTCTCCTAGGCTCAGCGTGTCGCCATTCATGAATTTCTGAGTCAGCAATGTGCCTCTATGCAGCTTGTGATAGCGCCTCAACACTTCATTGTTATCCCAATTATCAGCCAAAGCTTTATCCACACAAAGCACCACATGCGTGTGATTATTCATGACCGCATAGGCACAAATGTCGATGGCAAATACGGTCGCTAGAAATAATAAACGCTCTTCTACCCAACCTCGGCGATGCTCGTAACTTTGCCCAGAATACTTATCTACTCCACACAAGAAAGAACGCCGCACACACCGGGAAACACAATGGTAATAGGGCGTATCAATTAAACTAATTTGGCTTTTTCGAGGTTGAGGCATAGTCCATCTACCTGACAGAATGAAACACAAATTAAGTGTAGTTCAGCCCTGAAAATTGACCATTTTTATCTTGGGTGTCTTTCTTTTTTTTCTTTTTTGATCGGTCTCTCAACTGAGGAGCCATCGCTCAATCGAACTACCACAAAAGAAGGCTTTAGTTGCTGCTAAAGCTTGGGTCTCACTTTACCTCACCCCGATTAAAATCAGGATGATTTACACGAGTTATGATCCATACAAAACGCTCAAGCCACTCCCTTCGGTCGCTGGGACGCCTATACGTGGGGCGGCTTCGCCATTAGCGCCCCTTAGCTTAAAGTTAGGCACTAGGGCCCGTCAGATAATTTTACACACGATAAGCTGAAGCTTGATAATATTATATTTAACGATCTGATATATATATGTATATTGCTCCTGGCTCAATAATTGCTTTGAACGAGGTTGTTATAACTTAAATTTATAAAAGGATTATTTAATGAAACCTAATCGAATATTTTCAGGAATTATTTTATTTGTAGTAGCTTCTTCTGCTTACGCTGGGTTAATTCCCGTATCAGAAGTAACTGCATCAAGTACATTTTACAGCTATAGCACTGATAACCTAGTTAGCGGCTCGGGCCTTTCTGGTAATACACATGACGGTAATTGGGAGAACAAGTGGCTAGCAAACGAGACCGTAACAGGCACTCTTGTCTTCAATTTTGGCTCAATATTTGATATTTCTTCATCCTCTATCTGGAATTATGGTGGTGGTTGCTGCGGCACTACACGCTCAGTTAAAGATCTAGGTATTGAGGCCTCCCTTGATGGAATTACATACTCCTCTATTGGAAGCTTTATATTAAATCAATCCACCGACCCGCTTATTTTAGCAGATACAATTTTTCTAGATACGACAGCTCAATATATCAAGTTTAACTTGAATTCCAATTATGGCGCTAACTATACAGGCCTAAGCGAGGTTCAGTTTAATGGCGTGGCTGCATCCGTTTCTGAGCCAACAAGTATTGCTTTATTGACTCTTGGTTTAGCTGGGATTGGATTTTCAAGAAAAAAGAATGCAAATTAAAATATTAATAAAAGCATAAAAAATCCTCGAATCTATCGGGGATTTTTTATGCCTAACGCCTTGCACCAGCGGATTCCATAATCTGTCGCGCCTTTTGCAAAGAAACGCAAAAGTCCCGCCAATTTATTCCACCGCTGTGCAAGGCGTTATACCTAAAAGGAAATTAAACTAAAATGGAAATTTATAGGGCTGATAAAACTAAAGTTGAAGCTGCCTCAATTGTTTTTGATTTATATCGTCAATTTTATGGGCAACCGACAAATTTGAACGCTTCTACTGAATTCTTATCTGAGCGTTTCGAGAAAATGGATTCAAGATTCTTTATTGCACTCAGTTCAGATGGAGAACCTTTAGGATTTATTCAGCTTTATCCTTCATTTTCATCTGTTGCTATGAAAAAGGTGTGGTATTTAAACGACTTGTTCGTTGTGCAGAGTGCTAGAGGTAAAGGTGTGGCTAGTGCAATGGTAGATCATGTAAAAACATACGCCAAAGAAAATGACAGCTTCTCTTTAAAATTAGCAACTGCAGTTGACAATGTTCCAGCAAAAGCTCTCTATTGGCGACATGAAACTTCGAATTCCCTTTCTGTTCACCTCAACTTTTCTTCAACTTCTCGTGTTTTTATAAAATGTTCGATCACTACCGGCCTGTGGCCTGATACCTACAGCGACATATAATACCAATCCGCATTAATAAGTACCCCCTCAGAATGCGTCCAGCGGTTTTTGATTAAGGCGTCGCTATGAAGTAATGGTTGTGTCCCTTTCGAATAGTGAGAACGCAGAGCAAAAGCTGCTGGGGCATTCCTTTCAGGCGAGTTTTAAAAGGGCTTACACTGCGTTGCATGACTTCGAAAGAGAACTAGTTTTCTTTTAATAAAGAGCTGTCAGTCATGCGCCTTGTTTAAGCCCTTTTAAACTCTCGCTGAGTGATCACTTATTAACGTGGAATGGTATAACGCCGACGTGATTCAGTTAAATCCAGTGTATTCAGTTCAATTCATTTAATTTCCAGAGTGATTCACTTTGCTTCACTTAAGTTTTAGGTGTGTTTATTAGGCAATTTATTCTGTGTCATTGTGTTAATTCGTCGTTAGTCAATTTCAGAGGCAGCAAAAAACCATATTCCACCTTGAGAATAAATACACGCGGTCACGCACGTTGTATAGCGGAACCACTCTATCGAACATGTAAAGGAAAGATCATGGATACTAGAATCGTTACGTACAATCAGCGAGAGCCTGATGTTCAGACCGGGCATCTATCTGCCCCCCGTTTTTTTCGAAAATTGCAGCGTGACTGCTGGAAGCGCTATTGGTTGATGCTGTGCAGCATATTCGTATTGGGCGCGAGTCAAGTTCAGGCCGCAGATTTGGTTAACGGCGGTTCAGTCTCAGGCGCTATCTCGGTAGCGGGTGAGGAAGATACCTGGACCTTTAGCGCCACCGCGGGAGAGCGGATCAATCTTCAAGTGGTGGATTTAGAGCGAAACGATTTAATTCCTTATGTCACGCTATATGCTCCGGATGGCACAGCAGTAACGTCGGCTAGTAATTATACAGTAGCGAATATTTATAATGCTGACGCTTCACAAAGCGGTATCTATTCCGTTGTAGTTCGAGACGGCACAAGTCGAGGCGAACAACTAGGCGATTATGAGATTCACTTTGTTAAATCACTGGGTGCTAATGAAAATGGCTCGTTGATTAATGGTAGCTCTGTCAATGGAGATATCACCTTAGGTGACTTAGATACCTGGACGTTTGAAGCCACCGCAGGCGAGTTGTTAAATATTCAGCTAGCC
>BAEM01000022.1 GCA_000314955.1 Paraglaciecola chathamensis S18K6 | reverse complement strand
CTTTTTTGTATCTAGAGCGCGCGATGAGCGCTCTCAATCATACACTAGGCGCCTAGGCTTTCTAGGTAGCTTTCATAGTTGCCACGGAAGTCCACAACACCATTTGGGGTAATTTCAATAATACGAGTCGCTACTGACGAAACAAATTCTCGGTCGTGACTAACAAAAATAAGCGTACCCGCATAGTTTTCTAGAGCCAAGTTTAATGATTCGATTGACTCCATATCCATGTGGTTTGTTGGCTCATCCATCACCAGAATATTTGGGCGCTGAAGCATCAACTTACCAAACATCATTCGACCTTGTTCGCCGCCAGATATGACTTTAACAGACTTAGTAATTTCGTTCTGCGAGAACAGTAAGCGACCAAGCGTGCCACGCATGACTTGCTCGTCATCGCCTTCTTGCGCCCATTGGTACATCCACTCCATAAGCGTCATATCTTTTTCAAACTCATGGGCGTGGTCTTGAGCGTAATAGCCGATATTTGAATTTTCTGACCATTTTACTTCACCGGCAGTTAAGTCTGTGTCTCCGACTAAACATTTAAGCAGGGTGGTTTTACCTAAACCATTCTCACCGATAACCGCGATCCGCTCGCCTACTTCAACCATTAAGTCTAAGCCGTTATACAACTCTTTTTCATAGGACTTCTTTAAGCCTGTTACTTCTAAGGCGTTACGGTGTAGCTTCTTCGTTTGCTCAAAACGGATAAAAGGGGTTTGACGGCTTGATGGTTTGATGTCATCAAGTTTGATTTTGTCTATTTGTTTAGCGCGCGATGTCGCCTGTTTAGACTTAGAAGCATTTGCTGAAAAGCGACTAACAAAGGTGCGTAGTTCAGCAATTTGTGCTTTCTTCTTGGCATTATCAGCGACGAGTCGCTCACGCGCTTGCGTCGAGGCCGTCATGTATTCATCGTAATTGCCTGGAAACAAACGGATCTCACCGTAATCTAAGTCTGCCATGTGGGTGCAAACACTGTTAAGAAAATGGCGATCGTGAGAAATAATGATCATCGAACAATTACGTTCATTTAATACGCCTTCCAGCCAGCGAATGGTGTTAATGTCCAGGTTGTTGGTAGGCTCATCGAGTAACATGATATCTGGGTCTGAAAAGATAACTTGAGCTAATAGCACTCGTAGTTTCCAGCCCGGAGCGATTTCACTCATAGGCCCATAATGTTGCTCAACTGGAATACCTACACCAATCAATAGCTCACCAGCACGCGCTTCGGCTGTGTACCCGTCCATTTCCGCAAACTCAGATTCTAGGTCTGCTACGCGAATACCATCTTCTTCCGTCATCTCAGGGTTAGCGTAAATCGCATCACGCTCAGCTTTGACTTTCCAAAGCTCGTTGTGACCCATCACTACCGTATCGATGACACTGTATTGTTCGTAAGCGAACTGGTCTTGTTTCAACTTACCAATGCGCTCGCCTGGGTCAGTTGATACGTTACCTGCTGTTTGCTCTAAATCTCCCCCTAGTATTTTCATAAAGGTAGATTTACCACAGCCATTTGCGCCGATTAAGCCGTAACGATTTCCGTTACCAAATTTAACTGATACATTTTCAAATAATGGCTTTTCGCCAAATTGCATAGTGATGTTTGCGGTCGTTAACAATGTGTTCTTCCGATATTTGAGGTGAAAAGTGTTATTCCTCGGCGCTATTCATTGTGCTAGCGATAAGCGCTAAGCTGAAAGTCATAAAGTGGATATCAAGTTATGCATTCATTAGCGCGACGGTTTGAGGAAAATGCGGCGCATATTATGCCATAAACGCCCATGACTCGGCTAATATTAGCGGGAATTACCGTCAGTTTTATGACAAATATACCTGCTCTCGTTGCGATTAGCGGGTTTGCCGGCAAATCAAATAGTGCTAAATAAGCTTATAAAGCCTGAAAGCGGATAGAAGGGGAGGGCTCAAAAAGATTACAAGGCCCAAAAATAGGGTGACTATTGGTAAGTGAACTGAAGGTCGATTAATTTATTCTGCATGCAAATGACAAGGAATAAATTAACCGACATTCGTTATTTCTTAAGGTGGGGCTTACTCATCTAACGGAGTATAGAAGTCTTCAGAGAGCTCAAAGTCTCCAGAAACCTCGCTAACACGATTATCTACAAAGCTAAGAGTCAGTTCCTTACGAAAGTCTTTACCGCGTTTAGCCATGCCGCGCTTCATCTGATACAAGTAATACCAAGTGTCGTGATCAAAAGAGTCTTCAACAACGGGCTTTCCTAATACGTACACTACTTGCTCTTTTGTCATGTTAATACGCAATTTACTTACGTCACGCTCATCCAAAAAGTTACCTTGGGGAACGTCAATTCGATAAATCCAATCAGCACATGCAGATAACATCAACGAGGCAGCAATCACCACCAATATATTTCTAAACTTCATTCTTATTTAAATTCTCAGCTAATAGGTAAATAATGACCCTACACATACTTCGCTAAAGGTCCTTAGGCGAAGCATCCTAACTCAGCCAAGATAGCCTAATCAATGCATAATTGTTATGAATTACTGATTTGTAGTAACTCTTTGGCGTTGGCGAGCGCAGAATCTGTTAATTTGTCTCCAGCTAGTAGACGTGCCAACTCTTCAATTCGTTCACTTTCTTGTAAAGAAATCATGTGGGTTTCAGTCGTTTTCTTGTCACTGAACTTAGTGACAAACATTTGGTTATGCGCTCGAGCTGCTACCTGGGGTAAATGGGTGACACATATTACTTGGCAGCTCTCGCCTAACTTTCGAAGTAAGTGACCCACTACTGACGCCGTTGAACCACTAATACCGGTATCGACTTCGTCAAAAATCATAGTGGCAACTTGGCTATTGTGAGAGCTAATAACCTGTATTGCCAAACCAATACGCGATAACTCACCTCCAGAAACGACCTTCTCAATTTTATCTAAGCTCTGGCCTTTGTTCGTTGACACTTTGAATTGAATATTATCTAAACCGTGTTTACTTGGGGCGCTGTTGGCTTGCGGTTCAACTTCAATTTTAAATATCGCATCAACCATATTCATTTTATGAATTTGGCTTTCGACTTGCTTAGCTAATTTACCGGCGGCTTTGGTGCGCGATAAGCTGAGTTGCTCAGTACTATGAAAGTATTGCTTTTCTAATGAAATTAATTCTTCTTGTATACTTTCCAGTAATTCATCGTCTTGTGATAGTTGTGATAATTCTTGGGCCAACGTTTGATGATAATCATATAAGCCTTCAGCTTGCACTTGGTGCTTTCTAGCTAAATCCAACGCTTGCGAATAACGGGCTTCTACCTGCTGCATTTTCATCGGGTCAATTTCTAATTGCTCAGTGTAGTTTCTAAGCTCTTGGGCGGCTTCATCAATTTGAATGCTGGCCTCATTTAATAGCGCTAAAATGGGCGACAGGGAAGGGTCGTGATCTTGTAATTCCGTTAATCTATCTATGCTGTTTTGCACAGCTGACAATGCATTGAAGTCATCTGCTTCATACAGCTGATAAAAGCTTAATTGGGTTTGTTCTAACAGGGCTTGGCTATTGCTGAGTTTTTTATGTTCACTTTCAAGCTCACTAAATTCACCTTCACCGATTGCAAACTCATCTAGCTCTGAGACTTGATAAGACAAAAGCTGGAAACGGTCCGCGCGTTGCTGCTGACCAGCCAAAAGCTCGCGATATTGTTTTTGTTTTTGTTGCAGCGTGCGATAGTGCAGCGCTACTTTATTCAGTAAAGAAGTGTGCTCAGCAAAGTTGTCGAGCAGTTCACGCTGTGTCTCTGCTTTTAAAATTTGTTGATGGGCATGTTGGCCGTGAATACTCAATAAGTATTGACCTAAAGATTTCAGTTGGCTTAGCGGCACAGGCGTACCATTAATGAAGGCTTTAGAGCGACCTTCACTTGAAATAACCCGTCTTATTAGGCAATCATCTCCATCATCCAATTCATGCTCTTGTAACCATTTAGTCGCGAGTGTTAACTTGCTCACGTCAAATGATGCGCAGATCTCAGCTTTGTCAGCGCCACTGCGCACAAAACCTGCTTCAGCTCTATCCCCAAGGCACAAACCTAAGGCATCAACAGAAATGGACTTGCCGGCGCCGGTTTCACCCGTAACGGCAGTCATACCTTGCGCTAAATCGATGTCTAATGATTTAACCACAGCAAAATTTCGAATAGATAAATGAAGTAACATACCAACACCTGTTCAAACATACAGTAACTGTAAATATATACATATTTTCGCGCCTGTCTAGTGAACTTGTCGATTTTAATTACCGTGTACATTTTGTACAATTAGGTGTAATTGTTGTAAATCAATAAGATAGATTGTTTTTTAAGCGTTACATGTGCAGCTAAAATAAAAAGATATTTTTAGCCAGGTACTGACTATGGGTGTTGCAAGTGAGATAAGACTTTGTGTAGTGATGTTTGCCATGGTTAACGACGAATTAACTGTAAGCAAATTTTCAAGTTAGATGTTTAACCAAAAGCGACTCTGCCGGTTGCTTTTGCGCTTTAGCCAGATTTTACTTACGCCCTATTGTATATAGCTTTAAACGATACGCGTAGACCTACAAAAACTCCTCTAGATATACTGAAAAATTGGCTTAACAAATAATCAACTATCTTAGGACAACGGCTAACGTTGTGGCGATTCGTTTGTAGGTAGTTGTGTTGCAAATAGGGTTAGTAAAGTTTACTACCCCAGCCTAGTTTTGTGCGTAACACGTTGAAATAATTGTAATCTTTAGGATGGATTAGGGATAATTTTGCTGGGTTTTTGCGGATGACTATTTCGTCTCCGGGTAATACGGTGAGCACGATGTGACTGTCGCAACTGACCTGTAGATTATCTTTGTTCTCTTTGGATACTTTCATTCGCACAGTGCTGTTGGCGTCTACTACTATGGGGCGAGCGCTGAGCGTATGGGGGAACATAGGTACTAGGCTAAGGGCGTCTAAATTCGGCGTTAAAATCGGCCCACCGCCTGATAATGAATAGGCCGTTGAACCGGTTGGGGTAGCAACAATAAGCCCATCAGAGCGTTGACTAAATACGAAGTTTTCATCTAAGTAGACTTCAAACTCCATCATATGGGCAACTTTTCCGTGGTGCAACACCACTTCGTTTACCGCTGAATTGGTGCTTTGAAGCTCTCCTCCTCGGTACACTTCAAGCTCGAGTAAAAAACGCTGCTCGATTTGGCACTCACCAGCAAAAATAGTGTCTAGTTGGTGTTCGAAGTCATCCGGATTGATATCGGTTAAAAAGCCTAAGTTGCCTCGGTTGATACCGACTACGGCAACATTGTGTTTAGCTAATACCCGAGCGGCGCCAAGCATATTGCCGTCACCACCGACCACGATGGCTAAATCGGCTTGGGTACCTATGGTATTCAGGTCGGCTATTTCAAATCCATTGCCTTTTAATTGCGACGCGCAGCTTTGCTCTACAATGACCCGGCAGTCTTTCTGTTTTAGATAAACAATCAAAGCCTGCAAGCTTAAATTCGCTCCAGAATGTCCTTGCTTGCCTATCAATCCAACGGTGTGAAAACCCATAGTAACTCAATAAAATAACGATTTTACCTAGTATAATCATGCCCAGCGCGGAATGTCATACATTTTTATGTCTATGATTTTTCTAAGGGTTCTAACGCTTAATTTGTGTGCAAACTCTATATGTTTGCTCATTGTTTAAACGCCATCGCAGAATAATTTGCTCTTTATTTAATGAAGGGGCTTGTTGAGGCTTTGTTTATTTAACGGGTTCTCTTATAGTGCATTTAATTCAACGCGTTATAAGATGATTCATGGGACCAATAATGTTAGATGTCACAGGTTGTGAATTAACACCTGATGACAAAGAACTGCTCGACCATCCGCTGGTTGGCGGGGTTATTTTATTCAGCCGTAACTATTATGATCAAAAGCAACTTGCCCAGCTCATTGCTCAAATTCGTTTAGCTGCACGAAACCAGGTGTTAATTGGTGTCGATCATGAGGGCGGGCGAGTACAACGTTTTCGTGATGGTTTCAGTGCCATTCCTGCAATGGGGGCTATTTACCAGCAAAGCACTGAAGATTTAACCAAAGCCCAACATTACTGCAATACCTTTGGTTGGTTGATGGCAGCTGAGTGTTTGGCATTGGATATTGATCTGAGTTTTGCGCCCGTATTGGACTTAAACGGTGTGTCGGACGTGATAGGTGATCGTTCTTTTCATTCCCAGCCAGAGCCATTGATTCAGATGGCCAGTGCGTTTATTAAAGGGATGCACAGTGCTGGCATGAAAGCCACAGGCAAACACTTTCCAGGACATGGTAATGTGAAAGAAGACTCGCACATAGCCATGCCAGTCGATAAGCGCAGCCTCGAACAAATCACCCAATTGGATATGCAGGTTTTTACCCGCTTAAACGAAATGGGATTACTCGATGGGGTGATGCCTGCACATGTTGTTTACCCAGATGTGGATGACATGCCTGCAGGATTTTCTAAAGTGTGGCTTCAAACCTACCTACGCAAGAAAATGCAATTTGAAGGCGTGATTTTTTCAGATGATTTATCAATGCAAGGGGCGGCATTTATTGGAAACTTTGCCGCCAGAGCAAGCGCAGCATTAAATGCCGGATGTGACATGGTGTTGGTGTGCAATAATTCGGATGCTGCCGTTCAGGTTATCGACAGTTTACCGAGTAATTTACCGGATAATCCGCGCTTAGCGAAATTAGTTAAGGCACCCAGTGCTGATTTTAGAGCGCTTGCTAAAACAGACGATTACACAAGTGCGCTGCGTACACTTGAAGCGTATTACAACCAATAAGATGTTACTTTTTACACCGCACACTAAAGCGCGAAGCTGGTTAGATTGCAAAGCTGGTTAGATCGTAAAGCTGGTTAGATCACTCAGCTATGTCGAGCGGCAAGCATGTTAATAGACCGGGCGAAGTAGCTCGGCTAAATTGATCGTTCGGCGAGTCAAAATACACGGGTTTCTATCAAGCGTTTGACTGAAGCCTAATAATTATTTTTCTTAGTGATTACGCTCTGTTTTGTGCGGTTTCATAAAATAGAGCGAAGACAAATTATGTGCTTAGCCTAAGCATTACGTCAGCGCTATACATCAGGACAGAACATGTTATGCAATTAACCCGTCAGCACTTTATTTTGATTGGTCCAATAGTGGCGATCGCGTTTTACGAATTTTTACGCTTTTCACAAGTAGAATATTTGCCCGCTGTTACGGCAGCCATCACGGCATTAACGGTTATTTGGTGGGTAAGTGAAGCCGTGCCTATTCCTGCTACTTCGCTGGTTCCTTTTGCATTGTTACCTTTATTTGGGGTACTTGACCATGGCACTGCAGCCTCAGCGTTAGGGAGTCACGTTATTTTGCTCTTGATGGGGGCGTTCATGCTTTCCACCGCGTTAGAGCGAAGTGGTGCCCACGAGCGTTTAGCGGTTTACATGGTGCGAATGGTAGGCGTGAGCAGTGGTCGGCGTCTGGTAATGGGGTTTTCCCTTGCGACGGGTTTTTTAAGCATGTGGATCTCAAACACTGCCACCGTGCTTATTATATTGCCGATGGCGTTGGCGGTATTATCCCACGTAGATAATCCAAAACTTAAAGTCGCTTTAATTTTAGGGATAGCGTATTCAGCGAGTGTCGGCGGGCTGGGGACGTTGATCGGCACGCCACCGAATGTGATATTTGCCGGTATTTATCAACAGCAAACAGGGCACGAGTTTGGTTTTTTAGCATGGATGAAAGTTGGTGTGCCGGTGGTATTAATCAGCTTACCTATTATCGCATTGTGGCTGACGCGTAATGTCACCCTTGAGCATGATATTTCGTTACCTAAGTTAGGCGCTTGGCGTAAAGAAGAATCGCGAACATTAGGGGTATTTGGTGCCACTGCGCTGGCATGGATAACCCGCAACGAGCCATTTGGTGGTTGGAGTGGCTGGTTTGATATTCCCTATGCCGGAGACAGCACCATCGCCTTAACCGCGGCTGTGGCGATGTTTGTGGTACCTAATGGAAAAGGCAGCAGATTGCTCGACTGGGAAACCGCGAAAAACATTCCGTGGGGCGTACTACTATTGTTTGCGGGTGGAATTGCATTGGCGAAAGGGTTTAGCGCTTCTGGCCTAAGTCAAATTCTTGGGCAATGGTTACTGAGCTTAACGAGCTTGCCCTTAGTAATGGTTATTTTAGCCATTTGCTTGATTGTGACTTATCTAACAGAAATCACCAGCAATACCGCCACAGCAACATTGCTTATGCCCATCTTAGCGGTGGCTGCTGTATCTTCTGGTAACGACCCCGCGCTATTTATGATCCCCGCAGCCATGGCAGCCAGTTGTGCCTTTATGTTACCTGTTGCCACTGCACCCAATGCCATTGTATACGGCTCAGGTGAAGTCAGCATAAATGATATGGTTAAAGAAGGAGCGATTTTGAGCTTTTTAATCTCCTGTATTGTTGGTTTGCTGTGTTATGCCCTGTTACGTTAATACCTAAGCTGCGTTAATACCTAAACTTTCTGGACCAACTTGTGCTCTTTGTAATCTCAGCGTTTATCAACTGCTGGGCTTATAAAGAGCTGGGCTTATGAACAGCTGGGCGTATAAACAGCTGCGCTAACTGAATATTGAAAAAGTGGTTAGCGATAGCTCAGGTTTCTGTTTGAGCCACATTTGCGGATAAATCGTTCCCGCTTAAGGATGTCGATTTTGTTGCTGTGCGCGCCCGCATCGTGGCGACAAATAAGTGCAATTCGAATCGTTAAAATGTCGCTTTTGGTGCAATAATATCAATCACTTAGGCTTTTTACTGCTTATAACTGTGCTGCTTGTTACGCTGCCCATATGGCACCAATACTGCAAAAGCTCGTTTCCACATTGATATTAAGCATGATTAAGGAGTCGGTATATGGTGAAGGTGATTGGGGTTGCAGTTAGCCTTGTGTTTAGCATTGGGGCTCAAGCGTCAGAATTTAACTGGGGAGAGCTAAAACGCGAGCGGATAGAATTACAGTTACCCCTGTTAACCGTGCAGGGTAGCAAAGGGTTACTTGCCTGTGCTTACGTTGATGTGCAAACATGCGAAAAAACCGGTGAAGCATGCGCTATCGTCTCAGGGGTGAAAACCCATGAAGATATGTTGCAACGGCCGGTATCTCAGGTGTCAAAAGCGGCGCGTCAATTAGGTGTTGAAAAGGGGATGAGCGGTGCTCAAGCGTTAAATATTCTGCGCTAGGACCACCTTAAGCCGCTGAATGTGAAGAGTGTGTAAGAGGCTAGGTTACAAACACCTAGCCTGCCACAGCGGATTCAATATTAATAACAGACTGCTGCTGATATTTGCTATCTAGTAAATCACCACGCCAGCTGTTGTCTGCATGTAAGTTTGCCGCAGTTTCTCGGATAAGCTCAAAGACAGCCGCTACCGCAGGATTTTTGTGCTGGTGGTCCGCTAGGCGCAAATACACTTCTCGCTTTAATTCTGGTTCAGTTATATTTATTGCCCGAATTTGATGATTGACCTCTAAATGACAGGTCGCAGAAGAGGGGTATATGGCTAAGCCGAAGCCTTGGGAAATGTAATGTAGGGTGGTCATCAACTGCCCAAACGCATTTCGCGTTTTTAACTTTACCCCAAGCTTTTGGGCTTGTTCTTCAAGCAACTTAGGCAGCGCGTCTCTTCGGTCAGGCATAAATAATTCATAGTCTTGCAACGCTTCAAAGGGAATTGAGCCAAACAACGAAAGCTCACTGTAACTTGGGTTTTTGGGACGAGGCGAAATATACAAGTACAAATTTTCGTTCATCAGCGCCAGCGAGCTGGCGGCATGCTTGCTCAATTCCACGTTGTAACACAGGGCAATATCAATTTGTTGCTCAGCGAACCAGCTTTCTACCATATAGGATGGCCCCACCCTAAATGCTAATTCGACGTTGGGAAAACGATGTTCTAATTCGGTTTGCAGTTGCACTGACAGCACATTACACAGTGACTGGCTAAGGCCGATAATCACTTTGCCTTTGCATTCGGTTTGTAGGCCAATAAGATCGAATTTTGCGGTGTTAATTTGGTTTAAAATTAGCCGCGCATGTTCTTCAAATTGCGTACCCGCGAGCGTAAGGGATACCCCGCGAAAATTCCGCTCGAATAACTTTATTTTTAATTCATGCTCTAAATTCGCCAATTGCAAACTGATCGCAGGTTGTGCGACATCCAGCATTTTAGCTGCACTTGAAATACTTCCTTGCTCTACTGTGGCCAAAAAATACTCTAATTGTTTTGTGTTCATTCAGTACCCAAAATCACGCTGTTTTATTCATATAATTGTTTGCTAAAGACGAGGTAGCAAAATAGGTGCCCAAATTAGCATCTGCTCTATATTTGGGCTTATGCTCTTAAGTGAAAGCGAGTTCAAATCAAAAATAGAGTCACGTTCATGTTTCGACGACAAATACGTTACTCACCATGGCTAAAAAACGCGTTGTTCACTATCGCGAAGTCACTCCACTTCCAGAAAAGCAATTTTAATGCCGTATAACTTATGCATTTTTGAATAGAAAGTTACTTGGAAGCTTCTTTCTTTTCCCTTTAATGTCACTGAAACCCTTATAAATTAAGGGGTATAAAAAAAATATGGGGCGGCACAATACTATTGTGCGTTCTGTGATTTGATGTGTGTCGTTAGCATATAAACCTGATTTTGCAACTCATTAGAACGATAAATTAGGAAGTACGTTAGAACGCTTATGCTAAATATTACTCGAAGACAATTTCTCAATTATGTAGGGGCAGCGGGCGGTTCATCAGCATTACTTAAAACAAGTCTCGCTTTAGGGTTAATGCCTGATGATAGTTATTCTGGGCCTGTTCACATCACACCTGCCGCTAAAGGCGAACAACCTACAGCCCTTATTCTAGGAGCCGGTGTAGCGGGATTAGCCACTGCACTTGAGCTCGAAAAAGCGGGTATTCATTGCACAATCTTAGAAGCCTCGTTTAGACCTGGCGGGCGTAACTTAACCGTGCGCAACGGCGACAAAATCGATGAAATGGGCAATACCCAAATTTGCCAATTTGATAAACAAGATAATTTGTATTTTAACTGCGGTCCTGCACGTATTCCTGGCCACCATAGACGTTTGTTGCACTATTGCAGAGCATTGAATGTACCGTTACAGATCAAAGCCAACAGCAGCAAGATGGCATATTTTCATGACGACAACTCCTTAGACGGTAAACCAAAGCGTATTATTGAATACCACACAGATGTGCGCGGGTTAATGTCAGAGTTACTGTGGAAGTCAGCAGACTCACATAACTTTGATCAAATGATGTCTGAAGAAGACGTCGCGAAACTCATGAAGTTTTCGCAAACCTATGGTGACTTAACCGAAAACGGTAAATACATTGGTAGTGAGCGAGCAGGCTCTACGACTGATCGCATGCTGGAATTTCCGACTCCCCACGCACCAATTGAATTAAAAGCCATGCTCGATAGCCAGTTTTGGTATGGCGGGCTTTTAGGAGCAGAGCTGTACGATTGGTGCGAGCCGCTAATGGAGCCTGTCGGGGGAATGGACGGTGTGATCAAAGGCTTTTTACGCCACCTGAAAACCCAACCTGTACTCAACGCGCAAGTGAAGAAAATCTATAATCGCGATAACGGTGTTGAGGTGACTTATGAGCAAGGTGGCAAACTGCATACGGTTCAAGCAGATTACTGTTTCAACAACATTCCGGCTTATTTCATGGCGGGTATCGACAATAATTTCTCTGAAACCTATCAAGCCGGCTTAGACAGCGTGAAACGTGGGCATTTATTTAAAATTGCCTATCAGATGAGTGAGCGCTTCTGGGAGCGTGATGGTATTTACGGCGGTATTAGTTATACCACTGACCCTATCAATCAATTGTGGTATCCGTCGCATGATATTCATGCGCAAAAAGGCATTTTACTAGGAGCATATACTTGGGACGCTAAAGTCAGCGGCATATTTGAAAAAATGACCCCACAAGAGCGACTGACCGCTGGGGCGTTATCCGCAGAGAAAATCCATCCTGGGTGCAGTAAATACATCGAGAACGGTATCAGTATTCCTTGGGCCCGTATGAATCACCAAATGGGTTGTGGTATGCGCATGAGCCCTGAAGATTTCGATAAATATTATCACCTGTTGCAAAAGCCGGAAGGTCGTCACTTCATGATCGGCGATCAAATAAGTCACCACAGTGGTTGGCAAGAGGGAGCCTTGGCCTCAAGTGAGCAAGCTCTGAAACAGTTCAACCAACTTGTCAGTTCACACACTAAAAGCGGAGCAGCCAGTCATGTCGCTTAAATCTACACTCTTCCTTCTATTGTTTGCTGGCACTGCAAGTGCGGTGCATGCCTCTGAAGCACCTACACCTGAGGGGCTTGAATACTGCACTGTGTGCCACGGAAGCCAATTAAAGGGCAACGCCAATATTAAAGCGCCGCGTTTAGGTGGATTGTCAAAATGGTATATCGAGCGTCAGTTAAATAATTTCAAGCAAGGTATTCGCGGGGCGCACACCAGCGATGTGACCGGCAGCGAAATGCAGGCCATGACACGTCATTTAACCCCGAGCGATATCTCCGCTATCGCCAGTTGGATTGGTAAAACAGAGTCACCTACACCAGAGCCCACCATTCACGGTGATATAGAAGCAGGAAAAAATCTATATCAAGGCTGTGCAGCTTGCCACGGTGCAAACGGAGCAGGAAACCAAGCGATGGGAGCTCCGCGCCTTAGCGGCATAAATGACTGGTATTTACTGACACAAATTAATCACTTTCGTGCAGGTATTCGCGGCTCAGACCAAAAAGATGTGTACGGACAACAAATGAAAGCCGCCGTTTCCATGGTGCAATCTGATCCCGATGCGATAAACCTCGCAGCGTATATCAGCCAACTTAAATAAAACCAGGAGTTACCTTTAGATGAACAAAACCGTGAAAAAAAGCATTTTAGTCGCCGCAGCTGCCGCATTATTCAGTGCTAACAGCTTTGCAGAAGTCACGCGTCATGCTTTACCCAATAACAACCCGTTTCCTATCTCCCGAGCGGTTGAAGTTACCCCTGATACCACATTGATTTTTCATGCGGGTATGACCCCAGGCCCAGTTAATCCAGACGCAGAAAAGGGCAGTCGTGAATATTACGGCGACACAGAAACCCAAGCCTTGAGTGTGTTTAAACGACTAGAGAGCTCGTTTAAAGACTTAGGTGTTGATTTTGGCGATGTCGTCAAAATGCAGGTGTTCATGGTAGGCGACCCTACCATGGATGGAAAGATGGACTTCGGTGGATTTATGAAGGCGTACACCAAGTACTTCGGTACGAAGGAGCAGCCAAATAAACCGTCGCGTTCTGCTTTTCAAATCGCAGGTTTGGCCGGTGGTCCGAACATGCTAATAGAAATTGAAGTGGTGCTGGCTAAGCCAGAGTAAAAACCAATTTGATAGGAGACCTGCTCGGGACGAGCAGGCTGTGCAATAACGGAAAGCCAAGTTAATTAGCTCGCAGAGATTAAAAATAAAAAAGGTGAACACACATGCTTAAGCAAAATAAACTTAGCAAAGCAATAAAAACCGGGTTGGTGACCTGCGCAATGAGTTCTGTTGCCATTTCATCAGCAATCGCACAAGAAACCCAAACGCCAGATGAAGCTGCCGCTGCTTACGAGAAGGTTGTTATTACCGGCTCGCGTGGCGCTCCTCGCTCACTTGCTGACTCACCTGTACCGGTTGATGTTTTGAGTGAAGACGACTTGGCTGCTGTTCCGTTCTCGGACACCAATGACATACTAAAAACCTTGGTGCCGTCATATTCGTTACAGCGCCAGCCCATTTCTGATGGTGCCTCTTTTATCCGCCCTGCAACCTTACGCGGTATGCCAACGGATAAAACCTTGGTATTGGTTAACTCTAAACGCCGTCATCGCTCCGCGTTGGTGCAAATTGGCGGTTCAGGTACGCAAGGCCCTGATATTGCGACCATCCCTTCATCTGCGCTTAAAGGGGTTGAAGTATTGCGCGATGGTGCTGCTGCGCAATACGGTTCAGATGCGATCGCTGGGGTTATTAACTTCGTACTGAAAGATAATGACGAGGGTGGTTCGTTTTCAGTTGACGCCGGCCAATATTACGAAGGTGATGGTGAGCAAGTTACTCTAACAGGGAACATTGGTTTTGCCTTAGGTGATAACGGCTTTTTAAGTTTATCTGCTGAATATGCAGATTCAGATTCAACCAACCGCGGTGAACAATACTGTGAAGATTGGTTCTGCGCTGATGCTAGCGACCCGCGTGGTGCTGCTAACCCATATTTAAGCGACCCTGATTTTGTTGCTGGTTTAGAAAACGCTAATTTAGGCGGCGAAGACGTAGTGCAACCTTGGGGACAACCAAATACCTCAGCCACACGTATTTTCTTCAACAGTGGTTATGAATTTAACGATGATATGAAGTTCTACGCATTTGGTAATTACTCTGAGAGTGAAGGGGATGCTTCTTTCTATTATCGTTATCCTGGAAACGGCACCATAGAAGACTTAAGACAAGAAGACGGCTCTATCTATAGCCCGCTTGAGAAATTCCCAGGTGGTTTCACCCCTCGCTTCTTTGGCGATATCACCGACTTCTCTTTGGTTGGTGGTTTAGAAGGTGAATTCGCTAACG
This sequence comes from Paraglaciecola chathamensis S18K6, assembly GCA_000314955.1. Classification (GTDB taxonomy): domain Bacteria; phylum Pseudomonadota; class Gammaproteobacteria; order Enterobacterales; family Alteromonadaceae; genus Paraglaciecola; species Paraglaciecola chathamensis. The sequence continues at coordinate 294,010 of BAEM01000022.1, read as the reverse complement.
GAATGACTTATGACTTCAGTGGCCGTTTCGGCTCAAACGAAATCGAATACACGTTGAAAAATACCATCAACCCCTCAATGGGCGCTGATTCACCTACGGAATTCCATCCTGGGGACTTAATCAATGAAGAATTGCAATTCTCTGCTGATTTCACAAAATACTTTGATTTTGGTTTGTATTCAGATGTGTTGTTTGCTTTTGGTTTGACCTACATGGAAGAAACATACGAGCTAAAAGGCGGTGATGAAGCCTCTTACTCGGCAGGTGCTTACGCGACGTCTGATCCATGGGGGTTCTGTGATGATGCTGGCGGAACGACCGCTGCAGGGTTAGCGGTAATTGCCGGTGGCTCTACCTTGGATTGTTCAAACAGTGACGATCCCGTGTATCAGGTTGTGGGCGTTGGCTCGAACGGTTTCCCAGGTTATTCACCCGAGTACTCAGGTGAGTATGAGCGTGATATGCACGGTATCTATGCGGACTTAAGCAGTGATGTTAGCGAAGACTTATTCTTACAAGCTGCGATGCGCTACGAAGATTACTCTGATTTTGGGTCTGAATTGGTGGGTAAACTCGCCTTCAAATACACCATAAGCGATGATTTCAATATGCGTGGTTCAGTGGGCACAGGTTTTAGAGCACCGACACCTGGCCAACAAGGTACCACCAACGTTTCAACGCGATTACCTGAAGGCCTTCCAGTGGCAACAGGCTTGTTCCCTGCACTAAGTGCTGTGGGTCAGGCTTTGGGTGCTGAAGCGTTAAAACCCGAAAAATCATTGAATTACAGCTTAGGTGTAACGGGCAGTATTGACGATTTGAATGTGACGTTGGATTTCTATCGTATCGAACTTGAAGATCGCTTCTATGCCGTATCAACGCTAGACGTATCAACCGATGAAACAGATGCAGATGCCTATGCTAACTTCCTTAAGTTAGAAGCCGCAGGTGTGGCCGGTGCTAACACCATTGGGGGCGTTAACTACTTCCAAAATGCATTTGATACTGTCACTAACGGCATGGACTTTGTTGTGACCTACACCATGGGTGATACAGTGCTGAGCACATCGGTTAACTACAACAAAACCGAAATTGATTCTGACGCGTCTGCTTTCTTAAACGCAGAAGACCAATTTGATTTGGAAAATGCAATTCCTGAGTGGCGTGGCGTTGCTTCAGCGAAACATAGTTTTGATGATTTAACCTTGTTGGTGCGTGCTAATGTTTACGGCTCATACGAGAACGCAATTAGCTCTGATGCTACAACGCGTCAAGAATATGATCCTACTGTATTTTTCGACTTAGAAGCTACCTATCAAATCAGTGAAAACGTCAGCATTGCAGCTGGTGCGCGCAATATCTTTGACGAGTACCCAGACAAAGATAACGGTGACGAATGTTGTGGCGCGGTTTACTGGTCAAGCAACATTGTTGATTGGCAAGGCGGTTACTACTACATGCGTTTAAATACTGTTTTCTAACGATTTAAAATAACCCTACCGAAAATAAAGCCATCGAAAAGAATGGCAGGTAAGCAACAAAAAGCGGCTCAAATGAGCCGCTTTTTTTATACCATCCCACGTTAATAAGAGACGAAGTACCTACTAATGCGGATTGGTGTTAGTACGTATATCGCTATTTTTAAACACAGCTAGCTTGTGTTTTACCTCAAAGTCGCTACAGGGTAACTACAGAGTAGGTAAAGAGTAAGTAAAGAATATGTACAGATTAATTGTCTGATGTTTCCTTTGGCGGTTCATAACGGCGAATTTGTACCACCATGCCAAACAGGGGATGGTCAAAGTAGTGTAACTGGGTCGAAATGACTCTGCGCAATTGATCGAAATGAAAACTCTGTAAAAAATTATTCGGCTCTACATCGGTTTCTCCGGGTAAGCGTAGGGTGATCGGTGCGCGAAAATCAAGATCACTGTCGATATGCAAATACGGAGTACGACCTAAGTTCTCAAGGTACACTTTGAAATCACCCTCAACTTGCCATAATGGGTTCTCGGCCACATGCATAAAGTCTTCAGCATCAATACTGGCGTCAGTATCTGTGTGCTCATTTTGACTAAAGTCGATAATTTTAGCCGGTTCAGAAGACGCAATTGCGGCATTGATTTGAGCGAATAAAGTATCATTTGCTAGCCCCGACTCAGATGTATCTTCGCTTTGTTGTGTATCCATAAAGCGCGGGTCCACGATTGTTTTGGGCGCGGTTTCTACTTTTCGGTTGCCGTCTTGGTCATACGCTGAAGCGTAGTTTTCACCGGCAATCAATTTGAAAGGCTGGGCCTTGTCTCTGCCAAATACCACAGGCTGGCGCCAAACCACATGTAAAAGAGGGGTTAAATCTTTTTGCCAGCGAATATGCTCTTCAAGCTTTGTTAATTCTAAGCTAGCTTTGGGCAACAGATACGGGCTTTGACGATCTGGCCATTCCACACCGTCGATAACACGAGGAATATGGCTTGGTTGTGTCTCGGCAATAGGGTGATCGTAAGGCCCTAAAAGCAACACTTTGTCTTGTGCAAACGCACAGGGTAAGGATGGCGGGGTTTGCCATTTGACCCAAGTGGGTTCGGTGATGGTGCGCTGCGCTAAAGCAGCATCACTATCTTCGTTTGCTTGCTCATTAAGAGCGTCAGCGCGCTCATCTTGCCCGTCTGTTTGCGTATACTGTGTATCGGGTTGCGTATTTTGCGTTCCGCTTAATTGCTCGAACAATGCGGTTGTTTCGTCTAACTCGGGGGCGTTCAGTGCATCAAGATAGGAATAATCGGTTTGGGTGAATACATGGTTTGTTAAGGTGAGTTCACGCGCTTGTTGTTCTGTTAGTTTCTCTTCGATGCTGACATCACAATACGGTAAACCGGCGTTCATGTATGTCAGGTCTGGCGTGATATATCCGCTAAGTAAATCAAAGGCGGTCGATGAAGCAAACTCTGGCGCTTTGTGCTCGAAGCTTTCAGCAATACTTTGGGCAGCAATATCGCGCTTAAACACGATAACCTCTATATCAAACCACCAGTCTTTTGCTTGTGCTGTGCTGTGCAAAGATAAGGTGCAGCCTAGCGCGAGAAGCGTTATAGCAAGCTTAGGCTTTCGCGTGGTGGTTGGGCGGTTTATGGTTTTTATAAAACTAAACATTTTTGGCATTAAGCGGCTCGTAATTGCTGGCTAAATTCATTTAACATATCCAGGATAAGTTGCAGTCTATCGCTGGCGGACTCAGTTGGCACATTGAATTTCAACTTGTTGGCACCTTCAAGGCGATAAATGCGCGGCTGTGATTGTATCAGTTTGATAATAAAGCTTGGGTCGATTTGCGTTTTATCAGAAAACTCAATCGCTCCTCCCGCATTATTTGCTTCCACTTTGTTAATTCCTATTTTCTTGGCCACTAATTTCATTAGGCTAATTTGAACTAAGTTTTTTGCAGCATCTGGAAGTAACCCGAAGCGATCAATTAATTCGATTTGCACTTCATTAATTTGCTTTTCGTTTTTACAGCTGGCTAATTTTTTATATAACGACAGACGGGTGTTCACGTCATTGACGTAATCTTCTGGGAACAACGCAGGTACGCGCAATTCAATTTCTGTTTGATTGGCAAGGGCGGCATCAAGGGAGGGCTCTTTACCGTCTTTAAGCGATTCAACGGCTTGTTCGAGCATTTCCATATACAAGGTAAAGCCCACAGTAGTGATTTGCCCTGTTTGGTCATCACCGAGTAATTCACCGGCACCGCGAATTTCTAAATCGTGGGTGGCAAGGGCAAAACCTGCGCCTAAATCTTCTAGAGATGAAATGGCGTCCAGACGTTTTTTGGCGTCTTTGGTCATGCGTTTAGGATGAGGCGTTAACAAGTATGCATATGCTTGGTGATGAGAGCGACCCACACGACCGCGCAATTGATGTAATTGGGCAAGGCCTAAGTGATCTGCTCGGTCCATGATTATTGTATTGGCCGTTGGTACATCGATACCTGTTTCAATAATGGTGGTACACACCAGAACGTTATAACGCTGGTGGTAAAAATCACCCATGACTTTTTCGAGTTCACGTTCGCGCATTTGACCATGACCAATGGCAATTCTGGCCTCAGGTACAATTTCGGCTATTTCATCCGCTGTGCGTTCAATACTTTCTACTTCATTGTGCAGGAAGTAAACCTGACCACCGCGTAAAATTTCTCGCATGATGGCTTCGCGAATAAGTTCTTTGTTGCGTTGATTAACAAAGGTTTTGATTGCTAGGCGTTTGGCTGGTGGCGTGGCAATGATAGATAAATCTCGCATGCCAGACAGCGCCATATTTAGCGTTCGCGGAATAGGGGTGGCAGTGAGCGTAAGAATGTCTACATCCGAGCGAAGGGCTTTGAACTTCTCTTTTTGGCGTACGCCGAACCTGTGTTCTTCGTCAATAATCACCAACCCTAAGTCATCGAACTTTACATCGCTTTGTAGCAACTTGTGGGTCCCGACCACGATATCAACTTTACCGTCATCTAAACCGGCCATTACGCCTTTTTGATCTTTGGCGCTGGCAAAGCGCGACATCACTTCAATCTTAAACGGCCAGTCGGCAAACCTGTCTTTGAAATTTTCATAGTGCTGCTGAGCAAGTAATGTCGTGGGCACCAATATCGCCACTTGCTTGCCTTGATTGGCAGCGATAAATGCTGCACGCATGGCCACTTCTGTTTTACCAAAGCCAACATCGCCACACACGAGTCTGTCCATGGCATTGCTACTACCCATATCTTGAATAACTGCGTTGATGGCCTGCTGCTGATCTAAGGTTTCTTCAAAGGGAAAGCTGTCACTGAAGGCTTGGTACTCGTCCCACGCTATTTTATACGAGAACCCTGGTTTGGCTGCGCGTCTTGCATATACATCGAGTAACTGAGCTGCGACGTCGCGGACGCGTTCAGCGGCTTTTTGCTTGGCTTTGCTCCAAGTTTCGGTGCCTAAATTATGCAGTGGGGCTTTTTCTAAATCACCCCCACTGTAGCGGCTGATCAAATGCAGCGCGGATACGGGGACGTATAACTTAGCTTCTTTGGCATATTCAATGGTGAGGTATTCAGTGGTGACGCCGCCGGCATCTAACGTTTGCAGGCCAAGGTATCGACCCACACCGTGATCTAAATGCACCACTGGCTGACCAATCGCTAATTCGGCAAGATTGCGGATAACCGCGTTTTCGTCGGTCGCTTGGCGTTTGTCACGTAATCGGCGCTGACTGATTTTATGCCCGAGTAATTCTGTTTCGGTAATAAACGCCAGCTCTTTGTTATCTTCAAATAGTACAAAGCTATGCTCGGCTAATCCGATGGTAATACCGAGTTGTTCTTTGCTTTTTTGAAAGGCGTCTAAGTGCTCAAATGCCTTTGGCTTGATGCCCGCTTTGGTGAGTAAATCGAGCAGGCTTTCTCTTCGGCCTTGGGATTCGGCGCTAAACAGTACCTTGCTACCGCTTTTTTGCCACTCGCTAACCCTTTCTTTTAAGGTTGCCCAAGGCACTTTGTTCTGCGATTTAATTGCAATATCACCAATCGTGCGAGTGTCGTAATTGGTGACGCCCGCTTTTTGCTCTTTGGCGTTTTGTTCAATGGTGATCCTTGGCCATTTCTTTAACGCAGCAAAGAGTTCTTCGTTACGTAGAAATAGGTCAGCCGGAGCCATAAGAGGACGACTTAGGTTGTAGCGCAATTGTTCGTAGCGCTCGTTTACGTCGGTCCAGAAAAAGTCACAGGCCTTGGCCAAATCGCCGTGCATCATGAGCAAGGTGTCGGGGTGCAAATAATCAAACAGCGTGGCGCTTTGCTCGAAAAACAACGGTAAATAGTATTCTATGCCGCCAGGCATCATGCCTTTACCCACTTGGTAATAGACTGATTCTTTCGAATTATTGGCATCGAACTTTTCTAAATATTGTTGGCGAAACAATTTGATGCCATCTTGATCCGTCGGGAACTCGCGCGCCGGTAACAGCTTAATTTCGTCTATTTTGTCCCCTGAACGCTGACTGTCAGGATCGAAATAACGAATACTGTCGACCTCATTGTCGAACATATCAATTCGAAAGGGCTGTTGGCTGCCCATGGGAAATAAATCAATGATACTGCCACGTATGGAAAACTCACTGTGCCCCATGACTTGATTGACATGTTGGTAACCAGAGCGCTCTAGCCCAGAGCGAAAGGCATCTATGTCTAAGGTTTGATTAACCTTTAAGAACAACAAGTATTTGCTGAGATAATCTGTTGGCGCCATGCGCAGCATCAGGGTATTTACCGGTACAATAAAGACGCTATTTTCTGCCTGAGTGAGTCGGTAAAGTGTTTCTAGGCGCTGAGAAATAATATCTTGATGAGGCGAAAAATTATCATAGGGTAGGGTTTCCCAGTCTGGGAATAACTGCACCTGTACCTTTTTACCTTGTAAGAAAAAACTCAGCTCTTTTTCTAATTTCATGGCGCTTGGTGTATCAGCCGTCACCATTAGAATCGGGCCTTTGGTCTTGCCTGCTGCATTGGCAATGGCTAGGGCTAAACTACTACCGTGTAAGTTTCCCCAGTGAATAGCGTCTCTTTGGCCTTTGGCCAGCGTTGGATTAAAAATACTTGCTGTCATGTAAATTAGTCGTTCTTTTGTTGCTTGGCGCGTTTTCGCAGTTGCGCTGTTTGAAGATGTAAACTTGCTCGTACCAGAAGGTCTTGATCTTCATCACGAATGCAGTTGTAAATAAGTGATACGTGATAGTGCTCGCCTACCTGCTCGCATCCAATGACTTCGCCGAAACAGAAAATGGCGGAGGCCTCTTCTTTCAAAAAAAGCTTTAATTCGATAATTTGCTCAAGCTCGAAGGGTTCGTCGCACTTGACGATGATACCACCACCACCAAATTTGACTGACTCGTATGCTTGGCTAGGATCGTCTTGCTGTTGCAATACTAGCGACATTAGTAAGTCGATTTTACGCGATTGTGCATTTAAAAAGCTGGCCAACTCTTCAGCATGCTCACCCATATTACGCAATGTGCGTAAGGTTTGAGCATCCATTGAGGTTGCTTCACTGGCCACACGAAACGCGTAGGGCATGTGCTCGCCTAGATCATCTGCATCGGGCAAAGAAAAGCCAGCTGCTACGGCTTTAAAGTTCACCCGTATGGCGTGTTCTATGGTAAAGAACTCATTGAATTGTTGCTGCTTTTCTTCGAGGCTGGTGCCGTGCATGTATTCTCCGAAACTGGATGTCTTTGGTTACCTTGGCTTTAGCTTAGGTTTTTATCGTCCATTTATATGTTAATTGAGATATTACAGGGTAAATATCCGTTATAACATCACTTGACGTATTGTAACCTTGTTTGCGTTATGACCAGAGCGTATTATTCAAAAAACGTTTTACTTTACCATGAGTTAAACGATTATTGATGAAGACGTTTTATTCTGCTTTTTTTAATGGATTAAATGCAATGCGTTTAAATCACATGGCGCTAAAAACTGCCTGATTTAACATTAACGTTGAATTATCCCTAACCCTTGGCTAAGAGTCTATTGCTAGCATGTTTCACTCTGTTTCTGCTTTTATCGGTTTGCGCTACGCAAAATCGTCAAAAGGTAACCACTTTATCGCGTTTATCAACGCATTTTCCGCTATCGGCATTGCCCTTGGTTTAATGTCCCTGATCACCGTTTTATCTGTGATGAATGGCTTTGAGGGGGACTTAAAAGACCGTATTCTAGGGATTGCGCCCCACATAGTGGTAGATACGCAAGGGGAAAGTGAGCAGATCATTTCCAGCTTATCTCAATTGCCCGGGGTCATTGCCGCCAGTGATTTCATCGAGTCAGAAGGGGTCGTGCAATCATCCCGTAGTTTAGAAGGCGTGATGATCCAAGGCATTGAACCGCAAACCACTGATGCGCACTCTATCATCGCTGAAAATATGATGATGGGGCAAATTAACGACTTAACTCCTGGCAGCTATGGGATTATTGTGGGCCGCGCACTGTCTACCCGCTTAGATTTGAGATTAGGCGAGCAAACTCGTATTTTATCTGCCCAAGGCAGCGTATTTGGCCCGTTTGGACAAATGCCGAGCCAGCGTTTATTTACGGTTGTCGGTATTTATGATGTGGGCTCTGAGCTTGATTCGAAAGTGATTTTAATGAATATCAACGACAGCGCTAAACTGATGCGTAATAAAGTAAGCCGGATAGCCCAAACGCGCTTGTTTCTACAAGACCCATTTGAATACAAATCCGTGGTGGATACATTAGCTGAGATGGGGCTGAGCAGTGATGACTGGCGTACACGTCAAGGCCCTTTATTTGATGCGGTTAAAATGGAAAAAAACATGATGGCGCTCATGTTAGTGCTGATTATAGCCGTGGCAGCATTTAACATCGTTTCAGCCTTGGTTATGGTAGTTACTGAGAAAAAAGGTGATATTGCCATTTTGCTTACCCAAGGCCTGTCTCGTAGCCGCGTTATGCAGGTATTTTTGTTTAATGGCTTGTATAACGGCATAAAAGGCACGTTGTTTGGCGCCGCGGGGGGATTGTTATTGGTTAGCCAATTAAATAATCTGCTGAGTTTGTTTGATTTACCTATTATGGCGGCGACAGGTGGGGTAGGGCTGCCGATTGAAATGCATTGGCACCAAATCGTTCTGCTTATTTTATTTTCATTGCTGTTGTGTTTCGCTGCCAGTATTTACCCCGCCTATCGCGCGGTGAAGGTGGATCCTGCCAGTGCGTTAAAATACGAATAAATTTGCAGCAAATGACTGAAGAGCGTCATAAATTTGCAATATTCCTCGTCTCATATTGTGTTATTTCAGTGTATAATGGGCGATGATTTAATATTCGTGCCCTGATTTACTGCCTTATGCAGTCAGTGGCAGTCCACGCTTTAAAGGGTTTTTCGATGGAAAAAACATTTATCACCGCTCAGCAATTATTAGAAGATTCATTTCGCTTGGCATCAAAAGTATACGAAGACGGTTTTCGTCCGCATTTTATTATTGGTATCTGGCGTGGCGGTGCCCCAATAGGTATCGCGGTTCAAGAGTATTTTGATTTTAAGAAAGTAGAAACGGATCACATTGCGGTGCGCACGTCGTCTTATTACGGGATTGATCAACAATCTAAAACGATCAAAGTTCACGGCTTGCATTACCTAATTGAAAACGCCAATGCGGATGATGACTTGTTGATCGTAGATGACGTATTTGACTCTGGGCGCAGTGTTGATGCGCTTATTAAGCAAATTAAGAAACTGTCTCGTGCGAATATGCCTAAGAATGTGCGTATCGCTTGCCCTTACTACAAACCGCAAAATAATAAAACGGACATAGTACCGGATTACTTTGTTCACGAAAGTGAAGAATGGTTGGTCTTCCCACATGAAATTTCAGGGTTAACTCCGGATGAGATCATCAACGGTAAAACAGACCTCGCTAATGTGAGAGATATTTTGGTCTAATTAGCCTGTGCTTAGCGCGCTGAAAATAGTGTAAAAAAGGAGCTTAGTTGCTCCTTTTTTGTGTCTGTTGAAAGGTTATTGTTAGAAAAACTGGGTATATTAACCAATATTCAATGAAGTCTTGTATCCAGGGTAGATTTCCAATGACAGCATTTAGCATCAAACATACGAAAACTCAGACGGTTAGTAAGTCGAGTCGTCAGGCTGGCGCAAAGGCGCGGCAGTGGCTGCTGGACTTTCCAGAAACCATTGAGGATTTTCCGTTTGGCCCTGATGTGGCGGTTTATAAGGTTAAAGGAAAAATGTTTGCCACCTTGGCCTTGGGGACTGTGAGTCAAAATACCCAAACAAATGAAGGTGATGACAAGCTGGAATACAGGATGAACCTTAAATGCGATCCTCAAGAAGCCATCATGCTCCGGGATGTCTTCAGTGCTGTATTACCTGGTTATCACATGAATAAACAACATTGGAATACCGTTATATTAGACGGTAGCCTGCCAGAAGGAGAGCTACAGCGTATGATACTTAACTCATATAAATTGGTAGTGTATAAGTTACCTAAGAAAGAGCAGGTGTCACTGTTATTGCATCTGTAATGTAGTTTACAGATTACACCAATTATATCCCTTCCCAGCAGGTCTACAGATGTACATGTTATTTGCTGCTACCCAGTTACATGTTGAGCCGAGATTGCCGCTGGCACGTTGTTTGCTCCTCTTACCTTTGAAGCACGCCTTAACGCGACTTTGTGTTAAGGGAACTTTCGAAGTATTTTCTTAAAGGGAGATAATGATGAATCAAGATCAAGCTGAAGGTAATTGGAAACAGTTAAAAGGTAAAGCCCAACAAAAGTGGGGCGATTTAACAAATGATGATTTGGATAAGATGGAAGGTAACCGCACTGAACTTGTTGGTAAAATTCAAGAGAGATACGGCAAGTCTAAGGAAGAAGCTCAGCGCGAAGTAGACGAGTTCTTCGATAATCAGTAGCGACTCATCTCAAATACGTCAACAAGAAACGCCAGCAGATATTCTCTGCTGGCGTTTTTTTTTGAATTTCTCTGATCGTTTTTATTTACCACAGACCTGATTTAGCCGTCCCAAAGTAAAATATCGCCGTACATTTGCGCGCAAACGTTTATGTAATTGTTACACGAGGGGAATAAAATTATTCATATTTTCATTTAACTCACGCTCGTTTATCAACATTAACTAAAGGAGGCTAACGGTCCTCAAGCCAGTTATTACTTGGGTTCAATTAAGTTATTGCTTGGTTTGGCACGAATAACGCTTTAGTTAAAGTCCATTTACTTTAAAAAGGAATATTTATGTTACGTTGGGCTGTTATTTTTCTAATTATCGCATTGGTTGCTGCAGTACTAGGGTTTGGTGGTATTGCTGGTTCGGCGGCAGGTATCGCGAAAATAATTTTCTTCGTATTTCTAGTGCTACTGGTTATTTCATTGGTGATGGGACGACGGAAAGTATAGTAAATTTACTGTATAAAGAGGCTGCCAACGCGCAGCCTTTTTCTTATGTGTAATAGATAATCCAGAGCCTAAGGATTTTTATTTACCAGCTTGCGACATAAACGCAGCAAATACCTCTTCACCGGTCATCATTTTGGTTTGATTCGCGAAATCATAATAAGCTGGTTTTTCATCGGTAAAGATCTGAGTATGGAAACCGACATCCGTCGTATCCGGTATCTCAAACAGACCTACCGGCATGATGTATTGTTGGGTTTCCTTTAAACGATAAAACAGGTGACTGCCGCAGTGACGACAAAAACCCCTTTGAGCCCAATCTGAAGAGTCATAAACAGACACTGAATCTTTAGGAGAGAGCGTAACCTGTGTGCCACAATCAATTGCTAGCAGGGGACCGCCGCCCCACTTTTGACATGACCCGCAGTGGCATGCGTCTATATCAGGTTTAGCCTGAGCTACGTTAATGCTGACAGCGTTACATAGGCATGCGCCTGTAAGTTCGATGGGTTGGCTCATTTGATTTCCTTATGGCATAGCATACAGAGGCAGTATTACTCAGCTTAGCTGCTTTTTTGCAGTTTGATAAGTGAACAAATGATTATAATGAGGCCGCAAAATGCGCCAAATAAGTGGGCATCAATGGCGACAGAGGCCTGAATTAATTGGGCGATGCCAACACTGGGGCCGGAAAGTTGTTCATTTAAAATTTTCACCCAAACCCCAATCATGAGGATCCAGCCACTGGTTAAACCTTGTCTTATATCTTGATACGCCCCCCAAACAAACACTCCGTGCAAGATGCCTGACAGGCCAACATACCATTGCATAGTGGGTTCAAACACGTATAGACCAAAGCTCACCCCAAGTGACAGGGTAAAGAGCATCATCGCATAATGGCCAGTACGATAGTATTGGCCGTGTAGCGACCATAACAATAATACAGCTGCCAGATTAAGCAGTAGATGGTTCAAGTTAGTATGTAAAAAATTACCCGTTAATAAGCGCCACCACTGACCTTGGGCAATGGCTTCGCGGTCAAAGGCAAGCCACATACTACTGCTAGGCTCTGCGAAAAATAACATAATAGAAACAGCAACAACGAGTAGGGGGCCAAGGGAATGAGACCAAGAATAGGGCAGTCGTAACATGAAGTGAATTCTCAACTAACAGTTAAACAAAGAATGAAACGCATGAGTTACCATCTTATTTCTATCGTAATGGCAAGTCATGACATAGAGCTGATAGGTGAACATTTTAGTTTAATTGGTACAAAGCCTATCGCACAGATATCAGAACGCATTTTAAGTCATTTTGTTTCATATAAAGTCAAAAGGAAAGGAACATTAAAGGAAACGAGCATACAAGGATAGAGCCTCACATTGATATTGCGCAGTCTTTAACGGCAAGTGGTTAGACAGTGATTGCTTAGCGGTGAGCATGACTACACTGCTTGTGAGGTTTTATGCAGTTTATATTCATGACTTTGATTAAAGGCAAGAAACGCCGGTAAGGCATTTTTCAGTGCATGATGAAATGCATCCACTTTACGCACGTTAGGTTCAATCGCTAAATGTTGTATGTGCAGCACTTTAGTTTTGCGCTCTACTTTACAATCCATTCTGGCCACCAGGTTTGCATCCCATAAAATGGGCAGTGAGAAATACCCATATTGTCGTTTACTTGCCGGTACATAGCATTCCAGTAAGTAATCGAAATTGAATAAACTCTGTATTCGCTTGCGCTGAATAAGCAAATTATCAAAGGGCGATAAAATATGCAGTTTACTGCGTCTCACTGGGCGGTTAAGCGTTTCGAGTAGCTGAGGTAATGTGACGTAAGTCGTGCCTGCTACTTGAATATTAACCAGCTCGCCTGCCTCTATCATTTTATTGATAGTTTGCTGAACGCCAGCTTTGGTATGCTTGCGCAAATAAGCGATTTCGCTGGCTTGGCCTAAGCCGTTAGCGCGTAAAAATCGGCAAACCAAGAAATGCCAGTTTTCTTGCTCAGTGGGCAAAGATCTATCGACACTTTCAGGCAACACCCGTTCGGTTAACTCATACACCTTATGAAAATTCACCCGTTCCTTAATCATTAATTCCCCTTGCATAAACAGATATTCAAGGGCCTGTTTCGCCGGTTTACTGACCCAGTCCTTGGGTTTTCGTTTAAAGCTGGTGCTTGGGGTTTCAAAATCCTTAGCCATGAGAGGGCCTTCACTGCTGATGCGAGAAAGCACCTCCTGCATTAACTTGGGGTTTCTTGGATACCAATGATCTAGCTCACCACTGGCGAGCGCCGCTTTACGGGGTAGGCTATAGCGGTAATCTTTCATCGGAAGATATGCCGCTGCATGAGACCAATATTCGAATGCGTGTTTTTGGGCGACCAACTGAGTGAGATGCGATGGGTGATAATTAGGGTTACGATTCCAAAGCGTGTGATGATGAGCACGCTCTATGGCGCTAATGGTATCGATTTGCACATACCCTAACGATTCCAGTGCATCTAGGGTGTGAGTAAGGGCTTTGCCGCGTTTTTTAATGGCGGGTAGGCCCTGAGCATGTAACACCAGCTTTCGAGCTTGGTCGTGAGAAATCGACTCTGGCATGCGCTAATGTGAAGTAGGGGAGCGTTTGGTGTTACTCAACACTGACTTCGTCGACTTTCCACCCTGATTTACTACGAATGAGCTTAACTTGACGCAAGTCTTTGACAATTTCACCGTTTAGCGTGCCTTCAAAAAACAAAGAGACACTGGCTTCTTTAGCAAATTCATTACGACCGGCGTTCGCTGCGCTGGGTTTTATTTCGACTTTATCAAACGTTAAGTTGAGCACGTGTCGCTGCACGTTGCGGTTAATTCGATAAGACTTCATCAGTCTTGCAAGCTTCGGGCTAGCGTATTCCAGCGCGCCGGTTAAATCATCGTCAGCATAGATGTGCGTGAAGAATTGTACGGCAGCGTATTCTGGAATATTAGTATCCATCATGCCGTATTTTCCCGCCCCTGTATTTTTAGGGCCGTCACAAGCACTGATAACGAAAATAGCGAGCAGTAGAGCAAACAGTTGAAGCGAACGATGTAAAATCATGATTGTTCTGTTAGTTAAAGAATAACAGAGCAAGTGTACCTGCGTTCTACGCAAAGTAAAAGGGAGGCTAAAAAGCCTCCCTTTACAATTACTTATGCTGCTTGACTTCACAATAAGACAAGCGACTTAGCGTTATTGAACTTCTTCTGAATCGCCAAATTCACCGGCAAAAAGAGGGCTACTTAAGTAACGCTCAGCGGCGCTTGCGAGCAAGACAACGATAACTTTGTCGGCGTTTTCTGGCTTTTCTGCCCAACGCTTGGCTGCGGCTACCGCGGCGCCTGAAGAAATCCCCACTAAAATCCCTTCTTCTTTCATCAGTCGATGCGCCATCTCCATACTTTCTTCATTAGATACTTGCTCAACGGCATCAATAATATCTAAGTCCAAGTTTCCTGGAATGAAGCCAGCACCAATACCTTGAATTTTATGTGGGCCAGGCGTTAGCGGCTCGCCCGCTTTAGCTTGTGTGATAACAGGGGAATCTGTTGGCTCAACAGCAACTGAGGTAATCGCTTTACCTTGGGTGTTTTTAAGATATCGGGTTACACCTGTGATAGTACCGCCTGTACCTACGCCCGCGACAAAGATATCTACTTTACCGTCAGTGTCATTCCAAATCTCAGGGCCTGTGGTCTTTTCATGAATTTCAGGGTTAGCTGGGTTTTCGAACTGTTGTAAAGGAACATATTTATCTGGGGCTGAAGCGATTAATTCTTCTGTGGCGGCAATAGCGCCCTTCATGCCTTTAGCCGCTTCGGTTAAGACCAAGTTTGCCCCAAGTGCTTTTAGCAATTTACGGCGCTCTAAGCTCATAGAGCTAGGCATAGTCAAGGTGATTTTGTAACCACGAGATGCCGCAACAAAAGCCAGTGCAATACCTGTGTTGCCACTGGTCGCTTCGATTAATTCTTTCTCTTTAGTTAATACGCCACGCTTTTCGGCATCCCAAATCATGTTGGCACCGATACGGCATTTCACGCTGAAGCTTGGATTACGAGATTCGATTTTTGCATAGACGTTACCGCCGGTAACTCGGTTTAATTTAACCAGCGGGGTTTTACCGATAGCGAGGGAATTGTCGTCATATACTTGCATAAATTTTCCTTTGTGGATTCTAAGTGGTGCCTAATTCGTTACGCCTTCCATTACGTCAGCGTACTTTTTTACTTATTCGTTAACGGCACTTTCTGTCTGAGAACTTTAATTTGATAATGACCTCGGTTTTTTCAAACAACTAAGGCCAGAATACTTAGATTAAGGCGAAGTCGCCAAATTCAAAGTGCTTTTTAGCTATATCTTATGGAAATAGTTAACACTAAGCATTATTCATTGGTAATTGACCGTGTCACGGGGTTAACTATTGCATAATTCATCTTGCGTAAGTGATGACACTCGCGATGCAAAGCAGTTCAGCGACGCGCGCAATTCATGGTAACAAATAATGTCTGTGCGGTTTTAGCCTTAAGATAATAACGCAACCCACAAGCTTAACTAATAATCCGAGGTATTGATGTCTTTTAATGGAACGAGTAACTATATTGCCAGCGATGAACTACGTTTGGCCGTTAACGCAGCGATTACATTAGAGCGTCCGCTGTTAATAAAGGGTGAACCAGGCACAGGTAAAACCATGTTAGCCGAAGAGTTAGCGGCGAGTTTAGGCACTGAGTTAATTCAATGGCATATCAAGTCGACCACCAAAGCCCAGCAAGGTCTCTACGAATATGATGCGGTATCTCGTTTACGTGATTCGCAGCTAGGGGATGACAAAGTACATGATATAAAAAACTATATCGTTAAAGGTAAGCTGTGGCATGCCTTTGAAAACACCAATCGCCCAGTATTGTTAATTGATGAAATCGACAAAGCAGATATCGAGTTTCCGAATGATTTGTTGCAAGAGCTGGATAAAATGGAGTTCTTTGTTTACGAAACCAGAGAAACCGTTAAAGCGACTGAGCGTCCCATTGTAATTATTACCTCTAACAATGAAAAAGAATTGCCTGATGCCTTTCTACGTCGCTGTTTCTTTCATTATATTCAATTCCCAGATCAAGAAGAAATGCGCCGTATTGTTGAAGTGCATTTCCCTGACATTAAGAAAGACTTATTGGCCCAGGCATTAGAATCATTCTTCAATTTACGTGATATCCCGGGGTTAAAGAAAAAGCCTTCTACTTCTGAACTGATTGATTGGCTAAAGCTGTTAGTGGCTGAAGACATCTCACCTGAAGCGCTAAAAGACAAAGACAGCAAAAAAGCGATTCCGCCACTTTATGGGGCGTTGTTGAAAAACGAGCAAGACATTCACCTTTTTGAAAAACTGGTATTCATGGCGCGCCGCTAATGTTGGTCGATTTCTTTTTTAAATTACGAGAGTACCAACTCAAAACCAGCCTGAGCGAGTTGATGGATCTGCTCCGTGCGCTGCAAAAAGGGGTGGTATTCGCTGATATTGAAGCTTTTTATTACTTGGCGCGCTTGTGTCTGGTCAAAGATGAGAGTCAGTACGACAAGTTTGATAAAGCGTTCGCCGATTACTTCGAAGGCGTTCAGCAAATTGATTTATTCGGTAAAGACATACCTGATGAGTGGTTACGTAAAGAAATTGAGCGCCACTTTAGTGAAGAAGAAAAAGCAAAAATCAAAGCCCTTGGCGGTTTAGACGAGCTAATGAAAACCTTGAAGGAGCGTTTGGCTGAACAGGAAAAACGTCACCAAGGGGGCAATAAGTGGATCGGTACCGGCGGCACATCACCCTTTGGAGCGAATGGTTACAACCCTGAAGGGGTGCGCATAGGCCAAGACAAAAACCGCAACTTTTCTGCCGCGAAAGTATGGGATAAACGCGAGTTTAAGGACTTAGCTGGTAATGTTGAGTTGGGCACGCGCAATATCAAAATCGCCTTAAGAAAACTGCGTAAGTTCGCCCGCAGTGGTACCAGTGAAGAATTAGACATGCCGCATACAATTGAAGGCACGGCTAAAAACGCTGGTTTGTTAGACATTCAAATGATGCCCGTACGGCGTAATGCCATTAAGGTGTTGATGTTTTTTGATGTGGGTGGCTCTATGGATGCGCACATCAAAGAGTGTGAAGAGTTGTTCTCAGCAGCGCATACCGAATTTAAACATTTAGAGTATTTCTACTTTCATAACTGCGTGTACGAAGGCGTGTGGAAAGACAACAAACGCCGCGGCAAAGAAACTATGTCTGTGTTTGATGTGATTCATAAATACGGTTCTGACTATAAGGTTATTTTCGTTGGAGACGCCACCATGGGCCCTTACGAAATTACGTATCCTGGGGGCAGTGTCGAGCATTGGAACGAAGAGCCTGGGGCGTTATGGATGCAGCGGATATTGCAGCACTTCAAACACGGCATTTGGCTTAACCCGCAGCCACAAGAATATTGGAATTACTACGCCTCTATCGGTATTATGCAGGACATAATGGAACAGCGCATGTATCCCTTGACGATCGACGGCTTAGGGGAGGCAATAAAAGCGCTACACAAAAAATAAAAAGGTGGGCGCGTGAGCGAATCAGCACAAACTTCTTCCGACCAAGCGCCCATTGACTCCTCTCATTTAACTCAGAAAGAAACCCGCAACCAGGTGACGCCCTACGCGTTTCACGTGTCTAAATCGCTTTTCGGCACTCCTTTAGCAAGGCCTATTAAGCGTGGTTTCGCACTGATGGTCGACGCTGCACTAGTCGCCTTGTTGAGTCAAGCAAGTAATATTTTCTTGGCACTTATTGCCGCTGTGACTTTTTTTCGTGCGGGAAATCGCCTAAAGAAGAAAAAACGCTTTAATGTGGCGCGAATTTCCCTGCGATTTGTCACGGCCATTTTGCTGTTTTTAATTGCTGCACAAAGTATTGAATTTTTCCAAGAGGTGATAGAAACCCCAGATGAAAATCAAAAAGTGCGCTCAGAATTAGTCGAAGACGATGCACTCGGCGATTTAGAGTTGGATAAGGTCGAAGATTTAGCGTTGATAGGGTTAACCGCGAAATATCTATTTGAAACGAAAAGCGTGGCTAAAGACATCGAATACGGCAAGTGCATTGAGCCGTTAGTTTGCTGGACGACGCTAGGTGAAAAACTCGCGACGGATTTAGCGACTATGCCCATAGATAAAAAGGTTGCGGAAGAGCTGTTTAGTGGGTATCGCGATGCAGTCAGTGACGATTTATCTCCTCAGCAAAAAAGCCAGCTAGAAGTTGCCATGACACAAACGTATGAGCGCATGTATAGCCAGAACCGCCTTTCGCAAAGCAATACAAAACAAAGCGAAATTGAACAAAGTGAGGTGGATAAGATTGACTTTGAAAACGCCGTTAAAGGAAGTACTGAAGGTGAGGCTCTGTCTGACAACCTTGAAACTAACGCTGAAAGCGAAAATGCTGGCCAAAGCGCTGAACAAAAAGAAAATGCACAATCCTTTTTTGACGCCTTAAGCGAAATAGAGGGCCCACGTGCACAGGGCTCGTCACCACCGAGTATTCTGGCGTGGCTTCAAGGCATCGCTGCAGATTTAGGGCTTGGCTTTGGTTGGGCTGCGTTTTACTTTAGTATTTTCACCGCTTGGTGGAGAGGACAAACCCCTGGTAAGCGTTTACTCGGTATTCAAGTGATTAAACTCGATGGCAGTAGTTTGAACCTATGGGAAAGCTTCGGTCGTTACGGTGGTTACGGTGCGGGTATTGCGACCGGTTTATTGGGTTTTCTACAAATTTACTGGGACCCGAATCGTCAAGCGATCCAAGACAAAATATCTGAAACCTTGGTGATTGACTTACGCAAGGAGCGTGCGGCGTCTGAGCCTTCATCACCCGTTGCATCAGCGACACAACCCCCTAAGACACAAACGTCAAAGACGCATTCTTTTAAGACACAAAGCAATGAGCCTTCACAATAAACAACCAATCATGAGTAGTCGTTAAGTGGCAAATAGATTAAATCAATTGTTAAAGCAGTGGCAGAGCAGTAGAAATACGCAAAAATGGGTATTGGCCACCATCATAGAAACCGACGGCTCTTCATATCGTAAGCCTGGCGCTATGATGATGATAAACGACTTAGGACAGTATTACGGACTGCTAAGCGGTGGTTGCTTAGAGTCAGACATTATGTTGCAAGCAAGGCGCTGCTGGGACTCTGGGCGCAATCGCATCGTAGAATACGATATGCGTGAGGAAGAAGATTTGGCGTGGAAACTGGGCATTGGCTGCGGCGGTATGGTGCGTATTTTATTGCAGCCAGTAGATGAACATAACCAATATTTACAGTTGGGCGAACTTTATTCTCTGCTTGAAAACAATAAGAGTGCAGAATATGGGCAAGTAGTACATGAGAAAGCACCACAAAATATACTGCGAGAAGCCAGCGTTGATGCTGTGCTTGAACACGAAGCGGGCGTATTCAAACAGCTTCTTAAACCTGCTCCGCATTTGGCCGTGTTTGGGGGCGGAGTGGATGCTCGGCCAGTGGTAGCAATTGCGGCGCAACTTGGCTGGCAAGTGACCTTGGTTGACCCGCGTACCAGTTATGCACGAAGTGGCCATTTTGATAGTGGGGTGAATGTAGTGCGCGAAGCGATTGAGTCACTTGAGCACAGTAAATGGTTACAACACATTGATATGGCGATCATTATGACGCACAACATCAAGCTAGACGCAGCGTCATTGGCGTTAGTTCAGCACAGTAGCGCCAAATACGTGGGTATGCTTGGCCCAGTGCATCGCACAGATCGCGTACTTGGTTTAATTCCAGTCTCCAGAGAGAACCTAGTTAAACCGTTGGCCAATCCAATTGGATTACGCTTAGGTGGCGAGTTACCTGAGTCGATTGCGCTGTCAATGTTATCTGAAGCCCATGCGTTTATTGAGCAGCAAGACGGGCAATCTATTAGCGGTATACTCGCTCGATGAGCGCAGGTTCACAGTGCGCAAGCTCACAGAGCACGAGTTCACAGAATACTGGCTCACACAGCACAAGTTCAATCAACGTCGCGGCATTGATGCTGGCTGCAGGGCAGAGCAAGCGTTTCAATGGAATTAAACAACTCGCGAAGGTCAACGGACAACCTATGTTGTCGCATACACTGACACAGTTGACAGAGCATGGCGATTTAACACGAGAGCTTTGCGAGTTTAATCTTGTTTTAGGGGCAAATGCCGCGCACATATTACCCTATGTCCCTGACTACGTATCGCCTTGTATTTTTCCCCAATGGCAACAAGGCATGGGGGCGACGATAGCGTTTGGAGTACAAAAGGCGAACAGCGAGTCATCCCATTTATTGGTGACTTTAGCTGATCAGGTCGCTATAACGCGTGAGCAGGTAACAACAATGTTGCATCATTGTGCTGCTAATCCGGAAAACATAATCGCTGCTCGCTACAAGGGTATTTTGGGCGCGCCGGTTATTTTTCCTAGAACGTATTTTTCACTTTTAAGTGAATTGGATGCAGACACCGGGGCACGAAAAATATTGCAACAATACAGCGCATCTGTTGTGGCAATTGATCTACCCAACGCCCAATTTGATATAGATACCCAGTTGGAGCTACAACAGTGGCACCAGTCAATGGGGCAGGACCAAAAAAACTAAATAAAACATCACCCATATGGAGTGTTAAATGATTCGTTTTAATTTGAACAGCAAACCAGTTGAAATAGATGTTGACCCGAATATGCCTTTGCTTTGGGCGTTGCGGGATATTCTTGGTATGACAGGCACCAAGTTTGGCTGCGGCATGGCACAGTGTGGTGCCTGTACAGTGCACCTTGATGGCCAGCCTATTCGTTCATGTGTTATGCCCTTATCCGCTATCGCAGACAAAGAAGTGAGCACCATAGAAGGTTTGTCTGCCAGTGCTGAGCATCCAGTGCAACAAGCATGGCTTGAACACAATGTGCCTCAGTGTGGTTATTGCCAGTCGGGCCAAATCATGAGTGCGGTGGCGCTGTTAAACGAACATCCTGATCCTGATGATGAAACTATTGATTCCTATATGCAGGGCAATATTTGTCGCTGCGGAACCTACCCACGTATTAAAGCAGCGATAAAAACGGCAGCAAAAAATAAGCAAAGCGCGTTTGATTACTCCCTTGGAAAAGAAGTAGGAGGGCAGGCATGAGCACTAACAATGATATAAAATCGCTTAGCCGTCGTGACTTTTTGCGTTATACCAGTGTTGCTGGTGGTGCTTTTGTTTTAGGTACTATATTGCCTGGCGTATCACCTGTTTGGGCTGCTTCTGAAACTGATGACAGTTCGAACACGCTGAATTTATTTGTCAGTATCGACAATAACGGCACGGTCAATATTGTCTGTCATCGCAGTGAGATGGGCCAAGGTGTGCGTACCGGTATTCCACAAATTGTGGCTGAAGAGCTATGTGCTGACTGGACAAAGGTTAATGTAGTGCAGGGGCTAGGAGATGAGGCGTACGGTAGCCAGAATACTGACGGTTCGCGCTCAATTCGTCGTTTTTACACCACCATGCGCGAGATGGGCGCAACCGCCAGAACCATGCTTGAACAAGCCGCCGCACAAAAGTGGAATGTACCTGTCAGTGACGTGTTCGCTGATAATGGCATGATTGTACATAAGCCCTCTGGCAAAACCCTTGGCTTTGGTGAGCTAGCCAAGGCGGCTAGCGCTCAACACGTTCCGCAGGTAAAAACGCTAACGTTTAAATCGCCAAAAGATTTTAAATTGATCGGTAAACCGGTCACCTCTGTTGATTTGCCCAACGTACTAACAGGTGACACCGTATTTGGTCAAGATGTGCAATTAGAGGATATGTTGTACGCCACTATTGAGCGATGTCCTGTGGTGGGCTGCACCGTAAAAGCTTACGATAAAGATGCCCCTTTAAAAGTGGCGAATGTGGTTGAGGTAATTGAAATGCCTAAGCAGCACTTTCCGGTGTTGTTTAAAAACCTAAATGGGGTTGCGGTGTTGGCCAACAATACATGGTCAGCCTTGCAAGGACGCCAAGCATTAAATATGCAGTGGGATTTAGGCGAAAACCAGCGCCACGATTCAGCGGCTTATTTGGCTGACCTCGAAAAGCGCATTGTGACTAAAGGAAAGTCAATTCGCAGTGCTGGCGATGCATATACTGCCTTTGATTCGGCCAATAATACCTTGTCAGCAACCTATACTGTACCTTATTTAGTGCATGCCCCAATGGAGCCACCAGCGGCGACAGCAGTATTTAAAAATGGCCAGTGTGAAGTGTGGGCTTGCACGCAAACGCCACAATCAACCCAACAAAATGTAGCTGGCGCATTAGGCATTGATAAAAGCATGGTCAAAGTTAATGTGACCCTGCTAGGCGGCGGATTTGGGCGTAAATCGAAACCCGATTTTTCAGTGGAAGCAGCGATATTGGCACAAAAAACCGGCAAGCCGGTTAAAGTGGTGTGGAGTCGTGAGGACGATATTCGCCATGGGTATTACCATGCGATAAGTGCTCAGCATTTCCAAGCAGGGCTAGATGATTCAGGCAAGGTAACAAGTTGGGTACAACGCACTGCCTTTCCAAGCATCAGCTGGACATTTACCGGCACCACAGACGAACCGCAAACCGGTGAATTGTCGTTAGGCTTTGGTGATCTTCCTTTTGCGATTGAAAACCTCTCTTGTGAAGTACATAAAGCGCCGGCACATGTGCGTATCGGGTGGATCCGATCCGTAAGTAATATTCAGCACGGTTTTGCTATTGGCTCATTCGTAGACGAAGTGGCAACAAAGGCAGGCATAAGCACCAGTGATATGTGGCTAAACCTGATAGGCGAGGACCGCATTGTTGATCCAAAAACCCAAGGTTTTCAATATGAGAATTATGGTGAATCGTACGATAATTTCCCTATTGAAACGAAGCGCTTAAAAAATGTGTTGAATATGCTGTTAGCAAAATCAGGCGCGAATAACTCGACATCTGAAAACGAAGGATGGGGGATCAGTGTTCACCGTAGTTTCGTTTCTTATGTAGCTGTGGCCACAAAGGTTAAAGTAGAAAATGACAAGGTGACAGTGCTTGAAATGCATTCGGTGATTGATGCCGGTCGCGTGGTGAATCCTGATAGGGTGAAATCACAACAAGAAGGCGCGATGATATTTGGGTTATCGATTGCGTTAATGGGAGAGATTACCATTAAAGAAGGTGCAATTGAGCAATCGAATTATCACGATTACACCGTATTACGTATGCACCAAAGCCCAAAAATTGTGACGCATATTGTTGAATCTGATGCGGCCCCTGGAGGCGTGGGAGAGCCAGGTGTTCCGCCAGTGGCGGCGTCAGTCACTAATGCGATTTATCACGCGTCAGGTAAGCGTATTCGAGCGTTACCCATTAATAAGCACTATTCAGTTTAGTTAGGCCGCCAGGCTTAGAAAAAATAAACGTTAAACGAACAGGGTCATAGCAACGTCTTGCGCTGCTATGGCCTGATAATAATGGCCTTGAATAGAAGACAGTTTCTGCGGGTTTTGAACGGTAAATGGGGATAATGTGCTATGCAGTGCCCGGCGCATTTTAATCAAATCAAATTCCAACAACACCTCACCAGTCTTATAGGCTTTGCCCACTTTGGCCACGCGTTTAAATCCTTCACCCATCATAGCGTGACTATCCATACCCAGCTGCATATAAAAACGTAGACCGTTCTTCGCGGTTAACGTAATGCAATGGCCCGTTTGTGGAAACGACGTGATAACACCTGAATAGGGAGCAAGCAGCTGATATCCAGATGGCTCGATAGCGACCCCTTGTCCATACATTCCTTGATTAAAGAGCGCATTAGGGATAGACGCTAATGGCACAATTTTGCCTGCCAGTGGGCTGCTAACGGCTAGCGCTTTATTAAACTTTTTTGGGGCGTCAGGGCGAACAATAGAGGAGAGCAAAATATCACTCGGTCACTTTATAGCCATCACGGCGCAAGGCATCTACCGCGTTAGACAAATCATTGTGTTTAATTAAAAAATAATCTGTATCGAAGGTCGATACCACGAAGATACTTACGTTAGCTTTGGCAAAGACAGATCCTAACTGCGCCATTATACCAACCATAGACAAACTCAGTGGGCCAAGCACTTCAAGGGCGCGCCAATTGCCATCACTGGCTTCACTGTTTAACGCGATGTTATCCGGTACGACGACACTCAATTCATCTTCGGTTTTACCGATAAAGAAAATAGGGGCTTGCAGTACTGCACTGGGAATAGTCGCGTCGTGATCTAAGCTATGAATACAAAAATGCGCTGGGTGTAAAGCTAAAGTCTGTTTGGGCATGAACGATCCGTTGTTAGAAATGTGAAGTGGTTATTTTGCTGGGTTTGCTCCACAACGCAAGTATTTATGCTTGAGTGAGCTGACATATTTGTAGCGATGAAGGGGTTATTATTTATTGGAATGGGTATAAAGCCCAATGGTTGGACCATGTTTATTTATTCAACACTGGTCGTTTAATTACTGATCGCATACCCAGCATGATCGATCAAATCAAATGTTGCTTATTCACAAATTCTTAGTCTGTTATGCACATTCACTGTGTTTTATACCCGTGTTATCCACTGAATCTGTGGATAACCTTGTTGAGTTCTCGATAATTATACCTTAATCGCTTGATATGACTCACTATTTTCCGGTTGGTTGTAAAACGCACAGTTTATCTACCCGAGCATTGATGTTGATAACTTGCAATAGAGGAAAACACTTTTTTGAATTAATTTATTTGACCGAATGTTCATCGATTCTCTGGGGATCGAACTCGATCCCATTTACTCAGTTAAGAAAGTCGCTTTATTTTCGATAAATTTTGTTGTTCAAGAAATTCATGAAAGCTGTCAGCCAGTGCGTCAGTTTGGCGTAATACCTGTTGCCAATAATTTATGCGCACTTGTGTTGTCATTTTAGTGAAGTCTTCTCGGTCAGGAATTTTGTTGAAAGGAAGAGAAGCGATAAACGCATCAGAGGGCACTAACATAACGGTTTTATCATAGTTTTGTGCATTTACGCTGCGCTTGAGCGATTTATCAAACCAGCCTGCCTTGGGTTGTGCACTAAAATGCGGGTAAAGGGTTAAGCCAGATGAGTTTTGGAGTGAGATATCAAAATGATAGTCAATAATGCCACCATCACGATACATACCATTTGGCGCACCGGGAATGTTTTTAATGCCTAACATCACCATAGGTATTGAGCCCGACGCTAACAATGCTTCTTTTATGTTTGCTTCGGTTAATGAAACCGTGTGAGTAGCAAAACCACTTTCATCTTCAATGGCGAGTGTACTGTTGGCATTTTGAAAAACAAAGCGCTCATATTGTTTGGTCAACAGACGGCGATTGACTCTGTTCAATGCGTAACTTTTGACTAATCCGGCTATTTGTAATGATTTTCGCTCTGATGCCACTAAACCATTCGATTTAGCGACTAAAAAGTGCGCCTTGAATACAGGATTGTTTATGACTTCTTGAGCGCCATTTTCAGCAAATACGCGATCGAGAAGCACCCGGGCACTATTGCTTATTGCTATCGGCGTAACATCATCTTCATAGGTAGTTTCTGAATAGAATTTCGCTAGGCGACTGATGGCTGCCACAGGGTCGTTTTGCGCAAAGCACGCAGCGCGAAATGCCCCAGCCGAGGAACCAATGAGGTTTAATGACTGGCTACGATTGCTAAAAAATTGGCCGAATAGGTATTTGTCCAGTCCAAATAAACTAAACCATTTAGGACCACCACTGGCACCTAAAAACGAACTGAAAATGTGTTGTTGAAACCCGTCTTTTTCAATCAAGGCTAGCGCTGATTTACCCGCGTAAATATCTAACATAAAACGAAAATTAAACTGTCATTCAAATCATTGAATGATATTACCGTAATTTGCCTGCGCTTTGCTTGCAAAAATCAGCTGATTTTCGCCAATTCGATGGATCCAACAATGGTAATAATGAGTCGAATAAAAAATCGGTAAATAAAAATAAATTCTGAATATTTTTTGCTTAAGTCTAAAGTATTAACTGGTTAAATTGATGCTTAAATTATCTTAATTAAACCTTGTAGTGTTCACTAACTTTATTTTTATTTGTCCCTATTTAATTGAAATGTATTTAGTTTTTATCGGTTTTTTTCTTGCGCTTTCTCAATTAGCGATTAGCTTTATTAACCATCAGGGTAATTTTTGGAAACGATTTTGAGAACACGTTGGTTGATGTTTTTACTGGTAGCAATCCTTTCGTTGTTACTGGTTTATTTTGTTGATCCCTATGTCGCATTAATTCCTAACTTGCTTTTTTCCGTTTGGCTTATTTGGATACAAAGCCAACAGAGTGAGGCTATCCCTCAGCATGAAATTACGCGTTCTGCTGAGTCTGATGTGCCTAGTACCGATGACACCACCTTTAAGGTCAGTGAATTGCTTCCTGAAGTGATGCCAGCAATAGAAGAGTGTCAGCAAAGTATCGACAATATCTGTGGCACCCAAACAGATGCCGTAGGGTTATTAAATAGTGCGTTTGCAGATTTACAGCAGCTTATTAATCAGCAAAGTAGCAGTATTTTAACGTTAATTTCGGTTGCTGGTGATACCGATGAACTATATAGCGATCGTATGCGTCAATTCGCCAATAGCACTGAAGTGACGCTAGATCGCTTTATTCAATCAACTGTTGATATGTCAGCAGCATCAATGGAATTACTCGATAAGGTCAACAAGATCCATGAAGCTTTACCGCTAGTTATGCAAGCCTTAAAAGACATAGATGGCATTGCATCGCAAACGAACTTGTTAGCGCTCAATGCGGCAATTGAAGCTGCTCGAGCAGGTGAACACGGTAGAGGGTTTGCTGTGGTGGCAGATGAAGTGCGTTCTTTGTCTAGTCGCTCATCTGAATTTAGCGAGAGTATTCAAAAACGCTTGCGTTTTGTTAATCAAGAAATAGGGGAGTTAACACAGGAAGTGGGTACGCTTGCCTCTTATGATGTTACCTATGTTATTGATGCAAAAAGAGATATTAAAAACGCACTACACGACATTATTACCAAAGCAGAAGCTGATGCAAACGTTATTCAAGATTTAGATGGCATATCTAAAAATCTTGAGGTCGCCCTTGGCCAAGCCATTCGTGCACTGCAGTTTGATGATATTAATATTCAGAACTTGGGCTATACCAAAGAAACGTTAGTGTTTGTTTTGCAACTATTGAACGTGGTCACGTCGGTACAAAACGACGAGGAACGTGAAGAGTTCTATCGCTTGAGAGAAGCATTTCGCGCTAAACGTGAACAGAAGCACAATCCAGTGTCATCAGACAATATGGATGAAGGTGATTTAGAACTTTTTTAATGATTGTGAGGTTAGGCCTGTATGAGCGAAGTAAGAGTGTTGCATGTTCCCCAGCGATTTGATTTTAGCCAGCATAAAACGTTTACCGAACAATATAGTGCAATGCTAGAGGAAACGCTGTGCCAAAAAATCATTATGGACTTTTCGCGCACAGAATATCTTGATAGCTCCGCGCTGGGCATGATGGTTTTATTAAATAAAAAAGCCAAGGCACAGAATATTCATGTGTCGGTAAAAGGAGCGAAAGATAATGCCAGAGATATCTTATTGATTGCCAATTTTGAAAAGCTGTTTGAATTCGAATAACTCCTATGCCTCTGAATCCTCTGTCAGGTCGTCGTTTTTTGTTAGTCGATGACGATGAAAGTTATCACTACACCATCGGTCTGCGTTTGACTCAAAAAGATGCGACGGTCACCTCAGTATTTAGTATTCAGGAGGCCAAGACGTTATTGATGAGTCAGCCATTCGACTTAATTTTACTTGATAGCTATTTGGTCGATGGTTTGGGCGCTGAGTTGCTCGAATTTATGCTGCAAAACAAAGTGGCGTGTCCTGTCATTATGATTACGGGTGATGAAGAACAACAATCGATGCAGCAGTATTTTTTGTTAGGTGTCAGTGGTTACTTATTAAAACCCATTAATGTAGAGCTCTTAGAGTTAGTGGTGCAGCGTTGTTTAGATGCCCATTTAAATGAACAAAAGCTACAACAACAAAATCGTGAGCTAGAACAATTACTCGATGAACAACAGCAAGAAGAAGAGCTTGCACGACATGTTTATCGCCATTTATCTCAGTCGTTTTCAGATCAGCCTGATGCGATTCAAAGTTTCATGCGTTCTTCAAAGTCTTTTAACGGTGATTTTTTCGTGGCTGAGCAGTTACAAAATGGCAATACACTTATGATTTTAATGGACGCCGCAGGACACGGCTTGGCGTCAGCAATCAGTGTATTACCTGCGGTATCTACCATTCGTGCGATGCTCCATGAAGGGACCTCAATGCAAAACATCGTGCATGAAATTAATGCCAAGCTTTGTGCCGAAATTCCTGAAGATCGTTTCGTGGCAATGATTGCCATAGAGGTTAATTATATACAAGCGGCTATCAGTATTATTAACGCTGGCATGCCAGAGGTGCTGATACTTAACGAAAATGGACAGGTTCACAGCTGCATAAAATCTCAGTCTTTGCCTCTTGGTATTGTCGAGCGTAATGATTTTAACCCTTATGTGCATACTCACCCTTTGCACACCAACCAACATCTATTTTTTTACAGCGATGGCTTGATTGAACAGCGCGGGGTAAACGGTGAAGCGTTCGGGAAGTCGGGGCTGACTAACGTGATCCGGTCATTAAATTCGACTAACGCATTACTAAACCAGGTGGTAGATGCTTTTTCTTGTCACAGCACAGGGGCACAAGTAGAAGATGACGTATCAGTATGCAGCGTGAGTTTGGGGCAACTGCATGAAATGTATCAAGGGAAACAAGCGTCCGTTGATGGCTTGCGCACAGGGCATATGCAGTTAGTGCTGGACTTTGCTGGGGACTTACTCGCCCCTGGCAACATGATTTCAGTGCTCGATGATGTTTTAAATCGTATCAAGCTCAATACCTTGCTGCGCCAAAAAGCATTCACCGTATTTTCAGAATTAATTAATAACGCATTGGATCATGGCGTATTGCGCCTTGATTCGAGCTTAAAGCACGACTTCGAAAGTTTTGGTCAGTATTTAGAAGAGCGGGAAAACCGCCTAAAAACACTTGAGCAGAATGATCGTATCCGGCTGACGTTGGGTTTCGAACCTGAAATTGGCCAACTTTACTTTGATATCGAAGACAGTGGTAGCGGTTACCAACAAGTACCGAGTGAACAGGTGGAAGACGAGGCGTTGTTCGGCAGGGGACTCAATCTTGTCCATTCACTTTGTGAACAAATACAGGTATTTGCACCAGGAAATAGAACTTCAGTACTTATTAAGTGAGGGAAATAACCACTATGAGTAAACATATATTAATCGTCGACGATTCGGCGTCTATCAGGCAAATGGTTGAAATGACATTGAAATCAGCTGCTTATCAAGTGACCACCGCAAACGATGGGCAAGCGGGATTAGATCTGTGTAAAAAACAGCAGTTTGATTTTGTTTTAACAGATCAAAACATGCCCCGTATGGACGGACTGACTTTAATTAAATCGTTAAGAGGGTTAGCCAATTACCGAACCATACCCATAGTGGTATTAACCACAGAGGCGGGGGATGACATGAAAGCCAAAGGCCGAGCAGCCGGCGCGACTGGTTGGATGGTGAAACCGTTTGATCCTCAAAAACTACTGGCAGTGTCGAGTAAAGTTTTAGGCTAGCGTTTCTGGTTAAAGAGGTAAGGATTGATATGTCCATTGATATGGAACAATTCCACGGTGTTTTTTTTGATGAGAGTCAAGAGCACCTTGCCGACATGGAACAGCAACTTATGGAGCTGGACTTGTCTGAGCCCGACCCTGAACAGTTAAACAGCATATTTCGCGCTGCTCATTCGATTAAAGGTGGTAGCGGTATTTTTGGGTTTGATGCGCTCACTGGCTTGACCCACATTATGGAGAATCTGCTTGATAGGGCACGTAATAATACAATTGAGATGACCACACCGATTGTTGATTTGTTGCTTGAAACGACCGACTTACTCAAAGTGACCTTAGACAATTACCGCAATCAAGAAGAGATTGAGCAAGCGGATATTGATCAGGGGATCAGTAAACTCAACATTTTAATGACATCATTAGAAGATTCAACCGCCCAAAACAGTTCAAATACAGGCGATGACGGCGATAATGATGAAAACGAAAATAATGAAGGCGTTAGCGGTGACTTAGACGGTTTTGGCTTCTTTGATGACGAGCCAAGTGACGCTCATACTGCGCAAATAGATGACGATGACGAAGATGGTTTCGGTTTTTTTGAGCAACCGCCAGCCACCGCAAGTGAACCTGAAAATGACGAAAACCAAGGTTTTGGTTTTTTTGATACAACCCCGACCGAAACACCAGCAACTAACGCCGGAAATAGCGCCATCAACTGTGATACCGCGCCGCCTGCAGACGAAAGTATTGATAAAGGGTACGGTTTTTTCCCTGAGAACGAGCACCCGAAGGACGATCCAAGTGATAATAAAAAAGGCTATGGTTTTTTTGAGAAATTACCTCTGCCCAATGCCAAATCGAAAAAAACAAGCGCCGTTAAAGAGCCTAAAAAAAATGCTGCTAAGAGCAGTACTGCAAAAGCATCCGTCGAATCGTCTTCTATTCGCGTAGATACCGGAAAAATAGACTCATTGGTCAACCTTATTGGGGAGCTGGTGATAACCCAATCAATGCTATCTCAAGTTAGTTCTGATATGCCGGGTGAACCCAATGAAAAGCTTCAAAATGCTATTGCAGAACTGACCCGTAACACCCGAGAAATTCAAGAATCGGTTATGTCTATGCGTATGTTGCCCATGCATTTTACCTTCAATCGCTTCCCTCGAGTGGTGCGTGACCTATCCAGCAAGTTAGGGAAAAAAGTAGACTTGGTGATAGAAGGGGGCAATACGGAAATAGACAAAGGCATGATTGAAAAGTTAGTGGACCCGCTCACCCATTTGGTGCGCAACAGCATTGACCATGGAATCGAAAAAACGGAAGACAGGTTGGCTTTAGGCAAAGCTGAAATGGGCACGGTGATCCTTAAAGCCGAGCAAAAAGGCAGCAGCATCATTATTAGTATCATCGATGATGGCGCGGGTTTAAACCGTGAGCGAATTTTAGCCAAAGCGCAAGAAAATGGTATGTCAGTTGATGTTGATATGCCCGATAGTGATGTATGGAAATTGATTTTTGAAGCTGGCTTTTCAACCGCTGAAGCAGTGACCGACGTGTCGGGTCGAGGAGTCGGCATGGATGTGGTGCGTCGTAATCTTGAAGCCATAGGCGGGCGAATAGAAATCGAGTCAAGCCAGGGGGAAGGGTCAAGTTTCAATATTCACTTACCTCTCACATTAGCCATAGTGGATGGGATTTGCGTGTCGGTTGCCAGTCAAACGTTTGTCGTACCTCTGGTTAATATTATCGAATCGGTACAGCCAGACCCAAGCCAAATGAAGCTGATTTCAAACGATAAACTACTTTGGATCCGTGACCAATACTGGCCTCTGGTCAAGCTACATCAAAAAATGCAAATCGAGGGGGCTATTACTGAGCCCAGCCGGGCTATTGTGATGTTGATTGAAAGCAGTAATAAACGTTTTGGTCTATTAGTGGATGGGTTAATGGGGCAACAGCAAGTCGTTATTAAAAGCCTTGAGCAAAATTATCGCCGGGTAGAAGGCGTTGCTGGGGCGACCATAATGGGCGATGGGCAAGTTGCCCTTATCCTTGATGTAGAGTCGCTGGCCAATAGCGTTAAAGCAAATGGAATGAGTAAAGAGAGCATCTTATGAATTCAAACATCACGCAAGAAAACATGCACGCAGAGTCGAACGAGTTTCTCAGCTTCTTCTTAGGTGAAGAGCATTACGCGTTAGATATCATGACCGTTAAAGAGATACGCGGTTACGAGACAGTGACCAAAATCGCCAATGCGCCTAGCTTTATTAAAGGCGTCATAAACTTGCGTGGAGATATAGTGCCTATCATTGATTTACGCATTAAGTTTTCTGTGGGGGAAGCCACTTACACCGAGTTCACCATAGTGATTATGCTCAATGTATGTGATCGCATCGTTGGCATAGTGGTCGATGGGGTGTCAGACGTCATCAAGTTACAAGACGAAGATATACGACCACCGCCAGAATTTGGTGTGGCATTCGACAGTAAATACTTATTGGGTTTAGCTTCTTTGGAGGAGCACATGGTTATTTTGGTCAATATTGAAAGTTTAATATCAAGCGATGAGTTGGGTTTGTTTGATAATCATGCAACAACGAAGGAGTAACGTATGAGCCTTTTTGGTTGGTTAGGCAGCAAAAGTTCAAAAGCATCACAGATGCGTGATCAAGCGATTCTCGACGCAATTGATCGTTCTCAAGCTGTCATTGAGTTTGATTTAAATGGCATCATTCAAGCCGCGAATGATAATTTTTTAACCGCTATGGGTTATCGCGCCGATGAAGTGGTAGGTAAGCACCACAGTATGTTTGTGGATGAGGCATATAAAAATAGCCAAGAATACCGTGATTTTTGGGCACAGCTAAATCGTGGGCAGTTTACCTCAGACGTATACAAGCGCGTAGCCAAAGGTGGAAAAGTTGTTTGGATTCAGGCGTCATATAACCCGCTTTTTGACGAAGAGGGTAAACCCAATGGTGTGATTAAGTACGCCACCGACATCACTGCGCAAAAAATACAAAGTACTGACTATGCCGGACAAATCGACGCGATCAGCAAATCTCAAGCCGTGATTGAGTTTGATATGAACGGCGTGATTTTATCGGCAAACGATAACTTTTTAAACGCGATGGGTTATAACGAGCAAGAGGTGGTGGGCAAACATCACAGTATGTTTGTTGAGCCAGAGTACAAAAATAGCCACGAGTATCACTTATTTTGGGAGCACCTAAAGGCTGGCGAATTTAATTCTGGTGAGTTCAAACGCATTGATAAATTAGGTAATGATGTATGGATCCACGCATCGTATAACCCGATTATGGACTTAAACGGCCAACCATTCAAAGTCGTCAAATATGCCAGCGATATCACCGAGCAAAAAAAGCGCAACGCTGATTATTCGGGGCAGATTGACGCCATCAGTAAATCTCAAGCCGTGATTGAATTTGATATGAAGGGGGTGATCCAACGCGCCAATGAAAATTTTCTCGAAACCATGGGGTACACCTTAGAAGAGGTGCAAGGACAGCATCATAGTATGTTTGTGGAGCCTGAATATAAGAACAGTGCAGCCTATCGTGAGTTTTGGGAAAAGCTTAACGCGGGGCAATTCACTTCAGCTGAATTTAAACGCATTGGCAAACAAGGCAATGAAGTGTGGATCCAAGCGTCTTATAACCCCATTATGGATGTCAATGGTAACCCCTTCAAAGTGGTTAAGTACGCTACCGACATTACCGCACAGAAGCTACATAATGCTGACTACTCGGGTCAGATAGATGCCATTGGTAAATCTCAAGCTGTGATTGAGTTTGATATGAATGGCGTGATTTTATCGGCAAACGATAACTTTTTAAACGCGATGGGTTACAACGAGCAAGAAGTTGTGGGCAAACATCATAGTATGTTTGTTGAATCTGAGTATAAGAATAGCCACGAATATCGCGCTTTTTGGGAGCAGCTTAACAATGGCGTGTTCACCTCAGATGAGTTCAAGCGTATTGCCAAGCAAGGC
Source organism: Paraglaciecola chathamensis S18K6 (assembly GCA_000314955.1). GTDB lineage: Bacteria > Pseudomonadota > Gammaproteobacteria > Enterobacterales > Alteromonadaceae > Paraglaciecola > Paraglaciecola chathamensis. The sequence continues at coordinate 260,154 of BAEM01000022.1, read as the reverse complement.
AATGAAGTGTGGATACAAGCATCTTACAATCCGATACTAGATTTAAACGGTAAGCCGTTTAAAGTGGTGAAATACGCCACCGACATTACCGCCCGCAAACAAGCGATAAACGAAGTTAAACGCGTACTTAATTTGCTTTCTGATGGTGATTTAACCGCTAAGCTCAATCATCAATTCAGTGGCGAGTTTCACGAGCTAGGCGAAAACGTTACCCGCTTTATTGCCTCATTAGCCGATACCATTGGCCAAATTAATGGCTCGACTGAAACCATTCGAAATGCGTCATCTGAAATAGCCCAAGGCAATTCCGATTTGTCTAATCGCACAGAACGTCAAGCATCAAGTTTAGAAGAAACCGCATCGACCATGGAAGAGTTAACGGGGACGGTTCGCCTTAATGCAGAAAACGCTAATCAAGCCAATGGTTTAGCGTCTCAGGCGTCAACTGTGGCCAGCGAAGGGGGCGATTTAATTAATCAAGTGGTTGCGACTATGTCTTCTATAAATGAGTCGGCTCGAAAAATTTCCGACATCATAGGGGTTATTGATGGCATCGCTTTTCAAACCAACATTCTAGCCTTGAATGCGGCAGTAGAAGCAGCGCGAGCAGGAGAGCAAGGTCGTGGCTTTGCTGTGGTTGCCTCTGAAGTGAGAACCCTAGCGCAGCGCTCTGCCAATGCAGCAAAAGATATAAAAGAACTCATTTCAGATTCTGTCGCCAAAATTGAAAACGGCAATACGTTAGTCAATCGCTCCGGTGAAACCATGGATAACGTTGTGACCTCGATTAAACGCGTTAATGATTTAATGGCTGAAATTGCCGCTGCCTCGGCAGAGCAGGCTTCGGGTATTGATGAAGTAGGTAAAGCGATTAACCAGATGGATGAAGCCACCCAGCAAAATGCAGCGCTGGTGGAAGAAGCAACTGCGGCTGCTGAGAGTTTGCAATCGCAAGCTGAGCAGTTAAGCGAGCGAGTGGCGGCATTTAAATTTGATGAGAATGACTTACAGGTCACGCCTCGATTGGCACCTCAGCCCAAGGCAGAGACGAAGAGGCCAGTACAACACAAAGAGCGCATCAAGCTAGTTCAGGCGACCACTCAAGAAGAAGACGAGTGGGAGAGCTTTTGATTAATGGTATCTAACATTGGTGGCGGCGCAGCGAAGAAAGAATTTGCGTTTAGCCAAAGCGATTTTCAGCAAGTTAAAGGGATTTTGTATAAAAAGACCGGAATACAGCTGGCAGACAGTAAAGATTCGATGGTTTATAGCCGCCTGGCGAGAAGGTTGAGGGCGCTGAAACTGCCTCACTTCGCGGCGTATTTACAATATTTGGCAACGCATGAAAATGAAGAACAGCATTTTATTAATGCGCTTACCACCAACTTAACCTCATTTTTTCGCGAGTCTCATCATTTTCCCGTGCTCAAGCGTTATTTGCAGGAAATGCCAAACAGTCGTCGAATTTGGTGCGCAGCAAGTAGCACCGGCGAAGAGCCATATTCTATTGCTATGACTGTGGCTGAAACGTACGGGCGTTTTGATGTGCCTATTGAGATTATTGCCTCTGATATTGACAGCAAAGTGCTACAAACTGCCCGTGATGGCATTTATCCCATTGAACGAATAGAGGGGTTATCCCTAGAACAGAAGAAGCGCTTTTTCCAAAAAGGCACAGGGAGCAATGCTGGCAAAGTGAGAGTGGTGCCTGAATTAGCAAAAATGGTCTCGTTCACTCAACTTAATTTAACCGCAAAAGAGTGGCAAATACCGTCACCTATCGATGTGATTTTCTGTCGTAACGTGATGATTTATTTTGATAAAGAAACCCAGATACGGATCCTTGAACGCATGGTATCTATGATGTCAAAAAAAGGGATTTATGTGGCGGGCCATTCTGAAAATTTCGCTGCCGCAGAGCACGTGGTCAAGCTATTAGGCAAGACGGTTTACAAACCCGTTAAGAGGTCGGTGTGAGCGATTATTATGCAGATTTTAATACCAATGGCATGGTCCCCAATCGATACTATGATAGGCACTTTGAATGCGATGCCATTAAAATTTTGCCCGGCGAGTACTATGCCACCACTGAACAGACATTGATCCTTACCGTGCTTGGCTCGTGCGTAGCGGTGTGCTTACGTGACCCTAAGTTAAAAATTGGTGGCATGAACCATTTCTTGTTGCCCAGCGACAACGCCGGGGATAACCCAGTGTCGGCGTCGGCACGCTATGGGGTATATGCGATGGAAATACTGATCACCCAGATTTTGAAATTAGGCGGCGACAAGCGGCGCTTAGAAGCAAAAGTATTTGGCGGCGGGGCAGTGTTACAAGGGATGACGACTAACATAGTTGGTCAACGCAATGCTGAGTTTGTGGTGGATTTTTTAAAAACTGAACAAATTCCAATATTAGCCAGCGATTTGCTAGATATATATCCGCGCAAAGTCTATTTCTTTCCAGAAACCGGAGAGGTGAAAGTACGCAAGCTTAAGTCATTACATAACACCACCATACTCGACCGAGAAAGTGAGTATCGCTTGAAGCTCAAGCGAAATGCCCAAGCCACTGGTGACGTAGAACTATTTTAACGAGGTACAAGATGACCATTCGTGTTCTTATTGTCGACGATTCGGCACTTATTCGCAGTCTTATTGGGGCAATAGTCGAGCAGCAGCCAGACATGCAATTAGTGGGGGCCGCGCCGGATGCGTATGCAGCAAGAGATATGGTGAATAAGTACAAGCCTGATGTCATCACACTGGATATTGAGATGCCGAAAGTAGACGGCTTAACCTTTCTGGATAAATTAATGAAGGCGAGACCGACGCCTGTGTTGATGATATCCACGCTGACAGAACAAGGCGCAGATGCCACCCTAAGAGCATTAGAGCTTGGAGCGGTAGATTTTATCGCCAAGCCCAAATTGGGCATTAGCGAGGGTATACAGCAATATCAAGAGGTTATCGTTGAAAAAATCCGTCAGGTAGCAAAAGCAAAGGTAGAGCGGGCTAACGTTTCAACTGTTACAACGCCTGCTCGTTTACCCTTACTAAGCACTGAAAAGATCATCGCTATCGGCGCTTCCATAGGAGGGACAGAAGCAATCAAAAAAGTACTAATGGCCATGCCAGCCAATAGCCCTGCGGTAGTGTTAACTCAGCATATGCCGCCTGGGTTCACTACCTCCTTTGCTAAGCGATTAAATGGTTGTTGTAGCCTAGCAGTTAAAGAAGCTGAACACGGTGAACGAATTTTACCGGGTAATGCCTATTTAGCGCCAGGGGCTATGCATCTAAGAATAGTCAAATCTGGGGCAGACTACCGCATAGAATTGGACAGCGAAGGGATTGTCAGTGGGCATAAACCCTCGGTAGATGTAATGTTTGAATCACTTGTGCCTTTTGCCAAAAATGTGGTTGCGGCGATATTAACTGGCATGGGGAAAGACGGTGCCCAAGGGTTATTGCATATTAAGCAAAATGGCGGGTTTACCCTAGCTCAAGACGAAGCGAGTTGTGTGGTGTTTGGTATGCCTAAAGTCGCTATTGAGCTAAACGCAGTGACGCAAGTAAAAGATATACACGATATCACACCTACATTACTCGGCTATTTGACACAAAATAATGCGGGTTCGCGATTATAATTCGCCGTTTTGTGTATAATTTCAGCATCTGAACGCAAGGCTTAAAAAACAGCTTGCAGTCCCTTAGTAGCATCGTTATTATACGCGCCGCTTCGAGGGATTCCTTAGCAAATCTTTTTAGTGCGTCCGTAGCTCAGTTGGTTAGAGCACTACCTTGACATGGTAGGGGTCGGATGTTCGAGTCATCTCGGACGCACCACTTCTTAAGGCTTTCAGTCGATAGTAAACACTAACACAATCATTTATTAAGCCTTATATGTCGCACTAGTGTCGCACTTGGATATTTGATGTTCTTTGTTGTTAAAATCATTTATTGGCTTGAGCTAATTATCTTTCCAGTAGCAAATTTCACCAACCTATCTAATGTCGCTGAAAGTTCTTTCATAGATATTTGGTTGCTTTCAGATAGCTTGAAAATATCCTCGAGCTCAGATTCTTTTCCGGTTCCATGATCTGGGTATCTCCCTGCCCAATATAAAAAATGAGTAAGGCATTTTAATATTGCTTCTTCTTTCGCTGTTATTTGAATATGTTGGCGAACTAACCAGGGAAGTTTATGAGAAAAGTATTTCCTTTCGTTCTTAGTGTAGGTCTCAACACCGAACTGTTGAATTGATAAACCTTTAAACATGAGTTCAAGGCTATAACCGAGCATCATTAATGCGCTGGCCATATATTGCCTGTAGCAAATCGAGTACATCGATTTCGGCATAGAAGAAAAATCAGGCGTAGTGCGGATTAGTATCTTCGCTGATTCAGATAGAGAGTTGGCTTGGCAAATCCAGAAAATTGGATTTTTTAACTCTTCGGAAGTAGGGCTTTTTTCCAAATTGACATGATGACCAGCCCGCATTTGTACATTAACCCACTCATGCCAAACTGTTGAGCAATAACCAAAAGGGTCTGATTCAAATTTATCTACTTCCGTATTTTTTACCATGGGCTTCCTTAGACTAAGTTTCTTTCACCCAGTCTATCTTTAAGCCTAAAATAATTAAACACCATACTTGGCAAGCGCTTCGGCATCTGCATCAATTGCCCCTAATTTAGCCTTAGCACGACTTTCTGGTGTTAGGCACAGGTCAGTGGCTAACCCTCTTAATTGTGCGTGTAAAGAGGCTGTAAAAGCGTCAGGATCAGACCGTAATTTTGCTAAAAGAAAGCAATATTGCTCTAAAAGTGGCTTATCGGCTAGGGTGATCACCCTATATTGCGTCATTGCCTTGTTTACTTCACCCCATATTTTACGATGATCACCTTTGAGGTGTTTAGGGCAGTGCGGGAAGCTGTAAGCACCGTCCACACTGAGTTTAGGCGCTTCTCTATCGGTGCGGTTTGTGCCTTTGAGCATCTTTTCTAAAGCTGATGATTGCTGTGTCATGGTCGATCCTGTTTCTCGTTTCTTAAATTTTCAACTGACGGTGTGTAAAAAATACTTAGGCGGCGGTACTGTAGTAAAAGCCTTTAGTCCTTAAAATACCCCCGTACCTCTTGTGCGTTCGTTAGCGGTCTTTTCGTTGTGGCATCGACTGCATAACACTTCTAAGTTAGTTAAGCTGTCTGTGCCTCCCATTGATTTAGGTTTGATGTGGTCAACATGATTACCACTTACAATCTGGCCTTGCCTCTTGTGCGCTTGGCATATTGCCTTGTCTCGCTGCAGCACTATTTCCCTTAGTTGTTGCCAATCTTTACCGTATCCACGCTGATGACGATTGCCTTTTGCTTTCTCATTGGCATACCATCCAGCACTGTCCTTGTGCTGCTCACAGTAGCCTTGATGTTGCGTGTGGGTTGCTATGTTGGGGCATCCAGTCTTTCGACATGCCTTGCCAGGTCTAATGGGCATAAATGTGATACCTAATCCGTTTCCTGTTTCGTTGCTGCTTGGTCTTGTTGCATCCAACTTTGGCTAAACTGTTCACCACCTTGTCGCGGTGGCATGTTCTCTGCTGCTCTGCATTCATTGGGGTTCATCACTCCGTTTCTAATGGCTATGTCATACACATTGAACCTGTCCTCTGCTGTAGCTCTTAGCAGGTCTTTAGTTTCAAATTCGATGATGGTGTTAGCTCTATTGCTATCGCTTACGAGGCGGCTTGCTAAACCTTCTTGAATGTTGCTGAGCCATGGCCTAAGCGTTTGAGTAAGGAAAGCTCGACTGGCCTCACTAAAATTGCTGTATGTGCTGTTGGTGTAGTCCATTAAGAAGATAGGGCTAATCTTAAACATTCGGGCCACATCTGAGATTGTGAACAATCGTGATTCGAGCCATTGCGCATCGTTGTTAGCGAGGCCAATTTGATTCCACTTTAAGCCACCTTCTAATAACAATGGTTTGTTACTGTTGGCTGAACCTTGGTGCTTATCGAATATTTTAGTTAGGGCTGTGAATTGCTCATCAGTGAGTTTAGCGTCCGTTTCTAATACGCCTGATACTCGCATACCATTCTTGAACTGGCTGGCGCCATGCTCTTGCTGTGCCAATCCTAGACCTATGCTTTCTCGGCAAACTTGAATAGGGCTTTTACCTATTATCCCATCATCTGAGTGGTAGCGAATATGCAATATTTCATCCTGCAGATACTTTGATTCCTTGCCCTTGGCGTTAGTGTGCTTGTAACCAAGTCGCCCAGTAGAAAGTAACTCCACTTGTATTGATTCAGGGTGCAGTAAATGTAACGCGCTAGGTTTGCCTGTACCGTCGAATGTAATATGTGCGTACCCGTTGCCGCGAAGTAAAACAGATCTTAGTAAGCCCATTTTAAAATCATATGCAGTTTGGTAAGCGTTTGGTGCCTGGTTTAGTAGGCGCTCAACATGGTGTCGGCCTTGTCGCTGTTTACCTTCATCGGTTCGTCTGTAAACGTGGATAGGTAAACTAGCCACCGATTCGGCAATGGTTGAAACTGCGCAATATACAGCGGGCAGAGTTTGCGCTACTTCACTATTAACGTGTTTCCCGCTGGCAGTGGGCGAGCCTAAGCCCAGTGATTGAAGCAATTCGTAAGTGTCGGTTACCGGTTCGCTGCGCTTGAACATTTTTAGTAAGTTCATAATCTCATCATCTCCAATCTGGCAAGCATCAAGTCAATGTCATTTGATTTTTGCTTTTCTTGAAGTGAGCGCATGGCTACCTCAACGTTCGTTGCCTGGTATGCTGGCATTCCTGTTATCGTGACTTCTAACAAGTTCGCGCTTGTCACTGTTCTAAGGGCTGGTACTTGGTCAAAGTCCCATTGAGCACCTTCAGGGTTAACAGTAAAACCAAAACTCATGCCGCTAATGTCCTTGCGTTCTATGCTTGTCATTAAGTCTCTAGCTGCTTGAATATTTGGCGGGTCAATTTCGACTAGCAAGCCTTGCTCGTCTTCTTTAATAGTCATAGTGCCGGCTGATGTTCTGCCAAGAATTAATTTCTGGTCATGTTCAACAAGGGCGCGGATATCATTATTAACGCTATCACCGAAAGCACCTGAGCCTATTACCTCAACAAACCCGCCTAGGTCTTGTGAAGGGGAGTTGTAAACAACGGGGCGGCCAATTATCTTTTTGCCTTGTAAGCTAAGATCTGCCGCTGCTCTAATTTCAATTTGATTCATTTCAACCTCTACAAAAAAGGGGCTTTAAATGCCCCTTAATTTCTATGCTTGTTTACGCTGCTTTAGGTGCTAAGAACTTGATAGCGTTTGAGTCAACTAGGCCACCGCCTACATAACGTGTCGTTAGCATTTTTACCCAACCTGGTAGGGTAATGTTGTCTCGAATCATTCGAGTGCCGCTTGTGTGATCAACTACGTAATATGCTCTTGCTAAGTCACCGTAACCGATTAGGTCGTCGGGGATGTCTTCGGCAATAACGATTGGCTTGCCAAGTAATGTGCTTGGTGCGCCTTCTGCGATACCAGCTCTAAAGAGGTAGTTACCGTCTGTGTCTTTAAGCTTGCGTACCTTCTCAAGCATGGTGTCGTTCATATAGAACTTGGCAGCCATTCGGTAAGCTGTGCGCAGTGTGTGCGATAGGGTGATAAGGTCATCGCCTACAATCGTGCCTGTTGATGCCGATTCGATTTCCTGTACTTCACCGAATGAGCGTGTTGCATCGTTTGCGGCATCGCGAGTGTAAGTAAGTAGGCCTTTAGGTTTCTTGGATCCGTCACCAGTCCAGAATGCTGCTTCTTCTTTTAGCCCGGTTTCGTCTGCGACTTCTGAACTTAACCAGCCTGATACATCAAAGTCGGACCAATCTAAAAGCTCTTGGGTTGTCTTGGGGAATGCATAAAGTGAATGGACTGGGATTTGTACCTTTTCGAGCTTACCTGTATCGGTCTCGCCGCGTGAATCACCTTCGTCTGCCCATTCGGCAGAGGTACCACCAACACTAACAAGCTTTTCGTACTTCTCAGTGGAAATACTTTTTACTGTGGCATTTTGGCGAAAGACTGAGCTTTCTTTTAATACCTTAGTAATGTCCTTGTCGATTGCCGGAATGACTGTGTAACCACCGTCTGCATTTGCGCCAGCGCTTAAGCTTCGTTGATCACCTGTTTGAACAAATGCTCTTAACTCGCTGTTGCTTGGTTTATCCGTTTTGCTTTCTGGAGTTTCGCCGGTGATAAGTGAACGTTCGTTGTCTGCTAAGACTTCTTCACATTCAATTTTTTGATTGAGGTCGGTAATTTGCTTTTGCAGTCCTTCAAACTTAGTTGACTCATTTGAAGTCAGCGAGCGTTTTTCCGTTTCTGCGGTGGTAACGATAGCTTTCATCTGCTTATGCAGTTCAGCTTTGGTAGAGCGTAATTCTAATAGTTTCTTCATGATTCAGTTTCCAATTAGTGAAAAAATTGGGCAACTGACCAGGGAATAAGCCGGTGCAGTTAAAAGATATTGAAAGAAAAACTGCACCGCCTGTACTCGCCTACATCTCGCAGGTCTATACTCATGGAATCTTTGCGTTATCGGCTATCCACTTTGAAACTAGAAAGTTGCCCAGAGCCTTTAACCTGAGCAAATTCACTATAAACCAACCGAAAAGGCCTGTAAACACCTAAGTTTTTGATTTTAAAGGGTTTTTGTATGTGCATGTTCGTGGGTGTTAAATCTAAGAAAAAAACTTTTGGTTCACAAAATAGTAAGCGGAAAAAATCAAAGTTCATTGGTCGGTTGGCTGGTCGCTTGGTAGGTCGATACTGCTATACAACGCACTGTTTCTGCTGTTCTTGGCTGGTTGGTTGACTGGTCACTTGGCTGTTCGATTGGCTGTTCGCTACTACCTAATCAGGCCAGTGTTATTGCGGCTTTCAGCTGTTCGGTTTGCTGTTCGCTTGGGGGTAGGGTGGGGGCCTAAATATAAACCATCCTGAATTAAGATTGGTGGGATGTAGCGCTATTCATAGCGATGCCCCGTTTCAGGGCACCGCGAAAGAAAATTTAGTTAGTGCCAGTTATCTACATCCCTGAGCTTGGCAATTCATCCACGCTCAAATGTGCAGGTGTGTTTGCTACGGCGTTACTTTCTAGCTCGGTTTTAGTGTCATTGATCATCTGGCGGCAACCATAGATAACCTGTATTGCATCTTCATGCGAAGTAAAGCAGGTACCTCCGTCACCGTTCTCTGCAAGCATGTTGAGCATTGCTGAAACTTGAGAAAGATTGATAAAGGCGTCTTGTAGGCTGTTCTGATTAACTGAGTAAGTATTAGTGTTCATAATATTTTTGCTCCAATAAGCATTAGGGTTAATTTAAAGCTGATTATTCGGTTAAAGGTTTCTTTACGCGGCTTTCACGCCACTTTCACGCGTGGTTGACGCGTCAGCACCTTCGCCGGCGGTTTGAGGCTTCTCACCGCGCTTGTGGCCGCGCTCTATTTCTAGGATGCGCTCCTCTGCTTGCTCCGCTTCTGCCAGTAAATCAATTACCGCCCAGAGAGTATTGACTAAGTGCGGCTTGGTTGGCTCACAATCGTTCTCTATGGCTGCCTGCAGCACTACAGAAATCGAGCATGCTTTCGTTACGTTGTTAGAAATAGTATCGCTGTAATCATTGATAGATTTTGTTTTGTCTTTCATAGGTATTTGCTCCGGTATTAAGGTTAGGCAAGATCGTCATCTTGATGTATATTGGTACGTACCGTTAACTAACTATAATCAGTGGTACGTACCAATGCAAGAGAAAAAAGAAAAAAAATCTTTTGAGCGGTCCGGTTCAACCCGGAAGCAAATAAGATTTGATGATGACTTAGTGGAAGCTATCGACATCGATAGAAGCAACCAGGCGTTTTCAGAGTGGGTCAAAGATGCTTGCTGGACTAAGTTAAGTAAAACAGTCAAAAACGACTAGTTATTAGTCAAAAATGACTGTTATTCGAAGTGAGTCGGTGGATAGCATTTTGCTAGTACCCAGTGATTACAAGGCTTGCATAGCTGCTTGTTTAATTGCGTCGAGGATATAGTTAACCGATTAGACAACTTTAGTTGCCTGATTAGGCAACTATCGTTCAGGGGGCCTAACGGTTTAGGCATCGGTTTATCTATCGGTTTAGTTCTAGCCTGTACCTCTCGCTCTGCGTGGCTTTGAATCGGTTTTTCTTTCGGTTTAGCGAACGGTTTTAATCTGAAACATTTTTGAATGGTAATGACTGATTAGCCTGTGAGCACATGCCGTTAGATAAAAACCTAAACATACATACCCCTTTTAGGGTAACCGCTTACCCTTTTTCGGGTAATTCAGCCTGTTTACTGCGCCCGATTATAAATAGCCTTTAAGAAGTGGTTTTTTAAAGACTGAATCAGTTTAAATAAACTGTATGTATGGCTAACTATTAAGGTCTCCAGAAACTGGAGTATGCGAGATTGGTTGATAAATCGATAAGTGATTGTTTTTACTAAGTTTGGTTTTTTCCGCATCCTCCAGAAAGTGGAGTATAAAAGTTTCGCATACTCCATAAACTGGAGTACAAACAGCCTTTATCCTCCAGAAACTGGAGTATGGAAAATTTAAGGTTTATGTTTATCAACAACATCAATAAACGTCCTCAGTGCGGTTCTAGTTGGCTTTAAATCCATTTGAAAGCCTGGTATGTCATTTACCATTTCCCACGTAATGGCATAATAGTTTGGTGTCCTGCCGTTTTGAGTGAGTGCGTTACCTTTACTCAATTCAATAAACCCCTTTTGCCTCAATCCTTTTATAGCGTTACTGAGCGTTGTTTGTGATTTAAACCCGCGGTGTTTTACCTGCGACCAAACCGCGCACAACTTCCCGTTATTTTTGCCTTTGTATTGATAAGCAAACCAAAGGAGTAAACGTATTTCATTACCAGACAATTTATTGAAATCAGGATGATCATTAACCCTATTCGGTATACCTGCGAATGGTTGAGGTTTCGCCATTGTGCCCCCTAAAATAGCCCCGAAGGGCTTAAGCTATTAGGCTATCAAGTAGATAGGGGTGGCCGCCTTTATAGGGTGGTAGACCTCGTTTGGCACGTAAATAGTTGAGCTTTGTTAACGCCCGCAAAATGGCCTCATCATCCTCCAACCAATACAGAGTAAAAGTGGTTTCACCTCCGTCAGAGTTACGGTGGGATATTGGTCTCCTTGCGAACATGATCCCTTCTTTTTGGAAGTTGGAAACGACAGTGTGAAGGCAAGTTGTTTGAAATGCGCTGTACGCTTGTATTTGGTAAAAACCATCTTGGCCAGCTTTGATAAAAGCCTCGAGTGTTTTTTCCTTTTGCGTCTTACGCTTGTTGCTGCTAGTCTTTTTCGTGCTAAGTGAAAGAGAGTCGTTGCTCGATTGAGTGGCGGCTTTTTTCATTTACGCTGCCTCCACTTGGTTGGTTTCATTAATCCATTGCTCAATATCAGAGCTCAAGTATCTTACTTGTCTCCCTAGCTTTAAATGTCTTGGTGCTTTCGCTCCCAATAATTTGCCAGTAACTCTAGATTGTCTGAGCGTGACTTCTGAAATTTTAAGCTGTGCTGCTAGTTCGATAGTGGTTAAGTATGACATTTGGTGTATCTCCAGTAATTAGTGGTTAGCGCCAATCGCTGGAGACATATTAGGGTGTATGCGGGATGTTATGAGAGTGACAAAGTATAGATAAATTGCTCATTTTGTCACAGGCTTATTCTTCATTAAAAGAGTCTGGTTTATTCTGAATAGATCGACTGATGTATTGCTTTGAATATGAAATTTTTCCTTCTGAGGCATGGTATCTGCGCAACTTATTTCTTACGTCTTCGACTGTAAGTGAATCTTCAAAGATGACGCTCGCTAACAATGAGTTTAACTCATGGCAAGGTGAACCGAAGTGAGTATTAAGCCAATCTGATATCACTCTTACAAAATAAGTTATGTTGGAGTCCTCAGCGTTTACTTTTGAAAGAACTCCACTTTCAGCTCCAGATTCCTTAATGCTCTCTGACATGTTATTCATTATCTGACTGATATCAGGGGAGTAAATACCTGATAGGTTAAATTGGTCATTCACGTTTAAATCGAACATATCGTGCTTGTTTTCACTGATCTCATTTAGAGCCTCTAAGTAAAACTCATGGTTAAAGTATTCAAAGACCTGCGTATCAAATGGCGTGCCCTGAATTTTCTTAGAAAGAGCTTTTGCTAATCGTGCTATTTCGTTAATCCTCTCCTTTTTTTCTGCATTGGTCCGTTTCTCCCAATTATCCATCCCATCATATGCAGTTTCAATTCGCTCGATAAAATTACGGTACGCAAAGAATTGATGTTTAAAAACACTCGGCGTACTGCTATTAACATGTCTATATACTAGCCTCCAGATTTTTTCATTTGTTGGGTTTTTAGTCACTAACCGATGCCATATTTCAGGATGAACTATGGTTGGGGAAAGCAAATCCCCTTTACCTTCTAGTGCTTCGAGCAATAATTTAGGGACGTAGTTGTCAAAATTGGTCATGCTGTTAAATCCTTAATTTTGTTGGCCCAAAGCTCTAGCGCTTCTCTGCGTTCGTCCATGTAATCATGCTGGTTATAAACTCTCATCATTCCTGCTAGCTCATGGTTTAGCAATTTCTCAGTGACAATGGTATCGACCTTCATTTTTGATAAGTGCGTTTGTAGCGTTCTTCTAAAGTCGTGCGGCGTGAATGCTGCAACGTTTATAAATCTGCCTTTAGGCTCGTCAACGTCATCAGGTCTAATATGCCGTTTGATAGCCCGGGCAACACTGCGCTTATCAATGGGTTGTGTGCCTGGTAAGCCTGTTCTATTCGTTACTGAGGGGAAAACATACTTACTGCCTAAAAAATCAAACTGAACTGATAGCTCTTTAAGTCGTTTAATTATTTCGTCATTGATTGGAACATAGTGCGGCTTTTCTTCACCGCGGCGGCTCTTGGTGTTTTCAGGAGGGAAGTGCCACATACGTTTTTCAAAGTCGATATGCGACCATTCGGCAAGGGTTAACTCCTGAACTCTGCAGCCAGTTAAGCAGAGCAATTCTATTACTAACTGAACTTGCCTTGTGATCCCGACTTTTGGCAAGTCTATAAATAGTTGCTTCAACTCGTCATCGTTTAAATACCGATCACGGGCAATCTCTTTGCCGGTGTTTGATGTAACCGAAGTATTAGCAATAGGGTTAATTTCTATTAGGCCTCTATCTACGCCAAACTGAAATGCTTGCTTAATTAGGGCTAGGGTCTTGCGTGCGTGTGGCTTGTGGCCTCTATCTACAATTAAATCGATACAGTCATTGAGAATTAAACGGCTGGTAACGCTTGATAACGGGACTTTGCCTATCTGCGGAATAACATCATTGTTGAATATGCTAATTGCGCTCTCGGGGCGCTTACGCTCGCGTTTTAGGTATCGCTCTGTAAACTCAAGCAGTAGATACTCTACCGTTTCAGAATCTTGCTTTGCTTGCTCTAATTCAGCTATATCAGCGAGCTTTTTTTGTGCTGCAGACGCTTTTTCTCGAGCTTCACGTTCTGCAAAAACATCAATGCCAGTTTTTATGCGGCCTTGTAAAATTTTCGCATCGTCTCGGGCTTTAGCTGGCGTAATGTTTTTTTCATCAAGGCTAGCTATCTTATAGTTGCGCTCAAACCCTTCACGGCCGCCGATTCGGTAATAGAGATAGTAAGCACCCGATCTAATTCCATCTGGTTTAGGCTTCCCCAACCGAAGATGAAATCCTTTAACCTCGGTATCGCTGATGCGCCTTATTTCAGGATCTATATTTTTTAACAACGAATCGGTTAACTTTGCCTTTAAAGTTGCCATGTCGCACACTTCCTATTATTAATGTCGCACGGGTGTCGCACAATATTTTAGTGTGACCACCAACGCCAAATAACGTCAGTCAGCGACCACATACAAATAATAGGCGTTTAGGTCAGTAAAATAAAGGGGTTTAGGTGAAATGATTTAACATTGAGTTACAAGGGGATATTTCAAAATACTATGTGCGTTCTCTTGACATGGTAGGGGTCGGATGTTCGAGTCATCTCGGACGCACCACTTCTTTCTACTTCTGTATATTTTACACAGCCATGACTTTCTTTCCGATAGTGTTTCATTTGGCCATCAATCCTGTTGATTCAACTTATTTTACCATGCGAATTTTTCGTTATTTTTATTAGTACTCAATGTAAATTTTGTTCTTGGGTAAAAAATAGGATTTATGCTGTGCGGTGAGTTTTGATGCTATTGCATGAAAATGAGGACTAACACAGTATTATCTCTTTTAACTAAATGTTAACGTTAATTTATTGTAATTTAACGATTTTATTGCTTGGTTTTTGACGGTATTATTTTTGATTGTGTTCATCATCGCGTGAACATGCTACTATCGTCGGGTTGTATATCTCTACTTTTCATTCTTTTTTCATTGTGTTGTCTAAAAAATAATCCATTTTTCATAAAATAATAGATTGAACTCTACCTATTTTGCTGGCTTGTTTTTTGTTTGTTACGCGATTGGTGTGCATTTTGCTCAATCCTAGCAATGTGGCAATTTTACATTGATGTTATTTACAGAATAAACGCGAGAGAAATAGACGGTGCGAATGAATGAAATGTTCCCCATTTTGTTTGCCCGTTAGCAATCAAACTGGGTAGAGGTGGTCCCAAAGCCCAAATAATAATAAGAAACAACCTAAGCAAAATAATAATAACACTATGCTTAACGGTTGGCGTAATGCAGAGAACACTGCGAGCAAAAGAGAGGAAACATAGTTTATTTTATTTAAAGTCAAAGGACATACCATGAAACTCACACAGTGTATTAAGCCAGGGCTGTTATCAGTAGCAATAGCGAGCTCTTTCAGCACATCAGCTGTTGAAGTTAGTGAACAAGAACTGGCAACACTTAAAGCGCAAATTGCAGCCTTGCAAACCCGTTTAGCGCAATTGGAAAAACAAGCAAAACCCGTTAGTCAATCCGAAAACCAGCCTTCATCATCGCAAAACCAAAGCACAGAGTCAGTTGATTTAGCCAAGCAGCAAAAAAGCGTTGAAACCAACTCGGTCGAAACCACAGATGCAGAGGCAGAAGAGAGCACGGATGGAATTAAATTTGGTGGTGCAATTCGAACCAACTATAGCTATACCTCGTACGATGATGGAAACAAAAATCGTGGCGGGGATTTTGACTTCGATATTTTTCGGATCAATATGAGTGGTGAAGTCGGTGGTGTTACCCTAAACAGTGAAATCCGCTTTTTTGATTACATGACAGCCGTAAAATATGCCTATGCAGGTTATCAATTTAGTGAAAACTGGCAAGTTCAAGCCGGTATTACGCAAGTGCCTTTTGGCAATCAAGCATACAACTCCCAGAATTATTTTTTCAGCACTAACTACTATCTAGGTTTAGAAGACGACTTCGATTTAGGTGTGGTATTTAAGCGCAGTGTCGCTGACAACTGGCAATTAGATGTAGGCTTTTTTAAGAATGATGAATTAGGCGGCGTGGATGGATACGTAGACAATCGTTCAGATCGCTATTCTTATGATATTGTTGGTATTAGAACGCAGGGCGAAGGCATTTATGACGAACCCACCGAAGGGTTAGGGGAGTACAACACGCTTGCCGGTCGTTTTGCCTATCACTTTAATACAGGTGAGGTGAAGACCGAGGTTGGCGTTTCAGCGTTGCACGGCGGTATTCATAACGGCGAGAAGCGCGCCGGTGACTACCAAGCGTGGGCCTTTCATACCAGCAGTCAATATCAAAATTGGCATCTGCAATTTCAACACAGCCAATATGATTATGATATCGGCCAAGCAGATAGGTTAGCCGTGGGGGCATATTCTTTCTATGACTCCATCGCGGCTGATGCAAAATCGACCACTTTAAATATCGCTTACGATATGGCGGTAGATTTTGGCCCAGTCACTGACTTGCAGTTCTATAACAATTTTGGTTTGGTTTATGACAAATCAGATGACAGCGAAGATACCATGATGAATGTCTTGGGGATGTCAGTGGCCGCTGGTGGCTTATTTACTTATTTCGATTTGGTGCATGCTAAAAATCAGCCCTTTATTGGTGGTAGTGCAGCGGGTGATACTGACGAAACAGAGCAACGCTTCAATATTAATATTGGCTATTACTTTTAGTTGAAAACAAAGTAATGCGCCTTTTTATACATAATAAATAAAAGGAAATTTCGATGAAAGAAAAAAACGATCCGATGATACCGGACGGAGAAGTAAACCCCATCGATACTGATTATCAAGTGGGACAGGACAACATTGTGGTCAATGTTGGACCATTTGGATTAGATATCCATAACCGTGTTTTTGCCGTTTCAGGGGTGATGATTATCGCTTTTGTTGTGCTAACACTGTTGTTTCAAGCTGAAGCTGAGCCCTTTTTCGGTAATATTCGCACTTGGTTAACAGGTAACTTAGATGGCTTCTTCATGGGAGCTGCAAATATTTTTGTTATTTTGTGTTTAGCCTTAGTTGTTTCTCCCTTAGGGCGCGTGCGTTTAGGCGGTACTGAAGCCAAACCTGATTACAGTTATTTGGGTTGGTTCTCTATGCTTTTTGCCGCAGGCATGGGCATAGGCTTGATGTACTACGGCGTAAGCGAACCGTTAGGCCATTTTGGTACTGCTTTCGCAGGGCCAACCTTTGAAAATGGCGTACGCACCGATTATGCTCCCTTAGCGGGCGCCGCTGGAGACGCCGCTGCTGCACAGAAGTTAGCGATGGCGGCAACCATTTATCACTGGGCGCTTCACCCGTGGGCTATTTACGCCATTATGGCGCTAGGTTTAGCGTTGTTCTCATTCAACAAAGGCTTACCGTTAACGATTCGTTCTGTTTTCTACCCTATTTTAGGTGAGCGAGTATGGGGATGGCCGGGGCATATCATTGATATTTTAGCTATTTTAGCAACCTTGTTTGGCTTAGCTACGTCGTTGGGACTAGGTGCGTCGCAAGCAGCATCGGGTCTACATTCAGTGTTTGGTTTGCCTTTAGGTGAAACCACTGAAATCTTGCTAGTACTCGGCATTACAGGTTTAGCCTTGTTTTCTGTGGTGGCAGGTCTAGATGCAGGTGTTAAAAAACTGTCTGAAATCAACATGATATTAGCTGTGTTATTGGTGTTCTTCGTGCTCGTAGTTGGGCCTACCATTGCTATATTGACCGGCTTTTTCGATAATATCGTGTCGTACTTCCGTTACTTGCCACAATTAGCTAACCCAGTTGGCCGTGAAGACACTGGTTTTGCAACTGGTTGGACTGCCTTTTATTGGGCTTGGTGGATTTCCTGGAGTCCTTTCGTGGGTATGTTTATCGCTCGCGTATCTCGTGGTCGTACCGTTAGAGAGTTTATTATTTCGGTCTTGTTAGTGCCTTCTGTGGCCTGTGTTTTCTGGATGACAGTATTTGGTGGTACAGCAATACAACAAGTCGTTGCAGACGGTTATCAAACTGCTGTAAACGCAGAACTACCTTTACAATTGTTTGCTGTGCTTAATGGCTTGCCTCTAGCCAGTATTACATCTTTCATTGCGATCGTGTTGGTTATTGTCTTTTTCGTTACCTCTTCCGACTCGGGCTCACTCGTTATTGATGTCATTTCAGCTGGCGGCAAGGTAGAAGCTCCTACACCACAACGTGTATTTTGGTGTGTATTTGAAGGGCTCGTTGCTGTGTCGTTGATATTAGGTGGCGGCTTAATAGCCCTGCAAGCTATGGCGGTCTCTACAGGGTTTCCTTTTACCATTGTGCTGTTGATAGCGGCATTTTCTATGGTCAAAGGATTAATGTCTGAACCAAGATAGATAATGTATTTGGTTTAAAAAAATCCAGCCTTAGGGCTGGATTTTCTATTTTTAAGCTCAAGTATGAACTGATAGTATTTGCGTGAGCTTAATGTCATGCAATGTTTCCCTCTTATATGGACTGCTGCTATATGGCTATCGAACAAGTTGAAGTCACTGACTTTTTTCAACGTCACAAACCCTTCTCAGATATACCTCAGCAAGAGCTGTCTCATCTTGCCTCAAGAGTTGAAATAGCTTATTTCAAAGCGGGTTCACCAATACTCACGTTTGGTCAAGATAACCAACACTGGTTTGTAATCAGAAGCGGTGCGGTGGAGGTATTTCGTCGCGACGGTGAGCTGTATAACCGACTCGGGGAAGGCAATTTTTTTGGCGAACTAGGCTTAATGCGTAATCGCCCTGTGCGTTTTCCTGTTGTGGCGCTGGAAGATACCTTGGTGTACTTAATTGATGCAGACACCTTTAATCATCTTTTTGATAATGATGAGCAGTTTGCTGATTATGTTGAAGTAGAAGATCGCAGCCGATTGCGTGATCCAAGCCCAGATAAAAAAGACAATGATTCACTGTTAACAGCAAAGGTGGAAAAGCTTATTGGGCAGCTCCCTTTGATTTTACCGCCGAACACCAGCGTTCAAGAAGCGGCGTTACGCATGACCGAGGAAGGTGTTTCTTCGGTATTGATTTCTAATGAGCAAGTGCCGAACAATCAAGTATCGACTGAAAACAACGATGATGAAACGGATGATGAGCCCGTTATTGGTATCGTTACTGATGTCGATATTCGCAGTCGACTTGTGGCCCAAGGCCTTGATTTGTCTACGCCTGTCACCGATATCATGACCTCCCAGCTTAACACGGTACAAAGTAATCAGTACGTGTTCGAAGCGATGATGTTAATGCTTAAGCATAAAGTCATGCATTTGCCTGTGCTTAAAAATTCGCGTCCTATTGGCTTAATTAGTCATCAAGATATTCTGCGTTATGAATCGCAAAATAGTTTATTTGTGGTGAAAAGCATATTCAGTGCTCAAAACGTCGACGAGCTTGCAACACTTAAAGAAGAAGTTCATGCATGCTTTTCACGCATGGTAGATGAAGACGCAAATTCACAAATGATCGGTAGTGCGATGGCCGTTATTGGGCGCAGCTTCAAACAACACTTGCTTGAACTCGCTGAGGAGGCATTTGGCCCGCCACCGATCCCATACTGTTTTCTCGCGCTTGGCTCAATGGCCAGAGACGAACAGCTCATCGTCACAGACCAAGACAATGCCCTTGTGTTGGATAATCGTTTTGAACCCAAAGTGCATGACGAGTATTTTAGTAAATTGGCTAACTTTGTCTGCGATGGGTTAGACCGCTGCGGTTATACCTATTGTAAAGGAGGCATAATGGCGACCAACAAAAAGTGGCGCCAACCTCTAAACGTGTGGGAACAGTACTTTACTCAGTGGATTGAAAAGCCAACGCCAGAAACCTTACTTAATAGCGCGATATTTTTTGACTTAGATGGTGTGTGGGGCAAAAAAGCATGGGCAGAAAAGCTCAATAGGCTAATTCGTCAAAAAGCCCATAAAAACTCTCGTTTTTTAGCCTGTATGGCGAGAAACGCGTTACTGCGCACCCCGCCTTTGGGCTTTTTTAAAGACTTTGTGATGGAAACCGACGGCAGACAAACCAATTCGATTAATATGAAGCGACGAGGCACAGCGCCCATTGCTGATTTAATTCGGGTGCATGCGTTGTCAGTTGGTGCCAAAGGGCGCAACAGTTTTTCTCGGTTAAACGATGTTATTGATGCCAAAATACTCCCTCCTGGGCGAGGCGCTGATTTACGTGATGCGCTGGAGTTTATTGCTATGGTGCGTATTCGCCATCAAGCGTTTGACTTAGAGATGAATCGCGTGCCGGACAACGATATTGAGCCAGAGTATTTATCTGACTTTGAACGGAAAAACCTGCGAGATGCCTTTCAAATACTCAGTGATGCCCAAAAGTACATGAAGTATCGCTACCAACCCGGACGACATTTGTAATGGGGCAAAGCACGTTATGTTTTATCTAGATAAAAGTACCCTGCAAGATAAACCTGATCTGCGGCGCTTAGGCAAGGGGACTGACTGGGGAGCTGAGTATGCAAAGCGGCAAAAAAGCGCTCGCTATCCAGCGCTTAAGCGTTTTTATGCCCAAGGAGCCGTCAGTGGTGATACGCCGCTCTGCGAGGCTCCACTGGTGGCGTTAGATTTTGAAACCACAGGCTTAAACCCAAAAACAGACAGTATCGTCAGTATTGGTTTAGTCGCCATGACTACCCAGCGGATACGCTGTGCCCAAGCGCAGCACTGGATCATCAAACCCGATACTGAATTGAAAAGTAAATCGGTGGTGATCCATGGTATTACTCATTCGGATGTAGCCGATGCACCAACATTTAATCGGGTGTTAGATGAATTGCTAGAACACTTGCAAGGCAAAGTGGTTGTGGCTCACCATAAAGATATCGAAACTCGGTTTTTGAATTCAGCCATGAAGCAGTATATTGGCGAAGAAATTGTGTTTCCGTGCATTGATACCATGTCCTTAGAGGCACGTTTTTCACGCACCTTTAAGCGTACCTTTTTACGCAGTTTGTTGGGGCAAAAAACACCCTCGATTCGGTTAACGGATTGCCGCTCGCGATATCATTTACCATACTATCGCCAGCACAATGCATTAACCGATGCCACAGCCTGTGCGGAGCTTTTACAGGCGCAAATAGCCACGCATTACTCAGACGAAGCGACGCCTATCTCCGCGATCTGGTGCTAATTTGCGCGCGGCGAAATGCCACAGTGTTTAAATAAAGTTTGCCAAAACTGCACATGGTTTTTTATCGCGTTTTGGTAGCCGTCAAAGCCGTCGTTACCATGGGTGTTGATGTACTGACGAAACGGCGAGGCCAATCTCGGGTGTTGACTAAGTGCAGAGTAAAAAGGCATTAAGGCGTAATGTACTCGGTTTAATTCACTACCGATTGGCTGGATTTTTTCAATAAAAAACAATGTGAACACATTTTTAAGATATTTAATTTTCTGGCTCGCTTTACCATCTGGACATAGGGCATGCAAATTTTGCTTTTTTAACCACTGAGTCGTTTTATTTAATTCATTTTGCAATACCGCCTGCGTTCGCCATGTTCTGGCGGGTAGGTGGGCTTTGGAGAGTAAATCTAAGTTTGATTCTAGCGCACTGCTATTGGCTAGGCTGTTATCGCTATCATTTAAGGCGAGTAAATAGCTCAGAGCGCTTTGTGTTTCATGCAGTTGGGTAGGGGGAGCAGAGACAAAAAAATCACTATTGCTACTAAATGCATTGATTGTTTCGTCACTGGTCTGAACAAGGTTTGCCCAAACCAAAGGCAAGGTAAGCTGTTTATATTCGAGCCACTTATCCAATAATTCACTGTGCTGTGGCATCAAGGTTTTACACCTTGATAGTGATGCTAATACTTCTCTTTCATAGATATAACGAACTGAAGGTAACTGGGTGCGCCCAAGCGGTGTATTGCGCTGGGCTATCAGTACATTTAAATCACATTGTTTCAGCGAATAAAACGCTTTAACGTCAAGCTGGGTAGACTTGATGCGGTTTGTTAATTCTCGCTTGTTAGGGTAGTGCAAGGTGACTAAAGGCGCTGATGATGATGTCATCGCTGCATTAAATGATGTGTCCAGTACATTGGCCATGCGCTGTTGGTATTCGCTAAGTGTATCAGTCACTTGATTGCGCTCGCACCCCGTTACGACAAGAAGCATAATAACAGCGACCAGAAAGCGTCTGAATACTATCCGAGTAGGTCGAATCTGACTCATCTCTTGTGGCTACACTTTGTGACTCGATACCACACTGCGCCCACCGTCAACTGAAATAATGTGCCCAGTGACATACCGCGCTTCACACAAATAGTGGATAGCTTGCGCAATATCTTCAGGGGTCCCGAGGGATTTAGCGGGTATCTGTTGTAACACCTGCTCTTTGTCGGCAGCATCAAGTGCTTGCTCTGGCCACAATATAGCGCCAGGAGCGACGCCGTTTACTCGTATTTCCGGTGCTAGTTCAATGGCTAATGATTTCGTCATCGTTACCAGCGCCGCTTTTGCCATACTGTACACAGTGTGCTGTTGAAGAGGCCTTTCGGCATGAATATCAACCATATTAATGATCGCACCATTCGCTGCGGTTAAACTTGGTAGCAAATGTTGTGATAAGAACAAGGGGGCTTGTACATTACTACCAAATAGATCCTGCCATTGGGTTTGCGTAATGCTACCTACAGGCGTTGGATAAAACGAAGACGCATTGTTGACGAGCACGTCTAAGCGGCCAAATGCCGCCACGACTTGCTCGGCTAGCATAGCCAAGGTGTCGATTTCTCGCACATCGGCGACCACTAATCGCGCAGAGTTTTCGCGTCGACTGTTCAGCGTCACAAGCAGTGACTCAGCTTCTTCGATAGAGTGATGACAATGCAACACAATATTAAACCCTTTATCATGTAAATAGGTTGCGGTGACTGCGCCAATGCGTTTGGCACTGCCTGTAATAAAAGCGACTTTGGCTGTCATAAAGCTCCGTAATGTGTGTAAATCGATATTTTTGATTCAAAACGTGTGGCTATTTTTATAAGCCGATGAGTTTGTTGTGCTTCAAATAGTCGTACTTCGAATATTTGACATTGGGTTATCCAATTAATGTGCTTTATCAGAGTATTAACTGTACCAATGTATAAGCACATTAATCTTGCGTTGTTTGAGGAGGATTATCCAGCTGATACACAATATTTTCAAACGTTTCACTCATGGATGATATCAACGTACGATTGGCTAACCAGATTGGAATATTTCCCCCTGGGTTGGCTTGGCCGCGATACTCAATAATAGTCACGCCGTTACCAGCTGAAGATAGCACCCATTGACCGCTTACATCGCGAATACGCACAAAACCAGCTGATTCTGCATAGTGCGTGCTGGCATCAATAATATCTATATATAAGGTATTGTCTTTATAGTAGGTAGTCGATTTGGTCACCATATCCCTGTTCTTGAGGGGCCAAGGTGCATTAAATTTACTGTGAACTACGCGCGTATTTTGCTGTGAGGATAATACGGTCACTTCTTGATTATTTGCGATCCATTTGGGCGCTAAGGCTGTTTGCGCTAATAAGGCCGTAAATGCCTCTGGGGTATTTCGCACCTGTGTAACACCGCGTACTTCTATGTAGCCTGTTGTTGTGATGCGCTTGTAGATAGCCACATTCTTTGTTTCAGACGCCAGTTGCCACTGCGCAGGGTTATCCGAAGTATGCTGTGCGTTAGCGATTTGGCTGGGCGATTCACTGATGCTGGACGATTCACTGATGCTCGACCATCCGTTAATGCTGTACCCTGCGCAAAAAATGATCCCTAATAGATAGTATCTGAATGACGATTGCATAGTTTGCACAAATTTCGTTATAATCACGGCCCTGTTTTGATCGTAACAGAACAGCCAACATAACACCTATAAGAGGTGTTTTTTTATTTTCCGCGAAGTATTCGCAACACACATTTTGCATGTGGCGCTTGGTAGGTGTCACCACTGCACAAGGATTACTATGCCTATAATTACACTTCCCGACGGCAGTCAACGCCAATTCGACAACGCAGTTTCAGTACTTGATGTAGCCAATGATATTGGACCAGGTTTAGCGAAAGCTACCATTGCTGGAAAAGTAGACGGTGTGCGCGTTGATGCGTGTGACCTGATTGAAAACGACGCACAATTGCAGATTATCACTGCTAAAGACGAAGACGGATTAGAAATTATTCGTCACTCATGTGCGCATTTAATCGGTCATGCAATTAAGCAATTATGGCCGGACGTAAAAATGGCGATTGGTCCTACGATTGATAACGGCTTTTACTATGACATCGATATGGAACATTCCATTAACGATGAAGACTTAGTCAAGCTAGAAAAACGCATGCTTGAATTAGCTAAAACTAATTATAACGTGGTGAAGAAAGTCGTTAGCTGGCAAGAGGCTAGAGATACATTCGAAGCACGCGGTGAAGAATATAAACTTCAAATCCTAGACGAGAACATCCCTAAAGACGCAACACCAGGTTTATATCATCACGAAGAATACGTGGACATGTGCCGCGGCCCTCATGTACCTAATATGCGTTTCTGCCAACACTTTAAATTAATGAAGGTGGCAGGGGCTTATTGGCGTGGTGACAGCGACAACAAAATGTTGCAGCGTATATACGGCACTGCTTGGGCTGATAAGAAGCAACTTAAAGCCTATTTAAATCGTTTAGAAGAAGCAGAAAAGCGTGACCATCGTAAAATTGGTAAAGCGCTTGATTTGTTCCATTGGCAAGAAGAAGCACCTGGCATGGTGTTTTGGCACAACGATGGCTGGAGCATATACACTGAACTTGAAAAATTCGTGCGTAGCAAGTTACGTGAATACGAATACCAAGAAGTAAAAGCCCCACTAATGATGGACCGCTCATTATGGGAGAAGTCGGGACACTGGGATAAATACGCTGAAAACATGTTCACTACCACATCGGAAAAACGTGAATATGCTGTCAAGCCAATGAATTGCCCTGGTCACGTTCAAATATTCAACCAAGGTCTTAAGTCATACCGTGATTTGCCGCTGCGTATGGCCGAGTTCGGTTGTTGTCACCGAAACGAGCCATCTGGTGCATTACACGGCTTGATGCGTGTGCGCGGCTTTACTCAAGATGATGCGCATATATTCTGTACTGACGATCAAATCTTGGCCGAAGTAGGTGGGTGTATTGATTCAGTTTACGAAATTTACAAGATATTCGGCTTTGAAAATATTTCTGTAAAACTCTCTACTCGTCCTGAAAAACGCGTGGGCAGTGATGAAGTATGGGATAAAGCAGAAAAAGAATTAGCAGAAGCACTGACCTCAAAAGGGATTGATTTTCAATACCTGCCAGGTGAAGGGGCGTTTTATGGCCCGAAAATCGAATTTACTTTGCATGACTGTTTAGACAGAGCGTGGCAGTGCGGTACGGTTCAGTTGGACTTTTCAATGCCTGGTCGTTTAGGTTCAACCTATGTTGCTGAAGATGGCGAACGCAAAGTACCGGTTATGATCCACCGTGCAATTTTAGGTTCACTTGAGCGCTTTATTGGTATTTTGATAGAAGAGTATTCAGGTTTTTTCCCACTTTGGTTAGCACCGACTCAAGCAGTTGTGATGAATATTACTGACAATCAGAGCGAATATGCGCAAAAAGTAGTGAAAAAACTAAAAGAAATTGGAATTAGAGCCAAGTCAGACTTGAGAAATGAGAAGATAGGCTTTAAAATCCGCGAGCACACGCTTAGGCGTGTCCCGTATTTGCTTGTAGTTGGTGATAAAGAAATTGAAGCTGGCGAAATAGCAGTACGTTCACGCAAAGGCGATGATCTTGGTAAGATGTCGGTCGATGCTTTCATTGAATTGGCTTGTGAACAGATCAAAAGCAAACAAATTCAGTAAATTTCGTGGAGGAATAACATATTAAAGGCGCTAACATTAAGGCTAAAGATTCGGGCAAAGCTCGTATTAACGAAGAAATTACAGTAAATGAAGTTCGTTTGGTTGGAAAGGATGGGGAGCAGATTGGCGTTGTATCAATCACAGAAGCTCTCGAGACGGCTGAGCAATCTAATTTAGATTTGGTTGAAATTAGCCCTAATGCAGAACCGCCTGTATGTAAGGTAATGGATTACGGAAAATTCATCTTCGAAAAGAGTAAAGCTCAGAAAGAGCAAAAGAAGAAACAAAAGCAAATTCAGGTCAAGGAGATTAAATTTCGCCCTGGCACTGATGAAGGCGATTACCAGGTAAAACTGCGCAACCTGCGTCGCTTTCTAGAAGGTGGTGATAAGGCTAAAGTAACGATCCGCTTCCGCGGCCGTGAAATGGCTCATCAAGATATCGGTATTGATCTACTTAATCGTGTTAAAGGCGATTTAGAAGACATTGCTAACTGCGAATCTTTCCCCAATCGGGTTGAAGGTCGTCAGATGATCATGGTGCTCGCCCCAATTAAGAAGTAATTAAGGTCTACAAGTAGTCAGGGAACTGCACCCTAGCTCACCTTATTACACACTATGTAACTACGACTTTCTGTTTCTGCAAAGCAGTTAAGTCATTAACAATGCGGAGTTTTAGCAATGCCTAAAATGAAAACAAACCGTGGAGCTGCCAAGCGTTTTAGAAAAACCGCTTCAGGTCGTTTCAAAAGCAAGCAGTCTCACTTGCGTCATATTTTGACTAAAAAGAGCTCTAAGCGTAAACGTCACCTTCGTGGCAAGAAATTGGCCCATGTAGCTGACACAGCGTTGATTCAACGCATGTTACCTTACGTTTAAGAGAGGATTTAGAATATGGCAAGAGTAAAACGTGGTGTTGTGGCACGTGCCCGTCACAAAAAGGTACTAAAGCAAGCCAAAGGTTATTACGGAGCTCGTAGTCGAGTTTACCGCGTTGCTGTTCAAGCAGTAACAAAAGCTGGTCAATACGCTTACCGTGACCGTCGTCAGAAGAAACGTCAATTCCGTCAATTGTGGATTGCACGTATCAATGCTGCGGCTCGTCAAAATGGTATGTCTTACAGCCGTTTCATTAACGGTCTTAAGAAGGCATCTGTTGAAATCGATCGTAAGATTTTGGCTGATATCGCAGTACATGACAAAAACGCATTTAGCGCATTAGTAGATGCTGCTAAAGGTGCATTAGCTTAATTAATTAACAATTAAGTTTAAGTTCTTTCGAAGAACGGCGAGCCGGATGCTCGCCGTTTTTTTTTGCATTCGATTTTTCTTTATACCTTTTACTACCCGCAAACCGTTTTCCCACTAATTTACTTTTAGTTTCATCCTTGATGTTTTCCGCATTTGGAAGAAAATCTGTTTAATATCCGTACTTTCCAGTAATTGCATCTAGCCTGACCGTGTCGCTATCGTGTAGAATTGCGGGTTCTTTTTAAATGTCCAGCCATGCTTTTTAGATCTATGGTCAGTGACTCAATATTTAATCCAATTCGAGGAAACTATGGATCTTGATGCCATAATCAAAGAGGCAGAAACGCAAATCAACGTCGCCCAAGATGCCAGCACGCTTGATGCGGTTCGCGTAGACTTCATGGGCAAAAAAGGCCGCATGACTGAATTGCTCAAAGGCTTGGGCAAATTGTCGAATGAAGAGCGTCCTGCTGCGGGTCAAAAGATAAATCAGGCAAAACAGCAAATTCAGCAGCTTATTCATCAGCGCGGCGAACTCCTTCGTGAGCAAGAGATGAACAGAAAGCTGGCTGATGAGTCAATTGATGTTTCTTTGCCTGGTCGCTCGACCGAAGTAGGCGGGTTACACCCGGTAACGCGCACCATTAATCGTATTGAAAGCTTTTTTGCTGAGTTGGGTTTTAGTGTTAAAACCGGCCCTGAAATTGAAGATGGTTTTCACAACTTTGATGCGTTAAATATTCCTGCTAATCATCCGGCTCGCGCTGATCACGATACCTTTTATTTTAACCCTGATGTGATGCTAAGAACGCAAACGTCTGGTGTGCAAATACGCACCATGGAAGCAGAGCAGCCGCCATTGCGTATCATTTCACCTGGTCGCGTTTACCGTAACGATTACGACCAAACGCATACGCCAATGTTCCACCAAGTAGAAGGTTTGATGGTAGATAAGAATGTGAGCTTTACTCAGCTTAAAGGCATTCTTCACGATTTTCTAAATAACTTCTTTGAAGCCGATTTACAGGTGCGTTTTCGCCCTTCTTATTTTCCCTTTACCGAACCTTCAGCTGAAGTAGATGTGATGGGAAAAAACGGTAAGTGGCTTGAAGTATTAGGTTGCGGCATGGTGCACCCAAATGTTTTACGCGCTGTGAATATTGACCCTGAAGTCTACACTGGCTTTGCCTTTGGCATGGGGGTTGAGCGACTCACCATGTTGCGTTACGGCGTAAATGATTTACGCGCATTTTTCGAAAACGACCTTCGTTTTCTAAAGCAGTTTAAGTAAGGGCGAGAAAGTATGAAATTCAGTGAAAAGTGGCTAAGAGAATGGGTGAACCCTGATATCTCTACAGAGCAGCTTGCAGATCAAATTACTATGGCTGGCCTTGAAGTTGACGGTGTAGAACCGGTTGCTGGTGAGTTTAGTGGCGTCGTTGTGGGTGAAGTGGTGGAGTGCGGCCAACATCCAGATGCAGATAAGCTGCGTGTAACAAAAATCAATGTAGGCGATGAAGAGTTAATTGATATTGTTTGCGGTGCGCCAAATTGTCGTCAAGGCCTTAAAGTTGCGGTCGCTAAAGTCGGCGCAGTGTTACCAGGTAATTTTAAAATCAAAAAAGCGAAATTGCGCGGGCAGCCTTCATTCGGCATGTTGTGTAGTTTTTCTGAGTTAGGTATCTCTGATGATCATGATGGTATCGTCGAGCTACCGGCTGACGCCCCTGTGGGTCAAGATATACGAGAATATTTACAGTTAGGCGATGTCACGATTGAAGTTGATTTAACGCCAAACCGCGCTGATTGCCTCGGCATGCGTGGTTTAGCACGTGAAGTCGGCGTATTGAATCAAAGCAACGTCGATATGCCTGTTTACCCAGAAGTGGCATCCGACATTACTGATAAACGTGGGATTTCGCTCGCTGCACCGCAAGCTTGTCCGCGGTACTTAGGGCGCGTCATTAAAAACATAAATGCTAATGCTCCTTCACCTATGTGGTTGCAAGAAAAGTTACGTCGCAGTGGTGTACGCAGCATTGATGCCGTAGTTGATGTGACTAACTTTGTGTTGTTAGAGCTTGGGCACCCAATGCATGCGTTTGATAACGACACCTTAGCGGGCGATATCGTTGTGAGAATGGCCGAGCAAGACGAAGAATTAGTTTTACTTGATGAGACCAAGATAAAGCTAAAAGACAATACTTTAGTGATTGCGGATCAAGAAAAAGCCCTTGCTATGGCAGGTATTTTTGGAGGGTTGGCGTCAGGCGTCACTTCCACCAGTCAAAATATCTTTTTAGAAAGTGCATTCTTTGCACCGGATGCAATCATGGGTAAGGCCCGTCAATACGGCTTACACACAGATGCTTCACATCGCTACGAGCGAGGTGTTGATCCACAGATGCAGCGCCAAGCGATGGAGCGAGCAACCGCGTTGCTACTCGATATCGTAGGCGGTGAGGCGGGACCTATCGTTGAAGCAACTGATGAGCAATACATCCCACCGGTAAAAGACGTGGTGCTTCGCGCTGCACGTTTGTCGCGGGTGTTGGGTATTGAGATTGAAGCCAGCGTAGTAGGGGATATCCTGACCCGTTTAGGCTTAAATGCAAGTGAGTCTGATGGACAATGGCAAGTGAGCGTGCCCGCGTATAGATTCGATATTTCGATTGAAGAAGACCTCATCGAAGAGATAGCGCGAGTATACGGTTACAATAACATTCCTAATGTGGCACCAAGCGCTGAATTGAAAATGTCAGGGCGTAAAGAGCAAGCACTAGAGGTGAATGATCTTAAACTGGCGCTTGTTAATCGCGATTATCAAGAAGCGATTACCTATTCGTTTGTTGATCCTAAAGTGCAGAGCCAGTTGTATCCTGAGATTGACGCCATCGTATTGCCACATCCTATCTCATCAGATATGTCTGCCATGCGAGTTAGCGCCTGGACTGGATTGTTGCAAGCGGTTTCTTACAATCAAAAGCGTCAACAGTCGCGTGTACGTTTGTTTGAGTCCGGTTTACGTTTTATTCCTGATGCCTCTGAGAAAATGGGCGTACGTCAAGAATCGGTATTCTCTGGCGTTATTGCCGGCAATTTGCATGAGGCTAACTGGGATCGTACTGATAAAGCAGTCGACTTTTTCGACGCCAAAGCAGATGTTGAAGCATTGCTTAGTCAAGTGGCCCCAATCGATACATTCCGCTTTGAGGCAGCACAGCACAGTGCTTTACATCCGGGCCAAAGCGCAGCGATTTATCGCGGTGATACCTTTATTGGTGTCTTGGGTGCAGTGCATCCGAAATTCGAAAAATTATTAGGCTTAAATGGGCGCGTTTTCGTATTTGAGCTTGAAATTGCTGCTTTTGGGGTCAAAAAACTCCCTGAAGCTAAAGAAATTTCGAAATTTCCTGCAAATCGACGTGACATTGCAATCGTTGTAGACGATGATAAAGTTGTTGGTGAAATTTTAGATTGCATCCAAAAATTTGGCGCAAATCAACTAGTTGGCCTAAACTTGTTCGACATCTATCGAGGTAAAGGCATCGAGCCAGGATTTAAGAGTTTGGCTATTTCATTGACTTTGCAAGACATGGCGAGAACGCTTGAAGAAGCTGAAATTCAAGCCGTGGTCGATGGTATTCTGACTAAGTTGTCAGAGAAATTTGGGGCTACATTGAGGGATTGACGGATATGGCGTTAACCAAAGCCGAAATGGCGGAACATTTATTTGAAAAGTTAGGTATGAACAAGAGAGATGCCAAAGATCTTGTTGAAGCATTTTTCGAAGAAGTCCGTGAGGCATTGGAATCAGGTGAGCAAGTTAAGCTATCTGGTTTTGGTAACTTTGATTTACGACAAAAGAGTGAACGACCAGGGCGTAACCCTAAAACGGGTGAAGATATCCCTATTAAGGCGAGACGCGTTGTTACGTTTCGACCGGGTCAAAAACTCAAAAGCCGTGTAGAAAATACGAAACCAACTGAGTAAACCAGTTCGTTTTAGCAATTAATCCGCTGCATAGCATACTATGCTGCGGATTTTTTATGCCTGAAATATGTATAAAAACACCAAACACCAAACAAAAAAATACCGCTTTATGAAAAGCGGTATTTTAGTTTTATACCACCGTTACTCACGGTGGGAGTGTATGTTACGCAGCTTCAGTGGTCTTCGCTGAGCGACGCTTAGGCTTTGCAGCCTGAGTATTGGCGATTAGCTCTTTAGGGTCAAAATCGTCAACGTTAATCGTCCGTAAGCGGCCCGCTTCTGTACGCTTAAGTAACTCTGCTTCTTGCTCGGTGATGACCTCAAGTTCTAAGCCTTTTTGGGCAATTGCATCAAGTCCGGTAAATGGATAGCGCTGTTTTGCAGCCTTACAAACCTTGTCAAAGACCGGCTCGCTAGCAAGCACATCTTTTAAGGTTTGCTCTAAATCACCCATTAAACAGTCTTGCTCACCAAAGTGCTGGCCTTCACCTAAACGGGTACGTGAGCCATTATGACTTTGTAAGATAGAGGCAATTTTATGCTCTATTTTGTCTGAAGGACGCTGGTAAGAACGACCAAACGGCATAATGATCGCTTTTAGCATGACGCCCATGACTTTCGATGGGAAATTCTCAAACAACTCGGTCAGTGCGGTTTCTAGCTTAAACAGGCAGTCTTGCATGGCCCAATGTACTAGCGGCAAATCTTCTTTTAAACGACCTTGATCGTCATAGCGCTTGAGGACAGCTGACGCTAGATAAATATAGCTTAATACATCGCCTAAACGCGCTGAGATACGCTCACGACGCTTTAACTCTCCGCCAAGCACAGCCATAGAAACGTCAGATAATAACGCCAAGTTACTGCTAAAGCGCTGCAACGAACGATAATAAACAGCGGTTTCATCATCAAATGGCGCACCCGCTAAACGAGCACCGGTTAACGAGAACCAGATGCTTCTAAACGTATTGCTGATCGCAAAACCGATATGCCCGAATACTGCATCATCGAAGTCATTCAAGCCTTGTTCTTTATCTTCGTTACTTGCGGCATAAAGCTCTTTAAGGACGAAAGGATGGCTGCGCATAGCGCCTTGACCATAAATCATCATGTTGCGGGTGAGAATGTTCGCGCCTTCCACTGTGATGGCGATGGGAGCACCTTGGTAACCACGGCCCAGATAATTATTTGGCCCAAGCATGACGCCTTTACCACCGTGCACGTCCATTGCGTCATTAACTAATTGACGCATTTTTTCCGTTAGGTGATATTTACAAATGGCAGAAACAACCGACGGCTTCTCGCCTAAATCAACCGCTTTAGTTGTTAGGCTCGTTACGGCATCCATCAAATAAGCGTTACCGCCTATGCTGGCTAGCATTTCTTCAACGCCTTCCATTTTACCAACAGGCATTTTGAATTGGCGGCGAATACGAGCGTAAGCACCGGTTGCTAGGGCAATACTTTTTGCGCCGCCTGCTGATGCTGAAGGCAGGGTAATACAGCGCCCCACAGACAAACATTCAACCAGCATGCGCCAGCCTTGACCAGCCATTTCCACGCCACCAATAATAAAATCAAGAGGGACAAAAATATCCGTTCCGCGAATGGGGCCATTTTGAAACGGCACGTTAAGAGGAAAGTGACGATTGCCAATTTCCATGCCTTTGGTATCGCGAGGTAATAACGCACAGGTAATACCGATATCTTCCTTGTCACCGACAAGGCCGTCAGGATCGTACATTTTAAAAGCTAAACCAATCACAGTCGCAACAGGAGCAAGGGTGATATAACGTTTATCAAATGTTAGGCGTAATCCAATGACTTCTTTACCTTCCCATTCACCTTTACACACAATACCGCTGTCAGGCAGTGAACCTGCATCTGAGCCAGCCTCAGGCCCAGTTAGTGCGAAGCAAGGAATTTCTTCACCTGTCGCTAAGCGGGGTAAATAGTGATCTTGTTGCTCTTTGGTTCCATAGTGCTGCAATAACTCGCCTGGTCCTAAGGAGTTAGGTACACCAACAGTCGTGGACAACACCGCGCTGACCCCTGAAAGTTTTTGCAAAACGCGAGATTGGGCGTAGGCAGAGAACTCTAAGCCGCCGTATTGCTTTTTGATGATCATCGCGAAAAATTTATTGTCTTTGAGGAACTGCCAAACTTCAGGCGTTAAGTCTGTGTCTTTGTGGGTAATATCCCAGTCGTTCACCATTTGACAAACTTGGGCAACAGGTCCGTCTAAGAACTCTCGTTCTTCAGCAGATAAACGTGCCTGCGGGATACTATGTAGGGCTTGCCAATTAGGATTACCGCTAAATATTTCTCCATCCCACCATACTGTGCCGGCGTCAATAGCGTCTCGCTCTGTGCTCGACATTTCAGGCATGATCTTTTTATAGGTATCTAAAATCGGGGCCGTGAGGTATTTTTTACGCAATGATTCCACGTTCAATGGAATGGCAATGATTAAAAATACTAACCATGCAATGCCACCTACAGGGCCAAAAATACTGCCAAGCAGCATCGCGATAGCGACAGCGATCGTCGCATTCATAAGTTTCATTCTAAAATAGCTCGCCGCCCCAAGGGTAGCGATAATAATAAGTGTCCATAATAACGTTTGCATAAAGACTCCAGATATAGAGGTCAGACCAGAGTGTCAGAGTAGTATTTTGCCAACACAATATCAAGCTTTAGCTTACGCCAATTGTCACTATTTGGTTAATGTTTTAGCTAAATGGTTAATTATCTAGCAAGGTTATGGGCACAATGACTGACTAGGGGGATGAATATTTAGATGGGGTGATATTTATGCAGTGACGTGGATGAGTCACTGCATAATGTGTTAACTATTGTGTGGCTGTAAAGGTTTTAAGCTGAATATCGCCTTGTTCTTTATCGTCTTTAAACTGCTGTAAGCGGACTAATTGATAATTAAGTTGAGGCGAGAACCAGGCAAAGGTTTCTCTCGTCGAGTTTTGACGAACAATTTCTACTTTTATTCCTTCAAGCATGCCATAGGGTAGGGTTAGCTGTTCAGTGCCCATCACTTTTAGGTGGTAATCACGCTCTTGGCCACGATAATTTATTACGTGATAATTAAATTCTTTCTGGCCTTGAGCAAGCTTCTGTTGAAGATCTAAGCGATAAAGCTGGTTATCAAACTGATCTTGCCAATCAATGGCTGGTTCTTTATCAATAAATATTTTGTCTTTGCTAGCGTCAAAAACAACTTTGATACTCTTATTGCTGCCAGTACCTGTGCGACTAAAGCGATAGTTTTGCGGCACAATCTTATCGTCGACGTAAGCAAAATCACTGATTTCAGTACGCTTATCGGATAAAAAGAACAAAGACACTTTAGAGTGATACTCCATGCGATAAGTATCTTTGTCGACATTTTCCACGCTCAGTAGCGCATAGCCCAGCTTTTTACCGTAACGATAGGCAGTGTATTCGGCATCAAATGTAGGTAAAGCAGAGGCCTGGGCCACTGAGCCCAGCATAAAAAACAAACCTAAAAGCAAAGGTTTGTTAATCAGCTGCATAACCTGTGATTGGTATTTCGTTTCCATCTAAATAAGCCTTATTATTAAGCATTAGTAATCGCTTTTGGCAGAACCAGCGAACCACTAACGGATACATTTGGCGCTCTTGTTCTTGCACTTTAGAGGCAAGTTGTGAGGCTGTTTCATCGGCAAAAACAGGTACTTTAGATTGCAACACAACCGGCCCGCCGTCGAGCTCAGGGGTAACAAAGTGTACCGAAGCGCCGTGTTCTTCATCCATGGCATCTATGGCTCGTTGATGCGTATCTAAACCTTTATATTTAGGCAGTAAAGAAGGATGAATGTTTAACATCTTACCCGTAAATTGCTCAACAAACCAAGGGGTTAATATGCGCATGAATCCAGCTAATACAACCAAATCAGGTGAAAAACCTGCAATGGTGCTATGTAGCTGGGCGTCATATTCTTCTCGAGATGAATAATCTTTGTGACTAATGACATGGCGAGGGATGTTTGCCTGCGCTGCACGCTCTAAGCCAAAGGCATCGGCTTTATTAGAAATAACGGCAACAATTTGTGCCGCTATTTTCTGTTCTGCTATATCATCGATTAATGCTTGTAGGTTTGAACCGTTGCCGGATATCAACACCACAATTTTTGCCATAGCGGAATTATCTGACACTATTTAATCTCGACCTGATTGCTATCATCACTGGTTTCGATTTGACCAATTTTCCACACATTTTCGCCTTGGCCCTTTAATATCTCAATGGCTTGGTCAGCTTTATCTGCTTCAAGCGCGATGATTAAGCCTACACCACAGTTAAATGTGCGATACATTTCATGGGTGGTAACGTTGCCATTATCTTGCAACCAGTTAAATATGCTCGGCCACTGCCAACTACTTTCGTCGATAACGGCTTTGGTACCTTGGGGCAACACGCGAGGAATATTTTCCCAGAATCCACCACCAGTAATATGTGTGATGGCATTCACTTGAATGCTTTGAAGCAAGTGAAGAACAGATTTGACGTAAATGCGGGTTGGCTCTAGCAAGTGCTCAGATAACGGTTTGCCATCAAACTCTTCTGAAGCATCACTTCCTGAGACCTCAAGTATTTTACGCACTAACGAATAGCCATTAGAATGTGGACCAGACGAACCTAAAGCGATAAGTGCATCACCGGCTTTTACACGTGTTCCATCAATCACATCGGCTGCTTCAACAACGCCTACGCAGAAACCTGCAACATCATAGTCATTACCATGATACATCCCCGGCATTTCTGCTGTCTCGCCACCGATTAGGGCGCAACCAGATAACTCACATCCTTTGCCTATTCCTGTTACGACCTTGGCTGCAGTATCAACGTCTAATTTGCCTGTTGCGTAATAATCTAAGAAGAACAAAGGCTCCGCACCTTGCACAATCAGATCATTAACACACATGGCGACTAAGTCGATCCCGATACCATCATGCTGCTCTAGGTCCATGGCTAGGCGTAGCTTTGTACCTACGCCGTCCGTGCCTGATACAAGTAACGGCTCTTTGTATTTGCTTGGAAGTGAGCAAAGCGCACCGAAACCACCTAAACCTCCTTTGACTTCAGGACGATGTGTTTTCTTGCTTACTGATTTGATTCTTTCAACAAGTTCATTGCCCGCATCTATGTCGACACCTGCATCTTTATAGCTTAAGGAGGGGTTATTATCGGTCACGTAATTACCTATTTTAGGGTGAGGGTCCAAAAATGAGCGCAGATTTTACCAGTTCAGAATGGCAAAAGGTACAGATAATCGACTCCTTTTTACTGTTAGTGAAATAAACTAGGGTGAAACAAATGATGAAATTTCTACTTAAATCAATGACAATACAACCTTTCTACTGTGGAGTTATGTTGAGAAATGATCAAAGGCGTCGCTATTTTAGTTCGATTGCACCTAATATTTTGCTTATCACTATGTTGTTTCACCACTGCTTACGCGGGTGTTATTGAAGGACTATACAGTGCTAGGGTCGAAGTGCCTGATCAGTCAACCTCGACCCAAAACGCAGCAATACGAGATGGTCTTGAAGATGTGTTTGTAAAAGTCAGTGGTAATTCAGCGTTATTGAACGACGCGCAAATTAAGCAACAACTTAAACAAGCCAAAAGTTACTTAAGAACATACCGTTTTGAACAAACTCCTGAGCAGCTTTTCTTATCAGTGAACTTCGATCAAGACAAAGTTGACAAACAGTTACGCGATTCAGGCTATCGCATATGGGACAAGCGTCGCCCAGAGACCATTGTTTGGCTAGCAATTAAAGAACCCGGTGGCAGCCGTAAGCTTGTCGCAGAAGGTAGTCATCAAGCGTTAGTTGATATAGCACAAGACACCGCAAAACGCCGAGGCGTTGAAATTGTGCAACCCTTACTAGACTTAGACGACATGCAAAATATTAGTATCTATGATGTATGGGGTGGCTTTGTACATCAACTAAGTCAAGCGAGTCAGCGCTATGGCGTTGACAATGTATTCTCAGCAAGGATCTACAAAGCGCAAAACAGTGAAGATGAGCCACAAAGCGCTGCTATTTGGCAAGGCGACTGGGTGCTACTAGAAGCAGGAAACACCAGTGCAGGCACTGTTTCAGGTGCTGAACAAGCACAAGTCGTTGACGCTTTGGTTAACGCAATGTCAGACACGTTAGCGGCGAAATACGCGATTGATTTCAGCCGTTTTGACCCTGAAGCAATGCGAACTATCGTCACGGTAAAGAATCTGACGAGTCTCAGTCAATACGGTGAAATACTTAAGTTTTTCAATAGCCTGAGTGTTGTTAGCTCGGCAAGCCTTGTCAGTCAGCAAGGTCAGGTAGCGCGATTCGAACTCAACTTACTTGGTGAAGTAGAAAATCTAATTGATGCAATAGGCTTAGACAAGCGGATTTCACCGGTCAATCGCTTTGAAGTCGACAAGCAAAATTTGGAGTATTTCTGGAAACTATAATGAGTAAGCAATTGTCCTTAGCGGTGAATTTGCGTGATACAGAAACGTTCGACAGTTTCATTGTGGGTGAAAATTCGCATTTGGTTCATCGACTAAAAAGCTTACTCAATAAAACGTTGAATACCAAAAGCCAGCCTTGGCTAACGTTTGTCAGCGGTGAGCACGGTGTGGGCAAAAGTCACTTGCTTTACTCGTTATGCCATAAAGCCCAGTCTGCTAATGTCACCGCTGTATATTTAAGTTTTAAAGAAAAGCAGCAATATTCCCCCGAAGTACTCGATGGACTCGAGCACAGCCAGTTGATTTGTTTAGATGACGTAGATGCGTTGCAAGACTCTCAAACATGGCAGATTGCGGTATTTGATTTATTGAATCGGGTAAAAGAGCTAGGTATCAGTCATGTGGTCGCATGCGCAAATGGTGGGCCAATGTCGCTGAACTTACAACTAGCGGATTTAGCTTCTCGTTTGGCTTGGGGAGTGAGTTTCACCCTAGCAAGTTTAAGTGACGAAGGGCGCTGCGTGGCATTATTAACCCGGGCGAAGCAAAGAGGGCTAGTAATGCCAGAAAAAGTGGCAGTGTACTTGGTTAATCACTGGCAACGGGATATGCCATCGTTGATGAACACTTTAGACAAACTGGATCAGCTTTCTTTGCAGCAGCAAAGGAAGCTGACCATCCCATTTGTTAAAGAAGCGCTTAACCTAAACTAACGTTTATTGTTTTTGTGCGCTTCGAATGCTTCTTTTTCTTCCAATAATTCTTCTTTTAGTTTTCTAATGCCTGTGCCTAACTCTCTTCCACGCAAACGAGCATAAAAGCTACAACCAGTAAACAAGCCAACACACAATAGTATCTCAACCGCAGCATAGAGTTGTTCACCTTCAACAGCATAGACTGCGGTTAACCCATGGAGTAAATAATACATCACGATAAAATTAGTCCATGCATAGGTGTAAGGTTTGCCCGTCAATAACCCTCTGATCGGCAACAAAATGGGAACGATCCACAGCAGTAATGTAAATAAAGTGGAGGTATTTTTATCTATGGTTAAGAAGAAATGCCAAACCACGAGCCAGATGATTAATAGAAAATAGCTGCCCAAAGCAAGGCGTTTATAAAACTGGGTATTTAAGGTCATGTTGTGTCCTGATTTTAATTATTATTGAGTCGCTAACTTCTGGGCAAACACCGCCAAACGTTGACCTTGAGCAAAACAAAGTGCACGTTCATCGTCACTGAGTTTGCTGCTTTTTTCTCCGTGGGCGTAGTGCGTTGCCCCATAAGGGCTGCCCCCGGTTGTTGTGCTGTGTAATTCTGGGTGAGTATAAGGTAAGCCTGCTAACACCATGCCATGGTGCAATAAGGGGAGCATCATACTAAGTAGGGTGCTTTCTTGGCCGCCATGCATACTGCCTGTTGAGGTAAACACGCTGGCCGGTTTGTCGACTAAGGCACCGGATAACCATTGGCTACTCGTACTATCGAGAAAGTACTTTAACGGTGCTGCCATATTGCCAAAGCGAGTCGGGCTGCCTAAGGCCAAACCCGCACAGGCTTTTAAATCTGCTTGTTGTACAAAGAGATCTCCGTCCTCAGGCACGCTTGGTTGCTTAAATTCAATGCCGTCAGATATATCAGGGACAGTGCGCAATTTCGCTTGCATACCTTTTGACTCGATGCCTTGGGCGATACGGTTAGCCATCGCTTTTGTGGCACCGTTACGGCTGTAATATAGAACGAGAATGTGGTCGCTCATAGTAGCTTAAGCACATTCTCTGGAGGACGGCCAATCGCGGCCAAGCTGTCTCTATCGTTTAACGGCCCTTTAATGACAATTGGGCGCTCTATCAGTTTAGGGGATGCATGCATAACCGTTAGCAGCTCGTCAGGCGAAATATTATCGCTGTCGATATTTAATGCTTTGTACTCTGGCTCTTTCTTGCGCATTAAAGAGCGAGGGTCTGACATACTCAGCATTAACAAAATAGCCTGTAGTTCTTCAACACTAGGTGGCGTTTTTAGGTATTCGATAACATTGGGTTGTTGACCGTTATCGAGTAGTAATTGCAGCGTTTGGCGGCTTTTTGAGCAACGAGGGTTATGTAGTATGGTCAGCTTCGACATGATAAATTTCTACTGTTATCTAAATTGAATGTCGATATTCTATCGTTTCGTTCACATTGGTAAAAGAGAAGGCAGAACAATGTTGCGTAAATTTTTATATTCACTGCTTATTATCGCAGGGTTACTTGGGGGAATGTACGGCTATTCTTTGGCCAGAACAGACTTTCGTACTGATGACGATGTGGCTCACAAGTGGCGAGATTATGAAGGTCAGTGGGTAGTGGTTAACTACTTTGCGCTTTGGTGCGCGCCGTGCTTACGTGAAATGCCTGAACTCAATCAGTTTTATCTGCATGATGGTGAACAAACCCCTTTGTTTGCAATTAGCTATGATGATGTATCACAGGATGAGCTTGTTGAGATAAAGCGAAAGTTTGACATTCAATTTCCAGTTATTACCCACGCAGAACAACCATTGCCTATGGAGAAACCGAATAGTTTGCCAGCGACGTTTATTATTGGGCCGGATGGTGAAGTGAAAAAGCAATTATTAGGCGAGCAAAGCGCTGCATCGTTGCGCAGCGCGATTGATATTTTAAAGACTCTCTAGGCGCGTTTGAAAGGCGCGGAATTGCTCAATGCGCGCACGTATTCTTTGTTTTTCGATGTTTTGAGTGCCAGCGTAGTTATAAGCGCTATGTAATTCATCTATGGCGCGAGGGTATGAAGCGGCTAAGGCGTAAACTTCAGCCTTGGTTTGGTGCATCTCTAACTTGTTTTGGCTTTCCGCGTACGCGTCAGACAATATTTGGTGAGCAAGCATGTTTTCTGGCTCAACTAACAAATAATCTTTTAACAGGCGCACCGCCTGATCGAATTCTTTATTTTTGACTAGCGCATTGGCTAAGTTCAAGGTTATTACTCGATTGCGCGGTGTTAATACCGCCTGAGCGGTGAGCTTATCAATTGCATCTTGAACACGACCTGTCTCTAACGCTACGTCTGTGTATGTGTCTAAATAGAATAAGTTTCGCGGGTCTTTTTGCAACAAACTATCAATTAAGTCTCCCGCTTTTTCGTTTTGTTTGTCTGCAAGGTAAGCTAATGCCAAACCATATTCAGCGGCTGCTTTAAACGTGTAGCTGTCGCGCTCAAGACTTGTTTCAAAATAATTGATATTGTATTCCGGCGTAGCATAGTAGCGGGCCAAAATACGGCTTTTGGCGAGGTGAAAGCTTAAGCTAGGGGCTATTCTACCCGTTTTATAACTGGCGGCCCGGGTACGAGCATCAGCTACCCGCGATTCTGGCAATGGGTGAGTTAACAAAAAAGCCGGCGTTCTGGATTTTAAGCGGTACTTTTCGACTAAGGTACCAAAAAAATCACTGGCACCATTAGGGTCAAAGCCAGCCTGAGCCAATATTCGAATACCTATGCTATCAGCCTCTTTTTCATTTTGGCGGGTGTAATTGATTGACGCTTGAGCCGATGCTGCAGAGCCCGCACTAATAGCAGCAATACCGGCCTCTGGGTTAGCTAAGGCAAGTAAAATACCGCCCAATGCTGATGCTAATTGCAAAGGGGAAGACTTCTGCTGGGCAGCGATACTTCTGGCGATATGACGCTGGGTAACGTGGCTTACTTCGTGGGCAAGTACAGATGCCAACTCACTTTCATTGCGTGCATTGTAGATTAAGCCTGTGTGTACACCTACATGGCCACCAAAAAACGCAAAAGCGTTTATATCGGCACTGTTCAGCAGAAAAAATTCAAATGGAAATTTGACGTTGTCAGCTTGGGCTACTAGGCGATTGCCCAAGTCTTGAATGTACTCATCAAGTAATGGGTCATTGATGATAGGTGCTTGGCCGCGAAGCTGGCGCATTAAAACATCACCAATCTGTATTTCTTTATCTAAGCTAATTGCGCTTGATGCAACGACACCTATTTCGGGCAAAGCATTTTTTTGATTAGCAGCTAGCCCTACACCGCTAGTGACTAGGCCAAAAGCCAAGGCAGTACTAAGCAATGCTTTTTTATATACGGGGGACGTTTTAATCATTTCACCTATTTAATCAATTACAACTTCGTTAATAAGAAAGGCAATTGCCTGATTTAGTTCCGAAAAACTGATGACAAGCATTAATATTGCGTTCATTGGCCCGTACTTCAAGTATTTTTCTTTTCAAAGTGACTAGAGCATGTCCATTTTATGTCGGTTAGTAAAAAAGCCGTCGCAACTTTGTTAAAGTCTTATCTTTCTTGTGTGGCACATTATATTATGCTGCGCTAGGCGCGTTTTGCATGACACTCATTGTAGCAATTCGGCAAAATGATGTGATTTAACTTGCTTCGTCGCCAAAATTAATATCAGGTTTAAGAGGTATAACAGTTCTATGATAAGTGTGTTTGAAAGGTGGTATAAGCGCAAGTTCTCCGATCCTGATTCCGTAATGTTGTTAATCATGCTGATTGCGGTTTTTCTGCTGTTAGCAGTGCTGGGCACTATTTTAATGCCTGTGCTAGTCGCAGCGGTTATAGCCTATTTATTGGACTGGCCGGTAAGTCAATTATCACGAGCAGGACTACGCCGAAGTTTTGCTTGCAGTCTGGTTATCTTTAGCTTTTTAACTTTGTGCATTTTAACCTTTATTGGCATTGTGCCTGTGGTATCACAACAGAGTATTAATCTGATTCGAGAAATGCCGCAAATTTGGGGGCATGCCCAGGTCTGGGTGTTGCACCTACCTGAACAGTATCCTGATTTCGTTCATTTAGGGGATGTACAGGACATGCTCGACGGAATAAACGAACGCATTGTCAGTCTTGGGGAGCAGTTGTTATCGGCTTCTGTTAGTTCTCTTGGTAGCTTAGCGTCTTTATTAATTTATCTTGTGCTCGTGCCCTTGATGGTCTTTTTTATGCTCAAAGACAAGGACCAGTTGTTGGCTAACTTGTCACCACTTTTACCCTCACAACGACGCCTCATTAAGCAAGTGGGCAGTGAGATGAATACCCAAATCGCTAACTATATACGTGGCAAAGTGATAGAAATTATTATCGTGGGCACAGTATCGGCCGTCACGTTCGCGTTAATGGATTTACGTTATGCGCTGTTACTTGGGGTATTGGTTGGGTTTTCGGTATTGATACCTTATATCGGTGCTGCGGTTGTGACGATCCCTGTGGCGGTAGTGGCATTGTTTCAGTGGGGGATCACACCGGATTTTTGGTGGTTAATGATTGCCTATGGGGTGATTCAAGCACTTGATGGGAACGTACTCGTTCCGGTGCTGTTTTCTGAAGCGGTGAGTCTGCACCCAGTGTACATTATTATTGCAGTGCTGTTTTTTGGCGGCTTATGGGGTTTTTGGGGGGTGTTCTTCGCTATTCCTCTCGCTACCTTGGTTAAAGCAGTCGCTAACGCGTGGAAAGGGCCTTTGCAGGAGCTTCCTCCCGCAGTTTAAAAACGTATTGTACATACTTGATGGTGCTTGCATGCCCTAAATATGATTTCATGGTATGCAAGCACGGCCGGTTTAGCTTATTGATTTAAGTAATCAAGTACGACTTGGTGATGATCTTTGGTTTTAAATTTATCAAACACATGCTCAATCACACCTTGTTCATTGATTAAGAAACTAATGCGATGAATACCGTCGTATTCTTTGCCCATAAACTTCTTTAGTCCCCAGACGCCAAATGCTTCTGCTACGGCATGGTCTTCATCTGATAGAAGACTGAAATTTAGTTGTTCTTTGTCGATAAACTTGGGTAGGCGTTTTACTGCATCTGGGCTTATGCCCAATACGACAACGTTCAACTTATCCAGCTCGCTCTTATTATCACGCAGATTTTGTGCTTGTACTGTGCAGCCTGGGGTCATCGCTTTTGGGTAAAAATAGACCAGTACTTTCTTACCACTGAAATCTGACAGCTTAACGGTTTCACCTTTTTCATTAGGCAATGCAAATTCTGGTGCTGTTTCACCGGCGGTTAGTCTGTTCATAAAATATGTCCTTGGTTTTAATTTGAATGGAAAATGATTGGGTGATCGGCCGAAAACTAATGATTTTGCTTAATCGCCCCTTGTAGATTTAATTGACTCAGTAACGCATCAAATTTGTGTTCCAAATCGGCTAGGTCAATATTGTGCGGCATACTTACCACCATTTTACATTTTACTTCGTCTTGTTCGTCTTTAGATGTTTGCAATGTTTTTAACCGCAAAGCACTGACGGTAACGCAAAAGGTGGAAAGAAACTGAGTCACTTCCTTTACAACGCCCACTGCATCGACCCCAGAGAAGGTGACGTCTGCTATGTGCTCTAAGTTTTGCTTTGCATGTCGTTTAGTACGCTTCATCATTGATAGCAGATCAAGTTGCTGACACGCGATAGGTATCGCCATTTCAACGCGTACGATAGCGCTTTGCGTACCTTCAACTATCATGGTCAACGAGAAATCTTGCCCGTACACAGCCTGACGACTGTCAAGTATGTTACAACCTGCTTCACAGACGACATCAGTGAGGGTGCTGAGCACAGTGACTTTATTGGCACCTAAAATGGTAATGATTAATTGATGTTTCATTAATGTATTAATCTTCGTGGTAAATTCTAACGCCACTAACATACCTGAATTACCCCTAGTATTTCCAGTTTCCCCGTCGGTTTTACTTTCTGCGCATTCATTACTTGTTTTTACCCCACAGGCTCTTTACCATTAGGCGCGAATTTTTTCTGGAGTAGGCATGTTTACTGGTAGTTACGTTGCATTAATCACCCCCATGAACCAATCAGGCGAGATAGATTATCCGTCGCTTAAGAAATTGGTTGAATTTCATATTGCCAATGGCAGCCATGGCTTAATCGCTGTGGGGACCACGGGTGAGTCTGCCACGTTGCCCTTTGATGAGCACATTGAAGTGGTTAAACGTATGGTCGAGTTTGCTGATAAGAAGATACCTGTTATTGCTGGAAGTGGCGCGAACTCCACTGC
Organism: Paraglaciecola chathamensis S18K6; assembly: GCA_000314955.1. Lineage (GTDB taxonomy): Bacteria > Pseudomonadota > Gammaproteobacteria > Enterobacterales > Alteromonadaceae > Paraglaciecola > Paraglaciecola chathamensis. The sequence goes on along the minus strand of BAEM01000022.1, from coordinate 215,844 downwards.
TGAAGCGATTTTTCTTAGTGAACAAATGGCCGATACAGGCATTGATGGCTTTCTCAGTGTGGTGCCTTACTACAATAAGCCTCAACAAAAAGGCATGGTTGCGCATTTTAAAGCGGTTGCTGATGCTACCGATTTACCGGTTCTGTTATACAACGTACCAGGGCGTACGGTAGCTGATATGCTGCCAGAGACCGTTGCTGAACTTGCTACGCACCCTAAAATTGTTGGCCTTAAAGATGCCACGGGTGATATCGCACGTTTAAAACAGACTCAACCACTCGTCGACAAAGACTTTGTGTTTTTAAGTGGTGATGATGGCACGGGTTGTGAGTTTTTAACCGCAGGCGGGCACGGTGTTATTTCAGTGACGGCTAACGTCGTACCTAAGCAAATGGCACAGATGTGTGAGGCCGCCTTTGCAGGCGATTTCGCCACAGCAAAAGACATTGATCGACAAATAGCAGAGCTTCATAGCGCGCTATTTATTGAACCAAATCCAGTATTGCCTAAGTGGGCTTTATACAAAATGGGGCTCATTCAATCTGCATTTTTGCGTTTACCGTTAATTGAATCGGAACTTGATAGCCAAAATCATATCGAACAAGTCATGCGCAATTCGGGCGTATTATCTTAAGGAGATTGCATGACAACTAAGTTTTTCATTGGCACAGCTATCGCGGTGAGTGTTCTAAGCGCGTGTAGTTCATTAGAAGAGCGACAAATCGCCAGTGGTAATTTTGAATATACCAAGCAGCAACCAGGTAAGGATATTCAAGTACCAGCCGATGTTGACCGTCCTAATTTTAGTCAGGCATATAAGCTTCCTGCATTAGATGAAGACGCACCGCGTAACTTCATCGGCAAGGATCTTAAGGTGGTTTCACCCGCATTGGTATTGCCTTTAGTTACCGGCTCCCATGTTGACGATGGCAGTAAAGATGCCAAAGTATTCTTTGACCAAGTTGATGACAGCCAACCACTAGATACCACCATATGGAACTCATTGCTGAGCTATTTAGAAGAGCAGGGGATTGGTATTGAGTCATTCGATAAAGACAAGCAGCGCCTGGTAACAGATTGGGTCGTAGTGAAAGAAGTGTTAGATGATCATTGGTATAGCTGGTCGTCAATTGAGCGTGATACCAGTCAACGTTTTGAATTCGACTTAGAAATGAAATCTCACGGTCGAACTGCCACCTTGAATGCGCACTTGGTTGATTATCAAGAGCGCCAAGGCCAATCCGTTGTCGCTGAAAAGTCAGACGTTGATTCACGTGCCAAAGAAGTCGATATTTTGAATAAGGTGATTGGGCACTACGAATATCAAATTCGCGTGGCTGATGCTAAGCGCCTACGTGAAATACGTCGTGGAATGCAAATTAGCATTGGGCAAGATGGCGAAGATGCGCCCGCGTTCATCATAGACAGTAACTACGACACTGCTTGGCCGCGTGTGTTGCTTGTATTGCGTAAACTAGGGTTTGACGTAAAAGATTACGACAAATCAAACGGTTTATTGTTTGTTAAGTACAACGGCACCGAGAGCGGTTGGTGGGATTCTATCTGGTCAAACGATGAAAATGCCTTGCCTCTTGAGAAGCAAGAATATCGTTTTAGAGTGGAAGAAAACGGTGAGCAAACGTCTTTAACTGTGCTTGATAATGAAAGCACACCATTCACTAAAGATAAGTTGTCTGGTTTATATGATGTTTTTGCTCGCGTGATGGCTGATGACAATCTAGATATTTAGTACATTTAGTATCATTTGAAAGAGCACCGCAAGGGTGCTTTTTCGTTTTTAGGCAACCCCTTTTTAAGGACATTCTAGTATGAGCTTCGCTGATAAAGTGCTTGCTGTTAATGACAACCTTCCTATTCGCACCGACTTACCTGTACACAGTGGCAAGGTTCGTTCTGTTTATTGGTTAACTGAACAGGACAGCCGTCGTCTTATTGAAGAGCATAACTATCCTGTTCCAAAGGATACGCCTTTAGCTATCATGTTGATAAGTGATCGCATATCGGCATTTGATTGTATTTGGCATGGTGAGCAGGGCATGCAGGGTGTACCAGGCAAAGGTGCAGCATTAAATGCGATTTCAAATCATTGGTTCGGTTTGTTTAAAGAGCAGGGCTTAGCAGACAGCCATATTCTTGATATTCCTCATCCACTGGTATGGATAGTACAAAAAGCGCGTCCTGTCATGATTGAAGCGATTTGTCGCCAATATATTACTGGCTCAATGTGGCGAGCCTATGAAAAAGGTGAGCGTGAGTTTTGTGGTATTCGTCTTGAAGAAGGTTTATCGAAAGACAGTAAACTAGCGAATATTTTGATTACCCCTTCAACCAAAGGGGTGCTTAAAGGAATCGAAGGCGTCCCTGAAGCGGACGACGTCAATGTGTCCCGTCAAGATATAGCCGACAACTTTGCGGCTTTTAACTTTAACTCCGCCGACGATATTGCATTGTACGAAAAATTACTGACCGAAGGTTTCGGCGTTATTAGTCAAGCGTTGGCAAAAGTTGAGCAAATTTTTGTGGATACAAAATTTGAGTTTGGCTATGTAAAAGACGTTAACGGTAACGATAAATTAATTTATATGGATGAAGTAGGCACGCCCGATTCATCTCGTATCTGGGATGCTAAACAATATGCGCAGGGTAAGATAGTTGAAAACTCAAAAGAAGGGTTCAGACAACTGTTGCTTAATCACTTTCCTGATCCTGATATTTTACTCAACAAAGAGCGCATGGATGAGCGAGAAGCGCTAGCGCGGGACAACGCTTTACCGGTAGACGTGTTGATGGACATCTCAAATACCTATACGCAAATTGCTGAGAAAATCACTGGACAGAAAATTGCGTTAAGTGAAAATCCGAAAGAGGAAGTGATTGCTGTGCTGCGCGATAAGTACCAGCTTATCGACTAATCAACTGCACATGCTTCTTATTCAAGCCAGCTATTATGCTGGCTTTTTATTTACTATCATTTGGTTGCTAACTTGTTAATTTTTCGGTAATTTTTGTTTATTAAATAAAAATAATAACGAGTTAACTGTATGTGCGGTATTACAGGTCTTTTTCGCCTCAATACTTCTTCTTGCAAAGCGAATATTATTCAAAAAATGAATACGACTTTGAATCACCGCGGTCCGGACGACAACGGTGTTTGGGAAGGTACTCCTGGGGTGGCGTTGGGCCATTGTCGATTGGCGGTACAAGATTTAAGTCAGGATGGCCATCAACCAATGCATTCAGCGTGTGATCGTTATGTGATGGTATTTAATGGTGAAGTATACAACTTTGCTGAAATCCGCCAGTCCCTCTCTCAGCAATCATTCAAAGGGCATTCAGATAGCGAAGTTGTGCTCTGTGCGATTGCCGAATTCGGTTTAAAGGCAGCATTACGCAAATTTAACGGTATGTTTGCGCTGGCGATATGGGATAAACAACAAAAGACCTTGTCGTTAGCGAGGGATCGCGTAGGTAAAAAACCGCTTTATTTTGGACGCAGCAATGATTTTTTTTGTTTTTCTTCTGAGCTAAAAGCGTTAAAGGTCATCCCTGACTTTACCCCAGAATTGGACATGCAGGCCCTTGGGCAATATATGCGCTTTAATTATATTCCTGCGCCGTACTCCATTTACCAAGGAATATACAAATTAGCACCCGGCAGTTTTGTGACCCTAACGGTTGATGAATTGACGTCTGAGCATGATTTACTCGATAAATGTAAACAATATTGGTCGGCGCTTGATGTTGCTGCGCACCAATTTAATCATCCATTCTCGGGCACTTTAGATGAAGCGCAAACGCATTTAACGCATTTATTAGAGGATTCTACTCGCTTACGGATGATTTCTGATGTGCCGTTCGGGGTCCTATTGTCAGGTGGCATAGACTCAAGTTTGGTCGCGTCGATGATGCAAAAACAGTCTGCTCGCCCTGTTAATAGTTTCTCCATAGGGTTTAGTCATAGCGACAAAGACGAAGCGCATTTAGCCAAAAATATCGCAGGTTATTTGGGCACATCGCACAATGAGCTGTATGTGAGCGGCCAAGATGCACTTGATTTGGTACCTGATATTGCCCAGCATTACGACGAGCCCTTCGCTGATTCCTCACAAATACCTACGTTTATCGTTGCTAAATTAGCCAAAAGTAAAGTCACAGTTGCATTAAGTGGGGATGGAGGAGATGAGCTGTTTTACGGTTACAACCGTTATTTTAGAAACATTAAGAACTGGCAAATCAGTCAAAAAATACCTGATGCGCTTAAGCGCGCAGTTTCGGGTCAACTGTTTAGGTTAGCGTCGATACAGAAGTTAGGATTGACGACGAATAAGTACGCTAACGAGATAGGCGCGATGAATGTACTCGATATGTACATGAGCCGTGTTTGTAAGTGGGTTGCCCCTGAGAACCTTATGCTACAGCCTCATACACCGGAGCAACATAAATTGCGCGCGGTAAGCGCGTTAGACTTACCTCGCCCTGAACACTATTTAATGCTTTATGATTATGTCACTTATTTGTGTGACGATATTTTAGTCAAAACGGACCGAGCGAGCATGGCAAATAGTCTGGAGCTAAGAAGCCCTTTACTTGATCACCGTATCACCGAATTCGCTTGGTCTCTTCCTATGTCGATGAAGTTTCATGAAGGCAAAGGAAAGCATGTTCTTCGAAAAGTACTAGACCAGCACATTCCTAACTCGTTGACCAATAACCCTAAGCACGGATTTGGCGCGCCAATAAAAAGCTGGCTTAATGGCCCATTGAATGACTGGGCAGAAGATTTACTTACCCAAGATAAAATTGAGCAACAAGGTATTTTTGATAGTGAAAAAGTGGCGCTACTATGGCATGACTTCAAGCACAAAAAGAAAAAATATCATACACAACTGTGGAATATGTTGATGTTTCAAAGCTGGTACCACAATCAGTAACTAAGTAATACCAATCCGCATTAATAAGTGACCGTCTCAGAATGCGTCCAGCGGTTTTTGATTAAGCCTTTATTTTTATATTACCTAAGGGCTTACAGCAGCAGGCCAATATTTCTCCGTCGTCGATAAACGCGAGTGGGTCAAGTAGGTATTCTACTTCGCCTTCAACTAACTGGGTTCTACACGCACCGCAAAAACCCTCTTTGCAGTGGTACTCTTTAGCAATATTATTGTTGAGCAAGCAGTCGAGAAGATTGTTATGAGCAAACGATATCGTTTGCTCATTGGGGGCGTCTGGGTCGTGTTCAACAACCGTGACTTTTTTGCACACTATAGCTCGAACTCATCGAAGTCGTTACTGCCTACTTCTGAGTCGATTTGGCCAACAAGATATGAACTGATTTCAGACTCTTGTGGTGCAACCTGTACATTGTCTGAATTCAAGTAGTTGTTCATCCAAGGTAAGGGGTTATTTTTAATATCAAAAGGTTGACCTAAGCCTATAGCTGACATTCTGTGGTTGGCAATAAACTCAACGTATTGGCACAAAATATCTTTATTTAAACCGATCATCGAACCGTTCTGGAACAAGTACTCTGCCCATTCTTTTTCTTGATTGACTGCATCAAGGAAAATATCCGTGGCTTGTTGTTTGTACTCAATGGCGATTTCAGCCATTTCTGGGTCGTCTTTTCCTTTAGCCCATAGGTTTAATATGTGCTGAGTCGATGTCAAATGTAGGTTTTCATCACGAGAAATCAGGCGAATAATTTTTGAGTTACCTTCCATTAATTCTCGTTCTGCAAAGGCAAATGTACAGGCAAATGACACATAAAAACGAATGGCTTCTAACGCATTAACTGAATTCATGCACAAGAACAGTTTGACCTTTAATGAGCGCATGGTAACCACGTGCTCTTCACCATTAATGTTGTGGGTACCTTCGCCTAGGGTTTGCCATAGCTGAGTGTAAAAAATCAAATCGTCGTAGTATTTTGAAATATCAGCGGCGCGTTTTTTGATTTGTTCATTTTCCACGATATCGGCAAATATGCTGCTTGGGTCACCAAATAAATTACGCAAAATATGCGTATATGAACGTGAGTGAATGGTTTCAAAAAATGACCATGTTTCAGTCCACGTTTCTAGCTCAGGGATAGAGATAATCGGTAAGAAGGCAATATTTGGGCTACGACCTTGAATAGAGTCCAACAAGGTTTGGTACTTCAAATTAGAAATAAAAATGTGCTTTTCTGATTCACTCAGCTTTTGAAAATCCACTCTGTCTTTGCTGACATCGACTTCTTCAGGGCGCCAGAAAAAGCTGATTTGTTTTTCGATAAGTTTTTCAAAAATACTGTGTTTTTGTTGATCATAACGGGCAACGTTGACCGGATTGCCGAAAAACATAGGTTCATGCAAAGGGTCGTTATTGATTTGATTAAACGTTGTGTATTTCATGAGTGTTAGCAGACCATATTGAGTTGAATTAGCCCTTTAGCGTTACGCTAAAGGGCTCAAAAAAGATTAAATTTTATTATGTCTTGTGTTTTTTAGTATCACTTAGTGGGTGGGTTGGTTGTAGCTCTTGTTATTTCTCGCACTCTTCACAAACATAACTTGAACCTCAAATTTTTTTCTATCAGTATAAATAAGTATCATTAAAAAGGCTATCAAAAATAGGCTTTTGTAGGCTTTCCTACTAAGTTCAATTCGTTATTTTATACTATCATATTTAGCCTGTTTTAGTTCATCCCGTAGCGTTAAATCTCATCGAAAATAATAGGGCGATTTATCAGTATCTTAGGGAAGAGTTGAATTTAGCGTTGCCAAATTACACGTCTGAGATAAGGAGTAACAGAAGGTGTTTGCTATGATTGTTGAATAAAAAGGGAGCTAGTGTAAGCGCTAGCTCCAACTTGTTTGGGATAGCGATTAAGCTGCGCAACAGGATAATTCAGATACGTCTTTATGAAAGGTTTGAGCGCATAGTTTCAATCCCTCTACCATTGTCAGGTATGGAAATAGTTGTCCTGCTAGTTCTGCAACTGTCATCTTATTGTGAATGGCAATGGCTGCACTTTGAATAAGCTCACCACCTTCATGAGCCAATATTTGTGCGCCTATCAGCGTACCTGTGGATTCCTCTGCAACTAATTTTATAAATCCATCCGTTTCAAAGTTTGCTAGCGCTCTAGGCACATTTTCCATTGGTAACACCCGACTTATCGTATCGATATCTTGCTGTTTCGCATGAGCTTCAGTGAATCCTACCGTGGCTACTTGGGGATCGGTAAAAATAACGGCAGGCATTGTCGATAGATCTAAACTCACGTCACCACCAGTCATATTCGTTCCTGCTCGGCTGCCTGCGGCTGCCGCTACATAAACAAATTGTGGCATGTTTGAACAGTCACCAGCAGCATATATTCCTTCGACATTCGTTTGCATTTTTGCATCGACCATTACTTCGCCTAGCTCGGTAACTTGAATACCAGCAGCTTTTAGGTTGAGCTTTTCAGTGTTTGCATGACGTCCCGTAGATACAAGTAGTTTGTCAGAGGTAATTCGACCGTTGTTTGAATCGATAATAAAGTGTTTACCATCATGGGCAATGTTATTGGCACTCGTATCGGTAAGAACATTGACGCCTTCTTTTTTGAAGCACTTCTCCAACTCTTCACCTAACAGCGGGTCTTCTCTATACAGTAAGGTATGCCTTGCAAGCACCGTGACTTCAGAACCCAATCGACGATAAGCCTGAGCAATTTCCAGTGCTACTACCGATGAACCAATAACAACCAAATGCTCTGGTAAATCAGATGCAAACAGTGCTTCGGTGGATGTCCAAAAAGGCGTATCGTTCAATCCATTGATTGCTGGAATGGTAGGAGTAGATCCCGTAGCAATTAAGATTCTATCCGCACTAATTTCTTGTTGATCACCGTCTGGTTTATCAATAATCAGTGTGTTGGCGTTTTTAAAGCGTGCATAACCTTTGATAAGACTCAGGGAAGGGTTTGTATCTAAGATGTTCTGGTATTTAGCATGTCTCAACTCCTCAACACGTGCCGATTGTTGCTGCGACAATAAGGCTCGATTTAATTGTGGCTGGTGATTTTCAAGACCTTCAAATGGATTGTTACGTTGCTGCTCTGCGAGTTGTGCGGCTCTGATCAATATTTTTGATGGCACACATCCAACATTTACGCAGCAGCCACCTATAACGTCAGCTCCTTCAATGATGGTAACTTTTGCGCCACCTTCAGCCGCCTTGGTTGCACAAGCGAATGCGCCAGAACCACTGCCGATAATGGCAACATGCAGATCTTTTTTATTTGACACAAACTGATCAGATGTATAACAAGAATTCGCCTCTATATAAGCTTGGTAGCCCTCTGATTCTAGGGCGTCAATCGCACTCTGGACGTTAAAATCTTCTGATGGAGTGATAGAGACTAAACTCTCAGCATAAGAGACAGACACGTCAAGTACGCCATCTAGTTTGATTATTTTATTGTGAACCTTTGGTGCACAACTGGGGCATGTCATGCCTTGAATACTTAACTTGATCATTTTAACTCCTTAGTGTCAATATTGTCAGTTGTGTCGCATGTGTCATCACAGCGATGGTAAGCAGGTGAAAATATATCCCACAGCGATACCAAAACCATTAACCCCAGTGCTGAATAGGTAACGTATGTACTCCACCCATATTTAAACCAAGGGTACAAAGACAATAGTAAAAGGACGGGAGCTATCATTCCGATGGCGCTTCGTCGCCATTGTTTATGACTCAGCCACCCTAAACCATTTAGTACAAGTACAACCCAAGCAAAAAAGGGCAATAAGGTATTGATAAACAGTCCTTCCCACTGACTCAGGAATCCCATACCAATTGCAGCGCCTAAACTCGCAATTGCAGGGAAACACATCGCACACCCCATCGCGGATACGAGCGCTCCAATAGCGCCTGCTTTTTCTCCGAAACGCGTGGTTATATTCAGTAGTTTCTTCTTAAGACTATTTAACTTTCTTGGATGGGTAGCCCGCATTCGTTGTGGCATCAGTGAGTGCTTTGATGGTGGCCTTTTCGTCATCAAATGTTACCAACGCTAATTTAGTGTCATACGATACTTTGGCGAGTTTCACCCCATCAACGTTTTCTAACGCTTTTTTAACGGTAATCGGACAGGTCACACAGTTCATGGTAGGAACTTCCAGCGTAACCGTTTGTTCTTTTGCAACCACAGACGCCGCCGACACGCTAAGTAATAAACAAATTATTAATTTTTTCATAATGATATTCTCCGTATTAAATATTTTTCAAAAACTTACACAAACCAAATAATCCAGTAATTACTCGTCACAAGGACAAGTGCGACTAATGCTGATACCCAAAAAGTGACTTGTCTGCGTTTTCTTGTTTTTGGAATTGCACATGCAGTGCCTTGCTCACATTTTTCGATAGGTCGATGAACTTTCCAGCCTGCGAACGCAAATGCAGCAATAACCAAAACTATAAAGACTGGTCTGTATGGCTCTAATAGCGTTAGGTTACTTATCCAAGAACCGCTAATGCCAAGTAAAAGCAAAACCAACGGTCCTGCACAGCATAATCCTGCACCAATGGCAGCAATTACCCCACTAATCAAAGGTAAGTTTGAATCTCGGTTCAATTTGTCATACTCCAGTCTTTGAACTTGACTGGAGTATAAGCGCCGTACTTGGGTACGGAGTCAAGAGTTTTTTGTTACTTCGAATTCGGTTGAAGTGAGTCTATGACTGGGCAAGTATTTTTATCGGCATTAGAATGACATAGACCTACCAATTCAGTTAACGCCATTTGTAACTTTTTTAAATCACTTATCTTATCGGCAACAGATTCTAGCTTGGCTTCAGCCAAATCTTGAACTAGGCTGCATGGGGAGTCGTTTAATTTGAGTAGATTCTCAATCTCTTTTAAAGAAAAACCTAATTCTTGGGTACGTTTAATGAATCTAACTCTATTAACTATTTCATCAGAGTAATGTCGGTAGCCTGTTTCTGGCTTTTCGGGTTGTTCAATTAAACTTTCGCGCTCGTAAAAGCGGATAGTTTCGACATTCACCCCAACTTCTTTTGCCAGTTTGCTAATAGTTCGGTTTGGCATAATATGGCCTAATTTTGGTAAATTCTCATTTCATTTTACATCTATGCTGCTTTTATCGTTATAGTAAAATTTGTAACGGTGACCCTATCGATTATCTGCAACACGTTCAAAGTGGTTGTGGAGAAGGGTTCGCCGATTTAATGCATTAGACTTCAGTAATGCAGAATAAAATGTACATCGACAACCGACGAAAATTGCTTGCTTTTTAGCTCTTGTCGCTGCGGTGTAAAGCAAGTGCCTATCAATATTTCTGCTATTTTTAATTACGACAATGACACGCTCATACTGAGAGCCTTGAGACTTATGAACGGTCATCGCATAAGCTCGCTCTATATTGACTAAATCGTTAAGGGCTAGAACAACGATATTACCTTCAAAGTCAATGATTACGTCTTCATCACCGAAGCTTAATACTTTACCAACTGAGCCATTACGAATATCCTTTTTATAGTCATTACGAGTGAACATGACCATCTCTCCAACCTTAAGTGGCCTGCCATCAATGTTATGGTTTACATTGCCAAACTCAGTGTGCTCTAGCGTTAGCTTTTCACCGAGGGCAAACTCATCGTAAACATGACTATTAAGATTAACCACGCCGCCTTCTTGGTGCTTAACGGACGAAAGCAATACAACGCTATCATTTGAGCCATCACCGCCAAGTTCTCGATAAACTTTCATGCACGTTGCTTCAATGTTGCTAGGCTCACAATCGATAAAGCTAACACCACTGCCTAAACCTTGATAGGGTGTAAATGGTACTTCAATTTTGTTTGATGGGTAGTTGCGGATCGTAGAGGCAATGTTTGGAATACCAGAACTTTCCGACTGCCGTTTAACAACGGTTAAGTGTGGGTTTGGCAAGTGGAGGTTGACCAACACATGTAGGCCAAGCCCAACACCGACAGGTGACAACTGCTCTTGGTCACCCGTTAAAATAATACGCCCACGTTTTGGTACACGCTTTAATACCTTAAGTAACGACAAAATATCCACCATAGAGGCTTCATCGACGATAATCACCGCGTCGTTGTCAATGTCTTCTGGTTTTACATTATGCATGAAGCCAGCTATGGTCATTGCTTCTCTGCCTGTCGCCTCTGTAATGCGCTGTGCGGCTTTTCCTGCTAACGCCATGAGAATGACTTGCTTAGTTTGATTTAAGCTCTCTAGGGTGTAGCAAATGGCTTCTATCACGGTTGTCTTACCACACCCTGCACCACCCGTGAGTAGAGCGATAGAATGAGTGCAGCATTGCAGGACGGCATTTCGTTGTTGCTCCGTTAGTGAAAAGCCTACGCCTAGCTCAAAGGTGTCGATAACGCTATCAACTCGTTTAGCAAGGGCTTGGCTAAACGATTGTTCACTTAAATGCTTGATGATGTTGGCAACCGAAGATTCAACAATATCCATGCTTTTTACTTGCACAAGGTTGTCGTGAAATTCCAATTCGCCTTGTTCAACAGCTTCGTCAAACGCCTTTGTGCCAAGTGCTTTGCCAAGCATACGGTTTAGTTGATATTTTACTTTAGATGTTTCAAGGCAGGTATTACCTGAGTTAAAGCCATTAAACATCACTTGTTTTGCATAAGCGATAAGGCGTTCAGGCGCATCATCTTTCATTTTTAGACGGTCTAGGGCGTAGGCATCGATTGCCGATAAGTCCGCCATGAATGCGGTTAAGAAATACGGATTCTTTCTGATCTGTTCATACGCTTGATGTTCCCATATAGTGATGACCGAATCGCCGATATGAGGTGGCACGCCTAACTCATCAAGTAGACGTAGTGCGCCTAGTTTTTCGTATTGGTTTAGCCCATCAATGATTCGCTGAGCCACTTCCTGACCCACAATTGGCAATAAACGTTTAATATCCTTATTTCGAGCTATGTCGTACAGGGTGTCGCCAAAGAAGGTGACAAGCTTTTCCGCTTTGATCTCGCTAATACCTTTAAAGTCTGGTGACTCCGCCAATAAGCGCTTTAGGTTTTCATGGGCGGCTTTAACAAAGTCCATTTTAGTCGGTGTGATGGTTTTCTCAATCGCTGTGGTGCCATCTTTCCACTTGATAGGTGTTTGCTCGACTTGGCCTTTTACATGCCAGATGTGCATCTCTTTAAAAAGGCTAGGGGAGCGAGCAATTTGGTGGTTGGCTTTTACGACGAAACGTTGATTACTACCGACAGCAACGGCTGAAAATATAACGCCACCGATGCCACCACGACGTCTTATTTTGCGTATTTGTAGCTCACCATCAAACACACTCATTAAAGCCGCCCAGTCGCTAATAAGTGGTCTTCAATTGCGTTCAGTCGTTTGAGTTTGGCTTTAGCTTCTTCTAGCTCTTTTGTGGTTTTATATAATTGTTCTTCAAGTGCTGCATTGGTTTCTTGAGATTTTTTCAGCATACGCTTATCAACGCTGGATTTGCCAGTAGTTGCTTTAGCCGAGTATTGCTCGGAAGGCGTTCTGTTATCTTCAATCAAGATGCCTTTTACAATTAAATCAGCCTTAACTTCATTATATTTGGCTTTGATCTTTGAGTTTTCGGTAATTCGTTTTCGGTCAAACTCACATTCTCTGGCGATCATTTTTTTATTGAGATCTAGTCTGTTGGGCAACACAAAGTCTTCCCAGTCGGCTTCATTGAATCGGGCTTCAACAAAAGCGAGAAACCGTTCATAGTTTTCTATAGCTTTGGGGTTACTCATTTACGCCTCCTTATGTTTTTTCAGGCGCTTAGGGTAAACGAACTCGGGATCAATACCTTGGTCTTCAAGTATTTGATAGCAGTCATTTAATCTTAACTGTAACGTAGAAATTGTCTCGGCTTGCTCAGCTACTTTTGCCTCAAGTTTCGCTATTTTTTCATTATCACCAGAGGTCGGTGCGCCTTCAGATAGCGACTTATCGACCTTTAATTCTTTGAGTAAGTCTTTTACCCTCTGAAATTCTTTCATGTACTTGTCACAGCGGTACAATGTGGGCTTGCTGATGCCTAACTGCGAGGCAAAATAATCATGCTTGAACTCATGTTTGTATTCTGGACTTGTCTCAAAAAACTTAAGGGACATAAGCGCATTAGCAAGCCATTTAGGATCTTTTTTATTAGGTTGCTTACCCATCGTTTACCTCAGGTGTGTAGACTTGAACAATATCAATTATCTGATCGTTATTACTGCGTTGTCGTTCATAGGCTATTAATGCATTTTCACATCCTTTGATAATGTCGATGCAGTATTGAACGTGTTGATCTAACGGCTCCTGTTTGTTCAATGTCTCACTTAGCTCTTGGTAGTTTGGGAGCAGCACACTTAGCTGGTTCTCATAATGTGTTTTGGTATTGATAATAGATGCTTTGGCCTCTTCATCGTTGGGGTCTATGCCGAAATGCTGACAGGCATCTCCATCGTTGCTTCTTAAGCACATCATGCCTTTCTCACAAGGGCTAACATCTAAGTCTCGATTGCAGGTTCCCCAAGGCGTGAAATGGACGACTGAAAGTGTGTGGCTAAGCGCCATTTCAATCTCGTCAAGTGACACATTGTTTTCTCTCATGCGTTTAATACGTCTGCCGAGCACATCATCAGGAATGGAGTCTTCAGATAGATAACGTTCACGTATTTCTTCGGCACGCTCTTTAGCTGTTCGATGATCGTAGTTTCGGGTTTGACCTGCGGTGCGCCCCATAAAAAGGTCGATCATCATTTCGTTTTTACCAGAGCGTTTCATGGCGTCGGTTAGCCAGTGCCTAAACTGATGTGATTCAACATTGACGATATTGCCATCCTCATCACGAACATCGTAACGCTGAAAAAGGCTTTTTGCTCTTGATGAATCTTTCTTTAGCCATCTAGTAAATGATTTCGGTCTCATCGGTAATGGTAAAAATCCGTGAGAATTACTGCCACCATCAAAGGTATCTTCTTTTGCTATAAACAAAAAGTCACTGAAAGGCATTTTAAAAGCATAAGAGGTAGAAACGATTTCTTCTGTAATATCTTCGCCATCATCATTACTTTCATAGACTTGTTTTTGCATGTCATTGTAACGTTGCATTGCTATCTCACTTAACGCCTCTTTAGAAATTACAACTTTCAGGTTTTTAGGAGTATTAGGTGATGTTTTTATGGTTACTTTATCGACAATGGCATCAGCATAGGGTGCTTTTTCTCTGAGGTTGTTAAATCCCAAGCCAGAGGTGTGAAATTCACCAGTTTTGCCTACCTCACTTCTAAGAAAATAACTCGAAGGTTTATAGCCTGCTTCCTGAAGCGCTGTACTAAAGTATTCGTCCCTATCAGGGAAGTGTAAAACGTTAATAACGGCTTGTTCTCTATGTTGCTCAATACTTTTTGCCAGTGCTCTAAATGGCGCTGTAATTTCTAAAATACGCTTATGTGATTCGAGGATGATTTCTTGCCACATCAAGGGGACAGGGCGTGCTGAAGCGAGTTCTCCTTTTTCAGTGAGAACTCGCAAATACCAGCGTTCATTGGTCTCATCAAATCCTATGCAGTCTTTGTGCAATCGGCACACTTCACCGATACGAAGCCCAAAGGCCATAAAGAATGGAATAGCTAAAAATCGAAGTTCATCATAGCCAGATTTCATTACAGGGTGGGCGGGTTCTTCCCCTTTAGATATAAGTGTTTGGTCTGCTTCAAATCGACGTTTAGCGATACCAATATACTTGTCTATATTAACGTTGAATTTTTTGTCTCTTCGCTTTTGGTATTCTTCGGTTGTGACATCGTTTTGTTTGTTGGCAGGATTAGCCAGCTTTACTTTTGGAGCAAATGATGGACACAACTTTTTTGGCACTAAGAAGGTTTTTACAAAAGCGACTGTTTCTTTATATTTTTCAAAAACAGAACGTTTTGCAAAGTGCTTATCGAGCGTACTTGGAAGTTCGTCAATGTCTGCTTGTTTTAAGGTAATTATGCTGTCGAGGTCGTAATTGAAGTGGTCAGCAAGCCAGAAACAGCCAGCAATCGAAGCGACAATTGACTTGTTAGCCTTACCTTTTTTGATATGTATAAGAGTGTAAAGTTTGGCTATATCACACCATATGTCGTCCATAGGGACTCTAGCTTCAACAGGTGTCTTGCCTGTGACTAATTCGCCAGTATTATCATATCGCTTAGTGAAGTAGATATTCTTGTTTTGATAAGTCCAGTAGAAGTCGTCCCATTCACCGATCAACGTTTTATTATCTTGCATAGATTTAAAGGTCGGCAATTCATCTTCAATTAATGCTTTTACAGCGCCTAATAGTCTAGTCTGTTGCTTATTGAACTTATGTTGCCCAAGTTGCGTTACGCCATTCATTACTCTTCGCCTTTCATTGATTTAATGGCTTCGACAATTTGAATAGCGCCTTCCCATGCTTCATCAAGTTGGTGTAAAACTGCTCCTGATGAATTGGCTTTTACGAAGTCTCGCTCAGCTTCAATGACCTTAAGTTGTGCTTCATGGTCTGCATTTTTAAAGGGGCGGAAGCGAGAGCAGCTATAACAACTTACTGTAGGGTGCATCTCGCATTGAGTTTTCTTTAAACATTTGCCAAGATTGGCAATGTCACTCACCCTAATTAAAGTACCTTCGACATTGCCATCGTTTTCATCGACGATGAAACCTTGCCATCTCATAACTGCACTTTTGATGGTGTTAGATGACTCGAAACTGTCGTCGATAAAATCAATTAAGTCTCGGTTATATCGAAAGTAATGCTGCACACTGGCAACGGTACTGTGATCCAAAGCTATTGCAACTTCTTCAGGGGTTTTTCCTTCCATGACCATGCGTGTACCGAGTGTATAGCGAAAGCGGTAACAGGTGATCTTAAGTGGAGTGGGATTGCCGTCGTCATCAGTTATATGGCGAGACTGGATGTTTAACAAACTTCTGCTAAATCTGAATAGTTCAGTGATGTTTTTAGAGTACAGATGCCAAGCATATTCTTTTAATTTCTTCTGCCCTAATAACTCTAAATGGCACGTTTCTGCTTTTAAAAGAGGACGAGGAAGACTATTGCCTTCGAGGTCAAGCATATTGATTTCTGAATATGTTTTGTTTAGTTCAGAGATATCCTCTGCTAGATGGCTTGGTAACTCTCGTAATACGAAGTTGTTCTTATTCCGTCTAAGCTGCGCTGTTCTACCTTTTACACGGGGAATGTTAATAAACCAAGCTAAAAGTTTGTCGTCGTAATAAACATCATCTTCTCTTAACAGAGCTAATTGAATTGGTCGTAAGCCAAATTGCATTGCTAATTTAAAACAAATACGGGTTTGTAATGGAACATTCTCTTGATGAATGGCTTGAGCTATTTGTGCTACTTCGGTACGAGTAAAAGGTCCGTTTTCGTGATCGAGAAGAGATACTCTTAGTTTCCCACCAGAGTTGGGGATTTTTATTTCATCCAGTTTAAATATTAGATTTTCATCAAAGCCCCAATATGCATTTTCTATAGCGTAATTTGCAAACATTCGCATCGACAGCCAAATCATTTGATTGTCTTTGTTTTTCTGTATTATCGAAGATATGTTTGAAGCAATTTCTTTAGAAAATGCACGTTCATTGTTAAGAGCTTTATCTGATAATTTGATACTTTTAAGAGCCTGAAATCCATATGATAAATGACCGATGGATGCTGGTGAACGTTCAATTGCGAAGTCTATCCAGCACTTTACAGCTATGTAGTTTAGGTAGTGATAATCTGAGTATGACTCTGAGAGAGCGTAATTTTGATTGCTCTTTCCAACATTGATAATTTGGAGCTTAGTTTTAAGCCGCTGATTGCTTTCTCTTATAGAGATTTTTTGACCGTGAAATGAGGTGAACTGGGCAGGAAATGGGTCATAATCGCCATTTAACCGAGCTACTTCATCATATAGGTCTTGATAAGGATCGTTATCTTGCTCTGGTAAATAAATCGATAGTGCGTGCGCCATTTAGTCTTCCTTTCCTCTTAAATAATCACTGATCTTTCGTTGCAGGTGGGCTTGTGTATATCGCCTTGTCATATCACTGGTTGTTGACCAGCCGCCCCATGTGGTCAGTAAATCCTGTGTTTCACCCGCTTGTGTCATTGGGGAGTTGGAGTCTTCGTATTTTGTATCAATATTGCTTCGTAACTCTGTGCCTCGTGTAACACGGAATCGGTGTGGGTGAATGACATCAGCAAGGTTTGGGATTGTTTGGTATATTTTAGTGATCATATAATCCAACCCTGACGTTGTCAGAGCACCACCATCTTTTTCGCTGATAAATAGATATTCCGTTAGGCTCCCTTTAAAAGGTTTTCTAAGAAAGGGACGATGTTCTTCTAGGTAATCTAAAATGAGCGCTGCTAGACCACGACTGATTGGAAGCTCTCTAAAGCGAGTTTTATGTGACGCACCATCTTTACGGTTTCTGAACGCTGAGTCTTCTGAAAATTGAATAACGACTGTGGGATTTGTCGTTAGCTTTAGATCTTGATCTGAACGAATGAGCACTAACTCGGATGCTCGACATCCTAATTCCAATAAAAGCAGTATGGCACAAGCATTACGCACCTGTAATTGACGTCGAAATGGATTGATTTCATTGGTAAATGAGTCAGTAGAAGGGCGTATTATCTTTTTGATGATGTCTATTTCATCGTTGTTTAATGGTTCTGTCTGCTTAGTAGCATTATCGACTTGCGCTTTTGAGTAACGTTTCTTTGCAATCCAGCCACAAGCTCTATCCACTGATTTTTGAACTTGTTCTTTCTTATCGTAGTCATCAAGCCTTTCAATATAACGGTTGTAGTGAAACTTCAAAAACAAAATGATGGAATCAATACGTCGGTTGTAAGTCGAGGGGGCGATACTTACACCGTCCTCTAACTCATATTTGAAATTGTGCAGTAGGAAAGTACCAAGGTTATTGACTTGGCGATTGGTCAATATATTGAGTTTGGCAGCTTCTTCGAAAAACGTTTGATGCTCATTAGCGCAGTATTCATAGAACACGCAAAGATCATTTAGGCGATTGAGGGTTGTGTTGTATTTGGAGGATAGCCATAAATCCCACCCCCAGATCGCCGCACTAGGTTCTGGTAAGCAATGGTTGTGCGTATCAACCAGCATGGGCAAGGTTTGGTTGCCGTATCTCGGATTGGTAATTTTTTCAGTTTTATAACGCAAAATGATACCAAATAAACACAGGGGTAATATGTAATAGAATAATACAAAAAAGGGAAGTGTCAAACACTTCCCTTAAGTCTATGTTTTATATATTTTTACGTATAGTTATCCACAAAAATGATACTTTTACAAAAACACAGTGGTCATATTTTACACGCACCGCCAGCACAATCGTCATCTTCTTCAACGACGGCTTCTTGTGGTACAAACTGAGCGGATTTCAGTTCTTGCTGTGAGGTATCTGCTGCACCATCACGGGTGTTGTGGTAGTACAAGGTTTTCACACCTAACTGGTAAGCGGTAAGCAAATCTTTTAGCAACAGTTTCATAGGTACTTTGCCGCCGTCGTATTTGTTTGGATCATAACTGGTGTTAGCCGAAATGGTTTGATCAACAAACTTTTGCATAATGCCTGTTAACTGCAAGTAGCCATCGTTTGATGGTAGATCCCACAATAATTCGTATTTGTCTTTTAACCGTTCGTACTCAGGCACAACTTGCTTTAACACGCCGTCTTTACTTGATTTAACACTGATATGGCCACGGGGTGGCTCAATGCCATTCGTCGCATTTGAAATCTGTGATGAAGTTTCAGATGGCATCAAGGCAGACAAGGTACTATTGCGCAAACCGTATTGTTTGATGTCAGCACGTAGGCTGTCCCAATCACAATGCAGTGGTTCGTCACAGATTTTATCTAAATCTTTTTTGTAGGTATCAATTGGCATGATGCCTTGAGAGTATGTTGTTTCATCAAACTTCGGACACGCGCCTTTTTCTTTTGCAAGGTTACAAGATGCACGCATCAAGTGGTATTGCATCGCTTCAAAGGTGCGGTGAATCAAGCCATTGGCACTGCCATCAGAGTATTTAACCCCGTTTTTAGCGAGGTAGTAGGCAAAGTTGATGACGCCTATGCCTAGGGTACGACGACCCATAGTAGCGTTGTATGCCGCAGGAACAGGGTAATCCTGATAATCGAGTAAGTTGTCTAGTGCGCGAACAGCCAAGTCAGCCATTTCTGCAAAATCTTCAACACTTTCAATTGCACCTAAGTTAAACGCTGACAAGGTACATAGGGCTATTTCACCGTTTTCATCATTAACATGCTCTAACGGTTTAGTCGGTAGGGCGATTTCAAGACACAAGTTGCTTTGACGGATAGGGGCAACCTTCGGGTCAAACGGACTGTGAGTATTACAGTGATCCACGTTCTGCAAATAGATACGACCTGTGCTTGCGCGCTCTTGCATGAATAAACTAAATAGTTCTACCGCTTTGACTTGCGTCTTACGGATGCTGTCATCTTGTTCGTACTTAACGTACAACTCTTCAAATTTAGCTTGGTCGGCAAAGAATGCATCGTACAAACCAGGCACATCAGATGGGCTAAATAGGCTGATATGCTGATCTTTAATCAAGCGCTGGTACATCAACTTGTTGAATTGTACGCCGTAATCTAAATGACGCACTCGGTTTTCTTCCACACCACGGTTATTTTTCAATACGAGCAGTGATTCGACTTCCATATGCCAAAGTGGGTAGAAAAGTGTTGCGGCACCACCGCGAACCCCACCTTGTGAACAACTTTTAACCGCTGTTTGGAAATACTTGTAGAAAGGGATACAGCCAGTATGAAAAGCTTCACCACCACGGATAGGGCTACCTAATGCACGGATACGACCAGCATTCACGCCGATACCGGCACGTTGACTAACGTATTTTACAATGGCGCTTGCGGTAGCATTAATTGAATCAAGGCTATCACCGGCTTCAATTAATACGCAGGAACTGAACTGCCTAGTTGGGGTACGTACACCCGCCATAATCGGCGTAGGCAGTGATATTTTAAACTTCGAAGTCGCATCGTAAAAGCGCTTGATGTAATCCATACGTGTGTCTTTTGGATAATCAGCAAACAAACAAGCAGCCACTAAGATATAAAGGAACTGAGCGCTTTCGTAAATTTCACCGGTTACACGGTTTTGAACAAGATATTTGCCTTCTAGCTGCTTGACTGCTGCATAGCTGAAGTCCATATCACGCCAGTGATCAATATAGTCATCCATTTCTTGAAATTCAGCTTTGCTGTAATCACTCAATAAATGTTGATCGTATTTTTGCATTTCAATCATTTGCGTAACATGGGCGAATAGAGCAGGGGGCTCGAATTGGCCGTAGGCTTTTTTGCGCAAATGGAATATGGCTAAACGTGCCGCTAAGTACTGATAATCCGGTGCATCTGTTGAGATAAGATCTGCAGCAGAACGAATTAACGTCTCATGAATGTCTTCTGTTTTGATACCATCGTAGAACTGAATGTGCGCTTTAATTTCCACTTGCGAAACCGACACATTATTAAGGCCTTTGGCTGCCCACGTAATGACTTTGTGGATTTTTTCGAGGTCAATGCTTTCGCGCTCGCCAGTTCGTTTGGTAACGAAGAGATTGTTATTCATGTATACGCCGTTTTGATTATAGTTTTTACAAAATGTAGAAACGATGAGCATCATCATTTCTGTGGAAATAGTGCTTGACGAAGAGGGAAAGTTGCGGAACTACTCTTACAACGACCATCCTGTCGATAAACCACAAGATAATGAGGTTTGAATACCTTTGCAACCCCACATCTGGTGGTTTTGTAGGCGTTCAAATCTGGCCTAAAATTATGTTAGTAATGACTCACCTAATAAGTCTATTCACTTTGCGTGTATAGGGAATGCAAGATCATTTTTAGGAAATTTTTTCCATTAAACTTTTTTAATCGAAAAAAATAATTATTATAATTTCACGATATATAGTGTCTTGTTGTTTGCAAAACCACTATATATCGTGTTTGCCTTCAAAGGTGTTTTAGCATGGCTTGCGGCTGATCTATGTACAGATCCGCGTTCCACGTGTCTGATCTATGTTCCGGGCCTATATAACCGTAATTTGCAACGACGCTGGTCATGTTCGCGGCGATGGCCGCATCAATGTCGCGCTTGGCATCACCAATATACCAACATTCACTTGGGGCAATTTGCATGATTTTTGCGGCATGAATAAGAGGCAAGGGATCGGGCTTACGTTTTGCTAAGGTGTCGCCACTAATCACAACTTGGCAGTTGGCAAATTCATCAAAATTCGGTAGCAATAACTCAGTCAGCCACTGAGGCTTGTTGGTCACTATTCCCCAAGGAATATTATCTTCATCCAAACGGGCGAGTAACTCCTTAATACCGTCAAAAGAAACCGTATCGATGCAAATCTCTTGCTCGTAGCGATCGAGAAATAATGCTCTGAGTGCTTCAACATCAAATTCTGCTAGTTTTTCACCAAAACCGATTTCCAGCAGGCCTTGAGAGCCATCTGAAGCAATATTGCGATACACATCAAATTCACAGACGGGCATTTCGTGCTGTTGTAATACCCAATTAAGCGCATTGCCTAAGTCTCGTGCGGTATCTAGCAAGGTGCCGTCTAAATCGAACAATACCCCCTTGGGTTTTGGCAACACCTTAAGCATCAGCACTGTGCTGACAATGTACGATGTAATTCACATCAACATTTTTGTCAGACAAATAGAACTGTTGCGTCAATGGACTAACGTGCAGACCCGTCATATGCTTTGCCATTAAAGGGGTGCTATCAACCCAATTTAATAATTCTGACGGCTTAATAAATTTGTCGTGATTATGGGTATCTTTTGGCACCAGTTTAAGAATGTGCTCCGCACCGACTATTGCCATCAAATAGGATTTGATATTGCGATTGAGTGTTGAGAAAAAAACCATGCCGCCAGGTTTGACTAATCGACTGCAAGCTTCAACCACAGATGATGGGTCTGGCACATGTTCAAGCATCTCCATGCAGGTCACTACGTCAAACTGGCCTGAGTGGGCATCGGCAAATTCTTCAGCAGTTGATTGCTGATAATCTATGCTTAGCGCAGATTCGAGACAGTGCAAGCGCGCAACTTCAAGCGGCGCTTCACCCATATCAATTCCGGTGACATCAGCACCAGCGCGAGCCATACTTTCAGCTAAAATACCGCCGCCGCAACCCACGTCAATGACCTTTTTGCCGCTAAGCCCTTGGGTTCGCTGTACAATATAATCGGTTCTAAGAGGGTTGATTGTATGTAAGGGCTTAAATTCCCCTTTTAGGTCCCACCAACGAGATGCCAAATCGGCAAATTTTTGTATTTCTTGATGGTCAACATTTTGCGCTGAGTTCATATTGCGGTCCAAAAATTCGAATTTCGCTATTATAGCCAGCATGTATTAAAGCTGGCTAGCGCAATATATGCGGTTTTTTAGCGTCTTTGGCTACTATATGAGCGGATCCTATCTATTTATTTTTTGCGGTCAGTGTTAGAATCCCAAGGCTCGACAATACGAAATTCCAGAGTTAATCGTTGACTGCGATTTTGAGGCCTAGCTCAAATACGCAGACGCGGATTGTAAATTTTATGTCTAATTCTATTTCTAATAATAATGACTAGGGACAAGGCTGTATATGACTGATCACGCCCAAGAAATTCTTCCTATTAACATTGAAGAAGAACTTAAAAATTCTTATCTTGATTACGCCATGAGCGTAATTGTAGGCAGGGCGCTGCCTGATGTAAGAGATGGCTTAAAGCCCGTGCATCGCCGGGTTTTGTTCGCTATGAACGAGCTGAAAAACGACTTCAACAAACCTTACAAAAAATCGGCACGTGTTGTCGGTGATGTTATCGGTAAATACCACCCACACGGAGACTCGGCCGTATACGATACGATTGTACGTATGGCGCAACCGTTTTCTTTACGTTATATGTTGGTTGATGGCCAAGGTAACTTCGGTTCAGTTGACGGTGATTCAGCGGCGGCAATGCGTTACACCGAAATCCGTATGGCTAAAATTTCTCATGAATTATTAGCGGATTTAGAAAAAGAAACCGTCGACTTCGTTCCTAACTATGACGGTACTGAATTTATTCCTGATGTACTGCCCACCAGAGTACCTAACTTATTAATTAATGGTTCCTCAGGTATTGCGGTTGGTATGGCAACAAACATTCCGCCACACAACTTAACGGAAGTGGTAAACGGATGTATTGCGTTAATTGATAAGCCTGAGCTTTCCATTGAAGAATTGATGGAGTATATCCCTGGGCCAGATTTCCCAACTGCTGCTTTTATTAGTGGTCGTAAAGGAATAGAAGAAGCTTATCGCACTGGTCGCGGCAAAATATATATGCGTGCCCGTGCTGAGATTGAGCGTGAAGATAATGGTAAAGAGACCATTATTGTTCATGAGATCCCGTATCAAGTTAACAAAGCGCGCCTGATTGAGAAAATCGCCGAGCTGGTTAAAGAAAAGAAAATTGAAGGCATTTCTGCTTTACGTGATGAGTCAGATAAAGACGGCATGCGTATTGTTGTTGAAGTGAAACGTAATGAGTCAGGGGAAGTACTACTTAACCATTTGTATTCACAAACACAAATGCAAACCGTGTTCGGGATCAATATGGTGGCGCTGGATAAAACCCAGCCTAAAGTATTTAACCTACTAGATATTCTAAAAGCTTTTGTACTGCATCGCCGTGAAGTGGTGACGCGCCGTACTGTTTTCGAACTGAAAAAAGCCCGCGAACGTGCCCATATCCTTGAAGGCTTAGCCATTGCCTTGGCTAACATTGACCCAATAATCGCATTGATTAAAGCGTCAAAAAGCCCTTCTGACGCCAAAATATCTTTGACGGCGCAAGGTTGGCAGCTAGGTGATGTATCTGAAATGCTTGAGCGTGCAGGTAATGATGCAGCACGTCCTGACTGGTTAGAGCCTGAGTTTGGTATCCGTGATGGCCTGTACTATTTAACAGAGCAGCAAGCGCAAGCGATCCTAGACTTACGTTTGAATAAATTAACGGGTCTTGAACACGAAAAAATTCTTTCTGAGTACAAAGAGTTATTAGACCTGATTGCAGAATTGCTGCATATATTAGGCAGCCCTGAGCGTTTGATGGAAGTTATTCGTGAAGAGCTTGAAAAAATTCGTGATGAATTTGGTGATGAACGCCGTACGGAAATTACCGCAGCGTCACATGATATAGACATTGAAGATTTAATAGAGCGTGAAGAAGTAGTGGTGACACTATCTCGTGAGGGCTATGTTAAGTATCAAAAACTCAATGATTACGAGTCTCAGCGTCGTGGTGGTAAAGGTAAGTCAGCGACCAAGATGAAAGAAGAAGATTTCATCGAGAAGCTGTTAGTGGCGAACACTCATGATCACATTTTGTGTTTCTCTACCCGTGGCCGACTGTACTGGCTGAAGGTATATCAATTGCCATTGGCGAGTCGTAATGCGCGTGGACGTCCAATCGTTAATATTTTACCGCTTGAAGAAAATGAACGCATTACCGCTATTTTACCTATTCAAGAATTCGAAGAAGGTAAATATGTATTGATGGCAACTGCCAACGGAACAGTGAAGAAGACTGCCTTGGTGCAGTATTCACGTCCTCGTGCGAACGGCATTATTGCGGTTAATCTAAATGACGGCGATGAGTTGATTGGCGTAGATATTACTGACGGTAGCAGTGACATCATGTTGTTCTCTGACGCGGGTAAAGTGGTTCGCTTTAACGAGAAAGCACGTGATTCAGAAACCGGTGCGGTCAAAATTGACCCTGAAACTGGTGAAGAAATCTTAGCGCTACGCCCTATGGGTAGAACGGCAACAGGTGTACGCGGTATTCGCTTACAAGAAGGACAAAGAGTGGTGTCGTTGATTGTGCCTCAAGGTGATGGTGCGATCCTTACGGCAACAGAAAATGGCTTTGGTAAGCGCACACCTGTCGAAGACTACCCTGCGAAGAGCCGAGCTACACAAGGCGTGGTATCCATTAAGGTATCTGAGCGTAACGGTAAAGTTGTCGGTGCAGTGCAGGTGAACGAAAGCGATGAGATTATGCTTATCAGTGACCAAGGTACACTCGTACGTACCCGTGTTGGCGAAGTGTCTACTGTTGGTCGTAATACCCAAGGTGTACGTTTGATACGCACGGGTGCAGACGAGCATGTTGTTGGTTTGCAACGCATTGACGAAGTTGAAGAGTTAGAAGAAGAGCTCGAGGCATTAAGCGAAGGTGACGAGACAATCGAAGCCGCTGCAACAGACGTGGAAAACACCACGGATGAAGATCCTCAAAACGAAGAATAAAGCCCGTAGAAGCTAAAGTAGGCGACACGCTTACTTAGCTTCCTACAGTTTGTTAAAACGAGCGGCTTAGCCGCTCTTTTTGTATCGGAAAAATAGAGAATGACCAAGGTTTACAATTTTTGCGCCGGACCGGCGATGTTACCCGAAGCTGTAATGCAGCAAGCTCAAAGTGAATTCATCAATTGGCAGAGCCAAGGTTGTTCGGTGATGGAAATGAGTCACCGCAGTAAAGAATTTATTGCACTTGCCGAAACGGCAGAGCAAGATCTGCGGGATTTATTGAGCATTCCTGATAACTACAAAGTATTGTTTACTCATGGTGGTGGCCGTGGGCAATTTTCTGCTGTTCCTCTTAATTTGTCTAAAGAGGGCGATAGTGCAGATTACATCGTTAGCGGTTCATGGTCTAAAAGTGCCGTAGATGAAGCGCAAAAGTACGTTAATGTAAATATCGCCGCTACTACGACCAAAGAAGACGGCTTGGTGGTCATGCCTACACAGGACAGCTGGAAACAAAACCCAGATGCTGCATACGTACATTACTGTCCGAATGAAACGGTAGATGGCGTTGAAATCAATTGGATACCTGAAACAGGGGACATCCCGTTAGTAGCAGATATGTCATCGAACATTTTGTCGCAACCGATTGATGTGAGTAAGTTCGGCGTTATCTATGCTGGCGCGCAGAAAAATATTGGTCCGTCAGGTTTATCTGTTGTGATTGTACGGGATGACTTGCTTGAAAAAGCACGCTCAGTCACCCCAGCGATTTTTGATTACACCATAATCGCTAAACATGATTCTATGTATAACACACCGCCAACGTTTGCTTGGTATTTAGCCGGGCTGGTGTTCAAATGGCTCAAAGAGCAAGGCGGAGTCAAAGCAATGGCCGAGCGCAATAAAGCCAAATCTGATTTGCTTTACGCGTGCATTGATGACTCAGCGTTTTACACCAATAATGTTGCTGCTGAATACCGCTCTCGCATGAACGTTACCTTTCATTTGAAAAATGCTGAGCTTGATAAACAATTTTTAGCCGAAGCTGAAGCTGCTGGACTAAAAGCGTTAAAAGGCCATCGTATTGTTGGCGGCATGCGTGCCAGTATCTACAACGCGATGCCAATTGAAGGGGTGCAAGCCTTGGTTAGCTTCATGCAAGATTTCGCCAAGAGGAACGGTTAATATGAGTCGTTCCGCCCCTTTATTACTTAACCCGATAGCTAGCATTTCAGGCACAGTCAATGTGCCAGGTTCTAAAAGCTTATCTAATCGCGCTTTATTACTTGCCGCTGTTGCAAAAGGTGAAACGCACCTAACGAATTTGCTCGACAGTGAAGATATTCGCCACATGCTAAAAGCGTTAACGCAATTGGGTGTTGAATATCGTTTATCCGATGACAAAACAGAATGTTGGGTTAAAGGCCTAGGGCAAGGTTTCAACGTTGACACTGCGCAGACTTTATTTTTAGGTAACGCGGGTACAGCCATGCGCCCGCTATGCGCTGTACTAGCCACATCAAACGGTGAATTCGAGTTAACGGGCGAGCCCAGAATGGAAGAGCGTCCTATCGGTGCTTTAGTTGACTCATTGCGCCAAGCAGGAGCGGAGATCACCTATTTAAAAAATGACGGCTACCCACCATTAAAAATGAAGGGCAGCGCGCTAAAAGGCGGAAAGATCAGTGTGGAAGGCACTGTATCGAGCCAATTTTTAACGGCACTGCTAATGGCTGCCCCTTTGTTTGAATCTGACACTGAAATCAATATTGTTGGTGAGTTGGTTTCTAAGCCTTATATCGATATTACGCTCAATACTATGGCGCAATTTGGTATCGAGGTGGTGAATAATGATTATCAAAGCTTTGTTGTTAAAGGTAATCAGCAATATCAAGCTGCGGGTGACTTTCTGGTTGAAGGCGACGCATCATCAGCCTCCTACTTTTTAGCCGCTGGTGCGATTAAAGGTGGCACAGTGCGTGTTACTGGCGTAGGTAAAAAGAGTATTCAAGGGGATATTCGCTTTGCCGATGTACTCGAAAAAATGGGCGCTAATATTACTTGGGGTGACGACTACATTGAAGTCACGGGCGCGCCTTTGACAGCGGTTGACATGGATATGAATCACATTCCTGATGCCGCGATGACGATCGCAACAACGGCATTATTTGCCGAAGGCACAACATCAATTCGTAATATTTATAATTGGCGTGTGAAAGAAACTGACCGGTTAGCCGCTATGGCATGCGAGCTACGTAAGGTGGGAGCTGATGTCATAGAAGGGCACGACTACATTACGATAACGCCGCCTAAGCAGTTGATCCAAACAGACATTGATACCTATGATGATCACCGCGTTGCCATGTGCTTTTCACTGGTTGCTTTGAGTGATACCCCTGTCACTATAAACGACCCTGACTGTACCGCTAAAACGTTCCCTGATTACTTTACTCGGTTAAAGCAGATCAGCGGCTAAAATACTGACCGCTGTAAACAAGGTGTTTTGTTTACAGCGGTCACAATATTGTAAACTTGCTTACATTGCTTATCTAAATTCAACGGGTATAATTGCGCGCGATTTTCATTAGCTCAGGAGAGAGCATGCAATTATTTCCCGTCATCACCGTAGACGGCCCAAGTGGAGCTGGTAAGGGCACTGTAAGCACCTTATTAGCCGATCGTTTAGGTTGGCACTTCCTTGACAGTGGCGCGATCTATCGTGTTTTGGCTATCGCCTCTATCCATCATCAAATTGACCCTAATGACGAAGCAGGCCTATTGCCATTAGCTTCAGGCTTAGATGTAAACTTTGAGCCAGCTGAACATGGCTGTAAGGTGATTTTAGAAGGTGAAGATGTAAGCGACGACATTCGTACCGAAGAGGTGGGCTCAGTAGCGTCTAAAGTGGCGTCACTTCCTAGCATTCGCGAAGCGTTATTGCGCCGTCAGCGAGCATTTAAAGAGGCCCCTGGCTTAGTTGCTGATGGACGTGATATGGGCACGATAGTGTTTCCTGAGGCTGACGTTAAAATATTCTTGACTGCCAGCGCGCAAGAGCGCGCCAACCGTAGATTTAATCAGTTGAAAAAATCTGGTCATGATGTTAGCATATTGCGCCTTTTGGCTGACATAGAGGCTCGTGACGAGCGCGACTCAAATCGCAGCGTAGCGCCTTTAATACCAGCAAAAGACGCTCTTGTTGTTGATTCTACTGAATTATCAATAGAGCAAGTACTTGAAAAGATTACTGAATTTGCAAATTCTAAGATTGAGATTTAATTTTAGGCCTAGCAGCATTTAGTCCGTAAACTGCCCAACATCAGGATGAAGTTGGCAATGAATAACAACCCCACGTTAGCCGGATTGCAGTGTGGATGTCAAAATGAAACAAATAACTTAACTATGACTGAAAATTTTGCTCAACTATTTGAAGAAAGCTTAAAAGAAATCGAAACCCGTCCAGGTGCAATTGTTAAAGGTACTATCGTATCTATCGACAAAGACATCGTACTTGTAGACGCAGGTTTAAAATCTGAAAGCGCGATCCCAGCTGAACAATTCCGTAATGCTGACGGTACACTAGATGTTGAAATCGGCGACCAAGTTGATGTTGCTCTAGACGCAATTGAAGATGGTTTCGGTGAAACAATCTTGTCTCGCGAAAAAGCTAAACGTCACGAAGCCTGGGTTGAGCTAGAAAAAGCTTACGATGACAAAGAAACGATTAAAGGTGTTATCAATGGTAAGGTCAAAGGTGGCTTTACGGTTGAAGTGAATACAGTTCGTGCATTCTTACCTGGTTCATTGGTTGACGTACGCCCAGTACGCGATACTACTCATCTTGAAGGTAAAGAACTGGAATTCAAAGTTATCAAGCTTGATGCTAAGCGTAACAACGTGGTTGTTTCACGTCGTGCGGTTATTGAAGCAGAAAGCAGCGCAGAGCGTGATCAACTTCTTGCTAACCTTGAAGAAGGTCATGAAGTTAAAGGTATCGTTAAGAACCTTACTGATTACGGTGCGTTCGTTGACCTTGGTGGTGTTGATGGTCTTCTACACATTACTGATATGGCTTGGAAACGCGTTAAGCACCCAAGTGAAATCGTTAATGTTGGTGACGAAATCAACGTTAAAGTCCTTAAGTTCGACAAAGAAAAATCTCGTGTTTCATTAGGTATGAAGCAAATGGGCAACGATCCTTGGCAAGAAATTGCAGAACGTTACCCTGAAGGTTCTAAATTGAGCGGTGCAGTAACTAACCTAACTGACTACGGTTGTTTCGTTGAAATCGAAGACGGTGTTGAAGGTCTAGTTCACGTATCTGAAATGGATTGGACTAACAAAAACATTCACCCATCTAAAGTGGTTAACTTGGGTGACACTGTTGAAGTTATGGTTCTTGAAATTGATGAAGAGCGTCGTCGTATTTCTCTTGGTCTTAAGCAATGTAAACCTAACCCTTGGGAAGAGTTTGCTAAGGCACAGAGCAAAGGCGATAAAGTTAGCGGTAAGATCAAGTCTATTACTGACTTCGGTATCTTCATCGGTCTTGACGGCGGCATCGACGGTCTAGTTCACTTATCTGACATTTCTTGGAACAAGACTGGCGAAGACGCTGTTCGTGAATACAAGAAAGGCGATGAAATCTCTGCAGTTGTTCTACAAGTTGACCCAGAGCGTGAGCGTATCTCTCTTGGTGTTAAGCAGATTGAAGAAGATCCGTTTAATCAATACCTGACAGACACTAAGAAAGGTACTATCGTTGTTGGTACTGTGACTGAAGTTGACGCGAAAGGCGTAACTGTTAAACTTGCAGAAGAAGTTGAAGGTTATATCCGCGTAACTGATTTAGCACGCGAACGTGTTGAAGATGCATCAGAAGTTGCATCTGTAGGCGACGAAATCGAAGCTAAATTCATGGGTGTTGACCGTAAAAATCGCATCGTTAACTTGTCTGTTAAAGCGAAAGACCAAGCAGATGAGAAAGAAGCACTTGACAAAGTTAACCAACAAGAAGAAGTTGGTTTTGCTAACGCATTTGCTGAAGCCTTTAAAGCGGCGAAGAGCGAAGATTAATCAATTTGGGTGCGCTTTATGCGCACCAATGAATTTTCACAACGTACTTATATATTGAAGGAGAGTTTTAATGACAAAGTCAGAACTTATCGAAAGACTAGCGGATAAAGCCCGTCACGTACCTTCAAGAGACGTTGAGTTGGCTATCAAAGAAATGCTAGAGCAAATGGCGCAAACCTTACAAAAAGGTGAGCGTATCGAAATCCGCGGATTTGGAAGTTTCTCTTTGCATTACCGCGCACCTCGCGTAGGTCGTAATCCTAAAACAGGGGAAACAGTAGAGTTAGATGGTAAACATGTACCTCACTTCAAACCTGGCAAAGAATTACGAGAAAGGGTCAACGAAGATTTAATTGCTTGATTTATCTCTAAATCATTAAAACGGCACTCCAATTGGGGTGCCGTTTTTGTTAGAGTGTAGTAAATTACGAATAGCTTTATCAATCGCTGATAGAGATACTTGATTCAGGAACGAATAGAGTATGTTTATCAAAGTTAATCTGAAACGCAATGCCCACTAGGAGGCAAATAAGTATGAAGTTAAAGGGATTGCTATCTCTTATTGCTGTATTAGCCTTACTGATTGTCGGTGGCTTTATTGGTTCTCAAAACACCCACAGCGTCATGGTCAACTATCTGATCGCCCAGAGTGAGTTACGTGTGTCACTGCTTATGTTGATCGTCTTTTTATGCGGGGTTTTCGTTAGTATCATTATGTTTTCGCTGTATGTATTGCGATTAAAATGGCGGGTTGTGAGTTTAGAGCGACAACTTAAAAAATCAAATCGCGTTGAATCTGCTTAATTATGCTTGAACTGTTATTTTTACTATTGCCCGTCGCCGCTGGATATGGCTGGGTAATGGGGCGTAATAGTGTGCGCCAAGCACAGCGTAAACAGTCGAGCATATTATCTAAACATTATTATAAAGGCTTAAATTTTCTTCTATCTGATGAGCCCGATAAGGCCGTCGATACTCTGATCAAAATGATCAACCTTGACAGTGACACGGTTGAAACTCATATTGCTATGGGCAAGTTTTTTCGCCACAGAGGTGAGTTAGACCGCGCTATTCGAGTGCATCAAAATCTCGTGAGCAAAGAGCAGATTTCACCCGCTCAACGGGAGTCTGCGCTTAAAGAGTTAGGCAAAGACTACGTACTTGCCGGTTTTTTAGAGCGTGCAGAAAACGCATTTCTACAACTATTAAATTCAGACAAACATTTCTTAGATGCGCAGCAACAGCTTTTTGATATCTATCAGGCCACCAAAGAGTGGGGTAGAGGGATTGAGCTTGCTGAAAACATGATGGAAAATCATGGCGATAGCGATGAGCTATGTATTCGCATCTCTCACTTTTATTGTGAGCAAGCAGCTATTTACGTACGTAAAAATGAATTGAACTTAGCTGAGAAAACCTTACAAAAAGCCATTATGGCCGATCAAAACACCGTTAGGCCTTGGCTAATGCTTGGTCAAATTGCTATTAGCCAAGAGCAATACCAAACGGCCATTGAGTATCTACAGCAAGTGCCATTGCGTGACATATCTTGGTTGAGTGAAGCTATTCCACTGATAGAACAAAGTTGTGCAGCACTAAATGATACCTCCCAGTTAGAGGCTATTCTGAATGAGTATTGGCAGCAATGTGCTACGTCATACTTGTCGAAAGTTAAACTCATGGCTCGTCAGGGTTTAACCAAAGAAGCCGCTGATGTTTTGCTTGATCAATTGCGTAAACACCCAACCATGAAAGGCTTTAAAACGCTGATGGGGTTGTATATTGAACAACAAGCACCTGATGAATCTATGAATAGCCTTGTGCTATTAAAAGAATTGGTAGAAGAACAAATTAAGCAACGCCCTAAATACCGATGTAATAGTTGCGGCTTTTCCGGCGGACAAATTCATTGGTTGTGTCCATCGTGTAAAAAGTGGGGCCAAGTTAAACCCATTAAAGGCTTAGACGGAGAGTAAAGGTTAATGCAAGATCCGAAAGTGGTTATCGCACTTGATTTTGATGTAAAAAAAGAAGCACTCGACTTTGTCGATAGAATTGACCCATCCCAATGCCGTTTGAAAGTAGGCAAAGAGATGTTCACCTATTTTGGTCCTGATCTCGTTCGTACCTTGGTGGCCAAAAAGTTCGATGTATTCTTGGATCTTAAGTTTCACGATATCCCTAATACGGTGGCTAAAGCTTGTATAGCGGCAGCTGATTTAGGCGTTTGGATGGTTAATGTTCACGCTTCAGGCGGTGAAGATATGATGGTACGTGCTCGGGAAGGTCTTGCCCAATTTGGCCAAGATAAGCCTCATCTTATTGCGGTAACCGTTCTCACCAGTATGGATCAACGTCAGTTATCGCAAATTGCTATTCAATCTTCACCGATGGAACATGTATTAACGCTTGCATCGTTGACCAAACAAGCTGGCTTAGACGGCGTCGTGTGCTCAGCCCAAGAAGCGAAAATGTTAAAGGAATCCTTAGGCAAAGACTTCATGTTAGTAACGCCAGGTATACGACCACAAGGTAGCGATGTTGGCGATCAGAAACGAATTATGACACCTCAAGAAGCGATGCAGGTGGGCGTGGATTACATGGTAATTGGCCGTCCTATTACCCAAGCGAGTGATCCGGTTGCGGCACTTGCTGCGATTAACGCATCGATTGGGTGAGATGCTAAGGCAGTGAGTTCGCGTTAGAGATATTTATTCTCTCGTTATTTTAGATGTAAAAAAGGGCACTGTTGAGTGCCCTTTTTAGTATCCTTAGCCAAAGCGTAAGCGCTTTATGCGCTCAAGGCTATTTATGAGCTCAAGGCTGTTTGTACGCTCAGGGCTGTTTATGCGCTCAAGGCTATTTATGCGCTCAAGGCTGTTTATGCGCTCAAGGCTGTTTTAGGATCCGTGTAGGTTAATCCCATGGATTCGCCTAGCGCATCGACTACTGCCTTATAGGTAATTTTACCTTCGTGTACATTTAAGCCATTAAGCAAATGCGCATCGTCAAGCATGGCTTGCTTAGGTCCTTTATTGGCTAATGCTAAGCCGAAAGGTAGGGTCGCGTTATTCAACGCCATCGTTGATGTACGTGCCACACCGCCCGGCATGTTTGCTACGCAGTAATGTACAACACCATCAACCACGTATACGGGATCTTGATGTGTCGTTGCTTTTGATGTTTCAAAGCAACCACCTTGGTCAATAGCGACATCAACCACTACTGAGCCTTCTTTCATATTTTTAACGTGTTCTGCCGTTAACAACTTAGGTGCTGTAGCGCCAGGAATTAACACTGCGCCTACAACCAAGTCAGCTTTTGATGAATAGTGCTCAATTGCATCAACTGTTGAGAAAACAGTTTTAACGCGCCCATCGAAAATATCGTCTAGTTCGCGTAAGCGAGGCAAAGAACGGTCAAGGATAGTGACGTCAGCACCAAGACCTAAAGCCATTTTCGCTGAGTTAGTACCTACAACACCACCACCGATGATCAGTACTTTACCCGGTGCAACACCAGGTACGCCGCCAAGCAATGTACCGCTACCGCCTTGGGCTTTCTCAAGATAATGTGCGCCTGCTTGAACCGCCATACGTCCAGCAACTTCACTCATTGGTGCTAAAAGAGGCAGGGCGTTACGGTTGTCAGTAACTGTTTCATAGGCGATACAGGTCGCGCCTGAA
Organism: Paraglaciecola chathamensis S18K6; assembly: GCA_000314955.1. GTDB lineage: Bacteria > Pseudomonadota > Gammaproteobacteria > Enterobacterales > Alteromonadaceae > Paraglaciecola > Paraglaciecola chathamensis. Next base: position 181,607 of record BAEM01000022.1, on the reverse strand, counting down.
GCAATCAATAGCTCTGTTTGCTTTGGATCGGGAGCTAGGTGCAAATAAGTGTATAGTGTTTGGCCTTTACGCAACATTTTACACTCGTTTTCTTGTGGCTCTTTCACCTTTACAATCATTTCAGCCTTGGCGAAAACCGTTGCTGCATCCGGGGCAATTTCAGCGCCGGCAGCTACAAACTCTTCATTGGTGAAGCCGATAGCTGCACCCGCATTATCTTCAACTAATACTTGATGTCCATGAACAACAAATTCTTTAACTGCTGCAGGTGTAAGGCCTACGCGATATTCGTGGTTTTTAATTTCTTTTGGTACACCAATTAGCATAAATTTTCCTTTGACGGTTAGACCCAAGGGCGAACGCTAGGGCTGGTTGAATGCGGTATTGCATAATGAGCGAAGTATAAGGGAAGGTTCGAAGAAAATTATTCTGAAGATTAAATGCTTTAAGTATAAAATAGGGGGAAATTCATAATTTTCAGTATTATCTATGTTAATAAAAACGCCCAAGCATCTAGATAGAATCGACCGTAATATCTTAAGTGAGCTACAAAAAAACGGTCGTTTGTCGAATATTGATTTAGCAAATAAGGTTGGGTTAAGCGCAAGTCCTTGTTTAGAAAGGGTAAAAAGGCTAGAGGCTCAGGGGTATATTTTGGGATACCATGCGCGAGTTGACCCACAGAAACTGGGCGCTGCTATGTTGGTGTTCGTCGAAATTACATTAACGAAAACTTCCCCTGATATTTTTGAGCTATTTTCTGCTGCGGTTAAGCAACATGAAGATATTCAAGAGTGCCATTTAGTATCGGGCGACTTCGATTTTCTGCTCAAGGCGCGGGTGGCTGATATGTCTACCTATCGTAAGTTGCTTGGTGACACTTTACTAAGACTGCCTGGTGTAAATGAATCACGCACGTACGTAGTAATGGAAGAAGTAAAAGACACCACAATAGTGAAAATTAATCAGCGATGAATTGATCTGTACAAGATTGGTCAATTACTCGGCATAAGCACGCTGTTGTCTAGGATTTTGACCGAAGCACTGGTATCTTATACAGCATAATTTTATGCAGTAACCTTAAGTTGAAAGAAAACGTTATGGCAAGACTCACAGGTATCCAACGGATCATGGAAGTTGGCATGATGCTCAGTTGTGCATTCGCCTTTTTTTTACTTCTCGCATTGGCTTCTTTTCATCCTGCTGACCCAAGCTGGAGCCAAGCTGGTTTGCAAAGTGATATTCATAATTGGGTCGGAGCAATTGGCGCGTGGTTAGGGGATATTTTATTTTTTACCTTCGGCTATATTGCCTATGTCTTCCCGTTTACTGCGGCGTTTGCTGGTTGGTTTATGTTTCAGCAACGCAAGCGTATATCTGAATTTGACTATTTAACGATAGGATTACGGATTTTAGGATTGTTACTTGCCCTTGTTGGTGCGGCAGGTATTGCGAGTCTTAACTTTAATGATTTATTTTATTTCTCGGCAGGAGGAATGTTAGGAGATGTTATCAGCGCATCACTCATTCCGTATCTTAATTTTGCTGGCACGGTGCTAATTTTACTCAGCTTATTTTGCACTGGGTTTACTTTCTTAACTGGCATATCGTGGTTAACCGTTGTGGATAAAACCGGCGCGCTCGCCGTAGCACTTGCAACTGGTGCGTGGTCGCTACCGCAAAAAATACAAGAAGCACCTATGTTACGCCTTGGTTTTAATCGAGACAGCAAAGAAGATGAAAGTACTTTGGAGAAACAGAGCGCACCCGCTTCACATGTGCCTCCAGCCTATTCGTCACCTCAGCAACGTGTGGAACCGAGCGTTTCTGGCTTCAACAGTGAACAGTCTGAGCCCAGTTTTAATATTCCCGATGAAGTGTTGTTCGAGCCAGAACCAAGTAAAGAAGAAGCTAGCCCCATTTCAATCAGTGAATTACGTGACAAAATTGGCTTTGGTCGCAAGAAAAAAGCTGAAGAAGCGCAGCCGGTATCAGATGAACCTGCCACGCCTGTAGCTGAACCTACCCCGAGCAAAGCCCCGAGTAATAATGGGGTTTATGTTTCTGATGATGTAAAAGCCAATCTTGAAGCGCAAGCTGCTGCTAAAGCGGCAGCCGATAGCGCACCCGTTGAGCCAATGCCTTCTTTTGATTTACTGCAACGAGCAGACAAGATCAAAAACCCTATTACGCCAGAAGAACTAGACATGGTTTCTCGTTTACTCGAGGAAAAGTTAAAAGACTTTAATATCGATGCCCAAGTCGTTGGTGTCTACCCTGGGCCAGTTATTACTCGGTTCGAAATGGATTTAGCCCCAGGTGTTAAAGTAAGCAAAATTACCGGTTTATCGAAAGACTTGGCCAGAGCGATGTCAGCTATTTCCGTGCGCGTAGTTGAGGTTATTCCAGGTAAATCGGTGATAGGCCTTGAGTTACCAAATAAAAAACGTGACATGGTCCGCCTAAGTGAAGTGATTAGTTGTGATGCTTTTCAGTCTGCTGAGTCTGATTTGACCATGGTCTTAGGGGCGGATATATCTGGCCAACCCGTCATTGTTGATTTAGCCAAAATGCCACATTTGTTGGTTGCTGGTACCACGGGTTCTGGTAAGTCGGTGGGAGTTAACGTGATGATCTTGAGCTTGTTGTATAAATCAACGCCTGAAGATGTGCGCATGATCATGATTGACCCGAAAATGTTAGAATTGTCGGTGTATGAAGGCATACCGCATTTGCTGGCAGAAGTAGTAACTGATATGAAAGAAGCTGCCAATGCACTGCGTTGGTGTGTCGGTGAAATGGAAAGACGTTACCGTCTGATGTCTGCTCTTGGGGTACGTAATCTCAAAGGATTTAACCATAAGGTTCAACAAGCCATTGCCCAAGGTCAGCCGATAAAAGATCCACTTTGGAAATCAGAAGAAAGCATGTTGACCGAAGCCCCTGACCTAGAAAAACTGCCAGCCATTGTAGTAGTAGTGGACGAGTTTGCTGACATGATGATGATCGTGGGCAAAAAAGTCGAAGAGCTTATCGCACGTATTGCGCAAAAAGCGCGGGCCGCGGGTATTCATCTAGTGTTGGCTACGCAGCGGCCATCGGTTGATGTTATCACCGGCTTGATAAAAGCGAATATTCCAACGCGTATTGCGTTTCAGGTGTCTTCAAAAATTGATTCGCGTACCATTTTAGATCAGCAAGGGGCAGAAACCTTGCTCGGCATGGGGGACATGTTGTATTTGCCCCCAGGTACGGGCGTACCAACTCGTGTGCATGGGGCTTTTGTTGATGATCCAGAAGTGCATGCAGTAGTAGCAGATTGGAAGAGTCGCGGGGCGCCTCAATATATTGATGAAATACTCAATGGTGATACCACTGCTGAAGTATTGCTACCAGGAGAGCAACCAGAAGGTGGTGATCAGGAGTTTGATGTATTTTATGACGAAGCCGTGTCTTTTGTCACCGAATCACGTCGGGCGTCAGTGTCCAGCGTGCAGCGTAAATTTAGAATTGGTTACAATCGCGCAGCGCGCCTAGTAGAACAAATGGAACAAAGTGGTGTCGTAACGCCACCAGGGCACAATGGTAATCGCGAAGTTTTAGCGCCACCGCCACCAAAAGATTAATAATGATAGGTATTCAACAACGTATGAAAAAAATGAAATATAGCAGTGCGTTAGGTAGAGTTTCAGCCTTATTATGCTTAGCTATGGGATTGACTTTCAATGCCTACGCTCAGCAAAGCGACGAAGATAAGCTAAAAACTCGCCTTGAGACACTAAATTACTTCAGCGCTGACTTTGCCCAGAAAGTGACGGATGCCAATCACGAAGTATTACAAGAAGCGACAGGGGTGATAAAACTAAAGCAGCCCAACAAGCTATATTGGGAGCTTGACCCACCTAACGAAAATATCTTGATAGCCGATGGGACTACTTTATGGAATGTTGATCCTTTTGTAGAGCAAGTGACCGCGATTAATCAAAGTCAGGCTGTGGCGAACAACCCATTGATTTTGCTAACGCAACCAAATAGTGACGCTTGGGGTGACTTCACGGTAACTCATACCAACGACACCTTTCGAATTGATGCGAAAAGTCCAGATTCTGCCGTTCATTCATTAGTGTTGGTGTTTGACGGTGAGCAGTTAAGCTCAATGAGCATGCAAGATAGCCAGCAGCAAATAAGCGATTTATATTTCGACAATATTCAGCAGAATAAATCCCTAAGCGATGAAGTATTTACATTTACTTTGCCTGAGGGCTACGACCTAGATGATCAACGTAATTGATGAATCAAGGTTTCGATTTTAGCCATCAAGATGATCCAAGCTTTGCGCCTTTGGCTGCACGCATGCGCCCACAAAATATTGCGCAGTATTTTGGACAGCAGCATATTGTAGGCGAGGGTAAGCCATTACGCAGCGCCATTGAACGTGGTCAGTGCCACTCGATGATCCTTTGGGGGCCACCCGGTACGGGTAAAACCACGTTAGCTGAAATCATTGCTATGCATTGTGATGCGCATATCGAGCGAATATCAGCGGTAACATCCGGTGTTAAAGACATTCGTAGCGCCATAGAGCAAGCCAAACAAAATGCGCTCAGTCAGGCAAAGCGCACAATTTTATTTGTTGACGAAGTGCATCGTTTCAATAAAAGCCAGCAAGATGCTTTTTTGCCGTTTATTGAAGATGGCACTATTACATTTATCGGTGCGACAACGGAAAACCCTTCGTTTGAGTTAAACGGTGCATTATTATCAAGGGCACGTGTCTATGTGCTTAAATCGCTTACCCAAGACGATCTCACTGATATTGCCAAGCAAGCGTTAGAAGATAAAACGCGCGGCTTAGGCCGGTTATCTCTACACATCGAAGACAAGGGTATTGACCTGTTAACAGAATTAGCCGGTGGTGATGCCAGGCGCTTATTAAATTATATTGAGTTAGCCGCTGATTTTTCCAGTGAGGGCCACATTAGCCTTGAAGCGATTAAAGAAGCCGTTGGTGAAAAGGTCGCCCAGTATGACAAAGGCGGCGATCAGTTTTACGATTTAATCTCGGCGTTTCATAAATCAGTACGTGGTTCTTCACCCGATGGCGCGCTGTATTGGTACGCGCGCATGTTAAATGCCGGCTGCGATCCGCTATATGTAGCGCGACGATTATTAGCGATCGCCACAGAAGATATTGGCAATGCAGATCCCCGTGCCATGGAAGTGTGCTTAAATGCATGGGATATTTTTCAGCGTGTTGGTCCAGCAGAAGGGGAGCGGGCAATCGCGCAGGCGACTTTGTATTGTGCAAGTGCTGCCAAAAGTAATGCTGTTTACACTGCGTTTAAACAGGCCATGCGAGATGCTAAAACACTGCCAGATTACGAAGTGCCAAGCCATTTGCGCAACGCACCTACCAAGTTAATGAAAGAAATGGGCTTCGGTGATGGCTACCGTTACGCCCATGATGAGCCAAATGCCTTTGCTGCGGGTGAAAGCTATTTACCACCTGAAATGAAAGATACTCAATATTACATGCCCAATGAAAGAGGGCTTGAAATTAAATTGAAGGCGAAATTAGATTTTCTAACGGATTTAAACAACAAAAGCGCTCATAAAAGGTACAAGTAAATGCAGCATAGTTTTGCTATATACACATATATTGCGCTAGGGGGCGCAACGGGTGCCTGTTTACGCTTTTTTCTTTCTAGTTTGATGCTGCAATGGTTTGGCAAAGGATTTCCTTTTGGTACACTTCTGGTCAACATTGTAGGGTCGTTTAGTTTAGGGCTGCTATATACGCTCATTGAACAAGGGCACCTCGAAATTGTCGTTTGGCGCACTGCTATAGGCATTGGTTTTTTGGGCGCACTCACAACATTTTCGACGTTTTCAGTGGATACACTCATGTTGCTACAACAGGGTATGTGGCTGAAAGGGGCGTTGAATATATTTATAAATATCACCTGCTGTTTATTTGCAGCATGGTTGGGTACACAACTAGTTAAAGGTTAAGTCAAACAAGATGTTAGATGCTAAGTATTTACGTAACGATATAAACATTGCGGCGCAAAAACTCAACAAGCGTGGTTATGCGCTTGATGTCGCACAGTTCACTGCTTTAGAGGAAAAGCGCAAAGCGTTACAAATGCGCACTCAAGAGTTGCAAAATGAACGAAATGTGCGCTCCAAGTCTATCGGTAAAGCGAAAGCGTCTGGTCAAGATATCGCCCCTTTACTGGCAGAAGTAGGCCAACTAGGTGATGAGCTAGATGCCGCCAAAGCACAACTCACGGTATTGCTAGATGAAATACAAGCATTAGTATTGAACATTCCAAATTTACCTGACGACTCTGTACCACAGGGCAAAGACGAAGAGGAAAACGTTGAAGTGTCACGTTGGGGAACACCTCGAGAGTTCGATTTTGAAGTGAAAGATCATGTTGATCTCGGCGCTGGAGTTGCCAACGGTTTAGATTTTGAAACCGCCACCAAATTAACCGGTTCTCGTTTTGTGGTGATGCGTGGCCAAATAGCGCGCTTAAACCGCGCAATTGCCCAGTTTATGCTTGATCTACACACAGAGCAGCATGGCTATCAAGAAATGTACGTGCCGTACTTGGTGAATGAAGAAAGCATGTTGGGGACGGGGCAATTTCCTAAATTTGTTGGGGATGCATTCCATACCAAACCAGCGACAGAAGAAGGGCAAGGATTGTCTTTAATTCCAACCTCAGAAGTGCCATTAACGAACATTGCCCGCGACTGTATTTTCGCCGCGAGCGAATTACCGATAAAAATGACTGCACATACTCCTTGCTTTAGAAGCGAAGCAGGCTCTTATGGCCGTGATACCCGTGGATTAATTCGTCAGCACCAATTTGATAAAGTGGAAATGGTGCAATTGGTTGAGGCAGACAAGTCATTTGAGGCCTTAGAGGAATTAACCGGACACGCTGAAAAAGTATTGCAGTTGCTTGAATTACCATATCGTAAGATGTTGCTTTGTACTGGCGATATGGGCTTTGGTGCATGTAAAACATTTGATTTAGAAGTGTGGTTGCCAGCACAAAATACCTATCGTGAGATATCTTCATGCTCTAACATGTTTGATTTCCAAGCGCGTCGCATGCAAGCGCGTTATCGCGACCCGAAGACAAACAAAACAGAATTGTTGCATACCCTGAATGGCTCGGGTTTAGCCGTTGGGCGCACGCTTGTAGCGATTTTAGAAAACTATCAGCAAGCCGATGGCAGCATTACTATTCCTAAAGCGCTTCAGCCTTATATGAAAGGCGTAACGGTGATTGGTGAAGTTAAGTAGCATTATACCGCTACGGATTTATTGATACTAAAAAGCGCGGTCGCTTCATTTATAAAGTGAAGTGGCCGCGCTTTTTTTACTTAATATTAAACTACAAGCATTTCGCTGGCTTGGGTAAGCCAGCAATTTTGGTGGCTTGTTTGGCAGGGCCTTTTTTAAACAATCTGAACAAATAACGACTGTTGCCTTTTTCAGGTCCAAATTTAGCTTGCATGGCTTTTACTAACGCGCGCATCGCTGGGCTTGTGTTGAATTCTAAATAAAATTCACGTACGAAGTTAACCACTTCCCAATGTGCGTCGGTTAGTTCTATATTTTCATCTTGGGCTAACATCGGTGCTAACCCTGGTTGCCAGTCCTCTACATTTAGCAAATAGCCTTGTTTGTCTACGGGGATCTGTTGGTCTTGGTATTCTATAAAACCACTCACGTTTACTTTAACCTCTTCGTTTCTTTCGATGTGTTCGAGACATTGCTCATCTTGTGTGAAATATGCTTGTGTGACGGTTGACGCAGACCTTAGCCTTTACCAGCTGATGGTCGCTTTATAGTTAAGGGTTAGTTCGACAAAATCTTCCATACTTATCCGCTTTATCATGTCTGTGTTTGTAGTTGCCGGTAGTGCCTGATTGGCTCTGGCAATTAAATCATCTGCTAATACAAAGCAGGCTACGCCTAACGTTTGCTGTAATCTCGTTAGCTGGTTGACTACATCAGCGTGATTTAGTGCGTAAACACCATCTTGTATCAACACGATCCCGTCATTTTCACTACAACGGGCAAATACACTTTTGAACGTCGCGTTGCTAAAAGGGCTGGTAGTAACGATATGCAGAGTCATTTAAAACCTCATCAAATGATCAAGCTGCGCAAGCTGCTGATTAAGTTCTTCGTGGGGTAGGGCTGTGACTTGTATACATAAGTCAGAAACTGCAATTCCTCTTTTAGTCAGACTATGCTGACAGACAAAAATATCGTCGATATCGTAAAAGGTTAGGGCTGCAAAGGTCTTGCTATAATGCTTGCCTTGCTCAGGAATAGGTTGTTGTGATTTAAGCAATTGAAATACACCGTCATCAACAAAAAATAGCGTGACGTCTTGACCGAAGTTAGCAGCGGCCAAGGCTAAGTCTAAGCTTTCTTGCCCGTTAGATACGCCATAAGGGGCGGTACTATTAATCACACCTAGGGATTTGGTAATCAAAACTGAATCACTCTGTCACTGACTTGGCTTAATTCAACTAAGTCCCCTAAACCGACTTCATTAAAGGGCTCGGTGAGGTTAAAACCTTGTTGGTTATTATCTTTAGCGTCTTGGCTGTTAATAACGCCTCGGCGATTAGCTGCGGTGACGCACACATTCAGCGCTATGCCGTGTTGCGTGCTTAAAGCCGCCCAAGCATTGTACAAATTAAATTCATCACTGTGATTTGCTTGATAGCAATTAGCGTTTTGTACACCTGCCTGATAAAAGAAAACTCCTTTTATTTCGTGGCCTAAGCTCAGTGCACTGCACGCAAAGCGATAAGCACTATAAGCATGTTGTTGCTCAAAAGGAGCATGAGTGACTAATAAACCAAAGCTTGCCATAACTGAAAACTACCTGAGTTTAGTACAAATAAAAACACCCCGACGAAGCGGGGTGTTTTAGCAACACATTAACGATTAATCATCGCCACCGAACGCGCCTAGTAGGTGCAGGATAGACGTGAACAAGTTATAAATATTCAAGTACATAGATACTGTCGCGCGAATATAGTTGGTTTCACCGCCGTTGATGATACGGCTAGTATCGAACAGAATGAAGCCAGACATAATAAACACGATAGCAGCACTGACCGCTAAGCTAAGGGCTGGAATTTGGAAAAACAGGTTAGCAAGCGAGGCAACAACCGCCACGATCAAACCAACGATCAAGAACCCACCCATGAAAGAGAAGTCTTTCTTGGTTGTAAGTACATAACCAGATAAACCAAAGAATACCAAGGCTGTAGCACCAAAGGCCTGCATAATCATTTCAGGACCATTTTGGAAACCAGCGTAGTAATTTAAGGTATAACCTAAAGAACCGCCTAGTAACCCAGTGAAGGCAAATACAAACAAAATGCCCATAGAACTTTGTGAAGCTTTATTTAAAAAGAATATCATGACCAAAGCGGCAAGGTTCATACCTAATGCAGCACCTGGGCCGATATTCATGGCAGCAGCTATGCCAGCACACACTGCACTAAATGTCAGAGTCATTGCCAATAGTAGGTACGTATTGCGCAAGACCTTGTTTGTTTGCAGGGCAGAACCCTGAGCAGTATTGCTATACGTAGTACGATGTTCCATTTGTTACCTCCAATAGGTAAAGTGATGTAGTGAATACAGATAATATATCTATGATGCCTTTGTATGGGGTTTTGTTCAATTATTCAAGTGTTAGCGTCGACTATTATACGAAATATTAGTAACTTGATGTAAAAATGCCCAGTGTGATTAAATTGTGCTCGGTCAGAAAGTTTTGACCAATAAAGGCTTTACAAGCACTGAAAACGCCATTAATATTCGGGCCCTCAATTCGGAGAGGTGGCAGAGCTCGGTTTAATGCACCTGACTTGAAATCAGACGTAGGGTCACACCTACCGGGGGTTCGAATCCCTCCCTCTCCGCCATATTGTGATAGTAAATAGATTAAAATCAATTCGTTAGATTGAAGTCTGTTTACACAAAAGAATTGGATAGCTGGCAGAGCTCGGTTTAATGCACCTGACTTGAAATCAGACGTAGGGTCAAACCTACCGGGGGTTCGAATCCCTCGCTATCCGCCATAAAAACAAAAAAGCCTCAACGTTTTTCGTTGGGGCTTTTTTGTTTTCGTCGTGTCGATAGCGAGGGTGAGAACCCCCGCGGTTCGAGCGAATGTCAGGAACATTCACTACCGCCGCAGGCGCGCGTAGCGTCAGGCACAGGGAAGTGCCTGAGTACATCCCTCGCGCTGTATTGTGCATAATCAAATAGCTACATCGGCAACCGTATTCGTTGGGGCTTTTTTGTTTTCGTCGTGTCGATAGCGAGGGTGAGAACCCCCGCGGTTCGAGCGAATGTCAGGCACAGGGAAGTGCCTGAGTACATCCCTCGCGTTGTATGCGCGCAATCAAATAGCTACGTGCATAATCAAATTGCTAGATCAGCAACCGTATTCGTTGGGGCTTTTTTGTTTTAGTTGTGTCGATAGCGAGGGTGAGAACCCCCCGCGTCTATTTACCCGCCTGACTGAACATCGCTGTTCGTGTAATGACATTTATAACAGAGGTTAACTTTGCGCATTATGCAAATGTCATTATTTTCTGTGTAAATCGTCAAATTAGTACGTTTGACAAAAGTTAACCGTGACTTTGTAGGGTTATTTACTTTATGCTCTTGGCTATCGGTAATATCGGTTCAGTTTAAATATGAAACACAAAAGTGAAGTGGGCAGTTTGTCGAAGCGCCTTGCTGACATAGCAGATGTACCGAGTAAGTGCCGTTGTGGTGGAACGCCCATCGCCCCTGTACGGGTTCCTGATTGTCAAAATAGATGGACAATTTGTTGCTCAGTTAGCACGTGCTTAGCACGCAATACAGGTCAAGGTTTGAAAGATACCATCATTGGTTGGAATAGACTCAGCACTCATTTTTACCGATAAGTACAAAAATCATACTGTTTTAATGAATAAACATCTGTATTGATTAAATATAAGGTAATTGAGGGCTGAAATTATTTCACTTTTATGTGATATTAACTCCCATATTTGAGAAAAATTACTCTCCTTTAGGAGCACTTGTTTGATAAAAATATTGTTGGTTGATGACCATGAGTTGGTCAGAACCGGAATAAGACGTATTTTGGAAGATGTACAAGGTTTTGTCGTAGTTGGAGAAGCTACAACGGGTGAAGAAGCAGTAAAGTTTTGCCGCAAAAATGCACCCGATTTGGTACTAATGGATATGAGTATGCCTGGCATTGGTGGTTTGGAAGCGACCAAGCAGATCTTGCGTTTTAGTGAGAACACACGTGTTATTGTGTTATCGGTTCACAAAGAAAACCCTATCCCAGCGAAAGTGATGCGAATGGGCGCGTTCGGTTATTTAACGAAAGATTCAGATCCTAATGAAATGGAGATGGCCATTCGTAAAGTGGCCGCAGGTCAAAAGTATGTATCGCCCGATATTGCACAGCAAATTGCAATCGGCGCATTAGACTTTACTGATGGCAACCCTTTCGAATGCCTATCTGAACGAGAGCTTGAGATTACGCTAATGTTAACCAAGGGCTCTAAAGTGCCTGACATAGCCAAGTTCTTAAACATCAGTGCTAAAACGGTGAATACTCACAGGTATAGGATGTTTGAAAAACTCAATGTGAGTACAGATGTTGAACTCACTCATCTGGCACTTCGTCATAAGTTGATAAGCTCAGATAATTTGTAATTCATGAGCGATACTAACGAATTTGATCCTAAGGCGTTTCTTAAGGACCTAACTCATCAACCCGGCGTTTATCGCATGTATAATCACAAGCAGGATGTGATTTACGTCGGCAAAGCGAAAAATCTTAAAAATCGCGTATCTAGCTACTTTCGTAGTCAAGTTGATAGCATTAAAACTCAGTCTTTAGTCAAGCAAATTGCTCACATGGATGTCACCGTGGTGCACAGTGAAGCTGAAGCCTTTATTCTTGAAAATAATTTAATCAAGAAGTACAAGCCACGCTACAACGTTTTACTACGCGATGATAAGTCGTATCCCTTTATCTTCTTGTCTGATCATCAACACCCTCGATTAGCTAACCACCGTGGGCCAAAAAAGCTCAAAGGTGAATATTTTGGGCCGTATCCAAGTGCGTGGGCGGTGCGCGAGAGTTTACGTACCATGCAACGAATTTTTCCTATCCGTCAATGTGAAGACAGCTACTACCGCGCTCGGTCACGGCCTTGCTTGCAGTATCAACTGCAACGATGTGCAGGCCCGTGCGTAGAAGGGTTAGTCACGGACGAAGAATACCAAGCACAAGTTGATTTAGCGCGAATGTTTTTAAAAGGTAAAAACAAACAAGTGATAGATTCACTTGTTCAGCGCATGGAAAGTGCAAGTGAAAATCTGCGCTTTGAGGCTGCTGCGCGTTATCGTGATCAAATAAGTGCTCTTAATAAAGTGCAAGAGCAGCAATGGGTCAGTGGAAACCAAGAAGAAATGGATGTGTTTGGTTTTGCCTATCGAAATGGCATCGCCAGTATTCAGGGCCTGTTTATTCGCGATAATAAGTTATTAGGCAGTAAAAGCTTTTATCCCAAAGTGCCTGCTGATGCGACAGATGAAGAAGTATTTCAGTCATTTATTCTGCAATTCTATTTAGCCGGTAATAAAGTCATTCCTAAGCAAATAGTGACCCCAATAGAGCTGAGTGAACAAGGTGCAATAGAAGAATTATTGACCAAAGAAGCTGGCCGTCGCATTCAGTTTTATCGAGGTGTGCGCGATGAAAAGCGTCGTTATTTAGATTTAGCCAATACCAATGCTGAAAACGCACTGATTGCCAAACAGGGACAACAAAAGTCGGTATTTGCGCGTTATACAGAATTAGAAAAAATACTTGAGTTTGAACAGCCTATTCAACGCATGGAATGCTTTGATATCAGCCATACATCGGGTCAGTTAACCGTGGCATCTTGTGTGGTTTTTAATCGCGAAGGGCCTTTTAAAGCGGATTATCGACGTTTTAATATTGAAGGCATCACACCAGGGGATGACTACGCTGCGATGGCGCAAGCGTTAGCAAGGCGTTATCGCGACGTAAAAGACGACAGTAAAATCCCTGATATTTTATTTATTGATGGTGGTAAGGGCCAATTAACCCAAGCGGAAGATTACTTTGAAGATTGGAAGCACGAAAAGAAACCTTTACTGATTGGGGTAGCAAAAGGCAGCAGCCGTAAGGCAGGTTTGGAAACGCTTATTTTGGCCGGTAACCATGCTACTATCCCACTGTCTGGTGACTCTATTGCGCTGCATCTTATTCAGCATATTCGAGACGAGTCGCACCGATTTGCGATCACAGGGCATAGGGCTCGGCGTCAAAAAGACAAGAAGACCTCCAAACTGGAATCTATTCCAGGTGTTGGTGCAAAACGCCGGCAAAGTTTATTGAAATACATGGGTGGCTTGCAGGGTATATTGCAAGCAAGTCGCAGTGAAATCGCCAATGTGCCAGGGATCAGCGCAGAACTAGCGGATACGATTTATGACCATATCCATAATTAACAACAGCACGTGGTTAACACGTAACGAGTAGGGCAGCCTAGCCTACCAACAAATAATGAGGACTCACCGCTCCATGTGGACTATCCCTAATATCATCACAGTGATCCGTGTGTTACTGATACCGATTTTCGTCGCTGTGTATTTTCTTGATTGGCAGTGGGCGCATCAAGCTGCTGCATTCGTGTTTTGGTTTGCGGCCATTACCGATTGGTTTGATGGCTATTTAGCTAGAAAATTACAACAGTCGACAGCCTTTGGTGCCTTTTTAGATCCGGTGGCCGATAAACTTATAGTGGCAACGGCATTAATTTTAATTACCCACACTTATGCCTCTATCTGGGTAACCGTTCCTGCGATTTTACTTTTAGCGCGAGAAATATATATTTCTGCGCTGCGAGAATGGATGGGCCAAAAAGGACTACAAGATACCGTAAAAGTGTCTTTTATGGGGAAAGCGAAAACCATGGCCCAAATGCTAGCCTTAATTGGTTTGCTCTCAGAATTAGAATATTTTATGGGAATTCCAATTTATTGGGTCACCTTGGGATACATATTATTGTACTTTGCAGCAGTATTATCGTTCTGGTCGATGATTTCTTACACACTTGCGGCATGGCCATCGCTCTCAAAATCGGAGTTAAAATAAGGTTATTTGGGCTAAATCGTTTGAAAAAAAAGCGCTTTAGTCAAAAATCCAGCAGTCAGTCACAAATTGTTATTTTTGTTGTTGACAGTCTTGATAGTGGATGTAAAATGCAGCCCAGATTTAGAGAGCAGCACACAACTCGCTAAGTAAACAAGTCACCGTTACTTAATAAGTAAGCTTTTTAAAACAGGTGCGGGAATAGCTCAGTGGTAGAGCACAACCTTGCCAAGGTTGGGGTCGCGAGTTCGAATCTCGTTTCCCGCTCCAAATTAATGCAGTATGTAGTAAAGAAGCTTTTACTACCGGTAGCTTCCCCAAGGGGTCGCAACCACGCGGTGGCCGGATACGAATATCGTTTCTAGCTCCAAATTTGGCGGAATGGCAGAATGGCTATGCAGCGGATTGCAAATCCGTGGATCTCGGTTCGACTCCGGGTTCCGCCTCCATAAACGCTTTAGCAATACCAGCTTGTTATTATTAACAAGTATCCCCCCGATGCCCGGGTGGTGAAATTGGTAGACACAAGGGATTTAAAATCCCTCGATCGTAAGATCGTGCCGGTTCAAGTCCGGCCCCGGGCACCATTTTATCGATACAATCTCGTTAAAACCCCAATATATTTCGCTTAGTCAAAATCCGTTAATTAAATTCCGTTAATATTCCGGACTTAAACCGACGCTTCGCGTGATGCGATATCTGCTGTTGTTTAAACGGCGAGGGCGGTCAATCGTCAAGGTGTAACCCATCCATGGTGCAAAGGCCAGCCATTCATCCTTGAATGTCGTTCAGGTGAAACACTGCTTCGCAGCGAAAGCATTCACCTTCACCCAGCCCCGGGCACCATTTTGACAGATACATTCTCGTTAAAACCCCAATATATTTCGCTTAATCAAAATCCTAAATATTCCGGATTTAAACCGACGCGTCGCGTGATGCAATATCTGCTGTTGTTTAAACGACGAGGGCGGTCAATCGTCAAGGTGTAACCTATCCATGGTGCAAAGGCCAGCCATTCATCCTTGAATGTCGTTCAGGTGAAACACTGCTTCGCTGCGAGCTAACTACAAAGCAACTGCGCTAATTACTGCATCATTGGGCAGACGATTTGTCTAACGTTGGTTTGTTATCGCTTTATCGGAAAATAACAACAAGTAGGTGAGGCCGATAATGCCAAATAACGCTAAGCCCGATAGTAAGAAAGGATCAATCACTAGGTTTTCTTTAAATTCGAACGTACCAGCTGATATTTTCTTCCACCCCATAAAGTGTTGATTTGCCGCCACCGTTGCACCAAAAAAGCCAATCACCAGCCCAATGTACTTCGCTATCCAATGAGTCGCTGCAGGTGATATTAACATTAGCCCTAAGATGCCAATAACAGTTCGTTGGGCTCTGCAGTACGGGCAAATATAAACCATACCAGACAGATCGCTTGTCCAAGCGACTAGTGAAATAACAATCGCAACTAAGCCGACGATTTTGCTGTGCGTCGAATATGTATTTAGCTGTAAAAACTTCATGTGTATTTATTTCCTTATTCAGAATGTTATTTGCTGATGTTTGGCGTATTTAGATTAGCCGGAGTCTATGTGCACGATGGCATATCGGTAATTGGTAAATACGTAATTTACTCGCAGCCCGTTAAATTTGTTTATGTCATTTATCAATTACATTGCATATGAAGAATTTAGTGCCCAGCCCGACAAATACAAACCAAGTCCAAAAATTAAATGGTTAATAATGCTATGAATCCTAGTCGCATTCGGTTTCGCCGTGCGAGAGGCCGCTATGCCTGCGCCCATGCCTGGCTGCATAATTAAAAATGGAGCTAAAACGGTGGTTATGCCAACGGCTAGGGCAGGTCCAACTGCTGGGCTTTGGGCCCACTCATCACCGAAAATAACGGTTAATATAGCCGCATAGCTTATTCCAATGAGGTAGTGGGCGAGCCACCCTATAAGGTGCTCACGGGGTAGCGCTTCAGACGTTGCAATATGGTCGTGAATAAGCTTCCCTTTAGGGATATAGGCTATCCATCGGCCTACCATTGCCCAATTTGTCGGCGGTAAATTGAAAAGTTGCTTCCTCAATAGGGCCCACAGATCCATCACGGCTGTCCCCCCAATTCCGATTAAAATGGTAAAAATTATAAGATCCATAGACTGCTCCGTTGCTGGTTAACTTTTTAAACAGATGCTAGTCTACTACTTAAAGTCAACTTGAGGTCAAGACGAGTTATGGATATTTCTACTGTGGCTAAGCGTTCAGGGGTGCCTGCTTCAACGCTACGTTATTATGAAGATAAGGGATTGATACAATCCGTTGGTAGAAAGGGCTTACAGCGCCTTTTTGCAGCGAATATATTAGAGCGACTCGCGCTGATTGCTTTGGGGCGCGTTGCGGGTTTTTCCCTAGATGAAATATCCAACATATTAGGGGCTGGAGAAAACCCAGATATCGATCGCGAAATGTTGCTAACAAAAGCAACGGAATTAGACCGCACGATCCAAAAATTGACGGCGATGCGAGATGGTTTGCAGCATGCTGCCGCTTGCACTGCCCCAAGTCATTTAGAATGCCCAAGGTTCCGTCGTTTAATGGGCTTAGCGGCCTCGGGTGCGATCAAAGGCCAGCCATCGAACATAGCGAAGCCAATAAGTCGATAATGCGGGATTTTCCATGGGTGCTTTATAAATCGGTCCCAAAAAGAGCCTGAAGCAAGCAAGATCTAGATAGAACAGACGAAATAATATTAAATGCTTTATAAGATCTCAGAATAGGAAAATAAATGTCGTGTCAGGGTTCACGTTGTTACTTACAAGGAAGTTTCAAATCATGCGCTGTCTTATCATTTTTGGACTATTTCCACTTTTTACGTTTGCACAAGTTAATACTGCGCTTCAAGAAACCTTAATCAAAATGGAAAATAAAGATCAACACATTCGAAACGAGATGATTAGTGCCGGTTGGCAGAACATAACAAAAGAATTAGTGGCTAAACAAACCGAAATAGATGAAGCCAATACTGCAAAGCTAAAAGCTATTATAAAGAAACACTCTTGGGTGACTAGAGAACTGGTAGGTGTCGAAGGGGTAAATGCAGCTTTTTTGATCCTTCAGCACTCAACTGATATTGCTTTCAAAGAGCGAATGTTACCTATTTTAAAACAATCCTACCTACAAGACGGAGGCATTACCGGGCAACAAGTTGCCCTTTTGACGGATAGGGTACTTATCGCAAAGGGCAAAAAACAAATTTATGGGACTCAAGCTGACCTTAGCAAAGGCCAAATCGTAATTGGTCCTATCGAGGACGAAGCTAATGTTGACAAACGGCGTGCAGAAATGGAATTGCCAGCTTTAGCTTACTATAAAAAACTCCTAGAAAAAGCGTACGGTATTAAAGATTATCCTGAATTAGAGCATTGATTAGGACCCACAAAATTGGTTACAACTCCTAGTAACAAACTCATTTTCGCGAGCTAGTAAAGACTCAACGATTAAGCTGCTCACGCACTATTATGACAAAAGCATAACGTTTCTAACCTAGGAAAAGTGATGCGTTAAATCTAGTGAAGTTCTGAAATGTTATCGTTTTTGGCGCGGTTGTCTCTATCACTCGTCTTGTTAATTAACGGTATTTACCGTGGGAGCCTCTATAACTCGTTTCTATAAATCGTCTTTATAAATCAGGTAAAACTTCCTTGAATAGCGGTCCTAGTGAGCTAGTTATTAAGAAGGGGTTTTACATTGCATGAAAGAGGAATAGTGTACTAGTGGCTCATAAAATGTAATCTGTTGTGAGCTTTGATAGCTAAAAGCTATCTCTAAATACCGTTGATATCTGCATAGAATTATTTAGGCTGTTATTGTGATGATATCACATTACATGGTGTGGCTGAGCGCTGAGCAAATGCGCAAAACTGTAACTGTCATGCTATTGGGCTCTTAAATATAAGAGGCGGCGTGACAAAGCCTCTAAAGGAGAAAGTATAGATTATGTTTACTAAAGAAATGGTTCTTAGTGCACTACAAACATGGTGCGACAATGTCGTGAAAGTTGGGAAAGTGCATGCTGAAGGGGGCGACGTTCAAGCGTTTTCATTGCAGGTGTTATCTGAAAGTTACGATTACGATAATGGTCATGTGTTGTTTAAGCCTACGCTAACGTTCGGCCAGCAGACATTTCGCCCGACAAAAGAGGGCGCTCTTTCATATTTTGTTGGCGGCAATAGTGACTTTCCCAATGATAAGGGGTTCAAACTTAAACCTTGGGTAAAAGTGTGGTTCAGTAAAGAAGACTTTATCCTGCATAACGATTTGGCCATCGTGCAGTGTAACGTTCATTTTATAGGAGAAGACGATAGCCACATTTTTGTGAACAAAAGTTTTGTCTTTAAAGAATGTGATGATGGTCAGGTGCGTATTATTTTGCACCAATCTTCGTTGCCGTATCAGCCTTAAATGAGGTTATTACTCAGTATTTTGTCGTCAATTTAGAGTGGGTAATCTTTCTCTGGGTTAAAGCAAAAAGGTTCAACATATAAGTACAAGGGGCAGTCGTATACTGTCCCTTGTTCTTTGAATATTGAGGGAGGTAAGTAAACTTGCTGAAGGATGTGGCGCTAGTAAAACATACCAATATAGTCATGTTTGTTACACCTTCACTTTGCACATTTCCGTTCTTAAATAAGCAAAATGTAAATAGCTATCGTATTAGCTCATGTCACGCTGAATAATACTTGGCGCTGCGATAGGCTGGTATTGACTGGGTTTATTGATTTGTGTGGCGATGAGATCTTGTGTGAGCCTAGGGTGCATTAAATACTCGAACTCGCTGATTTGCTGATAAGTAGGGTCTAGCCATGTATCTAAAATGGCATCTTGTGGCAGCATAAGAGGGCTTGATTTACGATGAATTTGCATGAGTTTAGGGTGTGGGGGCAGGGTGATGATAGAGCAACCTAGGGTAATTTCGCCACAGTCTTTATCAATGTATTCTTTGTACAAACCAGCAAAGGCGATTGCTCCATCAACTGCGACTAAGTCGTGATAGTGCATGGGGATTTTCTTGTTGCCTTGCTGTTCGAATTCGCTTTCACCGAACCCTCGAGCAGGGATGATGCAACGAGCTGTTCTAAACGGTGTATAGCCTGCAGAGCCAGGCACATTTAGTTTGTCATAACGGGTATTAAAACTCGTGTATTTAGAAGGCTTAAAGCCATTGGTAGAGGGTTCAAGCAACAACCACCATGTTGCGTTTTGCAGCATACGTTGACCGTTTACCTCTCGAATGATTTGAATGGGGCTAGCGGCGCGCACAAAGCGGTTTGGAATAATAGGGTCAATGTGTAAATCAAGCCCTAATGAAATACACAACCCTTGAACAAATTCATCGTCAGTGACATTGAGTCGCCCGCACATATTCCCGCCTTTTTTCATCATCTGCTTTGGTTAATATACAAAATTATATGCTTTTAGGGCAGTCAAAAACGTTGCTCACGTAGTTTGTTTTGCCGCCAATTGACGCTTAAAAGTGTATGGCATTGCGATGAATACGTATGTAGCTAGCTAGTTTCAGAGTACGTTGGTGAGTATTATTTGTAACTGTTTTGTTAATAGCACTCTACTGGATACAACGACCATGCAATCATCCCACTGCTCTTTATTCACACGGCCTTTTCGTAATGCGTGTGCCATCACCTTTGTTATTCTAACAAGCGGCCTACTGGCATGCTCAAATGAATCGAGTGCGCCGAAAAGCGATATGCAGTTACAGGGGGAGAGCGACATGAACAATAGCTCAAAAGAAGACAGAGCCAAACCAGTGGTCTATCAAGTCTTTACTCGGTTATTCGGCAACACTAACACCACCAATAAACCTTGGGGCACCCTTGACGAGAATGGCGTAGGCAAGTTTAGTGATTTCACCAAGTTAGCATTGGGTGAAATTAAAGATCTAGGGGTAAGTCACGTATGGTACACAGGCGTTCCTCATCACGATGTGATTACCGATTACACTGAGTATGGTATTTCAAACGATGATCCTGATGTGGTGAAAGGGCGCGCTGGCTCCCCTTATGCGGTAAAAGATTATTATACCGTTAACCCAGATTTAGCGGATGATCCCGCTAATCGCTTGGCCGAATTTGAGGCGTTAATACAACGAACCCATGACAGTGGCTTGGGCGTTATTATCGACATTGTACCTAACCATGTTGCGCGAAATTACCATTCTCTGGCAAAGCCTAAAAGCGTGAGTGATTTTGGTGAAAACGACGATGTAAGCGTTGAATATGCACGCAACAACAACTTCTATTACGTGGTAGGGCAAGACTTTATCGTGCCGGCTGCTGAAAACGGCTATCGCCCTTTAGGCGGTGAAGCACATCCATTAGCGGATGGCCAATTTAAAGAGTCACCCGCGAAATGGACAGGCAATGGCTCGCGCAAAGCACAACCGGATGCCAATGATTGGTACGAAACCGTTAAAGTCAATTACGGGGTGAAACCCGATGGAAGCTACGATTTTGCTACGTTACCGGCTGGGTATGCGAATAAATCTATCGCTGAACATGCTAAGTTCTGGGCGCAAAAGCATGTGCCTGATTCTTGGGTAAAATTTCGCGATATTACCCAATATTGGTTGGCAAAAGGGGTTGAAGGCTTTCGTTATGATATGGCGGAAATGGTCCCCGTGGAGTTTTGGAGCTATTTAAATTCGCAGATTAAACAAGTGAATCCTGATGCGTTTTTACTGGCGGAAGTTTATGACCCAACAAAATATCGTGATTACATTAACCTAGGAAAGATGGACTATTTGTACGACAAAGTCGGATTTTATGACAGCCTAAAAGGTGTTATGCAAGGCACAGAGCCGGCATCTGTTATTACAAAAGCACAGCATCAAGTGGCCGATATAGAACAACACATGCTGCATTTTTTGGAAAATCACGACGAGCAACGTATTGCCAGCCCAGAATTTGCTGGGAGCAGTGAAAAAGGCAAGCCCGCCATGGTGGTCTCTGCACTTATAAGCCGTTCACCTACTTTGCTTTACTTTGGCCAAGAAGTCGGCGAAGACGGCAGCGAAAACATGGGGTTTGGTTCGGCTTCTCGCACTACTATCTTCGATTATGCGGGGGTGCCAGCACATCAAAGGTGGATGAACCATGGCCAGTTTGATGGAGCCTTATTAACACCTGACGAAAAGGCACTAAGGGCCTATTACCGCCGCGTGTTAAACATATCTGCGGGTCAAAGTGCTATGAATGGCCAGTATGCAGATTTACATCAAGTTAATCTTGAACAACCTAGTAGTGAGCGCTCAGAATATGACGAAACGCTCTATTCGTTTAGTCGCTTCAGTGATGCGCAAAAAATGCTGATTGCCAGTAACTTCAGCGATGACAATAAGCATTTCACTTTAGTTGTGCCTAAACATCTGATAACACAGTGGTCTTTACCCGACGGCCAATACGCCATGCAAGATTTGCTCAGTGGTAAAAAGCTAAATATTGTGGTGGAAAATCAAGAAGGACATGTATCAATGATGTTAGGATCGTTACAATCTGTGGTTTTAAGCCTCGTTGAGTCATAAACGCAGGCCACATCTTGTACAACGTAACTGAATAGGCAGGTTAAATGCGTCAATGGGAACAGGTTTTAAATAGATTGTTGGTGCCGGTATTTGGCATGTGGTTAGTGATATTCACGTTGGTGGGGTGTGACCAGATCACGCAGCGTACGCCGACGGCCACCGAGAATGTGTCAGTATTGCCTTATCCTTTTTTAATACCCGAACTAGAGCGCCAACGAACCGTTCGGCTTTACCTGCCACCGAATTACGAAAATGAGAGTCAATCTTACCCTGTTATCTACATGCACGACGGGCAAAACCTGTTTGACGAGGCAACTGCTCACGCTCAAGAGTGGAACGTAGACGAAAGCCTTAATACGCTAGCAAAAGCAACCGGTCGCAAATTTATTGTTGTCGCAATTGATAACGGCGGCGAGTTTCGTATGAATGAGCTTAGTCCTTGGCCCAATGAGCGTTTTGGTGAAGCTCAAGGTAAAGCCTACATGCAGCTAATCGTAGATGTGGTAAAGCCGTATATCGATACGAATTATCGCACCAAGGCAGATGCTAATAACACGGCAATCATGGGTAGCTCAATGGGCGGGCTTATCTCTCACTATGCTATTCATAATTACCCAGAGGTGTTTTCAAAGGCCGCTATCTTTTCGCCGTCTTATTGGTACTCACAGGATGTTTTTAGCGACTCTCAATTACATCGCAGCAAAGATTCTGCTCGTTTGTACGTGCTTTACGGCAGTGAAGAGGGCGATGGCATGATTGCCGATATAGATAAAATGCAGCGTTTGTTTAAAGGGCAAGGGCACCCTAGAGAGAATATGAAATTTGTGGTTGTGCCAACAGGCCAGCATAATGAACAATTATGGGGCAGCGAATTTACCGATGCGATCAAATGGCTGTTCAAGATTTACTAGGGTTGCGATGTGTTTCTAGTTTTAGTTTCTCGCTAGGGAATGCATTGAAGTATAGGTAGTTATGATTAAAACACAGATTTTAAACGGACGAAAAATGATAAAGCGTGTATTCGGAATTAGCCTTTTATTGTGGATATTCAGTGCTACTGGTAGCGAATATCTATCTCATGAATTAAATGGCCAAGTGCTGCAAATTAACACCGACGAAGGCCTCGTTGAGATTACAGCATTAGCTAACGACTCTTTTGAGGTGTTTTATCAACCAAGCGGGATTAAGCAACTCCCTTCATTTGCCATTGACGGCGTGGCTAAACAAACCGAGCTAGATATTTCGGACAAGCCAGAATCATTGATGTTAATCGCCCCCGGTATTCGTGCTGAAATACGCAAGTCCCCCTTAAGTATCCGTTATTTTCGTAATGATACGTTACTGTTAGCAGAGCATCAGGGCTTGTTTGTTGACGATAACAAGCGCGGGTTTAGTTTTGCGCTCCAAGAAGGCGAAAAGCTGCTGGGCGGAGGGGAGCGCATTGTGGGAATGGACCGCAGAGGTCAGCGTTTCCCCTTGTATAACAAAGCGCATTACGGTTACACAACCGAGTCAAAACAAATGTATTTTGGTTTGCCAGCTGTCATGTCGAGCAATAAATACGTTTTAATATTTGATAATTCTGCCCGGGGGGAAATGGATTTAGGGGCCACCAATAGTGACGAGATGCGCTTTGAAGCCGTTGGCGGGCGGACAAGTTACATTGTGGTAGCGGGTGAATCATACCCCAATTTAATTGAACACTATGTCACGGTCACTGGTAAGCAACCGTTACCACCGCGCTGGGCGTTAGGCAGTTTTGCTTCTCGTTTTGGCTATCGCAGTGAGCAGGAAGTAAGAGATACGGTAAAACTCTATCAGGAGTCTGGCTTTCCTTTAGATGCAATCGTATTGGATTTGTATTGGTTTGGTGCCGATATTAAAGGCCACATGGGGAATTTAAGCTGGGATGAAAAGTCTTTTCCCACACCAGTTAACATGATCAATGATTTACGCAAAGAAGGCGTGAAAACCATACTGATCACAGAGCCCTTCGTTTTGTCATCCTCAAAAAAATGGCAGGACGCTGTTAGCAACAATGCCTTGGTTAAAAACGCTGAGGGTAACCCTTACCAGTTTGACTTTTATTTTGGTAATACGGGGCTTATTGACGTATTCGATAACGACGCCCGTGACTGGTTTAATCAAACCTATTCAGCCTTGTATAAACAAGGTGTGGCGGGGTGGTGGGGCGATTTAGGTGAGCCAGAAGTACACCCTAGTGATGCCGTGCATAATTTAAACGGTATAACAGCGACGGGGGACGAAGTACATAATGCTTACGGGCATAAATGGGCAGAGCAAGTTTATCAGCATCAGCAGCACTTAGCCCCAAATAAGCGGCCCTTTATAATGATGCGTTCTGGCTTTGTGGGCTCACAACGTTATGGCATGATCCCGTGGACAGGGGACGTAAGCCGCTCTTGGGATGGCCTAAAGCCCCAGGTGGAACTATCGTTGCAAATGGGCTTATTCGGTCTTGGCTACACGCATTCTGATTTAGGGGGATTCGCTGGCGGAGAGGTGTTTGATCCACAAATGTATATTCGCTGGCTTCAATACGGCATATTCCAGCCTGTGTTTAGGCCACATGCTCAAGATAATATTGCCCCCGAACCTGTGTTCCATAAAGGTAAAACCAAAGATATTTTACGTACTTATGTTGAGCTGCGCTATGCCATGCTGCCGTACAATTATTCGTTGGCATTTGAAAACAGCCTGACCGGCATGCCGCTGATGCGTCCAATGTTTTTTGAAGATGAGGCTGATCTAAGCTTAATTGACGAAAAAGACCAGTATTTTTGGGGAGATGCGTTATTAGTCAAACCGATTACCCAAGCCAATCAAAAAGAAGTAAGCGTAAATCTACCAAAAGGTGCTTGGTTTAATTTCTGGAGTGACGAGCGCTACGAAGGCGGCAAAACAATAACGGTGCCCACCGATATTAAATTACTTCCCGTGTTTGCACGAGGGGGAGCGATTATCCCCATGACGATCCCAGTGCTTAGCACACAAGAGTACTCAACCAAATCATTGGATCTGCATTACTATGCAGACAAGAGCGCCGAGCATTCAACCGCGACTATGTACAATGATGATGGTAAAAGTCCGCATTCCATACGCGACGGGGCTTTTGAAACCCTGATATTTAACGCTGAGCGCAAAGCTGATGATAGCCAAGCTGATTCACTGACATTTACCTTGCAAAGAAGCGGAAACTATAAGGGAATGCCCGGTAGCAGAATGGTCTCACTTTGGGTGCATAACTGGCCGCAAGATATCACCAAGGTGATGGTAGGAGAAAAACAACTGCCTAAAATCGCTGATAAAACTGAATTCTTAAATGCAGATCAGGGAACCCGATGGGACAGTGATAACAAAACATTGGAAATTAAATTCAGTTGGAAAGATAACATTTCAGTCTCGATGTTTTAATAGAGGTTAAATGGTTACCGTGTCATGCCCGTAACGCAGTATTGACTGCTGTTGCGGGGAATTGCGATATAAATCAAATTGTTGTCGAATAAGCGCCTCAAGTTTACATTGGTACTTTTCTTTAAATTGCGTTATTTTTAATCAAACTATTGTTCATGGCGGTCACACTTGAGTGCGATCATCTAGCGTGGGCCGATTATTGAAATATCGCGTTTTACTTTGGTTACTTACAAGCTTAGGCGCCACTCAGGCGTTTAGCGCAGAGGACAGGCCTATTTTGACAGCCTGCGGCCATCATGATTATGCCCCTTGGAATTGGCTTCAAGGAGATAGAATTGTGGGCGTGTGTGCAGAGGCTGCTCAGCAACTTTTTGGTACGTTAGGGTTTGACGTCGATTTGACCTACGTGGGCCCATGGAAACGTTGCCAGCAGATGGTAAGTTCAGGAGAAGTGGACTTAAATATCTGCTCATTTAAAAACCCCGAACGAGAAACTTACTCCCATTTTTCACACACGCCCATGGCAAGCAATGAAAATGCCCTTTTCGTCAACAAAGCGGGTGGCCTTGAATATGAAAAGCCCGCCTCACTCGATGGTAAACTTATTGGTTTAGTTCGAGGCGTCAGCCTGGGTGGCTTTTTTGACCACTATCTGCTTGAAAATAGCCATGTGATAAGAGGTGAAAATTATTATCGCTTGTTTTCTATGTTGTTTTTAGAGCGAATCGATGGGGTGATTATCGGTCGCCAGTCCGGTCAACATTTACTAAACCTTTACGATTTGGATGAGCATATTGTTGATAGGCTAATACCGCTAGTAGAAGGGGACTTGTACTTTTCTATTTCAAAAAAATCGCCACATTATCAGACCCTAAGCTCAGTTGAAGATTTACTCAAAACACCTGATTATCAACTCTGGCTACAGCGTGCTTTAAAGCGGTACTCTAAGATGCACAAAGCGTACATCGAAGAAAACTAACACAGGGTTTCACCTGTGAGTTTAGGATTGGCTGGCAGGTAACGCTGACTCATTTATTCCTAAGTACGTATTTGTATACATAAACGCGCTGGATACACCGCATCATATTGTTATATCGTGTAAAAATGATGAGTAAACAGAGCATTTTATGGGGAAGATAATTATTATTGCAGCAATACTCTTCGCTGCCTTTCAATACATGGGTGAGTTAGGTGCCCAATCTAAAACGACAGAAGTAAAAGCTGGGTTAGCATCGCGCGTAGAAGAGCCGAAAAAATTAACTTCTCCACGCAAGCCAGCCCCTATGGTGATGAATTTTCGCTGTGACGGGCGCCAATACTGTGGGCAAATGACGTCTCGAGCTGAAGCTGAATACTTTATTGCCCATTGCCCAGATACGCGAATGGACGGTGACAAGGATGGTATTCCATGCGAAAACGACACCCGATTTTAACCTGTACCTTTGCTTTGCTTCCAAATAAACTACTGACTTTACGTTAATCAACCTGTTTTTGTTCAAATTTTAGTGCTTAATTCTTCATGTAATTCGTTAACCTTGGTTATAAGGTGATATAAAAAAACGATTTGATCATTGAAGAGACGCACGAGCTATTAGGTAATTTACATGGACCTATTCGTGGCCAAAATGGCTGAGTTCATAAAAGTAGAAATGCATACTGACGCCGCGCATGATTTACAGCATGTGAAACGGGTTGTGCTCAATGCCAAGCAACTGTGTGAAGTTGAGCGCGGTAATGAGTGGGTTGTGATGCCTGCAGTGTGGTTACACGATTGCGTCACCCTGCCAAAAAATCATCCAGAGCGAGCAAAAAGCTCAAGCATGGCGGCAGACAAAGCCTTGGTATTTTTAACAGAAATTGGCTATCCGCAGGAACATTTTGATCATATTCATCATGCGATTGTTGCTCACAGTTTCAGTGCTGATATTACGCCAAAAAGTTTAGAGGCGTGTATCGTGCAGGATGCAGATAGGCTAGATGCCATAGGTGCGATTGGGATAGCGAGGTGCTTGCAAGTCGGTAGTGCGTTGGAGCGCACTTTATATGAAGTGAACGATCCGTTTGCGTTATATCGCGATGTGGATGACACACATTTTACCTTAGATCACTTTTTCCAGAAATTACTGAGACTTGAAGAAATGCTTCACACTGATGAAGCAAAAAGGGAAGGGCGAATTCGAACTGATTTCATGCATCATTATTTAAGGCAATTAGGCCATGAAATTGGCGTGCGCAGGTCTTAAAGGCTATAACTCTTAAGGTGTAGTATATATTTGTTACCATGTGATAAGTGCTTCATGGTTAACTTTGTACTCTTGGTTCCAACTTGGAACATAGGTTCGCAAATAGTCGTAAATCAGTCCATTCTAAAAGGAGCTTTAGTATGTGTCAGTTATTCATCGAGGCAGAATCTGAACGGTGGTTAAGTAGAACAAAGTCTTTACGCATAGAAGGTGTAGTGACTTCAATCAGATTAGAAAATTTCTTTTGGGACGTATTAGCCGAAATTGGTTTTCGTGATGATATGTCTGTCAATCAACTGATAACCAAGTTGTACTTTGAGTCTCAGGAAGCAGAGTTAGATTTGAGTAATTTCACGTCATTTTTACGCGTATGCTGCGCAAGGTACTTATCTCTTGTCGCCGATGGTGTGTTGAGCCGGTGTGAGAAAACCCCAATAAAAAAGAACGGGATTGATATCATACTCTCACAAGAGAATCAGCGTACCTTAGCGCGGCGTCGATGCTTTACGCGAGAGCCGTCCATTTAGAAACGTCCGGCTGTAAACCTCGTGGTGATAAAAACATTGCTTAAATACGTGCTTATCTCGATGTTACTGCTCAAGTAGCATCGAAATAAGCAAACTAAGCTTGTTCAGTGTTGCTAACACATTAGTCTTTAGTCAAGATTTGCTGACACCCGAAGACACGTTAAATACGCATTTTCTTAACTTCATATCGTGCTGATTCTGACACCTGTTGATAAATACCTTAAAATACACCGCTTCACCTTAACCGCTTGTATATAAGCGCTATTCAAAGGAATTTCATGACTCAAGATTATACCTATAGCATTGGTACTGCCGGTGTTCCTTGGACACTGTATGAAAAAGAGCAATGGTTGGCACAACAATCCATTAAACGTAGTTATCATAACGAAGTCGTTGTTCATATCGAAGCGGTGCAAGGGCCATTTAACGTAGAGCAGTATGGTGTGCTTGAATATGCAGATGGGCCTTACCCGCTTTACGCTATCACTAACAAACACCTTGATAATGATAAGCCAACTGTTTTAATCACTGGTGGTGTGCACGGTTACGAAACCAGTGGTGTTCAAGGCGCGTTGCGTTTTGCTATGCGTCACGCCAGCGATTACGCAGCAGATTTTAATTTGATCATCGCGCCTTGCATCAGCCCCTGGGGATACGAAACCATCAATCGTTGGAACCCCATGGCGGTCGATCCAAACCGCTCTTTTGTACCGCAAAGTGCATCACCTGAAGCTGCACAAATCATGGCATTCGTGAGCAAATTAGGTTTACCGGTACACGCGCATATCGATTTACATGAAACGACTGACACAGACAACAGTGAATTTCGTCCAGCCCTAAGTGCGCGAGATGGCATTGAGCAGGCTATTTGGCAAATTCCTGATGGTTTCTACACCGTCGGTGACGAACATAATCCTCAAGATTCGTTTCAGCGGGCAGTGGTCAGCAGTGTTGAAAAAGTTACCCATATTGCGTTGCCAGACGCGGAAGGAAAATTAATTGGTTCGCCCATGATCCAGCATGGTGTTATTCATTACGCACTGAAAGATTTAGGTTTATGTGCCGGTTTTACTAACGCTGAGTATACCACCACAACGGAAGTGTACCCTGACAGCGCAAGTGCAACACCTGAAGAATGCATTCTTGCACAAGTTGCCGCCGTGACTGGGGCACTTAATTACTTGCGCGAGCATCAATAACCACGTTTTCTCGTTCTTAGTAACAAACGTAAACAGCGAACCCATTCGCTGTTTACGTTTTACTAAAAATCTGGGGCGTTTAAAATACCAATACGCATTAATGCCTCCTCTCAGCGAGTGATCACTCATTTACGTACAATGGTATTTCAGGTCGACTAGGCTAAGAAACTTGGGTCCGAAGCATGTAACATTGAATACAAGGGTTGAAAGTTACCCCAAGTTACTAAATCTGACCCGTTCGCTGCTTTTGTTTTCAAAGCGATGTCATGGTCTATTAACGTTAAAGAGCCAGCTGCCTGAGCAAGTAGCTGACTTTGACAGCAACTGTCCATCAAAATAAAGTTTGCCACCGCTGCATCGACAGAGCTTCCCACCGTAATCAAGCCATGATTTTGTAAAATCACCGCGCTGTGTTCCCCAAGCGCTTGAGCAATCAAATCACCTTCGTCTTTTTGTGCAACCACGCCGGTAAACGTTTCGAACAAGCCATGATTTTCATAAAACATACAGGCGTCTTGAGAAATGGGTTTAAGTAGTTCGCCTAACGCTGAAAATGCACGACCGTATTTGGTATGGGCATGGGCAACGGCATTTACATCAGGGCGAGCCATATGCACACGGGAGTGAATAGCAAAAGCTGCGTTATTGACCGCATGAGCGCCCTCAATTATTTTGCCTTGATGATCAATGCGTACTAAATCTGAGGCTTTAATCATTGAAAAATGAATACCCAGTGGGTTCACCCAAAACGTATCTTGATCAATACAATCTCGCAAAGTGATATGCCCCGCTAAACCTTCGTCAAAATGATGTAATGCAAATGCACGAAACCCTGCGGCTAAGCGCTGTTTTTCGTACTGGCGCTGGGCTAGTTTATCGGTGAAAGTGGGGGGCATGGGAATGTTAAATTTCCCCGCACCGATAGCCATGTGATTTACATCTTGTTGGATATTGTCACTCATGTGTCACCTCGTATCTTGTTAATTGACACCAGTGTAATAATAATTAGAATCTATACGAATGATGTAATTTGATTGATAAGTATTAATATGCTGCATAGTAAAATTGATTTAAATTTATTTCTTGTGCTTGTCACGGTTTATCAAGAAGGCTCAATAACCGCTGCAGGTAAACGTCTTCACTTGAGTCAACCCGCTGTAAGTCACGCTTTGTCTCGCTTGCGCGACAAATACCAAGATCCACTTTTTGTCCGTCATGGGCGTAAAATGATCCCCACCGCGTTGTGCCAAACCATTATGCCTAGGGTGTTAAGTTCAGTTGCTGAGCTAGAATCGACACTACACAATATTGGTGAATTTGATGTGCATCAGTATCAGCGTGAAATGAAGTTTGGTTTTCGCGATATTCTTGAGTCATTATTTTTCCCTGAGCTGTCCACTGATTTATTGATTAATACACCAAACATTACCGTGAATAGCCGTCAGGTTAGCCGCGTCGACATGGAAGCCGCCCTTGAAAGTCAAGAACTCGACATTGTTATCGATGTACTAAGTCCCACCTCGAGCGAAATACAGCACACACTGATTTGTGATGAACATTTTTCATTGATATGCCGAAAAGGGCACCCAATTTTGTCAAACATGTCGTTGCAGAGCTACGTTCAGGCCGACCATGCACTTGTGACCTTTAAAGATTCTGCGGTAAACACAGTTGACATGGCCCTTGCTCAGCACGGTGCATCGCGTAAGTTTGCCCTAAAGTGCGAACATTACTTTGCTGCTACTAGTGTTATCAGCCGCTGTGACATGTTGCTCACTATGCCCAACGCTTATGCGCGCTTACTCAAGCAACAGATGCCGGTTGAAGTGGTTCCATTGCCGTTTGAAGTGCCAATGCTGCCTGTTCACATGTATTGGCATAAACAGGCAGTACACGACCCATTGAACAGTTGGATGCGCGCCAAACTACTCGATATTGCTAAGCGTGTAATACCGCCATCTGCGCAGACGACATAACATTGGCTAATAGGGTTAAAAGACTGAACGCATTAAAAGAAATACGCTCCTTGTAAAAGTACGCTACGCGGGCGTTCAACTAAGAATCTATGTGCATAGCTGATCACCGGTACATCGTTCGCTTGGCTAAAAGTACGCTTGTCAGTTAGGTTATTGACCAATAATGAAATCGACCAGCTATCATCGGCATCTAGTAATCCAATGCGTAGGTTGATTTTTTCGTACGCTTTTTGATGTGCTATCGGATCTAAATCTTGTTCTAAAAAGAAATCATCACTGAAATTCACTGCTAAATTGGCTGTCAACGTATAACCAGACCCTACAGTCGTTTCATAATTCAAGGCGATATTACCTGAATAATCAGGAGCGAAAGCGCCGGTCTGGCCGGTAAGTGACTGGGTTGCTTGACCCAGTAATTCAGCTTGACGCACAGTGGGAGAAGCACCATCGTACGCTTGATATTCAAAGTCTAGTAGTGCCACATTAGCGCTTAAATCCCAATGGTCAGTCATTGCCCAGCGGCTATCTATTTCTATGCCTTTAACCCGGGTTTCGGCAGCATTTTTAACCACAAAAGCATTGCCGTTAAACTCTGATACTTGCAAATTTTGGTAATCGGTAAGAAAGACTGTGGCGTTGAGCTCAAGCTTATTTTTAATTGGCTCTGACTTTATGCCGAGTTCATAGTTTGTTGCTTTTTCATCTTCATA
Organism: Paraglaciecola chathamensis S18K6; assembly: GCA_000314955.1. Classification (GTDB taxonomy): domain Bacteria; phylum Pseudomonadota; class Gammaproteobacteria; order Enterobacterales; family Alteromonadaceae; genus Paraglaciecola; species Paraglaciecola chathamensis. The sequence continues at coordinate 149,665 of BAEM01000022.1, read as the reverse complement.
TTCAAAGCCCGAATTCGGATCGACTTCAGTACCTTGAGATGAATTAAGACCTGAGCCGTCAAACCCTCCTGCTTTATAGCCAATGCCAGCATTGGCGAACAACATCGTATCGGCAAAGCCAAAATATTGTAAGCTCAGGCTCGGTGACAAATGTGACTCGGATCGATTCGTTGCTAAGGTATGCTCGCCAGCGCCCGATAAACTTCGAGATATGGCAGGGGCGGCAGCGTTCGCAAACTGTTGTACCGCTTCAGGGGTGCCATCTTCGAACAATGCATATATGGATTGCTCACTAGTGACATCTTTTGTTTCGTGTTGATAGCGCAAGCCAAGATTGGCCTTCCAGTGGGTATCCATATTCCACGTGAAAGAGGTAAATGCTGAGTAGCTTTCTTGTTCCTGTTCAAACAGGGCTAATGTTCCTAAAGAGGTGCCCGGCAGCTCCGGAATAAGCAGTGACGCCCCAAGTAACACATCATTAGGGTGAGCAAGATCACTGTTCATATAAAATATGCCGGCAACGTATTCGATAACTTGGTTAGTGGGTGAAGCTACTCGTAGTTCTTGCGTAAACTGTTCGTAATGCTCAACATATTCTTGGCGTATTAAAGATACTTCTGAGTAATCAGCGTCGAATAATGCGTCCCAATCATATTGACTGTAGGTAGAAATTGACGTGAACTCATAATCGTTTACAGCATAGGTTAAGCGTAATGCGCCATTGTCTGTTGAGGTATCGTTACCTTCATCTAGTCCGCCTGGATGTTGGTCACCCGACACGGCGCTGGTATAATCTAACCCGCTGGTATCAGAAAGCAAAAATGAGCGATACCCTACATTTCCCGGATTAGTAGGATCTGAGGCGATTTGCTCGTCGCGAGAGGGCGTATCGATAATATACTGATAGCGCGAACCATTGGTGGAAAAGTTGCCGTGCTCCCATTTCAATTGCGCATGTAGAGCGTCACTTAGTTGCCAATCGGCGGTGAATCGAACACCGTTTGCATCGCTTGATGCCTCATCTTGATCGCGCGCCTGGTTATACAAAAAACCATCCCTAGACTCTTTGAAAGCAGCGACACGTATAGCTAAATCGTCGTTAACAGGTACATTGATCACGCCACTGTAGCGTCGCTCATTGTCTGAGCCTACTTCAACTTTCACGTTCCCTTCGAACAGAGAGCTTGCTGGGTTGCTACTCATACTCAACGCCCCAGCGGTGGCATTTTTACCGAACATGACTGCCTGAGGGCCTTTTATTAACTCGATACGCTCCATGTCTAAAAACGGAAATTTAGCCTGGTGGCCCCGGCCAAGATAGATACCGTCTTTATACATAGCCACCGATTGTTCAAAGCCGGCATTGGTGCCTGAGCCAATCCCGCGGATAAATATACGTTTGCTGCTAGATGTTTCAGTGATGTGCACATTGGGCAATGATTCCGACATATCCAGTAAGTTAGCGATATTGTTTTTACCCAGTTCTTCACCAGAAAATGCTTGAATTGAAGTGGGAATGTCTTGCAAAGACTGCACACGTTTTTGCGATGTAACAACGATACGCTCAAGTCCAGAAGTATCAGTGGTAGAGGGGGGGGTGGGCGCTTCGCTTTGAGCATTAACCGCGGTGGACGCCACCAGCGTAATACTTAAACTATTTCGAATAAACCGACAAAGTGGGGTCAGTTGAAAGTGCTGGGTAAGTGGGGAAAGTGTAAACATGGCAACCTCTGTTAAGTGTATGTGCTTTTTGTTAATGAAATGTTTCTAGAGGCATAATCGCCAGATAGTTAGCAATTAAGAAGTGATAAATATGCATTGTTCATTATTCGTTTAGTGCATAGTAAAAGCAGATATGTATGTGTGAATGGACTTGCTAGGGCGAGGGCAACTGAGCAAAATCAGCTTAAAAACGCAGGTGCGCATCGTGTGTGAGAACGTTATTGGCGTTCTAAGGTTGGGCTTTACCGATCCCTTTGAAAAATTATCCATATATTTTCAGAACTATAAGGTTAAACTGGGTAAATTCCTGTATATTTCGCCATCGTTTTTAAACCTATCACGCAAATTCAACATTCAGGCGTTTCGCTGAGCGAAATAACGCCAAGGCAACTATTTACACAGATAGCATGTAAACAAGTTGCGTCTATGTTTTTGTCTGTCGAAAGAGAAATTAGCATGAACTTTTCATCATTAGATTTAGCGCCAGCGTTACAACAAGCCATTGATGCTTGTGGTTACAAGAAAATGACGCCCATTCAACAAAAAGCCATTGTGGTTGCCCGCAGAGGTCGTGATGTGCTGGCTAGTGCACAAACCGGTACGGGAAAAACAGCAGCGTTCGCCATCCCGATTTTGCAACAAATGCTCGATAAGCCGAAAGAAACTGTTTCCGGTGCAACTAGAGCGATAATTTTAACACCAACCCGTGAATTAGCTGAGCAGCTAGCGTCTAACATTGCTAACTATGCGCAATTTACCGATATTTCTGTTACTGCGCTTTATGGTGGGGTAAAGCTAGGCGGTCAAGCGAGCAAGTTAAAAGCGGGTGTTGATATTGTCATTTCTACGCCTGGGCGTTTGCTAGAGCACATGACATTGAAGAATATCGAGTTGGCCAATGTAGAGTTTGTGGTACTCGATGAAGCCGATCGCATGCTAGATATGGGCTTTATATCCGATGTGCGTCAGATGCTTGCTCAGATACGGGCTGTGCGTCAAACATTACTGTTTTCTGCGACCATTTCACCTACGGTGAATGAGCTTGCCCATAAGTTATTAAAAAATCATGAAGAAATTCGTGCTACCCAGTTAAACAGTGCAGCAGATACGGTTCAACATGTGATGTATCCGGTGTCTGAAGAAGACAAAATTCGTTTGTTTAAAACACTGTTGGCAGAACAAAATTGGTATCAAGTGTTGGTTTTCACCAGCACTAAAGAGCAAGCCGATAAATTAATGGCTGCTTTAAAAAACAGTAAAATCAATGCTGGTGTATGCCATGCTGATAAAAGCCAAGGTGCGCGCCGTAGAGCGATTGCCGATTTCAAATCAGCTAAGCTTCAAGTGCTTATTGCCACGGAAGTGGCTGCTCGAGGGATTGATATTCAAGGCCTTGATCACGTAGTAAATTACAATTTACCTTATTTACCTGAAGATTATGTACACCGTATTGGTCGCACAGGACGTGCTGGCCAGCAGGGTAACGCCATTTCATTCGTTAGCCGTGAAGAAGAGCGAACAGTAGAGCGTATTGAGCGTTTGATTAATTGCAAAATTAAACGTATTTCACGCCCGGACTTTGCCTTCAGTAGCCGTGAGTCGTTGTTGAAAACCGTGCGCAAACACAGCAAAAGTAGCCGCACTAATAAGGCGACGCAAACGGTCATTCACATGGACAAAACAAGCGCAAAGGCAAAACCAAAAACGAAGGCAAAAGCGAAGCGTCCAAGTAAAAAATCGTAAATTAATAAAGGTAACATTTGCAGTGCAGTGCAGTGAACTGAACTGAACTGAACTGAATTGTCACTGCCACAGCGCCCTACAAAGGGAGTTTAGTAACGCTAAGCTCCCTTTTTTATGGCTAAGATGGAGGCTGCTTTTCTTCATCCGTGGTAGACGGTGTATCAGGCTTGCTTTCTCGGCCTCGAAAGCCAGAAATAATACAGGCTACCACAACGCAGCCAAACGAAATATTTAATGCGACAAGCACAGTTTGTAGTAAGGCGGGGTATTGCTCGGGAACGATTTGCGCATCGCCAATATAATGATGAACAAGTAAATTAACTAAGCTCATGCCCACAAGATTGCCTATGGTTCTGGCAAGATTTAAAGAGGCAGAAGCTACCCCAAGTTCGCTAGGGTGCACAGCGCCCATAATCGCGTTGTTATTCGGGGTAGAAAACAAGCCAAAACCAATGCCGATGAGCAGCAGTGAGCTGCCTATGTACCAAGCTTGGGTGTCGATATCCATTCTGCTTAATACAAAGAAACCTGCAGCAACAATACAACATCCTGTGGTGGCAAGTAGTCTAGGCTGCACTCTATCCGACAATTTGCCCGACATAGGTGCCAGAAACGCCATAGCTAATGCTTGCATTAAGATAATTTGCCCAGACTCAGAAGGGCTAAAGCCTTTTACATATTGTAGATATAAGCTAAGCAAAAAGGTTAACGGGTAATTACTGGCATACATCAGTAATGAGGTGCTCAATGACATTGAAAAAACGCGACTTTCCTTGAACATTTGCACCCGAATAAGCGGTTGATTGCGTTTCGATTGATGTATTACAAATAGCGCCATGGCCGTTAATGACATGCCAAGCAGCACCATCCCTGATAGCGATGGCAGCTGACTCAAGCCGAATACTAAACAGGTGGATGCAACAATAAAAATACCCGAGCCACGCCAGTCGAATTTGGTTTTTTGTTCGTTTTTCCACTCTCCGTGTAGGCGCAGTTTAATTAACATTAGGAGTAAGAAAAGCAGCGGTACTTGAAAACTGAATACCGAGCGCCAACCCCATAGTTCGGTCAACCAGCCACCAATGGCTGGGGCTACGGTTAAGCCAATATAAATACATGCCGCGGCAATACCCAGGGCGAAACCGCGTTTTTCTGCTGGGGTAACGGAGGTAAGAATGGCCACGCCGGTACCAAATATCATTGCTGAAGCAGCACCTTGTATAAAGCGCCAAAACAACAGCCATTCAATATTAAACGCCAGCGCGCACATACTGGACGACAGCATATTGAGCATAACGCCATAACTGTATATGCGCTTACGCCCATAATTATCTGCAAGCTTTCCAAAAGGCAACATAAGTGCCACGTTAGCGAGTAAGAAAATGGTCGGTATCCAACTGACCATTTTCGCGTTTGCCTGCAGTTCAGCGGCGAGATCTGGAATAGCGATATTGACCGATGCCATGCCTAAAGGGCCAATAAAAGAACCTGTGCATACCACAATGAGTGCAACGGTCGTCACAGGTAACTTTGTAAAAGAGCTGAATAGAGAGGCCATATTATCCGCGAATTGTTTGAAGAGTTCTCATGATACCTATTGGTGCGATGACTTTCACTTGGCATTCGATGAATATTGAGAAACTTGAGACGGCGAATGTCAAAAAGTGTGTTTTTTGAGCGGGCTTTCTCGTTGAAGCTCTTCCCGCGTTGAAGCTTTTATCGCGTTGATACTCTTATCCCGTTGAAACTCCAGCCCAACGAAAACTCAGTTGTCGATTAAAACTCAGCGTCTCGATGAAAGGTTAGCCACGTGTTGCTTACAGGGTGAAATAAGCTCAATGATTGCGCATGTAAATGCAGTCGACTATCGCGATTACCATATAAATCATCGCCAATAATCGGCATGTTCAATCCCCGTTCATGTGCACAGTGGACTCTTAATTGGTGTGTACGGCCAGTTTTGGGTTGCAACAATACCTTAGTTTGCTGCTGGGATGAGCGTCTCTCTATCACCTGCCACGTGGTGTGGGCTGGCTTGCCGGTTTTTTCACAAACACACTGTCGGGGTCTATCATAAAAGTCACCGGCTAAGGGCAGGGTGATTGTGCCTTGCTGTTTTTCCAGTAGTCCGTCGATCAGGGCTACGTAGCTTTTTTCTACTTGCCTACTGATAAATTGTTTCTGCAGCGCTTTGTGGGATGCAGCAGAAAGTGCGATTACCATGAGTCCTGATGTAGACATATCTAAGCGATGCACAATCAATGAGCCAGTGGCCTGTGGGAACAAGTTTTTTATGCGGGTGTAAACAGAGTCTTGTATGTGTTTTCCAGGTACAGATAACAACTGAGCAGGTTTATTTATAATCAGCATTTCATCGTCTTGATATACGATGTCAATTTGCTTGTTATCTGCGGTATTTTGCAATAATTGGTTATCTTCCACACTCAAGCCCTGCAGCATGTGGTTCAAAATAGGTTGGCATTTGCCAATGCAGGCCGGGTAAAACTGTTTATGGCGACGCACTTGTGATTTTGGAGAAGCTCCCCACCAAAATTCAGCCATCGCAATAGGGGTAAATTTATGTACAAAAGCATAATGCAACAACTTAGGTGCCGCACATTCACCGGCACCTGCTGGTGGCGTGCGCATCACAGTGTCGCTAAAAATACTCGCCAACGATTTGTGTTCACCTTTAGCATTTAAAAACTGGTATTGCTCGAATAGACGCTGTTGTAACTGGGCTGACAATGTTTTTCGTTGTTCTTTTAAATGAGTGATGTGCGTTTCAAATTCGGCGAAAGCATTATTTGCTTCTTGCATCTTACTGTTGAGCTGGACTTTGGTTTGGTTGAACGTGAGTTTATCTTCCACACTCTGTTTGGCTAGCGCCTGTTGCAACGCGGCGAGTTGTGGTGTATCTAATTCCCTTTGGGCTGTTTTTCGCTGAGCTTTGCGCTGGGCACGATGACTGATAACGTGCTGGCGGGCTTGTTCAATTTGGGCGTTGCATTCGCTTTGAACTTGAGCTGCATGGGCTTGTGCGTTAAGAAAACCTTCGCTGGTGGCTAGCGACTCAAGTTCCTTGGTTAGCTGATTGATTATCCGCTGCTTTTCATGAAAAAAACTATCTTGCGCTAACATGTCAAACACCGGCGGAACAAATCCGGGTAAGTGATTTTGGTCGGCCAACTTGCCTGAAAAACCACGTAAATACCCTAAACGTCCTTGCTTGTCTTTGACAACAAGAACACCGAACATTTTTCCTATGATGTTATTTGGATCATCGGCTAAACCGAAGTTATGGTACCAGCTTTGCTGCTTACTTAGATGTCGCTGCACCTCTTCAGCCGCTAATATGCACAAGGGATCGGGCTGGTAATAAAAAGGAAAGGTAAATTTAGGCGCTAGGGTAAACATTGAAATGTCTGATGCAAAGGGGATAAAGCAAGCGTTTTGAGTTTCGGTCATAAGAGATTAAAAATTAGCTGGTGGCTCTGCAGTTGAATAAAGCGCGTTATATGAGCAATGTGTAAAGTGGAAAGGCGCGCAGTCTATCATAGTGTGGTGTGCAAACGGGACGTTCGGCGCTAATTAATACATAACATATAAAGTTACAATATCGGGCTTGATGTATTGTATCGCGATACAGTTGTGGTAAATTAAGGTATCAGCCAGTTCCAACATAATAGAGGAAACACATGGATAATGAACCTAACGCGCGCCAGGGAATACAAGTCATTTCTAGAGCGGCAAATATTCTTAGAACGCTAGAGGGGCATCCAGAAGGCCTCAGCTTAAGCGCAATTGCAAAAAATGTAAAACTAGCACGCTCAACGGTGCAGCGCATCGTTAATTCTTTGGCTTCAGAGGGCTTTTTAATTGCGGCGAGCCCGACCTCAAGGGTGCGCTTAGGGCCAGGATTGGTATCTTTGGGCTCTGCGGCAAAAGCGGATATCGATCGGGTTTTATTGCCGCACATGAAAAACTTATCCGATGAAGTGGGCGAAACTGTCGATTTGTCAGTTCAAGATGCTGAAAACATGATTTTCATCGATCAGGTGACTACAGATGCACATCAATTACGTGCAGTGTCAGCTGTTGGCCATGCGTTCTCAATATACTGTTGTGCAAATGGGAAAGCGATGCTCGCCACAATGAGTGACAATGAAGTGATGGCATTTGTTGAAGCTCATCCAATCAAAGCATTAACGCGTTCTACCATCACAAGTACCGAACAATTATTAACCGAGATTGCTAGTATTCGTAAAAATGGCGTCGCTTTTGATAAAGAAGAGCATTGTGAAGGGGTGTGCGCAATCGGCGTAGCCATTGAAGATCCTTATGGGCGCAATATCGCCATTTCGATTCCAGTACCGACTATTAGGTTTAACCGCAATAAAAAGCAACTTGCCGCGCGTCTACGTGAATACAAAACAACGATTGAACTGGCGCTAGGTAAGGGCGCAGTATGATTGAAGGTTATAAAGTAAGTGAAAAAAGGGTGCTATCTGGCGATAGCACCCTTTTTTACTTTATGTTTTCGGTTTAAGCAGGGGAACGAGAGCTTCGAGGACTTAGCGGCTCCTATTTTTTGTATTTAATAAAACCACCGAGTGCAATTGCCCCGTAGGCAAACATCATAAATACCACGCCTGCCATCCAAAATGTTGTTACTGAGTCCATAAATCACCTCTTTTAATTTACGCTAGTTATTTAGCTTTACTGAGAAAATTTGCGATCAGAGTACCCAACACAAGAATAAGGGCGATGATCACAATCGTTGTTAAAAAAATAGTCCAAAACATAAGGTTACCTGTTATTCAAATGTTAATTATTTGTTTGTTTTAGGTCAAGGTAAGTTTGGCTTTTGAAGTAGGCTTTATCACCTTTGATAAAATAGTTGGCAATAACGCCTACTATGATTGAAACGGTGAGCGCCATAACCGCATTGCTTTTAAACACGCCTAGGCCGGCTGCAATATCTGAAAAAGACCATACAAAGTTACATATCCAAACCACCCCAAGAGTAACAAGCGCGGCACTTGCGCTACGTTGCCAAAATAAGCCGTAAATAATGATGAAAAACACGGGTATTAACCAAGCAAATAACCAGGTCATAGCGGCAAGGATAGGTGGCAGAAACGAAGCAACAGCGATGGCTATGCTGGCCAAAACGACAATGGCAATTTGAGTGACTTTGGTCATTTGTGCTTCAGTAGCGTCAGGTTTAATTAACCCTTTGTATATATCGTTACTGAATATGGTGGCAGGGCTTAATGCTGTCATGGCAAAGGTAGATAAAATTGCTGCCAAAAATGAGGCCAACAATAACGCCGCTAACCAAGGAGGAAGAGACTCGACCAACATCTGCGTAGCCGCCTTTTTGGGTCCTAGTTCAGCAAATTCAGGAATCGTCATGGCTGTTAAGCCAAGTACGACGGCGAACACACCAAACAAACCATTGGCCGGCGCGGCTATCCACAGCGCTTTTTTGATGGTTATTTCATCTTTGGCAGACATAGCGGTTTGCAGTAGCATCTGATTGACCGACTGACTAAATAACACTGCGATAACGATACCTAGAGTAAAGGTCATCATTATTTGGGAGTTGCCAAAAACGGATATCATATAATCCATGTCTTGTGAGACGAAATGCTCGGTTACTGAATCAAAATTGCCGCCTGGCAAACGAAGGGCCATAAAAATAGTGGCTAAAATCAGCCCTATATACATGACAACCGCATTGATTAGATTGATCCAACCGACTTCTTTCATACCGGCTAACACCACGTAAAAAATACCAATCAAGCCGCCTGCTATGGCGCCATTTTTAATTCCCCAACCGGTCATGGCATTGATTATGATGCCTAATCCTTGAGTTTCTATGGTGAGTATCCCAAAAATGATGCCAGCCATAACACACGACACCAGTACTCTTATGCCTTTGCCGAAAAGGTGTTCCAACAGTTCTGGTACGGTAGTCACTCGTAGGCGCCTGACCCACAAGCCTGTGCTGTAGCACACCACGACTAACAAAATCACATGGGCAATACTGAACCAAATCGCTGCGGCGCCAACACCCCAGACCATTTCAAATACACCAAGAATATGTGCTGTGCCCAAAACGGTAAGTGCCATGGTGGCAGCAACAACGCCAACTGGGAGACTACGCCCGCCAAGGGCGAATTCATTCTCACAATGTTGGTCGCCGTGCTTATTAGCGCGCTTTAGCCACAAGGCTACCCCACATATGGTGACAACTTCATAGAGTAGAACAATGAACAACATGCTGGTTTTCATAAAATCGCTCTTCTTATTATTAGTGGTCTGGCTATGAGCACCAACACATCGGGCGCTCAGAATTTGTTCTTTATATCACTATGCTAACCGGCTGAGTAACCGCCGTCTGCGTAAATGACATGACCCGTATGAAAACTTGACGCATCAGAAGCCAAAAAGAGTAGCGGGCCAGCTAGGTCTTCCGGCTCGCCTAAACGCCCCATAGGGATCCTGGCAAGAATATTTTCCCGGGTACTTTTACCAGGCTCATTATCTTCAAACATCCATGCGGTTAAATTGGAGCGAAACACAGTAGGGGCGATCGCATTCACTGTGATGTTATGTTTACCCCATTCACAACCTAATGCTCTGGTAATGCCGTCAACCGCAGATTTAGAAGGACAGTAAGCTGAATAACCGGCAGGATGGCCTAATTTACCTCGAGCAGAAGAAACCAAAACAACTTTTCCGCCATTGCCTTGGCTCATAAATTGTTTGCCTGCGGCTTTACATAGTAGCCACGAGTCACGCACGTTTGCATCCATCACTTTTTGCCAGCGCTCTGTGCTCATATCTTGGATAAGGTCAACGTCGTTGACCCCTGAACCTACTACCAGAATGTCTAGTTTTCCGTAGGTAGAAACGGCTTGTTCTACCATAGCGTCACATTCTTGTTCTGAATTTGGTCGGGTGTTGCGTGTGGCGACGTGTACACCTTCTTGGCGTAATGATTCGGCTAACGTTTCTAACGCTTCTTTGTTACCGCCGGTAAGTAACAAGTTACAGCCTGAGTTGCCAATAACACGGGCGGCTACCTGGCCAAAGGCACCAGTTGCACCGGTGATTAGAGCGACTTTGCCTTTTAAATCAAAAAGGCTAGCGGGATTGGCTAAATAGTTATTCATTTTTTGCTCTCCGGGTAAGGCATGATCACAAGCATGCTTACCATTTTATTGGTTTTATTGAGAATGCTACGCTGGGCGTTCGGGGGAATATGGCAGCTATCAAGCGGCCCAAGGATCACTTCTTTATCGTCATGGGTAACACTGATTGTGCCATCGAGTACCACATAGATTTTTTCTACCGGTGATACATCGCCTGCTGCACCGCCGCCCGGTAAAAAATGCGATAAACCGACCCACACATTTTTAGTATCGCTTACATCCCAGCCTTGGATCCGAAGACCGCGCATATCGAAATGGCCCGGGGCTTGATAGGGCTTAGCCTCTTCAATTCTGGTTACGTTCATTTGCTGTCCTATTGCCATCTTTGTGACTTACGTTTTTAAATTAAATAGAGACGGCAAACACCTTTACACGCCCCGGTATTCATATGTGAAGCCTTAGAAGCTCACCTTGTCTTTGCCTTTAAGATTCAAGATTTGTCGCGCTTCTTCAGGGGTGGCTATTTCTAACGAGAACTCACTCAAAATACGTTTTATTTTCGAAACCTGTTGCGCGTTACTTGTCGCTAATTCACCGCGACCGATAAATAAGCTGTCTTCTAAACCGACACGCACGTTTCCGCCCATGAGTGCTGCTTGAGTAGAGAAGGGCATTTGGTTTTTACCTGCCGCCAATACTGACCAGTGATAATCATCCCCAAATAATTTGTCAGCGGTTTTTCGCATAAACATCAAGTTGTCTTCGTCAGCGCCAATGCCGCCCATGATCCCGAAGATAGTTTGTATAAAGAAGGGCGGTTTAATTAAGCCGCGATCAGCGAAATACGCTAAGTTATAAAGATGACCCACGTCGTAACATTCGTGCTCAAATTTTGTTCCGTGCTCGCCCATAATGTTCATGATCTTTTCGATATCACGGAAAGTATTTCGGAAAATAAAGTCGTCACTGTTACGAACATAAGGTTCTTCCCAGCTGTACTTCCAGGACTTATATCGATCCGCTAATGGGAACATGGCAAAGTTCAAGCTGCCCATGTTAAGGGAACACATTTCGGGTTTTACTTCCATGGCGGCCCATAAACGTTCTTCCACTGTCATAGTGGGACTGCCGCCTGTGGTTAAGTTAATAACGGCGTCAGTACGCTCATTAATCGCCGGTAAAAATTGTTCGTATACTTTTGGGTCGCCAGTCGGTTCCCCCGTTTCTGGGTTACGCGCATGCAAATGTATAATTGATGCGCCAGCTTCAGCTGCATCTACTGATTGTTGAGCGATGTCTTCTGGTGTGAATGGCAACGCATCTGACATGGTTGGGGTGTGCATTGCGCCGGTCACAGCGCAGGTAATAATGACCTTTTTATTCTTTTTCATGATTTATCCTTTGGGATTCACAGTATTGACGAGGTATTTGCTGAGGTTTTCGCGCAGAGTTTGGGCGCTTTCTTCGGTCCAATGTTTGAAGCCATGACCTGATTTAATGCCTAGTTCACCTTTTGCGACTTTCTCTTTTAGGATGTCTGATGGGCCTGCGTCACGATTAATGCTGGCTAAAATAACGTTGTGAATATCTAAGGTTAAATCGAGGCCAACCAAATCGGCATTTTCTATTGGGCCAAGTACCGGCATACGTAAACCGAAACTGTTCTTCACTACTTCATCAATGCCTTCGGCGGTACACACACCGTCGTTAATTAACGCTATCGCTTCTCGCCATAACGCGTGTTGCATGCGGTTACCGACGAAACCAGGCACATCTTTTTGAATATGGACTGGTTTTTTGCCTGCAAATGCCAGCAGTGACATCATTCGATCAACGGTGGAAATCGCTGTTTTTTCGCTCTGTACCACCTCGACCAAGGGCACTAAATAAGGAGGGTTCCACCAATGGCAACCGACAATGCGTCCGTTACATTCCATACCCTCAAAAATATCTTTGATAGGGATTACTGACGTGTTGCTGGCCAAAATGGTGTCAGGTGCTGCGTAACGCAAAATTTCTGTGAATATTTCACGCTTTAAAAGTAGTTTTTCTGGCGCAGCTTCAATGACAAAATCGGCATTGGCCACAGCCGTTTCTAAGTTGTCGCTTATCTGAATATAATCAAGCGAACTTAGGGATTCGGATAGGGCGGTTAAATTAGCCGCAATTTTCTGTTTAGCACCGTTACGTGCATTTTCTATAGGGTCGTACAAGGTTACTTGTATTGCTTTATTGGCAAACACTTGTGCGATACCGCAGCCCATTAGACCTGCGCCAATGACGGTAATTTGTGATGAAGAGAACATAGGACTATTCCTGCTTTGATATAAGGAAGGCATAAGCCTGTACACTAGATAAACTCTAGGGGGATAAGCCCCCCAGAGAACACTATGTACTTACTCTGTATCACCTTGCTCGATACGGTATTCACCTGAAGGGTCAACCATAGCGACCAAGCGCACCATACAGCCGTCGCCGCCTTTCCAGCGCCAAGGGAATGCCGCAAGGGTGCAGCGCTTACCTGTCACTTTGTCTAGTTCACCACCAACGTTTTCGATACCGCAAATTCCTGCGTTAAGTAGGGCTCTGTGGCAAGGTTCCCAATCTGGAAAATCTTCTTTGATGCCGCGACCACCGGTAAACTCACGATATTCATCTTCTAAATGAGGGATCAACGGGCCTGTGCCGTGTGGACCAATAGCAGTACCAAGGGGATGATCAAGAGCTTGTACATCGATGCCAACCATTTTGACTTTCTTTTTAGCAAGCCATTCGCCTGCTTCACGGTAAAGACCTGGGCCATAGTGGTAGTATTCAGCCGAATCAGCATAGGTGTGATGCCAACCTGTGTTGATAATAACGATATCCCCTTCACGAATTTTAGGGCGTACGTTTTCTAAATCTTCAGCGGTAATGACTTCCCATTTTTTCTTAGGAATTGATACCACCACACCGGCGCCAAAGAATCTTGGTAGTGGCATTTGGTCCATAAATGGTGTGCCTTCAACCACATGGGCGGGTGCATCAATATGCGTACCTGAGTGCATAACGGTGGTGATTTTTTGTGTCAAAACACCAGAGCGAGAATGACCGTGAAGACGCTCTATTTTTACATCTTCAAAATATGGCCAACAAGGCTGACCTAAACCCCACTCATGGCTCAAATCGTAAAACTGCATCCCAGTATCGTTACTTTTGTTTTCCTCATCGATCATTTTATCCATGTCGGTTTTAGGAATTCTGTGTACGCGTTTAATATCATTAATTTTCATATTTCACCTGTTCGCTATGTGGTACATCTGTATCGAAATTTGAGATTAGCAACTCGAAATTTAATTGTCAATAAATAGTTAATTAACTGTTATTTGTTGGGTTTTATGAAATTTGTCATTTAATAACAATAAGTTAGCTTGTTTTTTTGATGAGCTGTTCTTGCTGAAGTCGTTTAATTCACAAAAAATATACATTTTGTTGACATGGTTTTGGTCTCACGGTAGTTTAAATATTAAGCGATACCTCTGTATCATAATGCGGTCGTGGATGGTTTTGGCTGCTTTGTTCGAATACCTATAAATAAAAATAAAAGGACACTGTGGATGAAAAAAATGAAACTGAATAAAATTACGACCGCACTAATAACAGGCTTAGTCGGTTGTGCGATAACAAGTATCAATGCACAAACTACAAGCAGCCAAACCTCGAACTCACCGACCTTAGAGGTGATTGAAATTACGTCACAAAAGCGAGTGCAAACCCTGCAAGAAGTCCCTGCCACGGTAACGGCGGTATCCGGTGCGCTACTTGATGAATACGGTATAGACGACTTGTTTGAAATGGCTGATTTAGTACCTGGCATGGTGTTTTCGCGGGCGCCGGATGATGGATTAGCATTAACGTTACGTGGTTTAGGTACGCCAGCGAGAACACAATCATTTGATCAATCTGTGGCGCTGTTTCAAGACGGTATGTTTGTGGGTAAAGGTCGAATGTACTCAGCCGCTTTTTTTGATGTTGAACGTATTGAAGTGATTAAAGGAACGCAAAGTACCCTGCTAGGGAAGAACACTAGCTTAGGGGCAATTAGCGTGATCTCTAAAAAGCCGAGTGATGTATTTGAGGGAAATATAAAGGTTGGGCGAGAATTTGAAAATGGCGGTTGGTCAGTCGATGGCGGTCTTGATATCCCCCTCGCTGATAATTTTAGCGTTCGCGTAGCGGGGCACTATATTGATCAAAATGGGTGGGTTGAAAATTTAGCAACTGGCAGAGACGTTCCTGAGGATAATGACACAGGACTGCGCATCACTGCCTTGTATGAACCCTCGGATTCATTGACGATAACGGGTGTATATCAGCGCTCAGATAGTGAACGCATTGGCAACGGTTATCAATTTGTAGATAACGGAAATTATTTTAGCGACGAAGTACTAGGGATCATTGGTGAAGCACAACTGGACGATACAAAAACGGCAGTGTGTTCACAGTGCCCTAATCAAGAAAGTTATCATGATACTTCGGTTGATACCTACAATGTAACCGTAGAAAAAAGCCTTGAAGACTTTACCTTAACGTCAATTACGTCGTACGCAAATTATGACATAGAGTTTTACGATGACTTTGATTTTGGTAATGCTTTTGATGAATTCACCTACGTAACAACCGGGCAGGTAGATTACTACAGTACGTATTTCAAACGCGGTGAAAGCTATAATCAGTTTTCTCAGGAACTTCGACTAGCGTCAGAAGGGCGAGATGATTTCGATTACATGATGGGCTTATTTTATTTCAAAAGTGACTGGGATTCTCTAGAAGAACAATTTTTTAATACACCAAATTTTCCACCTGACAATGCAGGTCAATTGTTTAACGGCTCGTTCGGCAACGACTTTAAGCAGAAAACCGATACTATTTCAGCGTTTATCCAATCTGATATGTATTTAACAGACAAGCTGACTGTATCAGGCGGCCTGCGTTACACGGATGAGAACAAAGACGTGCAGTTTGATCGCACTCCAGGCGAATTATCGACGCTTTGGAATACAGTGGTTAATCCGCCTTTTGAGTCAGAATTAAATTTCCAAGATAGTTTCTTAAACGGCAACGTAAGCGCTAAATACGACTGGAGCAAAAATACCGTAGTTTACGCATCCTACGGTTTGGGTAGCAAAACAGGGGGCTTCGCAGAGTCCGCAGAGGTGAGTAGCGCTGACCCCTCGTTGAACGTGGAAGACGGGGGCGCGCGTGTTGCCACTGAGGAAACCAGTACCTATGAACTGGGCTCTAAAATGGTATTACTTGATAACAGCATGAATTTAAACCTTGCACTGTTCTACACCGATATTGATGATTTTCAAGAAACCTCCTTTTTCGTCACCGGCGGCAGCGCCGCATTTCTTACACAAAACACTGATGTAGAATCGAAAGGGTTTGAGATCGATAGTAAATGGCAAATCACAGATGATGTTCAATTAAGTGGTGCTGTGACCTTCGCCGATTCAACCCATAAAGACGACGGTAGTGATTTAGCGCAGGCGCCAAAGTGGACAGGAAACATTGGATATCTATATACCACAGAGCTAGAAGCTTGGGATATGCACATGCGATCAAGTGGTTTCGTGCGGTATCGAGACAGTATGGTCAGTCAAATAAACGAAACATATCCATCGGATAGCTTAACCACATTAGATTTCACCTTAGGTCTATTTTCAAATGACGATACCTGGGAGGTGATGCTTGTGGCGCAGAATGTGACTAATGAACGTGCTAGTGACTTCAGTGGACCGCCAGCGGCACCGATTGGTGCTATTTTAGGCGCGCCAACTGGCGATCAGGGTATAACATCTGAAACCTTAAACATTCAACGTACAGTCAAATTGCAAGTAAGTTATCATTTTTATTAACCCGTCTTTAGATGCTCTATAAATTTACCGCATGAATAAATGCGTTGGATTTGAAGCAATCTAATCGGTTACTGCAAATACCCAATATGTTTGATGCATGCTGGGTATTTTTTCTTTAATTACGTCATCGTATTTAAATACAATTTATTTCATTTAAACGTTTAAATTCATGCAATTTTAATTGGATTTTTAAGCGGCCATTCACTACTTTTAATGAAGGAAGAATTAAATAATACCAATTCCTTTAAATTTTCGCTGAGTGGTTAATTATTTATTGGCGTTGGTATAAACGTCTATGAAGTTGGATTTTTTCATAAGTGAATAAAGGATTAGTTATGGAAATTGCAGCACCTCAGTTACGCCTACAACATTTCACCCCTCTTTCAAAAATCACATTGGCAATTTGTTTAACTTCATCACCTTTTTGTTATGGTGCTGACAATATTGCTGAGCAGAACAAACCAAATAGCAAATACGAGGCTGAATTAGAGCGTCAACGCATTTTACTCATCGAGCAAGGCCAACAAATTGAAAAGTTAACGCAGATGATCAATGCCTTAACGGCCAAAGAGGTTAACACTCGATCTGCTGCATCGACTGACCAAGCAGCGCGTCGTAAAGCACAAGCTGATAAACCAGCAAAACAAACGGAACAAAACGTAGCGCAAAATAAACCTGTTGGCCAAGCACCGCCAAAATCGTCAAGCGCAATAGAAGCAAGTGCAATCCCAGAGCTTGGGGATACTGTAAGCGGTGTGCTAACCGGTAAAGGTACATTGGTGCTAGAGCCTTCGTTTGGTTATTCATATACAGATAATAATCGCGTGTTTTTGGATGCGTTTTCATTCATTCCGGCCCTTGTGGTGGGGTTAATCGATTTACGAGAGATTAAACGCCATAGCTTTATCGGTAGCATTTCTGCGCGTTATGGCATAACAGAACGCTGGGAAGTGGATTTGAAAGTGCCCTATATCGGTCGAAATGACAGTCAACGCTCGCGGCCGGTCAGTATCGGGGTCAGCGAAGATGAAATCTTTAATGCCAGTGGCCATGGAATAGGGGATATAGAGCTTTCGACTCGCTACCAACTTAATACACCAACCGATGGTGGCCCCATATACGTGGCAAATTTAGTGGCCACGATCCCCACCGGTACCAGCCCGTTTGAGGTTGAATTTATGCAATCAACGCCTGGAGCGGTGTTTCCCACTGAGCTACCAACCGGTTCTGGTTATGTGAGTATTCAGCCGAGCATTACTGCTATATATGCTACTGATCCAGGGGTGTTTTTCGGTAATTTAAGTTATGGCTATAACATGGACACCGATGAGGAGGTGGGTAATGTTGACCCTGGAGACAGCGCAGGCATGAGTTTTGGTTTAGGGGTATCGTTTAACGAGCGAACTTCTATGAGTTTGAGTTATTCACATAAACACGTTTTAAAATCAAAAATTAACAACATGAAAATTGACGGCAGCCAGCTTGATATTGGTCAGTTAATTATTGGTTATTCATTTCGTTATTCGCTTAAAACCAATATCAGTTTATCGTTGGCGATTGGCGTGACCGATGATGCTCAAGATACACGTCTAAATTTCAGATTGCCGGTCACCCTCTAGTGATGCACATCAGCAATAGTGCTAGTGATGTTGGATTTTATATTTAACGATCGTTAACGTGATAGTCACTAGGGCGACAAGCGCGACAAGCGCGTTTACAACATTGCGGCGTCTAGGTAAGCGGGCTAGGCGCGCACAGTAATCAAGACCGGTGTTTACGCCAGAGTATTAAAGCCTTTTATTCGAACTTAGTGGTGGGCGCGGGCGTTAAAGTATGTGTTATATAATTGGTCCTGAGCAAACGCTTGTTTAGCGTGCTCAATGTTTTTGATGGTGATATCGATATTGGTTATCGCTGAAAGGGTTTGATTATCAAGGGTGTTTTGTAAAACAGTATTAAAGGTACTATTTGGTAGTATCGAGTTTAGGGATAGTTCATCTTTACCCAATTGCGCGAAGTCTTGTGGTGTTTGAAAATAGGTGTGGCTTGTTAACTCACCGTTTTGAAAGAGGTGTTTTTGAAAGTTAAGATCAACAACTACACCATTACCAAGTACAAATCCACCACGTAATGTGGCAAGTTTCTCCTCAGAAACAGGTTGCCAATGTATTGTGTCATGCTCGTCCATAGCCAAGCCAGGTGTATTCTTTGCGTAACTCGGTACTGAAATCAAAATGATACTTAGCGCACTTATTAAGGTCGTTTTTCCCTGAAATAGACTTTGTGTTTTCATCTTTTTATCCTTAAAAGTCGACACTGGAGGGTTGTAGTACGTTAAACAGACCTAAACTGGCGTGGTCGACCGCTAGCCCTAGATTTGCTCGAACCAGGTGATCATTTTTCTGATCACTTTGGTACTGACTCACGGCAATGTCTTTGTAATCTTGAATGACAAACAATATCCGGTTGTTCCACATTTCCCTAAATTCCGCCATTTTTATTGATTTCAAACCAATAGCGGGATCGCCCACAAGCACTTCAGAAGCACTACTGCCTTTTATGATCACAAAATGCATATAGCCATTGTTATTAATAATGGTAATCGCGGGAAGTTGAGCGCTGGACAGCTGTTCCAATGAGATTTTAAAGCCGTTTGAGCGGTAACCTCTGCGTGCAAGATACTGCTTCATATCAAGTAACGAGAACCCTTGGTGTTTAATTTTTTCTTTATTGCCATGTTCAAACATATCCTTGAACACACTTAGCTCATTCACTTCGTCGTTATAATGAAACGACAGTAGGCTGGCGAGCGTTGCTGAACCACAACTAAAGTCATACTTTTGTTTGTAAATTGTCTTAAAGCGAAGCTCACTTATGCTGGCGACTTTAATGGAAAACTGTCCATTAAAATCAACAAGTCCGCTCAAAGCCGGGTAGGTGGTAAACAACATGGTTAAACACAGTAAAAGTCTCATAGTACGCCTATTCATCCGTTAATTAGGTGCGATAGTGACTGTTATGATGGTCGATTCCTGAATAATGACGTTGTTGCCGGTATTTTGAATAATAGAAAACACACCAGAAGCATCATTAAATGAACCTCGATCAATTGAATTATTTCCCGTTACACTGTTGGCGTTGTAGTTGTCTGTTAAAACAGCTTCTAAATGGCTGTTGTTTGTTACATCAACAACACCCCCCATTCCACGTTCTTGCTCTAAGTCACCAAGCAAAACAGGGGGTATCTCATCAATAGTGGGCTTTGCTGTGCCGCTAAGTGCAATTAGCATGAGTAAGGGAAATAGAGTAAATACGCTAGTAATGTTAGATATTTTCTTCATAGCCCGTGTCCTTTTTAATAAGTTGCTGGCAAGACGCCAGCAACTTATATTTCCTTAAAACGAAACCTACAATATCGATGTTATTGAGGGTTCACATTTACATTTCCTTGGAAGGATACTTGTTGTTGCGCTAAGGCATTGTGCCCTAAATTCTGCACATTTTGATTGATACCCGCGGTGCCGTTGAAGGTATCTGACATATTATTGTTACTTGCAATTGTTGACTGATTGTCAAAGCTGTAAGTCACATAATTACCTGTCACAGAACCCGTTAGGTTAGACTCATTGACACTGTAAGTGGTGGTGGCAACGCCACCATTATTCGCAGCAGATGTGCCCCAGCCCTCAGACCATGCAGAGCTATTGTCACTGTTGTCGCTGTTATCGCTATTGTCACTGTTATCGACAGACGCGGTGCTACCACCGTTAGCTGAAGCTCCGCCTTCTGCAGCACTCGCGTAACTGTTATCACTGTTGTCGCTGTTATCGCTGCTATCACTGTTGTCTACAGTTGCAGTGCTGCCACCGTTCGCTGATGCGCCTCCTTCTGCCGCATTCGCGTAACTGTTGTCACTGTTATCGCTGTTGTCTGAATTATCAGAGTTGTCGGAATTATCTGAATTATCAACATTCGCAGTACTGCCACCGTTCGCCGATGCTCCGCCCATTGATGAATTCGCATAGCTATTATCTGAGTTATCTGAATTGTCAGAATTGTCAGAGTTATCACTATTGTCTGAGTTGTCAGAGTTGTCGCTATTGTCGGTACTCGCTGTGCTTCCGCCATTGGCTGATGCTGAGCCCATTGCGTTTGCACTAGCGTAGCCATTATCACTACTGTCGCTGTTATCAACCGACGCTGTGCTGCCACCATTAGCTGCTGCCGATCCCATTGCGCTGGCACTTGCCATGCTGTTATCTGAACGGTCAGAGGTTGCGGTACTGCCTCCATTTGCTGCTGCATCTGACGCAGAAGCATAGCTGTTATCGCTATTGTTGCTGTTGTCAGAGTTGTCAGAGTTATCTGAGCTATCGCTGTTATCTGAATTATCAGAACGATCACTCATTGCCATGCTGCCATTGTTCGCTGTGGCCTCAGTCCCCATAGCGTAGCTATTGTCACTACTATCTGACGATGAGCTATCAGAGTTATCAGAATTATCTGAGTTGTTGCTGTTATCAGAATTATCACTGTTGTCTGAGTTATCTGAACGGTCTGTCATCGCCATACTGCCGTTATTTGCCGCAGAGTCTGTGGCTGAAGCGTAGCTGCCATCGCTGCTATCACTGTTGTCAGAACTATCAGAATTGTCGCTGTTATCCGAGTTATCTGAATTATTACTGTTGTCAGAGTTATCCGAACGGTCGCTCATGGCCATACTGCCATTATTTGCCGCAGCGTCAGTGGCTGATGCTGCACTGCCGTCACTGTTATCACTGCTGTCTGAGTTGTCACTGTTATCTGAGTTATCAGAGCGATCAGACATGGCCATACTGCCATTATTCGCAGCAGACTCAGTAGACGATGCATAGCTACCGTCACTCATATCACTGTTATCTGAGTTGTCCGAGTTATCCGAGTTATCTGAATTATCAGAATTGTCGCTGTTATCGGTTGCAGCCATACTGCCGTTGTTAGCGGCTACTTCACTGCCTGATGCGGAACTACCGTCGCTATTGTCACTGTTGTTGGAATTGTCACTGTTATCAGATGCGTCCGAATTGTCCGAGTTATCACTATTGTCCGTCGCTGCCATACTGCCGTTGTTGGCCGCTACTTCACTGCCTGACGCGGAACTACCGTCGCTATTGTCGCTGCTGTTAGAATTGTCACTGTTGTCAGATGCGTCCGAATTGTCCGAGTTATCACTATTGTCCGTCGCTGCCATACTGCCGTTGTTGGCCGCTACTTCACTACCTGATGCCGAACTTGCATCGCTGTTATCTGAAGAATCAGTGCTGTTATCTGTGGTTGCAGTAGAATTTTCGTTTGCTGCTGCTGATGAGTCGCCTGTGCTATCCGCACTTGCCGTTGCTGTTTGAGATTCAGCCACTTCCGTGGCGGTGTTTGTTGGGTTTGCCCACACACTGGTCGCTGAACCGAGTATGATTGTCATGCTTGCTGCTAATAAGCTTTTATTAAATACTTTCATCTTTTATGCTCCATTAAAAAACGATTTGTCACCATTCACGGATAATCTCACTGGAAATAGCAACGCTTAAATATTCAAAAATATACAAAGGGAAAGGGAAAGGGAACTGTGTCCTGTTCTTTTTCTCCCGCAATTACTGTAGTTAATCGGTAGCTGAAAATTCCATCAAGCGCACATTAAAAACGCCTTAAAATTACTTTTTTGCGACAGTACATCTTTAATGGGTTTAATTTATGGGTAATTTAAATTCTCTTGTTAGGCAATGAACTGCAACTTGTTATTTTCTCTTTAGTTATTGCTAACGCTATATTGAAATTCATTTTCAAGAATGGATCTGAACAGGGCGTGCAGGTAATAATTCAGTCATTAAATTATGCTAAATATTGCTTTTTTAAAAATTCACTGTCTGTTTTTTTTACAATCGTCGCTATTTCTGGTGATAAGAATTTAACTTTATCTATTAAGTCTCGGTAATCATTAAATATTATATTATGTGGTTCGTTTTTTGCTTTTTAATAAAAGTTTGATGTGAATTAATCAGAGATTATTACGATAGGATTCTGTTTTATATTCCCAAAATATGCTGTCTTGTGAGTTGAGTCCGTCTGATTATGCTAGATAAAGGATTAGATGATGACGCATTCTCAAGCACAGCAAGACATGCTGGTAATATCCGATGACAATTTTTTAATTGGTGTGTTGACCGGGTTAAGCGTAGCCAACCATTTTTCATTTCGCTCAGTGGCGTTAAACGACCCACTTTCGCTCGACTCAGTTAACCGTGTATGTAAAGTGGTGCTAATTGATTTACGTACAATTAGGTCAGAACTTTTAGCGTCGCACTTTGAGGTCTTGCACCAAATAAATCATGTATACAAAATCCCAGTGTGTGCGGTCGTGAATCAAAATAATTCAAGGCTTGCTGAAAATTTACCTTGGGTTGATTATTTTACTGACGTCGATTTGATTGCAAAGTTAGACGGTTACTTACCTCAGATTGGCGTGAATAACACTAACTTAAGAGATGAAAGGCGTCACAAAGAAAGAAGAGGTGCCATAGATAGACGAGGCATCCCCGCTATTTTTAGTTCTGAGCAAAGTCACCATACTGCTCGAGTACTAAACGATGTGTTGCCTGATGAAGAAACGAGTTTTGTTTTAGGGCCATTTGTTATTGATAACAACAGTAGAACGGTGCACTGTCAGGGCAAAAATATTATGCTGACGGCGAAAGAATTTAAATTGTTCACCTTATTGGCTCAAGTGCACGACCATGTGTGTAGCACGGAAAAAATCATCGAAAATTTATGGCCAGATACTCGCCGTGCGAACAAGTCAGATTTATACCAATATATGCACCTGCTACGTAAAAAAGTTGAAGTAGATCCTGACAATCCTAGGTGGATACTCACCGTTAAAGGGGTGGGGTATCGCTTGAACACCAATACCTTTCTTTCCTAAATCTATCGGTCCGGGCTTTTGTTCAGTGTTTTCACTGTTTAAAAGCGCTCTCGGTTCGAAAGCGCTCGCAATTTAAAAGCCCGCACGATTTGAAAGAGTACAACCATTAGTCCATAGCGACGCTCTTATCATTAAACGCTGAACGCATTCTAAGCGGGCGCTTGTTGATGTGGATTGGTTCTACACCGAGGCAGCACTATTTAAGTTGATTAAACAGCGCTGTCACGTTTTCTATCAAATGTTGCTTAAATGCATTGATGGTGGGGCTCAATAAGCGCCTTTCAGCGCAAATAAGGTTTAAAGGGAATGTTTCTCCGTGCCAACCATCTATATCAAGTTCTACTAAGCGTCCGTGTATTAAATCTTGAATAATATCTAGCTTCGATTTGCGAGCGATACCTTTGCCTGCGATTGCCCATTTT
This sequence comes from Paraglaciecola chathamensis S18K6, assembly GCA_000314955.1. GTDB lineage: Bacteria > Pseudomonadota > Gammaproteobacteria > Enterobacterales > Alteromonadaceae > Paraglaciecola > Paraglaciecola chathamensis. The sequence goes on along the minus strand of BAEM01000022.1, from coordinate 125,760 downwards.
CGGGTAATATCACCGTCTTTACACTGGCGGTTACCTGTTACGTCTATGCTGACGCTTTTGTTTTCTTTACTGAATGTCCAGCGCGTGTGCAACGTATCGTTGTGCCCGTGACACAAGCAATTGTGTTGAGTGAGTGCTTGCAAGGAGCTAGGTGTCCCAAATTGTTCGATGTAAGCGGGTGATGCACATAAAACAGGCACATTTTGCGCCGCAATAGGTATGGCGATAAAACCAGAGTCCTTGGGTTTTCCATAGCGTAGGGCTAAATCAACCGGTTGACTGTATAAATCAGCTGGGCTGTCTGAAAGCTGTAAACGCACCTCGACTCTTGGGTGAGCTTCCATAAAACTATCAAGCCAAGGAAGTAATAGATTGCGTCCCATATCCGAAGGTGCAGAGAGTTGGATAACACCGCTTAGTTCTGCATCCTGACTGTGTATTTCCGTGGTGGCTTCATCCAGTATTGTCAGAGCATTCGTGCAGTGGCGTAAGAATTGTTCGCCTTTTTGGGTTAAACGCAAATTGCGTGTTGAGCGAATAAATAACAGCACGCCTAAATCTGCTTCAAGACGCTTTAGCGAAGCACTGACCACAGCGGGCGAGAGGTCCATCTTTCTGGCGCAGGCTGACAAGCTGCCTTGTTGCGCAGTTTCACAAAATAAACGTAGATCTTGAATGTTCTTCATCGAACCTATTCACTTTCAAATAATTTTTGAAAGTTTTTCATGAGACGCGATTTTTTTCAATTATTAGCCGCGTAAAAACTAAAAACAAGGACGAACAACTGGGTTAGGTAGATTGAGTTTGAGGAATGGAATGTGAATAACCAGCGCGTTTAGATAATGCGCACTAAAAAACACAAAAATAAAAGGGCTAATTTACTTAGCCCTAAACCAATACAAATGATTAAGCTTTATTTGGGTTAATAATATATTTTCCACAGGTCGATTTCGCGTTGTACTTGGCGATAATTTCTGGTGTGAGCGCCTCTTCAAAAGAAAGCTCTTCGCTAGATTCAATCGCAAAGGTAGTGTTGATTTCATCCGCTACACGTTTGTGTAATTCAGCTACTTTTGGTGCATCTAACTTGCCTAAGAAGCGCATCAATAACCAACCACCGACGCTCCACGTCATACCAAAGGCGCGATTTAACACTGTGGGTGAGAAATCAAGGCCACCATAAATGTACACTTGTTTGTTGTCCAAAGAGCCGTAGGTATTGAACCCAGTGGCATCTTTACTACCAACGGCTTCCATAGTAGTCAGTATATCGCTGGCCAGCTCACCACCGCCAATGGCATCGAATGCGAGCGTTGCACCTGTGGCTTCAATCGCTTTGTATAAATCTTTCTTGTAGCTATCGCTTGATGAGTTAACAACGTACTTGGCACCAATTTGAGTTAATAAATCAACTTGCTCTTGCTTGCGCACGATATTTACCAGCTGCACACCTTCAGCAAGACATATTTTGTTTAGCATAATGCCAAGGCTAGAGGCTGCTGCGGTATGCACCAATGCCGTGTGGCCTTCCATACGCATCGTTTCTACCATACCTAGGGCAGTAAGCGGATTAACAAATGAAGAAGCTGCCGCTAATGGTGTTGTATCGTCATGATGTACAATACACGCTTGAATAGGCACGCACGCATATTGGGTGTACGAAGCGCCCGTAAGAATAGCAACGGTTTTACCGATTAACGCTTGCGCTTTTTCACTATCACCAGCGGCAACGACAACGCCTGCGCCTTCGTTACCAATTGGTAATGTTTGGTCTAAACGAGACTTAACCCGCCCCAACATGCCTTTATGAATAGGTGCGGTAAGTGTGGTTTTATCGTCGCTCAATTGTGCCTTAGACAGATCAGCGGGGCCAAACATAGGCCACATATCGGATGGGTTAATAGGTGAGGCTTGCATTTTAACCACAATTTCGTGGGACTTTGGTGAAGGTACATCCACTTCTTTTAAGTTAACGCATAATTCATTATCTGATGATATGTGGGTAAATAACTGTTTGGTTTTATTCATTTTTTCATCCTTTCCTGTCATGTGGAACTCTGAGAATAAGGTGTATTTCTCAACGTAAAATTGATGTTCGTTCGAATAATCAAAAAATTAACATGGGGATAGGTGTGGTACGAGTCAATAGAAATGTTACATGATCATCACTGTTATATATTAAACGTTTACATATCAACCGGGTGCTGTTGTGCGGTGAAAGCGCAAGCCGCTAAAGTGCAAACCATTAAAGTGCAAGCCGTTATACATTAGCGCTGGTGAACGATGTAACCACTTTGATTTTATCTGTATGAGCACCTGATTCAAAAAAGCCAGTAGCGATGTCGGTTACATTTGCGCTAGGTGCATTAATACACTCGATGCCAACCCAAGCGTTGCGTCCGTTGTTCTTAGCTTCATATAAACAGGTATCCGCTAAGGCAATTAAGGTTTGCCAATCATTCGCTTGATTATGGTGCAATGCACTAGGGTAACAGGCGTAGCCGACGGAGCAGGTGTGGTAGGTTGAGGCACCGTTTGACAAGGTAAAAGGGGTAGCACCCACCTCTTCTAAGAGTCGTTGGGCTAAATTGCTTGCGTCTGAGCGGTTAATAAAACGCGCGACTCCCACAAATTCTTCGCCTCCCCAGCGCACGATATAATCTGACTGCCTGAATACTAACGCCAAACGTTGGGTAAGTTGTTGTAATACTTCATCGCCCGCGCCGTGGCCGTATTCATCATTTACGTGTTTGAAGTGATCCATGTCGATCATGAAAACGACTATGTCAGCTTGCTGAGGCTGGGGTGTTTTACCATCATGCCAATCAGTGTAAACACGCTGGCTTTTTTCTAAATCTGCGCCAATTTGATTCTCTAAAAAGCGCCGATTATGCACCCCTGTTAACTTGTCCGTTAGACTAATGGCCTCCATTTCTTGATAGGCGGCTTGTAACTCAATGTTCTTTTGTTCTAATTCAGTTGTGCGAAGGGCGACTTCTCTTGTTAAGCGTTTATTCAAATTACGCTGATTTATGCGGCTGTAAATCAACACAAACAATACAAAGATGCCCACTATGCCAGCGATACTTACATTTCTGCCTAACTCGAATTGTTCTTGTTTAACTTTGCTTAACGCTTTTTCCTGTTCGAGCAGTTTAATTTGCTGAGCACGGCGCACAAACTCTGTTTGTGACTGTAATGTGGCAATAGTATTGATGCGACTAGCGTGCAGGGTTTCATCTTCAAGCTTCTTTTGTGCCAGCAATGCATCAAAGGCTAGCCGTAATGCATCTTCTTTAATATAGGCTTGTACGCGAAGAGCTTCTAACAGGGCTTCATCATGTGTTTCGTTGTTGCTTTGTGCTTGCGCAACTCCGGCGTCTATATGCTGTATTGCTAACTTAGTATCGTCACTTTTAAGTGCTAAGCTGGCTGAAAGTCGATAGGCGTCAACCAGCAAACTTTTGTAATTCTGTTTAATTGCTCGCGCGATAACCCCGTCTAATAACGCTCGAGACTGTTCAAGATTGCCCAGTTCCATTTCCAATCTTGCCATTGATGTCAACGCCCAATCGGTATCACGCGGCGCTTGAATTTGTTTAAACAAAGCAAGGGCAGTATTAAGATGCTCTTGCGCTTTTTGATAATCGCCTAACTCAACGTATTGATAACCCACTTTGTTATGGCTGTAGGCAATGTATTTTTTCCCTCCAGATGCGAGATCGATCGCCAAAGCATCTTTGAAGTAGTTTAGCGCTAGCGTGTGGTCGCCCATCAACCTGCGGAGATCGCCTAAGTTATAAAGTGCACTGGCGATACCGTCTTTGTTTTCTAATTCGTAATGTAATTCAAGCGCTTGTTGGTGTGCTTGGGCTGCACCTTCAAGTAGCCCCATTTTCTCAAGCACTAAGCCGATGCTGTTATAGGTGGACGCTATCGCAGGCTGGTCGTTTAGTTGCTGGCTGATTTGCATCGCCAAATAGATATATTCCAAGGCTTGAGGGTAATTTGATTGGTAACGATAGGTTAACCCAAGTTGACGATAAGCTTTGGCTAGGCCCACCTGATTGTTTTGGGCTTCATAAAGACCAATGGCTTGATTGAGCAGTTCATGTGCCGGCTCATAGTTATTGCGCTCCATGGCGTTACGGGCTTGTTGAAAATAGCTATCCGCAATGGAAATGGGCGTATTTTCGGCTAAGGCCAGTTGATGAAACTCACCAGTTAGTGTCTCTGCCTGGTGGATATCGCCTTGTTTACGCGCATGCTCTATAGCACGTTTAAGTATACTTACGTCTGAAAGCGCCTTGCTACCACTAGGGAGTGAACTTGTATTGACTTGAGCATCAACACTGAAGAGTGAGCACTGCGCGAAAAATAATGTTATCCATGCAATTACCTTTACGAGTGGGAACCCCGAATTCAAAGGTCGTCTCCGTTACTGTTATGAGCGGCTTAATAATTTGAATGATTATTACATGAGTCAATTTACATCGGTAGCGGTAATTGCCTGTTTTCTGTTCGCTTTTATGTGTTGGGACAAGAAGCGCGTTAGCTCGAACCTAAGTGTTTTGGCTAATCATATGACGCGAATCACCAGCTTGACACTATTAGTAACAAAGTGACATCAACTTGTTGTTGGTTTGCTGCCATATTATTAATATGCATGGCATTGTTTGCTTTTGTAGAGTAACAGCAAGCCGTTTCCCTTAATGCAAGGTTCCTTAACGCAACGCTCGTTAAAATAAGTACGTTAAAACAAGTGCCTTTAAAAGTGAGAATGAGGATAGTGATGAAAGTGTATTTAACAACCCTCTACAGAGATAACAAATCTGTGCTGTTATTTATTGTGCTTATGTGCGTTTTTAGAAGCGCCATAGCCGATTGGAACGAAGTACCCACTGGCTCTATGCAACCCACCATCGTCGAAGGGGACCGTATTTGGGTAAACAAGCTTGCCTATGATGTCAGCACTCCGTTCGTGAATTATTCCTTGTTAAAACTCGCCGACCCAATACGTGGTGACATTATTGTGTTTGACTCAGCACCAGCAGATAAACGCTTGGTAAAACGGGTCGTGGGGATCCCAGGTGATACGATCGCGATGATTGACAACGTGTTGTATATCAACCAGCAACCTTTGAGTTATGAAAACAACGTCGCCAAAGGGCATTTTAGCGAAGTGACCGAAAACCTACTTGGTGTGCAACACCGTATTCGCGTAGCGAATAACGGCTCTCGGTTATCTAGCTTCACGCCACTGACTATCCCAGCTGATTACTATTTAGCCATGGGAGATAACCGAGACAATAGCGCAGACTCTCGGGTCTTTGGTTTAATTCCCCGAGACGAGATTATTGGCCGCGCGAACAAGGTCGTGATGTCTTTGAATTATGACAACTATTATTTGCCAAGAAGCGAGCGGTTTTTACACACCTTACTGTAAGCGTGTGATAGATGCGTGTGTTAGATGCTTGATGACCTAAGTCGGCTGTGATGGTGGCTAAACCGCCGATTTATGACGCTTCTCAATCGCTGAAAACCATTTGAAACTCTCGGCAACATGCTCATGCCAATAAGCCCATTCATGGGTCCCTGCATACTCCTGGTATGCGTGGCTAATTTTTCGCGCAATTAGCTGTTGATGTAACCAGCGATTAGCGTCTATTAAGCTGTCATCTGTGCCACAATCGAAGCGCAGGGCAGGGCGAGTGTCTGTGGTTTTATCAAACCAATGTAATAGGTCAGCTTCGCGGGGTTCCTCACAACGATAAAATGACAACGGCGTTTCTACAAATTGGGCCATATCATCCAATTGTGTAATCGACGAATGTGCTGACACACCACTAAAGCACTCTGGGTACTTAGCTCCAAGGCGCAAAGCGCCGTAACCCCCCATGGATAATCCACTGATATACCAGCGACTTTTGTCTGTAACCTGGCTTGGGTGTAGGGTTTTTATTGCGTTCACCACATCATCCATGATCCACTGTTCGTAGTTACCTTTATCGGCAAGCGGCAAATAGGCTGAGCCGTCTAATAAACCACCGTCTGAGGGCATCACCAATAAAAACTCTTCTAAGCCTTCGGCGCGTAGTTGCTCGTAGACCTTGTGTACTCCACCAAGATTCATCCACACCCAGTGATTACCGTAAACGCCGTGGAGTAAGATCACTACGGGGATATCTCGCTGCGTTGTGTCCGCGTTATACACGCTGACATCGTGGCGCCCGCCTAAATGACTAGAGTGAATAGAAATATAACGCGTATGCGCCGGTGTAAATTGTGGATCTGATACTTCTAACCGTAAAAGGCTCATGCCAGTTCCCCTTCTAATAAGTGATAATTAACAAGAACAAGGTTTAGCTATAAAGAGGGCTCAACAAACGTTATCGGATGAATGCTAGACCGCGTTCGTACAAGCAGCTAATTGCCTTGTAGGACTAAGAAAACACAACCACGCCCTTGGCTATCCGCCCATTGAGCATATCATCAAAGCCTTGAGCGACGTTTTTCAGTGAATATGTTTTTGTCACTAATTCGTCAAGTTTGAGTTGCCCGCTACAGTACAAATCAAGCAACGCAGGAAAATCGACCTGGGGGTTACATTTACCGTACAAAGGATTAAGGTAAATTTTATCCCATTCAAAAAGCTCACAATTGAAATCAATTCGCTGTTCAATACCGCTGACTTGTACCGCCGTGCCTGCATTGCGTATCAACGCCAGTGGCGCAGACCCAAGCGCAGGGATTGCCGTGCATTCAAAGGCATAGTCTGCCCCGCGGCCGTCTGTCATTTCTCTTACCAAATCGCGCATCTGTAAGAAGTCCACATCGTCTTGAATCGATATCAGGCCATGAGTTGCGCCAAATTGTTTGGCTTGAGCTAATCGTTCTTGATTGATGTCGATAGCGATAATTTTACGCGCCCCGGATATGCGGGCGGCTTGAATAACATTTAAACCAACACCACCACAACCGATAACGCACACCGTACTACCTGCTTTTAACTGAGCAGCATTGACCACAGAGCCATAGCCTGTCATTACACCGCAACCAACGATTGATGCAGATGAGAAGGGGACGTCATGCTCAAACTTAACAATGGCTGCTGCTTTGACCACAGTGTATTCACTCAAGGTACCCAAATGAAAAGAGCGTTCGACAGATTGCCCGTTTTGCGTTGTGGCGCCCGCATGGGCATGGCCGCATAATCCGTTGCCGCAAACTGGAGAATGGTTTTCACAAATATGTACATTGCCTTGCTGACAAGCGAAGCAGTGTCCACAGGGGATAGACCAGTTAAGGATCACCTTATCGCCAACGCACAAACCCTGTACACCTTCACCAACCGCGTCAATCACACCAGCACCTTCGTGACCGACCACGAATGTTTTGTTCCAATTTTGGATTGAGTCCCAGTCAGTGTGGCATAAACCGGATGCCAGAATTTTAACCCGCACTTCCCCTTCCAGGGGCGGCATAACGGTTAGCGTAACTTGCTCAAACTGACCTTTTCCATTAGATACGATGGCTTTTGATTGGCGTGATGAGTGTGTCATATCTCTATCTCAATATTAGCTAATTCAATAAAAGTATCAGAATTAGACCACAGCTCACTCGGGGTTTATGTCATATAACGGTGACAAAGTATCAGATATAGGGGTAGACTGCTTGCTACGTGAAAATGTTCATTGTTAACAATGAGGGTGTAATGAAACAACAAAATGTCTATTGTGAGCCTTTGTGCATTGCCAAAGAATACCTGTTTGATATTCAAAAAATCAGCTACCAAGACGCCGAGCCGTACTCTTGTTTAATGCATTTCCATGAAGTGCATGAACTGATCATTTTTGAAGACATTGAAGGTTGTTACTTTTCCAGTCAAGGGGATTCACAACTGGCTAATAATGACATTGTTTTAACCCCAGCATTAGAGGTGCACAACTACGAAATAAGCCCTAAAGCTAAGTCTTGGTACTTAATTCAGTTTGTGCCTAAAATTCTCGACTTACCACAATTTCAATCAGTTAAGCCGTTGTTTAACCGGGGTATGCATTTACGCATGAACCGTCAGAATATCGATGTTGTACAGCAACAATGTCGCTGGTTATTAGACTGTTTCGAGCATCAACCACGCAGTGAGAAAAGCGTAGCCTTACTGAATTTACTCTTGCTGTGGATAGCTGATCAAGCTCAACAAGTTGAGCAAAATTCCGAGCATACCTTACGTCATGTGCAAGGTTATTCACGCTTAATGCCGGTGATAAAACTCTTTAAACACGATGAATACGTCAATTTGTCAGTGGGAGAGGCCGCAGAAAAGTGTCATTTATCCACTTCTCATTTTTCGCGGTTGTTTAAGAGTGTGTTCCGTCACACATATGCCAATTATATTTTGCAGCACAAGCTGTATCACGGGGCACGCATGTTGAGCCAGAGCAAATATTCCGTCACTCAAATAAGCTATGAAATGGCATTTTCTAGCCCGTCACATTTTATAGCGCATTTTAAAAAATATTATGGCGTCACACCTTATCAATACCGCAGCGATATTCACCGCCGTGCCCAGCACGCTGAAAGCGCAGAAAATGCAGAAAATGCAGAAAATGCAGAAAGCGCAGATACTATTGATAGCAGTCACAGCTCAAAGAGCACCGCCGATAACGACAACCCCAAAACCACTTGGGCGAAAGAAACGTTTTAAATCTGCGTTGCCGTCTACGATACCTGTAGTGCTTGTCATACTCCTTTTTATGATGATTTTCTGATAAATATCCTTTATTTAATGGAATTGGTATTAAGACCAATTTGAATTGATGACAGTCGAAATATGACATTTTTAGTTTGAATGGCGGTATTTATCTCATGTTATGGCACTTAATATAGCCCTCAAGATGTTAAGTAGTTGTTATTTACTTTGAGGCGAACAATGAAAAAATACCAATCTCCTGATCCGTTTACGGGTGCCCGTGAGCACAGTGGCTGCGCGTACATGAACGACCAAGATGATCCTGTGACCATGATTTTGCGCTTAAAGGATGTTCGCAAAACAGCGCATAACTGGAAGACCTTTCAATCTGGCGCGGCCCCTGGTCGCATCGTGATCCCTTCTGAAGTCAATATTCGTGATACACGACAAATACCATTTGAAGTTGACCCGCCCATGCATGGCTCGTTTCGCGCATTGCTTGACCCTTGGTTTAAGCGACCGCTTGGTAATGAATATCGCGCTCAATTAGGCCAGCAGGTTAACGCGCTGGTGGATGAAGTATTAACTAAAGGTGTCATCGACGCAGTAGAAGCGTTCTCTTTGTGTTTGCAGTCGCGAGCATTGACCTTGTTACTCAATACAGATGCCAGCGAAGCCGACACCTGGATCGGTTGGGGCACACATGTATTTCGCAGTGAAGATGACCCGTTAGACAAAGACAAAGCAGGGCTTTTATACGATTACATTGATGAGAAGATTAACGCAGCTAGCGCTGACCCAGAGGGTGACTTGTACTCGGTGTTGTTGGCAGCAGAGGTGGAAGGGAAAAAGCTCACTCATGAGGAAATCAAGGGGATCATGATTTTAACGTTCGCTGGTGGCCGAGATACTGTCATTAATGCAGTGACCAACACCATTAGCTATTTTGCTGAGCACCCCGAATCATTGACTCGCCTACGCAATGAACCTGACATTATCGGTCGCGCAATTGAAGAACTCATTCGTTATTTTGCTCCATTAACGCAAATGGGCAGAGTGGCTACACAAGACAGCACAGTGTGCGAGCACGCAATCAAAGCCGACTCGCGAGTCTCTCTTTGCTGGGCGTCGGCGAATCGGGACGCAAGTGTGTTTGAATCACCCGAAGAAGTCATTCTTGACCGAAAACTCAACCCTCATGTGAGCTTTGGTTTTAGTCATCACAATTGCCTAGGGGCTACTCATGCGCGGCAAATCATGCGCGTGTTGGTCGAAACCTTAATAGAGAAGGTGGGCTCCATCGATATAGTTGACTTTGAAGAGAACATAGAACAGTTAGGCGAATTTGAACGTAAAGTCGGTTTTCATCGGCTGAATGTTCACTTTCACCCGCGATAGTGCTAATTGACAAGATAGTTCGCATCGGTGTTATGGCATCCACCGATCCCCAATTAACGTAGAGGACCAAAACATGGCAAATATTACTTTTATTACGCAAGACAATATCCCCGTCACGGTACACGGCGAATCAGGCTCGGTGATGGAGCTCGCGGTAGAAAACAACGTAGCGGGCATTGATGGTGATTGCGGCGGGGTGTGCTCCTGTGCCACCTGCCACGTACATGTGGCAAAAGAGCAATTTTCTTTGGTTGGTCAAGCCAGTGAAATTGAAAAAGACATGCTTGAGCTCGACGATGACGCCGATGAATATAGCCGGTTATGTTGTCAGATTGATATCACCCCAGAACTAGATGGGCTGGTACTCACCGTAGCCGGTCAGTAAGCCCAAATAATTCAGTGAATAGGTAATAAACCATGATGAACGCTCAGCTTCCCCAAGAGACTTGTATTATTGTTGGTGCCAGCCATGGCGGGGTGAACTTAGCTTTTGCATTACGCAAAGAAGGATACACGGGGCGCATTCAGTTAATTGATACTGACAAGCGCGTACCTTATCACCGGCCTCCACTATCCAAAAAACACCTCATTAGTGATGAGCCAGCAGGGCAGTTGCTTAAACCCCTTCAGGCCTATGAAAAAGCTGACATAGACTTACAGTTGGGCGTGACAGTGATTGATGTTGACCCCAGTGAAAAAACCGTGACACTTGATGATGGTTCGTCTCACGTTTACACGCAACTCGTGCTTGCTACTGGCGCGCAGCCGATTATTCCGCCCATTTCTGGGGTAGCGAGCGCAGCGCATTTGTATACGCTTCGCACTGCTAATGATGCGCAGGCAATCGCACAGGCATTTAATACCTGCCAGCAAAAACGCGTGGTGGTAATTGGTGGCGGCTATGTCGGCCTTGAGGCTGCTGCGTCACTGCGACAGTGCGGGGCTCAGGTGACAGTGCTAGAGCGTGAATCTCGTTTGCTTGCCCGAGTGACTGCTCCAGATATGTCTGATTACTTTTATCGTTTACATCAAGAAAATAGGGTTGCCGTATTCAATGCCAAAAACGTCAGCGAAATACAGACCCATAACAACGAAAACCTCGTTATTTGTAGTGATGGCAGCCAATACCCTGCAGACATCATAGTGGTGGGGGTTGGGGTGCACGTGAATACCCATTTGGCTGAAAAGGCAGGGCTGAAAATAGACAATGGCATCGCAGTCGATGCCAATAACCAAACCAGCGATGACAGTATTTATGCGATTGGCGATTGTTGTGCCCAGTTCAATACACATTATCAGCGTTGGTTACGCTTAGAGTCAGTGCAAAATGCCCTTGAGCAAGCCAAAGTGGTTGCGGCAGTGATATGTGCCAAACCCCCAAAAGTGAATGCCATACCTTGGTTTTGGTCAGATCAATATGCGGTGAAACTGCAAATGGTCGGGTTGTCGCAAGGTTATGACAAGGTGGTGGTGCGTCACGAATGCGACAATCCTCAGAGTTTTTCTGTTTGGTATTTTAACGGTGATGAACTTCTCTCAGTGGATGCAGTAAATCACGCCAAGGCGTATGTGCTAGGCACAAAATTTATTACCCAGCGTCAACGGGTAAACATAAGCAAACTACAGGACAGTTCACTTGCTTTGAGCAGTGATTTAGTTGTGCAAGTTTAAACGGTCTTGTTCAAGGCGCTGCGCCAAAGCGTGCATTTTACCCAGCGCATGACCAATCGTCTTTATACTCGTATACACGTCTTAAACTGAAAGCGGCTGCACCCTTTAAATAGCCGCGCCCGATAAATAGCTGCGCCCTTAATAAAAAAGAGCTTGGGCGTTAAAAACCAAGGGCTATACGTTACAGGCTAAAAATACTGCTTTTCAGGTGTTTAACGCTAGCTAGCGCGAATAATGCGAATTTACTTAGGGGAGGGGCCTTAGCCGTACTCCCCGTTATTATGTGGCTAGGCTACACGGCGACCTTTGGTAAAATAATCTCTACTTTAAGCCCGCCATCATCAGGGGTAGACATACGTAATTCGCCTTTATGCTTGTTAATCGCTTTTAGCGCGATGCTCAATCCTAAACCAAACCCATTGGTATGCATTTCATTCCCCGCCCGATAAAAAGGTTGGAGTAACTTCGACATTTCTTCTTCGTTCACACCCGGCCCATGGTCGCGAACGGTAATGAGTACGCTAGTTGGGCGACTTAAGGTCGTTATTTGCACCAGCTCACCGCTTGCAGAATACTTGCATGCATTGCCGATAATATTGTCTAAGGCCTGTAACAAGGCTTCTGGAAATCCCGATATATGCGCTTTGCTATCTGGGGTATATTCCACAGGAACTCCAGGGTAGGTAACCGCCATATTATCAATCACTTGATTGCACAGTGCGTCAATATCGCATGGCTCAGGACTGGGGTTGCTTTGCTCAAGTTTTGAATAATCCAGTATTTGTTGAATAAGCTGATCGATGCGTAAACAGTCGCTGTGTATCTGTTTTACATGTCGGCTGTCCGGCGATTTTTGCTCTATTAACGCCGCTGATACCTGCAATCGTGCCAATGGGGCGCGTAATTCATGAGAAACATCGTGCAGTAATTGTTGCTGAGTACTGGCGGCAGCGTGGGTTTTGTTCACCATAAACTCAATATCAGTGGCCAGATCAGACAGCTCGTCTCCCCGGGTCAGCAGTGTTCTTGGCAGAGGTGTTACTTCCTGTTCATTGGCATAACGGCGGCTAAATGAACCGAGGTAGTTCAGTGGTCGCGTGATGCTCCAACTGAGTAGCGCACTGACCAAAGCGGATGCGAAAAAGATAAACACAAACTGCAATGACTGAAAGCGATACATCAGTTGGGTGTATATTCTAGGTGTTTGCGGCTTTCTACTGAAAACGCGATAAGTGCGACCAGAGGGCCCTAATACTTCATATTCTAAGCGGTCTTCAGGTTTTACTTTGTTAAGCCGGTAGTGATAAATACGCTGGTTAACATCATCTGATATCAGCATAGGCATTAAATGCCCGCGGCGATTTTCTTTTTTGGCAATCCAACTTTTTAATTTTATTGGGCGGCTCGTTTGTACAGCAAGGGCTTGCTCATAACGCCACACAATACGCTCCGCTTGAGTGAGCACATCATTGCGATAGCGCTTGGTGTATTCTTCAGACGAATACTTACTGATGATAACAAAGCCTGTGGCAATCATGACCAACAAGCTTGATAACCAAAAACAAATAAAAATGCGCCAAAATAAACGCTTAAAACCTAGTTTTTGATACGCAGTTGTCAATAAAGCACTCAATCTTCGCATCTTTAGTCGTCGCTTTGGCTTGGTTGTTGTTCAGTTAACATTTGATAGCCGACACCGCGAATAGACTTAATCACATCGTTGATCCCCTCTGACGAGAGCTTTTGACGAATACGGCTGATATGAACGTCCATGGCGCGATCGTATGCCTCAAGAGGGCGATTCAATACTTCTTGGGTCATGTCTTGTTTTGATATTGTTTGCCCTGCGCGCGTCATCAGTAAACTTAACGCATTAAATTCCGCACTGGTTAGCGGCAAGGGGGTGTTATTAACTAAGGCGGTGCGCGTGCCAGTATCTAGCTCGATACCGTGTAACTGAGTATGCACAATTGGCTTTGTGTTCAGACCATTGCCAAGGGAGTTTTCAGTGCGGCGAATAATCGCCTTAATGCGCGCACTGAGTTCTCTGGGGTTACAAGGCTTACCCAAATAGTCATCAGCGCCCATTTCAAGGCCAACGATTCTGTCAATGTCGTCGCCTCTACCGGTCAGCATCAGTATTGGCACTTGGCGTTTTGCGCGCACGCTGCGCAATACATCGAGACCAGACATGCCGGGCATCATTATATCAAGTACGACCGTGTCGAATTCATCGCTTTGCAGTAAGCGTTCTGTGGCAGCATCGCCGGTATGAAGAGTTTCAACCTCAAACCCTTCTGCTTGCAAAAATTCGCTGAGCAAGGCACACAGGGTTTCATCGTCGTCTACTAATAGGATTTTGTATTTTTCAGTTTTCATAAATCAAGATTAACCGCTTTATTTTTATCTGGGGGTAACTTTACTGAACTTTACACTAGCTTAACCCTACTTATCGAACCGAATGTGCATACTGAGCACCGTTGATTAAACAAACTCTTTACCCACGTCATTTATTTTAATGACCCAAACCAAGTAGGAATATTAAGATGAAAAAATTAATTACTGGCGTTTTATTAAGTGCATGTATCGCAACAACTGCCTTTGCGGGCGGCAAACATTCAGACGGACATCGCGGCCAAGGCTTTTTGCCGATCCATAAAATGGTACGCGTACTCGATTTAAGTGATGAGCAAAAAGACCAACTTAAAGCGTTAAAAGCAGAAATGCGCGCAGACCGCCCTGAAAAAGGCTCGCAAACCTCATTAAAAGCACAGCTGGCTGCACTTGATGCCTCTGATGCAAACTATGAGCAAGATTTAAATGAGCTGGCTAATCTTAGTGCTGAACGCGCGAAAGAACGTGTATTAAAAATGGCTGATATGCGGGTCAAAGTGCAACAAATCTTAACCGCTGAGCAGTTAGAAAAGTTTAATGCTATGGCTGAAAAACGCGCCAAACGTCATAACAAAAAACGTCAAGATAACGCTTAAGCACAGCGGCCTAAGCTATCAAAGCTAGGTATTATTTACACCTGTATTTACACCTATAGAATAAAAGAGCATCTTGCACAAAGATGCTCTTTTTTTTGGCTCTCGCTGAGAGAAAACTGATTAACGTGAAATGCTGTAATCTTCGCTGTTCGTTTTTATGGGCTTTCACGCGCTAGCGGGTATGTGAGCCTATGACTTAGTCAGATTATGATTTACTTAGTCTTCTAACACGACGAAGTTACCCTTATCGTCTTTTATAAATGCCATTCCAATGTCGCTTTCGGTAAGTGCGAGGAAACTGTCATCTTTTCGCAGCACAGCACCAAGTGACACATAAGATGAATTACTGGGGTCGAGCATATATTCGTCTGTTTCATTACCCGCTGTGATCCGCCATCCACTGTCGTCATCATACTCGGGTTGTTCTCGATATAAGAAACCCACTGGCTGGTCTTGGTGAAGTATATTGTGGGTTACGAAGCAGCGCTTAATATATTTATCGGGGAGCGAAGGCACAGGATCATCTAAATCTGTGTCCATGATATGGCACTCTCGAAACTCAATGCAATCTCTGTGCTTTAGGTCTGTTATGTACATTGGCTCGTTATTAAGATATCCAGAATACACACCGTTTTTGTGATCGTGTATTTCTACCCACATGCGCTCTGCTGACGGTGCTTCAGGGTCATCGGATGCAAACTCAAATATCAGTTTTACCTGATTACCTGGCTGAAGTTTTGACACCACTTCGTTTGATGGTTTGTAAAAGGTATACGGAAAATCAGCGGCTAATTGCTGCGCATCTTGTAATGTCCAACTTTTGCTTTGCAAAGTATCTCCTATCGTTTTTGCTATCAATTGCAGGGTTATTTTGCCTCATGGTACGTGAACGAATACGGGTTTTCACTAGCAAACTAAGTTGCAAGCGGTTGTACTTTTGAATTATTCAAGGCGTTGTTTACCCGAAGGATTATCTGAGCGAACTCGGTAAAATATGCGTATCAGGGTATGAATAATTTACCCTTAAATACCTGTGTTTAGTCACGTTAGCGTTGCTAGCTACCATTTGCAAAGTAGCGGTCACCTTGCTGTACATGGGCTATAGCGCTTTGTGCATTATGGATATAATTTGGTGTGCTTTATGCTCTTACCTGTTTGCACAACAATAGTTTCTGCAATATCACGTTCTTTAAGGTTGGCAGCTTAGGGTTTGCCGTTTTTCAAAGACGATATCGCAGTGACCAAGACAGTATAACGGAGGACGTAATGAAGAAATTTTTACTACCTATATTAGCGGGCTCAATTTCTTTGGCGCTAAGTACAGCAAGTTTTGCTGGCGATTCCGAAGATGGCAAAAAAATTGTTATGAATGATCTTAAAACTGGCGAAAGCATCGGCAGTGTCATGGTGCGTGATTATGATGATGACGGTGTCGTCTTCACTCCTGAGCTTAGTGGATTAACACCGGGGATGCATGGTTTTCATATTCATGAGAACGGTGACTGTTCTTCGGCAATGAAAGACGGCAAAAACGTATTAGGCGGTGCTGCTGGCGGCCACTTTGACCCTGAAGACACAGATAAGCACAGTGTACCTTGGTCAGAAAAGGGCCACGAGGGCGACTTACCCACATTATTTGTTGATAATAATGGTAAGGCAAGCAAACCGATATTTGCGCCAGAATTGGAACTAGATGATATCGAAGGTAGAGCACTGATGATCCATGCAGGTGGTGACAATTACTCTGATTCCCCCGAAAAGCTCGGCGGTGGTGGAAGTCGCGTAGCCTGTGGTGTTATCGGGGATTAATACCATTTAAGCAAATTAATGCGTACTGGATAAACCTGCTTTTAGCAAAGTCCGGTTTTCATACAGTCCGGTATTAGCATAGATAGAAAAGCGACGTGTTAGTCGCTTTTCTTGTGTTTGTATTCTTGAAATTCAAGCCACAATAAAAACTCTTGGTAAGCAGGGCTGTTTTCGGCTTTAGCCGATTTCCACGCTTTAAACAGGGTAAACTCATCTTGTTTTGAAGACGCGTGCGTGTTGGTTTGATTAGCAGGATTTGCCTTAGCAAACGCGCTGTTGTTGCTGAGCGTATTCTCAGCGGGCTTAACAATCGTACCGCTTGTTTTTTGTTGCGGGTTATCTTGCGTATGCTCCTTGGCTGAATTTTTCTCTTGAGCTGGGGCTTGAGCTTTGCTATCCGCTTCTTTGTCAGAGAATATGTCGCTTAACGAGAATTCCCCTTTTTCCCCTGAAAATATCCCAGGGCCTTCCAGTTCTTCTTGGGCGAGGGCAGGGCCGCTGACGCTCAGCAGCACAGCAAACATGGAATTAAGCACAGCTTTGCTGTGTGGTGGGCGCGGGCTCATTTGTGAACCTTGCGTTATAGCGCGATATAGTGACATTCTAAAAACCTTACCTGATGAAAACGTATAGCCTAGGCAACAATAACGCGATGGGCGTTATTGTTGCGAGACATTTTTAATGCAAATGCACGGCTGAGTTAAGTGCACAGCGGTGATAAGTGCACAGCTTTGAAAGCGCACAGCGATGATAAAAGCGCAGTGCCAAAAGCCTGTGAACTAGCTCAGACGCAAACTAGAACTGCACCATGCCACCAACAGCGAAAGCATTGAAGCTTTCTTCTTCGTCTGTATCGCCCTTCGTTGCCTGTGCCCAGAATCTCACCCCCGCGACGGGTACAAAGTGATACGCAACAGTGGTTCTAGTGTGATCAGGCCCATCAATACCGCTGGCATCTTCAGCGCCATAATTACCCATACTGTAACTAACTGCGTGTTTACCTTGGGTATAGCCTAACTTCCAGTTTAAGAAATCGCTGTCACCACCTGCCACTCGATCGGCCACGCCATAAGTCGCACTAAAGTTAACACCTGAATCATGTAAGTACCCCGCTAAAATACCGTAGCCACTTTCCGAACCAAAGAAGCCTTCAGTGCTATTGCCGTCGATGTTAGCTTGAGGATCTTCATCGTTATCGGCATCACCAAAATCGGTAGACCATGCATTAACACGCCAACCATTAGCCTTGTATTTGACCGCTATTTCATAGCTGCTGTCTTCACCGTATTGGGCGTAAAACTTAGCACCGTCTAAAAACGTAGGTGACTCATACACAAAGCGCTCAAGGAAGATTGATTGCGTTGTGATAAATGGCGTTTGGCTTTCACCAGCAGGGCCGCGGCGGGTTGAACCGAAGCGTTGGCTCATACCTAGAGGGTCTGACCACCAAGTGCCTGACTGGTCAACGTCTGACACAATCCAGGTAATGCTCGCACCTGTGCCCATTTTCACTTTACCAAATTTGCCTTGCACCCATATTTCTTGAATACGGTTTCGCGAGTTCGTACCATCGTGCAGGATATTGGAAACACCTTCATCTAGGCCAATTTCAACCTGTGCACCAAAGGTCAGGTCATTGTATTCAACCGAGCCTTTTACCCCTATGGTCGATTCTGCAAACTCATGGCGACCAAAGTACAGATCGTCAGTCGTGTCGTCTTTAATAATGTTATATAGCACTCGGCCATAAGCGGTCACCTCAGCGTGTGCTGACTGGCTTGCTGCAAGGGGAGAAAGCATGGCTAACGCGAGCATAGATTTTTTCATGTGTGTGTCCTATGTGTGTGTTATTGCAATATAAGATGTTCAGGAAATATCACGACCAGCAGCAAGACCAATACTTGCATCAAAATAAACGGCACTACGCCTTTATAAATAGTCGTGGTTTTAAGAGATTTAGGGGCCACGCCTTTGAGGTAAAACAAGCTAAAACCAAAGGGCGGGGTTAAAAACGATGTTTGTAGATTCATTGAAATTAAGATGGCGAACCAAATTAAATCAATATCTAACACCATGGCAACCGGGGTCAGAATAGGCACTATCAAAAAGGAAATTTCAATAAAGTCGATGAAGAAACCAAGCAATAAAATGGTCACCATGGCCAGCACGATGAAGGTCCACTTATCACCGGGTAAATCTAGAAAGAAATCTTCGACTAAATATTCACTACCAGAATAACTAAACACCATTGAAAATGCTGTAGCGCCAACGAGTACAGCGAAGATCATGGCAGTCACTTTGACCGTTTCGCCAGAAATTTCGTGCACCCCTTTAAAAGAAAAGCGGCCATACATAGCAGACAAAACTAATGCACCCACAGCGCCGATGGCAGATGATTCAGTTGGGGTGGCAATCCCTGTGAATATCGAGCCCAGTACGGTAACAATAAGTAGTAACGGCGGAAAGATGTCTTTAATAGCTTGTACAATGATGGTTCGCTTATCTTCTGTAACGTCAATCGGAGGGCAAAACTCAGGCTTTATTTTTCCTAACACGAGGATGTAAAGGGTATAAACCACTATCAGCAATACGCCTGGAATAACGGCTGCACGAAACAAGTCGCCTACCGGTACGCCCATCACGTCACCTAAAATTATCAAGATAATAGACGGTGGAATGATTTGCCCTAGCGTGCCGGCCGCGCATATTACACCAGCAGCGGTCGGTTGGTGATAATTATTTTTCAGCATGACAGGTAAAGAGATAACGCCCATGGCGACCACGCTTGCGCCTACTACACCGGTTGAGGCCGCTAACAACGCACCCACGATTATGGTTGATACCGCCACGCCACCAGAGATACCGCCAAACAACTTAGCGGAAGACTCAAGTAGACGCTCCGCAAGGCCGGTTTTTTGCAACACAATGCCCATAAAGACAAACATGGGGATAGCCATCATGGTGGTGTTTTCCATGATGCTCATAATGCGATAAGGCATAAAAGCAAATAAGTCTGCACCTAGCACAATTACGCCAATTAATACCGAGACACCGGCGAACGTAAACGCCACTGAATAGCCCAAAAATAAACACAGCAGGGCAATGCCAAATAAAACTAAACCCGTCATTAGATGGCATCCTTATGTTCTGTAGAAGAAGGCGTACTACCCGTGAGGCGTTGCAGTTGTTCAAGCACTACGTACAACGCACATACAATAAGAAACACAGATGAAACAGGGATAACGCCGCGAATAATAAAGCGATGGGGTAACCCGCCGGGATCGGCGCTGCCTTCACCCATTTCATAGGCTTCAAGGGTGTAATCCCAGCTGTAGTAAAGGATCAAGAAGGTCACAGGCAGTACAAAAAATAACGCCCCAAACAGATTGATGTAGGCTTTTACGCGCGGACTGAAGTTGTCATAAAATACATCGACTCGCACGTGGCCATCGGCTTTTAAGGTATAACCAATACCGAACATAAACATAGCTGCGAATAAGTGCCATTCGAGCTCTTGCATACCAATGCTGACTTCATTGAAAAAGTAACGCATGATCACGTCGTAAAACACGTTCAAAATCATTAACATCATCAGCACGCTGCATAAATGGCCAACACCATCGATAAACTTGCCTAGTAACTTAACGACTGAATTCATAATAAATCTCTGACACAGTGGTATCTGCGCTGTCTTCCAAATAACTTATGGAACAGCCAAACAACCAAAGATTAAAAAATGGGATAGGAAGTAAGCTTAGGCAGTCACGATTGCGCCACTGCCCAAGCTAACTAATTACTCGTTTGACTCAAAGCTTTCTAAGTAGGCTTGGTCAGCGAACTTGGTCCAGGCGCGAACTTGTTCTTGGTAGCGCTTGATAGATTTTAAGATTTTGTCTGTTTCTTCATCTTTCGCTGCAAATTCTGCAAGTAGCTCGTCGTTTGCTTCACGTATGGCATTCATGACAGGCTGGGGAAAGGTACGAATTTTCACATCTGGGTATTCAGTTTGTAGCGCCTTAAGATTCACACCATTTTCGTGCGTAGACTGTGAATACATATCGTAAGCGGCGGTTTTCATCGCGATAGTGAGTATTTTTTGTAGATCAGCAGGCAATGAGTCATAAGCTTTTTGATTAACCATAAACTGCAACTCAGTGGCGGGCTCTTGCCAGCCTGTGTAGTAATAAGGCGCTATTTTGTGAAAGCCCATGCGTAAATCTAGCGATGGGCCAACCCATTCTAAAGCATCAATAGTGTTACGCTCTAGGGCGGTGTATAACTCAGCAGAAGGGATATTGGTTGGGCTGGCTCCTAGTTTTGCTAATACCTCACCGGCAAAACCAGGGATACGCATTTTAAGCCCTTTTAAATCTGCAACTGTGTTGATTTCTTTTCTGAACCAACCACCCATTTGCACGCCAGTGTTACCACCAGGGAAAGATAAAATGCCATATTTGTCGTAGGTTTCTTTCATTAACTCCATGCCGCCGCCGTAATAGAACCAAGCATATTGTTCAGGCGCGGTCATGCCAAAAGGCACAGTAGTAAAGAACATGGTGTTAAAATCTTTGCCTTTCCAGTAGTAAGATGCAGAGTGGCCCATTTGGTACTGGCCGCTTTTAACAAAGTCAAAAATACCCAAGGCAGATTTATGCTTATTGGCTGAATCAATTCGAATGGTTAAACGGCCATCTGACATTTCTTTGACCATTTTTGCCATATTCTTGCTAGCATCACCAAAAATCGGAAAGTTAGGCCCCCACGTTTCCGCGAGACGCCAGCGGTATTTTTTGCCATCAGCAGCGCCGGCATTCGCACTAAGCCCTAGGGTTAATATGATGGCACTGAGTAGTATGTGTTTTGCTTTCATTGAGGGTTCCTCTTAAGCGTTTAAAAAGTCACTTGGCTAATTGCTAACATCAAGTGAAAAACTGTTAGAGGAATGTTAAATGTTTGTATGTGTGTAACTATTCGTATGAATGCCCATTTTAACTAGGTAGATTTACCTAGGTAGAAATAGGTTAGCGCGCTAGCGTAAAGCCTGAAATAATCCCATCTTAATATTTACAATAAATTAACACGCTGATTAAGCTCGGCTTCAAGGCTACATCAAGATGACTTTACCCTTTCGCCTGCTGTTTATAGCAGTACTGCAAGTGGTGTTAACCTCTATATTGACTTACTTTTTAGTCACGGATGAATACCGAGATCTATCGAGTCAGAGTGTAGACACGTTAGAAAGTTTTCTTATTGAGCAAAAACATCGAGAACTTCAAAACTATACCTTACTCGCCGTTTCAGCAATGTCTGACGCATATGAAAACAGTGCCATTGACGACGATGAAGCAAAAGCACAAGTAACCGAAATCATCCATGCGATGACTTACAGCGGTAATGATGGTTATTTCTTTGTATATGATGGTGAAGGCAATGGAGTCGTACACCCCAAAGAGCCATACCGCGTGGGGCAAAACTGGTGGGAGCTTGAAGGTGAAAACGGTGACAAAACCATTCAAATACTCATTGAAAATGCCAAAGCGGGTGGGGGATTTCATCGTTACCCTTGGCGTAAACCATCGGCAGATGAAATGTCAGAGAAAATGGGTTACTCAGTTTACTTAGAAAAGTGGAATTGGATGATTGGCACAGGTGTTTACTTAGATGATGTGAACAGCCAGCTAAATAAACTACAGCGTGAAATTGACCAACACATTAATAAAACGAAGCAAATTATTTTAGTCGTCGCGATGTCATCTATCTTTGTTATTTTCTTGCTGGGTTTGATCCTGAATTTGAGCCAAAAGAAGAAGACCGATCAAAAAATCAGTGAGTTAGGGCTAAAGATCATCAATATGCAAGAAGAAGAGCGCCGCCATATTTCCCGAGAATTACACGACGGCATAGTGCAGGTTTTGGTCTCGATTAAGTACTCGTTAGAAGCGACCGGATTGTGGCTTAAAAAGGCTAAGGTAGACAAACCACAACCGCTGGATCATGCACAAAGCAATTTGCAAGATGCGATCAGTGAAATACGTCGTATCTCTCATCATCTGCATCCAAGAATATTAGATGAATTAGGCTTATCAGCAGCGATGGACGCACTGGCCACTGAGTTTAGTGAACAAACGGGTATCACGGTGAATGTAACAAAACCGGCGGTACGCAAATTGGTGCAAAACAGCATTAGTACGACCCTGTATCGGGTGGTGCAAGAATCGCTGATCAATGTGCAAAAGCACGCACGCGCCAGTGAAGTAAATATAGAAATGACCATAAAAGATAAATGGTTAACCTTAACTATCAAGGATAATGGCCAAGGGTTTGACGCCGACAACAACAGTAAAGGCGATGATTATGGTATTGGTTTACGTAACTTAGCGGAGCGAGTGGAATACCATTTAGGCGAGTTTAGTGTGCACTCGTCACAAGCAGGGACACAGGTAACAGCACGCATCCCGAAAACGAGCTACGCTAACACATTACCCGTCAAAGAAGGTCCAGCAGAATGAGCCAGACACAAACCGAGCAACCCACGCGTCTTTTATTGGTCGACGATCACCCTATGGTACAAGGCGGGCTCAGCGCGTGTTTATCATTTTATGACGACATAGAAATAGTCGGCATGACCCACGACGGCAAAGACGCCCTAGAAAAAGCCTTAGCGCTAAAGCCCGATGTTATTTTGATGGATATCAGCATGCCTTCAATGAATGGCATTGATGCCACCGAGATCATTACAGATAGCCTACAAGATACCAAGGTACTGATTTTCAGCATGCACGACAGCCCAGAGTTTGTAACCAGTTCGATACAAGCGGGGGCATCAGGTTATATTCTTAAAGACACCACATCAGAAGAGGTTTATTACGCTGTTAAAGCGGTAGCGAAAGGGCAAACCCATTTTAGTAGCTCAATAGCCAAAATGCTGATTGATAAACCTGCACGAGATACCAGCCAAAAGCTG
Organism: Paraglaciecola chathamensis S18K6; assembly: GCA_000314955.1. Taxonomy (GTDB): domain Bacteria; phylum Pseudomonadota; class Gammaproteobacteria; order Enterobacterales; family Alteromonadaceae; genus Paraglaciecola; species Paraglaciecola chathamensis. Next base: position 102,236 of record BAEM01000022.1, on the reverse strand, counting down.
ACTACGCGAGAGCAATTGATTCTAACTCATGTGGCGCAAGGGAAATCGAGTAAAGAAATCGCCCGCATTTTAAATATCAGTTTTCGCACGGTAGAAGCACACAGGCGCAACATGAAAAGTAAGCTTAATATAGAATCTCTAGCCGAACTGATTTGTTACGCCGTTGACCACGGCTTAGTGGAAAAATAAGCCAATTACACTAGCTGCGCCTCGGCCTTACATTTTGATAGATAAGATCTGACAAAATATGCTGCGCAAATCAGTGTCATATGCCAACTTTGGCATAGGCATTTTGTGCATCAAAAGTTCCTATTTAAACCAATGATAAATTCCCTGACTCGTTAAGATTCTAGTATTTAATGGGCTGTACAAGAGGGCAGGTATAAAAGAGCAGGTATAAAAAGCAGGCATAGTGAAATGCAGTGAAGAATGCCGATGTTGCTTGCTGGTATGCTCATCCCTGTTATGTCATTTTGTTTAGTCTCGTTTAGTTTCCCTCAAAAGCACTAAGAGCTTAATTTAACTGTGGAAAATATTTTTCACATAGCATTTAATAGCAAACGGTAAAGTCGGGTTATGGTCAAAGCGACCCCGTCAGCTCTTTTTTGCTCTTGCAATTCTGGGCTTAATAAAGCGCGTGATGGTATGAAGTAAAACCAAAAGGTAGGTGCTGAAAATGACCGGAATAAACATCAATTCGGGAAGTGAACTATGCGGCATTCTCGATAATAAGGGTTAGCATTCAAATCAAGTATGGAGTAAAAATGAAGTATTTAGCCTTAATAACAGGATGTATTTTATTAACTGGATGTGCAACGGGCTATCAAGCACATACTTGGTCTGGCGGTTATAAAGATAAAGAGCTAGGTGAAAACCATTACCTCGTCGAATATTATGGAAATGGTACAACTTCAACTGAAATGCTTAAGACCTTTTGGAGTAAACGCGCTTCAGAGTTATGTCCTAACGGTTATGATGTAATTGGGGAGAACACAGGAAAAACTGATGGTGGTATTTTTCTAGGCGGTATCACTTCTATAGATCATCCTTGGCTAAAGGCCGAAGTTCAGTGCAAATAAATGCTAACAAAAAACATCATGGTGGGAATTTTGCTCGCTGAAAAAGCGCTCCTAAAATCCCCATATGTTAAGCGTTAGTGGCCAAAAGTACCCTTGTATATTTGCTGCAAAATTTAGTTTACTCATCGTTTATTTAATCACAATTTTCTACAATACTTAGGTGGTGTATGGAAGCAACCAGTTTTATTTCTACAAAAGTAGCGACCAAGTTATTAAAGGTGTTAACAAAGGTTTTAAAGAGCAATATCGACAAACGAAATCAAGAACTGGTTAGAATTAATGATATTTTCGGTAACTTTGAAGAACTTGCCAAATTTTATATTCAGCCGAACTGTCAACAAGTTAATCCTGCAGACGAGCTTGAAGATGAAACAATCTCAACAATAAGAGCCGGTATTTTTGAAACTATAAATAAGTTTTTTAATCGAGACTTAATCACCAGAGATGGTGCTAGTCAGATGTTTATTCTCGCCGATGCAGGCATGGGAAAGACTTCTTTGTTGATGATGCTCAAACTTAGTCATTTGATGGCGTTCTGGCCGAAAGATTACCAATGTCATCTATTGAAATTAGGAGCTACGACTTTAGACGATATTAATAAAATTGAAAATAAAACCCAAACTATTCTATTACTAGATTCATTGGATGAAGACAGTCAATGCAAGAAAGGTGGAACATCTGAAAGATTAACAAAGATACTTGAGGCTAGCAGCTGCTTTTATAGGGTAATAATAACTTGTCGAACACAGTTTTTCCCACAAACTACTGAATCTGCTTTCAATACCATGGGGAAAATATCTTTTAATAATTATGATTGCCCCTTGGTTTATCTTTCTTTATTCACTAATGAACAAGTTGATGCATATATAGAAAATCGCTACCCTCGGCGTTTGAAATTTATTCTTAATAGTTTTGATGATCCAAAACAATATAATGCAAAACAAGCAATTAAAAACATAAATTCACTACAGTTTCGTCCTTTCTTGTTGTCTCATGTGGAAACCTTGTTAGAAAGTCACAATAAAGGCGCAACAGAGTACGAATTATATAAAGGTTTGGTTAACACTTGGTTAAATCGTGAAGTTATTAAACTAAGGCAGCACCACAATAAAGATGTAAACAAAGAAGACCTTCTCAAAGCATGTATTTGGTTAGCTGAAACAATGCAGCGGCTAAGTACTCACACAGTAGCTCTAAAGCACTTAATGCAATTATGCCATCGTGAATCAAGTATTGTTTTATTACAAGACCCCGCGGAACGAGTCATTGAAGGAATTGATCACATTGATATAGGGACAAGCTCTTTACTTAACAGAAACTCATATGGAGAGTTTCGCTTTTCTCATTTAAGTATTAGAGAATTTCTTATTGTTTATGGAGTAGAACTCGAGTTCATCGAAGATAAAAGTAATCCTTTTAATAAAACGGATAAGATGTTGACTTTTATTAAGGCAGTTAACCAGTTCAAAATAGGTTTATTTTTCAATGAAGAAAAAGGGTATTTATTAACAGGGTTTAAGTTATTGGAGAGGCAACAATTAGCCAATATTGATTTAAAGTACGCTTCCTTAGAGTACAGCGATTTAAATAACGCTTCGCTAAACAACGCAAACCTTGAAAGTGCAAAGCTTCAAAAAGCGAATCTTCAAAGGGCAAAGTTGCGAGGTGCGAATCTACAAAGGGCAAACTTAAAAGGAGCGGACTTGCAAGGCGCAGATTTAAAAGGAGCGGATCTACGAGAAGCGGACCTAGAAGGAGCTATTTTAAATGGTGCGATTCTGGATGGTGCTAATTTAGATAATGCCAAGTTAATAAATGCTCAGTTAACCTCTTTTATTAAACAGGGAAATACGCCGAGTATAGCTAGCTTGAAAAATGCATCGCTCGAAACAGCAGACTTGAGCAAAGCTAATTTGAATGGTTCTGATTTGACTAATACGTGCCTAGCTGGAGCTAAGCTAGTGGGCTCTCTCCTTTCTGGAGCAAACCTAAGCTTGGCTCGATTAAATGGAGCTGATTTTAAAAGTTCAGATCTAAGCAAAGCTAGATTAGAAAACTCAGATCTCACAAAAGCAGACCTCTCTGGTGCAGACCTAACAAGTGCGCATTTAAATGGAGCAAAGTTGGTAGGTTGTGACCTTACAGAAGCTCACCTAGTTGGTACTGATATATCTGATAGTCAACGAGATGTAGCAATATTTAGACGCTATAAAAATGAGGAACCAAATAAAATAGTCTCTTAATCTGCTAACTATTTTATTATAAATTATGTTAAAGCTACTTAAAGTTAAATGGCCACTAACAAGTCAATTCAGCAGGACAAAAAACAGTTGGCTTTGCTCCTGCGTCGCTAATTTTAACCAACTATTTTTTGCCTCTGATTGAGGCGTTATATGCCAAAAGGATTTTGAATGCCCAAGAATAATCAACTAATAATCGCTGGCAGTTTAAGCATCGTGGCTGCGTTAATTCACATTAGTTGTATTTTCGGTGGCCCAGACTGGTATCTCTTTTTTGGTGCTGGTCAAAGAATGGCTCAACTCGCTGCTCAGGGCGACCCGTATCCCACAATAGTAACGTTGGTAATTGCTTCAATTCTTACTGGCTGGGGCTTATATGCTTTTTCTGGCGCAGGCGTCATTGTTAAATTACCACTACTAAAAACTTGTTTGGTTTTAATCACTGTCATCTATTTGCTGCGCGGTGTCGCAGGCTTAATTGGCCCATTTCTTACATCAGATCCTGTGGTACATCAAAATTCAATCACCTTTTGGTTAGTAAGCTCAATTGTATGCTGTATTTATGGTACGTTTTATTTATTGGGCACAGTAAAGTTATGGCGGCAGTAGAAAGCGTGCTGGCACACCACTACGCGGGCTGGGACGCAAACGCGGGGCTGCTCACTTCGTTCGGATTTTAGCCCACATGTCCGCACTTCTTATTTAAAAGTTATTTTTCAGGGAGGGTTAAGTGCGACTTTATATAATTTTGATTTTTTGTTTTAGTTTATTTTCGTGTTCTAGCACATCGACCATAAACTATGAGCCAGTGTGTTTTGATACTGAAGATGAGGCTAAAACAATAGGTAACATTGTATTTAACCAAGGTTTTAATAATAGAGTCAGCTATTGGGTCACCGGAGATAGCAATATCACGATACCAAGCTTAGGTCTTCTATGGGCTGGTTTTGATCCGCAACCATACTGCCCTTCAGGCGGATATCCAATATTGATTGCCTTCGACTCTAAAAATTCTACTTATGACTCAGATAATGTTCTGCGTTGGGCAAAAACGGTACTTAAAGCAATGCTCAAAGAGCAAGCAATTGAAACATAACAAAAATTCAAGAGAACATTGGCAAGAGCGAGTACCGCAGCTTAATTTGGTGTTATGACCTAGGAGAAAAATTATCAAGTTACTTACGTGGATCACGTTCACTTTCTTATTGTCTAGCGCTGTAGCTGCTCAGTCAAACGAGGAGCTCAAGAGATATTTTCTTGCTGACCAAGAATCGCGTTCGCAAGAAAACTTGAAAAATAAAATATTTCCAAAACTCAAAGATGAAATCGGAAGAAGGATATTTGTTTTCGAAGCCATTTCAAATGGAGGCCTTGTGACGGCAGAAGACTATTTTTATGCTTCTATAATTCTGCAACACACTAATCTTGAATATGTAGGTGAACATTTGAAAAGTATGGGAAATGAAAACCACCTACTTGCCCACTTTTTAGCGAAAAGAGCGTTTGAATTAGGCCATGAGAATGGAGCATGGCTGATGGCCGCAACCTATAATAGGTATCTTGAAAATGTAGGAATAGATTTAAGTAAATACGGATTAAATCATAAAAATAACAAGCTCTTGGCTAATGATGAAACGATTACAGATACGGATAGAATTGAAAAAGGTCTTATCCCAATTGCACGCAAAGAAAAAGTGCAATAGAAAAGTTGGATGCGGTTTTATCAACGCCGGCATAATTAGAGGGGAAGTCGGAAAATTTCCGTGTTAAATACGCGGATGCAATTACAGATTTTATCCGGATAATAATATTGTTAGGCTTTAAACTAGATCGGGAGTCTAAAGTAAAACAAGAGCTGCAATAACGGAGAGTTAGATGTTTAAAAAAGGAAGTTTGTTGGCGATTAGTATAGGTGCTTTAGCTGGGTGCAATCAGCAGAATATAGCGATAGATCAAGAAAGCCTCTGTGAGGTCAAGGGATGGCAAAAAGATGTTACAGCTGCTTCATGTGAAGTAGGCCAAAAAGTTGTATATCTTCCAAGCTCATTCGGTAATGAACAGCTTCCTATTATATTTGCAGCTGTGAATTGTGACCACCGCTTTAGTATCGCGCTCACAAAAGGAGGAGTTTCTTGCATTTATTCTCCCCTTGAATCAGACGAACAGAAAGAAACGACAAATTAAGCCTACGATGCGCTGTTGTAACTTACTTCGTTCGCTGGGACGCATTCTGAGGCGGTCACTTATTAATGCGGATTGGTATTATAGTTAAACTTCAAGGAAGCGTTGTGCAAGCATCACGGAAACTCAAAGACTACTTAACAGAAAGACCAAAACCAAAAGGCATAGATGTTCTTTGTGGTTTGAAGCATTTCGCAATCATTACCTACGCCGTTCCTACTGAAAGGTTTCAAGGTATATTTCCTGATCGATTTAAATTGGACACCGTTGAAATAGATGGTCAGGAAATGGGGCTTATCTCAGTGGTTCCGTTTATCGATGTTGACTTTACGTCTGCAGTATTTCCTTTCCCCAAATTTACAATGGGTCAAACAAACTACAGAATATATATTATCGATACCGAAACAGGGGAACGCTGCGTATGGTTTCTTGGTACTACCTTAGATTCTTGGACGTTAGCGGTGCCAAGATATCTTTGGAATCTTCCTTGGTATGCGGGGAAGGTTAACTTTGACTGTACTTTGAACAAAGCTAATGGTTTGTATGAAAAATACAGTATGAAAACACTATCCGATTGGGCTGAAACTTCTGTTGATTTAGTTCAATCTGAACATGGTAGGTTAGAATTTCCAGGCTTTCCCGACGTCGAGTCAGCTTTGGTCTATTTGACCCACCCTCTAGCTGGGTTTTATTATCGAAGAGACGGCAAGCTCGGTATGTATCGAGTATGGCACAAAGAACTAGAGGTTAAGTCTGCCCAGTTAATATCAGCAAATTTCATGCTTTTATCTGATCTGGGCATTGTAAAAACAGTTGAGCAAAACTCACCGTATAGCGTTTTAATTGAGCCAATAAATGAGTTTACTATTTACTTGCCCCCAGCCACCATTGGGTGAAAATTTAACAAACGCGTCAATTAGGACGCTCAGAAGCTCGCCCCATACTGGAACGTTATATTTTCAAAAGGATTTCGATGAAATTTCTAGTCTTACTACTGGTATTCACATTCAGTGCTTTAGCTCAAGAAGCCCGAGTTAACTCTGAAGTAACTAAGAAAATAGAATCAATTAACAACTATCCACCTCTTAGTGGAGAATGGGCCGGTGAATACTTAATTAAAAGTGCACCTGACGGATTATTAGAAATTATAGCTAAAGCTAAGGAAGGTTTTGCATATGTGTAAACTATTTACATCAATATTAGCTGTATTCGTTTTATTTCAATGTACGAGTATTGTTCAAGCCTCGACTTTGCAAAGTGCATACGAAAATCATCAAAGTAATGTTCAGGTCAAAGGCAGTGGCACCGTTATTCGCATTCTTAAAGACGATAACAAAGGTTCACGGCATCAAAAATTCATATTAAAGCTTTCATCTGGTCAAACAGTTTTAATCGCGCACAATATTGATCTTGCCCCGAGAATTAATTCAATTTCATATGGTGACACGATTCAATTTTACGGCGAATACGAATGGAATAATAAAGGGGGTGTAGTTCATTGGACTCATAGAGATCCAAATGGTCATCATGTTGGCGGTTGGTTAAAGCATAATGGTCGTACGTACCAATAGTTTTATAAATTTCTACTTGGGCATAACTCAACAACGTTGGTATTTTCCTCTCGGCACGGGCGTATGTGGAACAAAGGCAATAGAGATTTATGGGTACTCGACTGGGCAGATATCTGTGCCTAACAAAAGCCCATACTTAAACACGCTAGATCAGCGTTTTTCGAAAGACAGATATTGGCACAAACAAAGCACAATACTTATTCTTTTAAACATCTTGCTTCATAGTCATTAGGTAGGAATAAACGCTAACCAACAACCCAGCCCGACTAATAAACTTCCTGCTATACGGTTCATCCAGCGAATGTTATTGCCGCGATTTAAAAAGAGTCGCAAGCTTTTGCCCCCAGTGGCATAGATCAACATACACAGGAACTCGCTGAGCATAATTAAGCCAACAAGCACCGTCAGTTGACCAGACAGCGATTTGGTTACGCTGATAAAAGGTGGCAGTAGGCTAATCATAAAGGCCCAACCTTTTGGGTTGGCAATAGCAGTAATAAAGCCCTGTGATGCGAGCTTGCCTCGGGATGTAGCACTGATATTTTCGCCCGTTGTAACCTGTTCATGGGCAAAAAACATTTTTATGCCTAAATACGCTAAATAGGTACCACCGACCCACTTAAATACTTGGAATACGCTAGGGTAGTTGAGCATAATGCTGGCAACACCTACCACGGCCGCAATGGCAACCAGCGCCACGCCGATGACTTCACCGGCCATCATCCACAGGGTTCGACGCACACCCACGCTCATACCCAGCGTCATGGCCAATGTCATGCACATACCTGGGGTGATAGAAACAAAGAAAAAGGTCGGAATAAATACCGCTAAAATGGCGAAATCAGGCATAAAACTGCATCCATGTAACTCATGTCATAAGGCTCTAAGCAAGTCTACTTATATTCTTGGGCGGTGCTAAGTAAAATAGTGCCCAAGAGAAAAATTATGTCACGCAGTGTATAGAGTACAGCATAAGGCACAAGGTTTGAGTTAACCTTGTGCCTTATGCGCCCATTGAGCTTACATAACTTGCAGAGCAGAGCAGCGCAGGGCCATTGCCTTAAAAGCCATTGCTCGAATGTACTTGAGCTAATCGAATAAGCTCAGGGCTATTTTACTAGCTACTCAGGCTTACTTAGCCACCTGCTCAGGGCTATTTTACTAGCTGCTCAGGGCTGCTCTCTTGATCTAATGTCTCGGTTAACAGCTCTGGGGTGATGTTGTCTTTTGCTAAGCGAACGGTTAACAACTTGCGCAGCGCTGAGACGATAAAGAAGGTCGTTTCCATTGGCGAGCGATGATAAAAGCTATCCCATGCTTGGCCTTTAAACTCGGTGTAATTATCCATACGTTCAGGATGCAGCTCACTATAAGCAAGATGCACAGCGTGGCCAATTGTGACGTCTATGGTCAGTGCTTCATCGATTTGCAAACTGGGGTTTTGCTCGAAAAAACTACCCAAAGCGCTTAAGGTTTCAACTGTAAGCTGACGGTATTCTGGTGCTTGAATATTATTCAGCATTTGTTCAATGAGTAATGCAAACGCGGCTTCACCCTGCGTCATATCACTGAGCACCATGTCACTGGCAACGCGGTTGCGTTTATCCATCTTGTTACCGATCACCAAGCCTGTTGTATGCTTGAATATACTCCACACTTGCGGAATAAAGCCGGCTGGGCGTCTGTCAATTACACCTTGGTGTTGACGCCATACGTACCATCCTTCAGTGGGTTCAGATAATTCTTCTAATCCTAAATCTTGGTCCCAATCTAACTTACCTGAGTGACACTCAGCGTGCAGCTCTTCGAGTTTGATAGGTAAATCGGTTAGGTTTTGGTATTCCTCAAGCACGGCTTCAATTTGATCTTGAATTTCCGAGGGCGCTAAATTCATGATGTGCTCGTACGCCTCATCAGGGGTTTTGTTGTGCTCGCGGGATATTTGGCTGGTTAACAACACAATAAGGTAACTGACTCTTACGGTAAGTAACTCACTGAACAACTTAGGCCGTGATTTAACAAGCATACCTAGGTTGAGTAATACCTCTTGTGTCAGCACCTGATCACGCACATCTTCTCGGCAGAACTGTTTAATTTTGGTTAGTAGTTCATCATCTTGCAGTGGCTTAGAGATGAGTGATTCATCGCTGTACGCTCGGCCAACTTGTATGAACTTCTGTGCGACTAATAATGCACTGACTGACAAGCCTAAATCGCCATCGACTTTTCCGAGCAAACCGGATGCGTGACGAAGCACTGACCATAAGCGCAATCGCCCTGCTTGCAGGTAAACCTCTTCAATCAATGACCCAACAGTGTGTTGCTGTCCCTGATAGGTTATTTGAGTATCTAAGCTTTGCAATTTACTTAGGGCATCTAACAACGCGATTTGCTGGTAGAGGTTGTCTGACTGCTCTAAGCGGGCGTGCAGGGCGTCAACGTCACTTAGCACACCTATTTCCCGCTCTTGATCGGATGACAAGGCCACATGGTGCCCCGCAAGCGACAAGGCACAAGAGTGCGAAAATAAATCACTTAGGGGCTCTTTGGGTAAAACTAAATCATTGAGTTGCTCGACTCGCTCCACGGCAGAGGTGGGTGCTAATTGCGCCATAGTGCCATGTTTAACCGGTATACCATCAACTTCACCTGTGGCAATTTGCGCCATTAGTTCGAAAAACGAACTGCGATCGCCACCCAACAAATTGTGGGTGAGTAGCACGGTCATTGTAGGGCGACCCACTTCGGTCCAATTGCGGTGCAGGTAACTCAACTCGCTGGTAAAGCGGCGCACGAGAAAATCGATGTCGTAACTTAAAAAGTATTCGTGTTGCATAAATGACGGGGTTAAACAGACCGCACGTTGTTTATTAAACATGTAAAAACGGCTGGTCGTCAGGCTTTTTAGCATACGCGGAATACGGCCCGTCAGGCCTAAACTATCACAACGGCCTACTTGGCCATGCACAGCAGCAATGTCTTCTGGGCGATACACTTTCACTGGCGCAATATCGCTTAAGGTTTCTGTTGCCACCCCATGTGTGGCAAGTTCTTGTTGCAGCATTTCATCTTCAGATAAGAAAATTAATTGCACCACAGGTTTCTTTTTCGGCTTAGCATGGCGGCGGCCTAATGGGTCTAAATCACCGGGGCGCAGCAAGCCATCTTCTAACATAGAGCCCAACAGAAATAGACTTTGTGCCCATACCAAAGGTACGTTTTCATTGGGTAAACGATTTTGTGATTGCGGCTCTGCTCGCTCTGCATCAATCGACTCTTGGGGAACATAGTACAGTTCAGGCAATAGCTTAAAGCCATTTTGTTCTACCAGTACTTTATCTAAACGAGCGCGGTAATGAACAATATTTGGTTTATTGTCAGTGAAAATGGCATCTAAGTATAAGTAGGCATAAAACAGAGGCCATTCAGATTCAATGTGTTCAAATTGCTTTAGTTCTTTATCTTCGTAGTGTAACCGGCCTTCATCTTCAAGCACTGTTTGATGACCATCGCGTAAAAAGCGTTTCAAGCCGAAACGACCTTCTAGCTTATTTACGATGTCGTTTCTTACTTTGTCCGTCAGGGTTTTGTCTTGCACCGCAAAGGCAGGAAAGCCAATAACGCTAAGCAATGCTGCATCGATTTCTTTGGTGTTAGACTCTCTGGGTAACATGGCACTTAAGGTTATGTTGGACTGCGCGATGTTGTCAGGAATAACGTGAATAACCGAGCTAAGGGAGCCTTTTGCACCGTATAAGTTAAAACCAGATAGGGCTTCTAGGGCCGCTTTCGCCATGCCCAAAGAGCTAGCGTTTAGTTCCACGCTACCGCTGTTACTTTTTGCTCCGCGCTCCCAAATGCCGAAATCTGGCGTGCGATAAGCGCGTTCAATGTAGTACACCAGATTTTGGATAAAACAGACTTCTTCGTCAGACCAAATCACATCTAACCCAGAGGCAATCATTTGTGTCAGGGTTAATAAAAAGACCGAGGTCGCATCAATTTGTAAATGCCCCCATTCGGCATCACCCACGACGCTGTCACCAGTGGCGGTATCATACTTGGCGTGCAGGGAATCAATTGGATGGCGTGATGTTTTGAAGGCTTCGACTTTGCTTGATTGCGCCATCATGGAGCGAAGCAGGGCACGCATGAGTTTTACGGTACGCTGCTGTAATTCATATTCACGACCATTGTCGCTGTCTACATTACGATAGGCTAGGGCTAAGCCCCACACGGCTAAAATGCTATATACGTTATCTCTTACCCATGCATCTTGATAATTTCCATGTATGGTAATGGCGGTGCTGGCCGGTAATAGGCCGCTGACCGGGTGTTGTTTATCAAGTATGACCGATTTAACTTGTTGATAATAAGCGTCTAGTTTGGTGTTTAGTTCTAAATTGTGCATACACGATCCTAATTAATTCATAGGAAGCGAATCAATCTGCTTCCGTCTATGCGCAGCGTATCTAATTTGTGATACACAAATATGATACCCACGCTGAAAATGAGTAATGCCAAGTTGTGAATGCTTATATCATCTAACTTGGCTGGCTAATAGTGAACAATAGGTTAAAGGCCATTTCTGTGTTTCTTCGTTATGTCCATTAGCGATGCAATATAACGATGCAATATGGCAAAAATACCAGCAAAGATTGCGCCACGGTGCGCTTAACTTATCAAGCAGTACTGCTAAAGGCCGTGTTTACGCGGGCAAAGCGCAATACACCTAAGGGCGCAAAGCGCGTTATACCTACCAGTGCAAAGCGTGATGGGCCTTGGTGACCGTCAACCATGCTTGTTTACTTAACAACAGTCTATTGTTTTAAGGATGTAACATAGCGCATATAACGCCTAACTTAAACGTTTAAGTTTTTACGGTGTTTTTTATTTCTCTTTTACTGTTGTTCGAGAGTGAACGCTCGATAATGGTGCAAAGCAGTGCTTGAAAATGGCAAGATTTACATTTGTCGTTACAATTAGATGCAAATAAGAATTATTACTATTATGGTATTTGTGAGATACTAAGTTTCGAAACTTGGAGGAACTTAACGAAATGCGTAATGTGATTAAAGAGTGCGTGACCTTCGTTCACCACTGGAATGAAACACTGTTTAGTTTTAAAACGACTCGACAAAAATCTTTTACCTTCGAAAGCGGTCAATTCGTGATGATTGGCCTTGAGCTTGCCGGTAAACCGCTGATGCGTGCATACAGTATCGCCAGCGCCAACTACGCCGATGAACTTGAGTTTTTCAGCATCAAAGTACCCGATGGTGCGCTTACGTCGCAGTTACAAAAAATTCAGGCGGGTGATGAAGTTATGCTCACTACTCGCGCAACCGGTACCTTGGTACCTGGTTACTTACAGCCCGGTAAAAACCTGTATTTATTGAGCACAGGTACGGGCTTAGCGCCGTTTATGAGCATTATTCAAGACCCCAATATTTATGAGCAATACGACAAGATCATACTGGTTCACGGAGTGCGCTGGGCGTCAGAACTGGCTTATCAACAAGAGATTGAAGTGTCATTGCCGAACAATCCGTTCTTTGGCGATCTTGTGCAAGACAAACTACTGTATTACCCAACTGTGACTAGAGAGCCTTACCAGTACAACAGTCTAAAGACAGACGATGGTTTGTGCACCCATGAAGGACGCATCACAGATTTACTGTTGTCGAATAAACTCACAAACGATTTGAATTTAGCAGATATCGACCCAGAAAATGACCGATTCATGCTTTGTGGTAATGACGCGATGTTAAAAGATCTGGCTGGAATATTAGATGCCAAAGGCTTTATGAAAGCCAACTCACGCTCACAAGGGCATTATGTTATCGAACAGGCATTTATCGAAAAATAACGCCATGGCTCTTTGGCAATAGCAGAGCGGTCTAATGAGCGCGATGATAATAAGGTGGTGAGCACTAGGCTCGCCGCACTGCTAATATCAATGTTAACTACAGGCTCTTTACTGCCAGTTTACTGTCTTACATTTCCTTTCTTTTTCTGTCCTGCTAACGCTTTTATTTATGAAGCTACTTTTGTCCATCAAGCAAGTTAACGCACTCGTCCACAAACGCTAACGTATGCTCCCTGCTTTGGCTGTTACTCACTATGACTGAACCTTTAGTTTTATTTATGGGCGAATGGCGTATTTCGTTCTTATATTGAAGGGTTTTGCCTTAGTTGTTATTTACTTTGCCTATATATATTCTCAATACCCAATTAAAAACCCCTTAAATTTAGTTCCGTCAAAATACATGGCAGACGAGGGTTTTAGCATTAGGGAAAATGCTTTTGGGGAGGTGCTATTCTCTTATCAGAAGCTATAGCTATCATGGGCAAGTTGGGTATCAAATTGTACTTCTCAGAGTATGGTGAATAAAGTAAACATAACTAAAGACTGTACTGAAAAGCGTCTCGCTTAGTTTCAGTCATTAGAGCGCGTATTTTCCAGTGAAATAAAACGTTAGACTTCTAGGAGAGATAAAGGTGATTTCACATCTGACGCTAGGGACCAATAACCTGCAAAAAGCTCAACAATTCTTCGAAATAATATTGAAACCCTTGGGGGCAAAACCGGTCGCCAAGACAAGTGAAGTTGTTTTCTTTGCCTTTTCGAATTCGGATACAAAGCTCGCTATAACAAAGCCATTTGACGGAGACTTAGCGACTGCAGGTAATGGCACTATGCTAGCGTTAAAGGCGTCTAGCCAAAACATTGTAAAAAGCGTGTACAAACTGGCAATTGACTTAAAAGCAGAATCCGAAGGCGAACCGGGCCCAAGAAACAACGGAGCCTATTTTGCTGCATATTTTCGTGATTTAGATGGCAATAAAATTGCGGTATTTCATCGAAGTGACGACGCAAATACCTAATACCAATCCACATTAATAAGTGCCCCCTCAGAATGCGTCCAGCGGTTTTTGATTAAGGCGTCGCTATGAAGTAATGGTTGTTCCCTTTCGAATAGTGAGAACGCAGAGCAAAAGCTGCTGGGGCATTCCTTTCAGGCGAGTTTTAAAAGGGCTTACACTGCTTTGCATGACTTCGAAAGAGAACAACTATTCATTCAGTCATGCGCCTTGTTTAAGCCCTTTTAAACTCTCGCTGAGTGATCACTTATTAAAGTGGAATGGTATAACAAACGCATACTAGGTTAAAGATACCATGGCGTGCTGCGAGTATCTTGCCATTGTATTTCAGCTCGCTATGAAGGCGTCATGCTTTAAATACCTGTGCCGTTTAACACTGAAACATAAGAAGGTTATCGTGAAAATACTATTAACATCGCTTTCATTGGGGGCTGCTCTAACATTAGGGGCGGCTGATGCCAACGCCGCTGAAGTAATCGCTATAGAGCAAACTGACCAGGCGCCATTATTCGACGGTCGTTGTGGCAACGAGGAGTGGAAACTAGCAACCAAGATTGAACTTCCAGCGCAAGTAGCCGTTTATCTCATGCACGATAGAAATTCCCTATTTGTTTGCGCCAAAGGCAAAGCAGAAGACTATACGGTCATCGATCTCTATATCGAAGACGCCCAAACGGGGCATTTTCACAACCTTCATGCATCAGCTCAGTTAGGGCAGCGATTGCGCACAGACAAAGAGTGGAGTGAAACCAAATTCTGGGAACTGGAAGACTGGAGCGGATTCTGGGTGCCTTATGCAGGTAATGAAGAAACCGAAGAGGGAGTCCGAACTAAGTTTCTAGAGGGATCACATCGGGAAATTCAGGTTTTGCGCAAGAAATTCCTAGGTAACAGCTGGAAAATGATGATTGAGGTCAGCGGCGTTCATCACGAAGGACAGTATGGCGCCCAATTCATTTACCCTGACAATGCAGTTGATATCGATGAGTCGACCTGGGGGACATTTTCATTTTCGAATTCTAAATCCGTTAGAGACTGAACCTCAAGCCATACAATTTACTTCAGGCGGATGGATGCTACTCAGTCACCGCTCATTTCAACCGATATACCTAAAAAGGACAGCAGGTTAATATGCAAATCTGGAAAGCGAATAATAACCATATCGAAGAAGCATCAAAAATTTTTGACCTTTATCGTCAGTTTTATGGGCAAGAATCTGATATTGATGCTGCATCTGATTTCCTGTCTGAACGCTTTTTAAAGAACGACTCTGAGTTCTTCATAGCAGTTGATTCAGACGGTTTAGCTTTAGGCTTCATTCAGCTATACCCCTCATTCTCATCTGTCGCCATGAAAACAATGTGGTACTTAAATGACTTGTTCGTGTTACCCAACGCGCGAGGGAAGGGGATAGCGAGTGGCCTACTAAAACATGTAGAAGATTTCGCCAGAAACAACGCTAGCTTTTCGCTTAAGCTAGCGACGGCTGTTAATAATGAGGCAGCGAAAGCACTATACGAAAAAAATGGCTATTATAAAGTGACTGCATTTGACCATTATGTACTTCGAACAGACACGGTGACACAATCAAATTGAGCGGTTCAAGGCCTCGTTAAGCCACTAATGCGAGGCTAGCGCAAACTAACGACTGTCTATTACTGCACGGCATTGTCACACATTTACACGCGGGTTCAGTCGTATCGCTGCTATTGATGTCAATTTGTTATTGCTTTTGTTTGCTGCTTTAGCGGTCATTCCATGAAGGGGTTAAAAATGAAAAAAGTAGATTATGCTTCTGGGCTTTGCGCCTTATTTTTAGCACTGATTTATATCGCTGCATTTTTATATTTTGGCGCTTTTTGGGCCTATCCGCACTCTGCTGAGGTATCTGAACAGCTTGAGTATCTTTCGCGTAATCACCTTTCAATAAGCATTGTTTACTTTTCAATCTATATCTTATTTGGTGTTGTATTGTCGGTCTTGGTTTTAGGGCTTTCAGAGAAACACGCCACACTCAGAACACTTTATCTAAGTAAGCTCGCTACTTTATTTGGCGCGTTATGGGTCGGCCTTGTTATCGCGAGCGGCATGATATTTATTATAGGCTTGGGCTCGGTTGTTGAGCTGGCAGCTATAAATAGTGAACGCGCATCAGAGGTTTGGTATATCGTATCCTTGCTTACAGAAAGCTTAGGAGGCGGCAATGAATTAGTGGGTGGTGTGTGGGTGCTATTAATCAGTCTATGTAACTTGTTTAGCAACATATTTTCTAGATGGCACAATTACCTTGGTCTATTCGTTGGTGTTGCTGGTATAGCAACTGTCTATCCAGCTGGCATTTTCACTGAGATTTTTGGTGTTTCGCAAATAGTTTGGTTTATTTGGTTAGGTTTAAGTTTCATTGGGCACGCGAACGTGAACACGAACGCTAACACGCAAAATCAGGCGGTCACCTAAACGGGCGGCTGTTTATCCCTTGGCAAAATCTACTAAAGAGCAGACGTTATTGGAAAGTTGAAATGTACAGCTGTGTAGAGCAAATAACGGTGTGGCTGTGCATCACCATGAGCATGATAAGAGTCCACCCGCTAAAAGTATTGGTCCTTAGCGGGTTTACGACTTTAGCGGGTATCGCTACGTACACGTTTTATTCGCCGTTTTGCACCGGCATTCTCCCAGAGTCACGATTTTCCCAACCATGGCCATTAAATGGGTCAACACCTAGCTGCTGCATAATATAAGGAAAATCAACGTTTACCCAGTTATCTACAATTTTACCGTCTACCACTTTCCAAAAATCCATGTAGCGGATCTCGACCCGCTTTCCTGTCGGCTCAATGCCCATGAATGTGCCAGAATGCACGGCTTCTTGGCGGCCAAATGCAGCACACCATTCTCCTTGGGTAACACGGGCTTCATCAATACATACTTTGTCAGAAAATGCGGCTTGAAAAGGGCGCTGCCAATTGTCTTGGAACTCTTTCAAACCTTGCTTAAATCCACATCCGGCGTTACCCATCCAGCGAAAATTTTCACTGAAAAAGCGGCCCATGTTGTCAATATCATGGTCGTTTAACCCATCCACCATTGAATCAATGGTATCTATGGTGTCTTGCGTTTTTGATAAGTCGTTGTCTTTTGTAAGAATGCCTTGTTCTGGACGAGAACCTTTCATTTCATATCTCCCGAAAAGTGATAAGTGTATTAAGTCGTCAACCTAGCTCGAATACCGCTACAGCGGTGTGTTGAGCAAGGAGTTAAATGTAGGTATGCACCTAATAAAACTGGGTAAATCACTCACGCGATTACCCAGTTTTAAAAGTTAAGTAAGCGCAGCGCGCTTAATTATTCAAATTTGTATTGTAAGCTAACACCGTATGTACGCGGGTTATTCCAGTTTGCTTGAATAGAATTGATTGGCAAACTATTCAGAACCTGCGATTGAACTACCGCACGCGTTAACACTTCTTCATCAGTTAAATTGTTGGCAAAGAAATCGATGTTTAGGTTTTCGTTTACTTCCCACGAGACGCGGGCCGTCACCATGGCGTGAGCATCAACCTTAGTTTCTGGGATGTTAATGTCGAAAGCGTAATGGTCATCAACAAAGTTTACATGTAGGTAAGGCGTAACATAGCCACCATTTGACAATGCATATTCATAACGTGCGCTCAAACCAAGGGTATAGTCAGGCGACATGGCAGGGGAGTAACCTGCAAAGCTAAACTGACTATTCGGGTCATTGATATCTTGACGACCATCAATATTTCCCAAGCCCAATAATGGTTGAAGCTGTGAATTGCCTACCGCGAAATCATCGGCAAACTCGGCGTCAAGTAACGATAGCGTGGCATTAAGAGTAAGCTCGCTAAGCGGGCGCCACTCTAAATCAGCTTCTAGGCCATAGGTGTCAACCTGTCCACCGTTTTCATAATACTCAAACGTTGTACTTACCCCTGTCGCTACACACTGACCAACCGTTAGGTCAGAAGTCGTGTCGTTACAAGACACTGCAAAAAGCTGTGCTTTTACATCATCATATTGGTTAGCAAATGCCGACACGTTAAAGCGCACTGTGTTGTCAAACAAAAAGCTCTTTAAACCGACTTCATAAGAGATAACTTCTTCGTTGTCATACAAGGCGTTAGCTCCGCGATTGACTACGCGTGCGTCGTTCGCTCCACCTGTGCGATAACCAGTGGCTGCGCTGGCGTAAACCATCACGTCTTTTGCAACATCAAGCTCGTAAGCTAATTTCCACAATACTGCAGAATCGTCCCAATCCGGAATTGAATCGCCAGTAAAGGTTTTTTCGTCTTCATTGTAACGAAGCCCAACTAACAGGCGGTTGCTATCGTTAATTTGATAACGCGCTTGACCAAATATGGCTATCGAATCTACTTCATGTGGATCGTGGTTCGGGTTGCCCCACGATGGAACCGTAATTGAATCAGGTTCACCATTGCCGGTTGTGTCTTCAGGCCACAACCATTCCCAATCCGCTTCTTGAGAGAACAAATACACGCCAGCTATCCATGAAAAGGGGCTCTCACTTTCAACTGATGACAACTGTAGCTCAGTAGAGAAGGCTTTTTGGTCATCTTGACGGCCAAAGCCACCCACAAAATCAACACCGCCGTCGCTGTAATCGTTGTCGTAAAACTGCTCGCCTGATAATTCAGAATAGTTGGTGGTCCACTTAGCGTTGACCCATTCCAGCGCCCAATCAAGGGTCAGGGTTGCCGACCATGCTTCTTGATTATCAAAAGACACGGCGTTTCTATAAACATCGTAAGGACCCTCATCATCACGCTCGGCATTAGCAGGCTGATAAATATGCCCAGGTGTTACCGTGGCATTCGGGTTATAAATACCCGAGCCTGGCTCGGTTTCAGATATTTGGTAGCCGGCTGTTTGTTGGTAGCCCCAAATTGCTTCTGAGTTAGCATCTTTTTTGCTGTAATCAACCCGCAATAGGGCAGTAAAGTCTTCTGAGAATTCGTATTTTGTGGTGTTGCGTAAGTAGAATTGATTCTTCTCACGTAAATCATCCGACGAGCCTGGAAGAAAATGGTTTTCAATCATGCCGTCGTGTCGGTCATGGCTCATTACAAAACGCGTCGCCGCTTTATCACCAAGCGGCAAGTTTAATATGGCTTCATAAGCTGAACGGTCATAGCTACCGTGAGTCAGTTTAGCTGAGCCGCTTGTATAGCCAAGTTCTGGCTGCTTTGATATCACGTTAATACTGCCCGCGAATGTATTTCTTCCGTATAAGGTCCCTTGTGGCCCGCGCAATACTTCTATACGTTCAACATCAACATACGCTCCCAATCCACCGGTTGTGGTTGGCACGTAAATACCATCTTGAAAAATACCCACGACTTGTTCTGCAATACCGGTTCCTGCTACACCAACCTCATTGGTACGTGCACCGCGCATAGCGGGGCGAACTTCACCGCCGGAACTACCGATTCTTAATCCAGGGACGACATTTTCAAGACCATTTATACTTTCAATGCCATTGCGCAGTATGTCATCTGCACTTAACGCACTTACAGAAGATGAAACTTCCTGCAAATCCTGAGACTGCCTGTTAGCTGTTACTTCAATGCGCTCAACACCCGTTGAAATTGCTTCGTTGTCAGAGGTTTCTTGCTGAGCGTTTGTACAAAAACTAACACCAATTAGAAGTGCACTTTGTATGGCACGGGAGAGGTATGTTGTATGGTACGTTTGTTGATCTCGTTTCATCGTGATAGTTCCCGGAGTTGTAAAACCTTATTTGAAGTAACAGTGAATACACTGCGCTTTTCAAACCATATATAACGCTAATTAACACTAGGCCACATCGGTTTGTTTAATTCTTGTGCTATAAACATACAACTCAAATAACTTCGAAGTCAATAAAAAATGTTCAAGACTTGTTAATTCATAACTTTTAAGTTTTTGTTAATAACCATGAAGCATTCATAACTAATTGTTATGTATGAATTATTAATTGATTTTGAGTGGTAAATAAACTGATGTAATGATCGATTCCGAAGTATAATAACGTGACTTAAAGTCATTGTGACTGGTCTTATCAGAGCGAGTGTTTGCGTATTTTATACCGTGTGCTGAGAGGCAGGGAGAGAGTTAATTAAGCAGATGTAGGGCAATATTTTTGCTTAAAGCCAGCCCGTTACAGAGGTCTTCTATGCTGGGCTGACGGTAACTGAATAAGACTACTTTTATAGGTAGTCTGATACTTTTTATGGGGGTAAACGTGAGACTAGCTGTAAGTAGTCGTGCGCGTTAAAATATCTAAACCTTGCTGTTTTAGCCAGTAAGGTACATCCATTAGCACCCAGTTTTCCAATAGCTTATCGCCTTTGCGATAGTACACATCAACTACTCGCATATCAGCTCGGATCCCCGAAGCTGGCATACCAAAAAGGCCTCCGCTGGCCGTGTTTGATAAGTTCGGCCATCCAAAGAAACACGCGAAATTACCTTCACTAAAACGCGCCACATGACCATTAAAAACCTTATCTTTCAGCCCCTTACGAAATGGAAACATGTGTTGCTGCTGATAACGTTCGATAGTATAGGTAGCACCTATACCCGCTGGTCCGTACCACACCATGTCTTCGCTCCAGCACTTAGCTAATAGCTCAGGAGGGCAATTGTCGTTGCCGGATTTATTCAGTGAATCGAGATCTTTCACCATCTCTTCGACGAGCTCTATAGTCTTTTTAGACTCAGCAGGATCTTGGTCTTCAAATAGCAATCCATTGTGGTCACATGGGCCTGGGTAAACAAAACTATGACCAGTCTCAACTGGTAAAGGTTGAAGCCCAACCTGCTGCATTAACGCGATTAAATCGAAGAAAATAGCGTGACTTATTATCTTATTGTTTTCGACTTCGAAAAACTCAGCATAGCGCAAGAATGTTAGTTTCCCTGTGCTTCTTATATTAAGAAACGGGGCGTCAAACAGACCAGCAAAGTGGCCCATAGACATTACCCATTTACCGTTACCGACTCCGTTTTCACCTGCCATAAAAATGTCTTCACGGCGCTTCATACGTGTAAAGCTCTGCTTTAAAGGAACCCACAATTCTTGTACTAATTGTGCTGGCGTTGTGCAGCTATCAAACGGATACCAAGCATAAACTTTAGCATTATCAGTAATATAAGACTCAATCACTTCTTTTACATCACTGGCCTGACTTTCGTCAAAGGCTGCTTGGTAGGACCTAACAATGGCTTTTTCGCTACTAAAATTCATGTCTCGCACCTTGTTTGTTTAAGAATTTGTAAATTTCGACTGAAATAATTAATGACTTCGAAGTCATTATGTATTAGGTTGAGTATTATTGTAAATAGAAAGCGCGCTTATTAAACAGACAGAGTAAAGAATATGACTGACAATTTTGGCGTTTTAAACTGGTCTATCCTAGGTGGATACATCATTGCAAACCTTCTACTAGGTTTGATCATAGGTAAAAATATAAAAAATTCCGACGATTTTTATCTCGGCCAGAAACAAACCCCGTGGTGGGCGATAGGTATTTCGGTTATCGCCACATACGTTAGTGCCATGACTTTTCTGGGGGCACCTGCATGGGCCTATTCAGAAGGTCTGTCAGTGGTCGCGTTGCACCTAAATTATCCGCTGGTCATTATGGCGGTCATTATCTTTTTCTTTCCTTTCTTTTATAACGCAGGCGTGGCGTCAATCTACGACTATCAAGAGCGAAGATTCGGAAAACGGGCCCGAGCCATGGTGTCGAGTATTTTCATACTAAGCCAAATTATGAGCTCAGCGGCCATTCTCTATGCCACGTCTCTTGTATTGTCTTTTATAACCGGTGTGCCCGTTATGTGGTCTATTGTCATGGTAACTGCAATCGCACTTATCTATACCATGATGGGGGGGATTACCGCGGTCATTTGGACGGATGTTATTCAGTCGGTCATCTTATTTGTGGGGGCTGGTATTATCATGTACGCCCTTTTGCAAAGCGGTGATACTACGCTTTCTTCATCAATGAGTGAGCTTAAATCGCAGGGCAAGCTTAACCCGCTTAATTGGGACTTTGACTTTACCGAAGAGACCACGGTCTGGAGCGGTATTATTGCCATGTCGCTCTATCACATCACCGTTTATGGTACTAACCAAATGATGGTGCAGCGTACATTGGCAGCGAAGAACATCGGTGATGCGAAAAAGTCTTACTTGCTCATGGGTTTCTGTGCGTTCTTTATTTACTTCTTTTTTATTGTGCTTGGTGTGTTGTTTTACGACTTTTATCAAGGCAAAGAGTTTGAGAACAGCAATACCATCATTCTACAATTTGCTGCTGACTACGGTTTACCCGGGCTTATGGGGGTTATTGCCGCCGCAGTAATGGCTGCATCTATGTCGAGCTTAGACTCGTCGTTTAATTCCTTATCTACTGTGGCCACAATCGATTTTTACAGAAAGTACTTTAAAAAAGATGCCTCTGAAGCTCACTACCTTAAAGCTTCACGTTTCTTCACTCTATTATTCGCTGTACTTATCATCTTTCCGGCCATTGGTTACCACCTGTACAGTGAAGGGTCAATTTTAGAGATTCTTTCTAAAGTCGGATCGTATTTTGTTGGTGCGCAAATGGGGATGTTCTTTTTGGGCTTTTTCTCGAAGCAAACCACTGAGAACGGACTCATTGTCGGCACGATAAGCGGTTTTATCGTAGTGACATTAGTCGCGCTAAACACTGATATTGCATGGCCTTGGTACTGCATCATAGGTGCAAGCGCCAACATTGTGGTGTCTATCGTTGCCAGCCGTCTGATTGATGGCGTTCAACATGACTACAACGCCTATACCATTAAAGGGCAGCAAGCATATTTTGCGCGCGAAGGGCTTAACGAGAAAGAGCAGGGATGGTATCGCGTACCGGGTCGTATCGATCCTATCAACTACATATTGTTTGGGTTCTTCATACTCACAATTGTGTTCTTATTTTCAATTCAATTTATGTTTTAAAAAGCCAAACTCAGCGCTTTTGAGGAAGATTCTATGAGCGAAACATCCATCGCAAAAACGGTGTATTGGCAGCCTCTGCATGACATGCTGGACCCTGCACGAAGTAAAACGCAAACCTTAGCGGGTTTTGACGACGAGTTTGTCGATTTAGCAGACTACATATTGCGTATCACCCATCGTATTTGGGAGCAAAAGAACATTGGGGCCTGTTACGATTATTACGCTGACTTCTGCCCTGTGCATACGCTAGGAGGCTACGCTGACAGTGTGGATGTGGTCATACAAAATACCCTGAAAACCATTGCGGCGTTTCCAGATAGATCGCTTATTGGGGAAGATGTAATTTTCCGCGAAGAAGCTAACGAGGTGTATTACTCATCGCACCGTATTACCAGCATTATGACGAACAAGGGCCCGTCTGAATTCGGCGCTCCTACTGGTAAAACGGGCCGTGTTACCACCATCGCCGACTGTATGTGCAAAGACAATAAAATCTTTTATGAATGGCTGATGCGCGACAACAGCTTTCTTATTGCGCAGCTAGGTATTTCGCTTGATGACGCGGCGGCGTTTCAGGCTAACTTTTCGCTATCGAATACGTTTACCCAATGGATAAATGAAGAGTATAGCCGCACCGCTGCGAATGAGGCGTCTCTCGGGGATGACTTGTCTGAGCAAGATAAGCCGTGGGGAGATTTCGCCAAGGCCTGGGCAGAAAATCTTTTTAATAAACGTATGTTTAATCAACTGTCTCATTTTTATAAACCTAATGCTGCTGTGCAATGGCCTGGAGGACGTCAAGCCACAGGCAATGCAGCTATCAGCGGCATGTTGATAAAATGGTTAGCCAGTTGCCCCGATGCCAACATGGTAGTCGACCATGTGTGTGTCACCCATTATGACCAAAACCGTGTTCATCTAGCGCTGCGCTGGGGCGTAGCGGGGCATTACAATGCCACCGACGCCAAGTACGCACAGTTTAATCAGCAGCCTCATTATATTTTGGGGGCGTCTCATTTTGAAATCGAGGGTGGACGCATCGCTAGAGAATGGACCGTATTCGATGAAGTTGCTGCACTGGCGAACCTTATGCGAAAACTACCAAATGAGGCGGAGGCATAAGCATGCTAAGTACAATTCAACAATTGCTAGAAAAACGAGATACCAAAACCTTAACCCATGCACTCATCCACTCAAGCCGCTGGTTATTGGGTGAAAGGTTACATTATGGCCCAGTGCAACAGCGGGGGTTAATGGCAAATTGGCTAGACATAATGAGCCGCTCGGGCAGTATTGAACAAGTCGCAACCTTACAAAGTGGTGATATTGATGCTGGTCTATTTTGTCTTACCTCTTCGTCGAGTAAAACGTATTTCGTAACCATGTGCGAACACAGTGACGGCGCAATAAAGCAGCTACTTCAATGGGTAGACAGTGCCTCTTTAGCCAAACACTGCGCCGATGATGAAAATGTAGCAGGTTCGACTAACGCCACATCAGTGGACTTTTGGCCCGAGCCTGATCCACTGCAACTAAGTGAGTTTGACCCGCAACTTCATCGATACACCACCCACGCGGGCATTAGTGATGTGCTCAATGGCAGCTTAAGCGACGCTCTCAACACCAAGCTGACTGCTTGGTGGCAGATATGGCAAGGTTTCGATTCAGCAGGGATCGAAAGCGTTTACACAGGCGAGAGCCATTTAAGCGTGAATAGTACAGTGGTAAACGGCGAGGGCACTACCTCGTCTTCTATTACTTCTTGGCTTACGCAGCTTGAAGGCAAGCTGCACCGCCGCTACAGCCAGCTTGAGCAGGTAGTGGCAGATAATAATAGTGCGCTGGTAAGATGGCGCATAGACGCAGATATTAAGACAGACAATGGGCTTGTGCGGGTTCGTTTACCCATTGTCACTATGCTGACATTTAAGCAAAACAAAATTGAAAGTGAATACTGGGTAATTGACGCGCTAGCCTTTGAAAAGCGCTTTTCAACGCCACTACCGTTCTAACGTCGGTAACTAACGTAGAAAACGTTAGTCTTTCGCGCCTCTCAATGTAGAGGCGCTTTTTTTTGGGAAGTTAAACTGTTTTTAAAAAGCCTGAATAGTTAGATCATCCATATATATCGCCATCCAGTGTGACTTGTTAAAAAAACCTCAGATTTAGAGGCTGCTGAGAGCGAAAAGCAGTCATTAGCGAATTAGTAAGCAAGGCCGTTTATTTATCCAAATAAGCTGAGTCGCTCCCATATTCAGGAAAGTGACCCAATCGCTCGTTTTTGTTCTTGTCATTTTATCCAGATCGCCAGTTTTCCTTTATGTAGCAATATGATAGTTAGTTTGGTATTAATAGCGGAAGTATAAAAGTGAGCGATGCGTCGGCAGAAAAACGCGCAAATCGCGCTATATTAAATTGTTAGCACTCTCAGGAGAAACATGGACGATTCAACTAGATTGAGACAGGGACTTTGTCGTCTTCTCACACAAGCAGAAATCGATTTCGAAATGTGGCAGGCAATGCGTGATGAAAAGCGCAACAAAAAGTTTCAAGGTAAGTTAAAGCGGTACTCGAGGTTTTATATAGCGGCCGAAAACGCTTTATTTAATTCGCTAATAATTATTCTTTATAAGACAGTCGAAAACCGAAAGGACACTATTAATATTAACAGTTACAAGAAATCGTTGACCGGCAACATTTCTGAAGATACTCAATTCGCTTTATCCGAAACTGAAAAGAGGATAAAGCCACTTGTAACTAAAATTTGTATCCTCCGTAATAATACAGTTGGTCATCAGTCAGTGAGCCTCGCTGCTGGAGATGTTTACGACAAAGCTGATTTATGGGTAAGTGAGATAAGCCAGCTAATTAATGATTTACAAGAACTAGTATATATATTGGCAAAAGACGTCCAAGATACCCATGTAACATTCAATTTAAAAGGTACGCAGTCGTTTAAAAATTTAGTGGATGATTTAACGTGCTAACAAACAAATGTTGCTGACCCAAACCCACTGGCTGCGGCTCGTGCCTCACCAATTATAGCCAGTAAGTTTGTGCAGCAAATTCGGACGTTATGTGAACAAGGAAGTTATGAGCAAACTATTCATTATTTTATCCCTAACAGTATTCATTTGTGCTTGCTCTCAAGAGTCCAGCTATGACGAATGTATCTTAAAGCACATGGAGGGGGTTAACAGCGACCAAGCTGCTAAATTAATTCATAACTCCTGTCGGAGTAAGTTCAAAGGTACCAATCTCCCTGATTCTTCTATTTTAACAAATGAGCAGACTTCAAAAATTTCTGGTAAGGCTGGGCCAGGCTTTCAAGCTAATTATTTTACGGGTGATATATATAACGGAAATCAAGAAGTAACCATAACGTCAATTGAAATAGCTATATATTCTGAGGGTGGCGACTTTGATGAAATCAAAAACTATAATGCTACTGCATATATTCCGCCTCTCAGTACAGGGACTATCGGCTTTAGTTTTATTCCTGTGAGCGGGAAAATTAAGTGGCATATCATTCGTGCAAAGGGCTTCGCAAATACTAACAGAGACAGCCATCTTTAGAATCGTATAAAAAACTCTGCTGCTTAGGGGAAAATACCCCTAAATAAGCGTCAAAGTACTTTTGCTCTGTATGATTAGGGATTTTTACTGGAATATTAAGCGTTGAGGGAGAAAAAGGCGTGAAAGGTCAATTTTTAGGCAAACGCCTACGTTACAAGAGATGCATTAGATGTGTTAGTTACAATGTCTTATGCGCGTTTTAACAACGCTTTAGCTTTGGTCATTCCTCTCAGTCGTTGATGATGAGTATGACGCTTAAACGCATTCATCATTTGTTCTGCGCCTGCTGCGTAGCAGAAGTGTTTTTCAAACTCAGTGGTTAAGGTTAGCCATTGAGCAGAATTTAAGCCTAGTCGTTCTAAAATTGGGCTTTGAGTATTATCGATATGACCGGCCTTATCATCACGAATGCATCGGCCCGTAGTGTCGACGAGCTCACAATAGTCTTTCAGTGAGTAGGGGATACCTTTGGGCATATTTTCACAAGGGTTTCCCACAAAGGGTGTTACTACTAACAGAGACAGCCATCTTTAGAATCGTATAAAAAACTATTCTGCTTAGGGGAAAATACTTGCTCAATAAGCGTCAAAGTACTTTTGATCTGAGTGATTGAGAATTATTACTGGAATATTGAGCATTGAGGGAGAAAACGGCGCGCAAGGTCAATTTTTAGGCAAACGCCTACGTTACAAGAGATGCATTAGATGTGTTAGTTGCAATGTCTTATGCGCGTTTTAACAACGCTTTCGCTTTGGTCATTCCTCGCAGCCGTTGATGATGGGTGTGGCGTTTGAACGCATTCATCATTTGCTCCGCACCTGCGGCGTAGCAGAAGTGTTTTTCAAACTCAGTGGTTAAGGTTAGCCACTGAGCAGAATCTAAGCCGAGTCGTTCTAAAATTGGGCTTTGAGTATTGTCGATATGACCTGCCTTATCATCACGAATACAGCGGCCTGTTGTATCTACCAGCTCACAATAGTCTTTCAGTACTTATCGAGACACCCATACTAAAAAATCGTCAAGATAATCTCTAGTTTCATGGCGGAATTATCGCTCAATAAGCGATACGGTGCTTTGCTCTGACTGATTGAAGGCTTTAATGGAACAGTGAGTGGTGAAGGACGAAAACGGTGAGTAAGGTCAGTGTTTGGACAGGCATGAACGTTACAATCTAGGTATCCCACACAAAAAGGAGCGTCGCACACAGCGGGAAACACGATGACAAATTCATCGGGAATAAAATTTGAACAGCTTTAGCTGGCTTCGAAGAAGTGAACGACATGGATGTTGTGAATAAAATAGGGCGTATCGATTAAACTAATTTGGCTTTTTCGAGGTTGAGGCATAATCCATCTACCTGACAGAATGAAACAAAAATTAAGTGTAGTTCAGCCCTGAAAATTGACCATTATTATCATGGGTGTCTTTCTTTTTTTTTTCGTCGATATCAATATTTTGATTATTGCAAAAACAGTTCAGAACAATGCTTGTCCATTTTAAAGCGACTTAGATCATTTCCTGGTATTTTTTTGATGATTTCAGTGTCTATTAAATAATCTAAATAATTTATGTGAGACTTTATAGATATATTTCTGAGGTTATTGAAATCTCTTTGTAACCTTTTTCGATTACCTTCCAAATCAATAGTAACACCGCTAAGAGATTCAGCGAGCACACAATAAGAAAATGCATAAGCTTTCGTCTCTATCTTTCTTTTATTTTTGAATATCCCGTCAAAACCACCATTTAACGCTTGAGACACGTGCATTGTTTCATGTATTAACACCATCAAGAGAAACAATTCTTTGTTAATCTCAAAACTTTTAAGAGATTCAGCATCAACAAAAACAGAAAAGTGATAGAATCCATCCTTATAAACAACTTGCGACTCAAAGTTGTCACTGAGTTTTGTGGCTATCAGGTCGATTTTAAATCGGTTGTTAAGTTTTTCCTTACCAATTCCATTCACTATAAAATTAGTGATTTTAAAATCGGGGTAGTTAGTTCTTATTATAATGTCTTTGTTATAAAAAATTATTTTAAGGCCATCTTTGTCATTACCAAGCCGGTCAAAAGATATACGTTTTTTACTGTTAGTTAAATTATTTAGAGAGTTAACGAAAATTCCCTTCTTTGTTTTCTCCACGGTGAAAGCACGTTTGATGTAACCATCTTCATTGAGCTGCCTGTAGCCATCATCTACACTTTGATAACTACTACAGGCAGATAAAAATAAAAAAGTTGCAAATAAAAATACTATTTTCAAAAGTTTATCGCATACTAATCTACGGAGCAAAAATAGGGGAGGGACCATCATGGCAGGTGTGATTGTAAGTTGCAGCGGCAAGACTATTTCCTTCATACTTAAAATTCGTTGTTACACGCCCGTCCTGCTGAGTAGTTACTGCAGTAATTGCCATAAGTGATTGAAATGGCGAGAGCAAATGATCGTCTAGATTATTAGGTGCCCTGATCCTGTTCGTAGATAACTGTCGTGGTTCCGTCTCCGACTGGAACCTTAGTCCAGCCTGCTGCCAGCGAAGCTCAAAAGAGCCAGAGATATGATTATGTATTTTATTGAAGAATAGTAATTGTGTATAGATTTCCCTCTCTCAGATTAAATTTCCACTTTAAACATCAAACCAAGGTCAAGTCAAATACCTTTCAAATGTACTCTTGTTAAGAATAATCAACTTTTCTACGTCAATGCAAACTATCAAAACACCCATACTAAAAAATCGTGAAGATAATCTCTAGTTTCATGGCGGAATTATCGCTCAATAAGCGTTAGGGGGCTTTTGCTTTGACTGATTGAAGGCTTTTAATGGAATAGCGTGTGTTGAAGAACGAAAACGGTGAGTAAGGTCTGTGTTTGGACAGGCATGAACGTTACAATCTAGGTATCCCACACAAAAAGGAGCGTCGCACACAGCGGAAAACACGATGACAAATTCATCGGGAATAAAATTTGAACAGCTTTAGCTGGCTTCGAAGAAGTGAACGACATGGATGTTGTGAATAAAATAGGGCGTATCAATTAAACTAATTTGGCTTTTTCGAGGTTGAGACATGCATAACCTACCTGACAGAATGAAACACAAATTAAGTGTAGTTTAGCCTAGAAAATTGACCATTTTTATCATGGGTGTCTTTATAACTTTCTATTACCGCGCGTGCCGCGCGCACTGATGTAGGCGGAACAGTTTTTGCAGAAAACCAAGACTAACGTATTCGTCACCTTGTCGCGGACGGTAGTTTGTGTAAGAAGGTAAAAAATGAGTGAAAAAATTTCACAGAATCTGTTTTGAGGAGAAACGATGACTGGCCATAACGACCAAACACCAATAAGGCGGCTTCACCCAATACATGGGATGCTGCTGGCGGCTACTGTCCCGCTATTTTTTTGTAGTTTGTTAAGCGACATTGCCTATGCACAAACTTATCAGATTCAGTGGACCAACTTTGCTTCGTGGCTAATTGCAGGTGGGCTGGTGTTCGCAGGCTTGACGTTGTTGTGGACCATCATCGATTTGGTGCGTGCGGATCACCGTGGGCATCTGATCTTACATATCGTAATGTTGCTAGCGACATGGCTGGTGGGTTTTTTCAATTCGCTTATCCATGCAAAGGACGCTTGGGCAGTTATGCCAATGGGCCTTGTTCTGTCGGTGATTGTTTTTTTATTGGCTTGCGGAGCAACTTGGATTGGCTTCGCAAAATTTGGTGTAGGAGGTAAGCGATGAAATATACTGGTCTGTTAACAACTTTTGCCTTTACCGTGCTACTAAGTGCCTGTGATAGCAACGATTCTGCTTCGATTGACCAAGGCTCTAATCCTACGCTACCAAAACCTCAGCGTGGGCTGCTCCCTGCTATGACAATTGCGAAACCGACGCCTTGGGGGGATCAAATGCCAACAGCCCCTACGGGCTACACCGTCTCCGCTATTGCAACTGATCTTAAAGTGCCTCGTCAAACGCTAGTGCTGCCAAACGGGGATATTCTGGTTGCCGAGGGCAAAGGCGGTAATGCACCCTCATTGAAGCCAAAGCATTTTATCGCCGGATACATTAAATCAAAAGGCACAACAAAAGTGGCGAGCGGCGATCGACTCACGTTGTTGCGTGATGCTGACGGCGATGGTACCTACGAACTCCAGACAGTTTTTGCAGATAATCTTAACGCACCTTACGGGCTCGCGTTGATTAACAATACCCTTTACGTTGCCAATCAAGACGCGTTGGTGCGCTTTGACTATAGCGACGGACAAACCAAAGCAAGTGCAGCGCCGGAAGAAGTCACCAAGCTACCTTCGCAGATTAATCACCATTGGACCAAAGCCATGACTGCCGGCCCCAATGGTCGCTTCTTGTATGTCGGCATTGGTTCTAATAGTAATATCACAGAGCGCGGGATGGTCGCTGAAGTAGACCGTGCGATGATTTGGGAAATAGATGCAGAAACCGGGGCGTATCGGCCCTACGCTACTGGCCTACGCAATCCAACCGCGCTTACCATACAACCTGGAACGGGTCAGTTATGGGCGGTGGTAAATGAGCGAGATGAGATTGGCCCGCAACTTGTGCCGGACTTCCTTACCTCAGTAAAAGACGGTGGATTTTACGGTTGGCCCTATAGCTATTGGGGGCAAAATGTAGACGAGCGAGTACGGCCACAAGATCCGAAAAAAGTCGCATCCACAATTGCCCCGGATTACGCATTGGGGGCACATGTCGCTGCTTTGGGAGTCGATTTTTCCGAGCCGGTTATGGGCGCTGAATTTGCAGATGGTGTATTCGTCGGTGAGCATGGCAGCTGGAATAGGGAAGACCCAGCCGGCTACAAAGTGGTATTTGTTCCTTTTAGCAATGGTCGGCCCGCTGGAGCACCGGTAGATTTTCTTACGGGCTTTTTAGGTGGAGACGGGAAGGCTCGAGGCAGGCCAGTTGGCGTGACTGTGGACCCGCGTGGTGCACTTATCGTCGCCGATGACCTTGCTAACGTTATTTGGCGGGTCACGCCTCGCTAAAATTTAGACTGGAGAATAGCAATGACAAAAAACTTAACTAGACACCCATATTAAAAAATCGTGAAGATAATCTCTAGTTTCATGGCGGAATTATCGCTCAGCAAGCGTTTCGGTGCTTTGCTCTGACTGATTAAAGGCTTTTACTGCAACAGTGAGTGGTGAAGGACGAAACAGCGTGCAGGGTGAAATGTCGGTAAGGCTCGAGGTTACAATATATGCATGATATGCAATGTTCGAAATTGATTTAGGCTCGCTTTAGCAGCTCTTTCGCTTTGGTCATTCCCCGCAGACGTTGATGATGGGTATGGCGTTTGAACGCATTCATCATTTGCTTGGCACCTGCTACGTAGCACAAGTGTTTTTCGAACTCAGTGGAAAGCGTAAACCACTGAGCTGAATCTAAACCTAGTCCCAAAGTAATAAAGCACTCAATCGAAGCCTAATCAACCAACATAAAGTGTTCGGTTGATGTAATTTTGGGTGTCTAGATTGTTGTTGAATTGATTAAGATCACTAAAAGACTTTTTAATACTGACTATACTCAATCCGCTGAAATGGCGTCGAGTCTATTTTGGTGAAGCTGGTAATGTCATTGCAAAAACACTTTTTACATTGTGAAGGAGAGTAATATGCGCACACGTAATATTTTATGGCCTACAGATTTTTCCGATACTGCATCACATGCTTTGCAATATGCCATTGAAATGGCGAATTTATATCAAGTGGGCATTCGTATTTTACACGTTGTCGAGCAGCCTTCAGGTGATGAGAATTATATGCTCCTTGCAATAACGCCCCAAGAATTAGCAGAAAATATGGAAGACGCTGCGGCAAGTAAAATGCACGAATTATTAAGTCAATTGAATACCAATTTGAAGATTGAAACGGTAATTCGACATGGTGATGCCATCAATGAGATTTTGGCCGAGAGCAACAGCGGCGATATTGGCATGGTGGTTATTGCTAGTCACGGAAGAACCGGACTTTCTCATTTTTTAAATGCTAACGTGGCAGAATCAATTATCAGAAAATCTGAGTGCCCAGTGTTAGTAGTCAAATGAAATCAGCGGTTATCTCTTGTCCCGTTGTGGTTTTAGGCGGGATGGACGTGTACACCGAGTTGGATAAAAAATGAGTTCTCAGCAACGGTAGACACGGAGCTTAGCAGCGCTAAGGTGATAGCTTTTTAGCTTTACCAATATGTAACTTTTGGGCTTTCCCTCTTGAATTGAGACAATGATGAATGCCTGCAATTGGTACAAAGGCGACCTAACAAAGGTCGCCTTTGTGATACCTTCAACTACTAGCGTAAATTCAAATACTTACGCTTTATCAAAGGTTTCACGTAGTGCTTTGGCGCCGCTTAACATAAAGCCGTGGTCTGAGCTAAGTAAAAACAAAGATACGCCTTTTTCTTTCCAGTAGCCTAGTTCGTTTAAATTGCCCACGAACATGCCTGTGGCCTTTCCGGCTTTGTGGCTTACTTCAACTAAATGCTCTACCGCCTGTTTAACCGCTGGGGCATCGGCACTGGTTTCGCCTAGCGCTACGGTTAAATCCATGCGGCCTATAAACAAACAATCAACGCCGTCAACCTGCGCAATTGCTTCGATATTTTCAATGGCATCTAAGTCTTCAAGCTGGGCAATAACGGAAATATTTTTGCCCGCTTGCAAATTGTGGCTTAACGACTTGGTTGTATATCCTGCAAACCGGCTTGAACCCGCATAGCCTCTGCCGCCTGCACCATAGTGACAATGCTTTACAATCTCGCTTAATTGCTCGGCTGTTTTAACATGAGGCACAACTACGCCATCTGCGCCCATGTCTAGTACATTTAATAGTGTTTCTGGCGCATCGTTAGGGGTTCTTACTAACACTGGCATACTACCAGCTCGCGCAGCAAGGATGCAGGTATCTAGATCGTGGCGAGAAAACGGCGCGTGTTCTGCGTCTAGGCAAATCGCGTCCATGTCACTATGGGCAAGTACTTCAATTACATTGTAATGGGGGGTTTTAACGAAGGTGCCTAACAGGCTTTGTTTATTTTTGAGCTGCTGCTTAAGCATGGGCGGCGCCTCCAAAAAAGTTGTACAGGTGCAAATTTACCTTGTCGCTTTGTTCAAGCGAGGCAAAATGGCCGGCATTTTCAATTAACACAAGCTCGCTGTTTGCTGCTAACTGGTGCATTCTTTGTTGCTCTGAGGGGGGGCAAAGCACGTCATTACAACCACCCATAAACAACATACGATGATCGCAATTGGCCAATAGCTCACTCGCATCCGGTCTTGTGGCAAGTATTTCTAGCTGCGCTTTATAGCGCGCAATGCCCGTATCTTCCGCCATTTGCGCTATTAATCGCATAATTTCATCATTTGCTGAGCTTAAGTAAACCGAGCTGAAATAATCGTGTATTAACCTATCTAAGCCATGCTCAATTGCATAGTTTAGGTGCTCGTTTCTCACGGTTCGGCCTTGCGGTTTATCGGCGTGCGCGTTGCTGTCTAACAGCGCTATTCTGTCAATTCGTTCAGGACAGCGAGTTAAAAGTTCAAATGCAACCATGCCTCCCATCGAGAAAGCACAAATGTTGAATCGCTCGTCTGCTTTGAAACGGCTAAGTGCGTAGTCTGCCGTTTCGCTTAGGTTGTCGTGCTGGTCATACTCCAAGGTTATGCAGTTGTGACCAGCTCTGCTTAAGGTGGTAATTTGGTCCGAGAAAACGGCCTTATTACAAAGTGTTCCGGGTATAAATAGTAAGTTAGTCATCGTCTCTTGGCGCGGCGGCAACCGAATTACCTTCTATGAGCTTGCCCGGCCAATACCGTGTTTCTGGCGGTACTTCGGGGTTCTCAATCAGGTTAATTAAGGTTTCTACTGCTGCTTTTGTCATAAAATAGGTTGGCTGACTTACGGTAGTCAGCTGGTAGCTGTGCCAACATGAGGCACTGATACCATCAAACCCAACAACTGAAATATCTTCTGGCACCCGCAGGCCCAGATTTTGTCGAATTTCATCAATAGCACCGATCGCCATTGAGTCGTTGGAACATATAATTGCAGTAGGAAGTGGGTTCTTTTGTGCGTAGGCACTCAAACACTCTCTGGCAGAATCATAGCTGTAGTCACCGTAAATTACAGTGGTGTCAGTGAAGCCATGGGCCAGTAACGCATTTCTAGCACCATTCAATCGGGCGCGAGCCACGTCAGAATCTTTTGGCCCTGCCATAATTAGAAAGTGTTGGTGGTGATGGCTAACCAAAATATCGATCAACATGCGAAGCCCTTGGTCGTGGTTACAACACACTGAGCTTACGCTGTGATCTGGAAGCTCGCGGTTGTACAACACCACAGGGATATTGTGCTTGGCGAACTGTGTCACACTGTCTGGCTCAAAGTGTGCGGTCAGCGCTATTACGCCATCTACTTGGTAGGCGAATATTTGCTCCATAACCATTTCTAGCTGATCAGCATCATCAAGCGTAAATAAAAGTACCCGTTTATTTTTGACAGCAATGTGCTTGTTTAACTGTGCTAACACCTCGGGAAAGTTCACATTCGCTCGAGATGAGATGATCACAGCCACCATACCCGTGCTTCGATTTATCAGCATGCGGGCGATAGCGTTCGGCTTATAACCTAAGTCTTCGGCGGCTTTTATGACCTTATCTCGGGTTTTTTTAGATACACTAACGCCTGGGCGATACACCCGCGACACTGCCGATTGTGAAACTCCTGCTGCATGGGCGACGTCATAAGACGTCACCCTAGTTTTTTTATTCAATTATTTTTTTCCATAACGACGTAACCGAATGTCAGCCTGTTCTTTGTGACCTGCAAAACCTTCAATGGCACATAAGCGTGAGCAGTATTCGCCAACCATGACTGACGCTTCCTCGGTAACACGCTGATATGTACAGGTTTTCAAGAACTTACCAACCCATAGACCACCAGTATAACGACCTGCGCCCTTCGTGGGTAGAGTATGATTTGTTCCAATACATTTATCACCGTAAGAAACGTTTGTTTCAGGCCCTAAGAACAACGCTCCGAAGTTGCGCATATTTTTCTGAAAGTAGGGGACGTCTTTGGTCATTATTTGCACATGCTCAAATGCCAAATCGTTGGCTACTTGCAACATTTCGTCGTAGGTATCACATACGATAACTTCGCCATAGTCTCGCCATGCCACAGCGGCAACATCGGCAGTAGGTAGGATAGTGAGCTGGCGCTCTACTTCAGCCATTGTGTCTTTTCCGAGTTGTTCACTATTGGTCAACAGTATCGCGGGAGAGTTAAGGCCATGCTCAGCTTGACCAAGCAAGTCGGCGGCGCACAGTTCACCATCAACACTGTCATC
Source organism: Paraglaciecola chathamensis S18K6 (assembly GCA_000314955.1). Lineage (GTDB taxonomy): Bacteria > Pseudomonadota > Gammaproteobacteria > Enterobacterales > Alteromonadaceae > Paraglaciecola > Paraglaciecola chathamensis. Next base: position 66,296 of record BAEM01000022.1, on the reverse strand, counting down.
AGCAATTACTAGGGTTTCTGTTGGGCCGGCAAATAGGTCGATACCTATGCGCCCGAACAATTGGCGCTTTGCCTCTGCAACAAACGCATTACCTGGCCCTACAATCATACTTACCGGCTCGATGGAATCGGTACCTACCGCCATAGCAGCAATGGCTTGTACGCCACCAAAGGTATAAATTTCATCAGCCCCGGCTAAATCCATCGCAACAATTACTGCGGGTGCAGGTTTACCGTGGAATGGAGGCGTAGCTGCCACAACGCGTTTAACCCCAGCTACTTTTGCGGTCACAATACTCATGTGCGCTGAGGCAACTAACGGGTATTTTCCGCCAGGCACATAGCAACCTACGCTATCTACTGGAATATTTTTATGGCCCAGTACAACACCTGGAAGCGTTTCAACTTCTACATCTTTCATTGACTCACGTTGAATAGTGGCGAAATTGCGTACTTGCTTCTGCGCCCACTTAATATCGCTTATTTCTTGTTCACTAAGTTGTTCATAACACGCATTAATTTCTTCTTTGCTTAATCTGAACGACTCCGGAGTCCATTTGTCAAATTGACCAGAATATTCTGATACAGCGGCATCTCCACGCTGCTCAATGTCGCTAATTATATTTTCGACAATTGTTTTAACTTTTTGATTATCAATAGCTTTTTCGTCTTCTTGCTTACCTTTCTTCAAGTGCTTGATCATGGTCTATTCCTCTATATTGGTGAATGGGGTGTTACATTAATCGTACAAATATTTAGCTTGATCTTTACTGAGAATTACATAAAAATGACTTCGAATGCAATTATTATTTTGAGGTGATGTGTGGCTTTCTCTAATGACCTGTTAAAAGACAAGACCATTTTGATCACAGGGGCGGGCAAAGGCATTGGCAAAGCGTGTGCTTTGTTAGCTGATAAGTGCGGTGCAACTGTGATAGCAGTGGCGCGCACCGAAACCGATCTTATTGATTTGAAAAATGAGAGTTCCCAGCGCTTGAGTTATTGGGTAGGCGACGTACAAGATGCGGCGCTTTATGAAAAGATCCGTTCATTACCGTCTCTGCATGGATTAATTAATAACGCTGGAACCAACCGTGTCGCCCCCATGGCAGAGCAAAGCGATGAAAACATCGACGATATTTTAAATTTAAATATTCGTTCGGCATACAAGGTTGCACAGGCAGCTATCACACCCATGCTTAATAGCGCTGCGCCATCTATGGTGCACATGTCATCTCAAATGGGGTTTGTCGGCTCGCCTGGACGAACCCTGTATTGCTTAAGCAAGCATGCGATTGAAGGTTTGACTAAGGCAATGGCTGTTGAGTTGGCGCCCAATAACATTCGCGTTAATAGTGTTGCCCCCACATTCATCAAAACACCGATGACCGAACCCATGCTTAAAGAGCCTGCGTTTGCCGAAATGGTTATGAACAACATTCCCTTACAGCGCTTAGGTAGCGTTGAAGATGTAGCGAATGCATGCATATTTCTACTCAGTGAATTGTCTATGACCACCACGGGTAGTTGTCTTAAAGTCGATGGCGGTTGGACCGCCCAATAAAAACGAGGTATCACTGTGTCAGTATTATCCGAACGTTTAGTCCGTTATGAAGAATTAATCCCGTGTCGCAATGCGTTTATTGATACGCGCTCGCCTGGCAGTGATCAAAAAGAAAACTTTACGATTATTGGCCCAGGGGTAGCAGAAAACCCCGACCAACATGTTCATATCGCTATTCCTCACGGTTTTAACATAGGGGGAGCCCGTCAACCGCCTGGGTGTTTGAACTCGCAGCACAGCCATTTAACGGAAGAAGTTTTTGTTATTTCGCAAGGCAGCTGGCACTTCTCGACAGGGGTAGATGGCTCCGACGCTGTGGTCCGCTTGGAAGAAGGCGACGTTATATCTATCCCTATGGATTTATTTCGTGGCTTCGAAAATGTAGGGGAAGGGGCAGGGTATCTTTACGCCGTATTAGGCCAAGATGACCCAGGCCGCGTGCTTTGGGCGCCGCAAGTTTTCGATATGGCAAGCGATTACGGGTTGGTACTTCTTGAAAATGGCGGCTTAGTTGACACAACCTTAGGTCAGAAAATGCCTGACGGTGTGGCCCCAATGCCAAAGACCTCAGCAGAACAGATTGCCCAGCATCGGGTAATCGATGATAAAACCCTTGAGCAGTGCGTTGTACGCGTCAGCGATTTCTCATTTAGCAATGGCACCGCGCTCACGAAAGGCACTGATGTGTTAGAAGCGCCACTCATTGGCCCAGCAAGCCCTGATGAGAAGCTTGGTGAAACGAAATTAAACTGGTCTCATGGGTTTTGTGTTCGTGCACTGAAATTCCAAGCTGGCTCGTTCATCGCCGGGCATAAACGCCAAGAAGAAGAGGTTGTCTTTGTGCAAGAAGGCAGTATCAAAATGCACATTGATGGCGAAGCACTTATCTTAGGCAAGGGCGACACATTTACCACGCCCATTGGCGCAACACGCAGTTTTGCGCAACACGGCGATGATATAGCATTAGTGTATGTTACACGTCGGGGAGATACTGCAAAGGCCCCAGAGTTTTTAGACTAGAAGGCTAAAGCGATGTCTACGTATACAAATATTCAACTAAAAAAGAAGTTTCTACCGTTTCGGCAAGCTCAGTACGACTTTGATTTAGAAAAGCTAAAAGCGCTAGGTGATGATCTTTTCTCAAATGATGCCGCGATTAAGTTTTGTGTCCCGTTTGACGATATGGTCGGTCACCGAGAAATGCTTGATACGGTATACGCGCCGCTATTGGAAGCGGTCCCCGATCTTGAACGTCGAGACACCATTGTTATGGTGGGCGAAGACGACAAACAGCTTCGTTGGCTCGGGTGCTGTGGTTACTACACAGGGCGTTTGGCAAAACCTTGGTTAGATATTCCAGCCACGGGCGATCAGATACACATGCGCTTTCACGAGTTTTATCGCTTCGACGGGGAGAAAATTGTCGAAGTACAGGCCATTTGGGATTTGCCAGAAGTGATGATGCAGGCAAAGTGCTGGCCCTTTAGCCCAAGCTTAGGTACTGAGTGGCATGTACCTGGCCCTTCTACTCAAGATGGCATTCACCTACTTGAAGAAGACAAGCTAATAACAGTACAGAGCCAACAGCTTGTGCTAGACATGCTAAATAGTTTAGGTAATTTTGCCGAAGGTGGCGTTGAGGCAATGAACCTAGACAAATATTGGCATGCTAAGTCAAATTGGTATGGCCCGTCAGGGATAGGTACCGGGCGCGGTATTCAAGGCTTTCGCAATACACACCAAGAAGCATTTTTAAACGGTATGCCGAATCGCGTGGGTGATCCAGCGAATGGCCATTTATTTTCTGAAAACAACTATGTTGGGTTTACCGGCTGGCCGGGTATGAGCATGACGATTTCGGGTGATGGCTGGCTTGGTATTGTACCTAACGATAAACCCATCACGATGCGCAGCTTAGATTTTTGGCGAAACGAAAACGGCATGATCCGAGAAAACTGGGTGTTGGTTGACTTGCTTCATGTTTACCGCCAATTGGGTGTCGATGTATTCGCTCGCGTAAAACAGTTGACCCGTAATAAATATCGATAACGTCCGATTTAGTTATTGAAATCATAAGGTTTTATTAAAAAACGAGTGGGAAATATGGCTGCTGTAGTTGCTTCTTTGAGTCATTGCGATCAATCCGCTTGATAACAAGTTAAGTACCATAGATTCGCCGAGCAGCATCATTTTTGACGTGTTTGTTTTTAAAATTTATATCGTCAACCACAGTACTAATGTTTAGATTCACTTAAGGAATTTACAAAATGAGCAATATTACCCAGACAGCCGAGTTGTTTTTTGATGCTTGTGAAACAGGAAAAGGCTGGGATGCGTGCAAAGCATATTGCCATCCTAATGCTACCTTTTCTGCACAGGCAGGTGTTTTGTCCGATATAGGAAATGTAGAAAGTTACACAGCATGGATGCAGTGGCTTTTAACTGCGGTTCCCGATGGTCATTATGAATTGAAAAGTTTTTCAACCGACGAGAAGCGCAATTGTGTCACGGCTTTTGGTGTACTTCATGGTACTCAAACCGGCCCCAGTGTTTCTGGTGAGCCAACTGGTAACGTTATTGCGGCTGACTACGTTTATGCCATGCAATTTGAAGGTGGGTTAATAAGCCATGTGACAAAGATATGGAATGATTCAGTTAGCCTTCAACAGCTAGGGTGGGCATAATTGCCCATCAAGGTTTTATAGGTCAGCCCAGAGACCAAATTTAGCTAATAGATAAACAGCCAACGGACCTTGTGGTTGGTTTTTAGTCACCACTTTGCAGACGTAGAGATATGCTGATTCTCGATTTTCAAGGACGCCGCTCTGCGATTCAGGTCCGGTTTTATTCGAGCGTGCGTTTGACGTATTCGAACAAATATATACTCAATTCAAAACCATCACTGAAACAGGTTTTGTGTATTTAACCCAGCCCTTAGATGCTTTTTATTATCGCCATGATAGTGCATTAGGTACTTATCCAGTGCGGCCCAAGTCATGTGAGAATGGATATATGGATGGGGTTTGGCCTGCAAATCTAGAATCTGCCTTACTGTTTTATTAACTCGTTTAATTTTTATTTACCCAGGTAAAGCAACAAACTGCCTACAGCGTAATGGTTAAACTAATGAAAAATTTACTATTTATTTACCGCCTAAAGTGGTGAAATAGAAAAATAGTACCCACATAAACCTGAGCTATGCTCTCATTAGAAAAGGGCATTAAATGAGAATTAAATTAATAGCTATCTTATTAACTTCAGTGATTTCATCAGGATGTGCTAGCACTTCAGACAAAGTAGCAAAGGACTTTTTCGATGGTGCTAATTCGAATGCGAAAAGCAGGCAGCTAGAACAAGCTAACTCGGTATATAGCAAAAAGCGTGACTACAAAAACGAGGCAATAGAGGACTCTATGTCAGGAGTACTTACTGCTCTTTTTCGTGGCATATTTAGCTCAGGTAAAGCTAGCGATAACTCGTATTAGCCTGTTTGAGAATGTGTTTGACAAATTCATAAAACCACTTGTCCCGCATTTTGGCAGCCAATTGGCAACTAATACGCGCAATCAGGGCGACTTAGCTCACTTTACCACCCAGTGTTACGCTCGGTTATTACTGCGCGGTGAGCAATTCAAGGAATGAAAATGTACGTTAAATTAATGACAGGCTCAAAGCTTGGTAAATTTAAGCTTTGCACAACACTGTCGCTGCTTACCTTCTTCACTATGTTTGTATGTATCAATACATACGCTGCAGATAGCGATATCGACGAAATCCATAAGTTAGTCTCTGGAAATTCTCTAAGGATCGTGAATTATGCCGCAGAGAGTATTATCTATTTTGATTCAGATGGCTCATTTAGCCACCTTGCTGTGCAAGGTGAAACGAGTCAGGGGAAATGGCGGACAACGAAAGATAGTATGTGCGCAACTGTACTTCCACAGCCATATAATCCACCTAAAGAGTTTTGCCTTTACCTTAAAGGTCGTAAATTCGGTGAAACTTGGACTGAAATAGATGAGCATAACGGGGAGGTAAAGCGAACGTTGCTTAATGGGCATCCCCCTCAAAAGTAAACAACGCGCTAAGTCATATAGTGTTGAACAACGCGCTGTGCTTGGACTTTATTGCTCCCTCTGAGGGTTAGTAAGGAGCAGTGAGGTTTTTACTATTCATCTACCAGTACTTCAAAACCACCGTAAATCATACGCTTTCCATCAAATGGCATTGGCGCGGTCGCCGGGTCAAAGCGGGGATCGTCCATACATTTTTGCATGCCTTGGTCTCTGATTTCTTTTGACGGCCATGTTATCCAAGAAAACACGATAGTTTCATCGGCTTTCGCCTGTACAGCCATTGGAAATGACGTGACTTCGCCATCTGGTACATCGCTGCCCCAGCACTCTGTGCAGGAGATAGCGCTGTATTCTTGCTTAAAAATATTAATGCAGTACTTGGCGTATGCTTTGTACTCTTCTTTATTGGCGGTGGGGACTGCGACTACAAAACCATCGATATAAGACATATGTCACCTCATTAACTGGCTCGTTGATTGGTTATCGTAAACCGTTGGGAATATTAGCCTACTGGTATTTTGCCGATTTGGGTAGTGCATTTATCATACACGCTAGGTAGTTATTCAAATCCGCATAAAAAAGCAGATAAAAAAGCATTAAAAAAGGCGCAATACGTGCGCCTGTTTTAAATTGACTGGCCAGGGTTAATACGCCTGCTGAGGCTTGAAATTCCTGACCAGAGTAGAGCGCCGTTAAGCGCTTTTTGCTTGTTTAAATAAGCTAGGGCCTGCGGCAACCAGTGACTGACCATTGTCGGTATCAGTGAATTTATCGAAGTTATCTACAAATAAGCTCGCTAAATCAGTGGCCTTTGTGGTCCATTGGTTTTCATTGCTGTAGGTTTTACGTGGGTCAAGAATATCGCTGTTCAATTCACCTAGTTGCTGGGGAATTTCTAAATTGAAAATGGGTAAGACGGTGGTTTTCGCATCATCTAATGAGCCATCTAAAATTGCATCAATAATCGCCCGCGTTGCTTTAATTGAAATACGCTTGCCTGTGCCGTTCCAGCCAGTGTTAACCAAGTAAGCTTGAGCACCCGCGTCTTGCATTCGATTTTTAAGCACTTTGGCATATTGAGTGGGGTGCAAGCTTAAAAACGCCGCACCAAAGCAGCTTGAGAACGTAGGCGTGGGCTCGGTTATTCCTCTTTCTGTACCAGCTAATTTAGCGGTGAAGCCAGACAAGAAGTAGTACTGGGCTTGCTCGGGCGTTAGCTTAGACACTGCTGGCAATACGCCAAACGCATCTGCAGTTAAGAAAATGACTTTATTAGCATGCCCAGCCCGTGAGACAGGTTTTACAATGTTGTCAATGTGATGAATCGGGTAAGATACACGGGTGTTTTCGGTTTTGCTGTTATCATCAAAATCGATTTTGCCGTCGGCATCGACCGTCACATTTTCAAGTAGGGCATCACGGCGTATTGCGTTGTAGATATCCGGTTCGTTTTCTTTGCTCAAATTAATGGTCTTTGCGTAACAGCCACCTTCGAAATTGAACACGCCGTTGTCATCCCAACCGTGTTCGTCGTCGCCGATTAACTCACGATTCGGGTCGGTGGATAGAGTGGTTTTACCTGTACCAGACAAACCGAAGAACACAGCCACATCACCGTCTTTTCCTACATTGGCACTGCAATGCATTGAGGCGATATTTTTAAGAGGCAGCAAGTAGTTCATCATAGAGAACATGCCTTTTTTCATCTCGCCGCCGTACCAAGTGCCGCCAATTAGCTGTACTTTTTCGGTTAAATTAAAAGCAACAAAATTCTCAGAGTTCAGCCCTTGCGCTTGCCAGTTAGGGTTAGTTGTTTTCGCGCCATTCATGACCACAAAGTCAGGCTCGTAATCGGTTAACTCAGCATCAGTAGGGCGTATAAACATGTTTTTAACGAAATGCGCTTGCCACGCGACTTCGGTAATAAAGCGTACTTTTAACCGGGTATCTTCATTTGCGCCGCAGTAGGTATCCACCACGAACAAACGTTTGCCGCTGAGCTGCTTAGTGACCAGCGCTTTAAGTTCGTCCCATACTTGGGGCGTGATCGGCTTGTTGTCGTTTTTGCCTTGATCAGACCACCACACAGTATCTTTGCTGACATCATCGCGCACTATGTATTTGTCTTTTGGTGAGCGGCCGGTGAATTTCCCTGTGTTGACGTTAACGGCACCTAATTCAGTCACAACACCCTTCTCATATCCCTCAAGATCTAGGTTGGTTGTTTCTTCAAATAACGTTTCATACGAGGGGTTGTGTAAAATTTCGCTAACATCGTTAATACCGATTTTGGCTAAATCAGCCAACAATTTTTGTACATTCATAAACTAACCCTTCATTTAATAGTGGCGGTGGATCTTATAGAGCTGCGACGGCGATCACTCAGTATGTGTATTTTAAACACTTTCAGGGTTGTTTTGAAAGTCAGCATGTAATGAAACATCATTTATTTCATAATTTGGAAATAAATAGTCATAAAACCATTTGTTTCGTTAGTTTCAGGCGGGAGTATCGGGAGATAGCTAACTATAAAGGTGCGAATAAGGCTATGCCATTGGAAACTAAGCTAATTTCAGTTGGTCTTATAACTATATGATTAATAGTATTAAATTGCATGTTGGATGTATTTTGTAAGCGTGGTGTTAACAGATAAACCGGTTATTCTGTTCCCGATAGGCTGATTTGGCCGCTATCATGCACTTAGCATGATAATGATTATTTTTGTAATCAATTGTGAAAGCTTACAGATTGATGCTGTTTTATAGCGATTTGGCGATTTTTTAGGAAGAGGAAAAATTGCGCTAGGGATAAACAAAACGCTCAAAGCGCTAGGCGTAACATTAATACCATTCCACTTATTAATGCGGATTGGTATAACCTTGCTGCGGTTGTATTAACGCGGGGGAGGGGATGCGTGTTTTTTTGCTTTTTCCATTTTTGGGCCGGGCCACTCACAGGGCGCTCTAAAACTTGATGCAAGGGGCGCAAGATGCGATTCTTTATTCTTTTTTTCATTGAGAGAGTGACGTTTTGTTTCGATTAAACAACGCGTTGCATTTCCCGTCTCAGCTTTTCATTGTGTATTAGGACAAATAAATGACCCGCTTACCTAGCGACTATTTACACCAAGTTACCCAGTTATTGCCTTCAACCGCTATTATTCAAGACATCAGTCGCCGCCGTGCCTTGGCGGTTGACGCCAGCTTTTATCAACTTATTCCTCAACTGGTGCTCAAGCTAAGTTGTGTCGAACAACTTCAATCCATTCTTGCTCTTAGCCAAGCGCATCAAGTCGCGGTCACGTTTCGTGCAGCAGGTACTAGCCTTTCGGGGCAAGGTGTAACGGATTCGGTGTTAATCGTATTGACCGACGATTGGCGTCAATATGACGTGCTAAATGATGGCCAACAAGTCAAATTACAGCCAGGGATTATAGGTGCCCAGGCCAATCAAATTCTTGCGCCTTATGGGCGCAAGATAGGCCCAGATCCAGCATCTATCAACAGCTGTAAAATTGGTGGCATCGCAGCAAATAATGCCTCTGGCATGTGCTGTGGTGTTGCGCATAACAGCTATTACACCGTGCAACATATGACCATAGTGTTAGCCGATGGCTGTGTGGTCGATACCAGTGACGAGCGCAGTGTGGCAGCGTTTCGCAACACGCATCAGGCACTGTTAAGTGAATTACAAACGTTGGCATTGTCGTGTCAACGTAATCAAGCATTGCGCGAACGAATTGAGCACAAATATCGACTGAAAAATACCTGTGGTTATGCACTTAATGCCCTGATTGATTACCAAGAGCCCTTGCAAATTCTAATGCATTTAATGATTGGCTCAGAAGGCACGTTAGGTTTTATAGCCGATATTACCTATAACACAGTGGTAGAAAACGCGCATAAAGCCAGTGGCTTGTACCTATTCGCCACTGCAGAGCAAGCATGTGGTTTGGTAACGGCCTTAAGTTTACAAAACGTTGATGCAGTTGAGTTAATGGATCAGCGAGCGCTCAATTCGGTCAAAGGTCAGCCAGGGTTACCTGATTCATTTTGTACTGATAACGATAACTATACCGCGCTACTGATTGAAACCAGCGCTGACAGTGCTGCAGCGCTTCAACAAAATATACGCAGCATCGAGACCTGCATTGGTCACGACAGCGCGCTGCACGCCGTACCTTTAAGCGACAATAAAATACTGAATCAGCAATTGTGGGCTATCCGTAAGGGCACGTTCCCCGCCGTTGGCGCTGTTCGTGAAACGGGCACCACAGTGATCATTGAAGATGTATGTTTTCCCATTGCTAATATGGCTGAGGGTATTCAAGGCTTACACACGTTATTTGACGAATACGGGTACAGCGAAGGCATTATCTTCGGACATGCGCTGGCAGGGAACTTACATTTTGTGTTTACACAGGCATTTGATGAGCAGAGTGAAATAGAGCGTTACGACCGATTCATGCAAGCGGTAGCGCACTTAGTCGCGGTGGAGTTTAATGGCTCATTAAAAGCAGAGCACGGGACGGGCAGAAATATGGCACCGTTTGTACAGTTAGAGTGGGGAAGCGATGCCTATGAGGTTATGCGCAGCGTTAAACACATTATCGATCCTAAGGGTATTCTAAACCCTGGCGTTATTTTGAATGACGACCCGCAAAGTCATATTAAAAACTTAAAACTACTGCCTAAAGCCAATGAGATTGTGGATAAATGTATTGAGTGCGGCTTTTGTGAAGCGGTTTGCCCATCTCAGGATTTAAGTTACACCCCAAGGCAACGCATAGCGATATGGCGGCGTATCAAACAACTGCGTGAAGCTGAATCGCTTAATGCACAAAGCAAGGCTTGGGCACTTCAGCACCCAGATCAACAACAAGAACAGCAAAAAGAACAGCAACAAGATCTGCAAAATGAGCTTAAGCAATTAGAACATGATTTTCAGTACATGGGGGTAGATACCTGTGCCGCTACCGGCTTATGCGCTCAGCGATGCCCAGTGGGGATCAATACCGGGGATCTTATTCGGCAATTACGCAGCGAAAACCAGTCTAGATTCGGCAAAACGATAGCAAAGTTCAGTGCTGAGCATTTTTCGCTGGTGAGTAAAGGAGCGGGTATTGGATTGGCGGTATCGAGTACCGCTACAAAACTACTTGGCGCACCTAGAACGGATAAAATAGGTGTTAAAATGCACCAAATGTCGGCGAAAAAGCTGCCTTTATGGCAAAGTAAGTGGCCAGGCAGAGGCAAAGCTATCAAGATTGATGGCTCGATTAACCCCAAAAAAGTCGTTTATTTTGCCAGTTGTGCCAGTCGAAATATGGGGCCAACGCCTTTTGACGAGGAAAAGCGTTCTACCTACGAAGCGGCACGTTCAATTTTTAATAAGGCGGGTTATCAAGTCATATTGCCAGAAGGGCTGGACGAGCTGTGTTGCGGTATGCCTTTTAGTAGTAAAGGCTTTTCAGACTTAGCGATGCAAAAAGGTCATGAGTTAGTCGAGCACCTGCAGGATATTAGCCAAGGGGGGGTAATTCCTATCGTGTTTGACACCAGTCCGTGTAAGCAGCAAATAAATGCACTTAAAAGTACTGAAGGCTTACATATTTATGAAACCAGCGAGTTTATGGTTAGGCATGTGATCGAACAGCTCGAGATAACACGACAAGCTGAGCCTGTTGCACTGCACATTACCTGCAGCAGCCGCAAAATGGGCCTTGCGCCGTATTTACAAGCGTTAGCAAATGCCTGTAGCGAATCTGTGATAGAGCCCCAAGGCATTGAATGTTGCGGCTTTGCGGGTGACAAGGGGATGTTTGTACCTGAACTAAATGCCAGTGCGCTGCGCCATTTAAAAGCGCAAATACCGGATGGGTGTACTGCGGGATACAGTAATAGTCGCACGTGTGAAATCGGTCTAAGTCAACACAGTGGTATACCTTATCACTCGCTACTACTGTTACTTGATGATGTGAGTCAGCAAAAGAATCCACAAGCCATTGCATAAGCTTCTGTTATAAAGGAGAACGTCACATGGATATTAGTCAGAGCCAGCTAGCACAAGCGGTGCAAGAGGGGATCCTAAGCCGTGAACAAGCGGAGCGATTAACTCTGTTCGTTGACGGTTTACCGAGTAGTACTGCAAAGTTTGATTTTACCCATCTGCTTTACTACTTCGGTGGTTTAGTCGCCATAGGAGCAATGACACTTTTTATGACGTTAGGCTGTGAGTCTTTTGGTGGTTGGGGCATTGTTACGCTTTGTGCGGTATACGCCACAGCAGGAATAATGCTAGCCAACCGTTTAGCAAAGAAAGGATTACCTGTTGTTGCAGGCATATCTGCCACCTTTGTTGTATGCCTAACACCGTTAGCCACTTTTGGATTGCAACATGCATTGGGGATATGGCCGAGTGACGACAACTACCGTGATTATCATCGCTATGTTCAGTGGCACTGGCTTTACATGGAGTTGGCTACATTAGCCGTAGGAGCAGCGTTAGCAAGAAGTTATCGCTATCCCTTCTTGCTAATGCCCGTTGCTCTCACGCTGTGGTACTTATCGATGGATCTCGCCGTTATGCTGACAGGAGATTATCCCGAGTTCGAATTACGTGCATTGGTTTCTATGTATATGGGCTTACTCATTTTAGGCCTAGCATTTTGGGTAGATATTCGTTCTCGTCATTCACTCGATTATGCGTTTTGGTTGTACCTATTTGGCGCAACTTCTTTTTGGTGTGGTCTTTCTATGCAGCACTCTGATAGCGAATTATCTAAGTTAGCCTACTGCTGTATCAATCTGATTATGATGGGGTTTGGCATTGTGTTGGTACGCAGAGTCTTGGTTATATTTGGTGCATTGGGCGTCTGTGGTTATGTGGGATACCTGGCTTATGACGTGTTTAAAGACAGCTGGCTTTTTCCTATTATGCTCACGTTATTGGGCGCGTTTATTGTTTATTTGGGGATCCTTTGGCAAAAGCACGAACAAAAACTGACTTATCAGCTACGCAGTCGGTTACCCAAACCATTACAAGAACTGCTGGAAAATAAATAACGTTAAGGTAAGCGTTGCAGATATAGCAAAACCATTGCTCTTTGCGCAGGAGTCTGCGTATATGTATTAATCTCAATATCTGTAACAGGATCAGAAAATGTGAGCCAGGCATTGGCTCTTTAAAGGGCTAGAGCTCAAATCGTGTTCGCGTAGGTGAGTATTGTGCAATCAGCTTTACTCGCAACCCCCTACGGTAGCTTGATGCCTAGGGATATCTTGTAACGCTCAGCATTGTCTATCAATCCTCTGCAAAGGCTTTCAATGCTTGGAGAAATCGAGGCCGAATCGAAACGCCACACCACTGAATAGATGAGGGAAGTGGGGTTGTAGTTTTCTGTTCTGGCGCGTTTATTAATTATATTGATTCTTTGCAAACCACTCATTCACTCGTGTGTCATTAAGCACCCACTGCAACCATACCCTTGCTGTTTGTGTGCTCAAATGCAGAACATATGGCTTTTTATCACTACCTGAGGAAGGGCCATCACTCCTGACACTCTGAATACAACTCAATATCATTACTTTATAAATCCCTGCTTTTTTCGAATTTAACAATGGTTATCTCTGCGTATATCGCTTGCTTATAATATTTATGCTGCACTCACGTATTTTGTTATAACCAAAATTGGCAGAAATGACATTTATCGTCAGTTTTAGTTCAATAAACAGTTGTCACAAACCTTATTACGATGTAAATTGATAATCGTTCTCATTTAGATTGTTGTTAGGGTGTTACTGTGATTGATTTGCTCGTAAATGGTGGGGTAGTGGTGTGGCTTTTGATCAGCCTATCCGTAGTTGCTCTTAGTGTAGGTGCGTTTAAAGCTTGGCAGTTTTATAGCACGCGCCCAACACCTGCTGATGCAATTGAACAAGCATTTGGTTTCTTACAACAAGGTAAACACGCTCAAGCATTGTTGCTAGTGAATGGCCAGCGTAACTATCGCGCAGCACTCATTAGCAGTACGGTTCAGTTAATAGATAAATCTTCTCTGGCATTAGACGACATCAAAGATGAAATCTATCGCCAAGCTCAACTCGCCATAGCACAGCTCAACAGTTACTTACGTGTCTTGGAAGTGATCGCTACATTAGCGCCATTGATGGGGCTTTTTGGTACGGTGATCGGCATGATAGAAGCATTTAAGGCAATGGAATCAGCTGGTGCTCAAGTAAACCCAGCGGTACTTTCAGGGGGTATTTGGCAAGCACTACTGACCACCGCTGTGGGTTTGGCCGTGGCTATTCCTGTTTCCATGTTGAATAGTTATTTTGAACGCAAAGCAGAAGTAGAAGCACAGGCCATTCAAAATGACTTGCAACGTGTTTTTACCATTTACGCCAGTGCTAGTAACAGTCGCCAAGGAGCGAATAGTAAACCCACAAGTGTTACTAAGACATCCACCACGACAAATCAAGGCGCTGAGTAGTCGTTATGTCTACCTTGTTATTGCCGCAACGTCGCAAACAAAGTATTAGCCTCACGGCATTAATCGATGTGGTGTTCATTCTTCTAATGTTCTTTATGTTGACCTCATCATTCACCAAATTTAGTGCGCTAGAGATGCAGTCAAGCTTGGCAGCAAGTACGGCCTCTGACAGCAAGCCTCAGCTGCTTCGTTTAGCACTTGATGGGCAATTATCCAGTGAGCAAACTACAGCATTAACAGACAGTGCTTTGACAAGCGATTTTGATATAAGCATGCCAACTGTGTTGCAGCCAACGCCTGATACCCAAGTGCAGGTGATAGTTGATGCTTTGTCGCGCTTGAAGACGTTGGGTTTTACGCAAGTGACGTTAGGGAAGTCTCGCCCTCAAGCAAATTTGGCTGCGGGGCAACAATGAGTATTTTCAATCAAGCACAGACCCAAAGACGTAAAACAAATAGCGACGATAATTTAATTCCATTGATTAACATTGTTTTCTTGCTGCTGATCTTCTTCATGATTGCAGGAAAAATAGAGCAAATTCAAGACGCTGGTTTAACGTTGCCAGAAAACAGTCAAACAAAGCCCGCGGTAGCTCAGCCAATCACCTTGCAGCTTTCAAAAGATAATGAAATTCATCTGAATAATGAAGTGGTTAATTTTGAGGAATTACCTAACGCGCTAACTCAGTTATTGCAGGAGCACCCAGCCAATATTGCCGTGCGTGCTGATAAGCAAGTGACCTATCAAGACTTAGACAAAGTGCTTGATACACTACGTGCTGCAGGGTTTAGCACCATCAACTTATTCACCCTAACGACAGAGGCAAGTTGATGCGTGCTGCTACACAACAAAACAGTGAACAACAGCGCATAGCCACTCAACCATATGGCAGCACTGGCTTACTTTCTCCGAGTTTTCATAGCGGTGGCTATAAACGCCAGTGGTTGATCGCAATAGCCGTTGCTACTGCCTTACACGCAGGTTTGTTTGCAGCACTTTCGATTAAATCTGAAGAAGTGAGAGGCACTGCCATCGGCGAAGGTCAAGACGGTATCGAAGTGGGCCTTGGTATGCTAGGTGCCTATCAAGATCAAGAATTGGTTGAGTCACAGCAGATGGAAGAAACGGTCGAACCCGTTGTGAAACCTAAGCCTGAACCTAAGCCAGAGTCAAAACCTGAACCTGAGCCAAAGCTCCAACCAGAACCTGAGCCGAAAGTAGAGCCAGTCGTTGAAGAGGTGGCACCTGTTGCAGAATCAATAGCTGTACCCGTTGTTGAACAAGCATCAGCGCAAAACGCGATACAAAAAGTGGAAGAACTGAAAGAGCCGAAAGAACAGTTACCCGAGCCTGAAGTAAAGGAGCCAACACCCACGCAGCCCCCGCCTGAGCAACAGGACGTAGCGGTTAGCAATGATGCGGCAGAAAAGGCGCAGTCTGACGACAGCGCCCCCGCACCTGCTGCGCAAAAGGCCACAACACGGGGTACCGGCAGTGCAAGTTCAAATCGTTCTGGAGGCCGCGCGGGCAACGCAAAAGACTTCTTCGCAGAGCTACAGGCGCATTTGCGCAAATATAAGACCTACCCAAGAGAATTGAAAAAGCAAAAAATTGAAGGCGTGGTGCAGTTGCAATTCACCATCGATCACGATGGCTATGTATTGGCCTCTAGCATCAAAGAAAGCTCAGGCTCAGCTGAACTGGACAAGGCTGCGCTTGATATGTTGCAAAAGGCCAACCCTTTGCCACTTGTACCCGATTCAATCAAACGAGAAAAGATCACGCTAGTGATCCCCATCGAATATTCGTTAATCACCAACTCAGCATTTAAGGATTAGTTACCAATGAGTAGAACAAAAACGTGTCAAATAGCGCCATTGAGCCTTCGCTCACCCAAGGTTAACACTAATAAAACCTTGTTAGCATTAAGCGTACCCGGCATGTTAATGAGCCCATTTGCTATGGCTCAGGAAGACGAGCCAATTGTATTAGATACGATGCAAATTGAAGAGCGGACGGTTGACACCAACCCTTATGCTCAAGCAGGAGCGCCTTATAAAGCGCAAGTTTCTGGTGATTCTCGTCACGTCAAAGAGTTAGCTGATACCCCACAAACTATTAGTGTTCTTACTCAAACTCAAATTCAAGAATCTGGTAAAACAGATCTAAAAGATATCTTGGCAGCTCAGCCAGGTATTACTCTAGGCACAGGTGAAAACGGCAACGCATTTGGAGACCGTTACATTATTCGTGGCCACGAAGCACGTAGTGACGTGTTTGTTGATGGTTTGCGTGATCCAGGCATGACTACCCGCGAAAGCTTTGCAACTGAACAAGTTGAGATCACTAAAGGTCCAAGCTCTACCTTTGCTGGGCGTGGTTCAACAGGTGGTGCGGTTAACAGCATTACGAAGCAAGCGAGCACAGAATATGACTTCTCTAAGCTTGAAGCTGGTTTAGGAACTGACGATTATCGCCGTATTGCGCTTGATAGCAACAAACGTATCAATGATGACCTAGCAGTGCGCGCCAACATCTTGCATTCGTACAAAGAAATTCCAGACCGAGGCCCTGCAGATCAGGAGCGTAATGGTCTTGCCCTTTCTGTTGATTACAAAGCAACAGACAAGTTAAAACTAACCGCTGACTATTACTATTTAAAAGCGGAAGATACCCCTGACTTGGGAACCTATATTGTGGCAGGCGGTGGTAAGCCAGTCGCAGATTTACCTGTGTACAGCCAAGACGGTCAAGACTTTCTAGAGTCTGAAATTAATACCTTCACCTTGCGTGCTCAATATGAAATTGACAGCAACACTCGCGTTGAGAACCTAATGCGTTACGGCACGACCGACAACGGTTATGTAACCACCGGCGCACGCGGTACCAACCGTGATGCCACTGACCCTGACGCACCAGGCGCAGCAACGGTTAGCCTAAGTACGCACCAAGGTTGGCAAGAAGTAGACTACTTTGCAGATCAGCTAAACGTGTATTTAACCCGCGACCTAGGCGGTTTAAAGCACAACTTTGTAGTCAGTGCTGAGTACAGTGCCCTTGACGTAGACAATGGTGTTTATAATGTGACTAATACCGGCGAAACCAACTGTATTACAGCTGGGCGCAGGGGTGCATCTGAAGGTTTCTGCATAGTTGACACAAGTGGAAACTACATTGACAACATTTCAAATGTAATGGGCCGCAGCATTGAAAAAGGTGCTCAGGATTCAGATTATTCAATTGATACTGTGTCTGTATCATTGATGGATACAGTTGATATCAATGAGTTTTGGTCTGTATTCGCCGGTGTACGTGCCGATAGCTTCGATTACGAGAACGTCGTGACCAGTGGTGGCGTTGATACCGCTTATGATTATTCAGATACCCTTTGGAATGGCCACGTTGGCGTGGTGTATAACATCAATGAAGATGCCAATGTTTATCTTACCTACAGCACCTCAAGCAACATCAATGGTGGTGAGTCTGACTTAGGCGGTAACTGTGGTTACGGCGGTATCTGTGGCGACCCTCAGCAGGTGACTGACAGCAAACCTGAAGACACTGAAAACTTCGAACTAGGAACGAAATGGAATGTATTCAACGACAAGCTGTTGCTAACCGCTGCTATCTTCCAAATCACCAAAGATGACGTAATGGAAAGTATCGGTGACGATGACTACGCCAGTTTAGGTACGCTTAATACGGGTAAAAACCGCGTTAAAGGTGCTGAGTTCTCAGTGGTAGGTAACATTACCGAAGATTTAAGCACCCAGTTCGGTGTGACGTTTATGGACGCTGAAGTGCTTGAATCATTCGATACAGATAGCGTCGGTCGTACCTTGAGTAACTTTGCGGATAACAGTGCGTTTTGGCAACTACGTTATCAAGCAAGCGATGCATTCTCATTTGGTGGCACCATGACGTACTCAAGTGAAATGTACGCAGGGCAACCTGATTCAGGTGCTGGCTTTAACACTGAGATCAATGATTATTCGTACAAGGTGCCTAGCTACACGTCATTTGATGTTTTCGCGACTTATGCCTTCAGCGAGCAGCTTAACTTGCGCTTAAACGTTGCTAACGTCACGGATAAAGATTACTACTTAGCGGCTTACCGTAGTGGTGCATTTACCTACATTGGTGCAGCGCGTAACGCTAAGCTAACGTTAACCTACGAGTTTTAATTTTCGTTAAAAACGTTTTATTACAATTTACGTAATGTAATCAAGGGAGCAGGTTGGTTTTCAACGTGCTCCCTTTTTTCTTTTACGTTAAGATTTGCTCATGAAAACAGATCATTATGTGTTACCCAAATTAAGTCAAATTCCCGCCGATGTGATTGCTATTTGTGATTACGAGCGCCTTGCAAAAGAGTATATGCCCCACGGTATTTATGAATATATTGCGGGCGGAGCAGGGGACGACATTACACTCAATCGCAACCGTGCTGCATTTGATGCCATAGGTATGAACAAGCGTGTTTTACGTAAATTTACCAAAGGCACAACAGAAATTACCCTAAGCTCAGACCGTTTCAACTGGCCTATGTTGATTGCTCCCCTTGCTTATCAAAGTTTATTACACCCAGAAGGTGAGCTTGCCACTGCACAAGCCGCCAACGCGGTAAATATGGGCATGATGAGCAGTACCTTGTCCACTGTGAGACTTGAAGAAATTGCGGCTAAGCAGCAAACGCCGAAATGGTTTCAGTTGTACATGCAGCCTGATCCCGAGCATACCCTGGATTTGGTCAGACGCGCCGAAAATGCGGGTTACACTGCCATAGTGGTAACGGTAGACGCGCCGGTGAGCGGCCTAAGAAATCGCCAGCAAAGAGCTGGGTTTAGTTTACCCCCAAGTGTCATGGCAGCCAATTTAGTAAATTACCCTACGTCAAAGACGCAATCGTTATCACCAGGTCAAAGTGTATTGTTAAACGGGCTAATGGCCGATGCACCAGATTGGGACGATATTCAATGGTTACGTGAAAACACGCGTTTACCGGTTTGGATAAAAGGCATCAGTCACCCGCAAGATGCGATATTAGCGGCCGAAAGTGGTTGTGCTGGCATTGTGGTATCGAATCACGGGGGGCGCACATTAGACGGCTTAGCGGCGAGCATTGATTTGTTGCCACCGATTAGAAACGCGGTAGGCGATGATTTCAGTATCTTGCTGGATAGTGGTATACGCCGTGGGACCGATATTTTTAAAGCTATTGCCCTTGGTGCAAATGGCGTATTGATTGGTCGACCTGTTCTAAATGGCCTAGCAGTTGCAGGGGCGTTGGGTGTGGCCCATAGTTTAACCTTGTTACAGCAAGAGTTAGAATTAGCCATGGCACTCACAGGCTGTGAGACGATTGACGACATTACCTTAGATTGTATTTATTGATTTTCATAAAACGCACGAGTGGGCAAGGTTGTTATACTCAATAAACAGCAAGAAAATTCACTCATCTAGGCCTTAAAGAGAGACGCATGTTAACCGTTATTGAAGATTTATTATCCAAACAAGAAGTCGCTAAATTTACCCAGTCACTAGACAAAGGCCAGTGGATAGATGGTAAGCATACGGCTGGCAGTCAGGCGTCAAAAGTGAAATACAATCAACAGCTTGACGATTCAAGTGCATTAGCTACAGAGCTAAGAAACGTGGTGATCCGAAAGTTGTCAGCCAACGCGCTCTTTATGTCGTCTGCCTTGCCAAATAAGATATATCCCCCTAAGTTTAACCGCTATCAAGGCGGCGAACACTACGGGCTGCACGTAGACAGCTCCGTTATGCCAATTCCGAACAGCCATCAAATGTTACGTACCGATCTTTCCGCGACTTTGTTTTTATCAGAGCCAAGTACTTATGACGGCGGGGAGCTTAGCATTGAGACCCAATTTGGTTTACAGCAAATCAAACTTAATGCGGGCAGCGTTATTTTGTATCCAGCTAACAGTTTGCATCAAGTCAACCCCGTTACAAAAGGGCATAGAACAGCCTCATTTTTCTGGGTAGAAAGCTTAGTACGCAGTAACGACCAACGCAGTATGCTGTTCGATTTAGACCAATCAATTCAAGCGCTTACTGTAGAGCTGGGCAGCAATGATGCAGAAGTAAAACGCTTAACTGGGGTGTATCATAACCTTATGCGTAGTTGGGCTAGCTGTTAGTCGTTTGCTGTGGTTAAAACTGCTATTGATAAGAGCGCCGTTAATTCGCTGTAATCAATTGGTTTAACAAGGTGTCGGTCAAATCCCGCGCCTTGGGCCAGTGCCTTATCTTTATCTTGTCCCCAGCCTGTAGCCGCGATAAGAAATATGTCTTTCCCCCAACTTGTTTCTCGTATCTTACCAGCCACTTGGTAGCCGTTTAAATCCGGCAAGCCGATATCTAGTAGCACTACATTCGGGCGAAATTCCTCTGCAGCCGACAAACCTGAGGCACCGTCGTATGCCACACGCGTAGTGTGGCCATTAAACTCGAGTAAAAACGATAAACTTTCGGCCGCATCAACATTATCTTCAATAATTAATATCCGCAGGTGGTTTGCAATATTTGGGTCTTTTTGTCCGTCCTCGGCGCGTTCACCTTTAGGGAGGGCTTCTTGGGGATTCGTTACTATGGGTAAACTTACGATAAATTCGCTGCCTTGGTTTTCCCCATCACTAAGTGCGACTATGTTTCCTCCATGTAACTTGACTAAACCATGCACCAGTGACAGACCAATACCTAAGCCTCCCTGAGCCTTGTCGAGAGCCGGTGTCAGCTGGGAAAACATATTAAATACGTTTGTTAGCTGCTCCGCAGGTATGCCAATCCCAGTGTCTTTTACTGACACGATGGCTTGGTTTTCTTGTTTGAAAACGTTTAATAAAATGTCACCCCCTTTAGGGGTATATTTACCTGCATTGGTTAGCAAGTTAACAATAATCTGGGTGATGCGCGTGGCATCTGCGTCAATGATGATTGGATGTTGCGGTTTATTTACCGTTAGATTGTGCTCGGAGGATTTCATTAGGTCCTGCACAGATTCGACGGCGTTTTGCACCGCATCATCAATATTAATCGGTTCTGTGCGCAGAGATAACCGACCTTGGGATATTCTTGAGGCCTCCAATAAGTCGTCAACCAAATGAGTTAACTGAGAAACATGCCGTTCGATCATGTCTCGAGACCAATGCATAAAGGTATCATCCGTTTCTTTTGCGCGCATTATCTCAAGCACATTGCAAATGGGAGCAAGCGGGTTTCGTAATTCATGCCCTAATGTGGCTAAGAACTCGTCCTTTCGACGATCAGCGATTGATAACTGTTGATTTAGTGCATTGAGTTGTTCTTCTGCGGCTTTGCGGTCAGATATATCCATGATGATGCCGACAATTGACAGTGCTTGGTCTTCATCAGTGTAGGTGGCATGCCCGCGGGTTTCCATGGTTAACCAGCTGTCGTTCTTATGCCGAATTCGAAACTGAACGTTGTAGTCGGACTTGCTCTCTATTGCCTTTTCTATTTCGGCTATGAATTGACTTCGATCATCTGGATGAATGATTTGGTAAAACGCTTGGGATGATTCCCAGTACTCATTGTCGCTATGTCCAATTAACTGCTGTAGTTCTGGGCTCCACCAAATTTGGTCGGCTATTAGATTTTGCGACCACACGCCCATACGCGCACTGCGAAGAGCAATACCCAGCATGTCACGACTTTCTTGCAATTTCTCTTGGGTGGTGCGTAGTGACGCCAGAGATTCTTCCACTGATTTTCTGGCAGTGATCAATTCACGTTCGTAGTTTTTGCGTTCAGTGGCTAAGAAAAAAGCTAATTGGTCAAAACGTATTTCACCCTGCTGGTGGCGACTACCGTTGATTAACATAGGTAAAACGCTGCCGTTTTTGGCTTTGATGTCGATTTGCACCTCAGACACAGAGCCTTGTAGTTGGAGCAAAGGCGCCCAATGTGTGTGATGAAAGAATCGGCCACCTATGGTGAACAGTTCTTGGATTTTGCGTTTATCGACAATCTCATCAAGGCTATAACCCAACCAACCGCAAAACGTCGCATTTGCACGTAAAATGGTGCCATCTGTTTGAGCCGTGACTAGGCCACAAGGGGCATGTTCAAATAAGTATGCTAAATCCAAAGTGCTATTCATTTAGGCTAATAGTTTTTAAGATAATTTTCGATGGCTTGGGTACTAGCATCTGGCGCGCTTAAGTGAGGACAGTGACCCACGTTATCGATGATGCAAATTTCTGCCTTTGGCATGGCGCGTTTCATATACTGACCCACAGTGCACGGCGCGATAAAATCGTCACTGCATTGAAGAATTAAGGTCGGAGTGTGTGACAACACCAATGCATCTCGATGGTCTGAGAGAAATGTAACTCGGGCGAAATGTTTGGCTATTTCAGGGTCTGTCCTGCAAAAACTGTTGGTTAGCTCTTCGCCCAACTCAGGTTTCTCAGGCGACCCCATAATCGCGGGTGCCATCGTACTGGACCATCCTAAATAATTGCTGTCGATTGTATCGCAAAGCTCTTCTATATCGTCTCTTGTAAAGCCGCCAATATATTCACCGTCGTTAATATAACAAGGAGAAGGACCGATCATGATTTGGCACCTAAATTTGTCAGGTGCTGTAACTGATGCAAGAAGGCCAATGGTCGCGCTAACAGAATGACCAATGAAGATAACTGGTTGATCCGATACTGCATCAATGATTTCTATCAAATCTTCAGCGTACCCTTGCAAGGATGCATACTTTTTAAAGTCATAGGCAGACAAATCAGATCTACCGCTGCCGACTAAATCAAACAACACGACTTTAAACCTTTGTTTGAAAGAAGGCGTTAAATAGCGCCACATGTTCTGATCACATCCAAAGCCATGGGCGAAAACAATAGTGACGGGGCCATCACCAATAATTTGAATATTGTTGCGAGTGTAAATGCTGATAAAGTTTCTCTTTTGCGCTCTCCGCTACTCATTGCTTAATGGTTTATTTAAAGCAAATAATGAGTGGAGATGGTTCGTATAGTTTTACAGATGATTAATTTATATTTATACAGGTCTAGAAACACCAGAGCAACGAATTCTGCTGTACCAAATGTAAATCTTATATTTAGAAACTCAGGGCTACTGACCAATAGCCCTTCAAAGAATAAATAGTAGAGGAGTTAAAACGTACGGCGAGAAAATAGCTTTAACGCCTATTGCCGCGACTCTTTAGCGGGTCCTTGGTTAACTATGGTGCTTCCTTTTAAAAATATGGAACTTCCAGTTCCAGTGTAGGGCCCCCATTCTTATAAACACTGTGGTGAAAAGTGAACCTAGTATGCACCACACATAGGGCACGCCCAGTGTAAAGAGCAAAGCGTAAGCTAAACCGCCCGCAATACAGGCTGATGCGTATAGTTCACCGCGCATAACAGAAGGTATTTCACGACAAATCACATCGCGGATTAGGCCACCAAATATGCCCGTAGTGGTACCCATGGTAATGGCGATCACCATACCGGTGCCGCCGATAAGTGATTTTTCTATGCCGATAATATTAAAAATGGCCATACCCACGGCATCAAGCAGTAACAAATAATAGTTTGAGACGTTAGGCAGGTAACGAATAAACAAAATGGTAATTACTATTGCACCGTAGGTTGAATACAAATAATCCGGATCCGCTACCCAAAAAACGGGTTCGTTTAGCAGTAAATCGCGCAAAGAGCCGCCCCCTAAAGCGGTGGCACACGCAACGACAACTACACCAAAACCACCGACTTTTTTTTCATAACCAAGCAAAGTGCCGGACACCGCAAAGAAAGCGACACCGATTATATTTAATAAGTGAAAATAGTCGTCAGACATAGGGCTTATCTACTCAATGTAATAAGGTGTAACTAGGGCGAAATTAGAGTGTAGCTAATGCTTCTCATCGTGCAGTTTCATTATAAGGTGATCGTGTATTTCACTTTTAGGCACAATGCTTAGCTCTCCGTCTGCTTCAAACACGACTGCCATAACGCGACTTGAGTCACCAAAACCTGCTTTTCTAACGCCAGCTTCTACCTCAGTGCAGGTTAGGCGTGCCTCCTTCATGGCCTTATCGATGTAGTGACCATCAAAAAATACCAATTGGGGGGAAACCTTGATGACGTTGTCGAAACGAGAGAAGTGTGCACTGGCCAGCGTGACCAGATACTGTAAAAAGAACAAGAAAGAAGCGGCAATTAGCACCTCTGAAAGTAAGACATCTTTGAGCAATATGGCTAATCCAAAAATTGTGCCCGTGGTCACTGTGATAACCCAATCAAAGTTGTTCATTTTCGCAAACGAGCGCTTACCCACTAAGTGTGTCGCGATCAATAAAAACAAGTAAACAATTAATGTACTAATAACTATCCGTAGGATTTCATCCCAAGATTCAAAAAACATCTGTACCTCCTGTTATGCGAAATGTTGCTTTTTGATCAAAGTAGATACTCGTCTCTGTGCACAATTCATTGATAAAACGACTTTATATTTACCGATTTTTTATCAAGTGATTATCAAGTAATGTGCCAAGCCTCTTTCGATGTGCTGATTAGTATTACGCTAGTTACAACGCTAGGGTTTTAAAGGTGCTTAGGTCTACTTGCTGGTAACGACGCAAATAGTATTTTGATTATGGTCTAGTTGAATTGGGTAAAAATGTGACGCGATCATGTAGGTTTTTCATGGCACGCAAAATACCGTCGCTTGCGGGGCGTGTTGCTTTTACAAGCGTAGTGCTCACTTTATAAACGTTTTAGATAATATTTGGGGTGATAAAGTAAGGAAATAGCGCTTTTCTTAGATTAAATCTCTTATTAAACCGAGTGTAATAAGCGCTAATTCTGGCCTTCATAAAGATTTGCAGCAGTTTTTATGGTAATGTAATTCAACTAACTCGATCACTGCATGTCTATAAATCAAAGACGTTGCGCTTGGGAGAAGCGATCTTACTAAGTCGATCTAAGAGGTCGAGATAAACCGATTTCTGTTCAAGATTTGTTGATAAACATTCATTGTTAATGTTCACCCTTTCACCGAGGGAAAGTCAGCATCGTGACAGTGGTATAAGTAAAAATATAATAATAACGGAGGTAAGGATATGGAACCCGATTATGAACAGGCTCAAGATAAAAAGCTGGAAGTAAATCAAGTATTGCGTAGTTCGTTGATCGAAGTTGGCCTAGAGCCTGATGCAACAGATGAGCTAATAACCACTACGCTTAATCCTGCTATTGCTGTTCGAGCCCCTAAAAAACCTGTTTCCAATGAACAGTTGGAAGCAGAGCCTGAACAGTCAGTAAAACCGGGAAATATCAAACTCAGTATTAACACCTTGATTGAGCACATTGAAAAAAGTCAACCACCTGGTGTTAACCCAAAGCACGAGCCCTGGCTTGGCATATATGCCTTTATTGAACTGTTACGTTTAATCAGTGATATACAGAGCGTTACGATCAGCGAAAATGACGCGATGGTGATTTGGTGCATGTGGTTTGTCAGAGCGAGGCGAACCAATACCATTAGTGGGAAGGATCTGCTAACCAAAATTAATTCTCATTTAATTCGTTATGAGCGTACCGCGTTGTCAGAAAGTGAACTGGAGACAAGTTTGCAAAATCTTGAAGAAATCAGCGCGATCCGTAAATCAAAAAATGCCGCAGACAGTTGGTACTTAGTGGGTTGGGTAAAAAGAACGTACTAATCAATGGTTAACGCGAGCATCACTTAAAAGCGCTTATTCAGGAGAATGACCGTTTTTTAAGTGATGCGGGCGGATTTCATTGTTCTTCATGCTTAATACCGCTTTTCGCTTCTTTTTCGGCGCTTTTAACAGTAAACCAGTAAACATTTTTAAATTAAAAACCATCTACAAGTAGGTTCCTTTGCGTTCGAAAGTTTCACCGTCGTTGACGGATACCCCACCTGAAATTAACTCAATTCATCATAATAAACACACAACACAAACAACATCATTCGTTATTCAACTCAGTTGGTTTGGGCGGATTTTTTCCTATTTGCAGTCTGGATTAATAGTGGATGAGCATAGCCTTGTTTTTCCAGAAGGCTTTGTGCCACCAAAAGCGCTAAAAACGCTTGTGGTTAATGGCCGTTCGAAAGCCCAAGTTAAGCGAAAGAGATACAGTTTGTTATGGCAGCACTTTGATATTCCTCCGGTCTTTGAATGGCGATGGCTGGGGGCAACATTGATCTATCAGGTGAATGGGATGGTGTATGAGTTGCACTTTATCGGTTACCGCGATAGCAGGGCCTTTGCTGGTCAAATCAAAAGTCAGTGGGCACATTATCATCAAAAGCGATTACTGAAATTAGTGAGCAATGTGGAAAACACAACACAGGCGCGATATTTAAGGCACTCTCGCTTAAAGGCGATACAACAACGAGTAGCCCAAGAATACCCACGTTGGCTCCCTTGGGCTCAAAGTACTCATTTAAGTAACTCGATAGGAGATGCAGTCGCAAAGCTTAAGGTGATGCACAATTGGAGCGAAACGGATATCAATGAACTTCGAGAACGCTTTATTCAAAAGCAACTGCGCCTTTACCGCAATTATTTCGATACCGTTGAGTCTAACCCGTTGACAGAAAAGCAGCGCCGAGCGGCTGTTATTGATGATGACAGTAACTTATTACTGGCGGGCGCTGGCACGGGAAAAACCAGTGTAATGGTGGCAAGGGCCGGTTATTTACTAACAAGTGAGCAGGCTCGTCCAGAAGAGATCTTATTGCTTGCCTACGGTAAAAAAGCCGCTACAGAAATGGATGAACGGATAAAAGATAAGCTGGGTATTGATAGCATCAAAACCAGTAC
Organism: Paraglaciecola chathamensis S18K6; assembly: GCA_000314955.1. GTDB lineage: Bacteria > Pseudomonadota > Gammaproteobacteria > Enterobacterales > Alteromonadaceae > Paraglaciecola > Paraglaciecola chathamensis. The sequence goes on along the minus strand of BAEM01000022.1, from coordinate 39,309 downwards.
TTTTCATAGTTTAGGTTTAACCATTATTAGTCAAGTGGAAGGCAAGCAACCGAGTTTATCTGCTTGGGTAAATGATGAGGAAGCAAAAACGCAATGGGTACAGGCTACGATGGAAAGCCAGTTACTTAACGCGCGCTACCGGCAACAACTGATAAAATACATGAGCGACTTTTACTATCAGCCAAAAAACACATTTGAGTTTACTGCACAAAGTGATGTAGACCGGTACATAACAAGTAACGATATTCGCACCTTAAAAGGTGAGCGTGTCAATGATGTTGCTCATCTGCATATTGCGAACTGGCTGCTCTTACACGGCATTGAATATCACTACAATGCAACGTATGAGTTCGCAGCGCTAGGCAAAGGCAAATGCGCCAGCAGTAATAGCAATCACAAAAGTGGCGCTGATGCCGCTAGCAGTGCGGTTGGCGTGATTAAAGCTGACTTTTATTTGCCGCTATCTAAAGTGTATATCGAGTATTACGCCCTCGATGAAAATGGTAATACACCGGCATATAAAGATAAAAATCACTATCAAAACATGATGCAGCGTAAGCGCGAACTGCATAGCCAACAGGGGAGTCGCTGCATTGAATTGTTTTATCACCAGTATGCCAACGGGAAATTAAACAACGCGCTAAAACGAGGGGTGAATAAAATGCAGCTAAACATTGTCCCCATAGACGATGAAACCGTATTGGACAGGGTGCGAGAGTCTGGGAGGTTGACCAAGTTAGCGGGCTTACTGAGCCAACTCATCACAGTATACAAATCGACTTGTCAAGGTAAGCTAACTCTAGAAAAAATACTACATAGGGTTGCTGGAAACACCACAAACACTGACATTCAACAAATTCGCCTCGTTTTTAGCTTGCTAAGGCCTATCTATCAACAATATCAAAAGTACCTAAGACAACAGGCGCAAATAGACTTTGAAGACATGGTTGGCAAAGCGATTAATTATGTAGAGCAGAAGAAGTTTATTGCTCCGTGGCGATATATCATGGTGGACGAATTTCAGGATATTTCCGAGCCGCGTGCGCGTTTAGTGCGAGCGCTACGTGACAGTACTTGGCCCAAGATCGCTCGGCCAGAAAGTGCCCAGCCAGAAAGAGCCCAGCCGGAAAGTGCAAAGCCAGAAAATGCAAAGCCAGAAAATGCAAAGCGAGAAAATGCAAAGCGAGAAAAAGCACAGCCCGCCTCTTTATTTTGTGTAGGGGATGATTGGCAAGCCATATATCGTTTTAGTGGTGCAGATGTCAGCTTGACGACAGGCTTTAGGCAGTATTTCGGCCCTAGTTCACAAAATGTACTAGACCAAACATTTCGTTTTAATGATCGTATCGGTAATACAGCAACCCAGTTTGTTAGCCAAAACCCTGAGCAGATAAGCAAAGAAATACGCTCTTTGTCCAAGGCGGATAAGCCCAGCGTATCCATTCTACAGTGTGAGGTGAACAGAAAATCGAATGACTTTTTATTACATCAGGCGCTTGCTGATATCGACAGCCAAGTGCACGTTAAGGGCAGGGCCCTGCACACTAAGCGAGTCTCAACTGTGTATATCTTAGGGCGGTTTTGGTTTCAATTGCCCGATAAAGAGACGTTAAAAAAACTCAACCAACAGTACCCGGATCTGCAGATTAGGAGTTTGTCGATACATGCAGCCAAAGGTAAAGAAGCTGACTACGCCATTCTCACTGGGATGACTCAAGGCCAACACGGCTTTCCAGCGAGCAAGGTAACCTCACCTTTATTGGAAGCGCTGTTGCCAGTTGAAGAGACTTATCCAAATGCGGAAGAACGGCGTTTGTTTTATGTGGCGTTAACCCGCGCGAAGCACAAGGTGTATATACTCGCTGATAAAAATCAGCCAAGCCCTTTTGTATCAGAACTTATGGGGCCAGCGTTCGACGTTGAGATCGTAAAATGTGCCTGAAGTAGTACTTATTCTATGATGCATCAGATATCCAGAGCTCAGCCGCGCGCACTCGGCATTTATTCAATTTGGGACGATGCCATGTTAATACGCCATGTAGATATGTCATGTTGAGGTTCAATTATTAAAAGGCTGTTATTAAAAACATTCTGCTTAGAGGCGGTATTTACAGATAAAAAATCACCGCACCTAGACCTAAATTGCTATTATCCGCCACTTCAATTTAACTGAATATTTAGAGGGTACAGTGGCAACAATCGAACGTAAAGAAACCAAACAACGTATGAGCCGAGTGGTTATACACCAAGGCACCGTTTATCTATGCGGGCAAGTAGCAGCGGATGCAAGCAAGGGAATTGAGGAACAAACTCAGACCATGTTAGATAAAGTCGACGCGCTATTGTTAAGTGCCAATAGTGATCGTGAACATATGTTGTCAGCGACTATTTATATCAAAGATATGGCTGATTTCGCTGCAATGAACGCAGTCTGGGATGCATGGGTACCACAAGGGCATGCACCGGCAAGAGCATGTGTGCAAGCCGCCATGGCAAGACCTGAATTACTCGTCGAAATATCAGTGGTTGCCGCGCAAAAATAGTATCTCTTATGATGGTACGGGAGACACTGATACCATCATAGTGCGGTTCATTAACACACATTGTGTTTCATGCTTATCCAGTATTTAGGTTACTTAGCCCAGTAAGAGCCTAAAATGAGAGGGTCAACAGCCATGTCGACCCTTATAGTCTTTTTGTAATTAATGCACAATAATGGATGAATCTCCCTTTGGTTGATGTTAAATTGTTGTTAATTAACAACAAATGAAGCCTAAGCATGCAAAATCAGCCCTTTATTCATGAACCTTGGTATTTATTAACCGTCGCGTTAGGTGCTGTGCTCGCCTTATTGTTTCTGATTGTACGCGTTCGTCTTCACGCCTTTATTGCTCTTTCTTTAGTCAGTTTAGTGACAGCCTTAGTTGCAGGCATTAGCGTGACAGAAGTGGTGCCTACGCTAATGGGCAGCTTTGGCGGTACCTTGGCGTCAGTGGCGTTGCTGGTCGGGCTAGGTGCAATGATAGGCAAGTTGCTGGAAGTGTCGGGCGGGGCGCAGGTTCTGGCGGATAATTTGGTCAATCGTTTTGGTCAAGACAAAGCGCCCCTAGCATTAGGGATCGCGTCATTATGCTTTGGTTTTCCTATCTTTTTTGACGCTGGCTTAATTGTGATGATGCCGATTATCTTTAGCGTTGCCCATCGATTTAACGGCTCGGTATTAACCTATGCCTTGCCTGCTGCGGGAGCTTTCGCAGTGATGCACGCCTTCGTACCACCGCACCCTGGCCCTGTTGCGGCTGCGGAATTTTTAGGGGCTGACATAAGCTTACTACTGCTAATAGGGCTCGTGATCGCCGCCCCAACTTGGTACTTAGGTGCCTATATTTTTGGTCAGTATGCGGGTAAGCGCTTCGATATCCCTTTGCATTCACTGTTCAGTCAGAACGGTTCACAAGCAGAAGGAGATAAACCAAGCAACCTGCCCAGTTTTTCCAGTGTGATGCTTATCTTACTTTTACCCGTGTTCCTGATTTTCATGGACACAGGCCTTAATACACTCATTGCCGCCAATGTTATACAAGGAGACAGTGGGCTGGTGCACACATTGCGCTTATTGGGCAAAACGCCCGTCGCGTTGCTGATTACCCTATTAGTCACTATTACTATATTTAGTCGACGTTTTGGCATGAGTAAAATGGAGCAGTGGTGCGGTGATTCTTTGGCACCTATTTGTGCCGTGATCTTGGTAACTGGCGCTGGTGGAATGTTTGGTGGAGTACTTAGGGCCAGCGGTATAGGTGACGCATTAGCAGGGCTGTTAGCCGATACAGGTATGCCGATTATTGTGGCTGGGTTTATTATTTCCGCTAGTTTGCGTGTGGCGCAGGGTTCAGCAACTGTAGCGCTAACAACAACGGCTGCTTTGTTAACCCCTATGGTGGCTATGAATACTGGATTGTCGGCGGTTGATTTATGCTGTTTGGTTATTGCTATTGCAGGTGGAGCGACCGTATTGTCGCACTTTAATGACTCAGGATTTTGGTTGGTTAGTCGTTTATTAAATATGGATGAAAAAACCACCTTAAATACGTGGACGGTAATGGAAACCTTACTTGGTAGTTTGGCGTTTATTTTTGCCTTGTGTATCAGCCTGATTTTCTAATTCAAGGCTATCTAATTCGGTGCTTAGTCGTTCTACAAAATGCAGGCTAAGTGCACGCTATCGGGTATAGCGTTCGCTTAGGCTGCAGCTAAATTGGCAACCAGTTTTATGACACGGCCATATAATTCAATACACTCTTAATTCAATACACTCTTAATTCATGACGTTCAGGTTATTTCTCATATGATGACCTCGCAATGTGTGTTCAAAACGACATCTACTAACGCACATGCTGACGCCGAGACTAGCGTCTAATCCTAGACATGAATCCTAGAAACCAAACCCGAGACAAGCCCCCGAGACAATTCCCCGAAACAAGTCCCCCGAGACAGAACCTCTAGAGTTACCAGAGAAACAGAATCAGTCGCGTATCTGCTTGTGCTATCAAGCGAGTCTTAGAGGCACTTTAATGTGTTGACAGCATGTCGCAAGGAACGTACATTAAATTAACATGCGGTTCACATGTATCGTATGGTGGTCATTTTGATTACGGTCGCAGCCGCCAGTGCAAGTGGACCAACCGAAATACATGTCAGCTTAACATTGCAGGAGTTAGCGAATGGCAATCAATGAAACAAGCAACCCCACAATTAAATCGTTGCAAGGAGTACACCTCTATCACTTCGGTATGTCGAGCTGTTCTCAGCGCGTACGGTTTGCGTTAGAAGAAAAAGGCATCGAATGGCAGAGCCATCCGGTCAACTTGCATTTAATGGAAAACGCGACGTCAGAATATCAACAAATTCACCCGAAAGGGTACGTACCTGCGTTTATACATGATGGAACACTACTGCTAGAGTCGGTAGATATCATTGCTTATGTTGACGATGTATTCGACGGGCCTGAACTGCACCCTAATAACGAAAAACAAAAGTGTGAGATGCAAAAATGGATAGACCTTTCTAATGCTAATCAGTGGTGCTTAAAGCACCTAACTTATGAATTAATATTTAAAAAGTTAGGCCATTATTCTGATCCTAAGGAGGTTGACTATTACTTGGCCCATCAAAAAAATCCTGAGCTTTTACAGTTTGTAAAAGACTTTGTTGCTGGTTTTTCAGACGAGCTTGTACAAAGCAAAATTAACGAAGCGTATGAATTCTTAAGTGCACTAAATGAAAGACTTTGCGCAGCAGATTATCTTGCAGGGAACGGATTTTCATTGGCCGATATTGCCGCAATCGTTAATGTTCACCGATATAAATTGTGCGGTTTACATGTAGAGCAATACGCAAATTTGGTGCAATGGTATACCAAAGTAGCCGCCCGAGACGGGTTTCAGCGAGCCGTAGTAGCGTGGGAGCCACGCTAGCAGCATAAAGTAAAATGCCTGTAGCAAAATTAAGGGAAACGCATGAGAGATTTAACCCAGGACACAATAACGGACTATATTGCAGCGTCATTTGCCAGCTCTCAGAGTCCTCGACATGTAGAGCTTATGACAGGGCTAGTGAAATGCCTTCATGGGTTCATTCGCGAAGTGGATTTATCCCATAGCGAATGGGCCAAGTTGTTAGCCTTTTTCTACCGTGTGGGTAATAAAACCACAGAGACGCGAGATGAATTTATGTTGTTGTCTGACGTGATGGGGATCACCAGCCTAGTGGACTTACTCGCATCGACTAAAAACCCTGAAGCCACCCCGGCCAGCCCTTTGGGGCCGTTTTATCTTGAAAATGCACCTATCATTCAACAGGGCGGGACTCTGTGTCGAGCTGGTGAGCCCGGTATTCCATTGGTTTTTAAAGGTACGGTGACTAACGAGCACGGTGTCAAAATAGAAAATGCTCTTCTTGATATTTGGCATAACGCGGATTCAGGTTTGTATTCAAATGAAGATGAAACACAAGACGATATGAATAACCGAGGGCGTATATACACTGACGAACAAGGAAGATTTACATTGAATACTATACGACCTAAACCTTATTCAGTGCCTATGGATGGTCCCGTGGGTGATTTACTCAACGCATTTGAGCGCAGCCCATGGCGCAGTGCGCACCTGCACGTGGTGGTGTCAGCTCAAGGGTATGAATCGGTCATCACTGAGCTGTTTTTTTCGGATTGTGAATATATTGATATCGACGCGGTAGGTGGGGTCAGACCAAGTCTTACTCACGAACCCAGCTATATAAACACTGACAGAGGCGAAACATTATTCATTGATCATCACTTTCGCTTACGTCCCCTTAGTCAGGAACCTGCATCATTATGAAATTTCTTCAATATAACGAAAATGGACACATTAAATTAGCAGTAAAACGAGACGATTGTGTCATTCCTTTACAGGCTATAGATGAAAATTTACCTCAAAATATGAAAGGTTTGATACTAAAGGGAAGGGCAGTACTAGATGAATTACGCCAGAAAATATCAGCTTATGACGGCTCAACGCTCGCACTGGATGAAATTGAATTTGCGTTGCCTGTTGGTGACCCCGAACGATTTCTGTGCTTAGGGTTAAACTATGTAGATCATGCGAAAGAAGGTAACAACGCCTTACCTGAGCATCCTGCTATTTTCATGCGTACCCCTACCAGCTTAGCTGCCCATCAACAGCCTTTGCTACTTCCCAAAGTTAACAAAAAACTAGATTACGAAGCCGAGTTACTCGTGGTGATTGGTAAGCAAGCCAAATTCTTAACCAAGGATAATGCACTTGATGCTGTTTGGGGTTATTCCTTGTTTAATGATGGTTCAGTGCGACCCTACCAGCGCTGGAGCACCCAATGGACAATGGGCAAAAACTTTGATCAAACCGGCGGTTTTGGGCCATGGATAGTCACCCCTGACGAACTGCCACCGGGAGCACAGGGCCTAAAAATAGAGATGCGGTTGAATGGTCAGGTTATGCAACACGCCAATACCAATGACATGGTATTTGATGTGGTGACGACCTTAGTACAAATTAGTGAGTGCATGACATTACAGCCTGGCGACTGCATTGCAATGGGAACACCTTCAGGAGTAGGTTACCCTAGAAATCCCCCAGTTTTTTTACAGGCTGATGATATTGCTGAGGTAGAAGTGGAAGGGATTGGTATATTGAAAAACGCTATAGCTTTAGAAGCATAAACACGTAATGAGCGCAGCATAGGGTGCGCTCATTTCACTCAACATGCCCTACAATTTAAAACTTTTCTACTTCGGCTAACATTTGGCTAAAATCAGCTAGTTCTACTTCTAGATACTCACCTCCGTCTCGCCACTCGATGCCAATCACCACGTTATCTTGTGCTAGATCTTCAACCCAAAACTCTAGCCAATCCGAGACCGAGATGGCTTTTGGAACGTAATCTTGCCATTCATCAATGCAATGTTCTTTTGCCAGCTGCGCGTTTGACCATAGGGGCATGACGTCAGTGTTTTCGAAGTTGATAGAATCTAATATTACCCAGCCATCGCTGGTTTTATCTTGCAACGCCCATAATTCTTGAGTGTGTTTAATTTGGGCCATAAAATCCGCTGAATCGATATTTGTATCTGTCATGGTAAGCTCTAGTAGGCTGATTTGTGGCGCCATGATACGGCCTATCGAAACGTCTCACAATATATGATTGCATATAAGCATCAATGGCCGCCTATTTGACGATAAGTGAAAATGTAAGTGACGGATTAAACTGAATTTAATCCGTATTTTACGCTATATGTCTAAAGCACCACTGAACTTTTAAGTGTGATATCAGCGTATTGCCAGGCGTTTAAAAAACGCTCTTTAACCTTGGCGGCTTGCGCTGAATTACCTTGCGCCAAATGCGCTTGATACAACCCGTAAAGTGACCAACCATTTTCCGGAAATACCTGTAGATCTTGTTGGTAAATCTGTTGCGCTTGAGCAAAATCACCTGATGCGAGTAGCACTGCACCAAGAGACTGACGAACAGGGGCATGCCAATCAGATGGCTCGTTATAATTAAGCTCGTCTTCTAGGGCCACCGCTTTTTTCAATGCACGAATAGCATCAATGTCGTTTTTGGATTTGGCTGCCAATTCGCCTTCAAGGACTAAGGCGGCAATATTGATAACACTGTATGCGTCATTTATTTGCCATACGGTGATATCAGCAAGTTTTTGGTTCGTCGCTAGTTGCTGCAACTGCTGTAAATGGATCTTGGCTTGTGCGAGGCTCCCGTTAGCGGCTAACGCACTGCCTCTGGCGTAATGCCACACTGCTAAAGGGTACAAGAGTTCAGCTTTAGGTGCTGGGATACTCATTATTTTGTCCCACTTACCAAAGCGTACATAAGCGTACCAAGGAGTGACCCAGTAGTGTTGAAGCGTTCCTAGTCCTTCTTCGGTCATTAGGTTGGTGTCTATGTGCTTGGCCATGTGCTCTGCGGCGTTGATGGCTTTTTGACTGTTGCCTTGCATACTTGCCATTGCCCACAGAAAGTGACGGTTGTGGGGCACATAAGCTAAGGGATAAACGCCTTGCTGACGACACTGGGCGATATAGTTATTGTCGACCAATATCGCATTTTCGTTACTAATAACACCTTGTTGATAGCGACCGGTGCGAATATAAATATGTGAGGGCATGTGCACAAGATGGCCTGCGCCTGGTACCGCATCTTCTAGCACTTTTGCACTAGCTAGCCCACGCTCAGGCTGCTTCGATGCTTCTACTGCATGAATGTAATAATGATTCAGACCGGCATGTGATGGAGTATTTTGAAGCCCTTGTTCTAATACTGATAATATTTCATGGGTCCATTCTTTTGGCCGCCCATCACTATTCCAATAATCCCAGGCGTGGATCACCATGAGTGACTCTGCTAATAGAGTGCGTAGATTAGGGTCGTCAGGATACTGCACGACTAATGCTCGCATGGCGTTGGCATATTGGGCATCTAAGTTAGCTCTGTCAGACAAAGACTCATCTTGTGAGTAACGCATTTTTAGAGCCTGAATGAGCGCGACCTCTTTTGGCGAAGCATATTGACTCAACGCTTGTGCTTTGGATATCGCCTTGAATGCGGGCTGCACCGCACTTGACTCCATTGGCCCATTGATATTGGGGCCTAGCACTAATGCCTGACCCCAGTAAGCAAGCGCACTTTGAGGTGCGAGTAAAGCGACTTGCTCGAAGGAACGCCTAGCTTCTAGATGATTAAAACCATAAGTCAAAGCAATAGCTTGATTGAAAAACGCTTGCGCTCGTTCATTACCGTTTGAAAGATAGAAACCGTGTTCCCCCATGCCAGACAAACGCGGTGCAATCTGCCCATCAAAAAGGTTTTTTTCAAGGCGTGGTTGGGGCGCATTGGTTTCGCTATTATCGGAAGATGCAGCAGAAATAGAGTGTTCTTGAGTGGATGTGTCACTAGCTAGTGGGCTCGAGCCCGGCGTACTTGATGTACAACTGACCAGACAAAACATGCTGAATAGTAGTGCCATTTGTATCACCGAGATAACAGAGGGCAGGGAGCTGCTGCTCGTACGCAGTGTCGCATTACTGTCTACTTCGACTGATGTGAGAGCTTTATTAGAAGGTGTAATAGTAAGGCACTGGGTAGATAGGTGTTTGAAAGTATTCATGTTTACGTCCTTGTTGGTTGCTATTGAAACGCCAGTACTCCTTGTTAGGCGTGCTTGAGTGGTATTCAGTCTTTTATCGCTTTGCGTTTCACATTCAATGACGCGAACGATTCAGGCGATGCGATGTACCAAATTATAGTGGGGTTATGAGAATTTTCTTATCTGTGGTCGTAGATTTTTTACCTAGCACTGTATTCAAATAGACATATGAGGAGGTGCGGTATATTCTACTTATTACATAAATCGCAATAAATGACGCTTATAGTTCTTTTTTGTTATAAGTTTGTTAGTGCGATGTAGCGCTGGGCTGAATTTAAAGTTTGGATAAGTATAGATGGACTCTGTTTTACTGATAATTTTTATCTCTTTGGCAATAGCAACAGTGCTGAACATAGTGCTGAAGAAGCTTTCTGTGTCACACATTATTGGCTATATCATTACCGGTACTATCATCAGCAATATATTCCATTTTGGCGACAGCGAAAAGTTACATTCGCTAGATCTTATAGGTGAGTTTGGCATCGTATTCCTGATGTTTACCATAGGCTTAGAGCTGTCATTTAATAAGCTTAAAAAAATGAAAGAGCTGGTGTTTCTCAACGGCTTTGTGCAAGTTGTTGGCAGTGCATTGCTAATCTTTGCTATAGCACACTATGTATTTACTCAAACAATTACCGCGTCCGTCATCATTGCCCTTGCGTTTAGCTTGTCTTCAACGGCCATTGTGCTCAGTTACCTGAAAAAATCAAAAGATGTTGTCACGCCTTACGGTGAGAAGTCGGTGGCTATCTTAATTTTTCAAGATCTTGCAGTTATTCCTATCCTATTATTGATCAGCTTCTTAGCTAACAGCGAGCTATCTGTTGGTGACGTACTGTTAAATACTCTGTTATCAGCAACGCTGGTGATTTTGTTTATGTTTACCCTCGGGAAGAAAATCATCGAGTGGTTGTTACACTTTTCAACCAATGCGAAATTAGAAGAGCTGTTTTTGGGCTCGGTACTGACCATCGTCATTGGGGCGTCGATCCTGGCTCACGAAATGGGGTTTACTTATTCCCTTGGTGCGTTCATCGCAGGCATGATTATCGCAGAAACAAACTTTCATGTGAAAGTCGAATCAGATATCGCCTCTTACAAAGATATTTTACTCGGTGCATTTTTCTTTTCTATCGGTACTAAAATCGACATTGGGTATTTCTATCAAGAATTCTTCTGGGTTCTAGGCGTTCTGGCATTGGCCATGTTAGTCAAAGCCCTGTTTCTTTTTGCCCTTATACGGCGCAAATCGAATAAAAGTGACTCAGTTAAAACGGCTATTGCTTTGTGTCAGATAGGTGAATTTTCGTTTGCGATATTTTCGTTAGCGCTAAGTGAAAATATTATTTCCAATGAACTCGGCAGTTTCCTCATTTTAGTGACCGTACTTTCTATGATTGTGACCCCGTTTATGGTCAACAATATCTATAAGTTGGCGTCGCTTTTTGTGGTTGAATTTTTTGAGTCAGACAAAATTACCCCTATTAATGAGCAGCAACATACAGTCATCTGTGGCTTCGCTATCGTGGGGCGAATTGTAGCCAAAGAACTCAGCGCAAAAGGAATACGTTTTGTGATTATCTCTGATAACTTACAACATGTTTTATTAGCGCGCGAACGTGGCTACATGGCTTATTTTGGGCACCTAGATAAACGCCCTGTGCTTGAGTCTTTAAAAGTGGATGAGTCAGCAAGTGTTATTCTGACAGTGACTAATTTACTGAAGAAAAAAATTATTTGCCAAGCAGTATTAGATTTCTCACCTCAGGCGAAAGTGATCGTCAAAATCAATAGTCAGGCAGAGAAAAAAGCACTGGATGGCATGGGCATATGCGCTTTTGTTCACGCTGAACATGAAACAGCGCGCTTATTGGTTAAGAAAAGCTTGGCACATAGGGAGTGTGCAGAGCCTAGCTAAAGCGTTGACCAGCCTAATTTAAGCAATTAAGCGAGTCACATTAGACGTTTTGTCGATTAAAATATAAACAGATGGAATAACACAAAGGTAAGTGCTGAAATTTTGTTCTAGCTTATAAAGGGATTTATCTTTACTTGACTGTCGTAAAATAGTTACCATTGAATGTCGAATTTATTAACCGCTTTCTTTTTTACCTATTGGGCTTCAGGAATATGGATTTACACAGTAGTGAACTGCCTGTTATTTTAAGGAACCTCAGAAAAGAGGCGGGCTATACACAAGGTGAACTTGCACTTAGAGTGGGGTTGAGCCGAGAAACTGTTTCTGCGATTGAAAACAACAAACCCGAATCATTACGTACTTTACAAATTGAAGTCGTTAAAAAATGGTGGTCAGTTTGTCGTACTAAAGCGAAAGAAGAAACCCGAAACAACTTCGTTAATCAAATTGTAGGCTACTTTAAATTTATCACCGATAGACTCTAGTCCGCGTGTTTATTAGCTCTACACGCATTCCAAAATTCGTTGGTTCTGTTCTTTTTGTTTGTGCCGGGTTCTTAACATACGGCGACAGCTTACTGTTTGAAAAAATCTACCTTGCCCTGTTGGGGTTTGTTGCAGTGTTATTTATTCGCGACATCAACTTAGTGAGTATTATTGTTATTTCAGCAGGAGCGAATTTATCCTCTGAACTGCTGTATCCGCTTGTTATTAGTGAGCAATTTCAATTTCCGTTAAAAATACTAACATACCTAGTGGCATGCTGGACCCTACTGAAGGTAAGCGAAGACAGTATGCGCTTGCCGACGGTCTTCGTGGTCGTACTTTGTTTAGTGACAGAGGGCTATTGGTATATCAGTGAGCAGGATGCACCGATGATATTCTGGTATGTATTGCTCCTGACGATAAATCTATGGGTACGGCACTTTTTATTCGCCCGAGTATTTATTATGGCGAAGTACTTCCCCAGCCAATATCGCTCATTAAACTTAGATCACTCTTTGTATCAATTAGTCTTTTTCTATATTTTGCTGCATCAATTTATTTTGCTGGAGTACATATTGCGTCGCGTTTTTGATGTTTCTAGCACATACGTCTACTACGCTGCACCCTACATCTTTCATGGATTGACCACCTATTCTGCACTCTTGGTCTTATTCCAAGGCTACACCCTCATTTCTAAAAACTGGTTTAAAGCATAAGAAACTGTTCAATTAAACATACTATTTGTATGCTCATAATTTAACCTTATATGTGACATTGCCGATAAATATCCTTGATAATCACTTTGGTGGAAATTCGTCCACTTAAGATCATCTATAGGATATTAATCATGAAAAAATTGACACTTACTGCCACTGTTGTTTTATCTGTTCTTGCTTCTAGCTCTGCATTTGCCATAGGCACGGGTGGTAAAATGGTTCCTCCAAGCTTAATTGGTACGGGCGGAAAGATGGTTCCTCCGGCTATTATTGGCACAGGTGGTAAGATGGTTCCTCCTAGTTTGATTGGAACCGGTGGCAAAATGGTACCGCCAGCTATTATCGGCACGGGCGGTAAAATGGTTCCACCTAGTTTGATTGGCACGGGCGGAAAAATGGTGCCTCCAGCTCAACTCTAATATTTATTAGCATGACGGTTATTCAAACCCATGCTCACAAAAACACGCAATGTAAAGAGCGCCTGCATCACAATGATCAGGCGTTTCTCCATTTGTGATAGTTTTAGCTTAAATAATAATAATTCTCATTTAGGGCTTGATTAGTTAAACGATTTTGTTATAGTTGACATTATCAACTATATAGGAGCGATTATGAAACCCCAAGTACGTTTAGTTAAAATTATCCGCATAGAATCGCTTTCACCGCATTTGCGCCGGATCGTATTTAGTTCAGAGCAATTAGCTGGTTTTCCAGAAGGAAAGGAAGGGGCGCATGTTAAAGTACTCGTTCCTCACGAAGGTGAAAAGTATCCTGAATTAGCGCTTGACGCACCGCGTCCTGCGTTTAAACGGTCGTATACGATCCGCAGTTTTAATGCGCAAACATTGGAGCTGGCAATTGATTTTGTAGTAAATCGTCATGATGGGCCGGCGACAAACTGGGCGGTGAACGCCAAAGTAGGCGACTTTGCTGGTATTGCGGGGCCTGGAGCTCCAAAATTAACTGATTTTAGCCAAGAAAATTACTTGTTAATCGGCGATCTAACGTCAGTCAACGCGGTAAATGGGTTTGCTAAGTATATTCCTAAGCATTCAACCTTAAAATCAGTCATAACGGTGCCAACCCGCAGTGACATTATTTCAATGGATGCGGGAGAGCATTTAGCGGTGGATTGGCATATAGAAGACGAAGCGACGCACTCTTTTGAAGATATGGTTGAGGCCGCCGCTAAAACGTTACCCAATGATAAAACCCACGTGTTCTTTGGCCTCGAAGCAAGAAGTGTACGAACCATTAAAGGTATGCTATTACATGATCTTCAGTACGATCGTTTAAATCTGTTTGCAACGGGATATTGGAAAAAAGGCATTGATGCCGACAAGTTTAATCGTCAAAAACAAGCTGCACCGCTTTAATAATTTAGAATGAAAACGTACACAAAACCCCTACTAGGGTAGGGGATGTGATTTTATTCACGATTATTAGCGCCTGCTACTGCATGACGAAAACCCATAGATATCGTTAGAAGCTATAATTGGCCCCAACGTAAATAGCGCGAGGTTGACCACCGAAGTAACGATATGATCCAAAAGCATAATCAGCTCTGCTGGCGTATTTTTGGTCGGTCAAATTTTCTAGCTTTGCCGTCAGGTTTACACGTTCACTGACTTGCCACTGTCCGCGTAAATGAAGTAAATCATGCCCTTGGTATTCGTGTGCATTCGCTGGGTCAAGGTAATAGCTACCGACGTGCTGCCATTCTAATTCAAGCTCGGTTTTAGCAGTTGGTTGCCAGTTCAAACGTGCATTCCCCTGATTGCGCGGGGCAGTGTCAATTTCGTTGCCATTTACCACACCGCTGCTTGGACGATCAAAATCGTATTCGTGTTGCGCATAGGCATAATTTACCGAAATAGTTAGGCTCTCAAGTAACTGGTATATTGCACTTAGCTCAATGCCTTTATGATCCGTCTCACCATCGGTTACATTCAAACCATCGTCATCCCGAAAGAAGAAATGATCTTTTTGCATGCTGTAGACAACGGCTTGAACCTGTAGGTTTTGAAAAGCGCTACGCACCCCAGCTTCAATACTGTTTACTTCTTCTGATTTAATTGTGCCAATGGTTTGTTGATTTTGTAGTCGGTACAGATCGGTGGTTTGAGGAGCGCGAAATCCATTTGTCCAGTTGGCAAACAGTGATACATATTCATTCAACCTATAATTAGTACCTATTTTGGCACTGGTATTATTGAAACTATCATTTCGGTCTGCTGGGCGTTGATAGAGACAACTTACCTCTTCACCATCATTATTGATGCAAAAGGAGCCGTCGGCTTTGGTTGTGCCATCACTGATTAAGTTGTTGTAATCGTAATCAGTATAATCAACACGTAGGCTTGAATTGACGCTTAACGCGTTATTGATTTGCCAATTAACTTGTATGAATGGAGCGAGGGTAGTGGCATTCACTTCATAATCAAAATGCACCCCTTGTTGGCGAGCTTTCCCAAAACTAAACATATCGCCTTGCTCTTGCGTTTCTGTCAGTTCACCATGAGTCCAGTCGGCGTCTAAACCCACTACAAGTGTTACGGCGCTGTTGACCTGCCATTGGTAATCAGAATTCAGCCCAATACTGTAGTGGCTATTTTCCTCGATTGCTCTTGAGGGCAAATAATGCTGCCTGAACTCCATACTATTTGTGCGAAAATAAGGGGTGAAGTTTAACGCTTGATTGGCGTCTAACTGGTAGTTGATGTGACTAGCACCACGCAATGATGACCATTGACGATAGGCGTCTGTATCGCAGTTTTTTTCCATTGCTGAACGGTCTTTGTATAGTTCGCTTGGTGCAAAGGTAGAACTGAAGCAGCCTTCGCCGTTATCACCTGAGGCAATAAAACCGGCAGTGTCTTGGTCAAGATCAAATCCCGATAGAGTGCTTTGAATTGTTAACTTGTCTTGTTGATAATCATGGCGAAGTCCCAACTTCGTGGAAGTAAATCCGCTTTCATCTTGATAACCTCCATCATCGATAACTTGTAGCGTTAGGCCGACACCTTGAGATATGTCAGTGGTGTTGTCAACATGGCCTACAGCACCATTAAATTGAACACGCTCGTTCGGGCCAAATGTGATGCCAGCATTACCGCCGTTTTGCGGCGATAAACTCAGCACGTTAATCACCCCGTGAACTGCATTAGAGCCATACACTGCACTGTTGGGGCCTTGGATCACTTCAATACTATCTGCTTGGGCCAAATTGAGTTCTGCTAGGCCGTTGTTGTTGGCAAAACCTGCTGCGCGAGTTGCTATGCCATCTTGCATAAACAGAAAGGCACCACCGGCTCCAGGGCCGGTAAGGATAGGCGAGCGTAATGAAGGTAGGTTTTCGACACCATTGTTGGCTTGAACATAAACGCCGCTTGCGCGATTTAGAATATCACTGGCTAGAGCAGCATTAACACGCTCTATGTCATCTTGATTGATACGCTCTACGTTGCTATCAAGGGCCATAACATCTGTATTCGAATGAGAGCCACTTACAATAATAACCTCGACAGGGGGCGCTTGCTCAGCAAAAGCATATGAACTGTGTACGACAATGGAAAGCATTGTTAATGGAAAAATTGATTTAGGAGATAGCATGAATACCTTATATAAATCTGAAACATAGGGATTTATGCTAACCAAATCGCAGCTGAGGTTCCAAGGAAAACTGTCGATTTACTATTTTCTTTATGAATTATAGTTAAATGAGAGAGCCCGAATGGCATCGCTCTTTACTTTCTAAGCATGTCTATTTTTGTTGGTCATCAGGTTTGGTGGTAGCGATATTAATATCTATTGGGTCACGCATGTTTATGTGCACATCCTGTTGAGGATACGCTATTTCAATTTCCGCTTGTTTGAATGCTTTTTCAATTTGCATATGAAGTTCGTGCGTCACCATGGCCCGGTCGACAACTGCACGGGCAAATACCCGCAGTTCAAAGAGCAAACTACTGGTACTAAAGGCCAGGAATAACGCTGCAGGAGCAGGGTCGTCGTAAACATTGTGGTTATTATTCGCTTCATTTAATAAAACGGATACGACTTTTTCGGTATCACTGCCGTAAACAACGCCAACGGGGATAACGATACGGGTAACGGGGTCTGACAAGGTCCAGTTGATGAAATCCTGCGTTATAAAGGTTTTGTTAGGAATGATCAGCTCTTTTCTGTCCCAGTCGCTTACCGTGGTGGCGCGGATCCGAATACGGGTAACCGTGCCGCTATGCCCCGCAATTGTGATCGTGTCACCCAAGCGGATCGGACGTTCAAATAAGATCACGATACCCGACACAAAATTAGCCACAATTTCTTGTAACCCGAACCCTAGGCCGACGCCTAATGCTGCAATAAGCCATTGTAACTTTGACCACTGGGCACCGAGTATATTAACTGAAACGATAATGCCGACAATGACTATGGTGTATTTCAACATAGTCGTGATGGCATAACTGGTACCCGGTGACAGATTTAACCGACCGAGCACGGTCATTTCCAGTAAGCCGGGTAGATTTCGCACTCCGATAACACTGATAAATAAAATCCCTAAACTGAGCAGGCAGCTCCAAAGTGTGATGAGTTGCGCGGGAGTGTTCGGGTCGTCACTGCTAATTTCCCACATAACTACATCGTCAAGCGAATAGGCGATGGGGGAAATATCCTGCCATACGATTGAAAGTGCACCTAAGAGAACCAACCAAATTATCAGCCGAATTACCGCTTTGGTTTGGCTAGTTATGGTATGCCTATCTAGCTCTTGTGTATCGATAATATCAGGCACCCCTTCGCCTGATTGTTCAGCCGCTTCTTGTTGCTCATTGGCCAGTAAAGTGGCTGCACGTTTAGCGCGTATTTTTTCAAATGCAATGCGCCGTGCTTTGACAGAGATAGCGCGCTCTGCGGTGTAATACACTAACAAAGCCAAAGTACACAAGACAGCCGTTTCTAACATCAATGCGAGGATGCGCTGAGCACTGTATTGATAGCCAATGGCGGATAAAATGATTAAAAACACCGGTACCAAAATAAGCAGAGAATACACAAAGTAAGAAAAACGCTTAGATGTATAAAGCGAGGTACGGTGGCGATAGTAAGCGTTACGCGTAACTCTTGTTCCCGCAATTGCAAGTGAAGCGCATAAAATAATAAGCGCAAATTGCCCTAAATCTTCACGGATCTCGACACTCGCTTGATTGGTTAGCAATGTCATTATGATGCCCACAGGAATGAAAACAATAATGAGTAATCTATTGTTCTTTCGCAGCAATGCGAGGTTGGATTCACTCCACCTGAAATGCACTTCACCCAATCCATTCTTGCGCACCAGTTGCAGCATGAATTCAAGATAAATCATCATTAATCCACCAACGAAAAATGCATTGCTTAAACTGTTGGAGAAGCCCGTTTGGGTATCGCTAAGCAGTGCTAAGGCAAACAACAATAATGCTGGGGGTAATGCCAAACCTAACGTAATGGCGAGCCCTTCAAGGGTGAATTGAAATGCGTCTGTTTGCACCTTCCCGATATTAGGAGCAATATCTGTTAAGCGTTGTTTTAAGCGCTTTCTTAATATAATGGTAAGAACAAAAGCACAAACTATTGTGAGTAAACTAATTTGTTCCTGTTGCACATTACGCGCGATAGCTTGTACTACGTTTTGCCAATGTTTCGTGCGAAATAGCCACGCCGCAGAGTCACCTGCCGCCGCGATCGTTTGTAGGTTAAATGGCGTAGCGCTTGGGATCCAAAATAAATTACTTTCTAACAGGTCACTGTAGGTTTTACTTCTTTGACTCAAATATCCTAGTTTATCCAGTAAAACTGATAAGGTATCCACGTGCTGTGTATACGCCGAACTTAGCTGAGAAATCAGCTCTCGTCGTTGATTGATGAGATTGTGCGCTTCATCCTTCCAGCGCGTATTGTCTTTGCCTATTTGGGTCATCAAAGGGTTTACTTCTGGTACGTCGTATGGTGCGCGCTTCTGGTTAATGCTAAACATAGCAACTCGGTTATCGACCAATAACATTTCCGTTTGTTTGATCGCTTCACTGCCATTGATAAAGCTCGAAGTTTGCTCCCATTCTTGTCTAAGGGCGTTGCCAAAGACCGCTGATGATTCATAAACCTCTAGCTCGAGTAAGCGGTTGAGCGAGGAGAACTTATTATTCAGCTCATTTATCTGTGTTTGAATCTGACTGAGCTCATTACTGGTATTCTCTTGTTGTTCAGATAAAGAGGCTGCCCGTTGGGCTAACAACTCATTGTGTTTCGCGATATCACGCAAAGATTTGGGAGCGCTAATCAAAGAGGCCGTTACTGCCTGCAGTTGCGAGAGTTTAGAGGCATTTGCTTTGCTATCTAATTGACTCTGTAAGGCGGTGAGTTTATCGCGTAAGTTAATGGCACCATTGAGCTTCTTCTGTTCAAGAGATATTTGCGCTTCAAGTAAAGCGAGATGGTCCGGTCGATAAGTTAGGCGCTGTTTGACCGCATCAATTTTGGACTGCAACATTTTCCGCTGAGCAGTCTGAGCGATATTGTCGGCCAATTGGGAAGGGTTGCTCTTTTCATCAGTGCTAAGGTTGTTGTTGGTCGCATCGATGGCCGTTTGTGTGTCACTGATAATCTGACGAAGTAGCAAACGACGTTCGTCATCGAGGTTGGCTTTTAGCTCAGACGTACTTGCTCGCAAGCTAGTAACCTTGCCCTCCATGTCGTTTAGTAGGGTTAATACCGTTTGGCTATTCAGTGGCTCATTAGGTAACTTCGGCGCGCTATAGCGGGCTTGTTGCTGTTCAATTTTGCTCAGTGCGTCTGGCGCATCTTTAATGGCTTGTCGGTATTTTAGGCTTTGTTGCTCATATTGCTGCGCCGCCCTTATGTCATCAATTGCTTGCTGGTAGGACTTTTCTATCTGTTCTTTTTCTTGCTCAGAAATATCAGCCGCGTCCGCGGAAGCGTTTAATCGTTGCTGTATTTCTTCAACACTTGGTAATAAATCATCGTCACTGTAGCTAGCAGTAGAGAATGCAAGACACAACAAAAGTGAAAAACGGATCCAGAACGTAAAAATAGATGATGTTTGCATAGCTACCCTAAGTGTATCGACGTCACATCATACCTTAGTTAATATCCGCGCGTCTTGTGCTGGGGGCACTGAAAATAGGCGACGATATTCTCGACTAAATTGTGAGGTACTTGTGTAACCCACCTCGTAAGCAGCAGCCGTCGCATTGTATTGTTCAAATAGCATTTTTCGTTTAGCCGCATGTAAGCGTACCGTTTTTATATATTGAATAGGAGTGGTGTTTGTTGCTGCTTTAAAGTGATGATAAAACGAAGATTCACTCATGTTGGCTTTACTCGCCAAGCTAGGTATATCCATATTTAACGCGTAGTGCCTATTTATGTATTGCAGGACATTTGCGATTTGATATTGCTGTCGGTCTTGACAGGCAAAGCTTCGTAGCAATGCGCCATGTTCGTCATTCAGCACATGATAGATGAGTTCTTTAAGGGCGAGTTGCCCTAATACATGGGCTTTTTCCTTGGATTGAGCACAATCTAACAGTCTAGAAAGGGTATTTTGTATGTCAGTGTGTATTGCACTGACGTAAATACCACGGTTAGCTGAGCCTAGTGCATTGGAGGTATGCTCTGAAAGTGGTTGCGGCTTGGGTTCAAGCGGCATTTCAACGATCAACTCATTTATCATTTGAGTATCTAGGCTAATACGCGCAGCAAGGTAGGGGGTATAAGGGCTTGCTTGTAGTATTTGTCCTTCTAACGGCAGAGGCACGCAACTGACCAAATAGTGCATAGGATCGTATAAATAGCGCTCTTTTCCTAAATATGCTGCTTTTGAGCCTTGTAACACCATATAAATACTCGGTTGATAAATCACCGGCATAGGGGAAGGCGTGGGGCTATCTCTACGAAATAAGCTCAAGTGCGGGACACAGGTAGTAAAATCACCTTCATGGTCGGCCATGTCTTGGGCTTTATTAATTAAGGTATTCACAGCGCGTCCCTCTATAAGATGGTCATTTGGTTTAGTCAATTTAAGTATGCCACGTAACAACCAGTTGAAAAGCTGCTCCCGTCACCATTGTAGGATTAGGCAAACTATTTCCAGTATCGCCCACATAAATCAATTTTTACCCGGCGTAGTCTTTAAATGGATTTTGACACTTGGTTTAAATAAGGTGAGGTAATTGTTATGAAAAGCATGCAAACACGATTGTTAGGTGAGCAAGGTCTGGCGGTGTCTGGTGTCGGTTTAGGCTGTATGGGGATGTCGGATTTCTATGGCCCTCATGATCAAGGCAACTCATTTGCAACTTTAGAGCAAGCCATTAGCTGCGGCGTGACGTTTTGGGACACCTCAGATATTTATGGGCCAAAAACAAATGAAGCGTTGTTAGGGCGCTATTTTGCGAAACACGTCTCTGCTCGAAGTAATATTACGCTAGCGACTAAGTTTGGAATATTACGTGATAATAATGGCAATTTTCTAGGATTTAATGGCAGACCTGAGTATGTAAAGCAGGCATGTGACGAAAGTTTGCAGCGTTTGGGAGTCGATTATATAGACTTGTATTACCAGCACAGAATGGATCCCAACGTACCCATCGAAGATACCGTTGGCGCCATGGCTGATTTGGTTAAGGCAGGTAAAGTTCGCTATTTAGGTCTGTCTGAGGCAGGTGTTGATAGTTTAACACGAGCATGCAAAGTACATCCAATTAGTGCGCTACAAAGCGAGTATTCCTTATGGAGTCGCGACATTGAAAGCGATATTTTACCTGCCTGTAAAAGACTCGGCGTAGGGCTCGTTGCCTATAGTCCTTTAGGACGGGGCTTCCTAACAGGTGCATATACCAAACGCCAAGACTTTGAAGAGGGAGACTGGCGACTGAATAATCCTAGGTTTACTGAGCAAAACCTCGCCGCCAATCTTGCACTTGTTGCTGAAATAAAAGCGATTGCCCATGATGTGAAATGCACTCCAGCACAGTTAGCACTGGCTTGGGTGCTTCATCAAAGTCAAAACTATGTGTGTATTCCTGGTACGCGCAGCCCTAAACGGGTGACGGAAAACGCCGGAGCAATGGCTTTTACACTAACGGACTCTCAATGGAAAGAAATCGCTGAGCGCATTGATCAGCATAAAGTCCACGGTCTTCGTTACCCACCAGAAGCAATGAGCGCCTTAGGCCGTTAATCTTTGCTTGGCATTAGATTGAGTGAAATGTGCTGAGCAATGTCTTCAAACTGTTGTTGTTGTTCAGCGCTTAGACCTTGTAGCATTTGGCGTTGAATTTTTTCTTGAGCATGTTGTAACTGCTTCATCAATTTTTTGCCTTGCGCATTCAAGGTTAAAATTTGACTGCGTTTATCTTCTGGATGCGCATTCTTATCGATGAGTTCAATGTTTAGAAGCTCTTTTACTAAACGTGCGACTTGGGCTTTGTCTCTGACCAGTTTAATAACAATGTGATTTGCCGTGCAGTCAGGAGTCTCTGCGATGATCTTAAGGCTGCGAACATGCATAGCGCCTATGCCTAATTCGCTGGCGTTTATTGCGCCTCGAACAGTTAACCTGTAACGCTCAGAAATAGCAAAAATGTGTTCGATAAGTTGCGAATGCATAGGTTTAAACCAGTAAAAAAAGTTGGTTGATTATATCAACATTACGCATGTGCTATCCAGTGAGCTGTAACCATTAATTGATTACGTCGGTAACCGAGGAATGTCGCAAGAGGAGCGCATTGTGCTTTTATCATTAGTCGACGCTGATTTTTCGAGCAGAGCATTGAAATCTTCATATTTTAGCGGTTTAAAGAACAAGTAGCCTTGACCATACTTACAGCCCATTTTTTGTAAAATATAGTGCTGTTCTTCAGTTTCTATGCCCTCAGCGATGACTTCAATTCCCAATTTTTTTGCCATGACGATAATCGCTTCACAAAGCACTTTGTCGTTACTGACCTCGCTCATTGAATGAACAAATGACTTATCAATTTTCAAAAAGTCAGTAGGGTATTTTTTTAAGTAAGAAATAGATGAATACCCGGTACCGAAATCATCTAACGCGATATCTACCCCCGCTTGACGAAATTGAAAGAGCTTGTTGGAAACACTGGCATTTGCATCCATCAATAGGTTTTCAGTTATTTCCAGTGTTATCGCTTGAGGGGGCGTTCGAGATACCAACATACGCTCTAACCACTGCGTGATGCATCTGTCAGGGTCGGTGTAATGAATAGGGGATGTGTTAATACTGAGTTGTAAGTCAGGGCAAAGTGTTTTGCGCCAGAACATGACATCTCGGCACACCCGATCAAACACCCAATTGCTGATATCTATTATTAAGCCTGTCTCTTCAGCGATAGGGATAAAGTCATCTGGGCAAATTACCCCTCGTGTCGGATGCTGCCAGCGAATGAGCGCCTCTGCTTTGTTTATTCTACCGTTTGTCATATTGACTATGGGTTGGTACACAAGAAATAGCTCGTCGTGTTCAATAGCATGTCGTAGGTCGGCGATTAAGGTCATGCGTTTTAACGCAGCATTGCGCATGCTTTTGGTGTAGTAGTGGTAGTTGTTTTTGCCAATATCCTTGGCGCCGTACATGGCTTGATCTGCATTTTTAAGCAGGCTTGCTACATCTTCTGCATCATCTGGGTAGATGGTAATCCCGATACTGGCACTACTATGCACAATTTCACTTTGCAAATGATAAGGCTGCTCAATTGCTTTCAGAATTTTCTGTGCCGTTTTTTCGAGCCCGCTGAACTCGGTTATATCGTTTAGGATAATGACAAATTCATCACCACCTAAACGGGCAACGGTGTCTTTATGACGAACGCAACCGGAAATCCGCTTGGCACAATCAATCAACAGCGCGTCCCCAACCCCGTGCCCTAAGGTGTCATTGATATCCTTAAAATTATCTAAGTCTAAGAACATGACGGCCACTTGTGTTTTGTTTCGCTTCGCCGCTTCGAGCGCTTTTTTGAGATGTTCGCCCATAATGTTGCGATTGGGTAACTGGGTAAGCTCGTCAAAGTTGGCTTGATGCCAAATTAAATCGCTGCTTTTCTGACGCTCAATCGCAATGCTTGCCACATTAGCAAACATTTCTATTCGCGCGAGTTCGTCTTTGGTGGGCGTGGCTGCTTTGGGATGATAAATAGCAAAGGTGCCAAGTACTCTGCCGTTTGCCGCTTTAATGGGCTGTGACCAACAGGCACCTAATTGCGCTTGCGTTGCTAGGTCGACCCAAGCCGCCCAGTAGGGATGGGTGCTGATATCCTCGACTACTGTACGGTTTCCGGTAAAAGCAGCGGTTCCGCAGGAGCCTTGTCCTAGACCGATTTCGACTCCTTCGATGGCTTGGTTATAAAAATCAGGAAGTGAGGGAGCAGCCCCAGAATAAAGGCAATTATCTTTCAGTAATAAAATACTGCATTTTTGATTGTGATATTCGCTCTCTATGGCTTTTACAATGTCCATCAATACCGAATGCAGTGATTCTGCGTTAACTATTTTTTCAAGGATGGTATTGCGTACGCGGGTTAACTTTTGCGTTTTATCTAGTTGTTCTTGGTAGCGCTTCATGGCTTCAGCAGCTTGGGTAAGTACTTCTTTTTGTAACTCACTCTCTACCATGCTGGCTAAGTCTTGCAAAGCGCGCTTGTCTGTTGAACTAAACTGTTTCGGGGCAGTATCAAATACACAGAGCGACCCTACATGGTAGTTATTGATGCTGATCTTTATACCAGCATAAAAACGCAGTAGGGGAGCTTCGGTAACAAACTCACTGTCTTTAAAGTTATCGTCTTTGTGGGTATCGTTAATGACGAAAACATCATTATTAGTAATGGTATAGGCACAAAAAGAAATATCGCGCGACAATTCGGTGGCGTCGAAGTTGAAGACTGATTTATACCACTGGCGTTCACTGTCGATAAACGAAATTGACGAAAACTGACAATCAAACGTATGTGCCGCTAATCGAGTGATGCGGTCAAAGCGTTCTTCGGCTTTGGTATCTAATATATTTAATTGATGTAATGCGTTAACACGCATTGAATCGTTGTCAGGTCTTAGGGCCGGCTTCAAGAAAATACTCCCATACATTACATACCGTACGTTACGCAAACTAATCGTAGGTGTAAATATGGCCTTTAGTATGATGCAACCTCAGGATATTTCGACTTTGAAATCCACTTTTACTAGGTATCGGCCTGGCTCATCTATGATTTGGTATTGCCATTTATGCCGCTGAATAATTCTTTCACTTAGTTGCAAACCTAATCCGTAGCCTAATATGGGCTGTTGTGTTGTCTTTATCTTATTGTTCGAGTGAGAGGCGCTGTCTCTGTGTTCTTCATTAATAATTGTGACTACACTACCTTGCTGAATAATGTGTACATGTCCGCGCTGGGTATGCTGATAAGCGTTGCGAATAAGATTACTCAGCACAATATGACAAGCAGTACCATCCGTATCTAAACTAAATGGTTTACAGTCTATGGTGACTTCCACAGCTTTACTGTTTAGTAAATAGCGTAACTCTGAAGATAATTGATGGATTTTTTCATCCAACTGGATCCGTTTCAACTCGACGGATTGAGCTTCATCATGACTTAACCACAGCAGTGTTTCGGTCAAATCGCTCATTGTAAGGCCCGCCCGTTCAATGCGGGCTAGCGTCAGTTGTTGTTTTTCGTTTAACGTCGCTTGCTCGCACAAGCGTTTAAGTAAATCAACGTTACTGCGAATGACTGATATAGGGGTACGGAGCTCGTGACTGGCATAACTTAAAAAGGTTTTCTCTCGGGCCAGACTTTGATGCACTGAATGCAGACTACTTTGTACTATCGTTGCCAAAGTATTGAGTTCGTTGTAAGTAAAGTCAGGGGGAGGGTGTTGCACATTCTCATGATTGAGTGCTTTGGCCCAATCTCGTAAAGACTCAATGGGTTTGGCAACTTTACGCATCAGTACAATGAGAAAACAGGTGAACATCGCGATGACGAGTACCCCGGTGATAATGATCCAAAGAAACCGTGATATATGGGGTTTATGATGACGCTGAGGGTTAAATTTATCCAGCATAACCTTGGATATGTACCTAAGTTCGCCTTCTTGATTACGGATCATTGCAATAAAATAAAGATTGGTAGGCAACGAAAAAAACGAGTTTTGGTCTTTCGATTTCAGTAATTCGTTTTCTACTGCTGGAGGGGATTCGAAGCGTTCTTGGATTATATCCGGTGTATCTTCCCAACGACTTGCGATCTGAAAATCTGCAAACTTGACTGGTTGCCCGTCGTGTACGTCGGATGTCCTGACCAACTCACGCATGACGCCGTTTAAGCCGCGATCTAACCCATCAATAAAGTAATTAACAGTTAGCATTGACAGACCAATCGTCATGATGGACGCGAGCAAAATCATGGTGATAAAAAAGTAAAGCTTTAAACTCGGCCTGATCTTCATGGCGCTTTTCATTGCGTGGTCTCTTTGATAGCGAAGCCCACGCTGGCTATGGTGTCTAGAGATATTGAGCTTTCATAACGTTCCAACTGCTTACGCAAGTGATAGATATGAACCTTTAAACTGTTACTGTCGGGTTGGTCATCACCCCAGACCGTTTGGATAATGTGTTGACGCGTGACTGTTTGTGGACTGGCGCGCATCAGTACCTCGAGTATCGCTAAAGCCGTGGGTGACAATTTTAATGGCTGTTGGTTAAGTGTCGCTATTCGTTGGGTTAAGTCTAAGGTTAAACCACCGACCATTAAACGTTTGGTTTCACCGCTTCTTCTACGACCTAGCACTTGGATACGCGCAATTAATTCCTGCATAGCGAATGGTTTGACAAGATAATCATCGCTGCCGGCATTAAATCCCTCTAACTTATTATCTAAAGTGTCGCGCGCGGTAAGCATAAGCACAGGCGTATCAATCCCTATTTCACGCATTCGCTTACACAGGGTTATGCCATCCATTTTGGGCATGTTTATGTCCAAAATAATGACCTGATATTCTGCTTTTTCAATGAGGGTGAGACCCATTAAGCCATTACTTGCATGATCACATTCCATTGATTCTAGCTCGAGGTAATCGACGATTGTGGTGGCCAAGTCAATGTCATCTTCAACGAGTAATACATTCATCATTTGCTTATTATCCCTGAGTCGACGGCGTCACTGTGCCTAACCAGTATACCTCGAAGCACTTAGCGAAACAGACGTTAAGTTGGCTTGCTGGTATTGGTGCTGGTTGGCAGTTCACAGCGTGAGGTAAAGAGCCGCTTTCATATAATTCAATAGCACTAGCATAAAGGATCAGGCGTTAAGACAGGGTTAAGGTGATTGGTATAACTTGCAGTCTAGATATTGATTTAAGAGAGGTTTGATTGAAGCAATCGGGAAATTACTATGAATGACGATGCTTTGCCCGCTATTGAGTATGATTTGAATTGCTTCTCGAGTGGTCCCAGCCTTTAGTAGGCGGATACTGTGCATATCTTCAAAATACACCGTTTCATGTACCTTACCGTCTTTAAGGCACAGGCTGTCATCGCGTATTTCTAGCTGGGGGAATTGCGTTTGGCGAAATTGCGAGACCCAATAAAACAGCGAAAATACGGCAAGAGACAATAAACAAAGTGGCCCCACAATAATCAGCGCACTTCTTGCTATAACGACTATTTCCTGCCATGCGAAATGCTCAAGTGTCCATGCGATGTAAGCGCTGGCGAGAGCGAAAAGAGCGAGCGGAATATAAAGGCGCTTGAGGATTTGAATTTTATGTTTACTCTTTTGATAATCAAAGTGTTGCATAGTTTCCTAGTAGTGTGACGTAAGGTTTTAAATAAATAACTGTTCAGCGTAACTTTCTAAGCTGACGATTATAAAGGAATTTTACTTTTGTGGGAGGGTAACTTTATAATCCTGTATTACACGGGTATCTGCTTACACGCATTCTAAAGCTTATGGTAAAATTAAACTGGCTTTTTTCTACGAATAGTCGATAACTTAAATATACTAATCAACATTCTTATTAAAATTGCCGTATTATGTTTGAAGCAGTAACCTCACTTTTTTCTCCTGTCGATGATAACTTACTCATAGTAGGCGATTTCGATCCTCTTCTTGTTGTTATCTCTATCTGTTTGGCTATTTTGGCCTCATTCATGGCCATGCAAGTCTCCACTCAGGCAGCGCAAACCACTGACCCTGTGAAGCGCAATATGCTAACACTAGTCGGTAGCTTAGCGCTTGGCGGTGGTGTTTGGTCTATGCACTTCTTAGGCATGCTTGCCTTTGCGCTCTGCACCCCGGTTGCCTACGACGGGCTAATCACGGCAATCTCTATTATTCCTAGTGTGGGGGCTTCTTGGGTTGCATTAAACACGATTAATAAAAAACAGGTTTCTGTGGTGCGCTTGATTGTGGGTGGCGTATTGATGGGGGCTGGCATTGGTACCATGCATTACGTTGGTATGGCCGCCATGGAAATGGCGCCTATGTTGCGATACGACATCGGCATGTTTTTATTGTCTATCATTGTGGCGGTGTTATTGGCCATATTATCTTTGTGGATCCGTTTCAGCCTTACTTTTTTAGATACCGTTAAGTTTGGTGAGCATTACCGAAATGGCATTTCCGCCGTTATTATGGGGTTGGCCATCTCGGGAATGCACTACACGGGTATGGCGGCTGCACGCTTTGTTCGCCCGCCCGGGTTTGAGTTTTCACAACAAGATAAATATATCTCTCATTATTTAGGTTTCTCAGTCGCTTTTATTACTGTCGGTATTATCGTTTTGGTGCTCGCCATTAATATGGTCATCAAATACAAAGAATCGACACGAAGAGCAAAATTTAATGAAGCGAGGTTGAGGGCCACCATCAATACCTCAGTGGATGGCGTATTAGGATTTGACCGCCACGGCATTATTGAAAGTGCTAATGATGCCCTATGTGAATTACTAGGTTGGGATGACGCTGATCTAATAGGGCAAGATGTACGAGTATTAATGCCCAATGAACATATCTCAGAATTCAATCAGTATTTAGAGATGCGATTAAATGGAATCCACCCAGACAAAACAAGTAATGGGCGCGACACAACCATATGTCAAAAAGACGGTCGATTAATCCCCATTCGACTAGCCATAGGATTTGTTGAATTAGGGCAAGAAAGTAATTTTGTCGCGTTCATATCTGATTTACGTTATCGAGTCGAAATGGAGAGAGCATTGCGTCAAAGCGAGGCACAGTTTCGCTCCCTTATTAGCAATATTCCGGGTATTGCGTATCGGTGCTTAGACAACGAAGAACGTCCAATGGTGTTTATCAGTGATGCCATTGAAAGCATATCTGGCTATCCCGCTTCTGATTATGTTGGCAACCCACCGAAACGCTATTTTCACGAACATGTGCACCCCGATGACATCGAAGAAACCGTAGCAAAAGTCAACGGACAACACTTGTTCAAAGTGGAGTACCGTATTTATAACGCAAAAAGGGAAATCCGCTGGTTACTCGGTTATGGTACACATGCTGAGAATACTGAAACCGGCGAAAAGTGGCTCGACGGTTTTATAATGGATATCACTGAGCGCAAAGAAATGGAGCAGTCGTTACTGATTGCAAAAGACAAGGCAGAACAAGCCGCTTCTTCAAGAGCCGCGTTCTTAGCTAATATGAGCCATGAAATTCGCACGCCGATGAATGCCGTGATCGGCTTTAGCGATATTCTACTCGACGATGTATTTGAAGCAGAACAGCGCAAACATTTGACCACCATAAATCAATCTGCCAAATCATTGTTGCACTTACTAAACGATATTTTGGACAGCGCAAAACTTGACAAGGGCAAGTTTGAATTAGAGATGCGCGATTTCTCGTTGATTGAGGAAATAGACGCAGTTGTGTCGACGCTCTGGTTGCAAGCAAATAAAAAAGAATTGTACTTGAATGTGAGTGTAGCACCTGAAGTTGGCGGTGCGTTTCATGGGGCTCCAGATCGCATACGGCAGGTATTAACTAATCTCATCGGCAATGCCATCAAATTTACTGTGTTGGGTGGGGTCAACATTAAAGTGGGTGTTAAGCCTAGTGGCTGTATCGAGTTTGCCATAATTGATACGGGGATTGGCATGACTAAGGAGCAGCTTGACTTAGTATTTGATGCCTTTGGACAAGCGGATGCGAGCATGAGCAGGCGCTTTGGTGGCACAGGGTTAGGAACAACCATTAGTAAACAGCTTATTGAGCTAATGGGCGGCAAAATATCAGCTACCAGTACTTATGGCGAAGGGAGCTGTTTTTCATTTACGCTGCCCTTAGCACCACCGAAATGTGAAGTGGATACTGTTAAGCAGAAACAAAAATGTACATTACCTCCGCTAGACATATTGATAGTGGATGATATTCAGCAAAATATTGATTTGCTCACCTTGCTGTTGACCAGACAAGGACATAACGTAATAACGGCACGAGATGGTAAACAAGCCTTAGTTAGAATGCGTAATGATAAAATGGATGTCGTGTTAATGGACGTTCAAATGCCGATAATGGACGGATTAACCTCTTCCAGAGAGAGACGAAAAGAAGAGCAAAGCCAACAGCTGACGCATATTCCTATTATTGCTTTAACGGCCAGTGTATTGGCTGAAGATCGCCAAGCGGCCATTGATGCGGGTATGGATGGTTTTGCCAATAAACCAGTGGATATTGATTTGCTCAATGTTGAAATTGCCCAAGCGTTAGGTGTCGATTTAACCTGCGAAATAGAACCCGTAGAAGCTAATGATAACAGCGATTCACATATCGTAAATGAGCGTAAAGGCGTAGCCATGTGGGGCGATAAAGAGACGCTATACAAAGAGATTGCGCTTTTCGTAAAAAATAACGAATCAGTTATTTTTACTTTGAAAAACACCTTAGACAACCCAGATTGGTCTTCAATTCAAACCCAACTACATACACTGAAAGGTTTAAGTGGAAATTTATCTTTGACACAGTTAAGCCAGCGGCTTAATGAAGCAGAACGCTATGCTATGCTTGGCTCAATAGATGATATCGCAGGCGTGTATGCAGATATTGAAGAGACCTTTAGCGTGGTAAGAGACTACATAGAAGCGCAAGGGATAACAGTGGATTCAGCGGCTACCGACACGTCGACCTATGAAAATGACAGTCACTTGTCAGCGGCTAAACTTTTAGAGTTAGTCGAATTGCTGATTAAATCCGCGCAAAACAATGAGTACAATGAGGATGCCGCCGATTCTCTTGTCGCAGGGGCAAGTAAGGCAAATTTAGAGCGCAGTAAACGAATTCAAAGTGCGCTGGATGATTTCGAATTTGAAGACGCCGTGCGTGAATTGCAACTGCTCAAAGAGCAAGCTCTCCAGTAGCCCAACAGCGTGAATAATAACCGATGAATGTATTGCTATGTTAAGTGACCAAAACAACAAACAAAAAGTGCTTATTGTTGATGATGAGCCGGCCAATTTACGTGTTCTGAAAAAGATACTAGGTGATCTATATCGGCTCACGTTTGCTAAAAGTGGTGAAGAAGCGCTGCGCTTGGTGGAGCGTGAATTACCTGACTTAATTTTACTCGACGTTATGATGCCGGGCATGACAGGTTTTGATGTATGCCAAGCGTTAAAACAAAATCCACTGAGCAAAGGGATCCCGGTGATGTTTGTGACGGCCCTAAGCGATGACGTTGATGAAGCGAAGGGATTTGATGTAGGGGCAGTAGATTACATCACAAAACCTGTTTCACCGGCCGTGGTAAAAGCACGTGTTCGTACGCACCTATCTTTAGTGCAAGCAGACGAATTACGACGTACTCGTTTGCAAGTGATTCAACGGCTCGGGCGTGCCTCAGAATATAAAGATAACGAGACCGGTACGCATATTTTGCGTATGAGCCACTATTCTAAAATCATGGCTCTGGCACTCGGTTTAAGCGAGAACGCCGCGGATAATTTACTGCACGCTGCACCTATGCATGACATCGGTAAAATCGGCATTCCAGACAGCATCATGCTAAAGCCAGGTAAACTTACAGATGAAGAGTTTGCTATTATGCAAAAGCACCCAGAAATTGGAGCTGAGATCTTGGGTGAATCAGATTCTGATTTAATCGAGTTAGCAAAAATCGTGTCATTAACACATCATGAAAAGTGGGATGGCTCAGGCTACCCTAACGGCCTTAAAGGCGAAGAAATCCCCTTGGAAGGGCGTATTGTTGCTATAGCTGATGTGTTCGATGCATTAACGAGTAAACGGCCTTATAAAGAAGCTTGGCCAGTAGAAAAAGCAGTTGACCTTATTCAATCGCAAAGCGGCAAACATTTTGATCCCAATATTGTTGCGCTTTTTCAAAGCTGCTTACCGTCTATTTTGGAAATTAAAGAACGCTGGCAAGATGCTTAACCCTTCGGGGCAATGCATTGCCCCGACACCCTCCATATGCTTTAGAACACGACAAGCCCCCGCTATTTTTTAATCTACATAATTTATTTTCGCATATTTATAAATGCGGATTGGTATAACGCTTAAGGTAAGATATTTTCCTAAGTGGTCGATATAAGGATATGCGTCCTAGGGCTTGATGTTAAAGATGTTATGCCTTTCAATATCGGGTAGGTTATTTTCGCGCTTTTGTGCACCGATACCACCATAAAAACACTGAAATACTAAGGAATGATAATGAACAATCCAATTGCAAACGGCAATGAGCGCGAGGTGATGGTTGAAGTTGGCGAAGAGCTTGTTTCTACCACGGATACCCAAGGGATTATTCAGTACGTTAATGACCACTTTTGTCGCGTATCTGGTTTTACACGTGAAGAGTTAATTGGCCAGCACCATAATATTGTGCGCCATCCGGACATGCCCAAAGCTGCTTTTGCTGATATGTGGGGAAAGTTAAAGTCAAACCGAGCATGGCGCGGTGCCGTTAAGAATCGTTGTAATGGCGGTGGATACTATTGGGTCGACGCGTTTGTGACACCGCTTTTTGAAAATGGTCAGTTGGTCGGCTATCAATCTGTTCGTACTCAACTGATAGCACCATACAAATCGAAAGCTGCGCAGCTGTATCCTAGACTAAATAACGGGGGAAGTGCATTTGGCTGGTTTGATCAACACGTAAACGCTAAAGATTTGTTGTTCGTTCTATTTGCCATGCTGTTCGCTGGATTGTCATTTTTATCCGCTTACTTTGCGCTAGTTTTAATCCTGTTACCTTACGTAGTGTTTAAGCAAGAATTGTTCGATGTGCGTCAACATGCTACTCAACTAAAATCACAATATGACAGTGTATCCCGCGCTATATTTGCCGGAGATGGCGTGAAAGGCGTTAACGGCTTTGCCTTGAGAATACAAGAAGGTAAAGTGAAAACCATATTGGGCAGAGTGATTGATAGCACAGCGTCACTTGATAGAGGCGTGACAAGTTTACAACAAGCGGTGACGGAAACTAAGACTGGGGTTGAAGAAGAAACAGCCGAATTGACGCAAGTAGCTACCGCAGTAGAGCAAATGGTAGCGTCTATTAATGAAGTGACTCGCAACATAGGTAATACATCTGAAAAAGTCAGCGGGGCGCATAAAGATTGTCGTCAAGCGACAGACTCCATGTCCAGCACAATGGAGAAAGTAGGTGACCTTGCTACTGAGGTTGCAAAATCCGCTGGTTCAGCAGCTGCACTTGCCGATGAAGCCAACCGCATTAACGACGTTATGCAAGAAATTCAAGGGATTGCCGATCAGACTAACCTTTTAGCGCTAAATGCAGCTATTGAAGCGGCAAGAGCGGGGGAGCACGGTCGTGGGTTCTCTGTGGTTGCTGATGAAGTAAGAGCGCTTTCCAGTCGTACACACAGCGCTACCACACAGATACAATCGTCTGTGTCTGAGATCCAAAGTACTTTGCTAGCATGGTCACAAACACTTGAAGAAGGGAAATCATCGGCAGAATCTTGTGTAGATGAAACCAAGCAAACCCAAGCACTGATCAACAAAGTGTATGACAGCATTAGTGACATTGCCGACTCAGCGACGCAAATCGGTACTGCATCCGATCAGCAAAGTGCGGTGTCAGAAAGTATTAGTCGCAATATTGCAAACATCAGTGATGCTTCAAAACATAACCTGGTGCAAGTAGAAAAAGTCGAACAAGAAGCGAAAGGAATTTCTCAGCGCTCTAAGGCATTGGCCGCAATGGGCCTAACATTTGGTTAATATGCCGTTTGTTACATAACCTGAATACTGGATAAGTCGAGCCTCTCGATAGCGTTATTTTTGTGCCTAGCATTAACGCGCTATTACGTACGACAATCCACCTTACTGCTATCCACGAAGCATTTTGTCACCGATTGAGCATTCAAGTGGGTATTTGGGCGAATGTGACTAAATATTGCTAACATTTAGCGATAGTTGATTATTGATAAGCAATTAGATACGACTCTGAGATAACTAACGTGGCTATTACATTGGCTGGCAAGTTGGATAACGAAGGCTAAGCAAAGGGGGGTTATTCACATTTATCGCTACTTGTTGATTAAAGTGCTTTAGATCCGACTAAATCTCGATTGCCCAATGTTTATAAGTCGAAATATCAGTAAGCCGTTCATGGGTGTTTATGTACCAAACTGGCAGTTTGACTCGTCAAGGGTAACTTTAGGTTTGGCATCAGGCTAGTGTTCAATAGTTTTGCGATTTGGTCTTTGCCCATCGGCTTTGCAAAAGCAAAACCTTGAAAACTAGCGCAACCCATTGCCAACAGGCAATCGACCTCACGCAAATCTTCGACGCCTTCGGCTAATACATCAATTTTAAACACGCGGCACATGGCCACGATGGCTTCAACAACTTGTGCATTTTTGCTGTCGCGTTGAATATTTTTAATGAACTGACGGTCGATTTTGACTCGTTGCACAGGGAAATTGGTCAATTTTGATAGTCCAGAATAGCCAACTCCAAAATCATCCAAGGTAATACAAAAGCCAAAACTGGCTAAATACCGTACCGTCTCAATGGCATCTGGAATATTTTGCGTTTTAGCTGACTCCGTGAGTTCTAGCTCGAGTAACTGGGGTTTAATATCATGCTCCACCACGCAATTAATCAAAAACTTTTTAAAGTCAGTTTGATCAAGATCGGGCCCAGAGATATTAATCGCCACAGGCAGGGCTTGTAGCCCTTGTCCTTGCCATTGTTTTATCTGAGCGCAGACATGGTTGATTAACCAGTGCGTGAGCTTTAGCACTAAACCGGATTGCTCAGCGATAGGAATAAACACCCCAGGTGATACGCGACCTATCACGGGCGAGTTCCAGCGCAATAGCGCCTCCATGCCGATAAGTGTGCCATCGCCCCTGACCTTTGGTTGGTAGTCAACATACAGTTCTTCATTTGTCAGTGCTTCGTTGAGCAAAATACTGATCTCTTGATGCTCTATAAATCGTTGATGGCTTCCGGTTTCATAGTAGTTAATAAGCGCATCATTCACAGTGACAGCGTGTAGTGCATTATTCACCAATTGGTTTACTGAAACGTCAGACTGGTTATTAGCGACCCCCGCCTTACAATCAATATGCATGCTCAGTTGTTGAATTTGTACTACGCGGGGCAGGGAAGCAATAATCTGATGGATAGCACTTTTGGTTTTCTCAGCTTCGACAATGGTCAGAGCAATCCCTAAGGTGTACTTGTCGAGTATGGCTATAAAACCCCGTTCTCCGACATTTTGATTGAGTATCTCGGCTACTTTCTTAAGGATTTTTGGTAAGTACAAAAAACCATATTTTTGTTCAATAAAATGCGCATTATTAATTTTAATCGCACAAACAAACAATGTGCCACTTGCTTGGTCGTCATGCAGGGCTATTTTGTTTTCTAGCCATTGGCGATTTGGTAAACCGGCACTTTCGTCATATAGTTTCTGGCGCTGTCTGACCTGGGTTTGTAGCGCGAGTGTTTTGTGCAGCAAAGCTTTCGCGCTTACATCCTGGATTGTGACAATAGTGTGTTGTTCATCGTTAATCGGTTGAGCGCTGAGCTCAAATACTTTCATTTTTGCCCCTAAGGTACGATTAACAACGAGCTTGCTGCTATTGACCGTGAATTCTGGAAACACACTTTCTATTTCGTTGCCCACACAGGGGGTAGGTAGATTAGACAAAAGTAACGCGTAGGCAGCATCGTTTGCTTCTATGATTTTACGTTTCTGGTCGATAATAATTTTTGCCGTTCGTGCTTCAACGAATAGTGCGTGATAAAGCTGAGCTTGTTTATGCAGAATATTATTTCTTTCAATATTAAATTGGTTTCCTCGTTTGGCGGCTATGTTTGAGCGAGCGATGGCCAGAGGAATACACACATTGAAAAAGACGAACAATATGACATGCAGATAATAGTTTGCGTGCTCTTGTACAGGAAATGGCGTGATGTAATCAGCAAGGGTTAGCTGATTAATCAATACGTACAAAGGGGCAATATTGAGCAAAATACATAATACTCCCACTTTCCATCCTAACAGTATAAAGGCTACAAACGGTGTGGAATACATGACGATAGGCCCAAGCATCGACAGGACTTGGTGCTGATGAGTGGCGTTAAAACAGACCGCGGCAACAATAATTAAGCCAATTAAGCAATACGCGCTAAACGTATAAAAGCGTCGTGAAATCAGTAACAAACTACTTAGCGCAATATAGAACACCAATGCCATAGGGATAACATAAGCCACTCGCTCTATCACGCTACGCCATGCGCTTTGGATCACGAAAATGGCGCACAAAAGAATAATAGACACTAACATGATTCTTAGTGCGCTGATGCGCCATGCCTCAACATTTGTTACCGGCAGATTGTCATCTCTCAGATAGAAATAGTCGGAAAACTGTTGTTTGAGTTTGGCGATAAATATCATCTTCTTCCTAAGTAAATGAAAGTAGTATTGGGCTACAACGTAGAGACCGGCCTATGTTACTGATGAAAAATGACATTTTGTAGCCTTTGGGTAAAAATATGTTTCAAAAATACCGGCTAAGTTGTAACAAATAGGCATTGGCGGGCTGAATAGGATAATTTCAAAATCGGATAACTTTTTTTGAAGTTAGTTTTCTTATCAAGCGCTCAAAAAAGCAGGGCATTCGGTTTTTGCTTACGTTAGCGACACTTATCGTACGATAATTGGCCAGTCAGTGGGTGAATTAAGATTAATACTTGCAATGTACTGCTGACCTCTCTATATTGCGCCACATCGGACGCGGGATGGAGCAGTCTGGTAGCTCGTCGGGCTCATAACCCGAAGGTCGTAGGTTCAAATCCTGCTCCCGCAACCAACCGATATTTCAGTGTTAATTCGTAGAAGTCCAAGAGATTCATAAAAAGAAAATTCGCCTTCGGGCACGCTTTCTTATCTTCGATAAGCCATAAGGTTAACCTTGGTTGAGCAATCAACAGGTTCACTCATTATTATTTAAAAAAGCTAATATGTATTTCTCCCTCGAGTTTGACTTAATGTCCGCATATTTAAGTGTTTAATAGCTCCTCCTAACAACCGAATGTAGTAAGCAAGCTTCCCTTCTTTATATTTTCAGTAGATTGGGGCGTGGGGGTAGTAGTGCGTCTGATGATTGAATCGTTGTTATAAATTGGACGCCGTATCTATTGATAAAGCAACTGAAGAAGGAAAAGTGCACGCGCACTAATATCTATTAAATTAAAAATTAATCTGTGTTCTTTCAAGTTCGAACAACACACAGTAAGTCCTTTTAAAAATCGCCCGAAGGAAATTCCCCAGCGGGTTTTGTATGCGTTCTCGGTATTCGATTCTCGGTATTTGAAAGGGAACAGCCATTAATGCATACCTACGTCTTGTTCTAAAAAACGATGGATGAATCCTTAGACGATAGTTATTTAATGGAATTGACATGAATTTGTCTAAAATAGAACCTAATTGCAGGATTAATCAGCAGTCAGTTTTAATATGTGAAACTTTGCTTGTAATGTGCAGATGCCCTCTATATATTGCACCACATCGGACGCGGGATGGAGCAGTCTGGTAGCTCGTCGGGCTCATAACCCGAAGGTCGTAGGTTCAAATCCTGCTCCCGCAACCAACCGATACTTCAGTGTTAATTCGTAAAAATCCAAGACATTTATCAAAAGCAAATTCGCCCTCGGGCTCGCTCTTAGCGTCTTTGATAGGCAATAGGTTTAAATGCTGTTCCCGCAACTAACCGATACTTCTAGTACAAAATCAAAAACTAAAAGAACGCAAATTTTCCCTTGGGCTTGCATTTAATAATCACAAAAGGTCGTAGATTCAATTTCGGCCGCCGCACCCAGCCAATATGCCAGTCATACCCCGACAGAAAGCACAAAGATATTTGCCGTTGGGCTTATTCCTTATGTTCCAGCAGTAAACACATTTATCAATGTATGGTGAAAACTGTTTCTTGCGATTACACCATTATCTTCAGTTAAGCCAATTGCTAACCTTGAGCCTGAATTTATGTAGGTAAGCAGTCATTAGGAGCAGGTTATGTTAGGTGAAAGTCACGCGTTGTTAGTAGAGTTCCCCGCCCACAAGGCAACCATTGAAGCATTAGGTCAATCCGACCAAGCGTTCACAAGTCAAATGCAAAAATACGACGCATTAGATAAAGAAATTCGTGAGTTAGAGTTAAGTAACTCACCCATCGAAGACAATGAAATGCATCAAATGAAACACCAGCGTTCAATACTGAAAGACCAGCTTTATCAATGCTTATTACACGCAAGTTAATAGCTTTGGTTAGTTGCCTATTATCCACCTTAGCTTCATGATAATAGGCAACCGCCTTTAACAAATACCAATAATAAAGACAACAACAAAGCAATAACAATAACAATAACAATAACAAAAACAAAGACACCCATTATAAAAATGGTTCATTTTCATCCCTGAACTACACTTGATGCGTGTTCCACTTTATTGAGTCGACTGTTATGCCTCAGTCACGAAAAAGCCAAATCAGCTTAATCGATACGCCTTATTATCACTGTGTGTCGCGTTGTGTACGCCAGTCTTTCTTATGCGGTACAAACACGCTGACAGGGCAGAGCTACGAGCATCGTCGTGGTTGGGTAGAGAAGCGTTTGTTGTTTTTATCTACCGTGTTCGCAATCGACATATGCGCTTACGCAGTGATGAGTAATCATACCCATGTGGTGCTTTGCGTGGATAAAGCCTTGGCTGATAAATGGGATACCGAATCGGTACTAAAGCGTTATCACATACTTCATAAAGGCACGTTACTCACTCAAAAATTTATAAACGGTGATACCTTAACCCAAGGAGAGTTAATCACCCTTGATGATACCGTTGAAATTT
>BAEM01000023.1 GCA_000314955.1 Paraglaciecola chathamensis S18K6 | reverse complement strand
GATTAACTAAGTGAAGTTAATCGGCTTTTTTGCTAATATGGCTTGCCACTAAGACCAATTCTTTTAAAAACAAAAGAAACGCTAGGGTTTTGCCATACGGATGACAACTCTGCGGTTTTTCGCTCGGGACATTTCGTTACTATTTGGCGCAATATGTCTGCGCTCACCATGCCCAGTAACCTCAATTCGCTGAGGTGCGACCCCCATTTCACTGAAGTAATTTTTTATTTCAACGGCGCGGCTAACCGATAAGGTCTTATTCATATCTCTGCCACCATAACTGTCGCTGTATCCGTCTAACAAGACTAATTCCATATCGCTGTCTTCTTTCAAATATTGCCCAATCATGTTCAAACGACGCTGGGAATACTTAGTTAGATCAGTACTGTTTTTTTGATACGCGAGAATGGTATAGGCGATATCATCAAAGCTATAAGGTAATAAATTCGACACGCACTGGGCGAAGTTTTCGTAGGGCACGGCAAAATTGCTGGCATTTAGCCCAACAGCAATTCGGTCACTTTGGTTGTACCAATCTTGATAATAAATAGTGGGCCAAAACCCCTTTTCCAATTCAGACAACATAGTCCAAGCTGCTTGTTCAGGTAAATCACCGTTATATTGCTTACGAATTGTCATGTCTGCGATGGCATGCTGCATGTGACCAGGCATCCAACGCGGGGGGACGGAATAAACAGAAGCCATACCAAAGGTTTTCGGCAATCGCAGCATATCAAGCTCAAATTCCATGTTCAGTTGCTTCGAAGCCATACTGGTAAACAGCGCTTCACCATAACCTGGAATCTTATGCGATAAAGTGCACTGCAAGCGACTTTGCTGGCTTAACTGCCAGTCAGAAGTTTCGACTTTTGCAGCGTATTGACGCAGGCCAGCTGATATAGAGCTGCTCAACGTCAGTGACACGATAAATAAAATAAATTTCATAAGTCTTTTCGTCTTGTTAATTCGCCTGTCAGTGGATCGTGGCGTGTGTACTTTGTTTATCGACGCCTAAGGTAAAAGCTTAACTCTGATTTACAGCCTTGCCCAGTCAACTAAAGAATATAGTTACGTAGATAAATCTGTATATAGGTAGCGAGGTGGCCCGATAGTTGACATAATCACGCCATATTTTCATCTCTATAGGCAGCTATGTCAGATCCACAATTTCTCCTCAAAGACAGATTCAGAGGCTACTTTCCCGTTATCGTAGATGTTGAAACCGCAGGCTTCAATGCACAAACCGATGCCTTACTTGAAGTGGCAGCCATTACCACTAAAATGGACGCAGATGGTTATTTAACGCCAGACAAAACGTTTCATTATCATGTTGTTCCTTTTGAAGGGGCAAATTTAGAAAAAGCGGCATTAGAATTTAACGGTATCGATCCTTGGTGCGCCTTGCGTGGGGCATTAGATGAAACAGAGGTCATGAAAGACTTATGTAAGCAGATCCGTAAAGAGCAAAAAGACGCGGATTGTCAGCGCTCAGTCATGGTGGCGCACAATGCGGCATTTGACTTGGGGTTTATCAACGCGGCTATTGAACGCAGTAAGATTAAGCGCACGCCTTTTCACCCGTTTGTGTCGTTTGATACCACCACATTAGCAGGGTTAGCGTTAGGACAAACCGTTTTAGTCAAGGCTTGCCAAGCGGCAAATATTAGTTTCGATCAAAGTGAAGCGCACTCAGCCTTGTACGACACGCAAAAAACGGCAGAGTTGTACTGTTATATTGTTAATAAATGGCATAGCCACTGTGGTTGGCCTATCCCGCAAAGCGATTAGGCCTTTAATTGTGAGGTAGCAGACACGAAAAAACCGCTAGCATCATGTGATCCTAGCGGTTTATTTTTAAAAAGCTTTACTGCTAACGAATTAACGTTATAGCAAATTAAAGTGAATCAGCGTTCTCTGAAAGGTAGCTCGCAACACCTTCAGGGCTGTCTACCATACCTTTCTCGCCTGCTTGCCAACCTGCAGGACAAACTTCACCGTGCTCTTCGTGGAAGTTAAGCGCGTCGACCATGCGAAGCATATCGTCAATGTTGCGACCCAAAGGAAGATCGTTAACCACTTGATGACGTACAACACCTTCTTCATCGATAAGGAATGAACCACGGAACGCAACGCCCGCTTCAGGATGCTCAACATCGTATGCTTGGCAAATTTCGTGCTTAACATCAGCGACCATTGCATATTTCACTTTACCGATACCACCATCATTGATGGCAGTGTTACGCCACGCGTTGTGAGTAAACTGAGAATCGATAGAAACACCAATGACTTCAACACCACGCTTTTTGAACTCATCATAACGCTTATCAAATGCGATCAATTCAGATGGACAAACGAACGTGAAATCTAGCGGGTAGAAAAACAATACTGCTTTTGTACCTTTAATTGCTTCACTAAGGGTAAAGTTTTCAACAATATCGCCATTTCCTAATACTGCAGCGGCGGTAAAATCTGGGGCTGGGCGACTAACTAGTACACTCATTTTGATCTCCATTCTATTGGGGTTATAAATAACTGGCGCATAGTGTAACGACTATTTACGGGTTATCACACTCTTTTACGTTCCATTAATGTAAGTATGCTTTGGTTAAAAACCAAGGGGTGAATAATTATTTAACATACGCCCTACTCCTCTTCCCTTAGTTGTGGCCAACAACGACTAAAAATCGTGCAAAATTACAAATAAAAGCTTGAAAGCGTTGCAAACAACAACTATTATCATTTACATCAAGATTCAGTAAGGTTAACTATGTACGTTTGTTTGTGTCACGGCATTACCGATAAAGCCATTAAACAGGCCGTTCGCGAAGACGGTGTGGGCAATATGCGTCAGCTGCGTGAAGCGCTGGGCGTAGGTGATCAGTGCGGCAAATGTGTGCGCATGGCGCAAAGCATCGTTGACAGTACGATCATTGATGAATCTCTATTTAAAGAAGTGTGTTAACCCAACCTAGCAGGGCTAAATGCTCAGCAGGAACACCGAAACCCAATTTGCCTTAACGTTCAGATACATTGAGCTAGTTTAAAAGGGCACAAAAAAAGAGTCTATATAGACTCTTTTTTTATGCCTTCATTTTACTCGGTGGCTAAGCCAGCGACTGGACATAGCCTGAATAAAAAAGGCTATTTACTTAGTGCGCTTGGCAACGCTTTCTTTAACAATAGCTTGCAATTCACCTTGTTGAACCATCTCCATGATGATGTCACAACCACCGACAAGCTCGCCATCAACCCATAACTGCGGGAATGTAGGCCAGTCAGCATATTTGGGTAACTCAGAACGGATATCAGGGTTTTGCAGGATATCTACGTAAGCAAACTCTTCTCCGCATGACATCAACGCCTGAGACGCTTGGGCTGAAAAACCACAGTTAGGCAATTTAGGTGATCCTTTCATGTATAGAAGAATAGGATTTTCGCTAATTTGTTGCTGAATTTTCTCAACTGTTTCCATGATCACTCTCACTAATATTTGAATAACGCTAATAATGCGGCCAAGTTTACCGTTTTCAAGGCAATATACCAATGCTCCCTTGTGATCTTTATTGGTTTAAAATTATTATCAAGTTTACCCCTTGTATTGTGCTCTGTGCGCCCTAAGATCGGAAACTGGGTTTCAGGATAACCTTGGACAAGCTGTTTTATATTCGTGTATAAAACGCTAGCGCTTACTCAAGGTTATACACACGATTATTGTTAACTTTAAATGGAGAATTATCATGGCTTTTGAATTACCAGCTCTTCCGTATGAAAAGAATGCTTTAGAACCACATATCTCAGCTGAGACATTGGAATATCACTACGGCAAGCATCACGCCACGTATGTTTCTAAGCTAAACGGCTTGGTTGAAGGTACTGATATGGCGAATAAAGATCTTGAAGAGATCGTAAAATCGTCTGAAGGCGGAGTGTTCAATAACGCTGCTCAAATCTGGAACCACACGTTCTACTGGAACAGCCTAAGCCCAAATGGTGGCGGTGAACCAACTGGCGCACTTGCTGATGCAATCAACGCCAAATGGGGTTCTTTCGCAGACTTTAAAGCAGCCTTGAACGACAAAGCAGTGAACAACTTTGGTTCAAGCTGGACTTGGCTTGTCAAAACAGCTGACGGCAGCCTAGACATTGTTAACACAAGCAATGCGGGTACACCTTTGACAGATGCTAGCCTTACTCCTCTACTTACCGTAGATTTGTGGGAACACGCTTATTACATTGACTACCGTAACGCTCGTCCTAAGTACCTTGAAGGTTTCTGGGCACTAGCAAACTGGGATTTCGCAGCGAGCAACTTCGCATAAGCATCCCTTTATCTGGTCAATGACTCAGATACTTCATTAGCCTCGAATATATCGGGGCTTTTTTATGTTTTCGTATTCACCTCGCGGTAAAAAAATAGCGGTTCAAATCCCTGCAGACGGCCGTTAATTTACCCCAACGAGCCCATTCATTCATACTCTATTCAGCAACGTAAATTTCCTTGTGCAACAAACTGACTCCGTTAGTGCTTAAAGATCAGTTTTTATCCTTTCCTAGAAAATATTGTTCTAAATCCGAAACATACAAATGCTAATTAGGGTCTAATCTTACCAGTGAAGCCGGAAAATTTTCTATATGTGAGGTCGAGTTATGGGAATTTTAGAGCAATATCAAACGCGCTATGAAGCGCGTAAAGAAGAAGAGTTAACCATCGACGAGTTCTTGGAAATCTGCAAAACAGATGATTCAGCATACGCCAATGCAGCAGAACGTCTTCTTAAAGCGATTGGCGAACCAGAAATGGTAGACACTGCCAAAGATGCCACCCTAAGCCGTATATTTTCAAATCGAATCATCGCTCGTTACCCAGCGTTTGATGGTTTTTATGGCATGGAAGAATCAATAGAACAGATCGTTTCCTATCTTCGCCATGCCTCCCAAGGGTTAGAAGAAAAGAAACAAGTTCTCTATTTGCTTGGGCCTGTTGGCGGCGGAAAATCTTCATTAGCTGAGAAGCTCAAAGAGCTTATGCAGCAGCAACCAATTTATGTACTCAAAGACTCGCCAGTCAATGACCATCCTCTTAGTTTGTTTGATTCAAATGAAGACGGCGCCTTGTTATTGAATGAGTTTGGTATTCCCCAGCGCTACCTCAAAACGGTTATGTCACCATGGGCCCGCAAGCGTTTGCATGAATACAATGGTGATATTCGAAAATTCAAAGTCATCAAATTGCATCCATCTATTCTCGACCAGGTCGCTGTAGCGAAAACCGAACCCGGAGACGAGAACAATCAAGACATTTCCGCTTTAGTAGGTAAAGTCGATATCAGGCGCCTTGAGCACTTCGCGCAAAACGACCCGGATGCCTACAGTTATTCAGGGGCGCTATGCAGAGCAAACCAAGGTCTGATGGAGTTTGTTGAGATGTTTAAAGCGCCCATAAAGGTGCTACATCCGTTACTCACCGCTACCCAAGAAGGCAACTATAATTCCACCGAAGGGCTCTCTGCCCTGCCCTTTGAAGGAGTAATATTGGCCCACTCTAACGAATCAGAATGGCAAACCTTCCGAAATAATAAAAACAATG
The DNA here is from genome assembly GCA_000314955.1 of Paraglaciecola chathamensis S18K6. Lineage (GTDB taxonomy): Bacteria > Pseudomonadota > Gammaproteobacteria > Enterobacterales > Alteromonadaceae > Paraglaciecola > Paraglaciecola chathamensis. The sequence goes on along the minus strand of BAEM01000023.1, from coordinate 24,213 downwards.
AAGCATTTCTCGACCGCGTATTTATCGTCAATGTACCGTATTGCTTGCGGGTGTCAGAGGAAATTCAAATCTATCGCAAACTTATTGATAACAGTGAACTAACAGGGGCGCCATGCGCACCAGATACCTTAGAAACCCTTGCCCAATTTAGTGTGCTCTCGCGCCTAAAAGAGCCAGAAAATTCAAGTATCTATTCAAAAATGCGTGTTTATGACGGCGAGAGTTTGAAAGACACGGATCCTAAGGCCAAGTCTTATCAAGAATATCGTGATTACGCTGGTGTAGATGAAGGTATGCAGGGGCTCTCTACTCGCTTTGCCTTTAAAATACTGTCAAGGGTGTTTAACTTCGATCCGCAAGAACTAGCGGCAAACCCTGTTCACTTATTCTATGTGCTTGAACGTCAAATCGAACGGGAGCAGTTCCCCACAGACTTAGCCGACATGTATAAAGAGCACTTAAAAGGCTACCTCATTCCTAAGTATGTAGAGTTTATTGGCAAGGAAATACAAACCGCTTATTTAGAGTCTTATTCAGAATACGGTCAAAACCTGTTTGATCGTTATGTGATTTATGCTGACTTCTGGATCCAAGATCAAGAATATAGAGATCCAGAGACAGGCCAACTATTCGATAGAGAAGCTCTGAACACCGAACTTGAAAAAATCGAAAAAACGGCCGGTATTAGTAATCCTAAAGATTTTCGTAATGAGATCGTCAATTTCGTACTGCGCGCAAGAGCCAATAACAAAGGCAAAAACCCTAGCTGGACCAGCTATGAGAAACTTCGCACAGTGATCGAAAAGAAAATGTTCTCAAATACCGAAGACTTGCTTCCGGTTATTTCATTTAACAAGAAAGGCTCCGCAGAAGACGAGAAAAAACACGATGACTTCGTTGCCCGTATGGCTGAAAAAGGCTACACCCAAAAACAAGTTAGATTGTTGTGTGAATGGTATTTGCGGGTTAGAAAATCTTCTTAATTCGGCACTGAAAAACAACAGCGCTCCAATGGAATCCATTGAGGTAAAGCAGTATGGCCCATTTTATTGACAGACGACTAAACGGCAAAGGGAAAAGCACAGTCAACCGCCAACGATTTTTGCGCCGCTACAAGGAGCAAATTAAGAAGGCTGTGTCTGAGTCAATCAACAAACGCAGCGTCACTGATGTCACCAGCGGCGAGAAAATTGGTATTTCTAGCCGCGATATATCAGAACCTATTTTTCATACCGGAAAAGGTGGCGCCAGAAGTATTGTTCACCCTGGCAACGACCAGTTCACTGCAGGCGATAAAATAAAACGGCCTGAATCTGGTGCTGGCCAAGGTGGTGATAGTAACGCCAGTGACAGTGGTGAAGGCCAAGACGACTTTGTCTTTCAAATTTCAAAAGACGAATACCTAGACCTGCTCTTTGAAGACTTGATCTTGCCTAATCTTGAGAAAACCCAGCAAGATAAATTAGTACAGTATGAAAGCTATCGTGCGGGGTTTGTGTCTGATGGGGTGCCAAGTAATCTAGATGTTGTGCGCTCATTAAAAGGCTCGGTCGCGCGGCGAATCGCCCTTAGCGGGGGTAAAAAAGCACAGTTAAAAGCACTGCAAGCTCAACTTGCAGAAATGCTTGAAGCGAAAGTGCCAGATCAGCTTGCACTCGCGAAATTGAAAGACGATATAGAGCAGTTAGAGAAAGCCATCGCCCGGGTGCCCTTTATTGACACCTTTGATTTGCGCTTTCGCAACTACCAAAAGCGCCCAATTCCGTCCAGTAAAGCCGTCATGTTTTGCTTAATGGACGTGTCCGGCTCTATGGACCAAGCCACTAAAGATAAAGCCAAGCGTTTCTATATTTTATTGTATTTATTTTTAACCCGTACCTATAAAGATGTGGAAGTCGTTTATATTCACCATCATACCCAAGCCAAGGAAGTCGACGAGGAGGAGTTTTTTTATTCCACGGAAACAGGCGGCACCATAGTCTCTAGCGCGTTGGTGCTAATGAAACAGATCGTAGAGCAGCGCTATTCCCAGCAAGAGTGGAACATCTATGCTGCACAGGCATCTGACGGCGACAACTGGACAGACGACTGTGCCAAGTGCACCGAACTACTTGAACGTAGCCTATTACCTAGCGTTCGATACTTTGCCTACATTGAAATCACCGCGCGCCAACATCAAAAGCTATGGCATGAGTATGAAAAGCTTAGCGAGATACACAACAACTTTGCCATCAAGCATATTGTCGATGTGGACGATATTTACCCAGTTTTCAGGGAGTTATTCGATCAAAGCGTCGAGAAGCCCTCAGGAGTAAGCTAATATGGTAGCCAAGAATTGCGCTAAAACAGAACACAAAGCAGCATCCAATGTACTAAGTGATGGCCCTGATTGGACATTCGATCTTCTCGCTCAATATGAACAGGAAATTGATCGCGTAGCGAGACATTATGGCTTAGACATCTATCCCAACCAAATAGAAATCATCACCGCTGAACACATGATGGACGCTTACGCCAGCATAGGTATGCCGGTCAATTATGCCCATTGGTCATACGGCAAAAAATTCATTCAGTCAGAGCAAAACTACCGCAGAGGTCAAATGGGGTTGGCTTATGAAATTGTGATCAATTCTGACCCTTGTATCGCTTATTTAATGGAAGAGAACACCATGCCAATGCAGGCGCTGGTGATGGCTCATGCTTGTTACGGGCACAATTCATTTTTTAAAAATAACTATCTGTTTAAGGCATGGACGGACGCCAGTTCGATTATTGATTACTTACTGTTTGCTAAGAACTACGTGGCAAAGTGCGAGCAAAAGTACGGTGTAACTGAAGTTGAAAACGTATTGGACTCTTGCCATGCGCTGATGAATTTTGGCGTAGACAGATACAAACGTCCGCAAAAAATTTCGATGCAAATCGAGCGTGAACGTCAAGAAAATCGCGAGCAACATATCCAATCTCAAGTGAATGAGTTATGGCGAACCCTACCAAAATCGGAAACCAAAAGCAGTCAGCCAACCCAAAGGTTTCCTTCAGAGCCACAAGAAAACGTGCTTTATTTTATTGAGAAAAACGCCCCACTCTTAGCACCTTGGCAAAGGGAGCTCGTGCGTATAGTACGTAAAATATCGCAGTACTTTTATCCGCAAAAACAAACCCAAGTCATGAACGAAGGGTGGGCTTGCTTCTGGCACTATCACATACTCAATCATCTATATGATGAAGGAAAACTCACCGACAAATTTATGCTGGAGTTTTTGCATAGTCATACCAATGTTGTGGCGCAGCCTGCCTATAATCACCCTAACTACTCTGGGCTTAATCCTTATGCATTAGGATTTAATATGTTTATGGACATTAAGCGTATTTGCCAATCGCCTACAGATGAAGATCGCGCATGGTTTCCAGACATCGCAGGTAAGGATTGGTTAGAAACAGTGCACTTTGCTATGCAAAACTTTAAAGATGAGAGCTTTATCAGTCAGTTTTTATCGCCAAAACTCATGCGCGATTTTAAATTTTTTGCTATTGAAGACGACGAGAAAAATGCGTTTGTCAGTGTGTCCGCCATCCATGATGAAGCCGGTTACCACAAGATAAGAGAGAAGTTGTCGGCGCAATATAATCTGAGTAATTTAGAGCCTAATATTCAAATATATGAGGTCGATTCAAAAGGCGACCGCTCCCTGACATTATCCTACCTACCACAACAGAGCATTCCTTTAGCTGAAACCCAGCATAAAGTCCTTAAGCACTTGCATCATTTATGGGGGTTTTCTGTTAAATTAGAGCAAGTAGATGATCAAGGTGCTAGGCACTTACTTGGCGCCTACCCTGAACAGCCCAAAGGAGCCGATGCCCCTTTGTCTAGCATTGTAATTTAATGTGCTCGTAATGCGTTCAGCCCAACAGCGTTTTAGCTAATAACAAACTATTTCAGATGTGACACAATGACAGCTCAAAAAAACAACCCTTTGCACGGCTTAACCCTACAGCATATTGTAGAAACCTTGGTCGAAAAGCTTGGCTGGGAGCAAATGCATGAACAGGTAAAAATTAACTGTTTTGCCAATGATCCAAGTATTAAATCAAGCTTAAAATTTTTGCGTAAAACCCCTTGGGCAAGAAGCAAAGTTGAGTCCCTCTACTTATACACCATGCGAAGTAAGTCCCCCCAAACTAAAAAGCAGCCGGAACCAGTTTCTGCCGCTGAAGAATTTGTTTGGCCCGAACCGAAAAAACCCAAAGATTAATAACAGCAAATGAAGTACTTAGCGGCTTATCCGGCACATCTGCAAAACCAAATCGAACAACTTTTAGAACAAGATAAACTTAAAGAATATTTACTGACTCGTTATCCAAGTGTGCATGAAATCAGTAATGATAGTGCTTTACGCGACTATGTAATGGCATTAAAGAACCGTTTTATGCGTAAATCAGCGCCGCTAAGTAAAATCGCCTTCGACCCCAAAATTCATGTGGTTAATCACGCCCTTGGCTTACATACTTATGTGTCTAGAGTTCAAGGCTCTAAGCTAAAAAGCAAGAATGAGCTAAGAGTCAGCGTCCTGTTTAAGCGCGTTCCTGAACCATTTTTAAACATGATCGTGGTGCACGAATTGGCACATTTGAAAGAGAAAGACCACAATAAAGCATTCTATCAACTGTGTTTGCATATGTTGCCTGATTACCATCAATTGGAATTTGATTTACGCGTGTATTTAACCCAAATTGACGCGCTAGGCGACATTTATTAATTTACTTTTGGATACCCAATGGATTATCAATTTATACGTAATGATCGCGCAGAGCCTGCGGCCATTTTTGAAATGGGCGCAGAAACACTCGGCCTTTGGTTTAGTGAAGAGCTAGGTCGAGACCGCAAAAAGTTAGCCCATATACTGAACGTTATCCAGCAGTTAGAAGATAAAGAAATTGAACATTATCTGCTGCAAGGGCGTGAATTTAATATGGATTTAAATCGAGACGAAATAGAAGTATATGCAGCCATCACCCGAGATGAAGGTGAAGTTGATATTCCGGAAGATACCGAATTGTACGACCAAGAATCTATCACTGGTTGCGGTTTAGAAGACTTCAAGGAAGTGCTGTTATCGTGGCAAGAATTTGTAGGCAGAATGTAGCTCACGGACCGGACTCTGACTCTTATCGTCAAAATTGTATTTTCAGCACTTCATTTAATCTGTTTGCGCTCACGTATATTGTGATATTCGGGATAGAAAGGTTTCGAACGACTGTGACAGACGGCTATAAGCGAAAAGCGGTCATTAACGCTTAACATATGGGGATTTTAGGAGCGCTTTTGGGCGAAGCCCAGCGAGTAAAATTCCCACCATGATGTTTTTGTTATACATCAGCAATTAAGACTTCTTCCAAGGCAGCATAAAATAATTGAAAAAAAGTAAGCCTGCAAAACCAGCCATATACAATAAATACTCATTGAGCGTGAGCACTGGAGGTTCATAGTAACTTGCTAGGCTGAGACCTAAAATAACCACGTTAGAGCTTAAAAACGACCATAGCAAACCCTTTGATATCTTATGAAACTCTAAGCTTTCAACATAGGTATAAAGTATTACTTTTATAGCTAAAATTGGAACATAACCAATAACGAGGCCTAAAAAGAATAGTGTATCCTCAAAATCATCTCTATAGGCATCTACAGCAACCATTGATATTAAGAAACCTAATCCATAGCGATAAATTTTCGCAGTACCAACCAAATTACTTTTTAATTTTTTAAAATCCATATTCAATACAAGTTGGCTTCAATAGATGTATAACAATTTAATATAGCGCGATTTGCGCGTTTTTCTGCCGACGCATCGCTCACTTTTGTACTTCCGCTATTAATACCAAACTAACTATCATATTGCTAGGTAAAGGAAAACTGGCGATCTGGATAAAATGATAAGAACAAAAACGAGCGATTGGGTCGTTTTCCTGAATATATGGGAAAGCCCTTTAACTTGTATATCCAAACAGGGGGTTTACGCCTAAATAATCAAAAATATTTTAGTCAGCTATTTTAGTGAATACAGAAGGGTAGAATCAGTCGAGGGACTCCTGATCGCTCATTGAGGTCAGTCAATTTTTTTAGTGCCAACTTCCGCTTTACGTACTTAATCGACAATCAAATTTGCTCATACTCTTCTAAAACAGAACATAAGATAGAGTTCTGAAAAATTCACTTAAACCATCGATTCTCCGCCAAACGTCTGTCTTTCGTACCTACGGACTGCTGTTTTATCTCGGATTGAGGTCCTTTTTTAAAAAATCAGCTTTCATTCCGTGTAAATCGTTTTGGCATCAAACTCGGATTTATATTTTTTATCTATACTCTATCAGCGGTAAGCCGAGTTTGTTGACTTACCCTATACGCTGTCCAGTAGTAAACAGCATTACTTTTTTCGCGTTATAGAAAGGAAATAACCATGAAAATGAAGAAGGAAGATATACCCGTTGTAATGCAAGCCCCAGGAATGATCATGCGCTCCCAGGCGGGATTGGGAAGCATGACCGTTGTTTTCCATGAACTACCAAAAGGCACTGATTTTACGCCCTTGCTCAAAGGGTTAAACAACAACTGTCATTGCCCGCATTGGGGTTATATATTCGAAGGAATATTTCGGTTTATATACGATGACGGTACACAAGAGTTATTTGAAGCAGGCGACGTTTTCTATGCACAGCCAGGGCACACCGCCATCGTCGACAAGGATCTGAAATTTATTGATTTCAGCCCGACCAAGGAATTAGCTCAGGTAATGTCAAACGTTGATAAAGTTATGGCTGAAATGGCTTAATAACACGCTTACGCTTTCATATATTCAGGCTTGAATCTAATCATCAGTATAGTGGCTTCACCATCACTGTTCAGTTCAGGCCTGCTTTCTCACCTAAGCAATTTTCTGATGTTTGCTCTCCTCCCAGTTGCGTTTTCTAAAATACCCGCCGTCACAATTTGTTCATTTTTTTGTCGTTATAGAGTCACATTGCCACTTTAACTTGCACGGCTACTTTTAAAAATAAAAAAGGAACATTCGGTGCAACCACTTAAAAACACTCTAAAACTTAGCATGTTATCTATGGCAGTCGTTTTCGGCTTAGCAGGCTGTGCGCTTGACGGTGATGACGGTCAAGATGGCGCTGCAGGTGCCGCTGGTATTGATGGTACAGACGGGGCTGATGGCGTCGATGGCCAAAGCCTACCCCGAGATTTAAACATTGAAGTGGTTGGCCGCTTTGCCGCCGGCGGTATAGAGGTATTTGGTAAAAGTGCTGCTGAAATAGTGCAATTTCACCAAGCGTCAAACACCGCGTTCGCGATAAATTCAGCTGAAAATCAAATCGAGGTCATTGACTTATCAGGGCTAACAAGCGCGGCTGTAGCAAACCCATTTTCTGATGCTAGTTTGCTATCCAATGCATTTACTTTTGCTGACAGCGTAACAGTAAAAGATGAAGCAAATGCAGACCAAACCATCACCTTAGGTGCAGCTAACTCGATTGCTATCAATGGTGACATGCTGGCAATTGCAGTAGAAGCTAGCGTAAAAACAAGCCCAGGCGCGGTATTGTTCTACAGTTTAGATGCAGCAGGCCAAGGCACATTTATCAAGGCGGTTGCAGCAGGCGCTCTACCGGATATGGTGGCGTTTAACCCTGATGGCACAAATGTATTAGTGGCTAATGAAGGTGAACCAGACACAGATTACGCAGTCGACCCACAAGGCAGTGTTTCGATGATCGCCATCACTGATGGTATTCCAGCTGATACAGCGCAAACGATTAACTTCACCACTGACATGACGTTCTCAAGTGACACGCTTGATGAAGAAGACTACGACACTGACGCAAAACGAATGGCATTGCTAAAAGCGTCTGGGGTTAAATTTGCTGGTCCAACAGGCATGACAGTCGCCCAAGAATTAGAGCCAGAATACATCACCTACGCAGCAGACGGTAAAACTGCCTATGTGTCTCTTCAAGAAAGTAATGCAATAGGCATTCTAGATTTAGAAGAAATGACCATTGAGGTACGCGCACTTGGCTTTAAAGACTGGAATAATTTCGAGTTAGATTTCACCAATGAAGACGAACTACCTCACTTTGATAGTGTTGACGGCTTATATGGCATGTATCAACCGGATACGATTACCTCTTATCAATACAATGGCGCGACATTTATTTTGTCGGCCAATGAGGGTGACTCGCGCGACTATGATGCATATTCAGAAGAAGTTCGAGTAGAAGACATAATTGATGAAGACGAATTGAATATGAGTCTGTCACCAAGCTTGCAAACTGCATACGATTTGAGCGGAGGTGATGACGGCTTAGGGCGCTTGAAAGTAACGACAGCCTTAGGCGATGCCGATGAAAATGGTGAGTTTGAAGCACTATACGCCTACGGAGCACGCTCATTTTCGATTTGGGATCAAAACATAAACCTTGTTTACGATTCAGGCGATGATTTCGGTAAGATCTCAGCCGCTATTTTAGGTAATGATTTTAATAGCGCACACACCGAAAACAAAGGTGATAACCGCTCGGACGACAAAGGCGGCGAACCAGAAGCGATCGCCGTGGGCGAAATTGAAGGTCGTACCTATGCATTTATTGCCCAAGAACGTTCAGGTGACTTGTTTACGTACGATGTTACCAATCCATTCAATGTTGCTTATGTTGCACACTATAACAACCGTGACTTCAGCACAGACTTCGAATTAGATGATGATTTGGATAATCCCTGTGACGAAGCCGAAGGTATGGATTGTAGTGAAGTGGCTATATCAGGTGATTTAGGCCCAGAGAGCATTAAGTTTGTTGCCCCCAGTGACAGCCCAAATGGAAACGCGCTGCTTATCATCGGTAATGAAGTAAGTGGTACAGTCACTATTTACCAAGTCACTGAAAAATAGCTAAACTTAATAGCCACCGATAACGTTAAATGACGCGCCTTTGCAATAAATGCAAAGGCGCTTTCGTATCATCCTTTCAATGTGCTTTGGCTAAGTGCGTGCCTGCGCAGCTGCGATACTCTTTTTGATCAGCGGAGAAATCGTTAAACCTTGCACCACGATAGAAAATATCACCACGATGTAAGTCACGATAACCATTAAATTATGTAAATTATGACCATTTGCTAACACGGTATCGTTAGGAATAGACGCCGCCATCGCTAACGCTAGCCCGCCTCGCAAGCCACCCCAAGTCAGAATTCGCACTGAATTTAAGTCATAGCGCCTAAATTGTTTAAACACCAAGTACGGAGCACCCACGCTAACGAATCGAGATAAAAGCACTGCTGGGATCATGCACAGACCGATGGCAATTTCATCTATCGATAACGTCATACTGACGATCAACATGCCAATCAACAAAAACAGTAAGGCATTCAAAAACGTATCAGTGGCATGCCAAAAGTTTTTTATAAAGCGAATACTAGAAATACGCGCCAATGACGCACCTTTAGAGCGCGTTACATTGCCAATAAATATGCCGCACATCACCATCGCCAGTGCGCCTGACACATGCAATGCAATAGCGAGGGCGTAGCCTGCAGACGGAATAGCTAATGTCACTAATAAACGTACATTAAAGTCTGGGCTCTTGACGATAAGAAAATGCGCAACCACGGCTAACACTAAACCAAATACAATACCGCCCACCGCTTCCGATAAAAACAGCTCAGCAACACTGCTAAACGTTGGCTCAACACCACTAAATGCGACCGCGAATAACGTAGAGAAAATAACCAAGCCAACCCCATCATTAAATAGCGATTCCCCTTCGACCTGAATTGAAATGTTCTTCGGCGCCTGCATTTGTTTAATAATGGCTAGCACAGCAATAGGATCCGTAGGGCTGATAAGTGCGCCGAATAACAAGCAATATATAAAGGGCACGTCCCATCCGAATTGCCCCATAATAAATGAGCTTAAATAGCCCACTATCACAGTCGAGACCACAGTGGAAAACAGCACCAAGGTCGTTATTTCCCATCTCTGGCGACGTAGGGCACGTAAATCTATCTCCATCGCCCCGGCAAAAAGCAAAAATCCCAACATGCCATTAAGCAAAATTTGATTAAAATTCAAATCACTTACCACATTGATCAGCGACTGAGCTGATTCATCTCCCAGTAGTTTAACGGCTAAAATCAGCAACAATGAAATCGCTACAGAGCCAGTGGTAATAGCGATGGTCGTTTGCAGTTTAAGTACAAATTGATTGGTAAAAGCAATAAGGACAGCCAGTGCCCCTAAAAAACAAATGAGATTCCAAGCGTCCATGGACGTTCCTATTGATTATTTTGCTGAAGAAATGTGATCAAACACGGCAAAACAGTTAAGTAAATAACTGAAACGAAAATGCTTTCGTTGCCCGGATTCGACTCTACATTTTGGTGTTAGTTAAGGTATATATTTGACGCAGATATAATAACGTAACTCAGCCACAGCGCCTGTTAACATTGATGTGCAAAGTGTTATGGAATGTTACTTTGATGACTTGTGCTTACACCGCTATGAGAAAAATATTTAGCTATATAGGTGTAATACGTTCGAACACTTTAGCCCAGAAAATTTTTAGCGGAATTGATAGCGGATGAGCAACTAAATTCAAATCGATAAGGGGAAACAAATAAAACGCACTTTTATCTCTATGATAATTTCTATTTCAAATTCGTCGTTAGAAAAGTAAGCAAACGGATATGCTCCTCATACTCCCGCAAGCACCTGATCATCATACAAAATACGCCTATCTAGCCAACTAAACTTGCTATTTTTCCCAAGACAGTTAGTATTTTGGACGTCTAAACGTCTATGGTAAAATTATGCAAACTCCGTCACCGTCGTCAAACCCGTATTCCACGACAGCGAAACTCGCGCTGTTGCCTCTGCTCACCTTCTTGGTGCTATTTTTAGGTGTCGGTTTTTATTATCAAGCACAAGGTGTGGAGTATGCATTTTATCAGCTGCCTTCCCCGTCTGCCTTGCTGCCTGCGGTGATACTTGCAGTCCTGTTGTCAAAAGAAACCCTGACCGAAACAATGGCCCGATATATCGAAGGAGCTGGTCACAGCAATATCATTACCATGTGCTTTATTTACCTGTTAGCGGGGGCATTTTCCTCCGTCGCCAAAGCCACTGGCGGGGTAGATGCCACTGTGAGCTTAGGGCTGAGCATCATTCCTGCGCAATTTATTTTGCCTGGTTTATTTTTAATCGCTGGATTTATCGCTACTGCCATGGGTACATCAATGGGCACACTCGCAGCCCTGGGTCCCGTTGGTTTAGGCGTGGCTCAAGCGACTGGTATCGAGCCCGCATTAGTGGCGGGCGTCTTGGTCAGCGGCGCGATATTTGGTGATAACTTATCGATTATATCTGACACCACCATTGCGGCAACGCGCACCCAAGGCTGTGAAATGCGTGATAAATTTAAGGCTAACTTACACCTAGCATTACCGGCTGCATTCATCGTTATTGTATTGCTAATAACGCTAGGTGAAACAGGTGAAGCGAATATTCCACAAGGCACCAATGCCTGGCTAGCCCTGCCCTATTTACTGATTTTGGTGTTAGCGGTTTCTGGAGTGAACGTGTTTGCGGTATTGGTGATCGGCATATTAACTAGCGCCATTATAGGTATGAGTATGACTGAGTATGAATTAGCCTCAGTCGGGCAAGATGTTTACAGCGGTTTTGGTCAGATGCAGGAAATCATGATCCTATCGTTGATGCTTGGCGGGTTATCTGAGTTGATGCGCCAACAAGGGGGGATAGACTTCTTGCTAGGGGCTATCAGCAAGCTAATTCGAGCCTTATCGTTACCGATTAAAATAGGCAATTCTTTGGGTATCGCCGTGCTTATTAGTGCGCTAAACGTGTGCATTGCCAATAACACGGTATCGATTATCGTTGCAGGCAGCACGGCAAAAGCCCTCGCCGAGCAAGGGGGAATTGAGCCTAAGCGCAGCGCAAGCTTACTGGATATTTTCGCTTGCGTTGTACAAGGACTAATTCCATATGGTGGGCAGTTGCTTATTATTGGCGCAACGTTCTCGCTCTCACCTGTGGATGTTATCCCTTACTCGTTTTACTGCTTTATTCTTGCGGGGGTGACCTTATTAAGCTTTGTGTGGCGCGCCAAGAAAGAACGCTAAGCGATAGAAATAGAGCAATGCGCAGATGTTAGTGCATCTATGGTCGTAACATCTGCGGCTTTTTCTCACGAAAATAAAATAAATTTTGTTTATTTGGCTTGATACAAAGCAAAACTCAGTGCCGGTACCGTTACTGTTATCTGCTCATCGCTAAGGTTAAACTCAGTCGCTTCAACAAGCCCTTCATAATCTTTTGATTGCGCTGGTAACGTCATGCTGGCGGCTTCAGTTCCGGCATTAAACACCGCCAAATACTCTTTGCCTTGAGGCAAAGTTCGCGCAAACGCAAACATCATCGAATCCTCATTAAAGTAACGGCTTTTGTACTGGCCCCTGCGCAAAGCGTGATGATCATGTCGTAATTGCGCTAATTCCTTCAACGCCAAATAGATGGGATGAGTACTGTCAAAATTATCGTCTGCAGTACTCGCGTTACTGCCTAGTAATGGATTGTCGTTATCACTGACCACCAGAGACGCAAACATATCCTGTCTAGCGTTTACGTCGTTACCGTCACCGGTAAAACCTTGTTCGTCACCGTAATACACAACCGGAATACCGCGAGATAAGTACATAAACGCGTGAGACAAAATACTGCGATTCAGTTTTTCCGCGTTGCTAGCATTTGGTACCCCTTGTTCAATGAAATAACCTGTGCGGCCCATATCGTGATTACCCAAAAAAGTCATCAGCAAATCGGCCTGACTATCTTCATCTGTATATAAATCGTCTTGAGCAAATAAGGCTTTGATAGCCAGAGGACTTTGTTTGCGATAGAAGACATCTGCCGCAGCTTGCTGAAAGCCGAAGTCCAACACTGATGGCAATTTACCTTCGGTAGTAAAGCGGCTTAGTTGTGCTGGGTCTGGGTCATAGACTTCACCGAAAATATGAAAATTAGGTATGCCCTGCTCCTGTGCATAAGTCATTATCGATGGGCTAAAAGTTTGCCAAAATGGCAAACGAACGTGGCGCACTGTATCAATTCTAAAACCGTCAGGTTTAAATTCTTTGATCAAATTTTTGTAGATTTCAATCATGCCCTGCAATACTTTAGGGTTTTCTGTATCTAAATCATCGAGACCATTGAAATCACCGTTAAGAGAGCTCTCACCCTCGAATGTGGTATCTCCTTGGTTATGGTAATACTGAGGATCATTCAACCAAGCGGGTACTTTTACCGTTTGCTCGTTAAGCGTTACAAAAGGGGTATAATCGTCTCCCTTAGCTTGTTGCTCTATAGACTTATATACGCAGTGGTTATCCCCCTTGAAATCCCCATTAGCATGATGACACTCTTCATACTTCACCACGTCTGCGGTGTGATTGGTAATGATATCGAAAAAGACTTTAATGCCTTTTTTGTGCGCTGCTGCTATTAAGCTTTTAAGGTCATCGTTTGAGCCAAAATGCGGGTCAATTTCTGTGAAATCTACGATCCAATAACCATGATGTGCAACGCCATCACGTTGAACCGCTTTATTGCGCAATATTGGTGTCATCCAAATGGCAGTGATCCCCATATCTTGCAGATATTCAAGTTTCTGCTCGATACCCTTCATATCACCACCGTGAAAGCCTCGGTTTGATGTTGCATCGAAGCCGCCGGCAGATATACCACCGTTTTTATCACCACGATCATTGCTCAGGTCGGCGTTATTAAACCTATCCGGCATCACGAAATAAAAAACGTCGTCGCGAACATCACGCAATAAATAGTTATCGTTTGGTAGTGTGTTATTCGCTGCATCAGCGTCCGTGACAGTGCTGGTGCTGGTGCTTTGTACCGTGTGTTGCTTTTCCTGATTTTGAGCTGTATCACAACCTAAAATTACGCCACTAAGAGAAATAAGTAATAATGCTCTAAGCAATATCATGCTGCGGTCTCCTGCATCTTACCCTTTGTAGCTAAACCACATTCTGCGATTGCCGCTATTCCCAAGGCTTCATCTTCCATTTCGCTCAAACCGCTGACACCGATTGCCCCCACACACCGTGCATCCATAAATACCGGCACACCACCCGCGATCCCGGTAAATTTGCCGTCGTTCCAATAGCCCATGTCTTTATGGGTTTCTTGCGCCCAGCTGGCCAGTTGGCGAGTTGTTTGTCTCTCACGTGCAGCAGTGTACGCTTTGGTTTGCGCCAAGACACCAGCTTGCAAGCTTGCATCATCCATTCGACTGAAACACAACAGCTCACCGTGACTATCGGTGACACAAATAGCAATGTGTTGATTGTTCGCACGCGCCGCTGTTATGGCTGCTTGCATCATGTTTGTTGCCGTATCTAAATCCATTGAAGATCCCGTTGGTTTTTATTCGCTGTTAATTGCTGCTATCCAATGCCATATGATAATGAGTAAGCCCAAATCGATTAAGGTAACTCGTGGCCTTTCGCACTTTCATACAAGGCATACCAATGCTCGCGATTGAGTTGGATATTCATTGCTTGGCAAGACGCGGCGATACGAGCGCAATCTGTGGTGCCGATAACCGGTTGCAGCTGCGCAGGGTGACGTAACAACCACGCCAGCACAATGGCCTCAGGGCTCGTTTGGTATAGTGAGGCGAGCTTCGCTACCAATTGACTTGTACGCTGAACGGCTTCTGGCTGGTCACTAACATCTCGCCCTGAGTACAAGCCTTGCGCTAAGCTGCCCCAGCTTTGCAGTTGGATTTTTTCTTGTCGGCAATATTCCAATGTACCCGCGGTAAAATTAATATCACGTCCATCTGTGTTGCCTGCGTATACACCTTCGTCAATCCAGTGTTGCTGGAGTAAACTGGCTTCAATTTGATTGGCCACTAGTGGCTCATCTAATGCTTTTTGCAAAAAGCTAATTTGGTGATGCTGCATATTCGACACGGCAAAATGGTGTACCTTTCCTTCGCGTTTTAGTGCTGTAAAAGCACTCGCGATGTCTTCAGGTTGCATCAATGGATCTGGTCGGTGGAGCATCAAAACATCTAAATAATCCGTATTTAGCCTTTGTAAACTGCCTTCTACTGACGCTTTTATCCACTCACTTGATAGGTCATAGCGCTTCGGGCCTTTATCATCCGCAAACCGAATACCGCATTTTGATTGAATATAAATCTGTTTTCGCAACTCTGGACGCTCGCTTAGCACCTTCCCGAACACTTGCTCCGCTTTGCCATGAGTATAAATATCCGCATGGTCAAAAAAGTTTATTCCTGATTCTAGTGCGGTATTCACGCAGTCGTTGGCCTGCTCAATGTGCGCCTGAGTAATGGGCGCGTCACTCCAATCTCCCCCGAGCCCCATACAGCCATATGCAAGTGAACTAACGTTCGGTAAATAGTTAGCAAGAGGTAGCGAAGAATAAGTCATAACGAGCCTGTTTATAGCAATCTGATAGATGAACACAGTGTAGTGACTTAACCGCAAAGCAAAAGAGCAAGTTACTGAAAACATTGTTTGATATAGCGAACAATGCAAGGCTAAAATACTTTATTGTTTTTCAGCCTGAACAAGTGTTATGAGCCGTGAACACAAAAAATTTGAACGCTTAATATTATTCAGTGAAGTGGCAAAGCAGCTCAGCTTCACCCGTGCGGCGCAGGTACTATCAATCTCCCGAGGGTATTTGTCGGAACAAATCCGCAAGCTCGAACAAGATATGGGTAAGCATTTATTCATTCGCTCCACGCGCAATGTGTCACTGACCGAAGAAGGAACCCAACTACTCGCAGGAATGAACCACATAAAACGCTCCCTGCTAGAGTTAGAACGGGAAGTACGCCATGACAACGATACCTTAGAAGGTATATTACGCTTAACAGCACCAAGCCAGTTCGCCCAGCGCTATCTACTCGACTTATGCAGCGCATTTCAAGCTGATTACCCAGCAATACGCATTAGCCTAGATTGCAGCTACACCACCCACGACTTAAACCATAATGACTTTGATTTGGCCTTTAGGGCAACGCAAACGCCGCCACAAAACATGGTAGCCAAAAAGTTATTCGATTATCGTCACATGTGTTGTGCCAGCCCTGATTACCTAGCCAAAAACGGCACACCAAATCAGCTGTCGGATTTGCGTAACCATGCCTGTTTACGTCAAAATATGAAGGCCCAGTGGCAATTTAGTGGGCAAAATATACCAGTAGATGGCCCTATTGCTGTGACCGACAACCTCATTTTAAAAAAACATGCGCTTGCAGGAAATGGCATCATTCTAGTGCCAGAATATTTGGTAGATAAAGAAATTCAGCAGGGGTTACTTGTCCCCTTGTTGACTGACTACTTACAAAACGATTTTGCTATTCATCTTATTCACCCTCAGCTGATCCAGCAATCGGCCAGACTGAAAGCGTTTATCGCTTTTACCAAAGACTATTTTGATGCGATGTCAAGGAATGCTAACCCTGGGCACTGCGTGTTATAAAACCGGGCGCTCGCTGAAAATGAGTAGCGGTTGAAAATGAGTAGCGGTTGAAAAAGAGCGCTCACTAAATGTAAAACACCCCATTACCGATACAAGGTAAATGGGGTGTGGTATTCGCCTATGGCGTCTTATATTGACTTAGAGGGCTGCTGCTAAGCGTGTTCCTTGATCGATAGCGCGTTTCGCGTCAAGCTCAACAGCCACATCGGCCCCACCAATCAAATGATGAGGTTTCGTTAAGCCCTCGACCAGTTCTCGTAGTGGCTCTTGCCCTGCGCAAATAATGACATTGTCTACATCCAGAACCTGCACTTCGTCATTGACCTTAATATGAATACCTTGGTCGTCAATTTTGAGGTACTCACAGCCGGCAATCATACTTACCCCTTTACTGAGTAACCCAACGCGATGAGCCCAACCAGTGGTTTTACCTAAACCGGCCCCAACTTTGGTTGTTTTACGTTGTAGCAAGAATATTTCTCGTGGAGAAGGTGCAGGTTGTGGTTTAACCCCTTCAATACCGCCCCGAGAAGAAAAGGTCATGTCGATGCCCCACTCTTTCATAAAGGCAGGAATATTCAAACTGGTTGATTCACCAGAATGTGATAGAAACTCCGATACATCAAAGCCGATACCACCAGCACCAATTACAGCGACCTTTTTACCCACTGGTTTATGCTCTTTTATAACCTCAATGTAAGTCATCACTTTAGCATGATCGATGCCTTCAATCGGTGGAGTACGAGGCTCAATACCTGTGGCGACTATCACGTCATCAAAGTCACTGTCATTTAAGTCGCTGGCCGTCACACGCGTATTAAGCTTGACGGTCACCTTGTGTAATTCAAGTTGGCGCTTGAAGTAACGGATTGTCTCGTAAAACTCTTCTTTACCCGGCACTTGCTTAGCAATATTAAACTGCCCGCCAAGTTCGTCTGCAGAATCAAACAACGTCACCTTGTGCCCCCGCTCAGCAGCCGTTTTCGCAGCAGCAAGACCGGCAGGGCCACCACCGATAACAGCAATATTTTTAGGTGTTTGTGTTGGCAAAATACTCAGTTCAGTTTCATGACAGGCTCTTGGGTTAACCAAACAACTGGTCATCTTGCCCTCGAATACGTGATCCAAACAGGCTTGGTTGCAGCCTATACAGGTGTTGATTTCATCAGAACGGTTCTCAATGGCTTTGAGCACAAAATCAGGGTCAGCCAAGAATGGACGTGCCATAGAGACCATATCTGCATCGCCGCGCGCAAGAACTTGCTCTGCCACCTCTGGGGTGTTAATTCGATTCGAGGTGATAACCGGAATCGACAACGACTCGCGAAACTTCGCCGTAACCCAAGTAAACGCCGCTCGGGGTACCTTAGTCGCTATGGTAGGAATACGCGCTTCATGCCAGCCGATGCCGGTATTGATAATGGTAGCTCCGGCTTTTTCAATAAGTTTACCTAGCTCAACGACTTCCTCATAAGTAGAACCGCCTTCTACCAAGTCCAGCATAGACAGACGATAAATAATAATGAACTTATCCCCTACGGCTTCACGTACCCGGCGTACAACCTCTAAGGGCAACTTAATACGATTTTCGTAACTGCCGCCCCACTGATCGTCACGCTGGTTGGTGCGCGCCGCGATAAATTGATTTAAGAAATAGCCTTCTGAGCCCATGATTTCCACACCATCGTAACCCGCTTTTTGCGCTTGCGTAGAGGTGAAAATGAAATCTTCTATTTGTTTCTCAATGCCATCGTCATCCAGGGCTTTGGGCTTAAATGGATTGATAGGCGCTTGTACCGCAGAAGGTGCCACCAAATTAGGGTTGTAGGCGTAACGTCCTGTATGCAAAATTTGCATACAGATTTTGCCACCCTCGTTATGCACCGCATCAGTGATCATCTTATGTTGCGCCACTTCTTTATCATTGCTCAGGCGTTTGGTGTGCTGATGTGTCGCACCTTCATCGTTCGGGCCAATGCCTCCTGTTACGATAAGGCCAACCCCGCCTCTGGCACGTTCAGCAAAAAATTTTGCCATACGCTCGTGACCATTCGGTGCTTCTTCAAGCCCAGTGTGCATCGAGCCCATCAGTACGCGGTTTTTCAATTTGGTAAAGCCTAAATCTAAAGGTTTAAGCAAATTTGGATAAACACTAGCGCCTGCTGTATTTACTGTAGATGTTGTCATTTTTCGGTCCTATTTGTTCTGTGCCAGCGTTTATTTACGCTGCATACCACTAATGTTTTTATGTAACTCTTCGTATACGGGTTTACGTCGCTCTTTGGCAGCCCCCATGGCTTCTTGAATATCAGGCATTTGAAACATACCGGTTTGCCACGTGGCCATATAGTTAAGGGCATCTGCTACTGTGTGGTCACGTGTGTAGTTAATCATTTCCTTACACCCAGCCACGGCCAGCGGTGAATGACCTGCAATTTGTGCTGCAATTTTCATTACACCTGCCAGTAAGCTTTCTTGGTCGTCAAAAACTTGATTGACTAAGCCAGACTCTTTCGCTTCTTGAGCTCCCATATTGCGCCCGGTATATGCAAGCTCACGTACCAGCCCTTGAGGAATAAGATGTGGCAATCGCTGTAGCGTACCTACATCAGCAGTCATGCCGATTTCAGTTTCTTTGATGGTGAAAAAAGTATCTTGGGTGCAGTAGCGACTGTCGGCTGCGCAAACCATGTCTACGGCACCACCAATCACCCCGCCCTGCATGGCGACCAACACTGGCATACGCACTGATTCAAGTGCATTAAAACTGTCTTGTAACTCAAGCACCATGCGGCGCATGCGCTCAGCGCGACGGCCAGGTTCACCAACAAAATCTTGGCCCATTTGAGTGAAAACAGACAAGTCCATGCCAGCACTGAAATGTTTACCTTGAGACGAAATAACGATAACGCGAGCAGCGGATTGCTCATCGATTTT
Organism: Paraglaciecola chathamensis S18K6; assembly: GCA_000314955.1. Lineage (GTDB taxonomy): Bacteria > Pseudomonadota > Gammaproteobacteria > Enterobacterales > Alteromonadaceae > Paraglaciecola > Paraglaciecola chathamensis. Next base: position 4,663 of record BAEM01000023.1, on the reverse strand, counting down.
GCGCACTGTGGCTGGCAATTCATGCCAAAAGATAGGGATCATGCTATTTAACGCTTCAGGGCGTGATAGCTGGATATGAGCAATATGCTGGTCAATGCTAACACTCAAGGTTTCCAGCTTTGAAAAATCTAAATCAGACACGTTATTCTCCATTTTACGGATTTTAGGTTGCTAATTAGCGTGTTTTCTCGTGAAAAACGATTTCACGCCTATCAGCCAGTTAAACTAGACAACGTCAAGATAAAGTCTTATTTTGACGCTGTCAAGATATGTGGTAAATTCTCAACTATGAAAAATACATCATCTAAAAAAACGGTTTCTGGTAAAGGCAGTTACCATCACGGCGATCTTCGTTCTAGCTTGCTTGAAGCGGCGAAAGCCATGCTCAGCGATGGCGGCATTGAAGGCCTGTCGTTGCGAAAATTGGCCGATCGTGTGGGCGTGTCGCGAACGGCGCCCTATCACCATTTCAAAGATAAAAATGAGTTGCTGTGTGCCATTGCCCAAGAAGGCTTTGACCATTGGCACAGCAATGCAGAGCGAATATTGGCGCAAACCGGCATTAGTGCTCGGGATAAATATCATCAGTTTTTTCAAAGCTACATTGGCTATGCCGCTGAAAATCCCGAAATGTACGACTTGATGTTTGGCCGCACCATTTGGAAACAAAATAGTGCAACCACGGCCCTGCGTGATATCGCTTATCCGAGTTTTCAACGACAAGTGGAAATGACCAAAAAGTGGCAAGAGCAGGGCCTGATGTCATCCGATGAAGACACCCTAAGATTGGCCCAAGTCACTTGGGGCACTATGCACGGGATCGCGCGCTTACTCATCGACGGAATATACGCAGATCGCAGCCATATCGAAGAAATGTGCACCTGTGCCGTTAACTTGTTTATTCGCGAGCCAGCTTAAACATAAGCGGCTCGTAAGCGTTGTTTGAATATTTTACCGCTGTCTTCTCTGGGCAACTGGTTATGTATGTCCAGCTTTTTGGGCCATTTGAAACGCCCGAGTTTTCCATCTAGAAAGGCGTGAACTTGTTCAATATCGAGATAGCTGTCGGGCGTGCATTGCACAGCTAAAACAATCATTTCACCGAATTCAGCATGGGGAACGCCAAAAACCGCGCAATCCTCGATTTGCGGCATATGTATGAGTAGCGCTTCAATTTCTGCAGGAAAGATATTCGCCCCACCAGAGATGATCATGTCTTTTTTTCGATCATTGATATACAGGTAATCTTCGTCATCTAAATACCCCATATCACCGAGAGTCGTGTAATTTTGGTGGTGCAATCCATCGAGCGTTCCTTGGGTGTTGGTGTACTTAAACGGCCCAAACATGGGTAGATTCACATAGATTGAGCCCGTTTCGCCGGTGGGCAATGGTTGCATATCGTCATCCAGGATAATGATTGAACCACCAGGGATCGCCTTGCCGACCGAGCCCGGTTTGCTGGCCGCCTCTGGTGAGGAGATTAAGGTCATAAACCCTAACTCACTGGCCCCATAGGATTCATAAAAAATCGGCCCAAACCAATCGATCATGCCTTTTTTCACTTCTACTGGCCAAGCCGACCCCGTCGAGAGTGCATAGCGTAGACTTGAAACATCATATTGTTCACGTACGTTTTGCGGCAATTTCAGTAAACGCACCATCATGGTCGGTACTATGTATGTGTGGGTAATTTGGTATTTCTGCACATCGGCCAAAAACTGCTCTGGCTCAAACTTAGGCTCTAGGTATACCTCAATATTACCAGCCGCTAAGCAACACAAAGTCAGAGCGTGAGGCGCACTGTGGTATAGCGGCGCGGCATTATAAAACCGATCACCTTTATCGAGTTGCATTAGCGCCTTAGCAAGGCCAGCAAACACCACGTAAGGATCAGGCCTTTGTTCATCGTATTCACGTTTTATCCCTTTAGGCCGCCCAGTGCTGCCTGAGGTATAAGAAAACATCCCCCGAAATCGCTGAGGCTCAGATTGTATAGGCGGCGTAGTCGATAATAGCGTGGCTAGGCTTTCATGCTCAAAGGCTGCTGGTATAACACTTTCTTCAGTTTTGTTTGTAGTCTTGGTTTGAGTGTAACGAGACAGCACTGCCTGCGGGGTTTTCACACTGACAATAGATAGCTCACGTGGCATTGGCTGGGTAAATTTAGCAAGTAAATCCGTATGACCAATAAGCACCTTCGCACCACTATCAGTCAATATTGGCATCAGCTCGGCTTGGGTTCCGTGCCAGTTGAGCGTGACATAATACGCACCAACATAGCGACAGGCCTCAACGATTTCGTACAAGGTAGTATCGTTGCGCAGCAAAATGGCAATAACATCGCCGGTAGTAACGCCTTTATCACTGAGTAAGTGCGCTATTTTCTTAGCTCGCGTGGTCATATCACTACGATCCACTTGAGTACCGCTTAAATAAAAATGCCCTGCCATATGTGCCTCCTGATTACGCTTTTCATTAACGTTTATTTAATACCAATCCGCATTAATAAGTGACCGCCTCAGAATGCGTCCAGCGGTTTTTGATTAAGGCGTCGCTATGTAGTAATGGTTGTTCCCTTTCAAATAGTGAGAACGCAGAGCAAAAGCCGCTGGGGCATTTCTTGTAGGCGAGTTTTAAAAGGGCTTACACTGCGTTGCATGACTTCGAAAGAGAACACCTATTCATTCAGTCATGCGCCTTGTTTAAGCCCTTTTAAACTCTCGCTGAGTCATCACTTATTAACGTGGAATGGTATAACAACCATGCGACTGGTTCGAGAATACCTCAAGCCTGTACACAAGGCGTATCAGATTTATAAATGGCGTTCTATTTCGAGAATGAATATCGTGGCCGTCGGGTAAGTTAAGAGGTTGGTAAATGTTAAAGGCTTCTGGTTCGCCCCTATCGCTAACGTAAGGTGCATAGAAGAGCAAGTTGATTGCAGCTTAAAGGGTAATCGGCAGTTATGCGTTAAATGACAGAATCCTAATCTTTATCCATAGTGCCCATGGCACTGAGGATCACGTCAGTTAAAACGGCGAGATCTATGTGGTCTTTGTCGGCAAAGTTAATACACCCCTTTCCCGTTTTTTGTTCTGGATAGCGTTTTTTATAAGGTGCGATATGCGCTAACTGACATGTATAAACAGACAGATAATGTTTTTGATTTGCCACTGAAATCCACCCATTTCCAGCGGTAAAGGTTGGCATTTTATAGCGCATAGAGACAACAGCTTGAGGAAATAACTGCTGAACCAATTCAACCAACTGCGTCAAACGAGCACGCCGTTCTGGTGGCGCGCTATCAATATAGTCAACTATCTCGCTTGGCAACTCTGGCATGTTCATTCTCCCTGTTATAGATTTCCTGCATTTTTAGAAAAATTTATTTTCGCTACCAAAACGCTAAAATTAAGAATGCGTTTACGTAAACAAGCGCATAAACCACCCTTTTTCTAATTCTTCACGGCAACCTTTGAGTTGAGTCGCATAACGTAATGAACGAGCTTTGACTGTTTTCGCTACTTTTTGAAGCCAACGTTTTTTGCGATAACTCTTCCGTTTATAACCGCCCCACCCCTCGTGATAATTCAAATATTGCAACTCAGCGTCCCACTTTGAAACACCGTTTATTTTATGGGTTTTACTAATGAACCATCCCATAAAGTCCATAGCATCTTCAAAATCTTCTCTACTCGCCCAACCATTCCCTGTTTCACGTTTGTAATCGGCCCACGTGGGTGTTTTGGCTTGAGAATAACCATAAGCACTACTCACTCGCCCCCAGGGGATCAAGCCGAAAAACACATAGTCTTTTGGTGGCAATGCATCCGCTCGAAATGAGCTTTCTTGATACATCATTGCCATAGGCACATGAATAGGAACACCCCATTTATCGGTCATGTCTTCCCCCGCATCAAACCAGTCACGCTTTTCCAGAAATATTTCACAAATATTGCTTATATTTTTTGGCGGTGTGGTAGTGCAACTACAAAGCCACAAGAGCGACACACACAGGAAGGAATTGCGAAGCCAAGTTGTATTAGTTAACAAATCGCGAGACATACGTCACTCTCGTCAGAAGTTAAAATAAATGTTATTACGATTTTCTACGTATAACACGGGTGAGCAATCTTAACCCGATCGTCACGATGAAGGTAAGCCCGCAAACAAAATTGCCCTAAGATTATTATACACGTACGACGAATACGCACTTTATCGCGTTCCCATTGAACTAAAGTAGAGCACTCTACTCTTAAGCCGTGTGTGTTTTAGATTATGTGTGTTCCTTATTAGCATTATTGATATTAGGATTATTGAGCCCAACATTTTGTTGGGCTTTTTTTGTTCAAGTTTTTTGAAATGCGTTTTCGCTATATTGTCAGTTCCAAATGTTTTATGTCGTTAGCGCAAGAGGCTGTGCGCTAACCACTTGTCGACACCCTCTGAATCCGATTGCCATGTTCACAACAAAAAATAAAAGCGCATCCTTATCCCCTCCGCAGACGCCGACTTTAGTACTACTGACCAAATATTTATAATTTTTGCACTTTTATCTGAACTAAATGAAGAATGTACCGGTCATAAGTAGCGTGTGTTTTAGTTTATGTGTGTTTCCTGATTAAACTATTTAGCCCAGCTTCTTAGCTGGGCTTTTTTT
>BAEM01000024.1 GCA_000314955.1 Paraglaciecola chathamensis S18K6 | reverse complement strand
ACTTTCTAAGCTGCGTGTGCCGCAGCTAACTCGTGTTCTGTACTCCAATTGTGCGCCTGTGCTTTCTAAGCTGCGTGTGCCGCAGCTAACTCAAATTCAAATTCATTAGTGTTATCAATTCCTTTCTAAGCTGCGTGTGCCGCAGCTAACATTGCCACCACGGATAGGGTTAAATCACGATTTTTCTAAGCTGCGTGTGCCGCAGCTAACATGATGGCGGGAGCGATATTGGGAACGTTGACTTTCTAAGCTGCGTGTGCCGCAGCTAACCGAAAATGGCGAAAGTTGCCAGTACCGCCAATTTTCTAAGCTGCGTGTGCCGCAGCTAACTTAGATACTTGAATTGACTGTTGATCTCGGCTTTTCTAAGCTGCGTGTGCCGCAGCTAACGTTGTTGAGTCTGAGTTGATCTTGTCCGTTCCTTTCTAAGCTGCGTGTGCCGCAGCTAACTCGCCCCCATGAAACTTTTCACCTGGTGCAATTTTCTAAGCTGCGTGTGCCGCAGCTAACCGGCACATGCGTTTGCACAGCTCATAGCTTTGTTTCTAAGCTGCGTGTGCCGCAGCTAACAGCAGTCTAACAGACAAAAAAATAGCTACAACAATCACTTATCGAAAATAGGGAGATTTACCCCTAATTTTAAGCGATATTGTAGCCATATGATTTATAACGATTTTTTAAAGAGCAAAAAATAAAGGTTAAAACTTTGGTAATGGCGCTTTTCTATTAAACCCATATGTATTGAACATCACGGGATTACTACTTTGCTCTGTGACTTTCCTAGCAATGCTCATATTGAATTCATCATTGCTTGTAAGACTTTTCATCTTGATAAATGGCAATGCTTTATCTTCATCTGCCATTTTATAATCAGAAAAATGTTTACTAGCTTGTTCAAGCGTTTCGTTATGCCGTTTCATTCTTCGCCTGATATGTTTATCTGGGCTTCCCGACTTTTGCCGTCGACTAAAGCTTTCAAAACTACCAATATTCGCAGGCACTTCTGTGATATTTTTAATATGCACATAGTCGTCTAATCGATTTAACCATTTTTGAATATTTAATCGTTTTAAGTCCGTTTTATTTTCGGAAAACAAACGAAGTTTATTTCCGATAAATGCCGTGGCATTGTTGGCGTTTTCTCTATAGTGAGGGAAACTCACAGCAACAGGAACTTGTTTGTTGCTGTCTTGTATTTCCACTAAAGCTAAATGCACCTGCATCATAACTTTAGACCATAAAAAATGAACGCCAATATCGTCACTGGGTAATAAGGTGATATCGATATAGTGTTTCATATTAGTTTATTCCCCAAATACACCACCACGAATTAACATCGCCATAATATAGTGTTGTTGTTCAACCGCTGGCTCTTTGCCTTTGATCATCCAAGCATCAAGTAAATTATAAAAGTCTGTTTTTTCTTTTGGTTGACGATAAGCTGCGCCACGATTTGTTACTGAACCATAAGGTTCAACAGCAATTGGACCAACTTCATCTACCGCTGGGTGCCAAGTATCTATTGTGCGTAATGCATTGCCGATTTTTTGAGAGTGCATCGCGGCTTGCCCATCAAGCTGGTATAAAAATTTACTTTTATCGCCTTTGCCGCCACCCATCACTAATTCTTGTGATGGGTATACAGCTTGGCCTTCGCCTAATTGGCTATAAGCTTCTACTTTTATAAGAACATGATTATCGGTTAAACCCTGTTGAATAAATTGTGCAAGTTGTATAATTTTTTCGTCACTTGAAAATTCACGTAATGAATAGTCTTGGCAATTAAACTCAATGGTTTGATTTTCCACGGTTACAACAACTTTTACGTTTTCGGCACCTACTCGGTTGCGCCATAAAAAACGAGCACTAGCAATATTGAAAGCATAACGTTTTGACAATTCCTCAAAACTTACATCTGTTTGGTATTGTTTTATTTTTTCAGCCAATTCCGCTTGATAATCAGGGTTATTACAGGTTGATGGGGTTGCCAAATTACTTAATACCCTTAAGGTAAAAACAACTTTTAATGTATCTGTACTATGTGCTAATGCGGCAATATCAACTGTTTGTAAATTAGCTTTAGATACTTCTGCATCTAATTTTGTTGGATCATTTGCCGTTGCTGCTTTTAAGCGGTTTGAAATTGTGCCACGTACTGCTTTTTCACCCACTTGTATTGATTGCCATGCTTTTTGCTCCCAGTTACCTGCAAACATGAGTGCATCTGATGGTACTAATTTAGCTTCAAATGCTAATACTGATGGTGTTTTTAATTTAACTTCAGCCATTTTTATTACTCCATTGATAAAATATTTTGTTAATTTTTTTACTAAACATTTTTAAAAGTTCATTGCTTCATCATGATCAAAACTATCAGGTTCAATAATTTCGTCTTCGAAAGGGGTTGTTTTAGCGACATACCAAGGATATTGATGTTCATAACGCCAAAGGGTTATTTCAATATTTTGTATGTTATGTAGGCTTTTCCATTCACCTACACTATAAGCACTTTCAGCAAAGACAGTAGGAACTGTTGAATCTCTTACATTGCTCACTTCGCCCGCTTCATAAATTGTAGAGATGGCACAATAACCGGTATTAATCGGCACTAAATAGCCACTTTGCGGTTTCGCTACATAATGCCAATTAGCTTTTTGATTTACGTTTTCAAGGTCTTCGCTTTCTTGTTCATCTTCACTTTTTATTTTTTCAGTTTTAAATTTAAGCTGAGAAAAATCACACCATGCATCAAATAAACAAGCGTTATCATTTATCTCTTTTTGCTGTTGAAAATGCTGAGCTAAATAATCACTGCGATCAATTAAGGCAAAACCTGGCATTAATTTTCGTAATGTTTTTTGCTCTTCATTTAACGGGGTTAACTCAATACTTTCTATATGCGTAATTTGACCGCCTGCTAAACGTAACGCTGGCACGTTTTGTTTTACATGTTCAATTAATTGTTCTGTCGTTTGTGTATCGCCTGCAATCAAGCCATTAATTTCAATCAACAAAGATATTTGCATATGCATGCGCCCTTCTTCATTAATAGGTGCCGTCTTGCCTTGGTGAGTTAACGGGTTGCGGGATAATGCAAAAACATAGTCGCCCCACCCTTTAGGTTGTCTTGCGTGTACTGTATTTTTATGACTAATTACGGCAACACCACCTAAATTAACGGCTAACGTTTCAGGTAATGTACGTGATAATGCATGGGCAAAACCCAAGAAATTAGTGATGGCAGGAAAACCATACGTTAAACCGGCAATAGCATTGGCATTTTGTACCGATACCTTTTTAAGTAATAAATATTGGCTCATGGTTACGCCTCCGCTAATTTTGGTGTGTTGCGCTCAAAACGTTTTAACTGATGCAAACACACTTTAGAAAAGTAAGCGTGTTCGATATCACCCAAGCGGTATTTTTCATCATTTTTTAATTGCTTAATTAACCAACTGGCAAAATCAGCCGCTATTACAGCTTGCCAGTCGAGCTTTTCACGTTCACGCTGGAAACTCTCATTAAGGTTATAAACATCAAGCCATAAAGCATGGGCATGTTTTAGTTGGCAATATGGTTCACTTGCCCAGCCTGCAGGTAATGTTTGAATATTGGTCGCGTGGATCATTAATTGATCGAGCATTGGTAAAATAAAGTGATAATCGCGCTTGTAACGGACTTTAAAATTATTTTCTTCAGGTTTTACATTGCTTAAAAAGGCTTTAAAGTCACGCAAGTACCCTGATACTTTATATGACAGTTGCCTGTTAAATAAGCTTGAACTATTTATTGGAGGCTTAGCTTGTGCTTGAAAAATAGGAGGCGCCGTATTTAATAAAAAATTCTGACCATAACGTTCACTATTTAACTGTGAAATATTTTGTGGTTTTGAACCGCCAAAGGTTTGTACGGCTGTATTTGGAAAGCTTACATCAATTCGTGCATCGTATTTATTTGCTCTACGGGCATCACGAATATCTTTTGAATCACCAAAACGGGTTTCGGTTACTTTTTTGTGCAATTTATGTGCAAGTGCTGATGAAAATAAAGGACATAATAAAAGATAACTGACAGAACCATCCTCTGACGTTATCGGAAAGTAAACCTGTTTACTTAAACTATGTGAACTAACCTTTTCATCGCCCAGTGCTAACTTAAAGCCATCAATCCAAGTTTGTAATAATTCGACATTATCAGTGAAAGCACTTAACGCTTGTGCATGGTTTTGTTGCAATTGCGTGATCAGGTTTTCACCATTTACCGTTATGTTTAGCAGCTTAGCCACATCTAGTGCTGCTGCGTTACCTACAGCATCAATTGCTTTATCTGTTAAGCTTGCTGTAACAAGGTATTGGTTATTTACAGTTTGATTATCTGTACATGGCTGACTTACTAAGATACTGCTAGCTTTGGCATCACTATGAGTGAATTTTGCCGCATGGGTTGCTAAACTGATTTGTTTAGCTCGTCTAGCTGCATCAGTTAGCCACACTTCAGGATTATAACTTCCTTCAATAGGTGACGATTTTTCTTCGTATTCGGCTTTAGCTGCCGCTATCTCTATTTCGTTTTCACTTTTTTCTAACACTTTATTTAGTGTTTTTTGAAAAGGTTCCAACTTAGATTTTTTGCGCTGCTCTATATAATCAGCTAGCGCTTGAGTTAATGTTGCTTCCATCGTTTTTCCTTTTACTTATTATCAAAAACACCTAGCTGCTCGTGCCAGTGCCAATTTAATTCTTGATCTTTACGGGGTTCTCTTAAGCCAGTTACACCAAAGGTTTCACTCACCTGTCGCAAGCTTTCATTTAATTTATCTGCAAAAATTTGATAGGTTTCTTCAACGCTTAAGTTAAACCACCAATGATTACCTTGGGCTAACCCAATCGATTGGTTTTCATCAATAAAGCGATTGCTTTGCTCTAAATACACAGGCGGATAACAAGTATCGTCAATTTGACTCCACGTTAACGCTTCATCTTCTTCTAACCGTAAAATAAACTCCTCTTGTGGTTGTGATTTTCGAAACTCGGTTTGATGAATAAATTCAGCACTCCAATCAATTACAGAGTTTTCATTCCACCAAAGAGCTGCGGGTTTATCTGAGTTGTAAAATAAGTCTTTTTTCTTTCCCCCAATAACATCCAATGTAACCCTTAATGCTCTGTGCTCTTGAATTGCAAACGACTTAATTGCATTAGCCATTTCTCTGTTATGACTTCCTATCGGAGCTTTAGCAAAATCCCCCCGGCTCATTTGAGGCTCAACGATCCTTGGCATTGCTGAAATATTGTCTAACTCTGTTGTTAATAATTCATTCAAATCTTTACTGTTGAGGGGGAGTTCTGGGGTTTCAAAACCAGGCTTACAGTAAGCCACTTGTTCACCTTTTAATGCGCGTATATTTTGGTTAAGCACAATCAAATTTGCAGTGGTAGGCGGAACTTGCCTATGCCGTTGTATACGCCCTGCTAACTGTATAATTGAACGGAGCGAGCTAGGCTCTGCAATTGCCCAGTCGTAATCATGGTCGCGCCCAACTTCCACTACAGATGTGCCTAATACAATAAACACATGATTGTCTGCCGATATTTTATTTAGTACATCAGCTTTTAATGCGTTGGCAATTTCAGGTTGTTGCCAAAGAGCTTGTTCATCATAGCGAGTTAAAGTTTTATCTAAGCGAAACTCTTTGTAAGAGCGTAGTGCTAACGGAAACTGTGAATGATAAATACAAAAATGAAATTTATAGTTAGCCCTTGGTGACATAGCTAATAGTATTTTTGCAACAGCAATCATCGGATTAATATTGGCCATTCTAACCACACCTATAGATACTTTTTTGCCGCTGCTATGAGTTACATGATGTTGGCTATGTAATTCATGAATTTGTTGGTGAATGCTATCTGCCACATTTTGATAAACCTGCTGATTTTTTTCATCAATATTTTGACCGGTTGAGTCACTATTATCAGTGTCAGGCAACTCAATATTAACGATTTTACCTTTACGTAATACTTTACTGTTAGCCGCTAATTTTTTTAAACGTAACTCAATAAAAGTGTTGTTTTTTTGTTTGAAGCCCTCTTTATTTTTTATTAATTCAACTTCACTTTTGTTTTCATCAAACCAAGCACAAACAACGCCTTGATTGCTATTATGTGGGAAATTAGCTTGATTATAATGTTTACGACCTGCGACATAAGCGTCGTATAAAGCACTGATAAGCGCGGGCGGTAAGGTTGCCGATGATAATAAAACCCGAGAACCTAACATACCTGCCCAGTTAACTAATCGGCATAGTGCAGGCAGGTCTTCTAAACCAAAATCATCGGGCTCATCTAAAATTAAGTCTGATGTTAATAACCGCAACATGGGCGCAATTTGTTTGCCGCCTCGTTTACTTTCTGTGGCTGGCATTAAATGGTCAATGGTACTAACCAAAATTGGCGCACTGATTAACTGCTCTAATTTAGGATTGCCTTTTAACCAATGCTTTAAACGCCCGTCGTAAATTTGGCCTTCGTAACTGACATATAATTGTTCAAAAAAGTCTTGCGCGGATTCGCTACCATGGTCAGGTTTTGCTGATGTTTCATCATCTTTATTTAATTGATGTAGTAATTTAACGGCATTAGAGCCAATTAAAACTGCGAGTTCATCATCACCTAATTTAAGTAGATCTCGATAAGCATCACCTGTTTGTAAGGTTAAAGTACGCAAACCTAAAGCAACTGAGAATCGACAACCTTCACGTTCATCCGCTATGGCATACATAATCCGTGCATTGGCCATGGTTTTTCCACAACCTGTTGATGCCATGTTAATACCAAAGAACCCCTGCTTTTCACTGGTTTTAGCAAATTCTTTTGACGCTTTAAACGCTTTGTCTTGCCATTGGTATTTACGATCTTTAGCACTTTGTGAAAAAAGCCTGTGCTGTGCCAATGCAGGTAATGTGTATTTTAAAGCGGGTAGATTTTTAGCGAATAGAAAAGCGTTATGAGCAACACCGATATTATGTTCATCTAATTTTTGTTTCAACTGATTCGTTTTTCTATCCGTATTGGCGTTAGCTTGATAGCTATCATCTCGCCACTTCATTTTTGAATCTTTAAGCTCAAGAGATGAATAATAATGATCAGCTAACATAAGTGACAATCTTGATAAATGACTGACAAAACGTTGATTAAGCCAATCCGTTTTTTCAGATAATTTCTGATAGCTCAAAGCTCGTTTAGAAATTTCACTTGCTTTGTTTTGCCATGCTTTGCTCAGTAATGGCGTACCATGAACAAAACGCCAATTAGCATTAATGACTGATGGCTCTATATCAGCCAGATTTTCTGCATTTTTAGAATTCCAATGACAATCAAAACATTTTGTAAGCCAATGTTCCGCTTCATCTAACTTAACCGAGTTAACTTGTGGGTAAGGTAACCGGTGATGCGAGACAATTAACCACGCTACTAACTTTCCAAACTGCGTATTATCACCAAACGAATTAAACGGGTTTTGATGTTTTCCGTTATCTTTAAATAGTATTTTGTGTATTTCATTTTCAGCGTGAGCAGCAATTGATTGCTGATTAATTTCTACCAGTTTTGTTAGCCACTCTTGATCGGTTAAATCTTTAATAAAGGCTTCAAACAATCTTAGCGATACCCACTCATGACGATATGGCTCAGATTTTGATTGTGTTTTACCTGCTAACTTTTGTTGAAATAAATCATTTGCTTTGCCAAAGTCATGAAATAGACCAGCAAGGCTTGAGGCCAACATTATTGCTTCATTTAGCTCCCAGCCGTTTTCCCATTCTTTATGCTCAATATCTAACTTGGTATAGTTAACCGCAACAACACCTTCACTATTAAACTTATGCTTATTCCCCACCACCCACATAAATTGGCTGCGTGCTCTCGAGCGAATCCAGTGACAGCTTACGGCAGTACTTTTACTGGCGGTTTGGCGTAGCATTTTTTTAACTGTGAGTAAGCCATCTTCTGTAATGACTGTTTGCCAGGTGTTGTCGCCAATGCGGTTAGCGAATGCGTCTAGCACTCTACGAGTTTTCTTCAGGGCACTTTTTTCGCACTGACTGACAAATGTAACCATCATAAGGCGTTGTTCTCTTCATTAGCGTTATCCGCCAGTGCTACCTTTTTAACTTGGTCAAACATAAAATCTAAAGCTTTGTGATCGGTAAACTTTTGCAGTATTTGTTGGCGGAATTCTTGCTCAGTGGCGTTTTCTTTGGCACAAATAAATGCCCACGGTAATATGATGGCGTCTTTGATTAAATCAGCTATATCAAATACCAAGGCACCACGACGGGTTTTACCATGCATAACAGCAAAACCGTGAGGTATGCCTAATACCCATAACGTACAAGCAGCGAGTCCGTAAGCTAGGTAATTACCATGATTTAAAAAGTCGTTGGCTTTGTCGATGTTATTTTTTGATGAGCCTTGATGCTGTCGAGTAAAATCTGTGGTGCCAGTGTTGTTAGCAGCGAATTTGTACAAAACTTTGGTTAGTTGAGCTTCGGTTAGTAATAACTCAGAGGATTTTTTAGCCGTGGTGGTACGTTGTTCAAAGGTGTCTAAAGCCGTTAAAATTTTATCGTCTGTGACCTTGAAACCTTCTGATTTGAGATCTTTGTCTTTGCTCCATACGTTACTTAAGTAGTCAATTCTGGCCAATTGAAACTTTTTAGCAGCGTTTAATCGCTTTTCATCGTCAAACCAAAAGCTCATCCAACCTTGAATATATTCTGTAGGGCGATATTCGCTTTGTGGGGTCATCCATTCGATTTCATTTGCCATATATAAGGGTGTTCCACCGCCACCTGCAAACCCAACTAGCACACCAGCTTGAGCTAACATACGCATAGCAGCTTGGGTAATAGAAGTACCATTTCCTAAAAGCACAACGGTGGAGTTTGCGATTGGAATATTGAAATACTGGTTTTCCTTTTGAGCTTCAGTTAAATAGAGCACTCGCCCGTCCTTTTGCATCACGCGGCAATATTCTAGGTAGTACATATTGGCTCGCTTAGAGTGCAAAATTGTTTTTAAATCTGAGGGCGAAAAGTCGTTCATTGCTTCAAAGTCCTTATTTAACTATGACCGATTGTTGGTGTATTTAAGCAACCAGTAAATCCCTGAAATAAAACCAGTAAACTTTGTTGGTAGGTATTTGCTTTTTAGACTTGCTTAGCCATTAAATAACCACGTTTGTATGTCTTTTTTGTTGGCGAGTACCAGTTGTTGGGCTTCTGGGTATTCATCTAGAAATTTAATATTTACTTGCATTTCTTGTAATACATACTGCGCTAGTGCGGCTCTGGTGGTAACGGTAAGTTCGCCATTTGTCATTTGATAGTCTTGCTCGATAACCCGTTTCTGCTCAGGTGAGAGCCTAAGGTCGGCAACGAATTTTAAATCGATGACGGTTTGCCATGCCTTATCGTTGCAGGGGGACACTGTTTCACCTTCAAGCACCTCTGGAGCGCCATTGAATCGACTGAGAACAAAGTCTCTAAACTGCTGATGTTTTTCATCAAATGCTCTCAGGTACCAGCGTAACCCGGTTTTTACAAACACATGAGGCTGAATTATACGACCTTCACCATTAGGACTTTTTAAAGACACATAATCCACTTCTAAACGACGGCGCAATTGAATAGCTTGTGTTAATGCGCGCATAACATCTGGCTTTACACTGCGTTTAGGTAGGTTTAAAGAGGCATTAGTTAGCGGCGTGCTGTTGGTTTTCGTCGTGAAATCCGTTTGCGTGTGTAACCATTCCAGATATTCATTAGCATCACCGGAGATATAACAACAAGCAAAGTCAGTGGTAGTAAAAAAACCTTTTAAACTCGGGTTATACGAAAGATTGAGCGGATGTAAACGTTGGTATTCAGCAATGTATTTTTGGGCTTGTGTTCGGCTTACGTGAAAATACTCGGTGATATGACGGCTATTCACTAATCCTTGCCAGTAAGCATGCATTTCTATAAACCAAAAACGGCTCTCAATATGTTGTTCGTTCATATTCATGTCCCTTTTCCAAGGTACATTTATATGCATATTGTGTTAAATACATCACATCTGTCCTTGAGCAACGACTAGTCTGCACTAAGGCGTTTGCCTATTTCATTAGCGCAAAATAATTCTCCATTTATCCACTCTACTCTTAAGGAAAATAACACGCAAGCAATGTTACTTTTTAGAGACGAAAAACAGTGATTTTCAAAGTAGCAGCATTAATAACTACCAGATGAGCTAAGTACAGGAGTAAATGCAGGTTTCATTATCGAAATGCTAGAAATAAGCTTTAGCGGACACAGTTATTTGAAAGTATTTTTTACGCTTGCCACTCTACTGAACAAGCTGCGGTTACTTTACCTAGGTTAGTTTGCAAAAGCAGGCCTACTAATATTGATAGCAATACCTGTCTGTCACGTAACACTGGAAGAAAATGAATAACAAGCGAGAGCTTGGCATTGGTCGAAACTGAGCTTCACGCGCCAATCGTGTAGATGGCTTCAATAAAAAAGCTCAAACAACTTGTTTGAGCTTTTGAAAAATTAATTTTGTCCCCTATTTGCCCCCATAGCTATTTAAGCGCCTGGACGTCAACAAATTCGGGACCTGCCAACTAGAATGGCATTTTAAAGCCAGGAGGCATCGCCATGCCGCCAGTGACGTCGGCCATTTGCTCTTTGGTCGTTTCTTGAACGCGGCGTACTGCGTCATTGATTGCCGCGGCAACCAAGTCTTCAATCATTTCCTTATCGTCTTCCATCAAGCTGTCGTCGATGTCAACACGGCGTACGTTGTGGTTACAGGTCATAGTAACTTTAACTAAGCCCGCACCCGACTCGCCCGTAACTTCCATTTTGGCTAGCTCTTCTTGTTTCTTCTGCATGCGCTCTTGCATTTGTTGCGCTTGCTTCATTACGTTGCCCATTCCACCTTTAAACATACTTTTCTCTCTTAATCTTTGGAATAAAATTTATCGTGCTTTGATTGAATCAGTCAGCACTTGTGCATTGAACATGTCTTTAAACATGCCAATGGCTTCATTGGTTTCTACTACCTGCTTAGCATGTTCCAACCGAACCCGATTGATACTTTGCTGCAAAGCAAATGGCGTATTGATTGCGTCACCTACATGTACTTCTAACTTAATGTCTTGCTGTAACACTTCGCTAAGAGCATATTGCAATTGCTCTTTGGCTGACTCAGTGTTGAGGTGCTCTTTACTTTGCACCAAATTAAGTATCACCTTTTCGCCCTCTCGCGTGAACTCTGAGTGCAAGGCAAGTTGCTTAGTTAGTGCTGCTACCTGCATTTGTGTTATCAAGGCGCTCCATTTATCTAATTGAGGCGCGATAGTGACTTTTTCACCCGATTCTAAAAATGCTGGTACGTCATAATTAACTTCACATTCTAAATCTTGTGCTAAGTGAGCAGTGGGGTCGAAAACCGTATTTTCAATTGCTTGTTCGTTACCTGAGAAATTCTCTTGCTCGTCAACCGGTGCAGTTACTGCATCTAAGGTCGTTTCACCGCGAGCGATATCATCTTGTGCCGCATTACCATTGTAGGCATCGTCAGACGCCCAAGGCGGTGCTTCTTCAGCATGAGCGGTATTATTTAGGCTTGGCTCGAATGCATTCTGGGTATTTTCATACTCGGAATTTACCACAGCAACATTTTCACGAGGCAGATCTTGATTAAGCTCATCTTGTGTCAGTGCATCATCCGCAGATGAAGTATCATGAGCGGCTGGCTGAGGAGCATTTTGAGCAACAGTGGTCGTAGGTTGTTCGGGAGTCGATTGCTTTCTTGGCACTGCTCCTGCCATGGGTTCAACACCCGGCCCACTGCCACCAGGCAAAAATTGACTGGTATCATACCCGCCTTCAGACTTTTTTACTGAAGGGGCATTCTCCTCTTCGTCTGTCGCTGTTTGCGTTAACTTTCGGCGCAGGGCGAGCAAACTTTCAGTCGTTTGGCTTTGTGGTTTTGACGCGTTCTGCATTTGGCTTTGCTCATCATGCGCGTCACTTGTTTGCTGAGCATACTCAGGTTGAATAAAATGCGCTGCTTCTTGCAAAATGTCAGCTTGCTGGGCTTCCATGTCTTGCATTTGCGCGCTGTAATATTCGTCATCATCAAACTGCTGAGCTGAGGCTTCATCTGCAGGCAGGTTTTGCTCTCGCCCCGCGTCTGTTGGTGCAGTATCGCCTGTAGGCTTTTGATGAGGCGGCTTAACGTCACTTTGCTTAATCGAAGACGGTTGCGACACTGCTTGCGCTTGCGGCGCGGCTGCAGTTTGAGTGTGCGCCGTGGCAGTTTGAGTGAGCGGAGCTGCAGTTAATTGAGAGCTAGCAGCCTCAGGTGTTATTTCAGCAACTTGTGGTTCTTGTTCTGTCTTTTCGGGCACGGCGTCAAGCGTTACTGTTGACGCTATTTGCGCGGTTTCTGATGATTCAGACTGTGCTTGTTGCTCTGGCGCTGGCTGCGTTGAAGGGCTTGGCGCTGGCTGCGTTGAAGGGCTTGGCGTCATCGCCACTAGCTCTTCTATGCTGGTGTTGCTCTGCACTGGGCTAAAAGCCAACATGCGCAGCAGTGTCATTTCAAGACCTGTTCTAGCATCCGCGGCAAACGGCATATCTCGCTTGCCCTGCAAGGTGATTTGATAAAGCAGTTGAATGTGCTCAGGCACCGCATTTTTTGCTAACTGATAAATGGCTCGCGCTGAAATCGTTTCAAGCTTACATGCGTCGGGCACAAACTGCGTCAGGGCAACTTGATGTAGCAAACTCATCAACTCGTTTAGCACTTGACTATAATCAACCGCTTGCTCTGACATCAGTTCAACTAACTCAAACACCAGGTCATTTTGCTTATTCAGCACGGCATTCAGTAACTTAAGAACTTGGGTTTTATCCATTAAGCCGAGCATGTCGGTGACGATGCTTAAACTGACATTGCCATTGCCTTGGGCGATGGCTTGGTCAGATAAACTTAATGCGTCGCGCATACTCCCCTGGGCTGCTCTTGCAAGCTGCGCCAGTGCTTCTGGCTCATTTTCAAGTTGTTCTTGGTTAAAAACATGCTTAAGTTGCTGGGCAATTTGTGCTCGCGATAGGGCTTTCAGATTGAACTGTAAGCAACGAGACAAAATGGTAATGGGTAGCTTTTGAGGATCGGTCGTGGCCAACAAAAACTTTACATGAGGCGGTGGCTCTTCAAGGGTTTTAAGCAAAGCGTTAAAACTATGCTTAGACAACATGTGTACTTCATCGATTAGATATACTTTATATCGGCCACGAGTGGGGCGATATTGTACGTTGTCTAGTAACTCTCGGGTGTCTTCAACTTTGGTTCGAGAGGCCGCGTCAATCTCTAAAAGATCAACAAAATTGCCCTGCTCTATCTCCACGCAGGTTGAACATTGACCACAAGGTTTTGACCCCATACCCAATTCGCAATTCAGACTTTTCGAGAAAATCCGTGCGATGGTGGTTTTACCTACACCACGCGTTCCAGTAAACAAGTAAGCGTGGTGTAAGCGGTCATTATCAAGTGCATTTGAAATGGCTGCGACTACATGCTCTTGACCGACTAATTCACTGAAGTTATTCGGTCGCCATTTTCGCGCTAGAACTTGATAGCTCATGTTATTTTATTACTCGCCTTCAAACTCGCAAATAGAATGACTTTGTACACCAATTTCTTGCAGCTTTGCTTCACCGCCCAGTTCAGGAAGTGAAATAATAAAGCCTGCGTGTTCCACTATACCGCCTAAACGTCTAATCAAATTAGCCGTGGCGATCATGGTGCCACCCGTGGCGAGCAAGTCGTCTAACATCAGTACTTTTTCGCCAGGTTTCACCGCATCTTCATGGATTTCAAGGCAGTCAGTGCCGTATTCAAGATCGTAGCTTTCGCTAATCACTTTACGCGGTAATTTATTAGGCTTACGTACCGGTATAAAACCAATACCGAGCTCAATCGCCAATGGCGCACCGAACAAAAAGCCGCGGGCTTCAGTGCCTGCCACTTTATCGAAATTGTATGGAGCAAACTCTTTGACTAAAAGTTCAATGCTCGACGTGTACGCTTTATGATCTTCAAGAATTGAAGTCACGTCACGAAATAAAATCCCAGGCTTGGGATAATCAGGTACGGTTTTAATAACCGACTTTATATAAGCAGCGGGCACAGCTTTCCCCGTTGTAATTGATAATTAAAAAACGACAGTTAAAGGAAAACGATCCAACCCAGAATGACATGCATTAATGGCAACGCCAATAACGTCAAAAGCCCAGCGGCTAAATATGTGAAATTGAACGGATCTTGAGAACCATTATTATCTTGCATTGAAAACCCCATTCGTCGCGATTTAACTAATATGAATTCAGCCGTAAATGGTAATTCAAACAGATAAAAATTGATAGCCCATTTACGCGCTAATCGAATAGGGTAACAAGATCTGTTCGTCCAACATTTGTTGAACAATTTGGTTAACGCCTTGTATTACTTGCTCTGACTCTAATTGAGGAAGGCTTTCAATCATACTTTGATGCAGAGATTCGAATGACAAGTGGGTATTATTTTCGATCGTGACCAGTAAATGGGCCGTCATCGCAGTAATGAGCGTGAAGTCCACTTGATCGTCACTGTCGCGGTGGATCACTAAATAAACCGGCTCTCCCGCTTCACTGGGTTGGTAATCTTGACTAATTTGATGCACTGGAAATTGATAACTAACAACACTGGCTAGCGGCGACAATTGCACGTCACTGACCGGTTGCGATGTGTCCCACGCTTGGCTTTCAATTTGAGATTGCGTCAATTTTCGAATAGATACCGCAAGCTCCATCCATTCATAATGCGCCAGCTCAGCCATAAATATTGGGTCGTGCTCTTGGCGCTCATATTCATTGCTTAGGTACTCAACAAATTCTTTACTAATGTCAGTAAAATACGGCGAGCGACATTCGTGCTCTGCAAAAAACTGCCGAGCAAGAGCATTCCACTGTTTGGTTGTATAAAGGCTCTCTAACACGGGAAAACCAGAACTGAGGAAGCCTTTGATATTGTTGAAGAACAGATCCCGATATATGGCCATGCGTCTTGGCTCTATATCATGAGAAAACGGATTATTATCTGGGTCTTTTAGATGATCGATAAAGGCCAATTGGGTCTTTTGAAAATCGTACATTTATGCCAAGTCCTTGTGGCTCACCGCCATCATATGCTTGTGTTGAATTTGGCGTATTTTCTCTACTTCAAGCAGCAGTTCTTCGATCGGCGGGATATTAAAATCACGCTCTAATAATGTGGGAAACACCCCATGTATTTCGTAGGCTTTTTCCAATAAATCCCACACAGGCTGAATAACATCCGCACCATGTGTATCAACCTTCAAGTCGTCTGCTTCGTCGTAATGCCCAGCGATATGCCCATATGCAATACGAGCTGATGGCATGGCCTTTAAAAACGATTCAGCGTCATAGCCATGGTTAATTGAATTGACGTATATATTGTTTACGTCTAACAGCATTTTACAGTTTGATTCTTCAAGAACCGCCAAAGTAAAGTCTTGTTCGCTGATCTGGGCATTGGGAGCCGCATAATAAGAAACATTTTCTAAAATCAGTGGGCGCTCAATAATATCTTGCACCTGCTTTACCCGTTCAACGACATATTTGACCGCTTCTTCACTAAATGGGATCGGCATTAAATCATACAAATGACCTTTGCCAGAACAATAACTTAGATGCTCGCTGTAATGCTGAATATTGTGTTTATCAAGAAAGGCTTTAACGTCTTTAACGAAGTTAATATCCAGCGGCTCTGGGCCACCAATCGACAATGAAAGCCCGTGAGTCGTAAACTGGCTAGTTTGGGTAAACTGGCTAAGCTGCTTCTGGTACTTTCCCCCTAACGGTATCCAGTTTTCTGGGGCGACTTCCCAAAAGTCGACAGAACGAGGGATATCATCAATTACCTCATTGATCATTTCACGGCGAAGCCCTAACCCCACACCTGATAAATGCTTACTCTGCATCACTTGCCTCTTCACTACTTATTGAAACTGACGCTATAACACTCATTGTAACGCGTTTCATAATTTATGTGGCCTATACAATAAAGGCCAGCAATGCTGGCCTTTATCCAAAAAAACGCTGGTTAAGCGTTAAGCTTGGCCACCACATTTGCCTTCGCCGCATTTGCCTTCTTTGGCTGCTTTGTCGCCGCCACATTTGCCTTCGCCGCATTTGCCTTCTTTGGCTGCTTTGTCGCCGCCACATTTACCTTCGCCGCACTTGCCTTCTTTAGCTGCTTTGT
>BAEM01000025.1 GCA_000314955.1 Paraglaciecola chathamensis S18K6 | reverse complement strand
CAAACGTGACTCATAACCGAAGTTACCAGCCTATTTGCTCTGTATGCGTGACAAGTATTCATTTTCAAATCAGATAGAGTAAGCTCTTAAAGAGTTCTCTTAGTTTTGATTACTTTTATCAGCTTTCCATATTGTTAAAGAACATGTGTTTGCGTTTACACGCATTCACGTAGGGTTTAAAAAACCCTAATCAATAGATACTTAAGTAAGTACGCATTGATTAAGGCTAATCTTTCCTTCTAGCAAAAATCACTTTCTTAGAAAGTGGTGGAGCTAAGCAGGATCGAACTGCTGACCTCCTGCGTGCAAGGCAGGCGCTCTCCCAGCTGAGCTATAGCCCCTCAATTTGTGTTGAGGATTTTCATTTTTGGCCAGTTCGTATTTAGGCTAGGCGGATAGCGAGGACGTTTAGCCTGCTAAACGACGAGGTATCCAACACCGCATAAATGCGAAATGGTAGGCTTGGGCAGACTTGAACTGCCGACCTCACCCTTATCAGGGGTGCGCTCTAACCAGCTGAGCTACAAGCCTTTCTTGCTTCTGCTCTTTGCCCTATGCTGCGCCTTTGTTTGTCACTCACTCGGTTATGTACTGCTTGTACACGCCCTCGCTCGCTCCAAAGTCGGCTTGCCTAGAACAAACATCATCGCAATAAACGATGACTTAACAGCGCTAGAAATTGCTTGAATATCCCAAGCACTTCTTTTTTGC
>BAEM01000026.1 GCA_000314955.1 Paraglaciecola chathamensis S18K6 | reverse complement strand
ACTTAAGATGCTGTCCGTGGACCCTCTTAAGCGGGAGGCGTATAATACGCTCTCAATCTTCGATGTCAAGGTGTTATTTTTATTTAATTTGCATCAATTTTTGAAGTGAATCTAAAACTGACAAAAGCAAATCAAACCACCTTACATCACGCTGATAAAATACTTTTAAAAAGTCTTGAATCACCTGGTAAAACCAGTGTCAGTGCAGCTGTTTTAGCGGCTGTCCCGAAGCGAGATGCGCATTATAGAGATCCCATTTCTGATCGCAAGCGTTTATTTCAGAAAAGTGTTCGACTGACGATTTAACAAACAAAATGACTAACTTTAGGCCTATATGCTGGTATTTACTTCTATATATATAATTGTAAAGGCTTATTAGTTGGCGAATTTGTAATAAATGGTTAACATAGCTAAGCCTTATATTCTTATAAACACACAATCTTTTAGGTAGATACATGAACTCACCCACTATAATAAATATAATTCTTTCCGTCGTTCTTGCTATTGCGGGCTATTTTTTATTACCTGTTATCGCAACAAACCTTGACTCTAATGTTGCCATAGCCGTTGGTTTACTGCTTGGCGGTATTCTCGTCCCTATCATTAGTAGTCAGTTTTCTGGAGCTGCAACAGTCACAGAAGAAGCAGACGTAGATAATAGTAAAACATTGTATGTTGGCAATTTGCCTTATCGTGCCAATGAGCAAGCCGTGCAACAACATTTTGAAATACAAGGACAGGTGCACTCTGTTCGTTTAATGAAAGATCGTCGTACAGGCAAGCGCAAAGGTTATGGTTTTGTTGAAATGACCGCAGCGGGCGCAGAAAAAGCGATTCAAAACTTGAATGACTCAGAGTTTCAAGAAAGAACGTTAAAAGTACGCATGGCGAAAGACAAAGTAGAAGACTAATTTCAGTCTTGTTAGTTACCTCTATATAGCAGCAACAAAAAAGCCGATGATAACATCGGCTTTTTTATGCATGAAGCTTATTGGTAATTCATAAATTACAGTACTGAAACCAACGCCGAAGCTAATGCATCGACATTGGCTATACTGATACCTGCGATATTCACTCGGCTCGAGTCGACAAAGTAAACGCTATGTTTGTTGCGCATCTCTTGAACTTGCTCTGGCGTGATACATAAATATGAGAACATGCCTTTTTGCTCTTTCACGAAGCTAAAGTCTCGTTGAGCGCCTTTCTCAGCAAGTTTAGTGACTAACAGTCCGCGTAGCGTTTGCATACGTGTGCGCATAGCTTCAACTTCGGCTACCCACTCAGTACGTAATGCCTCATCGCTCAAAATAATGTCTACCAAAGCACCACCATAAGAAGGTGGCATTGAATAGATGCCTCTGGCAATAGATTGAATTTGCGTTTGAATAGCTTGGCGGGTTTGGGTATTTGCCGTGATCATTGCAGCTAAACCTACGCGCTCACGATAAAGGCCGAAGTTTTTTGAACATGAAGCGGCAATGACCACTTCAGGTAAGTTTTCCACTAGTAAACGCAAACCGTAAGCGTCTTGCTCAAGTCCGTCACCGAAGCCTTGATAAGCCACATCAACAAACGGAATAAATCCGGTTTTTTGTGCTAACTCTAACACTGTATGCCACTGCTCAGGCGTTAAGTCAGCTCCCGTTGGATTGTGGCAGCATCCGTGTAGTAACACCACGTCACCAGATTTAACTTGTGCCAATGTATCGACCATACCTTCAAAATTGATGCTTGCATCTGCTTTGTTGAAATATGGGTAGGTTTCAATTTTAAGCCCAGCGTTACCAATAAGTGGGATATGGTTAGCCCATGTAGGATCACTGACCCAAACCGTTAATTCGCTATTACAACGCTTAATCAGCTCAGCTAAGATACGCAATGCTCCGCATCCGCCTGGCGCCTGAACGGCTGCAACACGATCTTCAAGCATGACTTTGCTGCCTTTTCCTAACAGCAACTGCAACATGCCATCGATATAGCCTGGCACACCTTGAGGGGTAATGTAGGTTTTAGAATCTTCTTTAGCCAATAGAAGCTCTTGAGCTTTAGCCACAGAAGATAAAATTGGTGTATGCCCTTGCTCATCTTTATATACGCCTACTCCCAAATCTATTTTTAATGGATTGGTATCAGCTTTATAAGCAGTTGATAATCCCAAAATAGGATCGGCGGGTAACTGGGGCAATACTTCAAACATGATGTTCCTCTGAATTTATGGTGAATAGGCTAAACGGCAGACATTATGCCATTGCCTGATGATTTTTCGAACTTAAAATAATGCTATTTTATAGCGAAATGATAGCTATTTTCGGCAATGCACTGAGCTTCATTATTAAATGTTCGTTCTTGCCATGAAACTTGCTGCTGATTATCCACTAAAAGCAAGGTAGATGAGCGTGTTCCATATTCTGGGCTTTGTATGAAAATGGAAGATAATTTTCGCTCCCATTCTATTGGCACACCAGTTTGCGGCAAGGTATCGTCTTTGGCTTTGGTTTGATTCTTGAGTAAAGCAAATAATTGTTCGCTTTCTAGTGACTGAGAGTCTTGGCAATATTCGGTTAATTGCGTCATACCCTGCAACGTTTTAGGCCAAGGGGTATTTAAACTCGCATTAGATAAACCGTATACGCCTGTGGTTAACTTGTCCGATTGAAGTGTGTGATTGTTGAATACATACAGGTCGTTCCAATCACCAAAGAGTAAGTTAAAGCCATTGTATTTTTCAGCGTTCGCTGATATCTGAGCCAGATACTCTTCACTATTAGGGGAACGTTGCAAATAGTCACTGACTAATTCGCCTCTGGAGATGGCATCAGATGCAATACGCTGAGGATCGCGAATATTCGTTAACGCGGATAATTTTCCTTGTTGATTAATCCCCATCCACGTACCACCAGCGCGTAGGTCTTTACCGGCAAGAATGTGTGGATGCTCGGACCAAAAAGATGACTCGCTTGTCGGCCTTTCAAAAAACTCATCGCGGTTAGCCGCTACAATAAGCGGGTAATCGGGGTGCTGATTTACAGCGATAAATAAAATACACATAAGTTTTCACTACTAAGTTAATGCTCTTAATCATCCGCGTTTTTCTGCGCCGAGCTCTCACTGGCTAGATGTTCATCAAGTTCGGTAAATAGCGACGCTGAGTTTTCGACAAAAGTGTTTACATCCGATGCGGGTCTGAATTGATAAATTGGCGGCAACATAATGCTGTTATATGCAGGTTTAGCACTGAAATCGTTACTGCCTAGCATGCTCAAACTCACTATTGGTACAACGATCACCAAGGTCATCATTGAACTTACAAGATTACGTCGCTTATTCGTTTGGTGAAAAGCAAAAAACAATGACAACCAAATGCAAGCAAATAACACCAGCGCATACACCATTAGTTCAACCCAGATTAACCCCTCTGGTGCATTGAAATTGAAAGAAACCAGTTTTTCCAATAAATACAAACCATAAAAAATAAACAGTGTAAGCCACAATATAGAGAATTGACTCACCACCCTACTTTCTTTATTGAAGACCTTACCCATAATCGCGAAGGCTATCGGCCAAGCGCTTAAAAGTGCCATTTGACCCATTTCTTTAGGTAGCATATCAAACACATTGTAAGCCACGACACTGTTGGTAAACTCAAGCACCATAGACAGCACTAAGTACGCCAAGGTCAACAGAATCGCTACCCCGCTGTGAGACAACCAATTCAGGCTTTCTTCTAATTGACTCAGAGGCAGCGCTGCTGAAACGGGTTGGTTTGTATTAACAACCTTTAAGCGTGTGCGCCCAAGTTTTAGAATATCGTTGCCTTGCAATTGCCCACTTGGCAACAACTGCTTATTTACTAAGGTGCCGTTTACTGTGTCACAATCCTCAAAAGAAATAGTGTGGTCTTCACTATCTTGTTTTATACGCACATGTTCAGCGCTGATATAAGGGTCTTCTAAGCGCAAATCACAATGATGATCTCGCCCCACTAAAATTTCTGATTTATTAAATTTAAAATATTTTAATGTTTGGTCTTTACGTGAGAGAAGTTCAAGCACTATTGCCATGCTATTGCCCCCACGAATTGCTTAGTAAATCGCATTGCAGATCCCTGACTTACACCAGCTAAAGTGAAGTGACTTATCAAGCCCTGAGACTCATGGTTTAGTGTCGCCCCTATATATAAAACATCATATAAATGGGGGAACTCCTTATACGCACGCAAACATAAAATACTTTTGGTTTTTACATCATGGTTATTGGCAACAATATCTTGTTTGCACTGATAGTTACTGACATCATTTTTACCCGCATGGTTACCTGCGCTTGCGCCTGAAATACTGCCACTAAAAAAGTCATAAAAACGATGTGCACCAAACTCATCACTTTCAAGCCATTCAAACTCAATTTCTATACCGCCAGTACGTAGACCGCCATGAAGGAATATTTCTTCGTCTAAACTACATCTATTTTCTACTGACAAATACAATGCCTCTTGATCGGCACTGTTTGAATCCCCCCAACAAGATAACAAGGGACCGGTCAAAGTAGGGATTTTTGCACCACCCAACTCATTTAATTTCCATTCTTCGTGTTCAAGACGTTCAAACAAGCGCTGTTGGTTGTCCATCAGTTGCGTGGCGATCACGCGCTTATATTCATTGGCAGATATCGGTGTAAAGTCATTCATGCTTATCAATGCACGGATCTTGGTTAATGGCACCAAAAACCCAATTTGATTTCCCGCTGTGGCCACATTGACACCAACTACCTCACCTTCGGGGTTAACGACAGGGCCTCCGCTCATCCCAGGGTTAATTGAACCGGTGAAATGGATACGCTGATAGAAACTGTTCTTTTTAATCCCATTGAAGGTCCCTGGCACCACAATCATGCCTAAGTCGTGAGGGTTACCAAGTGAATAAATGCTGCTACCTTGTTCAGGTAATTGAGCAGACAAAGAGAAAAAGTCCGTGCTTTTATTGTCGCTTTGCACCTGCACTAACGCTAAATCGTTTACTACATCGATATTCACCAAAGATAACTCGCCTACCGTTCCGTCTGCGGCTAGGTACTCTATACGATACTTTTCTGGAAAATAAACATACTTAGACACCACATGATAATTAGTCACGAGCACGCCCGAGTCATTAATTTGAAACCCTGAGCCGATCGAAGACTTATTTCCTGAACCTAATTCAATGATTCTAATTTGATACAATGCACTTTGATAATGACTAAAAAGGTTTTGTGCTGTTTGTTGAGCAAACCCCATAACGCTGTATAAAGCCAACGCGAAAAACAAATATCTCAAAATTCTTTTTTCCTTTTTTTATACCTGAGAGGCCATTTGAATGCGCATGCAGAGTTGGCACTCGACAATGAGGATGACATGTCGGATCATTCGTCTAGTGTAAAGTGCTACAACTAAGAAAGAAATGGCTAACAAATTAAATACACCGATTCTACATGAAGATTTACCACGTATGGGTAACGCGTTGAGCTGCTTTATTGGCAACACCGTGCTCAAAATGATGGGTTGGAAATTCAGTGGTCAATTCCCCGCACACAAGAAAATGATAATTGCCGTTGCCCCACATACTTCGAACTGGGATTTTGTGATTGGAATAGCAGTGGCATTTACACTAAAACTTAAAATTACTTTCTTTGCTAAAAATAGTCTATTTATCCCCCCGTTTTCAATGTTACTTAAGCGTTGGGGCGGGATCCCCATCAAGCGGCAAAAAGCGCATGGTATTGTGGATCAAATGGCCGAAAAAGCGCGTAATGCGGAGAAAATGATATTGTGCTTGGCACCTGAAGGCACCCGCAGCAGACGAGAAAACTGGAAAACGGGCTTTTTACATATCGCTCATAAAGCTAACATGCCCGTATTCTTAGTTGCATTTGATTATAAGAAAAAGCGAATTGAATTAGGTCCTGTGCTTACAATAAGTGAGAATATACCGTTAGAATTACAGCGCATTTATCAGCATTACCATACTGTGCA
The DNA here is from genome assembly GCA_000314955.1 of Paraglaciecola chathamensis S18K6. Classification (GTDB taxonomy): domain Bacteria; phylum Pseudomonadota; class Gammaproteobacteria; order Enterobacterales; family Alteromonadaceae; genus Paraglaciecola; species Paraglaciecola chathamensis. Next base: position 71,848 of record BAEM01000026.1, on the reverse strand, counting down.
TGCTAAATTCCCTGATAATGTAGCCACCAACTTAACGCCCCCCAGCGGAGACAAAGATTGAAAGACCAAGGTTTTACCACCCGTTTAGTACACGCAGATAGAATTATCAACAAACCACAAAACGGTGCCGTGCACCAAGCAACAAACAATTCCGTACTGTTTTCATTTGATAACGCACAAGACTTAGTAGATGTGTTTCAAGGAAAAATGGCAGGTCATGTGTACTCTCGCTCCTCGTCTGCATCTAGCGTGTCGCTGCAAAATATTCTCAATTCGCTAGAGGGAGGCATCGGTGCCATTACTTTCTCTACCGGTATGGCCGCGATTAGCGCTACTTTTCTGAGTTTGTTACGCAGTGGTGACCACATCATCCTAAGTCAATATTTATTCGGTAACACCAGCAGTTTAGCGAGCACGCTTGAAGGCCTAGGTATTGAGATTAGCTATGTGGACGCTACAAATGTGCAAAACGTGGCCGCAGCGATCACGCCCAAAACAAAATTAGTGTATGCAGAAACAATTGCCAACCCAGCGACCCAAGTGTCTGATTTAAGAGCAATCGGCCAGTTATGCGAAGAAAACAAATTGTTGTTTATCGTCGATAATACAATGACACCAGCAAACATCTTCCAGCCTAAAAGTGTCAAAGCCTCTTTGACCATTGCTTCGCTAACTAAATACGCATCTGGGCACGGAAACGTACTTGGCGGTGTAATAATTGATACCGGTTTATTCGACTGGAGTGGGTTTGACAACATACTTCCCATGTACCGCGGCGCCGATATACAACAATGGGGGCTTACCCAAATCAAAAAACGTGGGCTAAGGGATATGGGGGCAACCTTGTCACCTGATTCAGCGCATAGCATTTCGATTGGCCTTGAAACGCTAGCACTACGTGTTGAACGCATCTGTCAAAATGCATTGCGTCTTGCTACCTATTTACACACCCATGAACATGTACAGCAGGTCTACTACCCTGGCTTAGCGGATCATCCTCAACACTTTATCGCGCGAGAATTATTCACTGGCTATGGTGGCATTGTAAGCATTGACTTGGCAGCGCACATTGACCCGTTGGCATTTTTAAATGAACTTAAACTCGTGCTTTGCGCCACTCATCTTGGCGATACTCGTACTTTAGGTTTACCCGTTGCGTCAACAATTTACTTTGAGAATACAGCTGAGCAAAGAGCTGACATGGGTATAAATGATAATATGCTGCGCTTTTCGATTGGTATTGAAGATGTAGACGATATCGTCGCCGACTTTGAACAAGCCTTTACCGCACTAGCGTAAAACATAGCGCTGAATATTAGGAACGAGTTGAACATGAATACCCTGCTCAACTCGCTCCCTGCGCTAAATCCATAGTGTACTTGGATCCTGCTTATTTAAGGCTGAATAGTAAAACTAGTAGTAATCTTCACTTTACCTTCTAGCATTAACATCACTGAGCAATATTTCTCTGCAGAAAGTTGAACCGCCCGTTGAACATGTTTCTCACTTAGGTTTTCACCGCTAACTACATAGTGCGCATGAATTTCAGTAAACACCCTAGGCGCTTCATCCGCTCGCTGAGCATCAAGTTGGCATTCGCAGCCAGTAATCGCTTGGCGTGATTTTTTCAGGATCTCCACTACGTCAATAGATGAACAAGCCCCCACTGCAAGCAATACTGCTTCCATCGGTGAAGCTTGACTGCCCTCACCGTCCATTTTAATACATTTACCTGAGTCAGTTTCACCCACAAACTTCATGCCTGACTGCCAATTGACCGTCGCTTTCATCTACTACTCCACTGCGAATTGATGCAATAATATTTACTTAATTAAGGTAACTTTGCTTTTATCCAATAAGATGCGTTTCTGCTTGTACAAAGCGCCTAATGCCTTTTTGTACACATTTTTACTCACATTAAAACGTTTCGATATTTCTTGTGCAGAACTCTTATCCGTTAACGTCGAGATGCCGCCATGAGCTTCTAAATCATCAATTATTTGCTCAGCCAGATCGTTACGCGCTCCATCATCATGAAACTGAAAACACAGGTCAATTTTGTTGTCTTCGCGAACGCGTTTAATAAACCCTTTGGTGCGTTGACCTATGCGTAGCGGTTTAAACACTTCATCTTTGAAAATCAAACCAAGGTGGCTACCGTTTATCACCGCCTTATAACCCATGTCACTACGGCCACAAATCAGTAAATCAACTTCTTGCTTAGGGTCGAAGTTTTTGCCTTCTTCAAACAGAAAATCTCGCAATCGCGTTGATGCCGCCACTCTTCCTGTTTCATCATCAAAGTAAACAAACACCACATAAGACACGCCTTCTGCCATGGGGAAGTCTTGTTCGCTGTAAGGCACCAAAATATCTTTATCTATGCCCCAATCTAAAAATGCACCGACGTTATTAACACTGACCACTTTTAAAAAGGCACATTCATCAACCTGAGCAAACGGGGTTTGGGTTGTAGCAATTAATCGACTATCACTGTCGTGATATACGAATACTTGGCAGGTGACACCTACTTTACACGCCTCGTCAGCGAACTTAGTCGGTAGCAGCACTTCACCGTCGTCTCCACCATCAAGGTAGAAGCCGAAAGGCACTTGTTTAATTACTTTTAATGAGTTGAACTTACCAATTTGCAGCATAAAACCTGTCTGTGTTGAACTATAGAAGCGAACCTTATTGTACCTGATAACACAGTTTGTCACGGTAAAAATTCAAATTTACTAACAAAGAAGCTTAATTTAGCGCAAAAATTCGTGGCATAATCCGCCTCTTATCGCCTTTCTTCCTAATGCTATTTCTGGGTTCTTATTATGAGTATCGTATTTTTAAATGGGGAATACCTTCCTCAAGAGCAAGCAAAAATTTCTCCTATGGATCGCGGCTTTCTATTTGGCGACGGTATCTATGAAGTTATTCCTACCTACCAAGGTAAGACCGTTGGGTTTATCGCTCATATAGAGCGTATGCAACAGGGGTTAAGCTCTATTGGTATCAAACTGGATTACAGCCATGAAGACTGGCAACAGATCGTCGATAATTTGGTCAGTAAAAACGAATCGGGTAATCGCGGCATTTATTTACATGTGAGCCGAGGTACTGACAGCAAGCGTGCGCACGCCTACCCTAGTGGTGTCACGCCAACAGTATTCGCGTTTTCCTTTGAGATCCCAGCGGCACCGACTCCGGATAAATCAAAAGTAAAACCGTTTAACGTTACCAGCAGCGAAGATCTGCGCTGGAAGCGCTGCAATATAAAATCTACGTCTTTACTTGGGAATGTTATGCATTTTCAACAAAGCCAAGATCTCGGAATGCAAGAAACGATTTTATTTAACCAACAACAGCAACTCACAGAAGCCAGTTCATGTAATGTTTTTGTGGTTAAAAATAATGTGATAGCGACACCAGCACTGGACAATCAACTGTTACCTGGGGTGACACGTAAATTACTGCTAGCCATACTTAGAGAGCACAGCAACTATAAAATCGAAGAGCGCGTCATTACTATGGAAGAAGTCCGTAATGCTGATGAGCTGTGGCTGACCAGTTCAAGTAAAGAAGTCGCGCCTATTATCACGCTAGATGAAAAGCCTGTAGGTAGTGGCTCTGTCGGTGATGTATGGCAAGCGGCCCAAGCACTATTTAGTCAATATAAGTACCAATATTAAGGTCGTTAATGCCCCGTCCTATTTCAATCACAGTGGATCTTAACGCCATTCGCCACAACTTTAACTATGCTCAGTCACTTGGCGCTAAACCTAAAAATGGCGACTCTCTCGATAACGTAAGCCAAACCATGGCCGTTATTAAAGCCGATGCTTATGGGCATGGCGCTGTTGCCACAGCCCGAGCTCTTGATGGTAAAGCGACATTGTTAGCAGTGTCTAGTATCGAGGAAGCCGTTAGCCTACGACAAAACCACATTAAAACGCCCATATTACTGTTAGAGGGTTGTTTTTGTTCTAGTGAGCTAAGTGTTTTAGATGACTTAAACCTGCAAGTTGTGCTGCATAATCAACATCAAATTGAAGAGCTACTAAATACCTCTTTAGATGAGCCTGCAGATGTTTGGCTGAAAATAGACACGGGAATGCACAGATTAGGTATATCCGCGGCCGATGCTAACCATACTTATCAAACGCTAGCTAACAGCAAAAATGTGCGCTCGATTGTATTGATGACCCATTTTGCAATGTCAGACCAACCCAATCACACCTTTTTTAAGCGTCAACATGAGGACTTTCATAACCTTGTAAAGGCATTATCAACGACTGACCAACTCATTCCAAATAGTGCAGCAAATTCAGCAGCCGTCATGTCCGCGCCAGAAAGTCATGGAACGTGGAATAGGCCTGGGATCATGCTGTATGGTATTAGTCCATTTGATCACGAAAATACGTTTTCTGCGCCTCTTATTCCGGCTATGCAGTTCCATTCTAAAATTATTGCCCTCAGGCAGGTCAATGCTGGTGAGTCTGTAGGGTATGGCGCAACATGGACAGCAACACAGCCAAGTATAATCGCCACAATTGCCGCGGGTTATGGAGACGGATATCCACGCGCTGCTAAATCTGGCACTCCTGTGATGATAAACGGTCATATCGCACCTTTAGCGGGGCGGGTGTCCATGGACATGTTATGTGTCGATGTCACGCAGTTAAACAATGTAAAACTAGGTGATGACGTAGAATTGTGGGGTAAAAAACTGTCGGTAAATGAAGTTGCTCAATGGGCTGACACACTTGGCTATGAACTTGTCACGCGCATGCCAACCCGGGCCAAACGAATTTTTATAAACGAATAAACAATCGACAAGGACGCTTTAGCGCTCTGCAACAATCACTGCACGCAGCGGCGCTGGGTATCCTTCAATGGTTTTTGTGTGATCATTCGGGTCTAAAAAATCAACCAAAGATTGACTGTCCATCCACTGCGTTGCCCGTTGTTCTTCTATCGTTGTCTTTGCTAAATCAACGACGCGAACATGCTTAAACCCTAATCGTGTCATCCATAAACATAGGGCGTCGGTACTGGGCAAAAACCAAACGTTACGCATTTGCGCATATCGATCACCCGCCATAAGTACGGTATTCTCATCACCCTCAACTACAAGCGTTTCTAGAACCAGTTCACCACCAGGACGAAGTTGATTTTTGAGTTGCTGTAAAAAATCCAATGGACTTTTTCGGTGGTAAAGTACGCCCATTGAAAAGACCGTATCAAAAGCGTTTTTCTCAGGTAACTGCTCTGCTCCCACAGGCAACAAGTGAATACGCGGATCTGGATTGAAATGCTTGATAGCTTGAAACTGCATCAAAAATAACTGAGAAGGGTCAGCGCCCACCACCATTTTCGCATTCTCACCTAACATACGCCACATGTGGTAACCGCTGCCACAGCCAACATCAAGCACATAGCGATTTTCTAATGACTGAATATGCGGCTGCACACGATCCCACTTCCAGTCTGAGCGCCATTCCGTGTCAATATGAATACCATGAACATTAAAGGGACCTTTACGCCATGGCATAAATTGTTTTAATAGCCCTACAATTTGCTTCTGCGTGTATTCACTTACATCGTCTGCTGCACCAAACTCGACTTTATCTTTGGTATTTATCACGCTGGGTTCAGTTTTTGGCAGCTTTCCTAATAACTTCACCCATTTATTGAAGTCTCCGTGCAATTGCTCTTTCTGCCATGTGGCAATTTGTCCAGGCAGTGACTCAAGCCAAGCGCTTAAAGGAGACTCTGCGATTTCTTTATAAAATTGATTAAACCAGCTAACTGACATGAATAGCGCCTGTAGAGTAAATAACTGAAGCAGTTTTAGTTTTTAATTGCGACGATAGATGCAAAGTTAAAGCATTGAAACCATAGTACAACATCGTCAAAGCCGGCTTTTTTCAATCGTGCCTGATGGGCATCATAGGTTTCAGCGCGCAGCACATTTTCGATTGACTCCCGCTTCTGGCTAATTTCCAACTCACTGTAGCCGTTGCGCCGCTTGAACTCATGGTGCAAGTCTATTAATAACTCATTGCCTTGGGTTGAGTCATGGCGCAACTTCTCAGAAAGAATAAAAATACCTCCTGGGGCTAAACCATCGTATATAGACTGAATAATTGCATCACGCTGAGATGGTTCAATGAACTGCAACGTAAAGTTCATCACGACACTAGATGCTTTTTCGATATTAATATTGGTTAAATCGTCGCAAATGACCTCAATAGGTGTATTCGCTTTATACGCCTTTACGTGGCGCTTACAGCGGTCGGCCATAGCTTCTGAATTATCTACCGCGATAATACGACACGCTTTTGCTTCGACGTACCGCGCAGCAGCAAGACTAACAGCGCCCAAGGAACAACCGAGATCATATATGTTTGAGTCATCTGTAGCATAACGCCCCACTAACTGACCGATAGCGTCAACAATAGTGCTGTACCCTGGAACCGAGCGTTGAATCATGTCTGGGAAAACGTCAGCAACCGCATCGTCAAAACGAAATTTGCTAACTTGTTGAGGCTGAGAATAAATGGCGTCTTTGCCTGATTGCATAAGATAAAACTTCTACTGATTACATTTCGTAATTCTACCCGCACCACTTGCGCCAAGCAATTGCCTTGACTAAAACAACCAACTTCTTATTACATAGGTAATATCAATACAGGCTATATGTTTAAGATGTACAGGATTAGTTACATCAAACTTGTGGCTTCTGATAGAATATGTCACATAAATTGCAGGGTTGTTAATTAATCCCTTCAATATTATCGACTAAAGTATTAATCTTGTAACTTAATGTAGAATTATTTATTGAAGGCACATAAATGGCAAAGTTTTTAATCGCAGATGATCATCCGCTTTTTCGCGAAGCTTTAGTTGGTGCGTTGGAACCGTTATTTGAAGAAGTTGAAATTTTACAATCAGATTCGCTTGATTCAACGTTAAACTCGCTGGATGCAAATCCGGACATTGATTTAATTTTGCTCGATTTACATATGCCAGGTTGTGAAAACTTTTACGGTCTAATACGTGTTACTCAAGATTACCCAGAAATTCCCGTTGCAGTCGTTTCAGCAAGTGACTCAATTGAAGTGGTATCTTATGTAATGAGTTTCGGAGCAAAAGGCTTTATACCTAAGTCTAGCCCTACGCCAACGATTGCCGAAGCCTTGCGATGCATTATGAATGGTGAAGTATGGTTAACGGACGAATTAAAAGTACAAATAGCTGAAATCAATAGTGATGAAATTAACTTAGCGCAAAGAATTGCTGAATTAACACCAAAGCAATTCCAAGTGTTAAAGCTTATTCACGATGGGCTATTAAACAAGCAAATCGCCCACGAGTTAAACGTAACAGAAGCGACGGTAAAAGCGCATATCAGCGCGGTGTTTAGAAAGTTAGAAGTTAATACTCGGACGCAAGCGGTATTATTACTTAAGAAGTTAAATTTAGAAGATTAATACAGCTTAGCTTGAGCACGTTAGTCAAGTTACCTTTCAACTAACGTGCTTCCGCTATTTTTATTCAGTGTTACCGATTTCGCTGAAATTCAGTGGTAAGCCATTTAATAATTTCTGATTAAAAGAATGGAATCGCTGTATTGCGGAAATCAAATCAGGGGTATGAACCTCTCCCATTTGATTAATTAATCCGTTTATTAAATCATCATATTGCTCACCACTTTCCAGTTTTTGTCTGGATTGTTCAAAAACATCAAGCATTTTGTCCAAGTAATGCGCTACTGGTTTAACGGTTTTATTCGGATCGCCTCTAGGGTCATCTTCACTAAAGTGTGATACCGATTCGTACGCTTGAATTGATTGTGTTTGTTCTTGTCTGGTTAATTGCAGCGCAAAGCCGGTCAATTCTTTTTCGTCATAGCCAAGTTTAAGTGCCTGATTAAACGCTGACTCTATATCCCCGTTAAAAAACTCGTCGGCTAAGTCACTAGCGTCGGCAACTAAGGTGCCAATGGCGTTCAATTCATCTTCATCAAGCTCACCCTGAACTGTGAATGATAAAGCATTGCTATTAAAGTGCTCGTAACGTTCAGTTGAGGTCACTCTACTTGCTTCATGAGTGTTGGTTGCATTGTTTTCTTCTGCAACGACTGTATCCCCTGCAGCATTAAATTCTCGGGCTACAGGTTCTTTGTTCACGTCATTCTGAATGTTATTTTCTGTCGTGTTAACGACGTCCGGCTTAGTCGGCTCCACCGGTCTTTGGAATATCTGTTCCTCTTCTACTTCTTTCAGTAACTTTTGATTGAACTCGAAGCTTTCTAAATCTTCAAAGCGAATCATGACTTCGTCACCATCTAAAGTGCGAATACGCAACTCACCGCTATCTCGACGTTCATAGTTCACTTGGCTCTCCAAAGCAACCTTAGTGGCAATGGCTGCACTGGCTTCTTGGGTTTCGCCAAAAATCGATTCTCTTAGTTTCTGTAACCCCGTATCAATCAACTCTTGGCTACGACGAATACCGGTTTTTATATCATCATTCATAATACCGGCAAGGTCTTTTTCTGCCATACCAATACCTTTAAGTACCCCAGCACGAGCTTGCTCTAATAATGAATTTAGCGCCTCTTCATCAGCGCCATTATTTTTAGCATTTTTAACGGCTCCACCAACAAAGTTGAGTACGTTACGGGCCACCTCTTCAAAATCGAATAACCCTTTACTCTCTTCTTTTTGCTCTGTCTGTTGCGCAGCACGAAACTCAGGTTTATTTAGTCCTAATGAAACACTATGGCTCATTGAGTTCATCAAAACTTGCGCGGCAAATACACTTTTTGAAGCCCCTTTGTCACTTAGGGAGGCTTTATCACCTAGCATCGCTTGAGCTTGCTCTAGCCCAGCATCTCGTAATTTATTCTGCACACTGCTTGCCTCACCTAAATGAGCAGGCTTTTCATGCATGAAAGCTTTAATCTCGTTAATATTCATTTCAGCTACCTCACTATCCTCAATAGTTTATCGGCTGCAATGTGGTTAAATTTAGTACAAATCATTACATTCAAAAACTAATATTGCACAAGCGCTGAAAACACTTACAATCCCGCGCTTGATAAAAAACACTTCTTGGAGAATTGCCGTGCGCCCAACTGAAATTAATCCCGCGGACTATGACAAACAACTCGCACAAAAGATTGATAGCGTTGAACAATCTTTTGCGGCTTTCTCTATGCCAAACGTTGAGGTTTTTACGTCAGCTGCACTAAATTACCGGATGCGTGCTGAGTTTAGAATGTGGCATGACGGAGATAACCTTGACCATGTAATGTTCGACCAAGCCACCAAACAAAAATACTCAGTAAACCAGTTCCCGCCTGCAAGCGTTGTTATCAATAAGGTCATGGCCAAGCTGGTGCCACTACTGAAAGACAACGAAGTATTACGCAGAAAACTGTTTCAGATTGATTACTTAAGTACGTTAACTGACGAAGTATTGGTCACTCTGGTTTATCACAAGCCATTAGAAGAGGAATGGCTAATAGAAGCAACAGCACTGCGTACAGTGTTAAGAGAAGAATTTAAAATAGATCTTATTGGCCGAGCCAAAAAGCAGAAAGTGCTATTGGACAAAGATTATGTATTAGAAGCGCTACCGGTTAATGAACGAATTTATACTTTTAAGCAAATTGAAAATAGTTTTACCCAACCTAACGCTGGTGTGAACAGCAAAATGCTTGAGTGGGCGCTTGATGTCACGCAAGACTGTGAAGGTGATTTACTCGAGTTATACTGCGGTGCGGGTAACTTTAGTTTGCCATTAGCACAGAACTTTAAACAGGTACTAGCAACAGAGATCTCTAAGTCATCCGTTGCGGCAGCGCAGCACAATATACGTTTAAATAATATTGATAACGTCACAATACTGCGCATGTCTAGCGAAGAGTTCGTACAAGCACTGAATAACGAGCGCAGTTTTAGGCGACTTGAGGGAGTCAACCTTCAAAAATACAATTGTCAGACCGTTCTTGTTGACCCGCCGCGCTCAGGACTTGACGATGAAACGCTTGCTATGGTGCAAGGCTATGCCAACATCGTCTATATTTCATGTAACCCTGAAACGCTCAAAGATAACTTAGCGGTCTTGAGTGAAACACATGATGTGGTTAGATTCGCCCTTTTTGATCAATTTCCCTTCACACACCATGTGGAGTCAGGGGTATTCTTACAAAAACGTTAAACGCCAGCGGCTTCTTTAGCGCCATTAGCGATGAACCGTAATTGTAACTTTACGCGCTGAGCCAATACGGCTTGTTGCTCAGCGCCAGAGTCTAATGCTTCTGCTCCGGCACTAAAGACAAGCTTAACCATTGCCTCAGCCTGTAAATTCGCATATTGGTAAGGTAAGCCTGTAGTACTCATAGTGTAATCTGTTAACTCAACAATAAAATGCTGGATTTCGCGCAACACTGCCGCTCTAAATGCCAACGAAGTCCCAGTATGCTCACGAAGCAGCAACCTAAACACATTACTATGAGCACAAATAAACTCCATAAAAGTATCTACGGAGGTGTTAATTACTCCACCTCCGGACGCGATACGCAATCGCGCTTGGCGCATCAACTGCCTAAGGTTTAAGCCCGCTTCGTCGACTAAGGTTAGCCCGAGTTCGTCTATATCTTTAAAGTGACGATAAAAAGAGGTGGGAGCGATACCGGCGGCGCGAGCCACTTCTCGCAAGCTTACACTAGACAAACTCCGTTGCTCATCAAGCAAACTGAACGCAGCTTCAATAATTGCACGTCTCGTCTTTAGTTTTTGTTCTTGACGACTCAAAGGACGCTCCAATTGAAAACAGAATCTTTATATATTATCAATATTTAACACAAATCAGCACGATAAATTATCGTTAAAACAGATAAATCGCTTGCTAATTAAGCGCTAGATAAGCTAAATTAGCGTACAAGTGTAAGCTCAATAAAGTCCTGCCTCTGTAATGAAAAAACCGCGTTTAATTATCACCAATATTTTAGTCTTTGTGATCACCGGACTGATCGCACTGTTGCTTGTTCCGTACGTTGCCTTTACGCAAGGATTCGATGGCGCAGAAATCATTGCCTGTATCACGCTTATATATTTCTCAGGTATGTCTATTACTGCCGGTTATCATAGGTTGTGGGCGCACAAAGCGTATGAAGCAAATGCGGTTGTACGAGCAGTGTTGGCTGTTGGCGGTGCAATGGCCTTACAAAACAGTATTCTACACTGGGTATCTGATCACAGAATTCATCATAGACACGTAGACAACAACGATAAAGACCCATACTCAGCTAAACGAGGTTTCTGGTATTCTCACATGGGCTGGATGTTACGTGAGTATCAAGTTGACAGATACTCGGATTACAGTAATTGCAAAGATCTGCAAAAAGATAAAATCGTAGTCTGGCAGCACAAGTACTATCTTCCGATTATGCTGATATCAAATTTCGGCATTCCAATGCTGTTGGGGTGGCTCAATGGCGATATATTCGGCATGTTGTTGCTAGCTGGCTTTTTCCGCCTGGTGGTAGTGCATCATGTTACCTTTTTTATTAATTCGCTTGCTCACATATGGGGGCGACAGCCTTATACCGACAAAAATACCGCCCGTGATAACGATATTCTAGCCTTCTTCACATTCGGTGAGGGGTATCATAATTATCACCATATTTTTGAATACGATTATCGTAATGGCATAAAGTGGTGGCAATTTGACCCAACTAAATGGCTCATCCGTGGATTGTCATTTATTGGTTGGACGAAAAATCTACGTCGCTGCCCCGAAGAACGCATCGAAAAGGCAAAGATGGCAATGCAACTCCAGCGTGCACAGAAGAGCTTATCCGTTCTCCCCAATGCAGATGAAATATTGCATAGCCTACAACAGGAATATGACCTGATATTACATAAAATGGCTGAGATGTACGCTACTAAGAAACGTTTAATGGAAATTCGCAAACACAAATTAAAACGTAATTATGAAAAGCTCGAACTGGATTTCAAATACCGAGAGCTAAAATACAATCTAGAGTTGCAGAAGCAGAAATGGTTACAGCTTTACCAAGTTAAATACCAGATGGCATAAACGATAAGAGCTCCCAAATGGGGGCTTTTTATTGCCGATAAAAACGAAAATGGAAGAAGATAGTTTCGAAGTAGAAGAATTGAAAAATATACGTTCAATACAAAGCGAATAGCATTGTATTGAACGATAGAGCGCTATTTAACGAACGTTTTTACTCGGCTAAGTTTAGTGCTAAAAGCTCTGACTCAGCTAACGCGTCTTTATGAGCAATGACATTAATACGCATTTCTTTTTCAAAAAACTGCATAGTGGCAATAGCATTTGCGTCTTGCACTTGAGTTTTTTGAGCAATGTCTAATTGCATATCACGGAATTTAACGTTTTGCTGAATTTTATTAGCGATACATGAACCATCAATAGCAAATGTGGTTGATTCCATGCAGTCGAACAGTCTATTGTTCTGGGTATCAGCTTGAGCAGCGGTTGCTGCGAATGCGCTTAATAAGGCGATGATAGATAATTTGATTCTTAACATTTTGATTTCCTCGATAATTCGCTTAGCAAAGTGCTGAGCATCGCAATCCAATGTGGAAACAAACCAAACTCTAAACCACAGGATTATGACAATAATATGACAAAACTGTCTTTTTTGGAAGGTTTTTTACATTAACGACTTCGATAACGCAAGAAATTGCCAGCTGTGTAAGGCATTTTTGCCCTTGGCTCCACGCCCAATAATTCAAGGAAATCAATGCTCTAAGGTATTGATTGTGGGGCAAGCACCAGGGAAACTTGCCCATGAAACAAATATGCCGTGGAACGATGCATCTGGTGTTCGATTGAGAAAATGGTTGGGTATATCAGCGGAAAAATTTTATGATGCAAATCATATCGCCATACTTCCTATGGGGTTTTGTTATCCGGGAAAAGCAAAAAGTGGTGATAAGCCACCACGAAAAGAATGCGCACCTACATGGCATGAGCGGCTCATTAATAGCATGTCGATTGAACATATTTTACTGATAGGTCAATATGCTCAAACCTACTACTTAAATGACAAACTATCGCTGACACAGCGAGTGACTAATTGGAAGCGATACCAACCAAAGTACTTTGTATTACCCCACCCGTCTCCGCGCAACAATATTTGGCTAAAGAAACACCCTTGGTTTGAAAATGAGGTGGTACCTCACATGCAAAAAGTGCTGGCTAAATTAACGTAAATTCAGATAGTTAAGCGCTTTTATGCTGCTCAATAAACGTCAAAAGATCGTCAAAAGGCATTGGTTTAGCGTACATAAAGCCTTGGGCTTCATCACAGCCTAACTTCAACAAAAAATTAGCCTGCTCTGGTTTTTCAATGCCTTCTGCGATAGTTCTCAAGCCTAACTTGGCACCTAGTGTGACAATAGTTTCTGCGATGAAAGCCGACTTATTCGGACTAATTTCATTCACAAAAGCTCGGTCGACCTTTAAACGGTCTAGCGGCAATTGCTGCAAGTAACTCATTGAAGAAAAGCCGGTACCAAAGTCATCTAGAGCGACCTTTACACCAAACTCTTTTAGTTCATGTAACGCGTCTACTACTAGTTGTGGTTCATCCATGACAATACTTTCGGTTATCTCTAGTTCAATACAATCAGGGGCTAGGCTGTTGTCTGTAATCGCTTTTTTAACCAAGTCGATAAATGCAGGGTCCCTGAATTGCGGCATCGACACGTTTACTGCCATGCGCAATCCGATGAAATTGGCTTCAGTTAGCAGCCTTAACTTTTCACAAGCTTCCTGCATTACCCAAGCGCCAATATCTATAATTAACCCTGAATACTCTGCCAGAGGCACAAATACCGCTGGCGAAACAAACCCGCCATCCGATGAAGGCCAACGCAATAGCGCTTCCATACCAATTATTTCTTGGGTAACCAAGTCGATTTGTGGCTGATACCAAAGTTGTAACTTTCGTCCGCCAAAATCATCACGCAGTTGGCGGATCATATCTAAGCGCCACGTCGTTTGCTCTTCCATTTCAGGGGCGTAATACTCGAAATTGGTTTTGAGGCTTTTCTTTGCGCGATTCAGTGCAATATTTGCATGCTTTAATATGTTGATGCCGCTGTGTTTTTTACCATTAAAACGATAAAAACCAAATGCGGCACTAAGTGGCAACATGTGATCTCCAGCTTCAAATGCATTGTTAAACAGCCCTTGCAGCGTAGCGGGGTTGACCTCCCGCTCAGTGCCAACAACGGCGAATACATCTGAGCCGATACGCCCTAATGCAGAAGCTGCGGGGAAAGTTGACTCAATACGCTGTGCTAAGGCCAATAATGTATCGTTGCCTGTGTCTTGTCCTAAACCATCATTAATATCAGCAAAATGATTGATATCAATCAGCGCTACCACATCATTCGCATGCTCAGCATCATTACTAATATCATTCAGCCTATTAATGAACTCGACCCTATTTGGCAACTTAGTCAACCAATCTTTAAAGGCAGCGGTATGCAGCTGATGAAACAAATTCACATTTTCATAGCCAATTGAAATACTAGATAAAAACACTTCTATCAGCTGTTTGTATTCATCTGAAATTTCTTGACCGACTTTTAGGTAAACAGCCGCGTCATAGTCGGAACTGTTTAGGTAAAGCACGGTAAAATGCTTGCCATATATATGTTGTTGCTGTTGTAAACACTGATTGACTGCATGCACTATTTTTTCATCATGCAGGTTATCGATCTTGGTATTGATATAGCTCGCAAACTCGCCCGCAGCCCCTAAAACATAAACCGCGTTCTCGTCTTTATCGATAACTGAGCCAGCTCGCGCACAAACTACTCCTGATGAGTCCAAACCAATTAATGAGCTTATCTGGGTAACCACCCCTTCACAAAAGCGGTTAATGGAATGCTCCTCCAGCAAATTGGAGGCGGATTGAATAATTTTTTCCAGACCAATTCTGCTCTGATTAATGGTTAGAATCTGTTGATATGAACGCAACGAAGCAATGATAGTGGTGACTAATTTGCTGCGGGTTAATTCAGTTTTCGTCTTATAATCATTAATATCATACTCTTTGATCACACTTTCTTCGGGAGCGTAACCAGGCTGACCGGTGCGTAAAATAATTCGAGGCTCCGATAACCCCATTTCGTTACGCATTGTTTGGGCAACTTGAAGTCCAGCATCGTCAGTTTCCATGACGACATCTAATAAGATGATGGCAAGATTCGAACCAAGTGACTTAATGATTTCAAGCGCTTGAGCTTTAGAATAAGCGTGATAAAAGGTTAAATTCCGGTTATTGAGAACAAGATCTGATAAGGCCAATCGTGTCACTGAATGAATTTCTTCGTCATCATCAACAACTAATACATTCCAGCTACCGGTGAACTCTGTATTGTCTGCCGTATTTTCCTCAGACAGGAAAATTAGCTCATCATTCTCATATTCCATTGGGCACATTTAAATTACGATTCTCTTGAGTTTACCTAACCACTACAGCACTATTTCTTAAGTCTAGCTAAATCTTGACTAAATCAAAAATTAGTTTACCCAATATATTACCTAATGCCATGCTACTAGGAATAAGCACAGTATGGTAAATAAAATTTACTAAATTAGATATGTGAATGAGTACCTAATGAAAATAGATAGCCCAAATACGTCCCAAACGGTGCAAGCCCCTAAAAGCCCATCGACGCCAACAAAAACAGAGACGGCTAGTCAACAAACAACTGCGCAGCACAACCCAGAAACAAAAGGCACCGCAGCACTTATTACGCAGTGGTTTGCACAAATCGGTGTATCTTTGCCTTATCAAGGTTTACGAGCAAACAGCATTGAAAGCCGAGTGCAAAAGCGCCAGAAAATAGCCGCGCAGCGTAAGCTAACCAACATAGAAAGTGTCTTTGAAAAAGCGCTCAAATTTTGTATCGAAGACGGCAAGAACGAACGTCTTGACCCTGATTGGTTCTATAACTTTGTGAATATGGCTGAGGAGATACACTCGCCCGCCATGCAGGAATTATGGGGGAAAATATTCGCCGTTGAAACCAACCGACCTGGCAGTTTTTCACTTCGTACCCTGCTAATTTTAAAACAGTTGACTCACAAGGATGCGCAAACATTTCGTCGGGCGGTTTCTTTATCAAGCAGACGAAAAGGCGATACAACTCCAAAAATACTGACCGGGTTTTATCAGCAACCTTCGATGCTAGCCGTTTTTCGCCTTCGAAAAGAGCAGCAACTTAACTTAGCAACATTTGGCTTGAGTTACCCTGACCTGTTATCGTTAATCGACCTAGGCTTAATACATCAAACTGAGATTGAGTCGGGAGAATGGCCAATAAATACAGATGTTGAATGGCGCAGCAATGGCCAAACGTTTCATTTAAATGCGAAGAAGCAGGGAACAACACTCAAGTATTTTAAATTTACTACATCTGGAGCTGAGTTGTTCACTTTGGTGGGCGCCAATAAGCAAGAGAAATACTTAGAGGCGCTAAAGCTGATATTAAACAATGCGTTTACGATCAGTTAAATACCGTCACCATCACCAAACTCGTGTAAGCCACATTCGCGCTTTAAGCCAAAGAAACGGGTGTCTTTCTCATCCATTCCTTCTTGCAATGAACGCGTTGTATGCCAGTCGCCAATCGACACATAGCCTTGTTCCCATAATGGGTGATACGGCATATCATTGTCTTTCAAATAGTAATGAACGTCTTTATTGCTCCAATCAAGGATCGGATACACCTTCACTTGTCGTGTCAGTTTTTGCAAAATAGACAAAGATTCACGCATTTCAGACTGACTACGGCGCAATCCAGCAAACCAGGTTTTAACCCCAAGTTCTGAGAGTGCTTGTTGCATAGGTTGTACTTTGTTCAGCTTATTGTACTGCTCAATACCCTCAGCTCCTTTTTCCCATAATTTACCGAAGCGTGCTTCTTGCCAAGCACCAGACATAGGTGCTCGGTATACTTGCAAATTAAGATTCAAGCGTTCGGTTAGTTCATCAATAAACTGATAGGTTTCAGGAAACAAATATCCAGTGTCAGTCAAGACCACTGGGATATCAGGAAACTGCTGAGTTAGCATATGTAACATCACTGCAGCTTGGGCACCAAAACTTGAAGATAACATAAAAGTTGGCTCCAAATTTTCAAGCGCCCAGGTCACACGCTGAACCGCACTTTTCGCTTCCAACTGCTGGTTCAGCTCTTCCAATGAAACCTGCGTTAAAATCTTGGGAGTACCGTCGTTTGGCTCGGCATTTTGCGACGACTGCAATGTTAGGTTACGCATAAAAATCCTCAGCGGAATTAACCACTTCTGCGATTACACCGGTGCGAACAACAAAATCACCAAACGATTCATCGCTTTGCCCGTCCTTCGCCCATTGGCCGATTAACACGTCAAGCTCGTCCATAATCTGTTGCTCACCGATGTTTTCTTTGTACATTTTAGGAATACGCGTACCTTCGCGGTTTCCACCTAGGTGCAAGTTATATTTTCCAGGTCCTTTACCGACCAAACCAATTTCAGCCAGCATGGCCCGACCGCAGCCATTTGGACAACCGGTAACACGATAAATAATGCTCTTTTGCGCTATTTCATGTTTAGCTAACAAGCCCTCTAACTGAGTAACGGCTTCTGGTAAATAACGCTCTGCTTCCGCCATCGCTAAAGGACAAGTGGGTAAGGCAACACAGGCCATAGAGTCTTTACGCTGAGCTGACAACTCATCTTCAATCAAGCCGTGAGCTCTGGCGATTTCTTCAATTTTCGCTTTGTTCTGCTCGCTGACACCCGCCACAATTAGGTTTTGGTTAGCCGTTAAACGGAAATCACCTTCGTGTATTTTGGCAATTTCAGCACAGCCTGTTTTTAACGGCTTACCGGGATAATCTAAAATACGACCGTTTTCGATAAACAACGTAAGATGATGCTTTCCATCAATGCCTTCAACCCAACCGATACGATCACCACGCTCGGTAAATTCATAAGCCTGACTTTCGCCAAACGTAATACCAGAACGTTTTTCTACTTCCGCTTTGAAGTTGTCAACGCCTACACGCTCAAGGGTGTATTTTGTTTTGGCATTTTTACGATTGACGCGGTTTCCCCAATCTCGTTGGGTAGTAACAACGGCTTCAGCGACTGCAAGCGTATCTTCTACATTGATAAAACCAAAGTCACTTGCTTTACGTGGGAAGGTAGTGTGGTCTCCGTGTGTCATCGCAAGACCACCGCCTACCAACACATTAAAACCAATTAACTTTCCATCTTTAGAGATAGCAATGAAGTTCAAATCGTTTGCGTGCACGTCCACGTCATTGAGAGGCGGTATAGCCACTGTTGTTTTAAATTTACGCGGCAAATAATGTGAGCCTAAAATGGGCTCATGATCCGTGGTTTCTTTTTTCTCGCCATCTAGCCATATTTCTGCATAAGCACGTGTTTTGGGTAGCAAATGCTCACTGATCTTAGTCGCCCATTCATAGGCTTCTTGATGCACAGCTGACTCTATTGGGTTTGAAGTGCATAGTACGTTGCGGTTAACGTCACCGGCAGTCGCAATTGAATCGATACCCACTTGATTAAGCGTTTGGTGCATTAACTTAATATTCGGTTTAAGCACGCCGTGAAACTGAAACGTTTGGCGAGTGGTTAAGCGAATACTGCCGTACAATGACTTTTCTTCAGCAAATTGATCAATCGCCAACCACTGCTCAGGCTTAATGATGCCACCAGGTAAACGTGCACGTAGCATCACATTTTGCAATGGCTCTAACTTTTGCTTAGCACGTTCAGCACGTAAGTCACGGTCATCTTGTTGATACATTCCATGAAAACGAATTAGCTGGAAGTTATCACCGACAAATGCGCCAGTTAAATCGTCTTTTAAATCTTCAGCGATTGTGCCACGTAAAAAATTGCTTTCGCCTTTAAGGCGCTCGTTGTCGGCAAGCTTGCCTTGTACAACGAATTTATTGTCTGTTGTCATTAATAAACGTCCTTCTGATAACGTTTTGCTCTGCGCAATGCAGTTAAATATTCTTCGGCAGCTTCGGCGCTCTTTGCACCGTGCTTTTGTACTATTTCAACAAGTGCAGCATGCACGTCTTTAGCCATATGATTGGCATCGCCACACACATAAAAATGCGCGCCTTGCTCAAGCCATTCAAATACTTCAGCGCCTTGCTCTAGTAAGCGATGCTGAACATATATTTTGTCTTCTTGGTCGCGTGAAAATGCCAATGTGACCTTATTCAGCACACCGTCTTTTACAAAGCGTTGCCACTCTGTTTGATATAAAAAGTCTTGGGTGTAATTAGGGTTACCAAAGAACAACCAGTTTTTACCCTCAGCCTCTTGTGCTTCACGCTCTTGCATAAACGCTCTGAAAGGGGCAATACCGGTACCAGGGCCAACCATGATTACAGGGGTATCTGTACTTTCTGGTAAACGGAAGTTGTCGTTCTTTTCAACAAAGACTTGTACTTCACCGCCCTCTTCTAAGCGCTGAGCTAAATAGCCTGAAGCGCCTCCTTGATGGACTTGTCCGTGGGCATCATATTCAACTAGTGCAACAGTTAAATGCACTTCATCTTCAACTTCTGCCTGACTTGATGCAATAGAGTACAACCGTGGTGTAATGCCACGTAGCATATCAACCAAGGCTTGAGCATCAGCTTTAGCAGGATATTGACGCACAACATCGATAATCTGACGTTCACCTAAGAAAACGCGCAATCCTGCTTTATCTTCAATCAGAGCATTCAATTCAGGGTTATTAGCAAGCCCAGCATAAGCAGTGGCAAACGAGGGGTAACTCTGGGTTAATTCACGTTTTTCAATTAAGGCGTCGCGCACTGACAACGTATCATCATTGATAGTTACCTGTGTTGAACCATCAAGTTCAAGCAAACCGAGTAACTCGTCTACCATGACGGGATCATTTTTAAACCAAACACCGAGTGCGTCTCCAGGACGATATTGGATGCTTGAATCTTCGAGTGAAATTTCAATGTGCCTAATATCTTTCACTGAATCACGGCCGGTGATTTTCTGGCTGTCTAATAGGCTTGCTGTATATGGATTCTTTTTGGAATATTGCGCTGCAGCCACTGACAAACTCGGTTTGCCGACGTGAGGCATAGAGACTACATGCGAATTGCTTTTCGCTTTAAGCTCGTCTTGAACCTTGTCTAACACTTTTTGAGACCAAGTATCCGCAGCGTCATCATAATCAACATCGCAATCTGCACGGTCAACAATACGCTTTGCCCCTAGCTCTTCGAGTTTTTTATCGAAATCTTTCGCTGTCTGGCAGAAGAATTCGTAACTGCTATCACCTAGGCCTAACACAGAGAAACTTAAATTAGGTAGCTTAGGGGCTTTCTTACTTGATAGAAAATCATGTAATTCAACTGCGTCATCAGGTGCATCCCCTTCACCGTGGGTACTGACAATAACGACTATATGACTTTCATTTTTCAGTTGTTTAACTTTGTAATCAGCCATGTTGACTAACTTGGCAGAAATACCTGCCGCATCCAGCTTGGCTTTGTAACCTTGCGCCAATGCTTTCGCATTACCCGTTTGGGAGCCGTATAATATGGTGATGAATTTCTCAGGGCTGACTGCATCTCCTACCATCGGAGATGGTTGTGCAGCAGAAACGCCTGTTTGAGTTTGAGCTAACCCTGCTAAATAACCGCTTAACCAGCCTAATTGTGCAGGCGTAAGTGTCGGCGTCAACTGATTAAGCTGTGCCCACTGGGTATCGCTAAGAGCGGTCGTAGTACCTAAATTTTGCTGTGTATTTAATGACATAATATCGCTAACCTCGAATGCTATGGCACTAGGTTAGCGATCTATCTTCATAACAGGAAAGAATAAATACTAATTTTTTATTACTTAATGGACTGAGCGAAAAGTCAACTATTCACTACAGCCCTGTCGGTTTAGAAATGTACTTCAACACCGACGAATGCGCCGCTAAATTCGAAGTCCGTATAGATACCGTCTAAATCGTCTAATTCCATCTTCAATTGGCGATAGCCCAACTGTAGCGTAGCGTCAATCGCTATGTTGTCGAGTAATCCATAAGTGACGGCAGCCTGATAATCTGAGATGGTGTTGTCATCAAATGCCAAAAAGCTCCCTTCAAGGTAAGCCCCAAGACCTGTAAAAGGTACCCCTACAGCAACACGAGAATACAACATAGGCACAAACCCAGAAAAATCTTGGGCTGCATTTTGAGTGGCATCGTTTTGCGCTTCAACGTAAATATCACCATCAAGGTGCTTAGCATTCACACCTAGATCGAAGCTGACCAAGTCATTATCGAACAATTCGTAATACGCTATATAATCGGTACTCACCAAATCAAGGCTCGTGTTGACAGAGGTATTTGCTGAAAATAACTCTCCATCATAGGTCATACTTGAAGACAGCAGTGTTTCCCCATTGGTATCTAAGCCTGTGCGCTGTAGTTTTATGTTTGGTATCAAAGGCACTGGGTGCTCTAAGGCAACATAAAAACTACCTTTGGTTTCATCTTCAAAGTTAAAGTCTACATTACTGTTGCTGTCTGAAAACCCACCTGTAGTTTCCATATCCCATGCTTGCGCTCCCGCATATACGCCTAAAAGGGTGTCTGCTTGGCTAGAAAAGCTAGAAAGAGCCAATACCAATGCACCAGCACAGAGTGATTTGTTCATGCGTTATCCTTGATTTAACAGTTCAGAAAGTTCAATTAGAGCAGCATTTGCTCGGGAAATATAGTTCGCCATGACTAAAGAATGGTTGGCTAACATACCAAAGCCACTGCCATTCAAAATCATTGGGCTGAAAATTGACTCTTGGGTCGATTCGAGCTCTCGGATGATCTGCTGAACGCTAACGCGAGCATTCTTTTTATCTAGTACGTCCGCAAAATCAACCTCAACCGCCTTTAAAAAATGAATTAAGGCCCAGCTAGCGCCGCGAGCTTCGTAAAAATTGTTGTCTAACTGGAACCAACTGGTTTGTTCACGCAATTCCTCTGCAGGAATACTTCCAGCGCTGTTATCGCCGGCAAAGCTCGTATCGAGTCGGTCTTGGCCTACGCTGACACTTAACTTTTGCGATAAGTTGCCGAGTCTTTTTTCTACTTGTTTGACCCAGTCACGCAAATTATCGGCACGAGCGTAAAATTGCGCACTACCTTGACGACTGGTCGATAGGCTCGTTCGGTACTGATAGAGCTTGTCAATCGCATCTTGATACTGCGATTCTGCCGACGGTAACAGCCAACTGCGGTGATCGATATTGAGTTTTGGCTGAGCATCAGTCAGAAACGGGTTCTCACTGGACTGCGACTGAGAGCGGCTAATATCTTTACGCATTGATAGCGCCAAATCTCGTGACATTTCCAATGCGCCAAATTCCCAACTCGGCATGTTATCCATGAACAACCCCGGAGGCATAACATCATTTGATAAGTAACCACCGGATTTATTTAACAGTGTTTCAGTCACGGTAATCAAGCTAGTGGTCAAGGTGTAGCCAGGTACAAGTTTTTCGTTGTGCTGTGCTGCGTAATCTTGAGCGGTCTGCTTGGGATTAAACGTTGCCGGCTCGAAGCTCCAATAAATAGCAATCAGCCAGAAAATGATAAATAAAATTGCTGCTGCACTGAGCAACCATTTGGGAGTTAAATATTTTTGCATGTTCACCTCCTAGTGATGACGATGTTGATTAGGTGATACGACGTGTGCATCGAATTTGATCTGTTGGCCGTCTTTTGTCATTAATGCTAAAGGCACGATTTGCTCTTTTTTCAAAGGCTGTTTCAAGCCAAATATCATCATATGCAAGCCACCTGGCGCAAACGTAATGGTTTTACCCGCAGGAATAATAACAGCGCTTTGTTTTTCCATTCGCATAACGTCGCCACTCATTATGTGATTATGCAACTCCACTTTATTGGCGATATCCGCTTTTCCTCCGACTAGGGTAACGTCGTTTTCACCACTATTCTCGATTTCAAAATAAGCTGACGTATTGGGAACACTAGGCGGCAATAATCGAATTTTTGCCTGCGTTACGTGTAATTCAGCAAGGGCAATATTCGAAATCAATATCAATGTGGTGGTAATTAAAGCGCGTGAAGTAAGTAGCATCTACAATTCCATCGTAATAGACCAAAACAGAATTATTCAGTAAATCCGTGCAAGATGCTACCCATTCCAATAGATGGACGTCCATGTGCTTCACTTATAAAAAGTAGTTTGCTGTTGCACTTACGAGTAACCGTCATTGCTTTTTTTGTCTTTAAGTGCCCAAATTATGATAATCGCCCCGAGTATTACGGGCCAAATGCTACTTAGGCCAGCGAACACTAAGGCCCCTAATACCGCAAATACGGTAAATCCAATCGCAGCCATAAGACTTAGAGCAACAGCAAAACCAATCATCACTAATACGACACCGACAATCACCAGAAGCGCTAACGAAGTCACCGGTTCGACAAAATCACTGTCTAATTGAACACGAATATCGAGCAGATCAGATGCGGCATAACCTAAGCTGTAGGTAATCAATATCGCAATAAGAACCGCTAGTGCTAGGTTTTTAAGTACATTCATGGGTGTGTCGGCAATAGCAATACTGCCATACCATAGGCCACAGCCGTAGGCACCGGTAAAAGTAATAAGCTTGCGATTGCTGCAACGCGTATTGCCCATCGCGGCTGATCCCAATGCTTTGCAAGCCCAGCACAAACACCTGATATTTTTGCGTGCAAAGTATCTCGATGAAGCCTATTCAAATTAATATAATCTCTCATGTCATTCTCCTAATATGAGGTAAGCAACTGTCCTTTGCTGCTCCCCGATCTATAATACTTCTAGCGACTCAATGAATTACTCACGTTTAAGCGACTTTTTTTCTTAACTCGGTAAGTTGTTTTTCAATCTCGTCATTCGCTTCTAATTCAGCTAACTCAGCATCAAGACTTTTTGTTTCACTGACCAAATCAAACGCGTCAACTTGCGCTTCTAGGTCATCGATGCGGCGCTCGTATTGATCAAATTTTACGATAGCAGTGTCCACTTTACTGTAAGCATCCGAACTTCTTAGTTTTAAGCGAGTACTTTGCGTACGCTGCTTGATCATTAATGTTTTTTGCTTTGCTTTAGCTTCAAGTAACTTGTCATTTAACTGACTGCTATCACTTTGCAATTTGCCGATAGCCTCCTTGACTTCATTTAACTGCTCATATAAGCCATCTAATGCCTGAGCGACACGCTGTTTTTCACCAAGCGCTGCTCGTGCTAGGTCTTCCCTGTCTTTTTGCAAGGCGATCTGTGCTTTGTTTTGCCAGTTCGTACTTTCAATTTCTAATTTGTCGATGCGACGTTCAATTTGCTTTTTATCGGCCAAAACTGTCGCAGCTACTGAGCGCACCTCAACTAATGTGTCCTGCATTTCTAAAATAAGATGCTTAATCATCTTTTCAGG
Source organism: Paraglaciecola chathamensis S18K6 (assembly GCA_000314955.1). Classification (GTDB taxonomy): domain Bacteria; phylum Pseudomonadota; class Gammaproteobacteria; order Enterobacterales; family Alteromonadaceae; genus Paraglaciecola; species Paraglaciecola chathamensis. The sequence continues at coordinate 47,281 of BAEM01000026.1, read as the reverse complement.
ATCTTCAGCCTTATCCAGCAATGCATTAATGTTTGATTGCACGATATCTGACATTCTTGTAAATAAACCCATAATAAATCTCCACTTGGTTAGGTTTATTGGTTGTACATTCTGTGCAACCAACACTTATGTATTCTCTTCATTGATACATTACAAGTGTTATGCCACTTAGACGAAAATTATAAGCTTTTGAAAATAAAGAATTATTTTTAGTTCCTGACATTTAGAGTAATTTCAAGGGTAAGAATAAGTGGTTATTTTGACCAATAAGTTAGCGAAAATAGCTATTATGAAAGAATGCATTTTCAGGTCGCGTAAAATTAGCGTTTGCAGACCGTTATTTTTTCAGCGTATTATAGTTCGTACTGCCCAGTTATTGAGCAGTCCTGCTCAATGGTTCTGCTACGCTAAGGAATAAGCACATGACCCACAACGAAATCCAATCACTTGTTTTCGCAGCGCTTGAATTGACGAATCAATCTCGCGAAGACGACGCGCAAGTCCCTATTGCATCTGACACTCCCCTTTTTGGCAAACAAGGGCATCTCGACTCCATGGGATTGGTGGGGCTTCTTATCGACATCGAAGATATGTTGCAAGACCAAGATATTCATATCTCCCTAAGCGATGAGCGAGCCATGTCAGCAGCAAATAGCCCATTTAAAAATGTCAGCACGCTTGTAGCGCATATAGACACTCTTTTAAAAGGGGAGTAACCCAATGCATCACATACTTGTTACTGGGGCGAGTCGTGGACTTGGGTTGTCCATGGTCGAACATTTATTAGATCAAGGTAATATCGTGCTGGGCTGCTCTCGCGGAAAGAGCCCTTTTTCACATAAAAATTATCATCACTTTGAAGCGGATGTTTCAAACGAAGAACAGGTTAATGATCTATTCATTAAAATAAGAAAGTCATTTAAATACATAGATGTGTTGATTAATAACGCAGGGGTTGCACGCATGAACGCCTTCGCGCTAACCCCTTTTAAGAATATGCGCGAAACCATAGACGTAAACTATGCAGGCACCTTTATGTGTTGCCAAAAGGCAATCAGCTTACTAAGAAAGTCAACAAACCCTCGCATCATCAACATGAGTACTGTTGCTGTACCAATGAACCTAGAGGGGGAAGCCGCCTACGCCGCGTCTAAAAGTGCAGTTGAGTCATTAACGCGTGTACTCGCAAAAGAACTCAGCAGCTTTAGTATAACGTGCAATGCGATTGGTCCATCACCAATAGCGACAGACCTGATACGAGGGGTGGGAGAGGAAAAAATAGCACGCCTAGTCAAACAACAGGCAATACCCAAAATGGCGCAACCAGAGGATGTGCTCAATTTGATTGATTTTTTCGTTAAGCCCGAAAGCCATATGATCACTGGTCAAATCATTTATCTAGGAGGGATATCATGACGGTACAATTTTTATTGGACAAAATGGCAGAGCTGAAAGACCAAGAGGCTGTAGCAGTAGGCAGTAACGTCATCACATATGGACAATTATTAACTAAATATCATGATTGGCTTGAATGGATAAAAACAGAAAAAATTCAACAAGGTGAAGTCGTTAGTATCAAGTCAGATTACAGTGCCGATAGTATTTCTTTGTTTTTAGCCCTGACCCATAATCGCAATATTATCGTCCCCCTATCAAATGACTCAAAGGCACATTTTGATACCTTTTGTGACATAGCCCAAAACCAATACGATATTATACTCGGTGATGGCCCTGTTTCCTTAATACGAACAAATAATCAACCAGACCATGAACTCTACAAAGTATTGCATGAGAGAAATCAACCAGGTTTGGTGTTGTTTTCCTCAGGCTCAACGGGCAAAAGCAAAGCAATATTTCATGATTTATCGCAACTTTTAAATAAGTTTACTGTACCGCGAAAAATGATGCGCACACTGGCCTTTTTGCAATTTGATCATATAGGTGGTGTTAATACTTTACTTTATACCTTGGCGAATGGCGGAACCGCTGTGGTACCAGCAAAACGCACACCAGAATCCGTATGTGAAGCTATCGATACCCACCAAGTCGAAGTATTGCCGACTTCCCCTACCTTTATAAATTTGCTCTTACTCTCCGGCGCAGCTGACGATGCTGACCTTAGTTCTCTAAAGCTGATTACCTATGGTACAGAGACTATGCCCGACAGCACGTTAGCGGCAATAACCGCTCGGTTTCCAGAAACCAAGCTTTTACAAACGTATGGCTTATCTGAAGTAGGTATTCTGCGCTCAAAATCGAGGGATTCGAAGTCGCTCTGGGTAAAAGTAGGCGGCGCTGAATTTGAAACCAAAATTATCGAAGGACGACTGTGGATAAAATCTGAATCGGCCATGCTAGGTTACCTGAATGCACCCTCTCCTTTTGATGAAGAGGGCTTTTTGGACACGGGCGACCAAGTTGAACAGGATGGTGAATGGATAAAAATACTCGGTAGGCAAAGCGAAATTATTAACGTGGGCGGAGAAAAAGTCTATCCAGCTGAGGTCGAAAGTGTGGTCCTCGAAATGTCTGGTGTAGAAGACGCTGCCGTATATTCACTGCCACACGCCATAACTGGCATGATTGTCGCCATTGAAATCAAACTAGACACTGACGAAACATTAGCTGAGTTTAAGGTTAGATTAAGACAGCATTGCACCGGCAGACTACAAGCGTACAAAATCCCTAGAAAAATAACCTTGATTGACAACTATACTCATAACGCACGTTTTAAAAGAATGCGAAAACGATCGTAAAACAGCCAACCACTCGGCCTTTTTACGACTCAACAAGGATATTGACTATGCGCAGCACTATTAAATTAATCATAAACCGCTTTTGCCAGCTATTGGTATTACCTATGGCAATCACCTGTTGGCTAGAAACTCGACTCACTTCGCATTCTGAAGCTATATTTTCATTTTGGACTCATACTGTTTCAATCTTTCCTGGACTGCCAGGTGTGTTTTTACGCAGGGCATTTTATTCACTGACATTAGAAAAGTGTTCCCTCAATGCGTATATAGGATTTGGAACTATCTTTGCTCATCGCAGTACTGTAGTTGAAGATAACGTTTATACTGGCATTTATTGTTCAATAGGTTCAGCCCACCTAGGTAAAAACAGTCTTATCGGTAGCCATTCAAGCCTACTTAGCGGAAATACCCAGCACACACGTAATGAAGTAAATGGGGTGTGGATGGCGTTTTCTGCAGAAAATATCAAGCGAATAGATGTTGCTGAAAACGTATGGATAGGAGAAGGGGCAATAATATTGGCAAATATTGGTAAGGGCTCTCTGGTGGCGGCAGGAGCGGTGGTCAACACGAACGTGAAAGCGAATATCGTTGTTGCCGGTAACCCCGCTAGGTTTGTAAAAAGTTTTGAACCAATAGCACCTGCGTTAACACCCGAGCAAAAATTAAGCGAAGCTGTTCTAACCTCCCAACCTGAGGTGTGATTGATCATGAACAAAGTACGTTGCGATTTTGTCGACTGGATGAAAGCGGTGGGCATGTTCCTTATCGTTTTTGGGCACTTTTTCGGCGACCCATTTAATCAATTTACCCAGCCTGTCTATCCAAAACAGCTTGGAGTCGCTATGTTTGTTTTTATCATGGGATGGGGTTTGGGGAAATTAAACAAAGACACACTATATGTTGGTTACAACCGTCTATTTCCGATGTTTTTTTGGGGGATTCTTATAGCGGTATTTATTAGTTTCATTAGCTTGTTGATAGTTCAAGATCTAGCGGAAAGTAACTATGCTCCTTTCATTCTTGGAGTCAACGTGGCATTCAACCTCTTTCCTGCCAATCCGACAACATGGTTTATCGGCACTTACCTTCATATTATTTTACTCTGGGCTTTATTTTTGTACCGCTTACGAATTACACCTTCGATTCTAGTGGTAAGCTTACTAATAGAAATTGCCATTCGTTGTTACTTCATCTACAACAATTCAATTTTTATTGCTTATATGTCATTACCTAATTGGCTTACACTGTTTATATTAGGGATGTATATGTGTCAGAAAACAGATCAACCCACGTTACAAGGATTAACAATACGCATTCTTGCTTGGGTCGTTTTTTTATTGATCTGGGCTGTGCTGCTAAATGAATTAAACGTAAAACATCGGTTTCCATTTAAAAATATTGAAATTGGTGACTCGGCTATAAATGCGTTAATTACATCGATTGTCGTTTCCTTCGTGTATATATCAAACACACTATTTAGCATTTCCATTTTTAGCAGAGTCCAAGCTGGACGTATCGTGCGTTTTTTTTCTCGCAATACCATTATTGTATTTATAGGACACATGCCACTGTACTTCGTTCTTGAGCCTATTGTACGAATTGTGTTCCCAAGTGGCTGGCCAAAGCGCTTGTGTATCGTTCTGATCATGTACATCGGGCTATCTTGGGTGTCCGAACTACTTCACAAATGGATCAAAGTGGATCAAATTAAAAAATGGGGATGGGAGAAGATTACACAGTTGATGCCGCAATTAGCAAAATCTCAATAATACAAACAGCGGTCAATACTACACAGAGTGACCGCTGTTTATGTGTGAGCCTGTCGGGCCAGAAGAGGTAGAAGTGCTTTCCTGTAACGAAGTGATTATGGAAAACAAAACTGCACCCGCTATATAAGCGACCACCGGTGCAAACAAAAGCGTAATCAGAGTGTTATGGTCAAACATACTCAACTCCTTATTCTGCTTGGTCTTTATCTTCTTCCGTATTTAAATCGGTAATCGTAATCTTACTCGCAATAACAGGGGCGTCGCTATCGAGACTAAACATATTGCTTGCCGTTAATACTGCTTCCTGGATACCGTATTGAAGTTCACTTTTTGTGCTTTCAATGGTTTTCACCATCATGCCACTGACAAACTGTTCAAGGTTTACTTCTGCTGCTGATGCGTGTGAGCTAAACGCAAAAGTTGATGATAGAGCGATTGCTGCGATAGTTGTTTTAGTAAACATGATATTTCCTCTCGTTTAATGGTATTTCGCTTAAGTCTATAAGCGTTATTGTCAAGTCGAGTGAAATATTGCGAGAGTTGTGCCAAGTATAAAATATATTTTAAGCTATTGATTTTACTAAAATATATTTCATACCTTACCTGATAACAAAATTAAAGGTGGGTTAAAAAAGCAACAGGTTAGCAAAAACCACCACTTAGGTGGTTAAATTAACTAACCCTGCTATCTTGATAGGCTTTTGCTGTAGCACGAGCTTCGTTAACAGCGGCTAATGCATTGACCAATAGCTCAGGTCCTACTTGCAAACCGTTCTTGCTTTGACCCGTTCCATGTTGGCTTAAATAGCGGCGCCACACTCGCCCGCCAGGCTGCCCTTGAAACAATCCCAGCATATGCCGAGCAATATTCCATGCGCGGGCACCACTTGCCATTTGCTTCTCTACATAAGGTAGCATGGCATGCACGATTTCTTCCCTGCTAGGTACTGGGGTTTGGTCTTGATAGAAGCGTTTATCTACATCGGCTAGAATATAGGGGTTGCTATATACTTCGCGGCCAATCATAACGCCATCGAGTTTGTCTAGATGCAAAGCTGCATCATCAAGCGTTTTAACCCCGCCGTTGATGCTTAAATTAAGATGTGGAAACTCTTCTTTAAGCGCGTAGACTCGGTCATACATCAAAGGCGGAATATCGCGATTCTCTTTAGGGCTTAGCCCTTTAAGCCACGCTTTACGAGCATGAACCGTAAATATTTCGCAACCTGCATCCGCAACAACCTGAATAAAATCCGTTAGATCTTTGTACTCGTCCATGTCATCGATCCCGATGCGAGATTTAACTGTAACCGGAATATCTACTTCTTTTTGCATCGCATTAATACAGTCAGCGACGGTCTTTGGCTCTGCCATCAAGCAAGCACCAAAACGACCGTTTTGCACCCTATCAGATGGGCAACCAACGTTAATGTTCACTTCGTCATAGCCACGCTCTTGTGCCAGCACAGCACAGCGCGCCATATCCGCAGGGTCTGAACCACCAAGTTGCAAGGCCACCGGATGCTCTGCTTCATTAAATGCTAAATAATCACCTTTACCGAAAATAATCGCCCCAGTGGTCACCATCTCCGTATATAACAAAGCGTGCTTGGAAATTTGACGCAAAAAATAACGGCAATGCTTATCTGTCCAATCCAGCATTGGTGCGACAGAAATTGTGCGATTGAGGGGAACAGAGGGAGTATTCACTGAAAGCCTTTCATAAATAGTTAGTATTTTTTTAACCAACACCAAACACAGGTAATGATCATTTCGCTCACAGATACAAGTGAGAACACAAATAGGCCGCGGATTATAACACTACAGCGCACACGCACAAACCTTGAGTACATCTGATACAAAGAGACCGCTAATCTAGCGGTCTCGTTTATAGTAGGGAGTAAAGCTTCTATTTACTTCCAAGCAAACTTTTTAAATGGTTCATCAAGCGGAGTTTCTGCAACATGGTTGGTGTAGTTGCTCATCACTTTTTGCGATAGGCATAGAATAATTTCTAGTAGTTGCCTTTGCCCATAACCTGCTGCATAGAATTTCTGTACAACATCGTCAGATACGATGCTGCGCTCGCGCACCATAGCCAAGGTCGTTTCGTGTAGTGCTTGCAGTTTTTCTGTTGGCATCGTCTCTGTGTTGCGCAACGCCTCAATTAAATCGTCAGAAACCTTCATCGAGTGGGCAATAGCCGTATGTGCAGGCACACAGTAGGTACAGTTGTGCTCAACATTAATCGTCTGCCATACCACGGTCTGCTCTTCTGCGTCGAATGATGAGTCCATAAATAACTTATGGAGTACTTGATAACCTTCGAGCAAGCCAGGGGCTTCAGCCATGACGGCATGTAAGTTAGGAAGCATGCCATTTGTTTTTTGTGACTGCTCCAAAATAGGTTTACTTTTTTCAGGCGCTGTTTCTACTGTGTGAAGGGTAAAATCTGTCATCGTATTGTCTCCAGCTATTGAGGTTAATTTCGGGACTTAATTAAGTCAGTAAAGGCAATATACATCCACCTGAACGATCGTTCAAGTTAAAAATGAACGACTGTTCAAAATATATTGATACGCCTCGTCCAATTGGAGTCTCAAGGAAGAATGCCAACTTTTAGTCACTTACGTTAAAGCCGATAGCGATATTGGTCTTCACGGAATGCCAGACACTTAGATATGTTAAGGTCCACTGTAATGAAAATGTCGAAATTGTCTCATTCTACATATTAGGAGTGCTTATGCAGCAGCATTTGTCTTGGCAAGAAACCATTAGCCGCGCCTTATCTGTTCATACGGATATCCCAAGCAGTCGTTTTTTACAGCTCGCCACTGTCGATATACACGGTCAGCCACATTGTCGAACGCTGGTATTTAGGGGATTCGATCAAGATAAAAACCAGTTGTATCTGCATACAGATAAGCGAAGTGAAAAAATTGCTCAACTTGAAAGCAATAACCGCGTTGAAACTTGTTGGTACTTTAGTGAAACCCGAGAGCAGTTTCGCTTTAAAGGCCAGATAGAGTGTATTGGGCATCTCGATGCGGCTATGGAGCAGGCCACATCTCGCTTCAAGCAGCAGCTACGGCTTACGCATTGGCAAAACTTAAGTGACGCATTACGTGAAAGCTATGGATCAAATTACAGCCATGCGCAACCAGATGAAAACTTTACTCTGCTAATAGTACACATAACACAAGTGGATTATTTGCGCCTAGCCCCCTTGCCCCACCTACGTCTCCTTTACAGCTTAGACGAACACGGAAAATGGCAAACAAAAGCGGGGAGCCCATGAAAAGCAGTTGCGCGGCTGACACAAATTCTTTCTCAGGTAACTAAAAAAACAGACCGCAAACAGTATTTAATGACAGTTGGTCAAAATAAGTACACAGTAGGATAGTAGGATGATTTGCCCAACGTGAGAAATGCGCAGTGTATTTACTTTGGGCGAACCTATATTGTCCCCCTATAAAGAGGCAAGTGTATGTTGGTATTAAGATTGAACAAATCTGGCCTACCTCAGGCTTGGATCACCTTAGAAGAAGCTGCCAAATACTATTCTCAAGACCGCGTTCTATTTGAGCTAGGTGAAAGTAAGCGTGTGTTGCGCGGTGGTTGGAACAACCAAGGTTTTCAGAGCCGCTTAACCTTGTCTTCAATCATCGGCTGTGATGGAAAAGTTACCCCGCCGTCAGGCAAAGTACCGTTGAATAATCGTTACTTGTTTCGACGCGATAACTACTTGTGTATGTACTGCGGTCAAAAATTCCGTATACCTGAGTTAACCCGAGACCACATTATTCCGCGCGCTAAAGGTGGACGAGATACATGGACGAACTGCGCTTCTGCCTGCAATCGCTGTAATTGTTTTAAAGCTGATCGTACTCCAGAAGAAGCTGGGCTTTCATTAATTGCTGTTCCCTTTACACCTAATATTTATGAGCGCTTTTATCTAATGAACCGGCGCATACTTAGTGATCAAATGGTGTTTTTAGGCAGCCACTTTTCTAAGAACAGAACGTGGGAAAACGTAAATAACAAGGATAATGTCGGCATTTAAGCTAACTTAAGGTACAAAATACCTAAAAACCTGATACTTCACTATTCGCTTGCTTCGACTTTAGTTTACACTACCCCCTTTGTTAGTTATTGCTTTGGGTTGGAGTGCAGGTAGTGGCGTTGTTGTTTGGCAATTTGATGGGTGTACTGTCGGTTATTTTGTATTTTATTAATACGGTATTTTGGGTTATCCCCATTGTAATACTGTCTTTTCTTAAACTGATCCCGATAAAAATATGGCGAACTGGGCTTTCTTATTTATTGGACGGCTGCGCAACATCATGGATCAGCGTCAACAATTTTAACCAACACATTTTCAGCCGCACCAAAGTAGAAGTCACTGGTGTTGAGACCTTAACGAGAGATGATTGGTACTTGGTTATCGCAAACCATCAATCGTGGGTGGATATACTCATTCTTCAACGCGTGTTTAATCGTAAAATTCCATTTTTGAAATTTTTTCTAAAACGAGAGTTAATCTGGGTGCCATTTTTAGGCATTGCTTGGTGGGCGCTCGACTTTCCCTTTATGCGTCGCTACACCAAGTCCTTTTTAGCCAAAAATCCGCACCTCAAAGGTAAGGATTTAGAAACCACACAAAAAGCCTGTGAAAAGTTTCAGACTAAACCTGTCAGTATTATGAACTTTGTCGAGGGCACCCGCTTTACGACAGAAAAATACCGACGCCAATCCCCCTCGTTCCAGCATTTATTAAAACCTAAAGCTGGCGGTATGGCCTTTGTATTAAGTGCCATGGGAGACCAACTTCACAAATTATTAGACGTGACGATTTATTATCCGCAAGGTAGCCCTAGTTATTGGGACTTTGTGTGCGGGAAGGTGAAAACAATCAAGGTACATGTTTCAGTTACGCCTATCAGCGACTTATTGCAAAGCGACGCATTCGCGAAAGATTACTTTGAAAACTCAGCGCAACGAGTGTTGTTCCAACGCTGGCTAAACAGCCTTTGGACTGAAAAAGACAACAAAATTGAACAATTGTCGATGGAGCGGTAAAGATGTTATCTGTAATGCGCGGGCTGCTTGTATTTCCGCTTCATCTTAGCCTTCAGCTCATTAATTTGTCTTTCTGGGCCATTCTTATTATTTGCTTAGGACTACTTAAGTTTCTACTACCATTTCCCCCTATCTCCCGTGCGTTAAATCCAATGTTAGATTTTATGCTTTGTGCCTTTGGTGTGATCAGCGTACGTCTTATTCGACTTTTTAACCCCGTAGAGTTTGATATTCAAATTGACGGTGAATTGAGTAAAAAGCATTGGTACCTCATGATGCCAAACCACTTGAGTTGGCTAGATATCATTTTACTGGTCGATTTCGCGGCTGACAAAATTCCTGCACCTAAGTTTTTTCTTAAGAAGGAACTGATCTGGTTACCTTTTGTTGGTCTCGGGGCATGGGCCTTAGATATGCCGTTCATGCAAAGATATAGCCGCGAATTTATTGAGAAAAACCCTCATTTAAAAGGTAAAGACATACAAACTACCAAGCGGTCATGTGAAAAGTTTAGAACCTGCCCCACTACTGTGATTAATTTCGTTGAAGGAAGCCGTTTTACCCCGCAAAAGCATCAATTACGTAACAGCCCATTCAACCATTTGCTGCCGCCAAAAGCCGGTGGCATCGCTTTTACTCTTGCTGCAATGGGAGAACTTTTCACAGGCATTTTAGATGTTACCTTGATGTATCCTGACAATTCCAACAAACCCATGCTTGATATGCTCGCGGGGCGTTTAGGCAGAGTCATTCTTCGCGCAAACGTCACCCCAGTGCAACCTGATATCATCGGTGATTACTTTAACGATGAAGGGTTTAAAACAGGTTTTCAAAGCTGGTTAAACTCGCAATGGGCAAACAAAGACACGCAAATAAAGCAGTTATCTGGAGGTAAATAAGTGGAAGAAAGCGCTCAATTAAGTGAGTATATAATTCAAGGTTATCAATACCTTGGGCTTACTGTAAGTAACAATGGTGCTATTTTTGCGATTACCGCTGTAACACTATTACTGTGTTTAGCCTGGCTCAGTTTCCGTTTGGTTCGCGTACTTTTAACAGGCCGTTTAACGCGGCTGATTTTCAATAGTAAAAACACCATAGATGACGAACTGCATGAACATGGTGTGTTCAGACGTATTGGCCATATTGTGCCAGCTATGGTGATTTATCTATGTAGCAGTGTTTTAGTACAAGATCCTATCCTTTATACCGCCCTGCAGAAAATTGCCATCATTTATATGCTAGTAGCTGCAGTTGCCGCGAGTAGCGCGCTGCTAAACACAATTGAAGATATATATAACGCATCAGAGCTGGCTAAACGTGCACCTGTTACCGGCTTTATTCAAGTAGGTAAACTGTTCGTTGTGATAGTAGCAGGTTTGCTTATCATCTCGAATTTACTCGACAAGTCACCGCTACTTTTACTCTCTGGGTTAGGAGCGGTCACCGCAATACTTTTATTGTTATTCAAAGATACAATTCTTGGTTTTGTCGCGGGTATTCAGATTGCCGCTAATCGCATGGTGAACACCGGTGATTGGGTTGAACTGCCTAAATATGGTGCCGATGGCACGGTACTTCAGGTAGGTTTAACCACAGTAAAAGTGCAAAATTGGGATAAAACCATTTCCACCGTGCCAACGTACAGCTTGATAAGCGACTCGATGAAGAACTGGCGCGGTATGTCTGAGTCTGCAGGGCGACGCATTAAACGCTCAATATACATTGATGTAAACAGCATTAGATTCTGCGATCAAGAAATGCTCGACGACTTTCGCAAAATTCGTTTTATAAATCAGTATATAGAAAAGAAGCGCGCAGAATTAGATGCTTATCATCTTGAGCAGAAAATCGATATTCAAGACTTGTTAAATAGCCGGCGCTTAACGAACATAGGTACATTACGCGCTTATTTAGTTTCCTACTTGCATCATCACCCCAGCGTTAACCATGATATGACCTTAATGGTAAGGCAATTACCACCTACTGAGTTAGGTTTACCTTTAGAAATATACTGCTTTAGTGCCAACAAAGATTGGATCGCTTACGAGGGTATTCAGGGGGATATATTTGATCATGCACTGGCTATGTTGCCAGTCTTCGAATTGCGAGCCTATCAACGTATCAGTGATAGAGCTCACTAATCTTAGGTAGCTACCATACTTGAAAGTAAACCTTTGACTGTAGGTAGTTAGCCTACGGTCAATGCGTATACGAATAACAAGAATAAAACCACACCAGAAACACCGAAAAAGCCGTATTCTACACGGGATTTCATTACGTCTTCCTGTTGTACAGGTTGAGCAATAAAGCCCATGATAATACTGGTAACACCCAATACAAACGCCACTAAACCAAAACCAAACAAGATTGCATCAGCCCAATTACCCATTACTCTTCCTCAACATCAAAAAATCAATCTAAAAGCCCACAAAAATAGTGGCGGAATTATATACCAAATTAATCCAGAAAACATAGGCTGGTGAAATTGCCTAACTATTAGCTTTTTTGCTAAATAAGCGTGTTAAATGGCAGAGTACGATCCCTGATAAAATAATAACTCTTTGTATTTATTGATTTTTTAATATTGGCCTAGCCTTTGCTCTATCCTGTAAAAGAACATTTCATCACGCCAGATGACAAAACGAAATTAAACTTTAAAGGAAAAAGGTTATGCATAAACTCATATTTTGTACTGCTCTACTCTTTAGCAGCATGGCTGTAGCCGCCGACCAACAATGTGATGTTGAATTTGATGGTGTCATGCAGCTAGAAAACCAAGTGTTGACACTAACCACTACACAAGATGACAAAATTGTTATCAATCAAAGTAAACAGCTTTGGGTAAACGGAACACAAACACAACTTAACGATAACCAACAAGCACGACTAGACGAGTTTTATAACAGTATCCACTCAGCGGTGCCTATGGCCGCCAATATCGCTTCTGACGCAATTGAATTGGCACGCTATGCCCTGCATGAGACCTTTACGCAGTTGTTAGGGGAAAACAATTCGGTTGTCGATGACATTAGCGCCCAGCTTGGTGAACTAAAACGTGAGCTTGACCGCAGCTTTTACAGTGATGATGGCTCAATAAGCTTAAACTCTGCTCATTTCGAGGATGGCGAATTTTTAAGTGAAGGATTTGAGCAAAAGTTCGAGCAAGCCATAGAAACCATTGTCGCCCATTCTATAGGGCAAATAATGATCGCCATCGGCAGTGAACTTATATTCAGCGACGGTGATGTGGATGATTTTGAACAACGCATGGAAACTTTCGCTGAAAATATTGAACAAAAGTTTGAGCATCAAGGTGAAGCCTTAGAAGCACGCGCCGAAGTACTTTGCGCCAGTTTAGCCAACATAGATCGCTTGGAGGAAAAACTGCAAAATGAAGTACCGCAACTTGCGAACATGGACGTACTTCAGGTAAAACACTACGCAATGTAATTTTATCAAGTCCACTTATTGTGTTAAGCCAACTATGAAAATAACTATTTATGGTGGGGGCTGGTTAGGCCAGCCCCTCGCCACTCGACTGAGCAGCAACGAGTTCAGAGAAAAAAACGAAGGCACCTCTGTTGAGGTAAGAGTCACGTCTCGCAGTGAAGAGCGGCTCAACCGTCTCAAGAAAGATGGAATTAATGCCCTAGCGTTTACGCTTGGTCAATCCCTCGCTGACCATCCTAGTAAAGCAGCGTTGCTTGATAACGATCTAGTGATTATTAATATTCCGCCTGGGCGCAAAAATTTAGCTAATAACCCACAAGCCAGCGCTGAGTTTGTTCGCAATATGTGCGAACTTATTCACAGTACAAGCATTGAACATAAAGCGAAAATCGTTTTTATCAGCACAAGTGCGGTGTACGGTAATGTCCAGGGGGAAATCACCGAACTGAGCCCCTTAAACCCTGCCACAGAGTCAGCTCACGCGCACCAAGCTATAGAAGAATATATTTGCCAAAATATTCCTCAAACAGCCTGTATTTTACGCCTAGCTGGGCTTGTTGGCACTGATCGACATCCCGGCAAGTTTTTAGCAGGCAAACAAGGGTTGGCCGCAGGCAGTCAAAAAATTAATTTGGTCCACCAGCGGGATGTGATAAACGCAATTGAAAAGATAATACTAAATGATGCGTGGGGGGAAACGTTGCTGTTATCGTCAACTGAGCACCCCACTCGAAAAGCCTATTATAGTTGGGCAGCAAAGCAGCTTAACTTAACACCGCCGACGTTTTCTGCTGAAGATCAAGAGCAGCCAAGCAAACACCTTAATCCAGAGTACACCTTGAGAAAGCTCAGTCTGTCTCTCGCATACCCAAGCCCTTACGATATGCTATAACATTCTCGAATCTACGAATGTTGTCGCCTTAAAGCAGCCAAATACCCTGCGTATTTGGCTCTGTAGGTTAGCCTATTAAAGCACTGCCAAAATACTTCAGCGCCACCGTATTAATAAACACTAAGAATAGAATGACCGGAATGAAGGTGCCTAAGGAAAAGTTAACATATCTCTCAAACCAGCTGTTGGCGAATTTCGGTGAACCTAAATCGAGTTCAGTGTTCAGGTTGCTTTTCTTCCAACGATAAATAACAAACAAACACACCAGAAGGCCGTTAAAGGGTAAAATCGTATCGTAGAATACGTCGATAATGACATCAAATACTGACTTTGTTTGCCCTGCGTAACTGAGAAACTCTGTAAAGAAAGTAGAAATACCAAAAGACGTCGCTGCCGCAATTGACATCACCACCAGCAATCCTCCTAGTATCGCCAAAGATTTCTTACGGCTATAACCTTTATCTTCCATTAACGCTGAAACTGGCACTTCAAAAATTGACACCAAAGAGGTGATCGCAGCAAAAAACACCAACAAAAAGAACAAACTCGCCACAATACTCGCGCCTGTATAGCCAATAGTGGCTTGTAGGGCCAAGAAAATCTTAGGCAAGAAGGTAAAAATCATTCCAACAGATGAATCACTTAGGCTTTCAGTATTGGTATTCGGATTGAATGAAAACACCGCAGGCAAAATTAACAGACCGGCAATAAAAGCAACGGCGGTATCCATTAAACCTACTAGTTTCGCTGAGCCAGGCACATCAGCATGCTTGTCGAGATATGAGCCGTAAGTCAGCATAATCCCCATACCCAGAGATAACGAAAAGAATGCTTGAGATAAGGCGGCGCTTACTACAGCAGCGTCTATTTTGGTGAAATCTGGGATAAGGTAATATTTTACCCCTTCAAATGCGTTATCTAGAGTAAGTACAAAAATAACCAAGCCGATTAGCATGACAAAGAGTGTTGGCATCATCAGTTTAGCGGCTTTTTCAATGCCCTGTTTCACCCCACCTTGTAAGATCATATACACAATGATGAGTACGCCAATCATGTAGTAAAACAGTTCGTAACCATTTATAAATATCCCAAATGTACTGGGGTCAGCCAACACATCAAGGTTACCTAATATACATTGCACTAAGTAGCCGAAAATCCACACGGTAAGCACGAGATAGAAAATGGCGATCATAAAAGGTGTAATAGTGGCCAACCAGCCCGCTATTTTCCAATGGCGTTGACCACCGGATAAGTCATTATATGCACCGAGCGGATCCTTACGACTTGCACGACCAACCGACATTTCGGCTAACATCACGGGTAAACAAACGAAGGCAACGAAAATGGCATACATCAGCAAGAAAGCACCGCCACCATTTTTTGTTGCAGCAACCGGAAAACCAACCATATTTCCGATACCCACAGCTGAACCAGCAGCGGCGAGTATAAAACCTAAACGAGAGCCAAACTGTTCGCGAGGTGCGCCCATAAAGACATCCTTTATTGTTGTTATCTATTTTTATAATAATGAACGGATGTTAACAGCAGATAATTAAAAAGTCTTCGCTCAGATGTATTCGCTCAATAGCTGACATGTACAAAATATTTACAAGTTGTAAATCCAGAGGATTACCATGGGATCTCTTTGCCGTTCCAATCTATAAAATACGGGCCTTTCTCGGCTTGAACCTTGTTTAAGTGCATAAGTAGGCGACTAACACTGAATTCACAGGTGAATAACTTCTCTGGTTTTACATTATTCTGAAAAGGCTTTGATAACGCTGTGTCAACAGTGCCTGGGTGGTAACACACCAAGCTCACATTTTTAGCTCGCCTTTGGTATTCAACCTGCGCGGTTTTAATCAGCATATTTAGCGCCGCTTTGCTCGCTCGATAACCGTACCAACCACCCAAACGGTTATCTTCGATACTGCCCACTCTGGCGCTAAAAAAACTGACATCAGAAGACAGCGGGCCTTGCACCAAAGGTAACAAATAGCGCAACCAAAGCGCAGGTATGACAGTATTGGTGTCAAAATACGCGCTGAGCATGTTTGCTGAAAGTTCTTCTAAGCGTTTCTCTGGGTGCAATTTAGCTCCGTCGGCACTGGAGCCATGCAATACCCCGCTACAACATACCACCCGTGTAAACTGCCCTGTATTTTCAAGCTCTTGGCAAAAGGATTTAACTAATGACTCTTTGCTATAATCGAGCTCTACGAGCTTGGCGCCTGATATAAAATGTGAAATATCCGCTGCTGGTTTTTGCTTAACGTGACGGGACACCCCAGTCACTGTTTTGTATTGACCTGTGGCCAGCAACTGCCTATACACTTCGCGACCTAACCCGCCTGACACTCCAATGACCAGCGCATTTCCCTTCATCGTCATACGTTACTACTCTTATCTTTCTCAGATTGTACAACGCACGTCGCACAACGTTTCTGTCCGGTTAGTAAATACGAAATGGTGTAGCGATTACGCGCAAAGAATGCGTAAAATCCATCAGCAAGCCAACGAATAACTGGCCAGCGTAACCAGCTATAGAGCCATCCTTTACCCACAGATTCCCAAGCGAGGTAAGTTGCATCTAACCCGGTAGCTAACTCGCCATTCTCTTTTTGCACGTGAATACGCGCATTAAGCGCATCCCAATTCAGGGCTGGGTATTGTTGGCTAAAATCTGTCATTTGAATATCAACAAACTGAATACACTGCTCAGTGTCATATGCCTTTAGCTTTTTCATTTCAGCCGCGCACAGAGGACAAAGACCATCATAAAAAATCTTTATTTTCATACCTACCTCTACAAGTAAGACCTTGCTTTGGGGTCTTTTACGCCTACAAAGAAAAAATAGTTTACTCATCAGCCTTGAACACACAGAACAATGTAACCACATTAAAGGTTTACCAATTTAAGTGAGACAAGTCATGGCAAATATTCAACAAGCGACTTTGGGCGGCGGCTGTTTTTGGTGTTTAGAATCAGCATTTAACACAGTAGATGGTGTCGAACTAGCGGTCAGTGCCTATGCCGGTGGCCAAACTCAAGATCCAACTTATGAATCTGTTTGTAGCGGTCAAACTGGTCACGCTGAAGTGGTTAGAGTCAATTTTGATGCAGACAAACTAAGCTATAGAGAAGTTTTAGAAATTTTCTTTGCGCTACATAACCCCACACAATTAAATCGACAAGGCAATGATGTAGGCACCCAGTATCGCAGTGCGATTTTCTATCATGATGAGCAACAAAAAGCAGCGGCTGAGGAAATAATACAAGAAATAAGCGACGAGGAAATCTGGCCAGATCCAGTAGTGACCGAAGTAACAGAACTAAACAACTACTTTCAAGCTGAGGATTATCACCAAGATTATTTTAGCAATAACCCTCAAAACCAATATTGCAATATGGTGGTCGCCCCGAAACTGGCTAAGTTTAAAAAGACATTCGCCAGCCGTTTGAAAAGCGTCTAGCGCTCGTCCCCCCCTAAGGTAAACCACGCGTCTTGAATCGGCAGATTAAAAAGCAAAGGCGCCATTTTTTCGAATTTGGCGCGATTTTGCTCACAGCTGATATTATTTAAGTACACTTTCTTCCAAGGGTCGTTCACCATCCACAAAGTGTCATCAATGATGGTTAACCCTTCAATCGAAGCGTTATCCATTGGCTCCCAGGCAGGGCATATATCATCTGGCTCATTCACTGCGGCATAAAAGCCGAGGTTAATAATCAGTGTTTCTTGTTGACCTGCAAGGTCCACCAGCCAGAGTTTTTCGTCGTTCCTTGCTGCTGCAAACAAGTATTCATGACCGTCACGTTCATATAATTCCAAGGCATTAATGGGATGATTACCGTGCTTAAAAGCCGGCAATTTCACTTTGCTATCCTCAACCACAATAAACCCATCGTGCAGCCAAGTATCTTGGTTGAGCGTGGTGGTAAAAATACGTGCTCTATCTTGTGCGTCTCTTTCTAGCGCAAAATACAATCGCCCGTCTTGGCTAAGGGCTAATCCTTCAATCCCGTCATTTGGATAATCCCCTAGATTAAACGAAGGTGAAAATTTTAAGGGCCGGGCATGGGTCATAAGAACAGAGTTGTCTTGTTGTACCTCTAGGCGAATAAGGACAAACGGGTAATCTACCGAGCCCGACTCACCATATTGCGTAACACAGCTTTCACTTAGCCCCTTAAAACTGCTGGCATCTTCTGTAATCGTCAAAAATACCCCGGGCTCATCAGGAACGGCTACCAACGCCTCTAAGTCAGGGTTACCTTGTATATAACCGGCAAAACAACTATCTTTTAGGCTCTCACTTAGCGACAGCATCATCTGCTCACCTGAGAGCTTAGCAGTATCCGGGGATATTACGTGCAGCTGCATGCGCTGGGAAACATCGGCGCTTCTATCACTTAACGAAACGAGTTTATCATTCCATACGGTTAAGCCTGATGTTTGCGGATCAATCATCACATCACCATTAGGTTCGGTGATCCACTGCCCTTTCAACATCATTGTCCCGTCAGCAATTTCGGTGTTTTTATCCAGTTCAACTGGCGCTACATCAGCCGCCTGCTGCACTTCCCCACAGCCCAATAGTGCCGTCGTAATCAGTCCCAACACCAAATATTTATGCTTCATGCATAGTCCAGCTCAATCATTTTTCTATGTTTTATAAGTAGATAAGCCGTCTTGGTCAATAGTTCATGGGATAAAAATTAAATATGTTATAAAAAACGCTATATATTCATAGCGTCACCAATGCCTGTCCGCTTACTCTTTACCCACGGCTTGGCTGCATCACAAATCCATAATGATAATCCCGCCAAGGTAAGGTGTACTGAAACAAAGGAGCTGTGCCCCAAGAATCTGTTCCTGCTACGCCACGCTGCTTGTAATCAATATTGATAAACACCCGGTCATGTTTGGTTAATTCATGCGGATGTAAGCCACGTTTTTCAAACTGGTCGTATTCGTGTACGTCATAACGCTGGGCGCCAAAGCCGATTTGGTTTAATCCCTTGAAGGTCAATCCCACTCCACTTGCATCATGGAAAGTCACCCAGCGCACATCGCTACGATAGCCATTTTCTTGAGGGCGAACGTAAGGAAACGCCAATTCATCTACTGACATTGCATAACGCCCAACAAATGCCGACGTTTTACGATCCCAATAGTTTTCGTGGGGGCCACGGCCAAACCATTGAACCTGATCAAACTGAGTAGGCATTTGCACCAGACTACCAATACGTGGCAAGGCACTGTGAAATTGATGAGGTGCTGCATAAAACCATATATCAAAGGTAACGCTGCCATCGCTATCCATTGTATAGCGACTCAAATATCGGCTTTGCACGTCCTTCAGGTAATGCTCTGTTGTTATTTCAAGCCCACAAATATCCTCATTGCTATCTTTGAGCGCCGCCCAGCTACACTTGGTCAGCTCAATATTCTGCCCTGCATACTGCCAATCTTTGGCTTTTTCAGGGAAGCCTTCCCCAAAGTCATTATCAGTAGGAGCACGCCAAAATTCAGGGCGAATAGGGTCAAGCAGCATTGCTTGGTTTTGTAAGTGATACTCGCTAATTAAACCCAATGCCAAATCAAAATGGATAGAAAAATCAGCCCCGCTATATATCAGTTGTGAATCCGACTCACTTATTTGCAACTGGTCGATTTTTTCAGCGGTATCTTGCGGTAAATCTACAGCACAAGATAAGTGCTCAAGGGGTATCTGACTGCGAGCAACAGTAAAACCTGCGGGCACCATGTCAGAGCTAGCTTTGCTTATAAAGGCAAAGTTGGCGAAATACTCAGCCGCAGGCAATGTATCTTGCTGAATAGGAAAGCTAACATCTGCCGTTGCTTGCGCCGGAATGTCCAAGGTATCAATAACTCCTTGCTGAACGACATGACCATTTTCTTCGATATGCCAATGCAGTGATACATCGGATAAATCAGTAAAGTATCGTTTGTTCGTGACCTTAATAGACTGCTTTTCAACATCAAACGCATCAACACACATATGTTGATAAACCGTCTGTACTTCGAACGCGTGAGGATTGGGCGTTCTATCCGCCGCCATTACCCCATTGGCACTGAAATTACCATCGTGATACATACCCGGCGTTTCCATATCTCCGCCGTAGCCCCAATATGGCGTGCCGTCTTTTGTGGTCAATGCAAAGGTTTGATCCACCCAGTCCCAAATAAAACCACCTTGCAGAAGCGGATATTTCTCGATCACTTGCCAATAATCAGCAAGATTCCCCATGGAATTGCCCATGGCGTGTTCGTATTCGCATAAAATGAGCGGGCGGGTTTCACCAAGTTGAGCATAGTGCTCAAGCACAGGGATAGGCGCATACATCTGACTATACATATCAGTATGGCGGCGTAACTGAGCCTGCTCTGACATGACTGGCATATTGGTTTTACTTTTCAACCAGTCGTACAAAGCCTCCATATTCGGCCCGTCGCCCGTCTCATTACCAATTGACCATATCACGACGCTGGGGTGGTTTTTATCTCGTTCATACATGTTAGAAACACGATCTAAGTAGGCGCCTTTCCAGTCAGGCATATTACCCATATGTCCTTTCGGGTCGTAAGCAATCGCTTGATTGGCAGCGCCAATACCATGAGATTCAATATTGGCTTCATCGACAATATACATACCGTATTCATCAGCCAATGCGTACCAATAAGGGTCATTTGGATAGTGCGAGGTACGCACTGCGTTGATATTAAACTGTTTGAGCAACTGCATATCTCGGCGCATAGATTCCCGACTGATGACATGCCCCGTTACCGGGTCATGATCATGGCGGTTTACCCCTTTGAATAATACGGGCTGGCCGTTAATTAACACGTTGCCATTTTTCAGTTCACTGCTACGAAATCCCACGCGCCAGTATATGTGCTGAATTGCCTGCTGCTTAGCAGTTACCACTGTCAGTTCAAGTTGATATAAGTAAGGCGTTTCAGCACTCCACTTAGCAACATGCTCAATTTTGCCAGCAAAATGTAATTCAGTAGAATACCCATTTAAGTCTATTACAGGCTCTACTTGCTCGAATACAACGGCCATTTCAGCGTCGAGCAAACGCGCGCGCACTTTACAGCCTTGCTCGCTATTTTCTTGTTCAGTCAAATGAGACTGAATACTAACGCTTAGTGCAAACTCACCATGCAGGTAATCGCTGTCTAGTGTTCCCAGCGCATGAAAATCTCGCACCCGTACTTTAGGTGTGCAATACAAATACACATCGCGCTCAATTCCAGACAATCGCCACATATCTTGTAGCTCAAGATAAGTGCCGTCAGACCAGCGATATACCTCCAGCGCAAGCACATTGTTTCCTGCGTTTACGTATTGAGTAATATCAAACTCAGCTGGTGTCTTAGAGTCTTGTGAATAGCCAACTTTATGACCATTCACCCATATATAAAATGCTGACTTAACTGCCCCTAGATAGATAAAAACTTGTTTATCCGTCCAATTATCAGGCAAGACAAAATCGCGGCGATATGACCCCACAGGGTTGTTGTCTGCCGGCACTTCACCAGCAATCGGATGGCTAGCAAAATCGACCGCCATATTAATATAGTTCGCCGCGCCATAGCCCAATAATTGCCAGTTACCCGGCACAGCAATTTTATTCCAATGGCGGGTATCAAAATCAGGCTTGAAAAAATCTTTCGGTCGCAAATGCGGGGCTTCTACCCAATGAAAGTCCCATTCCCCATTGAGATTAAAATAGTCTTGAGAATCAAACGGGGTATCCACATATTTCTGTGGATCATGAGAAAAACCATAAAATGAGACTCGCGCTGGCTCTTTGTTAATAGCGAAGACCTGAGGATTTTGCCAATCAGGTACAGTCGAAGATTCAGAAGATGTCATAGCAAGTGGCTCCAATATCGAGTAAGCAATAGTGATGAAAATAGACAAATAGGCTCAAACACCAGCTCCTCGTTTTATAAACAGCGACTGGCGTTCAAAACCCACATCTGAACACAGCTGGCAATGCCAAGCTACTTCAGTGTAAATAATATTAATATTACATATTAAAGTGCTGACTAACGAGTCAACAGACAAATTAAATCGTCTTGGTACATCGGGAAAACAATGAAATACTGGACAACATTCAAGTTCTTATTCTAAGGAACCAAAATGAACGTGAGTACACGCCAAAACATAACTCGGTTAATGTCAGCCGTTTTTCTAATAAGCTGTGTAACCCTCGCTGCTTCGCGCACCCATGCACAGCCAACGAATAATCTTGATCGCATTGCTAATTTTATGGCTGCGTACAATGAACATGACATCAATGGCATGTTGATAAATATGACCGAAGACGTGAAATGGCTTGGGGTAGCTAACAATCAGCTAATTGTTGAAACCGCAGATAAAAAACAGCTACAAAGTGCCATGCAAGCACATTTCAAAGCAAAGCCTAATGCTCGCTCCCGCATAAAAGACAGTATTGAATTGGGCAATACCGTAGCGGTAATAGAGGAGGCGTTTACTGAGCAACAGCAGAGCGAAACCTCGCAATGTGCGATGTCTATCTATCAACTCAGCGACGGCCTTATTAGTAGCATCACCTATTACGCGGCGGCAAAGTGTTAGTTACCTCACCCTGCTTAGCAACAAAAGTACAGGCACAAAGTGTCATCAAGCCTAGACCATTGCATAGCAAACAAGGACAATAGCGCTAACGTTTTAGCGGCAATATAAGGTACCCATGTCAGATTCGGCTTTTAAAATTGGTTTATTTTACGGTTCAACAACCTGTTACACCGAAATGGCTGCAGAGAAAATTCAAACTGCTTTTAATCGCTTGTTCGATGCTCACGTGGTGGATATGTTCAATATTAAAGATGTTCCTCTAAGTCAGGCTGAGCAATTCGATGTGCTCATTTTCGGGATTTCCACATGGGATTTTGGTGAGCTACAAGAAGATTGGGAGTCGTGCTGGCAAGATATCAGTGGTCTGAATCTAAAAGATAAAACCGTGGCTTTATTTGGCCTTGGAGATCAACTTGGCTACGCCCAGTGGTTCCAAGACGCCCTTGGTATGTTGCACGACGAACTGATTATTCTAGGCTGCAATATTATTGGTTATTGGCCCAATGAAGGTTATGAATTTACCGAATCAAAAGGGCTTACCCAAGATGGTTCTCACTTTGTGGGTTTATCACTGGATGACGAAAATCAGTACGATAAAACCGAGCAACGCATTGATACCTGGGCTGAACAATTGCTATTAGAATTGGATAACGACAACCAGTGATACCCAAAACGGGCCAATCACGGTTACATCGCCCTTATTATCGCAATGGTGATGAACATCGTGGTGGCGCGGATGTCAGTTTTCAGGATATCGTAAAAATTTTCGGATTTCGTACCGTTAATATAGGCAAATGGGTCACACCTGAAGAGCAGCAAATTGCAGCAAATCTATTTTTCGATGCCTTCTGTGATTTAATGGATATTCTGCAGGTCCCTGAATCGGTTATTTCGTTAAACGGTACCTTATCCTTAGCCTTCGGTACTGGCGGGCGCAAGCACAGTTGCGCGCACTATGAATCCCAAACAAAACGTCTTGCCCTGGCAAAAAATGCAGGAGGCGGCTCGTTAGCCCATGAATGGTTTCACGCATTTGATCATTATATTTGCGATAAACTTTTCGTTAACTGTGAGTCTCATCATTTTGCCTCCGAGCTATGGTTAGATGATTACGAGATGCATCCCCACCGGCTGAACAAAAAGCTTAGTCAGTGCTTCGAGGCTATTTTCCTATCCCCTGACAAGGAAGAACCAAACCAATACGTTTTAGCCAGCGCCTTGGTGGACAAAGAAATGAAACTGTATTATTTCGCTCGTCCTCAAGAGATGGCCGCAAGAGCGTTCGAAGCGATCATTCAGGATCAGCCCATACGCAACGCGTTTTTAGTGCAGGGTACCAAGAAAACGCCAGAAGCGATGTTAGGTGTTTACCCCAAAGATACGCATAGACGAACCGTTCAAGATCATTTTTTACGCTACTTTGTTCATCTTGGCCAAGCACTCGAGAGCAAAAGCAGCTAGTGCAGAATGCCGACCTTGAACAGGCGTTTAAAAAATGTACTGGGTTTGCAAAACATCTCGTTCTACGATACAAATAGTGCGCGTGCCGAAAAATGATCTGCGAGATCCTCAGCTTGATCTGAGTCACACTTATCTTCGTTTTGGTCGTAGGAATATGTCAATAAAGAGAGCAAACGATATGTTTGTTGCATGAATAGCCCATTCACATCTTTTGATTTGTCAGTTGATAAATCGGTAATTGGGCACTTTTTATACCCATCATGTGAAAAACAATACATTTTCGTTAATACAATTGCATAAATTTATGTAATTAGTGGATGCTCTCAACTAAAAGTGCCTTTATACTAGGCGAATTCAATTTCAACAATTTGGCGACAAGTACAGATGAAAAGAAAGAAGCACGGCTCTTCTGATGACGAAGCAGCAATTGATATGACCCCTATGTTGGACATCGTGTTCATCATGTTGATTTTCTTCATTGTTACCACCTCTTTCGTAAAAGAGAAAGGTCTAGATGTTTTGCGTCCAAAAGACTCAAATTCACCGCCGCCGAAAACGAATGTTAAATCTTTAGCGATCCGCGTTAACCAAGATGGCACTATCATGATGAACAGTCGTGAAGTGGATATCCGCCGTATCGTGGCGAACATTCAAAGCTTTTTAGCTGAGAACAACACAGACTCTGCTGCTGTTCAAGCTCACCCTAAAGCTAAGCACGGTGTAGTAACTGAAGTCATTAACCAAGCTAAAGAAGCTGGTATTACCAACGTTTCTGTTTTAGTAGGTAAGTAATTTTTAAATTACACTGCAAATGAATACGAAAAAGCCATCAAAATGATGGCTTTTTTTATATCTGAAATTTGTTCGTTCTGAAAATACTAACCTTTTAGATTTACTCTACATCTAAAGGTTCGGGTGACAGAATAATTCCCGTACGATCAGCATATACATGATCTTCTGGTAAAAAAGTCACACCACCAAAATTCACCGCCACATCTACCTCGCCAACACCTTGGTCGTCAGCACTGACGGGAATAGAAGCTATCGCATGAACGCCAACGTTGATTTCTTCAAGATCATCAACTTCACGCACACTGCCATAACAAATAATGCCTTCCCAGCCATTATCTAAAGCAATTTGAGCTGCGGCTGAATCAATTAGCGCTCTGCGCATAGAGCCGCCGCCATCGATGAGTAATACCTTACCTAACCCTGGCTTCTCTAGCGCTTTAAGAATCACACCCTTATCTTCGAAACACTTAATGGTGGTAATTTCACCGCCAAATGAAGCACGGCCACCAAAGCTAACAAACATGGGTTCTACCACATCAACACTGTCAGCAAATAAATCACATAATGCAGATGTATTATATTCCATTGCCAATCCCCTTCAGACGAATTATCACCAGTATACTGTTAGGTATTGGCAATGCCACTACTAATCAAGCTTTTGCGTTTTTTTAATTCACATTGCCGGGAAATTTATTTCATAAACTGTTCTTTAATCTGTCACCTAAGCTTCACACAGAAAAAATACCATCTTCACCATCGAACACATGCGAGTTGATGGAGTGTCACATTGAAAACACTTACTCAGACAGATACCCAGCTTTTTCACTGGCTTTTTGGGTTAACCGCGAAACGTGACTGCCGCTGGATAATTTGGATGTCACGTACAGGCGACGGGCACCTATATTTACTCCTTGGTTTATTGCTTTGGTTATTTGAGGCAGAGCATGGTGCGCTCTTCTTATACAGCGCATTGCTGGCATACAGCTTAGAACTGCCTGTGTATTTAATTTTGAAAAAGTTTTTACGCAGACAGCGACCGTGCGATCTGTTGCAAAACTTCAGTGCTCATATCACCCCATCCGACAAGTTTAGCTTGCCCTCAGGGCACACAGCAGCGGCATTTTTAATGGCCTCACTCATAGCTAGCTTCTATCCATCCATGCTGATTTTGGTTTATTGCTGGGCCAGCATTATCGGGCTATCTCGGGTGCTATTAGGTGTGCACTACCCTAGCGACATTATAGCGGGTGCGGCGCTGGGCCTAAGCATGTCTTATTTCAGCTTGTCTTTGCTATAACTTGTCCTAACTAAAGAGAACTCACCTTTGAAGATATTGTACGGTGTACAAGGCACCGGTAATGGGCACACTACCCGCGCCCGAGTCATGGCGAAAGCGTTTAATCAACGCAGCGATATTCAAGTCGATTATCTTTTTTCAGGCAGAGATAAAGACAAGTATTTCGATATGGAAGTCTTTGGTGATTTCGCTAGCTATCGCGGCTTAAGTTTCGAAACCAAAGGTGGCAAAATCAGTAAATCTGCTACTTTCAAATCAGCAAAGTTCAGCGAGTTGTATCGAGATATCAAACGCGTGCGCGCGAGCGACTACGACCTAATCATTAATGACTTCGAGCCAATTAGCGCCTGGGCGGCAAAACGCAATAACATTCCGTCTATTTCCATCAGCCATCAAGCGGCATTTGTACACCCCATTCCGCAACAACCCGGCACCTTGTTCGATAAATTCATTACACGATACTTTGCCCCCACAGACTTACATCTAGGTGTGCACTGGTATCACTTTGGCCACGCCATTATGCCGCCTTTCATCGAAGCGGATGACAGCCATTGCCCACCGTCGCGCACTTATTTGGTATATTTGCCCTTTGAAGAAGTAGACGATATCAATGCCCTGCTTGACCCATTCTCAGAGCATGATTTCATTTGCTTTCACCCTAAGATAGAGAAAGACGTTCAGGCAGGAAATATTCAATGGCGTCGACCATCAAAAGCCGACTTCGTTAATATTCTACAAAGCTGTTCTGGGGTAATTGCCAACGCGGGCTTTGAACTGGCAAGTGAATGTCTGCACTTTGGTAAAAAACTGTTGATAAAACCTCTGAGCGGCCAATACGAACAGTTGTCTAATGCCAAGACCCTAGTTCAACTTGGGTTAGCCCAAAGCATGCCAACACTGGACAGCGACACTGTCGAAGAATGGTTAATTAAACCTGCTATTGAACGTATTGCTTACCCACAAAACCCAGATATTCTGATCGATTGGCTAGTCAAACGAGATTGGAAAGCCGTTAACTCATTATGCGAGCAACTTTGGAGCAAAGTACGCTTTCCACAATCAGTGGTCACACAGTTAGACAAACTTCCCATTGCAAACCGCTAGCACTCACTTCAAAGCCACATTCACGCGTACTTTTAACCGAGTGTGGTTAAGTGCGTATTGGTGAAAATGAATATAGATTATAACGCTTAAAGCACAGCTAACACGTTGCATTTTACGCTAAGAGTGCCATCATACGCGGCTACAATATTAGTTGAGACCTGAGATGCAACGTAAAACGATTTTTTTGTTAGCACTAATAAGTGCACTTTCCCTGCTAACACTGCAGGGCTGTGGGCAAAAGAACCCCCTAACTTTGCCGGAAAAGCCCCAGCAAAACACAACATCTCAGACTTCTCCTAGCCCATCTCAAGAGACCCAAGAAGGTAAGCAGTAATATGGATTTTTTTGGCTATAAAAATGAAAAACTCTATGCAGAAGACGTATCCCTGCACGACATTGCTCAAACCCATGGAACCCCATGTTATGTGTATTCTAAAGCCACTATCGAGCGCCATTGGTTAGCCTTTGATAAAGCAGCTGGCGCACATCCACATTTAGTCTGCTATGCAGTAAAAGCCAACTCTAACCTAGGTGTATTAAGTGTTCTGGCAAAGCTCGGTTCAGGCTTTGATATTGTGTCAGGTGGTGAGCTATTACGCGTCATAAAAGCGGGGGGTGACCCGAGCAAAGTTGTTTTTTCTGGTGTAGGTAAAACCCCAGAAGAAATCGCATTAGGCCTCAAGCACAACATCAAGTGTTTCAATGTTGAATCACCAGCAGAATTAGAGCGTATTAGCCAAGTCGCTGTTGCTGAAAATAAAATTGCTCCTATTTCAATTCGGGTTAATCCAGACGTTGACGCGAAGACGCACCCCTATATTTCTACTGGTCTAAAAGCCAATAAATTCGGTATCGAGCGTGAACAAGCGGTGGAAGTTTACCGCCATGCTGCTTCATTACCCAATTTAGAAATAAAAGGCATCGATTGCCACATCGGTTCACAGCTAACCGAAATTGCACCATTTGTTGATGCGCTTGATAAACTATTAGTGCTTATTGATGAACTAGCCGAAAATGGCATTACCTTAGCGCATTTAGATGTCGGCGGCGGCTTAGGGGTAACCTACAAAGACGAAACGCCTCCTCACCCTGATGAATACACCCAAGCCATCGCGCAGCGAATGCAAGGCCGTGAAGATTTACAGCTTATTTTTGAGCCGGGTCGCGCCATTATGGCCAACGCCGGGGTGTTATTGACCAAGGTAGAATTTTTAAAACAAGGCGCTGAAAAGAATTTCGCGATCGTTGATGCCGCCATGAACGATTTAATTCGTCCTGCATTATATTCAGCTTGGCAAAGTATTATCCCCCTTGATACTTCGCTCACCCGTGAGAGCGCAGTTTATGATGTTGTTGGGCCAATATGCGAAACCGGCGACTTCATCGGCAAAGAGCGCGAATTAGCAATCGAAGCGGGTGATTATTTAGCGGTACGCAGTGCCGGCGCTTATGGTTTTGTGATGGCCTCAAACTACAACAGTCGTTGTAAAGCCGCTGAAATCATGGTCGACAAGGAAAACGTCATAGTAGTGCGTGAACGTGAAACCCTTGAAGATTTATGGCGTGGTGAAAGCACGCTATAAGGGTATCAAGCCCCTGTTTGCACCATCCCTTAGCCAAGATGGTGCAAATCCATAGTCAGCAGTGCTTTGAAATGATATAACCATCATTATAGGTACTTGATACAAGGGCGATTGTCGTCTGATTAAGTGATTTTTACGTAAGTGGCACACATGCAAGTTCAGTTTTCAAAGATGCACGGTTTGGGCAATGACTTTGTCGTTATCGACAACGTGACTCAAAACGTTTTTTTCAGCAAAGAGAAAATTGCCCAGTTGGCGGATCGCAACTTCGGCATCGGCTTCGACCAATTATTAGTCGTTGAGCCTCCGTACGACCCAGAACAAGATTTTCATTACCGCATATTTAACTCAGACGGTTCAGAAGTTTCCCAGTGTGGTAATGGTGCTCGCTGTTTTGCTCGCTTTGTGAAAATGAAAGGGTTGACCAACCGCAATAAAATAGTGGTCAGCACCAAAGCTGGCCGTATCGTGTTGTATCACGAGCGCGATGGGCAAGTGACCGTTAATATGGGCGAGCCCGAGTTTGAGCCTTCGAAAATCCCGCTCAAAGCTAACAAGCAAGAAAACATTTATATCATCCGTGAAAATGACCATACCTTTTTTTGTGGCGCGGTTTCCATGGGTAACCCACACTGTGTATTATTGGTCGATGATATTGCAACGACGGATGTAGAAGGCATAGGCAAAATGTTAGTCGCTCATGAACGCTTCCCTGAAGGGGCAAACATTGGCTTTATGCAGATTCTAAACAGCGGACACATAAAACTTCGCGTTTACGAACGTGGCGTTGGCGAAACTCTCGCCTGTGGTAGCGGTGCTTGCGCAGCAGTAGCTGTAGGGCAAATGCAGAAAAAATTAAACAAGGACGTCACAGTCGATTTACCCGGTGGCACCTTGAAAATTCGCTGGCAAGGGCCAGGGTCAATCTTAAAAATGACAGGGACAGCGGAACATGTCTTTGATGGGAATATCACGTTATGAATGAAGCATCTGGTCAGCAAAAAAGCCAACTCGACGATACGTCCGCCTTTGCTGAACCGGATGGTGTAACTGAGCAGCAGGTGGCAGTCTACCTCGCACAGCATCCTGAGTTTTTCGTGAAACACCCCGCTCTACTCGAGCAATTACAATTGCCCCATGCCCAAAAGGGCAGCGTGTCATTGGTTGAACGCCAAAGCGAACAACTGCGACAAAAAGTGCGGTTACTGAATACTAAACTCAGCCAGTTGATTGGTATTGCTAAGCAAAACGAAGCTATATACCGAATTTATGCTGATTTGAATCTTCGCGTCTTGAAATGCACTGACATTAGCTCAGTGCAGTTTGTGTTAGAAGACGTGATGCAAGAGCAGTTGAACCTTTCCTCTGTTGCTCTAAAGCCTTACAAAGGTGCCTTTGCGCTACCGGAAATTCAACGTAAACTGTTCGCTGAAAAGCGCTTTAAAGATAACGACTTTTTCTTCGGGCGCTTGAGTGAACATGAGAAAAAGCTGCTTTTTAGTGACCAACAAGCAGAATCCGTAGCTTTGCTGCGTTTAGGCGATAACGGTGAGCTAGGTATTTTAGCCATTGGCAGTAACGATCCTGGGCATTTTAACCCAGACATGGATACCCTGCTTATTACCCAGTTACAGCAGTTTTTAAGCATACTGCTTCCCAAACTTCTGGCTTATTAATGACTGCGCAGCCAAGCCTGCAACCCTTGCTAGACAAGTACTTTGACTACCTCAAGTACGAACGTAATTTAGCCGCTAAATCGATTGAAAATTATCAACGACAATTCGCAAGCATTTGCCAAACCTTAAGCATTTCAAGCTGGTCAGCACTAAGCGTTGAGCATGTGCGCCAAGTACTCAATCACGCTCGACGCCAAGGTTTAAGCCCACGTAGTATTGCGCTTCGATTATCTGCGTTACGTGGATATTGTGCCTACTTGGTTGAGCTTGAGGTATTGTGCAGCAACCCAGCCAAAGCGGTTCAAGCCCCCAAGCAAGGCAAACCATTACCCAAACAACTCAATGTAGATGAAATGCATCAGTTGCTGGATTTCGATGATGTCTCACTGCTCGCTATTCGTGACAAAGCCATGCTCGAACTGACCTATAGCTGTGGATTACGCTTAGCTGAGTTAGCAGATTTAAATCTCAATAGCTTGCAAGATGACGGGCAATTACGGGTCATGGGTAAGGGGAGCAAAGAGCGCTTGCTGCCAGTAGGCAAAAAAGCACTAACGTGCGTCGGACAATGGCTAAAAGTGCGCGGCGAGTTAGCTGATGGAAATGAACCTGCCCTGTTTTTAAGCAAGCACAGAAGGCGTATCAGCCACAGACAAATAGCCAAACGCATGCAGTTGTGGGCCAAACAGCAGCATCTAGATCAAGATATTAATCCGCATAAATTACGTCACTCTTTCGCTACCCATATTCTCGAGTCGAGCGGTGATTTGCGCGGCGTGCAGGAATTACTCGGGCATGCTAATTTATCTACCACACAAGTGTACACCCACTTGAACTTTCAACATCTGGCCAGCGTATACGATACGGCGCATCCAAGAGCCAAAAGGCGAAAGTAGTTATCCAACCGATAAGTGATGTCGGCTGATCATCAGCGCAAGAAAAAAGGACAGAACCGAAAACATGATTTATTACCGTAAAATCGGCGACATTAAAGCCCTAACGTTCGATCTCGATGACACCCTATACGATAATTACCCTTATATCATACGCGCGGAACACGCCTTAATTGAATTTTTAGGTGGCTTTGCTCCAGAGCCTTCCCACAGTCACCCAGGGTATTGGCGTGAGCATAGGCTCAGCACTCTGAAAAACAAGCCAGAACTGCACAGCGACATGGGCATGTTACGCCGCGAGGTATTAACCAGCGGCATTCAAGCGTTTGGACACAGCGGTCAAGCGCTAAAAAGCGCGGTAGATGAAGCCTTTGATTTCTTCTATTTTGAGCGCAGCAATTTCAAGGTCGCAGAAGAAGTCACGCAAACGCTGAGCAAACTCGGCGAGCGCTGGCCCTTAGTCGCTATTACCAATGGCAATGTGAATTTAGAGCAAATTGGTATCGCGGATTACTTTCAAAAAAGCTTTCACGCAAGTTTGGCTTTCCCTATGAAGCCCAACAGTGCCATGTTCGACGCTGCACAGCAGTTACTCAAAATGCCAAGGGAGACCATTTTGCACGTGGGTGATAATTTAGAAAAAGACGTTTTAGGGGCAAAAAAAGCCGGTTTTATGAGTGCTTGGTATGCAGTGAATCGCCCTATGAGTCTGAGCAGCGAAGATGTCACTGTATTACCGGATATCCAGCTAGAGCATTTAAGCGAGCTTTGTGATTTGTAGCTGTTTATCTGGTTGTTATTAGATTCGCGTGATTTCGTTACCACGCGAGCCTAGATACTAATCTTCTAATACGTTTTGACGCATTGTCTGGCAAGGGTTTTGGCAGCTTGGCTTACCCACAATTTTTGCTGGCACGCCTGCCACAGTCACATGGGGCGGAACATTAGCCAGTACCACACTGCCCGCACCGACTTTGGCTCCAGGGCCAATTTCGATGTTACCCAAAATTTTGGCGCCGGCACCAATCATCACGCCATGGCGCACTTTTGGATGCCTATCACCGACCTCGTTACCTGTGCCGCCCAGCGTAACCGACTGCATAATCGACACATTATCTTCAATCACAGCCGTTTCACCCACCACTATGCCAGTGGCATGGTCAAACATAACGCCTTGGCCAATATACGCTGCCGGGTGAATATCCACAGACAACACTTCAGAGCTGCGACTCTGAATAAATAACGCCAATTCATGGCGGCCCATTAGCCACAACATATGAGCAAAACGATGCACCTGAATGGCGTGAAAGCCTTTAAAGTACAACAACGCAGTTAAATACGACTTGACCGCCGGATCGCGCTCGAATGTGGCTTGAATGTCAAACACTGTGGCTTCAACCAGCAACGGCTGGTCGCGGTAGGCTTGGTCCAGCATGGTACGCAGTGCATCCGCTGACATGACTTTATCTGAAAGCTTGTTTGATAAGATAAAACTCAGCGCCCCTGCGAAATCTTGCTGCTTCAAAATACATTCATTAACATAAGTGGCAAGTAAGGGTTCTTTGTCTGTCATTACCTGTGCTTCATTTCGAAGGGTTTGCCAAAATTTGTTGTCCACGCGTATCCACCTTATCTCTGCATTAGTCGGCAGTGTAGTCAGTTGTTATTTCAAAGCCCATTAATGACTAAGAACAAATTCATTAATTGTATAAAAACACAGTATAACTGTTATAATGCGTTCATAATTCTACAGCATTTTTCCCCCATGGATGTATCTCGACTCTTAGAACAACTCAACGATAAACAACGCGACGCCGTGGCCTCACCGGCTGCTGACATGCTTATTTTGGCTGGCGCAGGCAGTGGTAAAACCCGTGTTTTAGTGCACCGTATTGCTTGGTTAATGGAAGTAGAAGGCATTGCCCCTTGGGGGATTCTGGCCGTTACGTTTACCAACAAAGCGGCGCGGGAAATGCGCGGGCGTATCGAAGAGTTGCAAGGCAGTGCACTGAGTAATATGTGGATTGGCACGTTTCATGGCATCGCCCACAGATTGCTGCGCACCCATTATGCGGAAGCTAAGTTACCCGAGAACTTTCAAATTTTAGATTCTGATGACCAATACCGCTTAGTGCGCCGCGTCATAAAAAGTATGAATCTAGATGAAAAACAATGGGCCCCTAAACATGTTCAGTGGTACATCAATGGCAATAAAGATGAAGGCTTGCGCCCAGAACACATCGACACCCACGGCGATTACAACCAGAAAAAACTCTGTGAAATTTATCAGGTGTATCAACAAACCTGCGAACGTGCTGGTTTAGTCGATTTTGCCGAGTTATTACTACGCGCTCATCAATTATGGGTAGAAAACCCAGAGCTGCTTAAGCACTATCAAAATCGCTTCCGCGCGGTACTGGTGGACGAATTTCAAGATACCAACAACATCCAATATGCATGGCTACGCCTGTTGGCTGCCCCCACTAACAATATGATTATTGTTGGCGATGACGACCAATCTATTTATGGTTGGCGCGGTGCCAACGTACAGAATATTCAGCATTTCTTACGTGACTACCCCCAAGCGAAAACCATACGCTTGGAGCAAAACTATCGCTCTACAGGTAATATTCTTAAAGCAGCTAATGCGGTTATCGATAACAACCAAGGTCGGCTAGGCAAAGAGCTATGGACTGAGGGTGCCGATGGCGAGCCTATCTCTTTATACGCTGGCTTTAACGAGTTAGATGAAGCCCGCTTTGCAGTATCACGTATCAAAGACTGGCAAACCCAAGGTTACGCCCTTAGCGATTGCGCCATTTTATACCGTAACAACGCTCAATCTCGCGTGCTCGAAGAAGCCTTATTGCAAGAATCAGTGGCCTATCGAATTTATGGTGGTCTGCGATTCTTTGAACGCCAAGAAATTAGAGACGCTTTAGGTTATCTGCGCATCATTAATCAACAAATTGACGATGCTGCATTTGAACGCGTGGTTAACACCCCAACGCGGGGCATAGGTGATAAAACCTTGGCTCAGGTGCGCGAACAAGCCAAAGAAAGCGATTTGTCCATGTGGCAAGCGAGCTTACAATTGCTGCGAGAAAAGCGCCTTTCTGGGCGGGCTGCGAATGCGCTGCAAGGCTTTATCGATTTAGTTTTATTGCTGCAAAAAGACACCCAAGACTTACCCCTTGAACAGCATGCTGATCACGTGATTAAGCATTCCGGTTTATACGCCATGTACAAAGCAGAAAAAGGCGAGAAAGCCCAAGCGCGTATTGAAAACTTAGAAGAACTCGTTACTGCTTGTAAGCAATTTGCGCCCCCTGAAGAAGCTGAAAACATGAGCCCTATGTCTGCATTTCTCGCCCATGCTTCACTTGAAGCCGGTGATGCGCAAGCGGATAAACATCAAGACGCGGTGCAGATGATGACCATTCACACAGCTAAGGGTCTTGAATTCCCTATGGTGTTGTTGGTCGGTGTCGAAGAGGGCATGTTCCCGAGTCAAATGAGTAACGATGAACCGGGTAAAATCGAAGAAGAACGTCGCTTATGTTATGTAGGCATGACGCGCGCCATGCAAAAACTCTTTCTAACCTACGCTGAAAGTCGCCGCGTTTATGGCCAAGACAAATACCATACGCCTTCTCGTTTCATCAAAGAAATACCCAGCGAATACATTGAAGAAGTCCGCTTGCGTACCAAAGCAACGGTTGCACGACCAATGCAAAGCCGTTTTCAGTCATCCGCCAGCCATACCGCGTTTGATTCCACGGGGTTTAAACTCGGCGAACGAGTGGCACACCGTAAATTTGGTGAGGGTACCGTACTTAATTACGAAGGCAGCGGCGAACACGCCAGAGTGCAAGTCAATTTCGATAATGTCGGCAGTAAATGGTTAGTATTGTCATTCGCCAAACTTGACCGAATATAGACCATTGCTGATTAAAACCGGTTTACTTTTTTAACCGAGTACGTTGTAGTTACCTCGAGTGATTGCACTCCCGTGCTCAGAAAAAGGTAAACTTGTTTTATGCGCCCAAAAGTACTGATCATTGACGACAACGAACAATCCGTAGGTGTCATTGCCAGTCTCATCGTTAACGCTCAGCTAACGCCAGTTAGAGCCACCAGCCTAACGGCTGCCCAGCATATATTTTCACGTTCTGCACCAGAAGACTTTCTGTGTGCCATCGTCGATTATCGCCTCCCAGACGCCCCACACGGCCAAGCAATCGACTTCACCCTAGCTTCGTTTTTGCCCACCATAGTCACTACTGAATTCTTAGACTCACAAACCAGAGCCGGTATTCTGGACAAAGACGTTATTGATTACATCCTCAAAGAAAGTGAACAGGTATACGAATACCTGAGTGTGTTACTCAGTCGGTTATATAAAAACAAACATATTGGCGTTTTAGTTGTAGATAACGCACGTGTTCATAGGGCGCGCAGTACAGCGTTGTTGCGCCGGCATAACTTTATGACCTACGAGGCAACAACTGGGCAGCACGGACTTGAAGTACTCACGCGCCAGAGTCATATCAAGCTAGTGATTGTGGCCAATGATTTACCAGGCCCGAGCGGCATCAAAATGCTCAGCGAAGTTCGACAACGAGCAAAAAAAGAAGATATCGCTGTGATCGGTTTGTCTGACAGAGGCGATACTGGGCTATCTGCCCGCTTTATCAAAAGCGGGGCGAATGACTTTCTGACCCAGCCTTACGGCCAAGAAGAATTCTTATGCCGAATTATGCAAAACATAGAATATATAGAAAATATCGAGCTTATCAGACGTGCGGCCAATTCTGATTTTCTCACTGGCCTGCCCAATCGTCGTCATTTCTTTGAGCGGGCAGCGGCTGCACTTCAGTTAATCCCGGTTTGCCAATGCTTAGCTCTTATCGATATCGACCATTTTAAAAAAATTAATGATACCTATGGTCATGATTGTGGTGATTATACCTTAAGGGAAATTGCTAAATTAGTCGCTGACACCTTCAAGCAGCATATTCCGGCCCGCTTTGGCGGTGAAGAATTTTGCGTTTTTATGCCGAATATTAAGCTGCACACGGCAGTGCAAATATTTAATGATTTCCGCCAAGCCCTCACTGACATCGAGTTCAAATTTGAGGGCCAAACATTTCATTGCTCTGTCAGTATTGGCGTGACCGCTATAGAACATGGGGGCATAAGCGGCATGCTGCGTAAAGCGGACGAATATCTGTATCAGGCAAAAAATAACGGCCGAAATCGTGTTGAGCACGACCCCAGCTAAGTACGCTAAGCCTGCGCCTGTTTAAGCGCCTTCTTTACTTTTTGGTATTGGCGTAAGGAATCATAACTAAACAATCCTAGCGCCAACCAGACAAACGCGAACATAACTAATTTGCTGTTATCCAGCGGTTCACCGTAAACCGCAGCAGCCAATACAAACATCAGGCTTGGGCCGATGTATTGGAAAAAGCCTAAGGTCGAAAACATGATGCGCTTGGCGGCTGCCGTAAAACATAACAAGGGCGCTGTAGTGACGATGCCAGCGCAAATCAAGGTAATATTTAAAGGCAGGTCATTAGTGAGCATATTGCTGTACTCACCCGCGAACCAAATCCAGTAGACGATAGCAGGTGGGAGCAAAAACACACTTTCAATTAGCAACCCTGGTAATGAGTCCACCGCGACTTGCTTTCGCAATAAGCCGTATATTCCGAACGTGCCAGCAAGTGCAAGTGCAACCCAAGGCAACTGGCCGTAACTGACGATAAAATACGCTACACCTGAAAGCGCTAAGCCCACGGCAACTTTTTGCATGCGTCGTAACCGCTCACCTAAAAATAGGCGTCCTAGGAATACATTTAGCAAGGGATTGATGTAGTAACCTAAACTGGCATCAAGTAGATGATTATTATTGATTGCCCAGATGAAAATAAACCAGTTTGCGGCCAACAGTAATCCGGATATCAATAGAATCTGCATGACCTTCGGATTTAATATCGCCTGCTTTACCTTATTAATTTTACCGGTCACAGCCACCAGTAAAACTAATACCAGCACAGACCAAATAATGCGATGCATCAAAATTTCCATTGCTGGCACTTGGCCAATCAATTTGAAATACATTGGCGCAATACCCCACATGGTGTACGCCGCGATTGCGAATAAGACGCCCGATTTCACCGCTTTATCATTCATTTCAAGCCCCTTTTACCATCAAGCGCAGGAGTGTGAATTAACTACCTTGGAAAAGCAATGTGCGTAGTTACATTCAAGTCTTCAAGCCTACAGTCTTTTTCATACACTGAAATAATACAGGCTGGATATCGGTCTTGTTTTATCATCAAAATCCAAAAGGTAACCCAATTGATATACAAAAATATTGGACTATTAAATCAGCTTTTTAACCCTACTTTGGTCAAGCGTTCGCTTGCCACGGCGCTAACTGTTGGTGCGATCCTAAATGTGATTAACCAATATGACGGTGTATTTGGACAAGCACCGATTCTGTGGGGGAGTATGCTCCTAACGTTTATCGTCCCTTACTTCGTCTCGTCTATTTCCGGTATGTTAACCCTACGCCAATTCGCGAGGCAGCAAGCAACAAAATCGTCGACATCTGAATAAGCCTAAGAGCGATTTGCAGCTCTATCCAGAGGGCTACTCGCCATCGACCTTGGGTAAGCAACCTAAATACTGGATAAGTAAATATTGCAAAAAATCCCTCTAAATCAGCCCGCGCCGAGTCAATATTTGCTGTTTAGGACAACGTTGTTGCATCCAAATTGCGTTTATACGCGCAAATTCACAAGTATGGGCATAAGCTGGACCACCGCGATCTATAAGGCTTAAAGCAGTATTAGTTTACAGATCTGGTTTGCGCGCCAATAACTCACTCATTCCCCGCCGTCCTTTGGTATATATCCTGCACAGTCAGTCTACTCGTTTCATTCTCTACTTGGTTTACATCAAGCCCAAGTTTTTATACAGGACGAACATGGTCACGTATTTTAAAAATAAGACTAAGCAATTTATAGAATCTAAAAACATGTATCTTGTTTTGGTCATCGCCTCATTTTTAGAGTCGATCATTGTCCCTATTCCCCTTGAAGCCGTGTTGATCCCTTTAATGCAGGCCAAGCGTGAAAAAATATGGCTGTTAGCGACGTTGGCCACCTTAGGTTGTATTTTTGGTGCCATTATCGGCTACGGCGTCGGTTATTATCTTTTTGACCAATTCGCCGAGCAAATCGCCAGCTGGTTTTCGGACCCTCAGCAGCTAGAGAATGTTAAAACCCAGATGCAAGAACAAGGCTTCTGGTACGTATTGTCCGTAGGCATTATTCCCGTTCCTTTTCAAATTGCCATGCTAGCAGCTGGTGCTGCTAAATACTCTTTGGGCCTATTCTTATTAGCGACTTTTATTGCCCGCTCTATTCGTTATTTCGGCCTCGCACTGTTAGTCAAATTGGCGGGTAACCAAGCTGAAGCGCTATTTAAAAAATATAAGATCCCTACAGCCATCGGGCTCACTCTAATAGTGGCCTTGATATGGTGGATAAAACATTAATTTACATTGATTCAAGGATAAACAATGAGTGATGATCTAGAGCACGGCGAACACGATCATGAGGCGAAAATAGTTTCCCCTTCTGGTGAGCTATTGTTTAATGAAAGCACCAAGGAGCGCTCCAAAGAGCGTACCCGCGAGAGTCAAGAATACGCTTCTGTAATAGTTAAGCGCGTGGACGAAACCTTTCGCCACCCCGATGACATTCTTGAAAAAGCCATAGACGAAGGGGTTGAACAACTAGCCCGTCCGAGCATGTCGCTGTTCATGTCTGCGCTCGCTGCAGGCATGATCATCTGCTTCACCGTACTTGCCGTAGGCGTAATGACAACCATAGTCGGTGACATGTCTACAGGCTTTAATCGGGTATTGGTGGCTTTAGTGTATCCGCTAGGATTTGTGATGTGTATTTTAAGTCGTACCCAGTTATTTACCGAGCACACAGCCACAGCTTTCTACCCGATTCTCGATAGGCGCATCAGTGTATTTCGCATGTTTCGCCTGTGGGGTATTGTGATTGCAGGCAATATTATCGGTGGTATTTTCAGCGCCGGACTCTTAGCCCTGAGTGACGAGGTGATACATGCCAGTGAGGGTTACTTCATTATCGCAGAGCACATTTTGTCTTACTCACCTCTAACACTGCTCATAAGTGCCACCTTGGCGGGTTGGTTAATGGCGTTAGGTGCGTGGACTATACTTTCAACTCACTCCACGACCAGCCAAATACTATGTATTTACATCGTTACTTTTATTATCGGCCTTGGTGGCTTGCATCACTCGATTGCAGGCTCAGTAGAGCTACTAGTGGGCTATTTCACCTCAGATCAACTGTCTTTGATAGAGATGTTAAAGGCTCTTGCTGTCGTACTTCTTGGCAATGCAATTGGCGGCTCTGTCTTTGTCGCGTTACTGAATTACAGCCATATTCGCAAACTTAATAAATAGCCGCAAAGCCACGACAGCCCATACTGTCGTGGCGCTATGTTCATTTACACTGCACTGTACTCGCTCTGTACACGCTCTGTGTATTCGATTCATCAATCAGCGGCGAGCTAAACGCCAACCGCAATAGCTGCTTAAACTGGTGACAACTGCGCCCCATACCCAATCTTGCAAGCTTATCCCTAAAGGCCAGTCAGCCAATAACGCATAATTTGTCATATTGTACGCACCATAGGCTGCTGCACCTAAAACGCCTCCTCCAATGAATACACCACTGGCTTTTTCAGCGTTAAACTGTGGCCGAATGACTAAGTAAACCATCGCCATGCAATACAGGGTATAAAACACAATCCAAGGCCAAATATGCACCTTGTCGCGCATTAAACCTTCCATCGCTTGCGTGTAGTTATCTTTCGCTATGAAGCCAAGCCATAGTGCGTCCAGCAATAAAAAACCGAGTAATGAACCCACATATGCACGAATTACTTGTGTCACCTTTCCTCCTAAGCGTGAACGCTAATATTTAAAAATAGGTTGTAAATTTGCTCCCTACATACTGTTACGCTCACGCGCCAAAATCGACCACTGTGACCAAAAACCAAACAGAAATAACTACTTAATTTGTGTAAATTTTACCACTCCGGCCTTTCTTAAATACTAAAACGAAAACGAAAAAACCATACTATTCAGTTAGTTATAATTATTAGGCGATTGGTACAAAGCTCGCATTAGCGTAAAGACAATAATGAAAGCAAAACAGTGAGAGGAACCCATGAAAATTTTTGAAGCGTTACGCAAAGATCACGATGTTCAAAGAGACTTAATGGACACATTATTAAATACATCTGGGAAAAGCGAGCAACGTGTTCTCGCGTTCAGCCAATTAAAAGACGCATTGGAACGTCACGCGCTCGCTGAAGAACGTTACTTCTATGCCCCTCTCATGAAGTCAGACAAGATGGTTGACCCATCGCGTCACGCGATATCTGAACATCATGAAATCGACGAAATGATCGAAAAGCTTGAAGCGACCGACATGAGCTCTTCCGCTTGGTTGACGCACATGAAAAGTCTACAGCACTTAGTACTTCACCATTTAGACGATGAAGAACAGCAGTTTTTCCAAATGGCAGGAAAGGTTCTCAATGAAACGCAAAAAGATAAGTTAGCGACTAGCTATCGCCAAGAAATGCGCGAACAACAATCAGCTTAAACAGCTCATTGCATCGCCATTTACTAGCCTTAGACATTTTACTCAAACGCCCCCATCAGGAGGAACAAAATGAATTATGAAAAATTAACCCCAGGCGCCAGCTTCCCCAGCATTCAAGTGCTCGATAAAGACGGGAAAACACAAAGTTTAGTCGCGCCTCAAGAGGCTGAAAATTGGACACTATTAGTTATTTATCGTGGCGTGCATTGCCCTATTTGTAGTAAATACTTAACCCAATTGCAGGAAATGCGTTCGCAATTTCAAGACATAAACGTCGACATTGTGGCGGTGTCAGCAGATTCGGTGGACCAGCTCAATACCAAGCTTGCCGATGTATCAGTTGAATTTCCTGTATACGCCGGATTGAACAAAGATCACATGCGTAAATTAGGTTTGTATGTTTCTCAGCCCACCTCAGACGCAGAAACTGACCATGACTTCCCTGAGCCTGGTTTATTTGTCATCAACAATGACAACAAAGTGCAGGTATTGGAGATTGCCAATAGTCCATTTGTGCGCCCTGACTTGAAAATGCTGGTATCAGGTTTAGGTTATACACGAAAAAATGACTACCCCATTCGAGGCACAAAAACTATCTAGAGTGCTGCAAATGAGTCTGTGTGCGTTTGCTGCACACAGGCTGAGTCACTTCACATACCTGGTTAATTGTTCACCATTGAATCGT
The DNA here is from genome assembly GCA_000314955.1 of Paraglaciecola chathamensis S18K6. GTDB lineage: Bacteria > Pseudomonadota > Gammaproteobacteria > Enterobacterales > Alteromonadaceae > Paraglaciecola > Paraglaciecola chathamensis. The sequence goes on along the minus strand of BAEM01000026.1, from coordinate 5,473 downwards.
CAAAATAAGCGTTATTGCACGAAAGGAACCGCAGCATGTTTATCGTAAAGTATTATCTTGGTGGGGCACTCTTCGCTTTATGGTTAGCTTACGTCAGTACTAGCCTATTTATTGCTATACCTTTGATATGGATCGCATTGTCATTAGTGACTGTTAGTAGTGCATACGCCCTGCAAAAACCGGCTATTTTTCGTAAGAAACAAGACGGCTCGATCCCCTTTTACATTCGCTGGTTGTTTATCCCATTTTTGCTCGGTGCACAGCTCTATAACGCTTGGTCACGTAAGCATGACAAAGTCCCTGCAATTCAACAAATTGACGATGACCTATACCTCGCCTGCCGTTTATTTCCTAGTGACATTGAGTACCTACAGGAAATGAACGTCAAAGCCATACTCGACGTAACTGCTGAATTTGACGGCCTAGACTGGACCGCAACCTCAGAGGATTTGGCCTATCTAAATGTACCTGTTTTAGACCATCAAAGTCCCACGGAAGAAGATTTAATCAGCGCAGTGAATTGGATTGAAAACCAGCGCCGCGCAAACCGTGGCGTCGTAGTACACTGTGCACTAGGACGAGGGCGTTCGGTACTCATCATGGCGGCTTACTTACTCAGTAAAAATCCAGATTTGAGCGTACGCCAAGCAATCACGATGATACAAGACGTACGTGAAACCGCGCGGCTAAACTCCCACCAGCTTAGGGCGTTAAGCAAGGTGTTCGAGCAGGGCAAGCTCGTCTTGTCACAGCCGACCTGGTTAATTGCTAACCCCGTGTCAGGGGGTGGGAAATGGGTAGAAAATCGAGATTTTATTGAACAAAGGTTGTCTGCGTCGTTGCAGCTTCACATTGTAGAAACCACCCCAGAAATCAGCGCCGCCGATTTAGCAGAACAAGCTCTCAAAGCCGGGGCTAAAACAGTAATTGCCTGTGGCGGTGATGGCACCTTAACAGAGGTAGCATCGGCCTTAGTCAATAGCGACACACATTTCGCGATCATTCCTCTTGGCACGGCAAACGCACTTGCCCACGCATTGTTTGGTAGTCAAAGTAAAGTGATGCCTATAGAGGTCGCCTGTGAACACATTGAGAATGGCCAGCCAACTAAAATAGATACCGCTTATTGTAACGGCGAACTCATGCTACTGGTCACCGCCCTAGGATTTGAGCAAAAAATGGTTGAAAATGCAGACCGCTCTGAAAAAGATGTTGCTGGGCAACTCGCGTACATCAAAGCGCTTTGGGAAGCGGTTAACGTAAATGAATCACTGACCCTGTCAGTGAGCATTGATGACGAACCAGAACGCGAGCTGCCAGTGTGCAGCTTAGTAGTAGCAAATGCTGCGCCTTTTACCACAGTTTTAGCTCAAGGTGGCGGCGAACCCAATGCGAAAGATGGTCTGTTAGACCTTACTTGGTTGCCACCACAAGCGACATTCGGTGACCATATGTTTAGCTTGTCAGAACTTATCGCGCCGAACCTATTTAGCGATGAGGAAAATAAAAATGTACATCATCAACACATTCAGCGCATAAAGATTCGCGCGCAGCAGCCCTTACAGTACGTTGTTGATGGGGAGACCTACCAAGCAGAAACGCTGGACATTAAGGTAAACCCCAATTCACTTACTATGCTGATAGCTGTGCCCTCATAGCCATGGCGCGGTTTAATCGCTGTGCTCATTTTAATCGCTGTGGCCTTTTAGTCGCTGTCGCTATAATCCACTGATAGCCGCTTCAACAGTAAATCGCACTTCATATTCCAAAAGGAAAGCCCAAGGCTTTCCTTTTTTCATTTCCTGGGCAACGAACCACCTCGCGCTTGTGTGCACTTTTTACTTTTTCAACAGTAAAACTTGCCAAGCAATGAAATGATAAATCTCTGTAAGTCCCTGTTTTAAAGGGGTGCAGGGTTGGCCCCGATATTGAATTAAGCATTACATATAAAATTAAGCACGCTGCCTTCGCCAGCCAAGACCTTAAAGAGTATGACTAATGAATATATTGCCAGACTACATATTGTTAAAACCGACCCTAACGTTATGCATGATTTGCCTTTGCTTATTCGGTTGTAGCACAGTTCCCCCTACGCAATATCAAGCTGCTGTAGAAAATGGCGATAATGGATACAGTCACGTCCAGTTGAGCGACAACCAGTACCGTGTATTGTTTAAAGGCAATAAAACCACTGACGAAGATGATGCAAAGAATTACGCTCTGCTGCATGCCGCAGAACTCACCACCGCCCAAGGATATACTTGGTTCACCATAGTCGATAGCGATCTTGACGTAGAAACAAAAGAACTAACACGTGTAGGCCCTACAACGACGAAGCCTGTACGCGGTGAAACGACCTGCGGTTTATTAGGCTGTGCCACGCCAAGTTCCCCCAATTACGCCGGTGGCGAAGTCACGACCAAGCAAGTAAAAGAAAATATTATGTCATCTTTACTGATCACTATGGGCAAGGGCGAGCCCAAAACCCCATTGAAGGTGTTTGATGCAAAACAACTTGCGCAAAACCTTCGCTAAACACGATTTAACACTGCTGCGCCTGCACTGCACTCACACTGCATTAACAGCGCGTTCCCGCTTGCGAGCCCCGAATATTCGGTGCTCGCTTTTTTCGTTTCTAACTCTGTTTCACCTACTTAGGATCATATAATGGAATTTACAGCGCTCGGCGAATTTTCCTCTCTGATAACCGACAAGCTTCAAAGCTGGCTAGAGCAAACAATTGCTCACTTACCTAATTTTGTTGTCGCTATTCTCATCACCATTGTCTTCTCAATACTCGCCAGAGTGCTTAGCAGGATGCTAAGAAAAGGCTTACACCGTGCTTTAGAATCAAGGCAAATAGCCGACCTGCTTGCGTCTATATTCAAAGCCATCGTCATGTGCACTGGGCTATTTATCGCTTTGGAATTTCTAGGATTGTCTGGCACCGTGACCTCACTGTTAGCCGGTGCAGGCATTGTCGGGTTAGCCATAGGTTTTGCGTTCCAAGATATGACAGAAAACCTTATAGCTGGCATCGCAATGGGGATCAGAAAACCATTTGAACTAGGTGATGTGGTGCAGGCCGAAGGCGTATTCGGTAACGTACGCGCCATTAATTTACGCAACACAATAGTCGAGACGTTTTTTGGTCAGATAGAGGTTATCCCGAATAAAATTTTATTCCGAAACATCCTAACCAATTACTCTACTATCGGTGTGCGCAGGTTAGAGATCCCTGTGGGAATTTCCTATGGTGACGACCCAGCAGCTGCGGCCAAATTGCTCACTGATAAAATGAACGAGTGTGATTTTGTGGTTAAAAAAGAAGAGACGGCCGTTTACGTCGAAAGCTTCGGCGATAGCAGTATCAACATGCTGGTATGGTTTTGGATAGATTACCCTGGGGATACGGGCTTTATGGTTGCTCGACACGAAGCTGTGATCCTAATCAAAAAGACCCTTGAAGAAGCAGATTTCTTAATTCCATTCCCGATTCGAACCTTGGATTTTGGCGCCAAAGGCGGAGAGAAGTTAGATGCAATGCTGAGCAGTCAGAAACACCCAGGTGAGCAAAAAGCCGAAACAAACGACCAGTCGCAAGAAAGTGCTTCAAAACAAACGTTTAGTAAGGAGCATGCCACTAAAGCTGATGCCCCATCATCACCTAGTGACGGCGAATCACAAAGTTAATCCTAGTTATATGTGGGCACCTCGTCTACCGAGGTGCTTTAGGTATTAAAGCCGCTCCTGCCACGTACTTTATTCAAGTCTAAATGCAAACTTTACTCGGTGTAATTTTAAACCCCGACAAATACCAATTCCTCTTGCAAAAAATCTCGCCACCCCAAACCAAAAACCCGACTAAACCCTTGTATTAAATAAAGTTTTTTAACTTAAAGGTAATTATAGCAGTATAAAAAATAAGTGGTATAAGCGTTGCAATAATACATATAACTCAGAGCAACTCTCTGACGACGACAAGTTTAATCACAAAGGAGTAATCTATGTCTAATCCAAATCATGTTGAAAAAGTATCATCGATTATCAAAGTTCTAAACGGTGGCATCGAGTTCTATTCAGACGCCATAAAGAAAGTGGAATCGCAGAGTATCAAAACTGTATTCCAGCAAATGATTAACGACAAACAAACTGCTATTACTACCTTGCAACCTTTCGCAGTCGCTGAACAAGGCGATTATGAAGATGACAACGCAATGGCCGTTGATATCAGAAGTATGTACACCAAGGTGATCAGCTCGCTTACCTCTAACAGTGACCATACATTTGTCAGTCAGTTAGAAGAAGTGGAAGACAAAATTCTTGCTGAATTACGTGAAGCGCTTAAAGAAGATCAACCCGCTGCCTGTACCATGGCACTCAATAAAGTGTTGACCGACATGAAGCGTAACCACGACCAAATGCGTTCGCTGCAAAAAAGCACCGCCTAAGCAAGCATTCGGCTTCTAGCCAAAGAATAAACAAATACCCCAGTGTCTGTGATGCTGGGGTATTTTTATGCGTGTAGCTTGATTTTAGGTGCGTTGTTTGGCTTTGGTAATTGCTGCTTGATTCTCAGGCTTGATGGGTAGCTTTTTAAAAGGACTCACATTTGTACCGCCCGTGTTACCCGCAGGAACTAAGCCTAATGCTGTCTTGCTTATCGCTCCGATGATTCGAAAAAGCTGACCTAAACACTCCTTCGCGTCATTTTGCCGAACAGCCCACGACAACATCAGGCAATGCACTTTTACATGCCACCAGGTCGACTCTTGGCCTAATACATGAGCACTTTCTAAATGCTGAAACGCTTTTGCAGCAAAGCCTTCCGCTTCCCGTGCTTCGGCCAATAAAATTTCTGACTTCACGTCATCTGCAATATTTCGAGCGAATTTATTCATCATGACATCCTCCTTTGCATGGGGTATTACCCTTGAACCAAACCTCTGGCCTCAAACACTATAGTTCACGCCCCAACTACCTTTATGAGTGCCAATAGTCGCTTATTATAACTCACTGTATTCCATTCTAACTTTGAGGTTAGCGCCAACGTTTTGCAAGCCTGTTAGGAAGAAGTCCCGCATGCGGGAAAGCAAAGCGCATGCAGTAGTGGCCGCAGACCATAAGTAAGCAAAGCGCATGCTTTAGTGAGCGCAGCGAATCAATTCGCGACTCAAACTTTCCCGATAAATGCAGCGACTTGTCAGATGGCCAGATATGGGTGAACCCGAGGCTTTTAGGAGCAGCGCTCCTGTCGGGTGAACGATTCACCATGGATGGTGAAGCTGGGCGCACTACCAAGGATGGGTCGAAACTGAGTTTTGTATTAAACGCCTTCGAAGAACCTGATCGGCGTGCGTTTTACAGGGATGTTTCCTCACGCCGGTATGACAAAAAAGACGCGGCTGTTAGCGGATTAGAAAGTTTGCCGGAGCACGGCCTTTCTTGGTTACTTATTTCGGCTGTTGGAAAG
>BAEM01000027.1 GCA_000314955.1 Paraglaciecola chathamensis S18K6 | reverse complement strand
GCTTTGTTAAACCAATTATTGTCCAACGCGAGTTTGGCCAAAACGACTGGCAAAATAAATACAAGAGCGAGCGTGATAATCAGGCGTTTGTTATTCGTCTTGTTCATGGGATCCCTTCTTAAGTCCGGAGCGCAAACGTGCGCGAAGTGCAAAAAAATATACAAAAAATGCAGCGATACCTAAACCCAACCATTGCACCGCATAGGCATAATGCTTCTCTGGGGGCATTACCACTGGTTGCCAGTCGCGTATAAATTGCTCATTGCTTTGCGTGAGTGTAATCACAAACGGCAATACTTCAGCATGTAGCACCTGTTCAATAAATTGAATATCTATTTGCTGTATGACCTTGGGCCATAACGCATCATGTGTAGCGGTTTCTGTGACCATGGGGTTGTCACTGGGCAACACAATGCGCCCTTGCGCATCGTTCAGTCTATCTGGCAGTGACACTTCAGGTAGATCATCGCGCATTTGTTTACCTGCTACCCAGCCGAAGTTAACCAGTACATTATGAGTATCACTTTGTGCGATTACATAGACGTCAAATCCTGGGCGCCCCTGTTTGATTCGGTTATCCAATAAAAAAACGTGCTGTGGATTTATCGAACCAGAGAACGAAATCGGTAAATCCTGTATATCTTGATTGCGCGTCAATAGGGTTTCAAGGGAATATGACGCACTATTTGATGCTGAATCAATGCTTTGCATACGCTGTGCTTTGTCTAAACCTCGTTGTAATTGCCAGTTTGCAAGCGCAAACATGATGACAACAGCGCACAAAGTCACTAGTGTAGAAATTAAAGGTAATCGCTTAATGACCCTAAGCATGCTCATCAACAATAAAAAAAACAGCGAGAGGGAAAACCAAAGTGCTAATAAAGATAATCATCGGAATACTACTTATCGTTATGATTTATAACTTGTTTAAAGCTATGACTGTGATGCTTAAAGACGAACCGAAACAAGCAAATATGAGTAAATATATTGGCAGGCGAGTTTTAACGTCAGTGGCGATTGTGTTAGTCATCCTTATTGCTATGGCCACTGGGCTTATTGAGCCGAATCCTCGTCCTTATTAAAAATCTCAAACCCTCTCCACGGCCCTACTGTTAAGGCCTGTGGAGAGGTAACGCAATTACAATATATACACAAAGAAAAACAACATTACCCAAACCACATCAACAAAGTGCCAATACCAGCTGCCCGCCTGAAAGGCGAAGTGGTCATCAGGGGTAAAATGCCCTTTAAAGATTCTTAGCAACATGATGAACAAGATAATGGCGCCTAAGGTCACATGTAAACCATGAAACCCAGTGAGTAGAAAGAAGGTATTGCCGTAAATACCAGATTGCAACGTTAAGCCCATTTCTTGATAAGCGTGCAGATACTCTTCAACCTGTAGGACCATAAATATTGCTCCAAGCAATACAGTAATCCCGAGCATCAGCTTTAAACGACCGCGCTTGTTCTCTTCAAGCGCCACATGTGCAAAATGGCAAGTGACTGAAGAGATTAACAAAATCACCGTATTAATAAGCGGCAAGCCATACCAACCCATGGCTTCAGTTTGTACTCCACCTGGGGTTTCAACGAGTGGCCATATCGCTTCGAAGGCGGGCCATAACACCTCGTTTGTTGCTGCGTTATTACCTGAACCACCTAACCAAGGAATTGCGATCATCCGCGCGTAAAATAGCGCCCCAAAGAATGCACCGAAAAACATGACTTCAGAAAAGATAAACCAAGCCATTCCCTGACGATATGAACGCCCTAATTGGGCACTGTACAACCCACTCATAGACTCATGAATTTGGTTTCTAAACCAACCAAACAACATAAAAATGAGCGTAGCAAAACCGGCAACTAAAATATGGCCACCATAACCTGACGTGTTTCTAGTTTGCTCTATTACAAAGTTCCCAGCACCGACGGCAATCAAAAATAACGCGACTGCGCCAACGATAGGCCAAGGACTGCTATCGGGTACGTAATACTTTTCATATTCTGGCTGAGCCATTATTCGTTCTCCTATTCACCACGATTCATTACAAGATCACCTGCCGTCGCGGTGACGTCGTATAAGGTGTATTGCAATGCGAAATAGCTAATGTCGTCAGGTAATTGTGGGTCCACATAGAACCGCATCGGCATAACCGCCGATTCACCTGCTTGCAAAACCTGTTGTTCAAAACAAAAACATTCTGTTTTGTTTAGAAATAACGCTGCTGTACCGGGTGAAACCGAAGGCACAGCTTGACCAACAACAGAGTGTGTCGTCGGGTTATTGACCGTAAAATTGATTTCATTCATCTGCCCTGGATGAACTTTGACTTGACGTTTTTCCGCTTCAAACTTCCACGCCATTCCGGTATTTGTACGGGTGATGAAGTCAATCGTTATGGTGCGAGACTCATCTACCTCCATGACTTCATATACAGCGGCAGAATTCGCTGTCTTACCATTAAGCCCGGTAAGGTCGCAAAAAACATCATACAAAGGCACTAGCGCAAAACCGAAACCGAACATCCCCAATACCACAGCCAATAGCTTTACAACCATTTTGCCGTGATTGGTCTGCGTTTTCTGCTTGCTGGCGCCAGTGGCTTCTGGCGGTTGCTCTGGCTTTTTATTCATAAGGAATGCCAAAACATTCCGGAGTAGGATTGCTCAAGTCCCTGCTGCGTCATACCGGCAATATACATTTCGTTGTGTAACGCGAATCGGTCAGCCGCACTGAATGGAATATACCCATCGCTTTGTAAGCTGTTACAAAAACCAAATGCCATAAAGCCTAGCGTTAGGGCCAATGAGCGTTTTACTAAACATGTTTTCGAGTGTTTGGCTTTACCTAGCAACATAATGTGCTCCTAAACCGCCTACTTAATAACAGGCGGTGTTTCGAACGTATGATATGGAGCAGGTGAAGGGATTTCCCACTCTAGGCCTTCAGCTCCTTCCCACACTTGGTCACTCACGGGCTCACCTTTTTTACTGCAAGCCTTAATAAGAAGTGCCAAGAAAATTAACTGAGATAAACCGAACGCGAATCCGCCGAGGCTTATCCATTTATTAAAGTCTGCGAACTGCAGTGCATAATCAGGAATGCGTCGTGGCATACCGGCTAATCCCACAAAGTGCATAGGGAAGAACAACACGTTTACCGAAACCAAAGAGCACCAGAAATGCCATTTGGCCAACGTGATATCAAACATTTTCCCAGTCCATTTAGGTAACCAGTAATACACAGCTGCCATAATTGAGAAAATAGCACCCGTTACTAACACGTAGTGAAAGTGGGCTACCACGAAATAGGTATCGTGATATTGAAAGTCCACCGGGGTAATAGCCAGCATCAAACCTGACAATCCACCGATCGTAAACAGCACAATAAACGCCAACGCAAACAGCATGGGCACTTCGAAGCTTAGAGAACCTCGCCACATCGTTGCGACCCAGTTAAATACTTTTACTCCAGTAGGCACCGAGATCAGCATAGTTGCCAACATAAAGAACATCTCGGCAAATACCGGCATTCCCGTGGTAAACATATGGTGAGCCCAAACGATAAAGGACAATAACGCGATTGATGCGGTTGCATACACCATTGAGGCATAGCCGAATAACCGTTTACGAGCGAAGGTCGGTACAATTTGGGAAATGATCCCAAAAGCCGGCAGTATCATGATGTATACCTCCGGATGTCCGAAAAACCAGAAGATATGTTGGAACATAACCGGATCACCGCCACCAGCGGCATCAAAGAAGCTCGTACCGAAGAACTTATCGGTGAGTACCATAGTTACAGCGCCAGCTAGGACCGGCATGACCGCTATCAGCAGGAATGCCGTTATCAGCCAGGTCCACACAAAGAGTGGCATTTTCATCCAAGTCATACCTGGGGCGCGCATATTGAAAATAGTCACGATCACGTTGATCGCGCCCATGATCGAAGAGATCCCCATGATATGCACCGAGAATACAAACAACGCAGTGCTATCGCCGCTATAGGTAGTGGACAAAGGGGCATAGAAAGTCCAACCAAATGCAGGACCGCCACCTTCCATGAACAATGATGATAGTAGGATCAAGAAAGCAAAAGGTAAGATCCAAAAGCTCCAATTATTCATACGTGGCAATGCCATATCTGGCGCGCCGATCATCATAGGTACGAGCCAATTAGCAAGCCCTGTAAAGGCTGGCATAACAGCACCAAATACCATTATCAGGCCGTGTACTGTGGTCATTTGGTTAAAGAAGTTAGGATCGACAATTTGTAATCCAGGCTGAAATAGCTCTGCGCGGATAACCATCGCCATGGCGCCACCGGTTAAGAACATAATAAAAGCGAACCACAGGTAAAGAGTACCTATGTCTTTATGATTGGTGGTGTACAACCAGCGCTTAATACCTGAAGGAGGCGCATGATGTTCGTGATGATCGTCGTCGTGATGAATCGTGTCAGTTACTGTGCTCATGATCGTCTCCCTATTGGCCGTTTAAAGCAGCATTGATATCTTTTGCTTGTACTAAATCACCGGTATCGTTACCCCAAGCATTTCGCTCATAGGTGATAACCGCAGCAAGTTCAGACATGGTCAACTGCTTAGCGAAGGCGGCCATAGCCGTACCGGTTTTGCCATTGAGCACGATATCAATATGCGTAGCCATATCATTCAGCGCTATATCACTGCCTTTCAAAGCAGGAAATACCCCCGGCAGCCCTTCACCATTAGGCATATGACAAGCCGCACAGGCGGATGTATATATTTTCTGACCATTACTCATAAGCTCTTCTTTACTCATGTTCATGGCGAGTAATCTTTGCTCTTCTGCTTTGGCTTTTTCTTGAATTGCTTGGCGCTCGCCTATCCATTTATCATATTCAGCGGGCTCTTTAGCGATAACGACCACTGGCATAAAGCCATGATCTTTACCGCATAACTCAGCGCATTGCCCACGATAAATACCAGGCTCATTGACCTGAGCCCACGCATCGTTAATAAAACCAGGATTGGCGTCTTGTTTAACGGCAAAATCAGGAACCCACCAAGAATGGATCACATCATCAGAGGTTATTAGGAAGCGAACACGCTTGTCAGTAGGTATAACAAGCGGCTGATCCACTTCGAGAAGATAATTCACACCCTTTTCTAACTTGCCTGATATTTCGTCCGGCTGTGTGGCGAGACGGGAGAAAAACTCCACATCGTTATCCATGTATTTATAGTGCCATTTCCATTGAGATCCGGTCACCAACACTGTCACGTCAGGCTCACTGGCGTCTTCCATGGCGATAAGCGTTTTAGCCGCAGGAATAGCCATTACAATCAGAATAATAAAGGGAACAACCGTCCAAGCAATTTCTACTTTCACACTCTCGTGGAAGTTCGCAGGCTTTGCACCTCTAGACTTACGATGAAATAGAATCGAATAAAACATCGCGCCGAATACACCGACAGCAATAACGACACAGATAATAAACATCAGCATATGCAAGTCATAGACCTCTGCACTGATGTCGGTGACACCTCTGCGCATATTTAGCTGGTATTGATCTAAGTCGGATACAGACTCTGCGAAAGTGGTTCCGCTTTGAAACACTCCTAGCATTGCCATCACACTTAACGAAATCTTCTTCACTCGGCCCCCTGCTTGTCAAACGCTTGAAATAGTGGCGCTAGCCAACAAACTTTACGTCTTATTTTATTATTGTAAGGTTTTGTACAAGACGATTTTGTTACTGACTTGTTAACCCTATAACAAGCATTACCCAAAACAGGGGGAGTAGTCCAGTTATTTTGTTTATTTTATATCCAATCGAACAAAATTCAATCAGCCGATCAGTGTGTTACGTTTACATTTCGCTAACAAACGTGATTTTTAGATGGGTTTTAAAAGCGGGTTTTAGAAAAAATAAAAAGTTCGCAAGTTGCGATAAAATGACGAATTCTAGTGTCACTACAGAAGTCGAAAAAGGGAGAAAAAGGAGAGAAGTCTCTCCCTTATGTGTGAGGTTTTAAACTGTTACATCCAATCAGCATTGCGAATAACACCTACAGCAATACCTTCAATGTTGAAAGGCTGTGTGGCTAAATCCACTTTAATCGGCTGAAAGTCATCGTTTTCGGCGTGCAGTACTACCTGACGTCCTTTACGTTCAAGACGTTTAACGGTCACATCTTCGTCCACGCGAGCAACCACAACCTGACCATTGTGCACATCCGTTGTTTTATGCACAGCCAGTAGGTCGCCGTCCAAAATACCGATATCTTTCATACTCATACCACTGACTCGCAATAAAAAGTCAGCGCTGGGCTTAAACAGACTTGGGTCAACTTTATAGTGCATTTCAACGTGCTCTTGGGCCAGAATAGGCTCACCAGCGGCTACGCGGCCAATAAGGGGTAACCCTTGATCTTCTAACTGATCTTCTAACGGCTCTGTTAACCTTATACCTCTAGACGTACCGGGCAATATCTCAATCGCCCCTTTTCGTGCCAAAGCTTTAAGGTGTTCTTCAGCCGCATTAGCTGATTTAAAACCAAGATGTTTAGCAATCTCGGCCCGCGTTGGCGGCATGCCGGTATCCAGCATTGTGGTTTTAATCAGTTGTAGAACTTCTTCTTGTCTGGGAGTTAGTGGACGCATACACAGCCTGTTGTTTCATACAGTTTAACTGTGAGTATATACAGTCGTTACTAAATCTCAAATTTTTATTATTTATGACGTAACAAAGGCAGGTTGCACAATTGGTGTGTTTTTCCACTTACCAACTTTTCTTGGTAGCGCGAACGTGCGTATAAATGGGCCAAACAAAAAAGCTGCTCCTCAATAAACCAACCGGTTAAATAATTGCACCAAAAATATCGTATAGCCCTTCAGTGGCGCTCATGCAGAGAGAATTAAGGGTAAGTCATCAGACCTATAAACCGCTTACGCAGGGTGGAAAACACGGAGAACGTGGTATCCTATTGGCGTCTTTCACTACCTAGGTATCTCTCTTATGGCATGGCTGCATAAACTGCTGCTAACAATTATATCTGTCCCGCTAAAATGGCTTGTTAAGGTCAATAGCATCCCCACGGATATAGCGACCGAACTTGGAATTGACACCACAAAGCCCATTATTTATTTATTGCGTACCCATTCGGTTACTGACCAATTTGCCTTAAAAAGGTCGACGAATGCCCTTGGCTTACCTAAACCTTCAGAAGCCATAGAGGTAGGGGGAAAGGAATTACCTGCTTGCTTGTTTTTACAGCAGCCGCGCTCGGTTCTGACCAGAAAGGTCAAAATTACCAACATTGCAGATGACGTCACCAAACTCTTTCATATCCATAGAGAAAACCCGGAACTAGACCTACAAATTGTGCCTGTTTCTATTTTTTGGGGCAGGGCGCCGGGTCGCAAATTTTCGGGCTGGTCAGACATTATTGCCAATCAAGTTTCTCCAAGTTGGCTACGTAAGTTTTTCATTGTGTTATTTTTAGGACGCGATAATTTCGTTTGCTACAGTAAAGCCGTATCCTCCCGTACCATGGCAGATTTAAAGGGCAGCGATGAAGAGATCGCCCATAAGCTGATCCGCTTAGCGGGTACCCACTTTCATCGTCGACGCCAAAACCTTATCGGCCCAACCTTATTAGAAAGACAAGAACTATATAATGCAGTGCTAGGGGCAGATTCAGTGCGCCAAGCGATAAGCGACGAAGCGCTCAGTAAAAAGCAGTCAAACCATCAAATACAAGCCAAAGCGAAAAAATATGTGGATGAAATCGCGGCTGACTACCGTGAAGGCTTGGTGCGAATTGGCGACCGCTTATTGACCAAAATCTGGAACAAGGTCTACAACGGCATTGAAGTAAAACACGCGGATAAAGTTCGCGCTTTGGCACAAAATGGCCACGAAATCATCTACGTACCTTGTCATCGCAGCCACATGGATTACCTATTGTTAACCTATGTTATCTATCATGAAGGCTTAGTTACTCCGCATATCGCCGCTGGCATCAACCTCAATTTCTGGCCAATCGGTGGCATATTACGCAAATGCGGGGCGTTCTTTTTACGCCGTAGTTTTGCCGGTAATAAACTGTACACCGCCGTATTCAGAGAATACTTAGAACTGCTGTTCAATAAGGGTTATTCGGTAAAATACTACCCTGAGGGCGGCCGCAGTCGCACAGGTCGTTTGCTTCCCCCTAAGACCGGTATGCTGGCCATGACGCTGCAAGGGCTGATTAAAGGGATTAACCGCCCCGTGAGTATCGTGCCAGTGTATATCGGCTACGAGCATGTAATGGAGGTATCTAGTTATTTAAAAGAGCTCAAAGGCACAGATAAAAAGAAAGAGTCATTTTTTCAGGTGTTTTCTGCGGTACGTAAGCTTAAAAACTATGGAAACGGCTTTTTAAATTTTGGTGATCCAATTAATTTAAGTAATTTTTTAGACCAAGAAGTACCTGATTGGCGAGAATCGCAGAATCTAGAAACGGACAAAAAGCCACGGTGGTTGACCCCGGCGGTCAATACATTGGCGAATGATGTAATGGGGCGTATCAACCAGGCTGCTGCAGTCAGTGGTATGTCACTTTGTGCCATGTGTTTACTCTCAGCGAAAAAGCATGCCATGGCGCAAGATGAGCTCGAACGCGCAATAGATGACTATTTAGCCTTACTAAAAGATGCGCCTTACAGTGATTTGTCGAGCATTCCACAAGCCGATGGCAAAGCCCTTGTAGAGAGCACATTAAAACTGAATAAGCTCGAAGTGTCGCAAGATAGCTTTGGTACAATTATTTCGTTAAAACGTAAGAACGCGGTAGCGCTAACCTATTATCGCAATAATATTCTGCACTTATTTGCCTTACCTGGCTTGGTCGGCGCTATTGTTTTTGCTCACAAAGGCTTGGCAAAAACGCAAGTGATTTCACTAGTGGGTCAGCTTTACCCCTTGCTACAGCGTGAGCTATTTATTTATATGAGCCAAGAGCAAGCAATGCAATACACCGACCGCCTATTAAGCACCATGTTGGACATGGGCTTATTGCGCCACGAAGGTGAAACCCTATGCCCACCTGCAGCCACCAGCAAAGCGTTTTATTCTTTCTGGTTACTCAATCGCAGTATTCAAGAAACATTACAGCGCTACGCTGCGGTACTGACCATCCTGAAAAAAGAGAAAACCATTGGCCGTGGCCGTTTAGAAAAGCAAAGCCGTGAGTTCGCAGAACGCTTAGCAGCATTACATGGTATTAATTCACCAGAGTTTTTCGATAAGAATGTGCTGTCCACTTTCATTCACGCGCTGAAAGACAATGCGCTTATTAATGCATCTAGCGAGGGGCAGTTGGAACATTCAGATACTAGCGAAGCGCTGCTTGCCACAGTTGAAGAGCTCATTTCACCAGAAATAGCACAACGACTTCAGCAAATATAATACTATTCCATGTTAACAAGGGGAGCTTATTAACCTGGAGTGGTACAACACGTTGTTCGTGAAAGTCGAATACTAAAGAGAAGCGTTGGGTAAATAGCCCAACGCTTTTTTATTACCCACTAATTAGTTAAAGATGCCATTCACATCAGACAAGAAAAACTTATAGGCAGGATTTTCCGTTTCTTCCGCGTATTGATAGCCCAATTGCTTTAAATGCGCTTCAAAATCAGCGCGTTCCGTATCAGGAAAATCAAAACCAGCGAGCACTAAGCCTTCTGCAGCACCGTGGTTGCGATAATGGAACAATGTGATGTTCCAACGCTCACCTAAGGTTTTTAAGAACGTCATAAGTGCCCCAGGTTGTTCGGGGAACTCAAACGAGAATAAATGCTCATTAAGTAAAGCAGGAGGTCGCCCTCCAACCATATAACGAACATGCAGCTTGGCCATTTCATTGTCTGACATGTCCAAACAGGGATAGTTGCTGGCACTGAGGGTTCGCATTAACTCTGCAAACTCTTCTTGGCCTCGGCGCAATTTTACCCCGACAAAAATATGGGCTTCTTTATCACTGGCAAAGCGATAATTAAACTCAGTGATAATTTTGCCGCCTAGCAGTTCGCAAAAGTGTTTAAACGCGCCTTTTTTCTCAGGAATTTTTACCGCAAAAACAGCTTCTTTTTGCTCACCTAATTCGCAGCGCTCAGACACATAACGCAGGGTATGAAAATTGATGTTAGCGCCACATAGCACACCACCAAACACTTTTCCTGTCACCTCGTTTTGCTTGGCGTATTTGCGCATAGCCGCTACTGATAATGCTCCAGCTGGCTCAGCAATGACCCGAGTATCATCGAAAATATCTTTAATGGCTGTGCACAGTTCATCGTTATTGACGGTAATCACTTCATCTACGTATTGCTGACACAAGCGAAATGTTTCAGTCCCGATGGTTTTCACAGCCACACCATCGGCAAAGATACCCACAAACGGCAGAGGGGTTGGCTCACCGGCTTTTAAGGCTGCTTGTAAACAGGCTGACTCGCTCGACTCCACGGCCACAATCTTAATGCTCGGTTTAAGCTGCTTTAAATAAACACTCATACCAGCGGCTAAACCACCGCCGCCCACAGCGATAAACACCACATCTAAGTTGGGGTTTTGCTCAAGCATTTCTTTGGCAATGGTGCCTTGGCCGGCAATCACATCAGGATCGTCAAATGGTGGGATCATGGTATAGCCGTGCAGCGCCGCTAGTCGTTTAGACTCCTGGCTTGCTTGGTCAAAACTAGTCCCATGCAGTACAACATTGACATTGTTACCACCAAAATTACGCACTGCCTCCACTTTAATATCCGGTGTGGTTTCAGGCATCACAATCGTAGCCTGAATATTCTTGCGAGAAGCACAATACGCTATCCCTTGGGCATGGTTCCCCGCTGAAGCCGTAATAATACCGGCTTCAAGAGATGCATCATCAAGGTGGCTAATTTTGTTGTAGGCACCGCGCAGCTTAAAAGATTTAACGGGTTGTTGGTCTTCTCGCTTAAGCCACACATCGTTGCCTAAAACAGCAGAGAATTTGTTTAAATGCACAAACTCACTGTTTACCGCCACGTCATAGACGGGCGACATTAATACTTTCTTTAAATACTCTTGGGCACTGGTGGTCATTAGTCTTCCAATTTACTGGCGTCGCGCACGCCGCCTTTATCTGCACTTGTAGCTAAAAGAGCATACGCTTTTAACGCCAATGACACCTTACGCTCACGAGTAGCGGGCTTCCAAGGATTTGCGCTTTGCTCCATTTTTTCACGTCTAGCTTGAAGCTCTTCATCACTGATATCTACGCCAATTTTGCGCTGTGGAATATCAATCGTCATGCTATCGCCTTCTTCAACCAAGCCGATACCACCACCACTAGCAGCTTCTGGTGAACAGTGACCAATAGATAAACCTGAGGTGCCACCAGAGAAACGACCGTCTGTGATCAAGGCACATTTCTTACCTAGACCTTTGGCTTTCAAGTACGTTGTTGGGTAAAGCATTTCTTGCATTCCCGGGCCACCTTTAGGGCCTTCGTAACGAATAACCACTATGTCACCCGCTACCACTTCGTCAGCTAAAATCGCTTTAACAGCATCGTCTTGGCTTTCGTAAATACGTGCGCGCCCAGTGAATACGTGAATCGATTCATCCACACCGGCAGTTTTTACAATACAGCCATCTTGTGCAATGTTACCGAACAACACAGCCAAACCACCTTCTTCACTGAAGGCATTAGCACGGCTACGAATACAACCATTTTCACGATCTGTATCGGCAGTAGGGTAACGACAGTCTTGGCTAAACGCCTTAGTTGTACGGATACCCGCTGGGCCTGCACGGAAAAACTCGAGGGCATGGGCATTTTCAGGTTGCGTAATATCCCACTCACTAATGACTTCGCCGATGGTTTTACCTAAAACATGGGGCGTATCACCATGTAACAAGCCAGCTCGATTCAACTCAGCTAAAATACCCAGCACGCCACCAGCTCGGTGCACATCTTCCATGTGATACTGAGGGGTAGACGGTGCAACTTTACACAAATGCGGTACTTTGCGTGATAAGCGGTCTATATCATCTAGGGTAAAAGGTACTTCCCCTTCAACCGCAGCAGCCAACAAATGCAAAATAGTGTTGGTTGAGCCGCCCATCGCAATATCAAGGCTCATAGCATTCTCAAATGCCTTAAAGTTGGCGATGTTGCGCGGTAAAACCGATTCATCATCTTGTTGATAATAACGACGGCACAATTCAACTATCTGGGTACCTGCTTGCTTGAACAATCCTTCACGATCCGCGTGGGTAGCCAACATTGAACCATTACCAGGTAGCGACAGCCCAAGCGCTTCTGTTAAGCAGTTCATAGAGTTTGCGGTAAACATACCTGAACACGAACCACATGTTGGGCAAGCTGAGCGTTCAATTTCGCCACTTTGTTCGTCGTTCACATTGTCATCAACGCCGGCGACCATGGCATCAACCAAATCTAATTTAATAATTTGATCTGAAAGCTTGGTTTTGCCTGCTTCCATTGGGCCGCCAGAAACAAAAATGACTGGAATATTCAAGCGCATAGACGCCATTAACATCCCTGGGGTGATTTTGTCGCAGTTAGAGATACACACGATGGCATCTGCACAGTGAGCATTCACCATGTATTCAACCGAGTCTGCAATGATTTCCCGCGAAGGCAAGCTATACAGCATACCGCTGTGACCCATAGCAATACCGTCATCGACGGCAATCGTATTGAACTCTTTTGCTACGCCACCGGCAGCTTCAATGCTCCGTGCTACTAATTGCCCCATGTCTTTCAAATGAACGTGACCCGGTACAAACTGAGTAAATGAATTAGATACAGCAATTATTGGCTTACCAAAATCACCATCTTTCATACCAGTCGCACGCCAGAGCGCGCGGGCACCAGCCATATTTCTACCTTGGGTTGTCGTTGCTGAGCGTAACTTGGGCATTGTCTCTTCTCTCTAACTTAAATAATGTAAAAAATCCGTCGAGGTCGCATTTAAATAGGAATGCGCGAAAAACCTCTACCGGCCGTCGAAATAGCTGTTTCAGAAAATTTTATGCCAAAAGCAAAAAACCCCCCGAACTTACGTGCGGGGGGTTAAAAATGTCTGACGTTAATTCAGATCTATCCCCGCAGAGAACACGTCTCCACTACTGTCACCAAAATAATTACTTTGCTGCACGAGTCGGAATAGAACATTAGATTAATTTCTAACTTAATTTGGGTGTATCGTCACTGCCTATATTGGTAACACGAACCCCTGCAAGGGATCAAGCAATGCTATATGCTTTTTTTGCGTCGTTTATATACAAACCCAGAGTTTGGCTATTTAGAATTTATCATTTAACGGTATCATTCAGCCTCAAATAGCAGTGAGAAGATTTATGAGTACCTGGTTACATTGGATTGATTTAATGGGCGTAGCAGTGTTTGCTGTTTCAGGCACCTTGATGGCCTATAAAAAGCATATGGATGGCTTTGGCGTGGTTGTTTTAGCTTCAGTGACCGCCATTGGCGGCGGCACGCTGCGTGACATCATCTTAGATCTTCCCGTATTTTGGGTGCAAGATCATAGCTTCTTCTTTGCCATACTCGGCGCGGCATTTTGCACCATTATTTGGCTGCGCATCAGCCATCGCTTTCCCCTTCGCTACCTGCAGGTCGCTGACGCCATTGGTTTAGCCTTTTTTAACGTCATGGGTTTACAAAAAGCGCTAGGCTATGGTGCATCCCCCTTTATCGCGATAGCCCTTGGCACTATGACAGGGGTTTTTGGCGGTCTTATTCGTGACGTTATTTGCCGTGAAATTCCTCTGGTACTGAAGGGCGAGCTGTATGCCACCGCCTGTATTATTGGTGGAGCCTGTTATATAGCTGCATTTTATTTGGGGCTATCAACTTATAGCTGCATGATCATTGGTTTTGTAATTACCCTAGCAACTCGTTTGGCTGCGATGAAATGGCATTGGCACCTACCTGTTTTTAACCCAGAACACATGGATTGAGTTCGCTAACTGCTTGAATAAGGATGCTAATTGGCGCTAACCCGTGCGCTTGACTAGCCTTATGACATTCTAGTTTGACGCGCAAAAGGCTTTGCCTATGTCATTAGCGGTAGTGTTATCACGAGCCAGTGTCGGTATTGATGCCCCACTTATCACAGTAGAAGTACACCTCGCCAACGGGCTTCCTTGCTTCAACTTGGTTGGCTTACCCGAAGCGTCAGTACGTGAAGCCAAAGACCGTGTGCGCAGTGCCTTAATAAACTCAGGCTTTGAGTTTCCCGCGCGGCGTATCACGGTCAATCTCGCGCCTGCTGATTTGCCTAAAGAAGGAGGGCGGTTCGATCTGGCCATCGCAATTGGTATTATTGCCGCCAGTGGTCAGCTTAAGGGGATAGATTTAGACAGAATAGAGCTAGTGGGAGAACTGGCGCTATCAGGTGAAATTCGCCCCATAAAGGGTGCACTGCCTTTTGCTTACGCTTGCTCCAAAGAAGGGCGTACAGCCATATTGCCGGTTGAAAATGCTAATGAAGCGGCCCTGATAAAATGCGCAAAAATCGTCCCAGCTTCTCAATTACTCGATGTATTTCACCATTTAGGTAAGCAAAACACCTTACCGTTATTTACCTCCGAAAATATCTCTCAAGAAGCCGAATATGAAGTTGATTTGCAAGACGTAGTCGGGCAAAGCTCAGCCAAGCGAGCATTAGAAATTGCCGCAGTAGGGGGGCACAATTTGCTGTTCACTGGCCCCCCGGGCACGGGTAAAACCATGCTAGCCAGTCGCTTGATCACCATTTTACCGCCCATGACAGATGAAGAAGCTCTCGCCAGCGCCGCCATTCACTCCATAGTAGGTAAACCGGTTAATCCACAAACGTGGAAACAACGTGCCTTTCGTCACCCTCACCATACTAGCTCGGCGGTTGCATTAGTCGGTGGCGGCAGTGTTCCTAGGCCGGGGGAAATATCCCTCGCTCACCACGGGGTGCTATTTCTAGATGAATTACCAGAGTTTGACCGTAAGGTGCTTGACGTATTACGTGAACCGCTAGAATCAGGGTCTGTGTCGATTTCACGTGCCGCAAGGCAAGCGCTATTTCCCGCGCAATTTCAATTAGTCGCAGCCATGAACCCAAGCCCAACGGGCAGCTTGAACGACGGGCGATGCACTTCAGACCAAATACTGCGCTATCTCAACCGTATTTCGGGACCATTTTTAGACCGGATTGATTTGCAAGTAGATGTTCCTAAACTCAACGGCAATGAATTCTCAGAGCAAGTGAAAACGCGAGGAAGTAGCAGTAAAGACATCAGAGAACGAGTGGTGTTTGCACGTGATATCGCCCTAAAACGCAACAACAAACCCAACACTATGCTCGGCAGTAAAGAGGTGCAGGAGTACTGTCAACTTTCGAGTGAAGACCAACGTTTTCTGCAAAGTGCGGTGGAAAAACTCGGCTTATCTCTGCGCACCTATCATAGAGTGCTAAAGGTATCTCGGACCATAGCAGATCTTGCTAACCAACCCCAAATCACCCGCCAGCACTTGGCTGAAGCCCTTAACTATCGAGCATTTGACCGTATGTTGGCGCAACTTGCTTACAATTAATCTTGGGATTAAAAGCGCTTGCTCGTTGAGTTATAAATTTCATTCACGTTATTCTTAGGGGTACGGATCAGCACCCGACGAAACAGCAGCCCCCCAATAACGAACTTGTTTATTGAGCCCAGCCACAGGTTATACCAATCCGCATTAATAAGTGACCGCCTCAGAATGCGTCCAGCGGTTTTTGATTAAGGCGTCGCTATGTAGTAATGGTTGTTCCCTTTCAAATAGTGAGAACGCAGAGCAAAAGCCGCTGGGGCATTCCTTGCAGGCGAGTTTTAAAAGGGCTTACACTGCGTTGCATGACTTCGAAAGAGAACTAGTTTTCTTTTAATAAAGAGCTGTCAGTCATGCGCCTTGTTTAAGCCCTTTTAAACTCTCGCTGAGTCATCACTTATTAACGTGGAATGGTATTAAACATTGCAATCAATTCCTTTTAAAAAATACGCCAGAAGATTCCATTTATGGTTGGGTTTGAGCCTTGGTCTGTTGCTCGTTGTAATCTGCTTATCTGGTGCTGCGCTGGTTTTTTATGTTGAAATCGATACTTGGTTACACCCTGAACTTGAGCGTAAACAAGCCACCACAGATGCGACTTGGGATAACACTCTCGCAACGCTGAATACCGCCTACCCAGATAAAAGTGGCTCTTGGCGAATTGAAGTAAATGATAGCAACAGAGCGGTCTCTGGCCGTTATTACAACCCACCAGAAACACAAAATGAAGGGTTCGCGCCTTTAATGGTATGGGTTACCGATGATGGAAAAACCGTACTGCGCCAAAATTACT
This sequence comes from Paraglaciecola chathamensis S18K6, assembly GCA_000314955.1. Lineage (GTDB taxonomy): Bacteria > Pseudomonadota > Gammaproteobacteria > Enterobacterales > Alteromonadaceae > Paraglaciecola > Paraglaciecola chathamensis. The sequence goes on along the minus strand of BAEM01000027.1, from coordinate 107,916 downwards.
GGGGCCATTATTTGGTCACTTGGCTGTACAATTTACATTACACGTTACTGTTTGGTGAAACTGGCACCGTCATCATTGGTTATATGGGTTTGGCGGCCCTCATATTACTGCTTAGCGGCTTGCTGGCTTGGTGGCCCAAACAAGGGCAGTGGGGTAAATCCCTTAAATTTAAAGCTCGAAGCTCTGCTATAGGGCTGCTTTACGATTGGCACAAAGTTCTAGGGTTAATAAGCTTCATTCCACTTTTTGTACTGATAGCGACTGGGGTAATGTTGGCTTTACCAAAAGAAACAAACTCAATCCTAAACCAGTTACTTGAGCCGGTACAATCAGCTAAAAAAATTGTACTTGAACAACCCATTTCAAAGCATAAACACATCAGTATTGAGCAAGCGCTTTTGGCTTCCCGCAGTGCAATAGCTCATCATTTACCTGCGCAGCAAAGCAACCGTAATCAACAGCCCGAACTACGGCTCGCTTGGATCTACACCCCTGATAATACAGATGTGTCTTCGAGATATTTTACCTTTAGATTTCAAACACCTGAAGATCCTTCAACGCGTTTTCCCAACACATTTGTTAAAGTTGATGCGCAAACGGCAGCGGTCATAGACATTTTTTCAACATGGGATCATGGCACTGCGAACATCATTAAAGGCTGGTTACATGCACTGCATGATGGCAGTGCTGGCGGGTTAGTTCTTCGCGTTTTCTGGCTGTTTGTCGGCGCAGCCGTTTTACTATTGTTTTTACTTGGCTTTATACGCTGGCGAATACGTACTAATCGAAAGCCTAATCCCACGAAACCAACACTGATTAACAATTAAATAGTGCTTGAATAGCAGGCTCGCTTTGCCGTTTGCTAATACAACAAAGCCCAATTTGATAGGGCTCAATATCGTCTAGGCGAATGCGGTTTACCCGCTGACTGATGGTTGAATTATCCAATACAATTTCCGGCACTATGCCCAGGCCACAACCGAGCGCCACCATACTTACAATCGCTTCGTTACCTGCTACCGTCGCATACACACGCGGTCGAATACCCTGCTCAGCAAACCAGTGATGAACGATGCGTTTTGATGGGCCAGAATCAGGTAAGATCACTGAATGCTCCCGCCAGTCCACTTGGCTCAAGCGAGTTATTTGGGTTTCTTTAGACGCAATAAGCAGCAGCGGCACCTCACCAAGAGGTAAAAACGTCAAATCAGAGGGGAAGTCAGGCGTATGAATGGCGATGGCTGCATCCACTTCCTGCTTCATCACCTTGCTAGCTGACAGAGCAGGGTCGCCAGTATTCAGTTTAATTTCCACCTGTGGGTATTGATGGCGAAAACTATCCAGTAATTGCGGCAAATGACTTTGACTGGCGGTCACTGAACAAAACAGGCTCAATTCCCCTTGAATTTGCTCATGATCTTGCTGTAACTCCCACTTTACCTTTTTCCATTCAGACAAGGTTTGCTGAGAGAAACGCAATAGCTTTGCCCCAGCAGCCGTGAGTTTAACTTTGCGGTTATCCCGTACGAATAGTGGCGTGCCGCAGTCTTCTTCAAGACGCTGAATAACCCGGCTTAGGGTGGAAGGGCTGACAAATAAGGCTTCAGCGGTTTTGCTGAAGTGTAAACTACTGGCTAAATGTTGAAACAGTTCCAAGCTACGAATATCCACTTTAATCCTCCTACCAAAGCCATGTTGCAAAATATGAAATATTAAATTGCAAATATATCATTTTAATCAACAGAAGAAATACCCTATTCTCTCAATCACACGAGATCGTCACTGACTTGTTGCACTTACTAGGATTTTAAAAATGGCAAATTATTTCAATACATTATCTTTACGTCAGCAACTAGACCAAATTGGTCGTTGCCGATTCATGCAGCGCAGCGAATTTTCAGAAGGCTGTAATTTCCTTAAAGGCAAAAAAATAGTCATCGTAGGTTGTGGCGCTCAAGGCTTAAACCAAGGCCTTAACATGCGAGATTCAGGTTTAGACGTCGCTTATGCACTTCGTCAGGCCGCTATCGATGAAAAACGTGATTCATTCCAACGTGCAAGTGGGAATGGTTTCACTGTAGGCACTTACAAAGAGCTTATTCCTAGTGCTGATTTGGTTTATAACTTAACGCCTGATAAACAACACTCAAGCGTTGTTGAAGCCATTATGCCCCTAATGAAAGAAGGCGCATCACTTGGTTACTCTCACGGTTTTAATATCGTTGAAGAAGGTCAACAAATTCGTTCAGATATCACAGTTGTGATGTGCGCACCTAAGTGCCCTGGTACTGAGGTACGCGAAGAGTATAAGCGTGGATTCGGTGTACCTACATTGATTGCGGTTCACCCTGAGAACGATCCTCAACAGCAAGGTTGGGATATAGCTAAAGCACTAGCAAGTGCAACCGGAGGCGACCGCGCAGGCGTTCTTGAGTCTTCATTTGTAGCAGAAGTGAAATCTGACTTAATGGGCGAACAAACCATTCTTTGTGGTATGCAGCAAGCTGCTGCTGTGCTTGGTTATGAGAAAATGGTTGCTGATGGTATCGACCCAGCTTACGCAGGTGCCTTGATTCAGTTCGGACTAGAAGCTATCACTGAAGCACTTAAAATTGGTGGCGTGACCAATATGATGGACCGCCTATCGAACCCTGCAAAAATCAAAGCATTTGATTTATCTGAGCAGCTTAAAGAGATGCTAAAACCTTTATTTGGCAAACATCAAGACGACATTATCAGCGGTGAGTTTTCTCGCACTATGATGGAAGATTGGGCCAATGGAGATGCTAACTTGTTGAAATGGCGCGAAGAAACCGGCAAAACTGGTTTTGAGAATGCACCAGAGTATAACGGAAAAATTGATGAGCAAGAGTTCTTTGATAACGGCGTTTTCATCGTAGCCATGATCAAAGCAGGTGTTGAATTAGCATTTGACGTTATGGTTGAAGCTGGCATCTTACCTGAGTCTGCTTACTACGAGTCATTGCACGAAACTCCACTTATTTCTAACACTATCGCACGTAAGCGTTTGTATGAAATGAACGTGGTTATCTCTGATACAGCAGAATACGGAAACTACCTATTTGCTAACGCGGCCATTCCATTATTGGCTGATAAATTAATGCCAAGCATAGGCACAGAGTTAATTGGTAAGCCTTTCGCAGCAACAAGCAACAGTGTTGATAATAAAACGCTAGTAGCGGTTAACAAAGCGATTCGTGAGCACGGTGTTGAAAGCGTAGGTGACACATTACGTGGCTACATGACTGACATGAAAGCCATAGTTGAAGCGGTATAACCCTTCATAAACGAATAGTAAATTGAACGATTTCTGTCGTTAGGTGCTGTAAAAAGCCCTCTTTGCCCAGCCAATTTGGCTGGGCTTTTTTATATGCAAAAATATTATTATTCATCTAAATCTATTCAGCTTTGGATTTAAGCCGCACATAATTAGGTAGGAAATAAATAGCGACTGAGGAAAAATCACTAAGGCGCCAATACGATCAAATTGCCCTATTAAATAATGATCTGTTACTTATAAATGACTAATTTAATTACCATTTTATTTTTTTCAAGAAATCGAATTAAACACGTTTTTGGGTCAATTTGTCTCAAACTATGTCCAATGTAAAAGCAAAATTGAATACAATGTAGCCAAATTCATACATAAAAATTTATAAATTTTTCCATATAAATCAACGATCGGCATTAAACCAATGAAAAACAACCACAATTTCTTAACATTTTGCTCTACTATCACCCTCGATGTACCCAAAAAGAAACACTCAAGATCCTAGGAACGCTGACATCCCTTATATAGCGCGATCGAAAAAGTGGCCTGCGTATTGCTTTAAGGATGATCCCGAACCCCAAAACATGTACCCACCAACACAACAGGAAATCCAATGAGCGAAAGAATCACTAGAATGACTAAAATGGGCGACTGGGTATTTGAAGTGAAAATGGTTAGAGCGTTGAAAGTGGCCAATCATGGCGACCCTTATTCAGCGGTAGCGATGTTAACGGCGAACGGTGAGCAAATGTACATTGATACACAGCTAACCAAAGACAACGAAGAACTTTCTAAAAGTGACTTCCTAACCATTTATAAGTTTTGCGAATCACTCGACATGAAGTATGTGTCTTATGACCGTATGAAAAACGGTGTTCGCAGCTCAAAAGTGATTGAGATAGAACCCACTAAAGTACAGCGTCCTGCTATTCGTTTAGTTAAATAATTTTCTTATCTTTAAAATCCAACCCGCTTTACCCCCACTTAAAACGTATTAACGACGTCATGCTTTCATTGTTAAGGATAACAATGAGGCACGTTGCATAGCACCCCATCATTATATTGCCTATTTTAGTCCTTACTCATTGGAATAATTTTAAGCTCAACTCTACGATTCTTCTGACGTCCTGCTTGAGTCGTATTATCCGCAATCGGCGTATACTCACCCATGCCCAATGTGGAAACCCGTCTGTTATCAACGCCATTTTGTACTAAATAATTTTTCACACTATTTGCTCTGGCTTCTGATAAACGTTGATTCATATCATCAGCACCAGTGTTGTCTGTATGACCTTCAACCATTAATGTAGTTTTTTCATACTTATTGATCACAAGAGCTACGTCTTTTAGCACCGGAAAAAAGCTACTGTCGACCGATGCATTGCCTGAACTAAACGTAATGCTGCCAGGCATGTACAAGCGCAAAACATCACCTTCTCGATACACTTCAACGCCACTATCAGCTAACTCTTCACGAAACTCTTCTTCTTGCCTGTCCATGTAATTACCAATGGCAGAGCCGGCTAATGCGCCGACTGCTGCGCCCCATACGTAGCGACTCTTGTCATTGTCACCCGTACCTTTACCAATGAGCGCGCCGACGATGGCCCCAATACCAGCGCCCTTTTGTGTATTTGAAGCATTGCCCATAGAATTCGATGCGCAACCACTTAGTACTAACCCCGATAACGCTACACCAACAATCAGTTTCTTGTACATCTGAGACTCCCTATAAAACGACTTTGACCTAACTTTGCGAACCAGATTTCGCAAGGCAAAATTTATAATGTGGATTATCCAACCAATAGCTGAACCATAAATGAATGTTTAAATGAAAGCAGGAAGTGTTCCAAGATTGAAAACTCCTGCCAATTTGAGTGAGAAATGTAAATTAGACTTTTGTGGGAGTGCGCTCTGCAAACCAGAAGAATAAAAAAGTGATAACCCCGAACCCTACAAACCCGATGGCAATAGGAGTCATAACTTCATCGATAAAACTACCCACAAACACAGCGACAGGTACCGAAACCATACTGCTTAAAGAGCCAATGATTGCCGCGCCAAGCCCAGCGGTGTCTCCCAGTGGCTGCATGGCCATAGAATTAAGATTCCCAAACAAAATGCCTATACAGAAAAAGGCAGCGAATAGAACACTCACTAACGCATTAAGGGGAGGGAGCCCATCGTATACCAAACACATAATCAGCAGTATCGTCGTAAAGCCCAACCAGCCGAAGATAGCCCAAGTGCAAAGCTTGCGCATTCCCAAGCGCATTACAAGCGTACCGTTTATAAACGAAGCAAAACCAATAGAGAATGCCAATAACGCAAAATACAAAGGAAACAACTCCCCCGTATCATATATCACCTGAAACACAGTTTGAGACGCGCTGATGTACGCCAAAAAGCTGCCAAAAACAAAGCCCATAGCCAAGGTATAAAACATCACCATCTTGTTACTTAAGATATAGCGGCTGGAAATCGAAAGTTGCTTCCAGCTGAAGGGAACTCGCTTATGTTTCGGTAAGGTTTCTGGCTGGCGGGTAAAGTACCAAATACCCGTAAGAAAACCGATAACCAAGAATGATGAAAATATGTGCTGCCAAGAAAACCAAAACAAAACGGCCTGACCAAAGCTAGGCGCCAGCATAGGCACCAGAATGAACACCATCATAATAAAAGACATCACCCGCGCCATGGCCTCGCCTTTGTACTGATCACGAATGACCGCTAAGGCTGCGATTCGAGGCCCTGAGACCCCGAAGGCTTGAATAACACGACCTATTAATAACACAGTCAAAGACTCAGCAAACATACAAACGATCGTGCCTACACCAAATATCAGCAAACCGGTGATAATAGTAAAACGCCGCCCTTTTGCATCAGATACTGGACCGAAGTACAGCTGCCCGAACGCCATCCCAATAAAGAACAATGACACAATCAAATGTGTGTCTTGCGGGTCAGTGATTGCTAAGTCCAATGCGATTTGGTTTAACGCTGGCAACATGGCATCAATGCTCAGAGCCACTAAAGAAGTCATCAACGCCATCAGAGCCACAAACTCGGCTAACCCTAGAGCAGGTTTAACCTTGGCATCATTGGTAAAAGGGGCGTTGGCCATGAGAATTCCTTTATTAGACTAAATGCTAATTCTACCATCGAGTGAAGTATGACATGAACTCTTTATCTACTCTGGCGCAAATAAAGCTAACAAAACACAATCACACCGCGCAAAGTAAAAGAGCTACTAATCTAAATTCGATTCCAAAATGGTCACTACACCCTGATCCCCAAATGCTTTAAAGACAACTTACCCATGGCGATTGCGTTACCAATAATGACCAGCAATACGCCCAGCACGGATGCAAGGTACCATTGATAACCTTCAAAAAGGGTTGAAGCGATCAATGCGACGATAGGGTAAACCAGCGCTACGTAAGCGGTTTTATCTGAACCCATTTGCCGAATGAGCTTCATGTAAGCGCCAAAAGCGATAACTGAGCCGAAAACGGTGAGATACATTAAAGCTAAATAGAATTGCCAGCGGGTAGGGACTATCCACTGAACATCAGTCATGAAGGCAAAGCTGAAAATTCCTAGCGCGCCGTAACTCATCGCCCAGAAATTCATTTGAATAACCGGCGTACCGTAGTCAAGTATCCGTTCAGAGATGACATTGCCAAACCCCGCAAATAGGAATGAGGCCAGTGCGAGCGCTATGCCAAAAGCAAGGACAGTATCTGCCTGAACGTGAGAAAACTCAGGATAAAATATAAGTCCCATTCCCAACATACCAAAGGTCCCGCCTAAGACCACTTCTAAACGGATGGGCTTTTTAAGAAAAACGCGACGCAGCACAACATTGATGTAGATCATGCCAGAACTCATCACTGCCACCAGCGCACTAATCACATATTGTTGGCTCAAATACAGCAGGCTGTATTCTAAGCCGTATAAACAAAGTCCTGCAGCGGCCATCTTAATATGAAGATGAGTAGGTAAACGTAGCGACAAGCCCTTTACTAGGCAATAGCCACCTAAAATAACAGCGGCTAACGAAAAGCGTATCGCCACAGATAAAATAGGATCAAGCTCGCCCAATTGAAAGGTGATGGCGATCCAGGTAGTCCCCCAAATCAAGGCGACCATAGAAAATAACACGGTATTAGACAACTAGATCCCCTGAATCACATAGCGTTATACTGACCGACGATTCTATCTTCAAAACGGACGTTAAGTAGCGAAATATGAAAAAAATAATAATGAGTTTTGCCATTTTACTGTTGGTGCTATGTGGAGTGTTATTTTTCCGCGCCAATACCTTTTTTAACGATAACCAATTCGACGTGAAAACACCGCTAGAGCCGGTGCAGATAGAAAAGCAAGCAGTCCTTGAGCGCTTTTCAGATGCAATCAAAATTCCAACAATTTCCTATGACGACCGTACTCAGTTTGACGCAAATGCGTTTATTGCCTTTCAGCAGTATCTAAAAGACGCATTTCCCCTTGTGCATCAACAAGCAACGCTTGATGTCATCAACCAATATAGTTTGCTATATCACCTAAAAGGCAGTGATCCTAGTTTAAAACCGGCCTTGTTTATGGGGCATATGGATGTGGTACCTGTGGATGAGTCAACAGCAGCGCAGTGGGAGCAAGCACCCTTTAGCGGTAAGGTGGTTGATGGCACTATTTGGGGCCGAGGCACCATAGATGACAAGATTAGCGTGGTCGCCTTGATGGAATCCATGGAGATGCTCATTGCCCAAGGCATTGCACCTAAACGCAGTATTTATTTCGCCTTTGGTCATGATGAAGAAACCGGTGGTAAGGATGGGGCGCTCAAAATAGCCGAGCATTTAGCCAAGCAAAATATCCAGTTTGAATTCGTGCTCGACGAAGGTGGCGTGGTTACTCAAGATATGTTGCCAGGCGTTACATCCCCCGTGGCCATTATCGGTATAGCCGAAAAAGGCTTTGTTAACCTGCGCCTAACAGTTAACGCAGCAGGCGGTCATTCATCTCAACCGCCAGCGAACACCGCGGCGGGTATTCTCGCTCAAGCTATTGTGAAAGTAGAAGCTGCGCCATTTTCGACGGACATGCGTTTCATCCAAGACACGTTTAAACATATTGGGTTTGCCACCGATTTAGCCACTAGGCTGCCTATGGCTAATTTGTGGTTATTCTCACCTGTGGTAGAAAACATGATGCTTAACATTCCAAGTTCAGCAGCAAGTATTCGCACTTCTACGGCTGTTACCATGCTCAAAGGCAGTTCAAAATCAAATATTTTACCCACCGAGGCTGAGGCCATCGTCAACTTCAGAATCTTGCCAGGGGATACTGTAAACAGCGTGACCCAACATATCACCAAAGCCATAGACGACCCGAGAGTAAAAATTGAAGCCTTTATGGCCAACGAAGCCTCACCGGTTTCTTCGACTCAAAGCTACGGTTATCAACTAATTGAACAAACCATACGCAGATTAGATCAAGACTTACTAGTCGCACCTTATCTAGTGCAGGGCGGCACAGACGCTTCCAAATTTTACGGCCTATCAGACAACGTATATCGCTTTATGATGGTCAAATTGACACCAAGTACCATGAAGCGTTTTCATGGCGTAAACGAGCAGATATCGGTTGAAGATTACCTGCGCGCTATTCAATTTTACTACGCTATGGTCAAGCAGGCAGCCCAAGGCTAGCCTGCTGTGACAGCGTTACTTAATGTGAATATTAAGCTGACTCGTTTGCGTCATCTTGCCGCAACTTACCGGCGGCTTGCTCTTCAAGCTTGCCTTTTTCCGCCTCGCTTGGCTCAGCTTTTAAACGCTCAGGCTTAGCGCGGCTGGCTTCATTAACCCGATAGATGTTTTCAGCACTGGATAAGTCTTGCTCATTGGTAATCGACGCAATGGCTTCGCGCTTACGTAAAAACTGCGTTATTTCGCCCACAATACCTTGTAGCTCTTGGTTGTTCTTATCCATTTGCATCACATAACGCGGCATTTCTAAGTTTTTAGGGCCTGTGGTCGCAAACGTTGAGGTCATCACCCGAGACGTGATAATCCAAGGAGTAATAGAGCTTCGCACCACCACATTTTCAGAGCGTGTTGAATCATGGATAGACATCCCAGTAGAGACTTTGCTTTCAGTGAAAGTGCCTTCGGTTTTCATCCACATCAATAAACTACTAAATTGCATCTCGGACCAAAATAGATGCGTGCCTCTGGCTAAAATTTTGGCCCCGGCAGACACCGTTAGCCAACTAAACAGCAAAACTAAAAAGCCACTTAATTGCAAACCAAACCCCTGTAAGATGGCATCGACACGCGCTTGGCTTAAACCATCCAGATTCACCAACTGCTGGGCCATATACTGATACAACTGATAGCCATCTTGCACGGTAAAGAAAAACAACAAAGCCCCCACGAAGACCATAATCTGAGCAGCCACGGTTGCCAGCAAACGAAACGCACTAAACTTGGCGCTAAAGGTCAATTGACTGTATTCAGGTTGTGTTTCAATGAGCAGCTTTCCCTTGAAACTGCCTTTACCTTGGCTTTGCTCTTCTAATTTAGGGTCAAACTCCTGATACATACGATTAGGAATTTCTTTGTAACGGCGATTAGCCAAGACGATGTTTTCAATATTGATGAAAATCTCATTGGGGTGCACAGACTCTTGTAAGTTTTCACGAAATTCACTGACTTCAGTACTCGGGTTAGCTAATGCTAGACGTTCGCGGATCATCACCCAAGACAAGCCGATCACCGTCAAAACTAATAGAATTAATAACAATAAGTTCCACCACGCATCAAACGCTACAACATTCGCTAAGACCTGTTGTGTTTGCTGGGCAGCATTTGCGCTAAGTTGGTTGTAAGTAAAACCGACAACAATAGGCACCACAATCGCAAATACCAGCAGTTTCGCCAAGCTTGCAGCGGTTTTCGCCTGTAGTTCGCGCATATTTGAAGCCGCTAACGAGTTTGACGTGCTGCGCCATTGAGCTATCAGATATATCAGTAATAAAACGGATAATATGGGGGTGATAATCACACCCGCATTGCCCACTAAACCTGATACTGAAACGAAGTAGGCGGCGCCAAATGCAATCAAACCCACTATTGTTGCACACACCAAACCACCTAGGGCTTGTACAAAATTACGGATCGGGTACGGGCTAAAGATGAGCCGCGGTAATAAGGTATGAATAAGTCGCGCTATCCAGCCTTCTGGCTCAGTAAAGGTGGCGTTTTTGCGCCCCATCAGCATAGACTCTAATTCTTGTGCGTCATATGCCGTTTGCGAACGCTCACGCTGGGCATTCTGCTTTTCGCTTGGGTTGTGGTTATAAGCAAGTGAAGTAGGTACAGAACGGCCGACAAAATACTTAAACAACTGAAATAAGCCAATCCCTGTATGGCGAAGCCCCAAAGTCAGAAGCGTAAGGCCCAGTAGCGCATTAACCCAAGCCAAAACCAAATCGGTTTTCAAATCTTCGGCGACGCCTAGAAGCGCAACAACGCCAAGTATAAGAATCGCCAACCCACTGACAGCTTTCGTTGCCCCTTCGGGTTTAAATGGGTTACTGATCCCCAACGTATTGGTACCAAAATCATATGCCATTTGAATACATCCTTTTAATTTTAGTTCTAATTTTCATAAACTTAATCGATAAACGTCTAAGTTTCATAGGGCGTTATTCACACCACAATCAAACATTGAGAAGATAACGCAATTATTGAGTAAATAAAATTAGCGCGTCATACCGCTGAGGTAGTGGCAATAGAATATTACCACCTAAGGCTGGGGAACGTACTTTAAGATCCTTTACGTGTGGCAAGTAATGCCGCGTAAGCATCAGCAAAACCATCAAGAGATAAAGGCAACGTAAGCTGCTTTCCTTTTTCTAACGCGAATGCGACTTTTGCAAGCTTGCCATCACGCATTTCAGCAAACAGGGTTTTATCGATTTTTATTACACTTTGACATGCTACAGAGGTGCATTGAGACAAAGCAACTTGAATCGCTTTGTTATCATCAATCTTAATGCCAACACCACTCGTTTTATTTAAATTTGGTGGCATGCGCATCATCAATACTGGAAAGCTATTCGAAATAGAAAAGTTAATATTGGCACCAAGCAGCACCTTCTTTCCCTCTGGGTCCATCGCCACCAGCTGACTCACTGAGCAGTTTCCTTGGCCGCCGCAAAGTAAACTCCAAGAACCAAATGTTTCTTTACTCTGGGCTTGAGCAAGGCCTGAAACAGCGAAAAAAAAGATAAAAACGGTAAGAACCAAACGCATATTATTACTCCATGTAAGCCAAAAAAAGAGGAGCTATAGCTCCTCTTTTTTAATGGTTAACAAATATTAAGCGAGACGCTTTCTAGCGCGCAAGAATACCAACAAAGATAGAGCGAAGATACCTAGCCCTGCAGGAGCTGACACAGCTTGGGCGTCGTCAACGAACTCAGTAATTGCATTTTGGTTGATGTTGATTACACCTGCAGCATCAAATGTTAATGCAGTTACAAACGCTTGAGGATCCGTTGGGTCTACCATTTCAGAGGCCTCAATACCCAATATACGGAAACGGTCTACCGCGGTATCGAAATCATAGGTAACACCACCAAGCAAATCTTCACCAGTGTCGAACCAATCCATCAAGGCAGCATCCCATAACCAAAGGTCATAAACATCATCGCCAAAACCGGTAGGCAACATAACCGAGGTAATGTTAGGGCCGCTGTTTACGATATAGTCGTAACCAACCGCTACATCAGGGTCAATGAAAATTGGCGTCTCAGGCTCAATGATTACAAATTCAAAGTTGTAGTCAGTGGGGTTCTCTGGGTCGATCACGGGTAAAATTGGATTTTCAGCGGTATCGCCTGGTAATTCACCATCACGAATCGCAAATTTCCAAATACCCGCAGTATCTGTATTGCTAGCGGCAGTATCCAAATTAACCACTTCATCAGTACGTGAACCAGGAAGAGTGAAGAAATTCACCCCATCGCCTGCGTCATAGCCTGCCTGCGCTGGTACTCCACCAAGGCCGTTCTCACCGTCTGAAGCATCACCAGTGGTCCAGTTGATGTCTTCATAACGAAATTCAACATCGAAGTTGCCAGCACCGGTGTCAGCACGGTCAATTAGGACTAATTGAAAGGTATTCGTAAGTGAGCTATCTGAAGGGTAAAAACCAACTCTATCCCACGTAATCACCAAGGTCTCGGCATTAGGCGAGCCAATAAATACGTCACCACAGTCGTCACAACCTGTGTCTACATCAGCCCAAAAGGGTGCGATCATAGCAATAGTATTTAATTCTGCGGGCGATTGAATATCGTCATTTTCGGGTGTGGAAAATGCTGAATTAGTTTGCGCTTGAGGAATGTCACTACAGTCTACTTCACATTCCCCATCACCATTATCGTCACCAAAGCGAGTAATTGGAAACTCTTCTGGCGTAAAAGAACCCACTGAGCCATTAAAGCTAATGTTACCGTTATTGTTTACGTAAAATGAGTCATGGCTACGGCCGAAGAAATTAACACCGGAATCAAAACTAAGATCAGCATAATCACTGAAAAAGATTTCCTGACTAGAACCATCATCGTTTTTCTCAAGGGCAATGGTGCCAAACCCCGAATCACCCGAACCGCTCCAACCTTCTAACAATACACTTGCGTTAGCGGCAATCGGAGCCATACTCGCTGCTAGCACGCCGCCAAAGGCTACCGCTTTGACTAACTTCTTGAATTCATACATCTTTTACATCCTTTTGTTTGCATAAAATCTAAATCACCGCGAAGTAAGCAAATGTCAGACCAGTTATTTAAATACTTAAAAATCAACTGGTTATGCGCCACCTAAATTAAAAAGTCATAATAGTGTAATAATTTCTGACACCGTTATTTAAACACGTGCCCAATTAAAGACGCTTTATGGTTATACCAATCCGTATTAATAATTATTCCATCAGAAACGAAAAAGCCAAGACGAGTGCTTGGCTTTAGGTAGGTATTTGATTATTAGTGTAGTTTTAGCTTAGGTCCTACAAACTTACTGACTCGGCGGCTAAGCATTGTCAGCGTGGCCTTTAACCAGCCATGAACCGCAAACTGGTGCATGCTATAGAGTGAGGTATACACCAAGCGGGCTAACTTACCCTCGACGAACATACTGCTGTTAGACAGATTTCCCATCAAGCTACCCACTGTGCTGTACTTACTTAAATGTACTAACGAGCCGTAATCACTGTATTTGTAGTCCTCAAATTCCTTACCTTGGAGTTGATTAACGATATTTTTGTAGACTGTTGATGCCATTTGATGGGCTGATTGAGCTCTAGGGGGCACCCAAGTACCGTCTTCTTGCTGAAACGCACAGCAGTCACCAAGCACATAAATATCTTGATGGTTTTTCGCCCGAAGTTGCGGGTCTACTAACACTTGTTGTGCACGATTTGTTTCAAACATATCAAGCTCTTTAATCAAATTTGGGGCTTTTACACCCGCTGCCCATACCATTAAATCAGCTTCGATGAGTTCGTCACCAGCAGTAACAAAGCCATTTTTTTCTGCCCTGGTGACTTTGGTGTCTTCATAAAGTTTCACGCCGATTTTCTGTAGCGCGCCTTTAGCAGCATAGGCAATCCGTTCTGGCAGTGCCGGCAAAATTCTAGGCCCTGCTTCGATAATCGAAATTTCCAAACGTTGAGCTGACATTGCAGGCATACCGTAAGCCCGAGATAAATTGGCTACGTGATGCAACTGCGCCGCAAGCTCGGTGCCTGTTGCCCCAGCCCCCACAATTGCAACCTTTAATAGCGATTGTTGTGTTTTAGGTTGATTGACTCTGAGCATTTGATTCAACAAGGCGCGATGAAAGCGCTCTGCTTGGGCAAGTGAATCCAAGAAGTAGCTATTCTCTTTTACCCCAGGCGTACCAAAATCATTGCTTACACTGCCAATGGCTAATACGAGAATATCGTACTCAATCGTACGCTCAGGGAGAATTAGCTCACCCTCTTCATCGTAAAGTGCGTCGAGTGCGATCGTCTTATTCTGCTCGTCTAAGCCTTTTAGCGTGCCTTGCTGAAACTCATATTTAAGACGACTCGCATGAATACGGTAATCCACCCCGTCAGAGTTTTTATCAATAATGCCTGCGGCGACTTCATGTAGCAGTGGTTTCCACACGTGCGTTCTGACCTTGTCGACCAAGATCAACTCAACAGCAGCATGCTTACGGCAGTAACGACTTAGCTGAGCTACTAATTCAAGACCACCCGCCCCGCCGCCTACAACGACTATACGTTTCATAAAAATTACCTTTTAAAGTTGCGATAGAATTCGGTTTACGCATAGCTGCAGGTTCGATTCGAACAGAAGAAAAGGCAGCAAATAATGGGAAATAAATTAGCGTAATAAATTGATTAAGCGATAAAGCACCCAGCGCAGAGCTGCGATGAGCTTGATTAAAAATAGGGGAGCAGAAGGTTGGCAAGCACTTACCAACCTGAATTGATTCGCTTAGACTGTGTAAAAACAGGCGGCTTTCAGCAAAGCGGTATGACCATTTTTTAGACCTTAGGGCAATAAAAAACCCTCGCCAGAAAGAAGTCGTTAAATACCGCGAAAGATAAACCAACGGGCTAAAAGCAACAGCCACACCTGTGCTCAACAAGCGTATCCACGCTCGCTGCGTTAACATCAGTGCAAGTGCAACCATCGACAGGTTGGGCAAAACAACTCCTTTTTGACTTTTTGAACCTACAGGTAGAAACGTCGTAGGCGAACTTAGTTACGTACTTCCCCATCTCCTAACACGATAAACTTCTGTGTCGTCAAAGAAGCTGCGCCCATTGGGCCATAGGCATGCAATTTACTGGTTGATATGCCGATTTCAGCTCCTAAGCCAAGTTCGCCCCCATCTGAGAAACGAGATGACGCATTTGCCATGACCACGGCCGAGTTTAAGGTACGAATAAATTGCTGCGCCCGACTAAAATCCTGAGTAGCAATAACCTCAGTGTGACCCGAGCTATAAGTTTCGATATGCTCGATAGCGCAGTCAAAGTCATCGACCACACGAATAGCGATTTCCATCGCCAAATACTCAGCATGCCAGTCATCTTCAGTAGCGGCCGACGCGTTTTCGAAATAGGTTATGCTGCGTTCACAGGCATGTACTTTAACCTGAAATTCGTCAAACAATTCGCGCACTTTTGGCAAAAATGAGGCGGCTATATCTTGGTGCACTAATAGCGTTTCTAGGGAGTTACATACGCCGGTGCGCTGAGTTTTACCGTTTTTCAATAAGTTCAGCGCTTTACCTTCGTCAGCCGCATCATCAACGTATAAGTGACACACACCTTTGTAATGCTGAATGACAGGAATACGGCTATTTTCACTTACAAAACGAATAAGGCCTTCTCCGCCTCGCGGAATAATTAAGTCAATATCTTCATTTAAGGTCATTAACTCGTTCATCACCGCTCGGTCGGGGTTTGGCACAACCACAACCGCCGCGGGATCTATACCATTTTTGTCTAATGCGAAGCTGATACATTCAGCTAGAGCTAAATTAGAGTGCAGGGCTTCTTTGCCTCCGCGCAATACAACGGCATTTCCCGCCTTTAAGCATAAAGCGGCCGCATCAATTGTTACGTTAGGGCGTGACTCGTAAATCATTGCTATCACCCCTAACGGGATACGCATTTTGCCCACTTGAATACCACTTGGCATTTGTTGCATATGTTCAATGCTACCCACAGGGTCTGCCTGGGCAGCAATATCGAGTACCGCATTGGCTATGCCCTGAATGCGCTCAGCATTAAGGAGCAAACGGTCTAGCATGGCATCGTCTAAATTATTTTCACGCCCTGCCGCCAAATCCTGTTGATTGGCAACCATGATCTCTGCGCTTTGCTCTAACATGCGCTCAGCAATGTCTTTCAATAAGGTTTCTTTTTGCGTTGCTGATAATTTGGCTACTTGACGAGAAGCAACACGGGCTGCCTTAGCAGCTTGAGCGATTGAAAATGCCATTGTTAAAATCCTCTAAATTGATATCAAAGCCAGCTAAAACGTGAAAGCTAGAGTAAAACAAGGTCGTCACGATGGACGGCGACCTCGCCGGATGAGTAACCAAGAATGGTTTCGATTTTATCGCTGCGTTGCCCTTTAATTTGCGACAACTCACTGTTGCCGTACAAACAAAGTCCTTTAGCTATTATCTGGTCTTTATAACGAATATCAACTGCTTCGCCTGGTTTAAACGAGCCTAATACACTGGTAATACCTGAGGGCAGTAAGGATGCGCCATTGTTCGCCAGTGCAATCGAAGCACCATCATCTATCACGAGAGTGCCTTTTGAGCGTAATGTGTGGCGTAGCCATTGGGTACGAGCACTGTCTCGATTTTTACTAGGTACAAACAAGGTACCGGGCTGCCTGGATAGCGCAAGTTGCTCAAATACTTCGGGGTTACGGCCATTAACAATAAGGGTTTGAATACCACTTTTGGCGCATTTTTCGGCGGCTTGAATTTTAGTACGCATACCGCCGGTGCCTACACTGGTACCTGCACCACCCGCCAACTGATGAATACTGTGGTCTATTTCATCTACCCTAGGGATAAACTTGGCGTTTGGATTTTGCCTTGGGTCGGCGTCATATAAACCATCAATATCCGAACAGATAATCAAGGTATCGGCTTGGGCTACCAAGGCGGTATACGCTGCGAGATTATCGTTATCACCCACTTTTAGTTCGTTAATAACGACTGTGTCGTTTTCGTTCACGATCGGCAGGGCGTTATTACGCAATAGCTCGCGCAAGGTATTTTTAATATTTACGTAGCGTGTACGATTATGAAAATCATCTGACGTTAGCAATATTTGCCCACAATCGAAATCAAACAAACGTGCCCAATTGGCCATCATTTGTGTTTGACCAATGGCGGCCATTGCCTGCTTTTCAGCGATAGAGGGATGATGCTTATAGCCTATTTTACCGCGTCCGGCTGCCACACTGCCAGAAGACACTAAAATGACTTCTTTACCTTGCGCCCTGCTAGCAACAATAAACTGTGCAATAGGCAGTAAAAACTGACTACTGCATGCTTTGCCATCTGGCGCGATCAAGGCGCTGCCGACTTTAATGACGGCACGTTGCCACGTGAACTGTGACATGAAAAATCCTACCGAGTTAATATGCTGCTAGATTACGACAAACCTGCCTAGAAACAAGATTTTGTTGCTATAAGCTATGGTATTTTGAGAACAAATTGTGTCAAAAACCATTAAGCGCCTAAAAGTGAACGTTCAGCAACTTGTACAATTTACTTACAAAGCAGCTTTGCATTAATGTCCCTATGACGAGATCTCGCTTTACATTTATAATATTATGTTCGGCTGCGATGAAAAATAACAATAAATTCAGTGCAGCTCGTATTACAAAAGTCAGGGAATATCATGATCAATAAATTAATTACTACAGCGCTGTTGTCGCTATTATCGATGGGCGCTGCAAACGCTGCTATCGACCAAACCAAAGGCGACTTCAAAGACAAGTTTCGCCAACTCGATGAATCTCTTCCCACGCCCAACGTATACCGTAATGCGGCAGGTCAGCCTGGTCACCAGTACTGGCAACAAGAAGTGGATTACAAAATAAAAGTGCATTTGAACGAGGAAAAACGTCGTTTAGAAGCCACTGAAAGCATTACCTACACCAATAACTCGCCAGACACGTTAAGATATTTGTGGCTGCAGTTGGATCAAAATAAATTTAAGAATGACTCTATGTCGGCCATGACCACCACTTTTGGTGGTATTGGCGCTCGAGGCCCAGCAACAAAAGGGGCAACATCGAGTAAACCTGCTCAAGTAAGTTTGGCCGCCCTTCGTCGCGACCAATTTGTTGCAGACCACGAACTTGGCTACGACATTCAAAAGGTAGTCGACGCAACGGGCTCTAAACTGCACCACGTCATTGTGGGTACCAACATGCGTATAGATCTACCCAAGCCGCTAGCGCCAGGTAAGTCTGTTGATTTTGCTATCGATTTTGCCTACAACATTGTTGAAGAAGACGCTGTTTCGGCTCGCTCAGGCTACGAGCACTTCCCAGATGACGAACGTGAAGGCGGTAACGATATATTCCTACTTGCCCAATGGTTTCCGCGCTTACATGCATACACCGACTATGAAGCGTGGACAAACAAAGAGTTTATTGGTCGCGGTGAATTTACCCTAGAGTTTGGTGACTATGACGTAGAAATGACCGTTCCTGCGGACCATATCGTAAGTTCAACGGGTGTACTACAAAACCCAAAACAAGTACTGACCTCTACTCAGCGTAAACGTTTAAAAGATGCTGAAACAGCAAAGCGCCCCGTTTTCGTGGTGACCGCTGATGAAGCCCTAGAGAACGAAAAAGACGGTACCAGTAAAGAAAAAACCTGGAAGTTCAGTGCTAAAAATGTACGTGACTTCGCATGGGCATCGTCACGCAAGTTCATGTGGGACGCCAAAGGTCACGCGCAAAAAGACTCAAAGCAGCCATTAGTAATGGCCATGTCTTTTTACCCCAAAGAAGGCGGCGATTTATGGAAGAAGTACTCGACAGAATCAGTGGTACATACATTAGATGTGTACTCACGCTTCTCGTTTGATTACCCCTACCCAACAGCTCAGTCGGTAAACGGCCCAGTGGGCGGGATGGAATATCCAATGATTTCGTTCAATGGCCCGCGTACTGAACTACAAGACGACGGCACCCGCACCTATTCTCAAGCGGAAAAACGCTTCTTGATCGGTGTGGTAATTCACGAAGTAGGGCACAACTATTTCCCGATGATCGTCAACTCAGACGAGCGCCAATGGTCATGGATGGACGAAGGTTTAAATAGTTTCCTAGATGGTGTAGCAGGTCGCGAGTGGGACCCAACAATTCCATGGGGTGTTGAGCCTAGAGACGTTGTAGGTTACATGAAATCTACCTCACAAGTGCCTGTGATGACCCAGTCTGACAGCGTTTTACATCTTGGCCCTAATGCTTATACCAAACCGGCTGTAGCATTAAACATTTTGCGTGAAACGATTTTAGGCCGTGAATTATTTGATTTTGCGTTTAAAGAATATGCTCAGCGCTGGATGTTCAAACGCCCAACACCGTCAGACTTTTTCCGTACGATGGAAGAGGCCAGCGGCGTAGATTTAGATTGGTTCTGGCGTGGTTGGTTTTACACCACAGATCACGTGGATATCTCGTTGGATAAAATCTCTAAACTACGTTTAGACACCAAGGATCCTGACATCGATTTTGCTCGCCAGCGTCAAGAAGAGTTAGATAAACCTATGTCGGTAACCGACGAGCGCAACAAAGCTGAAGGTAAAGAGCTTTGGGTTGACAGATTCCCTGATATTTCGGACTTTTACGACGAAAATGATCGCTTCACTGTGACCAATAAAGAGCGTAATAAATACAACAAATTCCTAAAGGACCTAGAGCCTTGGGAACGTACCGCTTTTGAACGCGCAGTGAAAGAAGATAAGAACTACTATGTTCTTGATTTTTCTAATAAAGGCGGGCTAGTTATGCCGATTATTTTAGAACTTACCTTTGCTGATGGCACAACGCAGAACCAGTATATTCCTGCTGAAATTTGGCGTCGTACGCCAAAAGCAGTGAGCAAGCTGATAATCACCGATAAAGATCAAGAGTTGGTCAGTGTATCAGTGGATCCTCGCTGGGAAACAGCCGATGTCGACGTTAGTAACAATGATTATCCGCGTAAGATAATTCCTTCACGTATCGAAGCATACAAAGCGAAGAAGAGCACGAAGAAGGTCTCTCGGGATATCATGCAAGACATCAAAACCGAGCTTAAAAGTGATGATGAAGACGAGAACGACGACTAAGCATGTTTAAGCTTTTAACCCGTACTATCGCCGGCTTGTTGCTTATTGCAGCAAGCTCGGTTTTCGCTCATCAACAAAAAACCGCCATTAGCACAATATTGTTTAATCCTCGTACCGAAAATATCGAGGTCATGCATCGCTTTAATTTGCATGATGCAGAACATGCAGTGCGGCATATTTTTGGTAAAAACGCAGATATTATAGGTTCGACCAAAACCCAGCAGCAGTTCAGTGCTTACGTGAGTGAACGTTTTGCTATGGGCACACAAGACGGTCAAGCTATTTTGTTAAAATCTGCCGGTTTTGAGATTGATGGTAAGTTTTTTTGGGTTTACCAAGAAACAGCTGAGCCCGAACAGCTAGATAACTTGGTGATCAAACATAATGCGTTGCGCGACTTGTGGCCAAGCCAAATCAATACCATCAATGTCGAAGGCAAAGGTGATATTCAAACCCTTACCTTTGAAGATTCAATTGAACTACTAAAAGTAGAGTTTGATCATCATTAATTGGTGCTGAGTCGCTTAACTATCAATCATCAGTGCCCGATTCTTTCATCGGGCATTTTTATATCTCACCTTATGCTTTTCCCGTGTATTCTATGCGTTATTAACCGCACATAATGAGACATCAATGGCCACACTTTCAGATCAATCTAGGGTAAAGAAAACCGAACCTGTGGTTTGGTTACTTTTTCTAGGCGTTTTGTATACGCTATATTTCACCCAAAGTTTGCTGATGCCCGTTGTCGTCACGTCATTGATCGCCCTTCTTTTAAGCCCATTAGTAGCCGGCCTACAACGTTTACATATTCCGCGAACGGTATCCGCTTTCTTTTTGGTAGCCACTTTGATCGCGCCATTTACGTTTCTTGGGGCTGAGCTTGCTGAACCTGCGCAAAAATGGGCTAAACTGGTTCCCGAACTTACCCAGCACATTACCGAGCAGCTCGATTCCATCAGTGATGCTATGGACGGCAAAGAGAATGCCCCAGCACAAAACGATGATGATGACGGATTCAGTTTTTTTGGTATCTTCTCTGAAAAAGCAGAACACGCCCCAGTGAAAAGTGATGACAATGCCATGTCGCAGCGCTTAAAACAGGGCGGCTTAGAAATAATGCTTTCTGTACTATCGAGCACCCCATTGATTTTGGCGCAATTGATGACGGGGGTCATTCTAACCTTGTTCTTGCTTATTTTTGGACCAAAGCTATTTGAAGCGTTTATCCGGTATTTTCCAAAAATTACAGATAAAGATCAGGCGAGATGCTTAGTTGCCACCATCCAGAAAGAGTTATCTCGCTACATAGTGACCGTGAGTATTATCAACGCTGGGCTAGGACTAAGCACTGCGCTCGTTTTGTACTTCATAGGCATTGAGGATGCGCTACTGTGGGGTGTGTTGGCTGGCTTACTAAACTTTATACCCTATGTAGGCTCACTTATTGGCGCGACAATCTTAACGCTGGCGGGTTTGGTCCAGTTTGGCATGCAAGTGACAGCGCTTATCCCTCCAGGCGTGTACTTTGTGTTAAATCTGATTGAGTCTCAATTTATTACTCCTACCGTACTTGGTCGCAATATGCAGCTTAACCCTTTAATCGTTGTGCTTTGGTTGCTCGTGTGGGGCTGGTTATGGGGTGCGGTTGGGGTGCTTTTAGCCGTACCTTTGTTGGTGTGCATTAAACTGACATTAGCCCAACTGAATATTTGGACCCACTGGCTTAAAATTATTGAAGCAAAAAGTGAGTAAAACCTAACTGAAATTATATGAAGTTAATAAAGACCGATTCTCACAGCTTAATTGATCCAGATCAAATTGCCCTCAGAGGTTTTCGCTAACCTTAAAAGCGAAAACTAACTCAGAGGAAACCAATTATGATGGCTTTAATACTGACAGATCCCGTCGCGTGGGGCTCAATTCTTGGTATAGGCATTGTCGTCGCCTTATGCTGCTATTACGCCTATTTGTTCGTGCATAATACGATTGAGAATCGCTAGGCCCAGTGAAAATTGTTATTCAATTGGCGAGATAAAAAGCGGCAACACCATAGCGCGCTCTGACTTGCCGTTGCCAATCATCTCGTCATAAGGTGACAAGTGAATTAGCTCTGCATAAGCGACGTTACATTCACTTAAAACCTCACGAATATGTTCGGTACTTCTAAACACGGCAGGTCTTTTGGTCTGCTTGTCAAAGACCACACCTTGTCGACCCGCTATGGTCAATCTCAGTATGTACAGACTCATTTCATGCGACTCAACTGTCACCACTTCTATATCAGGTTTTTGTGTTGTAACGCTCTGCAACTCGTAGGTAAACATAGTTATATCATTCCACGTTAGTGACTTACTTAGGTAGGTAAATTCCCACCGTGCCTATGTTTACTGACAAGTTTTATGCGTGGATCAACTGGTAATTGCTATATTTTCCTCATTTTTCTCGGGCTTTGCGTGGCGGACGTGTTCTTTCCTCAAACTCGGCCACATCATTGCACTAACCAGCGCAAAAGCTACCAATGTCAGATTCAGCCACATGGGTACAGGTTGCGTCATGACAGCAGCGAACACGAAAAGGTACTTCACTATCTCTAGCCACCAGCCTAGGAGTTTTAAGGATAATATCTCGCCCACTGCAACGCTGGCATAAACCACCCATGCAATAACCAGTATTTGCTGTAACACAGCCAACTGCGTGATGTTGAGTAAAAAAACTAAACCAATAAAGGTGGTGAGTCCGTGCTGGATTAACCCATACACTTTGCGCAGCGTTGAAAGAGGTATATCAAACTTCTCAAAACGGGTTAGATCCACTCGCCCTAAAGGGTAGTCTCGCTCCATGTCTGCTGGGCGCCAGCCTGTTTTACCAAACCAGACCTTGAATTTGTCAGACCATGCCTTGGTGCGCCAACTGTCTTTAATCAACTGTTGATATACATGGGTATTGGCGTAAATCGGGTTCCAACTATGTAATGCTTTACGAATGCCATAAATCGGTGGCTCGGCATCTAGTTCATCCTGAAATGAGCCAAACAGACGATCCCAAATAATAAAAACACCACCGTAATTTCGGTCAATGTAAATTTGATTTTGTGCATGGTGCGCTCTGTGGTTAGAGGGGGTGACAAATACCCACTCCAACCAACCCAACCGACCGATGTGGCGAGTATGAACCCAAAACTGATAGATTAGGTTAAGCGAACCTACACTGAGCAGCAGTAAAGGGTCTACACCGAGAAAAGCTAATGGAAGATAGAATATCCAACTTAAAAAGCTGCCACTTGTTTGTCGCAGAGCAGTGGTTAAATTGTATTCTTCACTTGAGTGATGCACCACATGGGCTGCCCATAAAATACTCATCTCATGCCCAAACCTATGGTTCCAGTAGTAACAAAAGTCATAGAGTACAAATGCCAGCAGCCCCAGCCAAATGCTATCCCCCAAACTAAAAAGGGCATAATTGTCGTACAGCATGATGTATAGCGTGAAAGGCACCAGCGCTTTTAGAATGCCAAACATACGGCTTAGCACCCCCGCAGTTAAGCTGTTAATCGCGTCATTAGTACGATAGTAGTCAGTTTTTCTAACGTACTCAGCTAATAGCTCTAATGCGATTAACAAAAAGAAAAACGGTATTGCGTAAATTATGTAGCTCATTTCAGTGTTGCCTTAAACAAACATTTCTCGACTATTACTCCTCTAAATTAAGACGTTCAACGCTTGTTAGCAACATTTTATTAACAAAGTTACTATTTATTAGCGCGTGAACCTAATATAAAAATTGAATTTTGGTCGGTGCCATCTGTCATATTAAATGCAATGATTTGAGATATATGCCCTTGATAGATTGATCTTTTATCACAACACTATAAGTTAGCGAGTAGAAAGCGAAGTACTCTCAACAAAGTAGTAAACAGGTACATTCACAGTTTCGGACCATGTTAATGCCTCTAAAGGAGTTTTTATGAGTGAAGAAGACGTTAAAAGTAAATCACTAGTGCCGTATGTAGCGATAGCTGTTGTGCTAATCGTGATCATTGGCGCGGTACTTTTTTGGCCTGCTGATAAACCCATAGAGCCAGTTCCGCCGGTGGATGTGCCAGTGACAACCATTCCTGAGGTTGAGCCACTGCCTATGCCAGAAGAAGAACCTATGGAAGAAGAACCAGAGGTAATGCCTGAGCCCGAAGTTGAGCCAGAACCCATTCCTGAACCAGAGCCAGTAGATACCAGTGACGGTGCGGTCAAAACAGAATTGCTTAAGTTGTCAGATTACGGTGAGCTTGCTCGCTTGTTGGTCAATGACGATTTATTGCAACGCTTTGTGATCACTACCAACAACTTAGCTGATGAAGAATTACCTGCTAACCATCAAGTGCTAGCGAAACCTGACCAAACGTTTCGTACCTTTCAGCAAGCCGATAAAGAGTGGATAGATCCTGCCAGCTACAAACGTTACACCCCTTACGTTGATGTTTTAGAGTCGCTCGATCCTGAATCTTTAGAACAGCTTTATCAGGAATATAAACCCGCAATCAATGAGATTTTTGCCGAAATAAGCAGCCCAGGACAAGATTTCGACGAAACCTTGATCGATGCCATAGACTTGTTACTAGATACGCCTGAAGTCCCCATGCCTGTAGAAGTTTACACCGACAGCGTAATGTTTAAGTTCAAAGATCAACGCTTAGAGGCTTTGGCCGCACCGCAAAAACAATTGCTGCGCACAGGTCCTGAGAACATGCGTCGTATTAAAGCGAAATTACGTGAACTCAGAACGGCTATCGCCGCTGATCAAGAGTAACCGAGAACAATATGGACTTAGCAACACTACAAAAGCAGCTTGGCGACCAACAAGGCAAGCTGCCTCCTGTAGATAAGTGGAACCCAGACTTTTGCGGCGACATGGAGCTTGTCATTAAACATGATGGCAGTTGGTTCTATATGGGCACGCCAATTGGCCGAAAGGCCTTAGTAAAGTTATTTGCTCGCGTGTTAAAAAAAGAAGGTGAAGCGTATTTCTTGGTGACGCCAGTGGAAAAACTTGGCATCACCGTAGAAGACGTGCCCTATGTCATTACTCAGTGGGAGCAGCAAGGTGATTTGCTGGTGTTTACCACTCAAACTGATGAACAAATTATTGTTAGTGCAGAAAACCCGGTAGAGTTAAAAAACGACAGCCAAAATAACCTCGCCTTGCCATATATCAATGTAAGGCGAAATTTGTGGGCGCGACTGCATCAAAATGTTTACTACCAACTGATAGAGCAAGCCGAACAAGAAGGTGACGCTGTGTATATCAACAGCGGTGACTACCGCTTTTGTTTAGGTAAGTTATAGTCATCCTACATTTTCATCCCTTCCAGTTAACTTTTGTCGATAAAAATCATTGTGTTGTGAATACTTTACTGACGATACATTTCGTTAACATTTAGTGCGCGGTATCGTTTTGACCTGCTGAGCTAATTCCCCTAATCTGAATGCTCACTAGCTAAAACGAGAACAATACTATGCGAGTTTCGATTACCAGCGCTGCCTTAATCGCTTCACTGATATGCACCCAAGCAGTTGCAGCCACTTATATTCAAGCCGGTAAGCTCATTACAGCAGACTCAGACAAGGTCATGAGTGAAGTAACCGTGGTTGTTGAGGGCGATAAAATCAGCGAAATTCTTCAAGGTTATATTGCCGGTGGCGAACAAGACGAGGTACTCGACCTCAAAACTCATACCTTAATGCCAGGCCTGATGGACATGCACACCCATGTTACGTCTCAACACAACGGCCCAGCCAGCTATATGGAACGTTTTACGCTTAACGAGGCAGACTATGCAATTAAAGGGGTGCAATACGCAAAACGCACACTACTTGCAGGTTTTACCACGATCCGTAATTTAGGAGATGGCTACAATGAATCCGTAGCCCTACGCAACGCCATCAACAAAGGAATAGTAGAGGGCCCTCGCATTTTTACCGCAGCTAAATCTATTGCGACTACGGGGGGTCATGCTGATCCCTCTAACGGCACTGCGAAGAAAATTCAGGGTGATCCGGGTCCAAATGAGGGTGTCATAAACGGTGTAGCACAAGCCCGTAAAGCGGTACGTCAGCGCTACAAAGATGGGGCCGATTTGATAAAAATTACCGCCACAGGGGGCGTGTTATCAGTCGCTAAGAGTGGCCAAAATCCACAGTTTATGAACGATGAGCTACAAGCCATTGTAGATACCGCCAAAGACTATGGCATGACGATCGCCGTTCATGCTCACGGCAAAGAAGGCATGGAGCGCGCAATAAAAGCTGGCGTGACCTCTATTGAACATGGCACCTACATGGACAAAGAAACCTTCAAGCTGATGAAAAAGCACAAGACCTACTATGTTCCCACTGTCATGGCCGGAAATTGGGTAGCTGAAAAAGCCAAAATTGACGGTTTTTTTCCTGAGCTTGTCAGGCCAAAAGCCGCCACCATTGGCCCACTTATCCTACAAACTTTATCTAAGGCTCATGAAGCTGGGGTAAAAATTGCCTTTGGTACTGATTCAGGTGTGTCAGCACATGGTGATAATGGTTTAGAGTTTGTGCTTATGGTTGAAGCGGGTATGAAACCCATCGAGGCTATTCGCGCCGCAACCTATCATGGTGCGAGCTTGATCAACCAACTTGATAGTTTAGGCACTGTAGAAACCGGAAAATTCGCTGATTTAGTGGCGGTCGAGGGAAATCCACTTGACGACATTAAGCAGATGCAGCACGTCACCTTTGTAATGAAAAACGGCAAGATTTACAAAGCCCCAGAAGCATAACTGAATTTAACCTTAACCACTTTGGAGCAACCTATGAATTTGACCAACCGCACGCTATCCATATTCACAGCAACTAGCTTATTGATTAGCGGATCTGCATTTTCTGCTGAATCAACTTTAAAAGAAGAAGTGCAAGCGGCTATGACGAATGACATACGTCAAACGAGCGATACCGAACGTGACGAAAACCGTAAACCCCTGGAAACGCTATCCTTCTTTGGTCTAGAGCCTGATATGCGTATTGTGGAGCTTATTCCAGGCGGTGGCTGGTACACCAAAATACTGGCACCTGTTGTCGCTGATGAAGGGCAATATTATGCTGCTATCGGCAGCGGTAGAGTGGCTGAAAGGTTATTCAGTCAACCCGGTTTCGAGAAAGCTAAAACAACTGCTGAAGATGCACGTTTGTGGCGCGAAGAGGGTGCGCGTTTTTACTCCCTTGATGTTGAGTCGCTCGGTGTAAGTGATGTGGATATGGTGCTGACGTTTCGCAACTACCATAATTTTAATGAACAAGGTCGCCGTAAAATGAATGAAGTGGCCTTTGCTGCCCTAAAACCCGGTGGTATCTATGCGGTGGTGGATCACACAGCACGCCACAATGAACCGGCTAGTAACGCAAACCGTCGAAGAATTGATCCTGTTATGGCGATCCATGAAATTCAACAAGCTGGTTTCGAGCTGGTGGATTATAGCGACTTACATTACAAAGAAGATGATGAACTGAGATACGAAGTAGGTGCTAAAAGCGTAACGGGTAATACAGACCGCTGGACCTTAAAATTCAAAAAGCCAGATTGAAAATAAAAATATCTAAAAATTAGAAAAACCGACCTTTCTTGAGTGCAAAATATAGGTTACTCAAGAAAGGTTAATAAACTTAACAATATTAATTGATAATCATTCTCATTTGCGTTAATTTGATAAAACGCTTTCAACAAGAGAATCGATATGTCACATAATTTTCTATGCCCCAATCATCGTCAGTGGTTAGCAACTAATCCAATAGCCGCACATACACACCTGCGTGAAACTCAGGACACAGGTCAATACTATCGTGATCAGGGTGCTTGGCAGCAAGCTTTACCCTATTTAGGTTGTGCTTACGAAACAGCTGAAATAGTGATGTCTCAAGCTGATAGGCAAACGTCTTCAAAGGTCGTCGACTTTACCGCAACCGCAGTCTTATTGGCTGACACTCTGCAAAAGCTAGGACAAAAAACCCTTAGTTTAGCCATATACGATCAGGCACAAAAGCGCTTAAAGCCCGAGCTAACCTTGAGCTACCAGCAACCTAAGCTTCAACGCTGCGTGATCGATTGTATTAAGTCTTTGGCCTTAGGTGCAGGGTTTCATCAGAAGTTTATGCACAGCCAGACAAACGAAGAACACGCACTTCATTAATCTTCTGATCCGGTGAAATTATGCAAAATCATGCCGCAAAGACTCGTGAACAAGAGCAGTTCGTACCCATTCAATTGCGTGTGGATGTACTTAAACGTCTGTTAGCAGAGCACTACGTATGTGCAGAGGAGCTGCATTGTGATTGTACCCGTAGCAAACGCATATTGATGCGTCTTCTGTTACAAGCCGCCGCTGTTTAATGCAGCGGCTTGTTTACCACTAAGATTTATGTGGGAATTAGAGGCGGTGTAAGTACTAACTAACTGTTCTCTTTGCGGATCAAGTAACGATAGGGTTTACCCACAACGTCGCTCGCAAGTAGGGTATGCCCCATAAAGCGACAGAAGCTGGGTATATCACGCGTTGTAGAATGGTCATCAGCACTGATGGCTAATGTCTCACCTAGTTGCATATTGCGAATACTTAAACGCACCATCATCACAGGCTCAGGACAACGAAGACCGATCGCATCAAGTTGATGATTGGCCGCGTCAAAATCATCGGTAGCCACTTCAGATCCCATAATCAACACGGTATTGCTTGATGTTAGCTAAGTGGTCAGCCAACTCAGGTTGAGACTCAACCTGTGTCTGCAGGTATTCAATTAAATCAGCTAAGCTAACGATCGACACCACCTTGGTAGCGAAGTCTCGCTCAACTTCTTGGATCGCAGACAGCTCGCCTTGGCCTTTTTCCTGACGATCAAGTGCAATCAACACGCCTGCTAAACTTGCATCATGGGCAGCAATTAGCGCCATAGATTCACGTATGGCTGTGCCCGCTGTAATCACGTCGTCCACTAACATGACCTTGCCAACCAACGCACTGCCGACTAAATTTCCGCCTTCGCCATGGGTTTTAGCTTCTTTGCGATTAAAGCAGTAAGGCTTATCAACGTCGTGCTTATCAGCCAATGCCACCGCAGTAGTTGTAGCAATAGGAATGCCTTTATATGCAGGGCCAAACAACAAGTCGTAGTCAATTTTCGACGTCTGCAGGGCTTGAGCGTAATACTGGCCTAATTTAGCCAAATCGCGACCAGTATTAAACAAACCGGCATTGAAAAAATATGGGCTTTTACGCCCCGATTTCAAAGTGAATTCACCGAATTTGAGCACACCACGGCCCAAGGCAAATTCAATAAACTCTTTTTGATAATCTAGCATTTATCTACCTGTATATTGAGATCTGAGTTGTTGTCAGCTTTAGTTCAGCGCAGCTTTTTGTTCGTCGAACAATTCACGAATACCGTGTTTTGCCAGCTCTAACATTTCATGCATTTCTTCGATGCTAAACGGTTCGCCCTCTGCAGTGCCTTGTACTTCAATCATCTTGCCGGTATCAGTCATCACCACGTTCATATCGGTTTCAGCGTCTGAATCTTCTGTGTATTCTAAATCAGCAATGGCATTGCCTTTGTAAATCCCCACAGAAATTGCTGCGATCATGTGCTTCATTGGGTTGGTTTTGATGATCCCTTTGCTACGCATCCACGTTAGGGCGTCAACTAAAGCAACACATGCTCCTGTGATAGAAGCAGTACGAGTTCCACCATCGGCCTGAATAACATCACAATCAACCACTATGGTATTTTCACCCAGCAATTTTAAATCAAGGGCGGCGCGCAATGAACGGGCGATTAAACGCTGAATTTCCAACGTACGACCGCCTTGTTTTCCACGGGCAGCTTCACGGTCTGAACGGGTATGAGTTGCGCGAGGCAACATGCTGTACTCGGCCGTTACCCAACCTTTACCTTGGCCTTTCATGAAACGAGGCACCCCCTCAGTCACAGAGGCGTTACACAACACTTTTGTGTTGCCGAATTCAATCAGTACAGAGCCTTCTGCATGGCAAGTGAAATTACGGGTAATAGTAACTGGGCGAATTTGGCTAGCAGTTCTGTCGTTCGGGCGCATGGATAACTCCTTTAAATAATTTGCGCGCATTATACCCAAATGACAGCGCGGGTTCTTACAAAAATACCGCCAATCTCGCACTAATCTGTCACAGAAAACGTCAGAAAAAATGTTAGCTATCGCGCATGGCGGTCACAGGGGTATAATACCTATCAGTTTTCACCAAGGAATTAACCTAATGATTTACAGCATGACCGCATTTGCCCGTCGCGAACTCAAAGCACAGTGGGGTACAGCCGTATGGGAAATCCGCTCGGTTAACCAACGTTTTCTCGAAACATACTTTCGTCTTCCAGAGCAATTCAAAAGTTTAGAGCCCATTTTACGCGAACGTTTTCGCAAGCAGTTGCAACGGGGCAAGGTAGAGTGCGCACTACGCTTTGTCGCAAATGATGCCGCTGTGGGTAAACTTAGTTTAAATGAAGACTTAGCCCGTCAGGTTATGGATGCAGCAGATTGGGTGCAATCTCATGGCCAATCATCAGGTGTAAATCCGTTAGACGTATTGCGCTGGCCGGGTGTTATCGCAGCAGAAGAAACCGACATGGAAGGTATTCAAGCCGATATTTTAGCTGAGTTTGATGCCACCCTGACTGACTTTATCACTGCCCGTGCCACCGAAGGTACAAACCTTAAAGCCATGATCGAGCAACGCCTTGACGGTATTCAGGTGGAAGTAGACAAAGTATCGCAGCACATGCCTGATGTCATCCAATGGCAAAAAGACAAGATACTTGCCCGCTTTGAAGAAGCTAAGATTGAACTTGATGCCACCCGCGTTGAGCAAGAAATGATCATGCTGGCACAAAAAGTCGATGTCGCCGAAGAGCTCGATCGCCTAGTGTCGCACATAGGTGAAACACGCAAAATCCTCAAAAAAGGCGGTGCAGTAGGTCGCCGGCTAGATTTTATGATGCAAGAGTTTAACCGCGAGTCAAACACACTAGGCTCAAAGTCAATTAATAGTGACATTACCCAATCAGCGGTAGAGCTAAAAGTGCTAATCGAGCAAATGCGCGAGCAGATTGCTAATATAGAGTAATTACCTGACATGATTTAACCAAACACCACGAACACTATGGGCTTATCAAGTTTTTTGGCCACATTGAAATACATGATAAGCCCTCGTATATTTGGGTCACTTGTGGCTATGTCTTTTTGATTTATTCTCCGCGTTTGTCTCCCTCTTTTTTGCTCTATCGCTTAGCCTCTCTTCTACTCAACCTTTACGCGTGAAGTCATAGTTTGTTTATTCTGCTCTGTAACCGTAGAAAGCGGCTAGCTTTGCTATCATTCAACGCCACGACGGCCAAAAATAACACTCTAAGGCCACGTGTCATTATATTGATTTTTATAAGAAAGAAGATAAATATTCGTGTGTTATCAACAGAATCAATAAAGAGTTTCCTTTTAAAATTCATTGTTTTTATACCTCCTAAAATTAAAATTCTTTCCCGTTAACCACCCCACGTTAATTCAACACTCTTTCAAGCTTCTTATAAATTTGCTGCACATGCGTCTGCCTTGATGCGGTGCGTATAAGGAATTTTTCTTTCAGACTTTTACGAGGAAAAACATGTTTAACTTAATCACTAAACGTCAGGCGAATTTGAAGAACGATGTTCTGGCTGGTCTAACGGCCGTGCTGACATTGATCCCAGAAGCGGTCGCTTTCACTTTTGTCGCGGGTATTGACCCGATGATGGGATTGTACGGCTCGTTTTTCATTGGCTTGATCACGGCGATATTTGGTGGCCGCACTATCATGATTTCTGGTGCAGCGGGTTCAATGGCTGTGGTCACTACTGCCTTTATTATTATGTTTGGCTTGGAGTATCTGTTAGCCGCCGTCATTTTGACCGGAATATTACAGGTGCTATTTGGCATATTCAAAATGGGTAAATTCATTCGGCTGTTACCTCACCCTGTTATGCTTGGGTTTGTAAATGGCCTCGCGATTGTTATCGGCTTAGCACAATTTAACCAATTCAAAGGCAATACCCACGTCGTGTTTGATGCCCAGAATAATTTCTTTACCTATGCTGGAGATTGGCTTTCTCTAACCAGTCCTGAAATGCTGACAATGATGGGTCTTATTGCGCTGACGATGGCAATAGTGCATTTTCTGCCCAAGGTCACTAAAGCTGTACCAGCCCCTTTGGCTGCAATTGTGCTATGCACCTTACTAGTATCATTCACCCCGTTACAATCAAAACTAGTCAGCCAGGTCGTGCTTGATCAGCGCACGTCAATGATCGAAAAACAAATCATTGATGAACGATTCGATGCCATTAAAGACACGATCCCCTACGGGCAATATGACGCGGTAGCAACGCAGATTGCCGCTGACCGTCCTTCACAAGCGCAAATAAACGCAAGATGGAATAAAAACCAACAAAGAATGCTCGACAGTGGTGAAAAAGAACATGCTGATCCCTTAGATGGTAGTTTAAGAGGAGAAATACCGAGCTTGCATATTCCGACCTTAAGTTGGGATTTGTCAGACTCCAGTGCCACTAGCGCACTGATAACCGTGTTCTTTTTAGCTCTAGTATTAGCATCAGTCGGGCTTATTGAATCACTGATGACTCTATCTCTCATAGATGAAATTACACAGACTAAAGGGCGCAGTAATAAAGAAGCTATCGCCCAAGGGTCAGGCAATATGCTAAGTGGATTTTTCGGCGGCATGTGTGGATGCGCGATGATAGGACAAAGTATGATCTGTCTTAACTCCGGTGGGCGCGGGCGTATGTCGGGCATATCAACAGCTTTATTTATGATGGTATTCATTTTGTTCTTCCCAAGTGTGATCGAGATGATCCCAGTAGCATCGCTGATAGGCGTTATGTTCATGGTGGTCATTGCGACCTTTGAGTGGACCTCATTGCGCTTGTTTGGCAAGGTGCCTAAATCTGAAATTTTCATCATCATCTGTGTTTCCACAGTGACTGTAATCTTTGATTTAGCCATAGCGGTGAGTATTGGCGTTATCTTATCCGCACTCGTTTATGCTTGGAACAGTGCCAAACATATCATCGTTAGGGTTGATGAAGATGAAAAGGGCAAAACCTATCACCTTGTAGGCAATTTGTTTTTTGGTTCGATAACTGACTTCAAAGCTAAATTCAATCCATCGCAAGACCCTAATTGCGTAGCAATTGATTTCTTAGACGCTCGTTTGTTTGATCAGTCTGCCATCGAAGCTGTACAGGGTATTAGTGAGAAATACAAAAAGCTGGGCAAAACCGTTTATTTACGCAACTTAAATAACGAATCAGCCCAATTACTGCGAAAAGCCAATGATATTGTTGAAGTGAATATACAAAGCACACTGGTAGCCTAAGCTCCATAAGGCTAATCACTGAACAGAAAGCTCACCTCACTTAGGTCCTGCGAGGTGAGCTTTACCGACAAAACAAACAAATTAAATTCTTATCGAATGAAAAATTTCATGGTCTATATTTTCTTCTATCGTTACCGTTGATAGATTGGCTGACGCAGACTGACAACGCGCTGTGCAATTAATAAACAAGCAATGATCAGCGCTGCGATACTTGCCACTGCATAAACTGTATTTCGTTCACCTGGTATTAGCTCAACGAAAGAGGTGAGAAACTGGCCTAGAAAGACTGCCATGGTAAAGTACGATAGGTTACGCCCGCGGTATTGCGGATGACTTTGTTCAACAACCATATGATTTAACAAAGGAATAGAAAAGCCAAAACCCAAGCCACAAAATACACCGCCAAGAATTAATAGTTGCAACGTTTCAGCGTTGAAGAAGGTAAAGTGGGTCAATGCAAACATGCATGTGGCAAGAATGAGCACGACTTTCTCACCGAGCTTAACCACCAACTTAGGCATGATAAGTGCCCCCACCACAGCAATCAGTGAAATAAATGCTAAGAAAAAGCCGATTTCATCCTCACTAAAACCTGAACTAGCCATACTCATTGGCAGTACAGCAATGGCGATAAAAAACAACACCATCGAAAGTACTGACATTAAATAGACTAACTTGAGTGATGTAGCAGGGCGCTTTTCATCTTCATCTGCATGGCTGTTTTTATTCGTTTTTGGGCTTTGCTTAGGAATAAATAACAGCATGAGGACTAAACAAACCCAAGCGATCAGGTAAAGCCCAAAGGGCATTTGCCAGCCTTCAAGGGCGAGTTGGCCACCAATAAATAAAAATATTACGCCACCAAGCTCTATCGCCATACCTTGCTTGGCAATCATAGCTAAACGCTTATGCCCTTGGTACCACTGAGATATTAACGTGGTACCACCAGCCATAACGATTGCGGTTGCCGCACCAAGTAAGATGCGATCAGCAAACACAAAATAAGGCCCATGCAAAAAGATGCCTCCTGCTCCTAGTAATCCATACAGAGCCAAGCCAAATATCAGCGCATAGTAAGCGCCAAACTTATCGATTATCCGCCCAGCAAATGGAGCAAAAATGACCGCTCCTAACGCAGGTAGTGTGATAAGCCAAGTAGCGAAGTGGTCAACACCTAGGGCATTCGCTACCCCATGTAAACCAGGGGCAACGACTGTGCCCACCATGATAGTTAAACTGGATATCACCAATAAAGTGAACCCAGCTATACGAGATAACTGAGACATAAACTTTCCTTCAATAATTAGTAGTGTTTCGCTTGAAAGCGATGATGAGTGAGCGCGAGGACGCTTAGGCCCATAGCGAAGTAGATAACGGCTTGCCAATTAATATGATTGACTAGGTACATAGCCCCAGCGGCGCCAAGTGAAGCGCCTGTGTAATACATCAACATGTAGACCGCATTGATACGGCTTTGCGCAGCGGGATCGATAGAAAACACACTGACCTGATTAGGCACTTGAGCAGCGAAGACGCCGATATCAATCAGAATAATTCCGAATACCAGCCCCCAAATACTAGCGCCAAACAACATCAATACCGCGAACCCAGCTATGGTCAGCCCTATCGCTATACTGATTAGCCGACTAGCACCTAGTTTAGTGACTAAACGACCTGACACTTTTGCCCCAACAATGCCAGACAAGCCAATAAACCCAAGCAAACCGGCTTGCTGAACAGAAAAACTCAGAGGCTCATCCATAACGTGAATAGCCACGGTGACCCACAACGCGTTAAACGCAGCAAACCATAAAGCGCCAGTGATTGAAGCCACCCTGAGCAACTTATGTTGTTTAAAAAGGGTCAACATTGAACGTAAAAGAGCAGGGTATGCCAGCTTAGCAGCAGGCTGATTTAGCGGTAAACGGGCATTCAGCAACAAACCAATACAGGCGGCTATCACTGCGGCAAAAATAAACACTGCTCGCCATTCATAATGCTGAGCGATAAACCCACTTATGGCTCTGGAAATTAATATACCTGCGGTCAAGCCAGTCATTAATGTACCCACTACGCGGCCCCTATCCGAGGGTATTGATAGTGAAGCCGCTAAAGGAATAATTTGCTGTGTGATATTGGCGCTAACGCCGATGCAAAATAATCCCAAGAGCAACGCGACATTGTATTCACTGAAGCCCACAAGAAGAGAGCCAACAACTAAGGTGCAAGACAACACTCTGACCACATTTTTACGTGGAAAAATGTCCCCGAGGGGAGATATAAATAGTAGCGCAGCTGCATAACCAAGCTGGGTAAACGAGCCCAGTAAACTGGATTCAAGGCCACTGAGTACAAAACTGTTTTTTATTTCAGGCAACAGGGGTTGTACGTAATACAAATTGGCCACTGTAGCGGCAATAACGAAAGCAAAAAGGAATAACTGCCTTGTACTTAGAATAGATGGCTGAGCTATCGCTTGTTTGGTCTGTAGAGATTGCACGGGGCGTATTGATTGCATAGCGGCAAAATCCTTAATTTCATTGAGTTTGGAATAGCAAATAGAGTAGGGATTATTGATGCATAACAGAAATGTTATTTATTGATTAAACTGATACTATTTTGCTATAGGTTGGCGGTTTATAGGGTGAAACAAGTGGAAATAAAGGTTCTTAAAACATTCGTAGCAGTCGCAACTTATCGTAGCTTTTCTGGTGCTGCTCGAGCCCTGCATACCGTTCAACCAGCAGTAAGTCGGCAAATATCAGAGTTAGAGAATGAATTAGGGGTAAAACTGTTCTGGCGAAACACACGAGAAGTAAAACTTACCTCAGCAGGAGATGCATTGCTCGTCGAAAGCAACCGTTTAATCGCCCTGCAACAAAGCGCCATCGAAAAAGTTCGTAGAGTGGCCAAAGGTGAAACAGGCCAGCTTCGCATAGGTTATATCAGCTCAGCTTGCTCAAATTTTTTGCCTGATTTAGTCAGGCAATACAGTGTTGCGCATCCAAACGTACAGGTGTCTTTATTTGATTTAACGGTTCAAGGTCAGCAGCAAGCATTTGAAAATAATGACATTGATATCGCCTTAACACGTCCAATTTTGGATGACGTTGAACCAATTGGGTTAAAAACAGAGTTAATTTACAACGACGAGCTAGTGTTGGTGCTTCCCCAAGACCACCACCTTGCTAATGTGCCAAGCATCGCATTAAACGTAATGCGTGATAGCCCGTTTATTATATTTAAGCGCGAAGAAGCAGTGGGTTTATATGAACAAACCTTAAGCGCGTTTCAAGCAGCAGGCGTGACACCATTGATTTCCAGCCAACCGCGTTCAATGCAAACATTATTAGTTGAGGTGGGTGCCGGTTTAGGGATAGGTATTGCACCACATTGTATAAAGCGCTTGGTCAGCAATACCTGTGCCTTTGTCAAAATCAATGATGTCAGTGTTTCAATTCCGTTGGTAGCTCAATATAAACACTCACCAATGAGCCCAACGGTGTCAAGTTTTGTCACCTTGTTAGCTGAGCATAACACTGAAATACAAGCCCGAATGTCAGTGGCTTGAATGTAAGTTTGTATCCATATTTTGCGTGTTTGTGCACTGCCATTACGCTAAGAACGCTATAAACTTATTTAAAACGTTCATTCGAGAATAAGTTCATGAAGCGAGTGCATTTTAATTCTATAAGTGAGTATTACCAGTACGCGGGAAAGCCTGCGCCAGAGCATCCGCTGTTTTCGATTACTGAAACAAAAACTCATGCCACCAATGATACAAGCTGCCAACAGCAATCTAGTGCCATCAGCAGTGATTTGTATTTAATTTCACTTAAAAAAGTAACCTCAGGTGAAATATTTTATGGCAAAACCAAATACGACTGCAGTAGTGGAACAATGTTGTTCATGGCACCTAATCAAGTCTTTAGCGCCCAAGGCGTGACTATTGAGCCGACCGGAAAAACTCTCTTAATTCATCCTGATTTCATACGCGGGCACAAGATTTTCGAACGCATCAAATCTTATTCATTTTTCGGCTATGCGGTGAATGAAGCACTACATTTATCCCCCAGTGAAGAGCTGGTGCTAGAGCAGATTGTTAATACCATCCACAATGAATATCAGCAGCGATACGACGACTTTAGCCGAGAAATTATTCTCGCTCAGTTATCAGCATTACTGCACTATGCTGAGCGCTTTTATCGTCGCCAGTTCCTATTAAGAAGCGAATCTCACTCATCAACCTTCCAACGATTCGCAAGCGCCTTAGATATTCTGTGTAGCGACCCAAATCACACTCATATGCCGACGATTACGGAGATAGCGCAAAGTATGCAAATGAGCCAACGCTATCTTAGTGACGCCCTAAAAGTAGAAACCGGTAAAACAGCCAAAGAATGCATGCAACTTAGATTGATCGAGCGTTCAAAAGATTTGTTGATAGGTACCGACCAGAGCATAGCTACGATCGCCTATTCGTTGGGGTTTGAGTACCCACAATATTTCGCGCGGCTGTTTAAAAAGAAAGTCGGCCAAACTCCATCACAATACCGTGCAGCACAACTTCAACATTAGTAGCAACAAAACACGGTTATCATTCCCACCTTAGTTTTAAGGAAATTATCATGCAAAAAGTCATATTAGTTACCGGCACATCTAGCGGCTTAGGTATCGACATAGCCATACAGCTGGCTGCTCAAGGTCATAAAATATTTGCCACTATGCGCAACACTGATAAGAAAACCGCTCTGCTTGAAGCAGCTGAAAAAGCGCAAGTGAGCTTATCGATTAAACAACTCGACGTGCAAAACACAGACAGTGTTCAG
This sequence comes from Paraglaciecola chathamensis S18K6, assembly GCA_000314955.1. GTDB lineage: Bacteria > Pseudomonadota > Gammaproteobacteria > Enterobacterales > Alteromonadaceae > Paraglaciecola > Paraglaciecola chathamensis. The sequence continues at coordinate 69,362 of BAEM01000027.1, read as the reverse complement.
CGCTGTGTCGAGCAGATTATCGAACAAGAAGGACGGATAGACGTGCTGGTCAATAACGCCGGGGCAGGGTTTGTAAGAACAACAGAACAAGCCACAGAAGAAGAAATTGAATGGGTGATGGATGTGAACTTCAAAGGCGTTGTGCGCTGCATCAAAGCTGTGTTACCACACATGCGTCAAGCGCGCAGCGGGCACGTGATTAATATATCTTCTGTTGGTGGCTTAATAGGCCAACCATTCAATGAATTTTACTGTGCTGCTAAATTTGCTGTGGAAGGTTATGTTGAGTCCGTTTCTACCTATATCACTGCTAATTTCGGCATTAACTTTACTAATGTGGAGCCTGGCGGTATTCGCTCTGAATTTGCTAATAATGCATTGGCTCAATTCCAAGGTGGCGGTGGCATGAAGGAGGATGAATATCGTCCTATTCTAGAAAAATACATCGCTGGGGCGGGCAGCCGCACTGAAGGGGTTTATCAAACCTCCGCTGAGGTTGCCAAGGTCGTTACAGACTGTGTTAACCAACCGCATCCCCCGATAAGAATGCGTACTTCCCCTTGGGCTGAACAGTTTTGCTTGTTGAAGACCGAGCGTGACCCGAGCGGTTTAAAGCAACAACAGCAAGTGTTAAAAACTATGCTGTAACCTGTACAGCTTGCTGTGTTCTCACGAGTAAGAGGGAAAGCTCACAAAGGAGTGACGGCCACTTTCCCCTAACTCCTTTTTCTGCAGTGCTCCCGTTCATGCTGCATTAGGCCACGGCGACTTGGATCACACTTGCTCAAGTTAAACTTTAGCAATATGCACTACCAGCCAGCTCATATATTTCAATAGGGTTTTGTGTTTCATGTGAAACAGCCAAAATATAAGGAGTGACAATGGCTGGCCGGCATAAGCGACACATACAAGGGTGAAATCATCATTAAATCCTAGCTTGGCGTTTTCTTATCAGTACTTTTAACAACCTATCTGCATATATAATCAGCATTTTCACTAACACTGCGGTTCTATTCTCCCCTGAAGTAACCTAGTATGCCGGCCTCGCGGTATAACCTGCGGGCTCCCTAGCCAACTGTAGTGTTGTTGCAGGGGTTATATGAGCTTATCGACTGTCAAAAAATTTAACAGAAACTGTAAAAAAGCTCGTCATCTTATTTTAATGCTTTGATTTTTATAATTTTTTATTTTCTGGCTTGCTATATGCTTTTATTAATTTAGAGATGTAGTACTGAGTATATTCCAACTTTGTATACGAATTTAGGGTGGGTTTGCTAAACGGTATACATGATTTAATTGATAAATAACTAACTGGTTTAGATGCACAGATGTCTTGTTTAACACGAAAATTACAGCAACAACTTACGCGTTATATTCAGCGTAATAGCAACGCACTGACCGCTAACAATGCAGAGCAGATTCGCGATGTTTTAGTCAGCAAAGGGGTGTGCCCTTCAGATGTTACTACCGATCAGGTAAAGGTAATACTGCAGGATGTGCGTAGCAGCTAAATAGCGATGGACTCATTGAAGTAACGATTGAAATCTAGCTTGAACTCACTAGCGAGAACGGCTTTTTCGACTCGGTATTGGGAATGCAGCAAGTCAATCTCCGCAGGTTGAAGGTAATGCGCACTGCGAACAGAGTAAAATACCTTTACCAATGGCTTTAATGGGTGGTTCTCGTTTTGCTTAATCACTACGGCAATTTTCTCGCTGGACAGTTTAACCAGACTACCGACTGGATAAACACCAATGCACTTGATAAATTGCTCCACTAAGTCCTGATCGTACTTGATTGGCGCTTCTGCATGTAAAATTTTGAGTGCTTTTTGTGATGGCATACCAGCCTTGTAACAGCGATCTGCAGTGATTGCGTCATAGGTATCGACTATCGCAATCATACGTCCAAAATGGCTAATTTCATCGCCGCGCGCACCATCTGGGTAACCGTACCCATCGAGTCGCTCATGATGCTGAGAAATTGTATTGATCATACGCTGCGGTATGCCCATATCTTCTAAAATCCGCACGCCGTAATATACATGATCACGCATTACCACCATTTCTTGGTCGGTTAAACGGCCAGGCTTATGCAGGATCTCATCGGGCACTTTAATCTTACCAATGTCATGCAGAAATCCAGAAAGCGCCAACTCCTGCACGTCACTCTCAGACATGCCTAAATAGGTTGCAAAATTAGCCAGTAAAATAGCCACGTTCAGCGAATGCTCCAGTAAGTAACTGTCTTTCTCGCGAATTTTAGTCATGCACAGCAAGGCATTCGGGTTACGATCAATTGACGAGACTAAATTAGTGGTGAATTCTTTTGGTATGGCAATATCAATAGGTAAGCCTTTACCCACTGACTGCAACATTCTTCGTTGCAGCACTTTGCCTTTTTCGTGCAATTTCGCCGCTTTGCCTATTTCATCAGCAAAAGAAACGTCAACCTCTTGAGGTTCTTGTTCTTCTACTGGGCTAGGCTCTTCTTCCTTCTCGATTTGCTTACTCAAATCTATTACCAAAGCAACAATACCTTGCTTTTTCATAGTCGTAATAGCGGCGTTAGTGGTTACTCTCCCTCTGCTTTTAATCTTTAGGTTGCCGTTTTGCTCAGCAATTGAATCGACATACATGCCGACTTTCAATTCGTCTACCGGGATAGTTTTCAACACTAAAAATATATTCCAATCAGTGAAACACGAGGGATGTGAGAAAAATAAACGATTTTGCAAATTAGCGCAAACCTAACCGAACGCCACACATTGCTCATCAAGCCTTTAAAAACCGCTTTCTTTTTTATTTTCGCCCTAAATTTCCAGCGCTTTTAGTAATTACGTCACCCTTAAAATGACGAAATTCGCTCAAAAATAACGTTTCACGAAAAAAAACAAATTAATAACAATTTTTGTTAATAACAAGTTAATTATAGCCGATTGACATATAGTTAATGTGACTTTAACGTAATGTTGCGTTTACATCTTGTTGTTGGTTCAAGTTACCCGAGACACCAAGGTCAGCGCCTCTTTTGATGATTACAAATCAGGATCACAAGGTACACGTTATGAACACACACAAAAAGTTTAACAAGTCGGTGTTAGCAAGCAGTGTTTCACTGCTACTTAGCAGCGCCGCTATTACCCCCGTAATAGCACAAGAACAAACAGCGCAAGAAGATGTAGAAGTCATACAAGTCTCAGGTATTCGCGGCAGCTTACTGCGTGCAATGGACATTAAACGCGACTCCACCGGCATAGTGGATGCCATTTCAGCAGAAGATATGGGGAAGTTCCCCGATACAAACTTAGCTGAATCATTACAGCGTATTACCGGTGTATCGATTGATCGCGCCAGTGGTGAGGGCTCGCAGGTTACTGTACGTGGCTTTGGCGCAGCCAATAACTTAATTACCCTGAACGGTCGCCAGTTGCCGACCACAACCGGCAGCAGAACATTCGACTTCGCAAACTTAGCCTCTGAAAGTGTATCAGGCGTTGAAGTTTATAAAACCGCTGATGCCAGCGTTACCTCAGGTGGTATAGGCGCAACAATCAACTTATCTACCCACAGACCATTTCAGTCTCCTGGAACAAAGGCGACTTTTGGGGCTAAATTAGTGGACGATAAGTCTACAGAAAAAGGTGATGTCACGCCCGAGATCAGCGGTTTATATTCACAAACCTTTGCTGACGAAACCTTCGGTATTTCAATATCTGGTAGTTATCAAGAACGCGAAAGCGGCATGCAGCAGTTTTTAGCAGACCAAGGTTATCGCGCAAGTGACTATACGAATACAGGCTGGGGCGGTGTACCCGCTGGTGAAGAGGGCGGTATCAATCGGCCTACATCAGGTATTTATTCTAATCCACAGCAACCTAGGTATGTATTTGAAGAGCGCCAGCGCGAACGAACCAATGGACAGCTGGTTCTGCAATTTAGACCAACAGATAACCTGACTGCCACCCTAGATTACACCTTAATCCGCAACAATATAGAAGAGCAACATACTGATGCTTCTGTGTGGTTTACCTATTCAGGGGATCGCAGCGAGTCGGTATGGGCCGGTGAACCTAACGCAGTGCCATTAATTTACTCAGAGATATACCAAATCAACAGTGACGCTGATTTGCAGGATACCTCTTTAACCGTAGGGGCTTGGGGGCGCGAAGAGAGCATTGATTCTATTGGCCTGAATTTAGACTGGCAGGTCAATGACGATTTACAGTTTGCCCTAGATCACCATAGTTCAGAAGCCGAAATGAAGGCGTCGGACCCGCGCCATGGTACGCGCAACAATCTACAGTTACCTTCTTATACGCGAACACGCACAGGCTTAGACTTAACGGGTGATTTACCCGGTATTGCCACAGGTAATATTGAGAACTTTAATCCTAACACCATGCGCTTGTCGGGCAGTTGGTTTGCTAACGATTTTTACACCTCTGAAATTGACCAGACCCAAGTCACCGGTAAATATCACTACAACGATGAAGCCAGTATCGATTTTGGTGTTTCAATAAATACGGTTAATAACCGCTACCGGCATACTCAAGTACAAAGAGCGGACTGGGCCGGCGTCGGGGTTGAAGGTGATTTTGCCGATGTTAACTGGACCGAAGACACCATTCTAGACAAGTTCGACGCCGATGCAGGTAACTTCGAAGGTACCCCCACTCAGGGCGACTATGATCTGTTTAACCGTATCTGGTTCGCTGATTTTGATGAGATAGTGAGGGCTGCTGAATTTGCCGACCCGGTTGCAAATGTAGATACGGTTTGGGGTGATTGTTTAGCACCTGAGGGCGCATCTGCGGGGCCAAATGGAGAGGGACACTTTTGTGCTTCAACCGACTGGGACGCTGATACTAACCGTTTCACCGAAGAAGAAACGACCGCCGCATTCGTGCAGTTACACTACGAAGGTGAGTTAGGTGATATGCCATACGATGCTCACTTGGGCATGCGTTATGAAAGAACCGATGTTACCTCAACCGCATCGGCTCCCGGCTATAGCCGTGTTGAATGGTCAGAAGATACGTCAACCGCTGTCACCGGTGTTACTGGGGTAGAGACGTTAAGCCAAGAGGCTGATTATTCTCAATTTTTACCGAGTTTCAACTTTAATATTTCCGTAACAGATGACGTCATTTTACGCGCAGCTGTGGGGAAAACTATCTCACGAGCTGGCTATGGTGAGTTACAGGGCGGCACAACTATCAATACATCAGGTAGCTTGAGTGGCTATTCGGGAAATTCAGGTAACCCAGGCTTGCGTCCATTAGAATCTGTGAATTATGACCTTTCTGCCGAGTGGTATTACGATGAAGGGAGTTACGTCTCTCTTGGCTATTTCAGGAAAGACGTCACTAATTGGATAACCACAGGCACAGTTGATTCAACCATATTTAATCTTGCTAACCCACTGGACGGAGAGAAGTTTGATGCTGCCGTCGCCGCATTAGGCGCAGGTGCGAGTAACCAAGAACTTCGAGCTTACATCTTCGAAAACTTCGCAGATGATCCGAATGTTACCCCTAACTTCGATGAGAATGGGCAATTAGATGGCGGCACAATACTAGGCGACCCAGCGACAGATAACCTCGTTAACTTCAGAATTAACGTACCTGTCAATGGCGACACTGAGCACACAATAGATGGGATAGAGTTTAACGTTCAACATCTGTTTGGTGAGTCTGGTTTTGGGGGTATTGCCAACTACACCATGGTGGACTCAGGTTTAGAATACGATAAGTCTTCACTGAGTGATACCGAAGCACTCGTCGGTTTAAGTGACACAGCTAACTTAGTCTTGTTCTACGACAAAGATGGTTTACAGGCTCGAGTAGCTTACAACTGGCGTGATGAGTATTTAAATGAGCGCCGGGTAAACGGTGATTTAACCGCGCCTATTTTTACCGACGCTTATTATCAAATTGACTTTAACATCAGTTATGAGGTTAAGCAGCTTGAAGGACTGACCGTTTTCGTTGAAGGTATTAACATTACTGACGAATATACAAATGAATTTGGTCGTGATAACCGTTTAATCTATAAGTTAACTCAAACAGGTGCGCGTTATAACGTAGGAGCGAGGTATACGTTTTAACGCCACACTCTGTTTATAAAAATAAAAAGGTAGCCACAGACTTATGCTTAACATAAGTCCTGTGGCTTTTGTGCAGTGTCACTAACGAGTACTAGTTGAGTACAGATAAGAACAACTAGTGATATGCATAACAATAACGAATGGGACGTTTATGGCAAACCATGTATTACTGAACAGTGTTGAGCATAGTGATCTGCGTGTTATTACTCAGCGCGGTGATAAATACGGAGACGACTTATGGTTTTCTCCAACTTTTGTAGATGAGATACGCAGCGTGCAAGCGCATTACCCAATTGTATTTCACAAAGACCAAACCACAGCTCAATTTACACCTGTGGCCCTTTTTGGCTTCGAACAGCAAGAAAATCTATTTCTGCAGGCAAACGAATGGAACGCCTCGTATATTCCACTTTCTGTGCAACGCATGCCTTTTTTCATTGGCAGACAAGCAGTAACAACAGATGGCATGACCGAGCAACAACGCGTGATTACCTTGGATATTGACTCGCCGAAAGTGAGTAAAACACAAGGTATTGAGTTGTTCTTGGAATACGGCGGTAACAGCCAATATTTAGAAAATATCGCGGCGATCCTCGAGACACTGCATCATGGCCTACAGGCTAACGACGCTTTTATAAACACCTTAGTTACACTTAATCTACTCGAGTCAATGACTCTTGATATCACTTTGAATGACGGCAGCAAACATCAGTTGATTGGTTTTTACACCATAAACGAGGACGTTCTAAATAACCTTACACCTGACAATATAGTGCAGCTCCATAACGCTGGTTACCTGCAAGCTGTTTATCTTATACTCGCCTCACAGGTTCATTTTAACGATCTGGTAGCGCTAAAAAATAAGCGAGTCGCGCCAGAGGAATAACCTGTGAACACTGACGTGCCCTTATCGAACGCGAAACAGACTGCTCAAGAGGTAAAATACCTCGAGGGTATTAGCCCTAAAAATATCCCTTCGGTGTTGCTCAACAGCCATGAACCCATTGTTCTCAGAGGATATTGTAACCACTGGCCGTTAGTAAAAGCGGCTAAACAGTCTGATGAGGCTGCCAAGCAATATCTGCTGCAGTTCGATGAAGGAGCAAATTTTCATACACATTATTTGCCAAGTGCTGCGCAAGGGCGGGTGTTTTACAACCAGGATATGACAGGTTTTAATTTTGCATCCAAGCAGCAAAAACTGCCTAAGTTACTGAATGATATTCTGCAAACTGCCCAGAGCAAAACGGGTGAATGCGTGTATGTCAGTGCCACCAGCCTTGCCCAAAGTTTACCAAGCTTACTCAAGCAAATTGAAACACTGCCCGATATTACCTCACCGTTGGTCAATATTTGGCTGGGTAATGCTAGTCGTATAGCAGCACACTATGATTTTGCGCAAAATTTTGCCTGTTGTGTGGTCGGCAAACGACGTTTCACTTTATTTCCCCCTGAGCAGTTAAAGAACCTCTATGTGGGCCCTCTAGACAAAGCGCCTGGCGGGCAAGAAATTAGTACCGTCGACGTTGCCAATCCTGATCTTGCCGAGCATCCAAAGTATTCTGAGGCGCTAGAAGCAGCTCAAGTTGCAGAGCTAGAACCAGGTGATGCTCTTATTCTGCCCAGTATGTGGTGGCACCATGTACAAGGATTAAGTGCTTTCAACGTGCTTATTACCCACTGGTGGCGTGATAGCCCTGCTCAGATGGGGCGTCCAATGAATGCCTTGTTACTGGCAATGATGAGTGTACGAGACTTACCAACACACCAGCGAGATGCTTGGAAAAACCTATTTGATCATTACGTGTTTGCACATCAGCCAGAAAATTTCTCACATATACCAGAAGCGGCCAAAAGTATACTGGCAAGCCCTATGGACGACATCAGCCTAAGAAAGCTGCGTGCAGAACTGCAAAACAAACTCAGACGATAACGAACGACAAAAGAACGAAGTATTTATCTTATGCAAAAAGATTCAATCAAACATATTGTTATCGCTGGTGGCGGAACCGCTGGCTGGATGACCGCGGCGGCCCTTGGTAAGCTATTTGGCGCGAACATCAAAGTGACACTCATAGAATCTGACACGATCCCAACGGTAGGCGTTGGGGAAGCAACTATCCCCACATTGCACCTGTTTCACGACCTACTAAAAATCAAAGAGTCCGAGTTTATGACTGCCACCAATGCCACATTCAAACTGGGCATAAAGTTCGAGGATTGGTATCAACGAAATCAGTCGTATATACACTCGTTTGGCCGTTTTGACCATGGGTGCTGGGCGGCTGGCTTTCAGCATTTTTGGCTGCGAGGAAGACAGTTAGATATTGCTTCTGAGATAGGAGACTACTGCCCCGAGCATCTTGCTTGCAGAATGGGTAAGTTCGCCACGGCACCAAAACAAGAGCGCAATCACGCCTTTCACTTAGATGCAGGGTTATACGCCAAGTTTTTACGCGATTTTGCCGAGCAATATGGGGTCAGGCGCATTGAAGGTAAAATTGATAACGTAAACCTTAATCATAACAACGGCTTTATTCAATCACTCAGTTTAGAAAGTGGACAACGTGTTGAAGGGCAATTATTTATTGATTGCACTGGGTTTCGTGGTTTATTGATTGAGCAAGCTTTGCACACCGGCTATGAAGACTGGAGTCATTGGTTACCTTGCGACAGTGCTGTCGCAGTACAAACTGAATTGAACGAGTCAAATGTGCCCTACACTCGGTCAATTGCCCATGATGCAGGCTGGCAATGGCAGATTCCGCTGCAAACCCGTGTGGGTAATGGCTTGGTTTTCTGCAGTAAATACATCAGCGATGATGAAGCAAAAACCCAGTTGCTGGACAACATTCGGGGTAAGACCTTAAACACCCCTCGTGTACTGAAATTTAAAACAGGCGTGAGACGCAAACTTTGGAATAAAAACTGCGTCGCCATTGGGTTGGCTGGTGGCTTTATAGAGCCACTTGAGTCCACCAGCATTCACTTAATTCAACAAAGCATAATCCGTTTGATGCAGTCGTTACCGTCTGCTCATATGGAATCTCCAATCATCGATAAATTTAACGCTACCATGCGCAATGAGATAGATAATATTCGCGATTTTATTATCTTGCATTACCATGCCACCGCCCGCAAAGACTCGGCGTTTTGGCGCTACTGCAAAGACATGCCTATTCCAACTTCGTTAGATGAGCGCATGGAGCAATTTGCCCACAGTGCTCACGTCCACCAAGGAAACGGGGAATTATTCGGCGAAGCATCGTGGTTACAAGTGATGCTCGGGCAGGGCATAACGCCGAAGGCGTATCACCCAATCGTCGATTTAATGCCAGTGCAGGAATTAGCCAGTTTTTTGGATAACGTAAAGCAACAAACGGCACGCCGAGTCAGCAGCTTACCGAACCATTTAGCGTTTATTCGTTACTATTGTAAACGTGCCGCAGTTTAATCGTGGCATACATTTTAGTGGTGCTAAGCAAATGACTGATTGATGCTCACTTGTGATATTAGTGACGACGCGACTCAGATAGCCGTAATGCAAGAATATTAAGAAATTCAACGTAGTAAACACTCACTTTCTTAAAGGAGCACTAAATATTAATGGTTAAGTTTCCAAAGCATTTCATCTAAGGTCGGTTTCCACTGAAATTCAGCTAACTTAACGCGATTACGCAACACAACCACGTTTTCCTCCTGAAGCAAACCCGCCTGGTTCAATGCTTGTTCTGAGCCCGCAGCAAAAGCTAATTGTCCTGATGATCGCAGCACTCGGAACCAGGGTAAGTTCATTTCTTTCGGAGCTACCCCTAGTGATTTTCCAACCAAGCGAGCTCGTCCCGGTAATCCAGCAAGATCCGCTATTTGACCATAACTAGCTACCTTGCCAGCAGGTATCGCACAAACAGTTTGCCAAATTTGGGTATAATGTGGGTTTCGAGCCATATGCATTTTTCTTTTCATCAAACTTTAAGTGTTCATTATGCAAAACTTACGATTAATACTCACTATTTCAAACTGCAAAGAACAATCAAATGTAAATAGTGACCTAGGACTACTCGGCTCAACGACATGAAAAGAGTGATATGTCATCATTGTGATTACCCACAATCAGTGTGTATTTGCGATCTATTGTGTACTGTTTGCAGCGCGCAAAAAGTCATTATTTTGCAGCACCCGAGTGAAGTGAATCACGCTAAAAATAGCGCCAAATTGATTCAGCTTTGTGTACCGAATAGCGAAATTTGGGTGGGCGAAAAGCCAGGGGATTTCAGTCAACTAATGAGTTGGATTAACGTACAACAAGAGTTAGCCTGCCTAGTGTATCCAAATGATAACAGTAAACCCTTAGAAACAACGACAAGCCGAGAGCGTAGCGCTCCACCCGCTCTTATATTGCTCGACGCCACGTGGCGCAAAGCCTATAAGCTATGGATGATGAACCCTTGGTTGCATACTCTGCCTGCTTGGCACTTTATACAGCCACCAAAAAGCCTATATAGGATACGTAAAACATCGGTAGCAGCTGGTTTATCAACATTAGAAGCGCTTGCGCATACACTACATTTTACTCAAGGTATCGACACTACGCCGTTATTGTCTACTTTTACCCAGATGCAGGACCGTGTTTTTGCCCGCCAATTAGCAAATCAGCAAGTTAACAATCAAAAATAGGAAGAAATACGCAGAATTAGCGCCTTTTTAACGGAATTTTAAGGGGAAATGTAGCAAAAAGGTAAAAACACTAACCGTACAGGCACATTGTCGGGCATAATTCACATTAGTCGTAGATTGGCGACATTAGAACGCGTATTCGCACACATGTTGCCATCACAGTTAAGCAGATCAGAGGTTAGCCTCAAGGTCTCTTTAGTATGTTGGTACTATTTTGAAAACAGCTATATTTTGTATTTTGTTGTTGTCCCTGTTCAGTTTCGATCTTAAGGCACAAGACACCTTAATTCCGCACTTTAATGCATCTGAAATTAGGCAAAATGACATTAGTCAGCAGTTAGTTTATTTAAGTATTGGTCGAGCTGAAACTCCGCATTACCGAGAACCACTACAAGAGTGGCTTGGCACTTTCGAGCAACATAATCCCAATGACCCTTTCAAAGACAGGTATGTCACTGCGTTCGAAATTTATAACGATACGCAAAATGAGCAATGGTTTATTTACCCAAGCGGCTCAGTGATCGAAACGGTTCAAGTGTCACTTTACTCTCAACATAGTCCGGTGGAGAGCTCAATATCAGGCTTAGATCATAACAATATTTACCCCTTACATTACGGTAGTAAACTCAGTATTCCTGCCGGAGAAACCGCCACCTTACTCATGGTGTTTGATAGTGATTTCTTCTTTGCCCCTATAAAAATCGTGCTTGAAACCGAAGAGCATATGCTGACATCAGTAGCGAATCACAATGTTATCCTTTTTATCTGCTTTGGCATTTATTTGGCGCTAGGCTTATATAATCTATTTATATACATAGTGATGCGCGACACCCAATATCTGTTTTACGCACTTTCCACTCTTTTTTACGCCAGCGCATGGGCAGCTATCTTTGGTGTATTTGAGTATTTGAACTTATTCAGTGCTAAAGATTGGCTCATGCCCGGATTCCTACTAGGGTGCGCATTCTCCGCCTTTTTCCAAATAGAGTTTTTCAGGCTAAATCTTACGGCAAAACGGACCATGCTCTTTCTTTTGGCGCTAGGGTGTTTGTGTTTACTCGCTTTACCAATTGCGTTTTATAACCAAGCCCTTGGCTTGATTATCGTGTCTATTTTGACCACAGCAGTGCTATTGACTGGATTATCAGTTGGTCTGGTGGCATGGAAAAGAGGCTATAAACCTGCTCGTTATTTTGTCATCGCTTCGTTATGTGTGATTATCCCAAATGTGGTTGGAAACTTACTTAACCTTCGAGTGTTGCCAAGCATAAATGTTGATATTTATTTACTTGGTTTTATCGGTATTGCCGCAGATACGCTTATTCTCGCCTTTGCTTTGGCAGAAAAAATGCGTTTGGTAAACTTGCGCAACAGCCAACTAAAATCCCAGTTAAAACAAACTGTAGAATTTCGCACCCAAGCGCTACGCGAAGCAAACCAAAAGCTTGCCCAATCTAACCAAGAACTTATTGAAGCGAATTTAGCAAAAGATCATTTCCTGGCCAATATGAGTCATGAAATTCGTACACCGCTAACTTCTATCATTGGATACGCAGATGGCATGTTACTTGGCGACATTGATAAAACCGAGCAGGAGCGCGTCACCAGTATCATTTACCAAAATGGTGCCCATTTACTACGTATCATCAACGATATACTTGATTTAAGTAAGATCGATGCGAATAAGCTGGACTTCAAATCACAGCCTTGCCACTTATTTTCTTTGCTTGGTCAAATTGAGTCGGTTGTGGGCAAACGCGCAAAAGATAAAGGGTTGGGGTTCCATGTAAATTACGACTTTCCGCTGCCGGAAAAAATCATCACTGATGCGACTAGACTAAAACAGATTCTGTTCAATCTAACTAATAACGCCCTTAAGTTTACCCACAGTGGTCATATATGCCTAGATGTAAAGGCCGCAGGCTCAACCTTAACCATCAATGTAGTGGATACTGGGGAGGGGATAAGTCAAAACGACATGCAGAAGCTATTTAATCCTTTTACCCAAGCAGATAGTGTAATCAATCGCCAAGTGGGGGGCACAGGTTTAGGTTTAAGTATTGCGAAGCGCTTAGCACAAGGACTTGGAGGCGACATTAATGCTAAAAGCCAACCGCGCAAAGGCAGCACGTTTACTATCACGATTAAGCTTGATACCCCTACGGATGTTGCTTGGTTAAACACCGCTCAAGAAATTGATTTATCGAGTATTCACCAAATAACTCACGAATCTCATGTACCTAAATTTGGTGCTTGCAAGGTGCTACTGGCAGACGACCACCCGAATAACCGAGAGCTTGTTGCTTTGCTACTGAAGCGTATGAATATTACGGTAACCGAGGTTGCCGACGGCCACCAAGCGATAGACGCTATACGGGCTAGTCAGTTCGATTTATTGCTATTAGATATTCACATGCCAGGGTTAAACGGTGTAGATACCCTTAGAAATATTCGAAAATCGGGTAATAAAACCCCGGCTATTGCCTTAACAGCCAACACCATGCAACACGAAATAGATTACTACCTTCGCATCGGATTTAGCGACCACTTAGCCAAACCTATTGAACGAGATGTATTTATTCGTAAAGTACGACAATACCTTAACCTATCAGCCAAACAAGTATCGGTTGCTGATGACAAGATGCTGCCGCTGATCCAAGGTTATATAGTCGATTTACGAGATGAGTTGGCTAATATTGAACAAGCATGGAACGTACGGGATTTACCAGCAATCGCCAAATCTATTCACCGTATTAAAGGTGCCGCTGGGTCGTTTGGGTTAGCCAATGTGGGCAAGGTCTTTGGTCGACTTGAACGAGCAGCATTGAACGACGATGAAGCCGGTTTAGAAAATTCAATTGCTCAGGTTTTACGCTTTGCACACATGTGTATAGATTTACCAGGCGTAGATGTAGCGCAAGCCATCGTCAACGCTAAATACGAGCTAGACGAGTATCTCAACAAACTGCCACAAACTATTTTGCAATGTGAAAGTGCGATAGACGAATTAAGCCAATACGCGCAAAAGGGCGATCATATCGCAACCGCTGACGCCCTAAACCAAGCAAAACAACTATTCGACAACAATGCATTCACTAGAGCAAGTAACTTACTTAGTGATTTAGCGCCTCAAAGCGCGCATACACAGCAAAACGCCGATACTTTCAATGGTGTGTTGGCTTCAGTAAGAAATACGCTACAGAGTCTTTCAGAGGCGCTAAAACATAATCATATAAAGCGATAGAAACCCTTTATACCATTCCACGTTAATAAGTGATGACTCAGCGAGAGTTTAAAAGGGCTTAAACAAGGCGCATGACTGAATGAATAGTTGTTCTCTTTCGAAGTCATGCAACGCAGTGTAAGCCCTTTTAAAACTCGCCTACAAGGAATGCCCCAGCGGCTTTTGCTCTGCGTTCTCACTATTTGAAAGGGAACAACCATTACTACATACGACGCCTTAATCAAAAACCGCTGGACCCATTCTGAGGCGGTCACTTATTAATGCGGATTGGTATTACGCAATTCTTGAACGTGCAGATACAAAAAACCCGGCTTATAGCCGGGTTTCACATGAAACATTTCTATTCCAATTATTTGCGTAGCTTCTGAATCAAACGTAACTGCGCGATGGTTTCGGCAAGCTCTGCAGCTGCTTCTGCATACTCGAAATCAGAACTAGGATTTGCAATATTGTCCTCAAGACGTTTTTTCGCCTCTAGAACTGCTTGTTCATCTAAGTCGCTGGCTCGAAGCGCAGTGTCCGCAAGTACTGATATATGACCGGGCTGTACTTCGAGTACACCACCAGCAACATAAATCAATTCTTCTTCGCCGAACTGCTTAACCACATTAACCATTCCAGCTTTTATAGTAGTCAGCAAAGGAGCATGACCGTACTGAACACCAAGTTCACCTTCACTGCCGGTTACTTGAATACTCTGTACTAATCCAGAAAAAATACTATCTTCTGCGCTTACTACATCCAGTTGAATTGTCATTGCCATGTACCCTCCTATCAAAAAAAGTTAAACGTATCCGAAGATACGCTTACATTTTTTTGGCTTTCTCAGATGCTTCTTCGATTGAACCAACCATGTAGAAAGCTTGTTCAGGAAGGTCGTCAAACTCGCCTTCAAGAATGCCTTTAAAGCCGCTGATGGTATCTTTCAATGATACGTACTTACCAGGTGAACCGGTGAATACTTCAGCAACGAAGAAAGGCTGTGACAAGAAACGCTGAATTTTACGAGCACGTGATACAGACAATTTATCTTCTTCAGATAGCTCATCCATGCCCAAAATAGCGATGATGTCTTTAAGCTCTTTATAACGTTGAAGAACTGATTGAACGCCACGTGCAGTTTCATAGTGCTCTTGACCGATAACAAGCGGATCAAGTTGACGTGAAGTTGAATCAAGTGGATCAACAGCAGGGTAGATACCCAAAGAGGCGATGTCACGTGACAATACAACCGTCGCATCTAAGTGAGCGAACGTTGTAGCAGGTGATGGATCCGTCAAATCATCCGCAGGTACGTATACCGCTTGAATTGACGTGATTGAACCAGTCTTAGTAGATGCGATACGCTCTTGAAGCACACCCATCTCTTCAGCCAACGTAGGCTGATAACCTACCGCAGATGGCATACGACCTAACAATGCAGATACTTCAGTACCAGCAAGTGTATAACGGTATATGTTATCTACGAAGAAAAGCACGTCACGACCTTCGTCACGGAATTTCTCAGCCATGGTTAAACCAGTTAACGCCACGCGTAAACGGTTTCCGGGAGGCTCGTTCATTTGGCCGTAAACTAGCGATACTTTATCAAGTACGTTAGATTCGTTCATTTCATGATAGAAATCGTTACCTTCACGAGTACGCTCACCAACACCAGCGAATACAGAGTAACCACTGTGCTCGATTGCGATGTTACGGATAAGCTCCATCATGTTTACGGTTTTACCTACACCGGCACCACCGAATAAGCCAACTTTACCACCTTTAGCAAACGGACATACCAAGTCGATAACTTTGATGCCTGTTTCAAGTAGTTCAACTGAACTTGATTGATCTTCATAAGTAGGCGCTTCACGGTGAATAGACATACGCTCTTCTTCACCAATAGGGCCTGCTTCGTCGATTGGGTTACCCAATACATCCATGATACGGCCAAGAGTAGCCTTACCAACTGGAACCTGAATAGCTTCACCAGTATTTTCTACTGCTAAACCACGGCGCAAGCCATCAGTCGTACCCAATGCGATTGTACGCACTACGCCACCACCAAGTTGTTGCTGCACTTCTAGGGTCAAACCTTGCAGATCACCTTCAGTGATACGCAATGCGTCATATATTTTTGGAACCGAATCTTGTGGAAATTCAATATCCACAACGGCGCCAATGATTTGGACGACCTTACCTTGACTCATGTTAATTCCTCTTAAATTCTAAAACCTTTGCCTACACCGCAGCCGCGCCGCTTACAATCTCACTGATCTCTTGTGTGATTGCCGCTTGACGTGCCTTGTTGTATATCAGTTGTAAGTCATCAATTAAGTCACCTGCGTTATCTGTGGCCGCTTTCATCGCGACCATACGAGCAGCTTGCTCGGACGCAGCGTTTTCAACTACGCCTTGATATACTTGAGACTCGATGTAACGAACCAATAACGTATCCAAAATAGGTTTTGGATCAGGTTCGTAGATATAGTCCCAACGGTGCTTTAATGCTTTATCTTCAGATTTAGGCAAAGGTAACAATTGATCGATCAGTGGCTCTTGAGCCATGGTGTTAACAAACTTGTTAAACACCAAATACAGGCGGTCGATTTTACCTTCGTTGAAGGCGTTGAGCATAATACGCACTAAACCAATGACGTCTTTTACACTTGGTGCATCACCAAGGCCTGATTCAGCAGCTAACATATTGCCGCCGAAACGATTAAAGAACGCACAAGATTTAGAACCTAAAGCTGCAAAATCAACTTCTACACCTTGTTCTTGCCATTTCTTCGCATCTTTAGTGACCTTTTTAAATTCGTTGGTGTTCAATCCACCACACAAACCACGGTCAGTTGAGATAACGATATAGCCGACACGCTTTACTTCACGGTCTTCTAAATAAGGATGGCGATATTCAAGGTTAGCGTTAGCCAGGTGACCGATCACGTTTCGAATATTCTCAGCGTATGGACGACTTGCAGTCATACGGTCTTGCGCCTTTTTCATTTTAGACGCAGCAACCATCTCCATTGCACTGGTGATTTTCTGAGTATTTTTAATACTCCCGATCTTACCTTTTATCTCTTTACCGCTAGCCATAAATCTATCTCCGATTATTCAACGAATGCACTGCCGTTAAGGCAGTGCCATTGATTACCAAGTTTGTGTTGCTTTAAATTTCTCTAAAGCTTCAGCTAACGTGGCTTCAATTTCACCGTTGAAGTTACCTGTATCATTGATAGTTTTAATCAGCTCAGCGTACTCGCTGTTCATGTACGAGTGCAACGCGGCTTCAAAATCTAGGATTTTGTCTAGCTCAACGTCTTTCAAGTAGCCTTTTTCAACAGCGAACAATGAAACAGACATATCAGCCACTGAAAGTGGTGCATATTGGTTCTGCTTCATTAATTCCATAACACGCTCACCATGCTCTAATTGAGCACGAGTCGCTTCGTCAAGGTCAGATGCAAATTGAGAGAAAGCTGCCAATTCACGGTACTGAGCAAGCGCTAGACGGATACCACCACCTAACTTCTTAACGATTTTAGTCTGGGCTGCACCACCAACACGAGATACTGAAATACCAGCGTTAACCGCAGGACGAATACCTGAGTTAAACAAGTCAGTTTCTAAGAAAATCTGACCATCGGTAATTGAGATTACGTTAGTAGGTACGAATGCTGATACGTCACCAGCTTGAGTTTCAATAATTGGCAATGCAGTCAAAGAGCCTGTTTTACCTTTTACTTCACCCTTGGTGAAATTCTCTACGTAGTTTTCGTTAACACGTGCCGCACGCTCTAGAAGACGCGAGTGCAAATAGAAAACGTCACCAGGATATGCTTCACGACCCGGCGGACGACGTAGTAATAGTGAAATTTGACGATAAGCAACAGCTTGCTTAGATAGGTCATCGTATACGATCAACGCATCTTCACCGCGGTCACGGAAGTATTCACCCATAGTACAACCTGAATAAGGAGCAAGGTATTGCAATGCTGCTGATTCAGAAGCTGATGCTGCAACTACAATAGTGTGAGCCATTGCGCCGTGCTCTTCGAGCTTACGTACTACGTTAGCAATTGTTGAAGCCTTTTGGCCAACCGCTACGTAAACACATTTAACGCCAGAATCTTTCTGGTTAATGATCGCATCAATGGCCAAAGCAGTTTTACCTGTTTGACGGTCACCGATAACCAATTCACGTTGTCCACGACCAACTGGGATCATGGCATCAACTGATTTATAACCAGTTTGAATAGGCTGATCAACCGACTGACGTTCAATTACGCCAGGGGCAATTTTTTCTACAGGCTCAAAACCATCAGCGTCAATTGCACCTTTACCATCGATCGGTGCACCAAGCGTGTTAACAACACGACCTAGCAAACCACGACCAACTGGTACTTCAAGGATACGACCTGATGAAGTTACCTTTGCGCCTTCCTGAAGGTCAGCGTAAGGGCCCATAACAACCGCACCAACAGAGTCACGCTCTAGGTTCAATGCGATAGCGTAGCGATTACCAGGAAGCTCAATCATTTCACCTTGCATTACATCTGCAAGGCCATGAATACGGATAATACCGTCAGTTACACCAACGATAGTTCCTTCGTTACGAGCTTCACTTACTACTTCAAACTGTTCAATTCGCTGTTTGATCAGTTCTGCAATTTCAGTGGAATTCAGTTGCATGCTCTTTTCCCCGTTATGCTTGTAACGCGTCTGTGAGACGGTTTAATTTACTTTTAACCGAGCCATCAATCACTGTATCACCGGCTTTGATTTTAACTCCGGCGATCAGGGTAGGGTCGACGCTACAATTCAGCTTAACTTTTCGTGCAAGACGCTTTTCAAGAGCCCCACTGATTTCAGCCTGTTGTTTTTCATTAAGTTCGGTAGCAGAAATAACATCTGCTTCGATCTCTTTGTCGAATTCAGTTTTAAATTCGTTAAACAACTCTGATATTTCAGGAAGTGCTTGAAGACGTTTATTTTCAGCCAAAACCTTAATTAGGTTCTGACCATGTTGGTCAAGTTGTTCACCACAGATTTGGTTAAAAACTTCCGCTAGGGTGTCAGGCGCAACGGCCCCAGACATTAAATTTTTGATGTCTGGATTTTTTGCTACTTCACCTGCGAAAACCAGCATTTCCTGCCAGCCTGCGATAATTTTCTGCTCAACCGCATAATCGAACGCAGCTTTTGCGTAAGGGCGAGCAATCGTTGTCAATTCAGACATAGCTCAAATTCCCCTTATAGCTCGGCGACAAGTTTTTCAACTATGTCACTTTGCGCTGCAGCATCAATTTGACGCTCAAGAATTTTCTCAGCACCGGCAACAGCTAACACTGCGACTTGCTTACGCAAATCTTCTTTTGCACGGTTACGCTCAGCTTCGATTTCAGCATGACCTTGAGCAATGATATTCTCACGCTCTTGGTGGGCACGTTGCGTTTCTTCATCAACAATTTGAGAACCACGCTTCTTAGCCTGCTCGATAATTCCAGCTGCTTGAGTTTTCGCCTCTTTCAACTGCTCTGTCGCTTTCGCTTGAGCAAGTTCTAGATCTTTTTCACCGCGTTCAGACGCAGCAAGACCATCAGCAATTTTCTTTTGACGTTCTTCAATAGCGCCCATAATTGGGGGCCATACAAACTTCATGCAGAACCACACGAAGAATATAAATGCTATTAGTTCGCCAAATAGAGTGGCATTGATATTCAAAACCGCTCCTCCTATATTCGTTATTGTCTAGTTAGGTGCTTAAACAGCAAACTTCGCGCTTTCAACGAACAATAAGAAAAGAGCGATTGCAACACCGATCATTGCGATTGCATCGATAAGACCAGCAACAATGAACATTTTAACTTGTAGTTGAGGAGCTAGCTCAGGTTGACGAGCAGCTGACTCAAGAAATTTACCACCTAGAAGACCGAAACCGATCGCTGGGCCCAATGCACATAGTCCTATCAAAATACCAACCGCGATATAAAGATTTCCTAAGATTTCCATAGATTTTCACCTTTGTGTTTAAGTTAATGTTAAAAAAATAAAACGTTGTAAAACTAGTGTTCTTCACTCGCTAGGCTTAAGTACACGATGGTCAACATCATGAAAATAAACGCCTGTAATGGAATAACTAACAAGTGAAATGCAGCCCACAAGAAGTGAATTGGCAATTGCCATACACCTATCGTTCCTGCAATAAGAATAAAGATAAGCTCGCCGGCATATAAGTTACCGAACAAACGTAGTGATAATGACAACGGCTTGGCAACCAAAGACACCAACTCAAGAATAAAGTTGAACCAGTATAACCAAGGCGTATTAAAAGGATGAGCATAAAGCTCTTTCATGAAACCGCCGAAACCTTTGATTTTTACCGAGTAAAAGATCATCAACGCAAACACACCAAGCGATAGGGCAAAGGTCATGTTTACATCAGTTGTCGGTACTACTTTCATATAAGTATGTGACTGCCCCGCAGCGATGACATCCATTGACTCACCTGCAATTAATGCAGCAGCCGTCGGTAGGAAATCGACTGGAATTAAATCCATCAAGTTCATCAGTAATACCCATACGAAAATGGTTAATGCTAAAGGAGCAATTAACGCACTCTTACCGTGATAGGTACTTTTTACTGTGTCATCAACAAATTCAACAATAAGTTCTACACAAGCTTGCCATTTGCCTGGCACGCCTGCACTTGCTTTTTTCGCGACCGCGCGAAAGCTCAATATAAATACTAATCCGAGTACCACAGACCACGCTAATGTATCGACGTGAAAGGTCCAGAAACCTTCGCCGACCGCTGCATTGGTCAAATGGTGCTGAATATAACCACTAATGGTTTGTTCGCCAGCAGATCCTGC
The DNA here is from genome assembly GCA_000314955.1 of Paraglaciecola chathamensis S18K6. GTDB lineage: Bacteria > Pseudomonadota > Gammaproteobacteria > Enterobacterales > Alteromonadaceae > Paraglaciecola > Paraglaciecola chathamensis. The sequence goes on along the minus strand of BAEM01000027.1, from coordinate 48,470 downwards.
CATTTTGCCACCCAAGTATGTAAAGTTAAAAAATCTGTATTGGTCTCGTTACTGTTTAACGCGACCTAAAAAAATTATTACTGGCCATTGACTGACTAATGTCACAACGTAACTCAACATCAACGGCAAAGGCTGTAGCCCTTTCCATTGATATGCCACGATAAATAATACGATTGTGGCGAAGAATTTGAGTTTTGAGCCTTTATTAAATTGCTGAACAACCAGTTTGTTCTTACTCGCACCGGCATATTTAAACGCAAAGTAGGCAAAAATGACGTTTGGGAGTAAACATATTACTCCACCAAACAGGGATGATATTGCCGAGTTTTGTCCATAAATTACCGCAAAAAATACACTTAGGGCGATGATAATAGTCATTTGGCAATAAAAAATATTTTTCGCCAACGCTCGACCAGGTGCGGTTAAACTCGCTATCAACTTATTCCTCTACTTGCTGATACCTTCAAAAGCGCCGAAAGTATACTTATCTGCGACGAATTTACAACTGAAAAGGGTATTTCGACTGCCTATTTGTAACATTACTTTATGTGCAACAAAATTCCGTCTAATTGATCTAAACTCGAAAAGTTAATTACGACCTTACCCTTACCTTTTGCATTGTGCGCAATCTGCACAGGAGCACCTAAGTTCTGCGATAATTTATCTTGTAAACGTACCACATCAGGATCGAGCTTTTTCTCTTCTTTAGGAGTGGCAGGTTCGAGGAATTTACGCACTAAATTCTCGGTGTCTCTAACGGTTAATCCTTTACCTGACACAATATGAGCAGCTTCTAACTGAGCATCCCCTTCTAAGCCCAGTAATGCTCTGGCGTGGCCCATTTCTATATCACCGTGTTCCAATAGGAGTTTAACGTCATCATGTAAATTATTAAGACGCATTAAATTGGTCACTGTGGTACGAGATTTACCGACGGCTGTAGCCACTTCTTGATGGGTTAATTCAAACTCGCTCATCAGACGTTCTAACGCCTGAGCTTCCTCCATTGCGTTAAGATCTTCACGCTGAATGTTTTCAATCAGTGCGATAGCGACGGCAGCCTCATCGGGTACATCTTTAACCAAACAAGGTACAGTTTCTAAACCCGCTAACTGGGAAGCTCGCCAGCGACGTTCACCGGCAATAATTTCAAATTCATTATTCCCTAGGGTACGCACGATAATTGGCTGAATAACGCCTTGAGAGCGAATCGAAGATGCAAGTTCTTCTAATGCATCTGGAGACATATCTTTACGGGGTTGGTATTTTCCTGGTTTGAGGAATTCGACTGCTAACTGCTGTAGTTCACTGTCGTTTTGCTCAGGCTGGTTGTCCTGTGCATTACGCGACGCCTGACTTGTAGCCAATAATGCATCTAAACCTCTTCCTAACCCACGTTTCTTCGCTGACATGTATTTCTCTATTCGACCCGTATTAATTTCAGTTAACTAACTTTAGCAACGCTTTCTTTCTTACTGCGACGCAATATTTCACCTGCAAGAGCTAAATACGCCTTCGATCCTGTTGATGAGCGATCATAGTACATAGCTGGCGTACCAAAACTTGGCGCTTCTGCTAAGCGCACATTGCGCGGAATAACTGTACGATACACTTGTTCACCAAAATGTCGCTTTAGCTGCTCAGATACATCATTCGCAAGGCGATTACGCGGATCGTACATGGTGCGCAATACCCCTTCAATTGTTAATTCAGGATTCACCACCGACGCGAGCTTTTTGATGGTATCCATCAATGCCGTCAAACCTTCAAGGGCGTAATACTCGCACTGCATTGGTACAAGAACAGAATCAGCCGCGGCCATTGCGTTCACCGTTAACTGGTTAAGTGAAGGCGGGCAGTCGATAAAGATAAAGTCGTAATAATTACGCACAGGCGCCAATGCGTTGCGCAACCTCACCTCTCGGGCAAACACTTCCATCAGCTTAATTTCCGCCGCGGTTACGTCCGTATTGGCAGCAATTAAATCGTATTTCCCTGAGGTCTCTTTAATCACCACTTCTTGAATGGGTTTTTCTTCAATCAATAATTCATAACAGGTATTGGGGTCGTCGTATTTATCAACACCGCTACCCATAGTGGCGTTGCCTTGGGGATCTAAATCGATCAACAAGACTTTACGCTTGGTCGCTGCCATAGAAGCAGCCACATTTACCGCAGTAGTAGTTTTACCGACGCCACCTTTTTGATTGGCAATGGCAATGACTTTTCCCAAAATAATATTCCAGTGTTATTTATCGCTAATCCGTTTTATACAACTAACTAGCGTAGTAAAAAAATTATCTGCAGAAGATAATGCTTTTAAGGCGAAAAAGAAATGCTCAATTATGTCTTATACCATTCCACGTTAGTGAGGGGACACTTATTAACGGGGATTGGTATTAACAATCTTGATTAGATGCCTGTCACCCTCTAATTCAGGAACATGTAACGCAATAGTATCAGTTACAACAAAGCCCTCAGGCAATTCGTCGATTTCCTGTTGGGGTAATTGCCCTTTAAGCGCAATGAATGTTCCGTTGCTATCAATAAGATGCTGACACCAAGTTAACATGTCATTTAATGAGGCAAATGCGCGACTGAGCACTCCGTTAAGTTCATGAGCACTAGCATAATCTTCGACCCGGGCTTGCACAGGTTGAATATTGTCGAGTTTGAGTTCATAAGCGACTTGTTTCATAAACCTGACGCGTTTACCTAGGCTATCAAGCAAAGTGAAGTGTGTTTGCGGCAACATGATCGCAAGGGGGATCCCAGGCAAACCTGGGCCAGTTCCTACATCGATATAATGGCTTTGCTGTAAATGAGGCGCCACCACAATAGAATCCATTATATGTTTTATCAACATAGATTCAGGATCCCGCACTGAGGTCAAGTTATACGCTTTGTTCCATTTATGAATTAATTGCACGAACCCGACTAACTTACTGATTTGCTCTTCAGAAACCTGTAAATCTGTCAGGCTTATGTATTCTTGCAATTTTGCCGCTAAGGTATGGAAATTATCGGTCATTAGGCTGATTTACGCTCTGATTTTCTAAGCAATCCATGCTTTTTCAAATAAACAAGCAATAATGAAATTGCAGCTGGTGTTATACCAGATATACGAGAGGCCAGGCCTAAGGTTTCTGGCTTTGCATCAGTCAATTTTGCGACAACTTCATTAGACAAACCAGATATCTGGCTGTAATCAAAATCAACCGGGATCAAGGTATTCTCGTTCTTTCGAGATTTAGCGATCTCTTCTTGTTGACGCTCAATATATCCAGCGTATTTGATCTGTATTTCTACCTGTTCTGCCGCTTTTGGATCGGCGATCCCTGGGCCAAAGTCAGTTACTTTCATTAAGGTTTCGTAGGTCATTTCGGGACGACGAATCAAATCCTCTAAAGTATTTTCTTTACTCAGTGCATTTTTCAATAACGGGTTTAATACGTCAGCTGCGGCGTGTTTAGGATGAACCCAAGTATCGCGTAAACGTTGACGCTCAAGCTCGATTGCCTCTAGCTTACGGTTGAAGGCTTGCCAGCGTTCTTCATCAACTAAGCCAAGTTCGTGACCCTTTGTTGTCAATCTGATATCGGCGTTATCTTCACGTAACAGCAAACGATATTCAGCACGACTGGTGAACATACGATAAGGCTCTTTGGTACCCATGGTGGCTAGATCGTCGATCAATACACCCATGTATGCTTCATCCCGACGTAAGATCAAAGGATCCTTGCCTTGGCATTGCAGTGAGGCATTCGCACCTGCAACTAAGCCTTGTGCGCCGGCTTCCTCGTAGCCCGTGGTACCGTTGATTTGGCCAGCAAAAAATAACCCTTTGATAAATTTCGTTTCTAGGGTTTGCTTTAGATCTCGTGGATCAAAGAAATCATATTCGATCGCATAACCAGGTCGAATAATATGTGCATTTTCAAACCCTTTGATCGAACGAACTAACTCAAATTGAACGTCAAACGGCAGACTCGTTGATATACCATTTGGGTAAACTTCAATGCTGTTCAAGCCTTCTGGTTCAACAAATATTTGGTGTGAATCTTTATCTGCAAAACGATTGATCTTGTCTTCTATTGATGGGCAATAACGCGGCCCGATCCCTTCAATAACCCCTGTGTACATAGGAGAACGATCTAAGCCACCACGAATGATATCGTGGGTTTTGCTGTTGGTATGAGTGATATAACACGCAATTTGTCTTGGGTGATCTTCTCTTTTTCCCATGAATGAAAATACTGGGGTAGGGCTGTCTCCCAACTGCTCTTGCATCACGCTGTAGTCAAGCGTTCTTGCATCTAAGCGGGCCGGTGTACCTGTTTTTAAACGTGAAACACGAAAAGGTAAAGCGCGTAAGCGATCGGCTAAAGCAATGGAAGGAGGATCGCCAGCACGGCCTCCTTTGTAGTTTTCCATACCAATATGGATGGTACCGCCTAAAAACGTGCCTACAGTAATCACAACGCTTCTGGCGTGAAATTTAAGGCCCATCTGTGTGACTACACCTGTGACCTGGTCATTTTCAACAATGAGATCATCGCAAGACTGTTGGAAAATGGTCAGATTATCTTGATGTTCAACAATGTCACGTATCGCAGATCGATATAAAGATCTATCTGCTTGAGCGCGAGTAGCACGAACTGCGGGGCCTTTGCTTGAATTAAGCGTTCTAAATTGGATCCCAGCTTTATCGATAGCTGTGGCCATGCTGCCACCTAAAGCATCGATTTCTTTAACCAAATGGCCTTTGCCGATCCCACCAATTGCTGGGTTACATGACATCTGACCTAAGGTTTCAATGTTGTGGGTCAGTAGCAGCGTATTTGAGCCCATGCGCGCAGCCGCAAGTGCCGCTTCAGTACCCGCGTGACCACCACCGACAACGATGACATCAAATTGTTGTTGATAAAACATTTCATACCTCTTCAATCATGCATATCCCAAAAAAGGGGCGCGTATTCTATATGTTATTTTGCTGAATTTAAATGCTTAAAATTCAGTCAGAAGATCGAACCGATCTTGCTTAATCTTTATAAGATCTATTTAGATCTTTACTTAATGTTATTACTATTAGTGATCGCAAGATCTGTGTGTAAGGCTATTAATTCATTATATATCAAACAGATACGAGCAAAGTTTTGTTGTGATCATTCATTGATCTAAATTGTATAGCTTGGGGGTAAGTAGCGATCTTATCCACAAGCCGATCTGAGACAATTATTATCAAGTGGATATGTAACGATTATACAGCAGTTATACAGGATCTTGTGCACAATAAAGGATAAGTTTTGATCTAACTGTGCATAAAATGTGATCTTATTCACTAAGATCTTCCTGCAATCGTGATTATAGCTGACTTTACCTTAGTAGATCTCGATCGTCGATCATCTTGTGTATAACTAGTAGATCTAGACCAAAAAAATTATTTCTTTTTTTTCAAATTAGTCGCTGAGCTAAGTTTTTCGGGCAGTAGAAAGGTATTAAAGGAGCTTTTTTGGTTCGAATTGACAGGAGAATTGTTTATCTAACGAGTGAGTAAAAGATCTTTTTGGCAGATCTAACCACTAAAGATCTTAGTGAATTAAGATCTTTAGTACTCGCCATTTACACCTACTGAACCACAAGCACGTTGGATTATTTAACTTGGTTAGGTTGGTAACCGGTTGCTCTGTGAGTTTCTACTTGAGAAGGGATGATTTCTTTACGCCTGCTTGGCCCTTCAAAGCGTACTTTGTAGGTGTCGTACTCTTTAATAGACTCAAAGCAGTAGCTACCGAGGGCTTGCTCAAGCTGAGCTAAATTATGGTTGGTTATCAATATACAGTTCTTATTGTGTGCTAAACGTTGTCTGAGCAGATTACCTAACCAACTTTGCGCATTCTTTTTAAGGGATGACTCATTGACACATACTTCATCGAGTATCAGCAAATCAACATCGAGTAGTTCCTGATTAATTTCGCGAAACTTCTCACCTACTTTATCAGTTGCGCTGTAGTCGTATGAGAAAAACCGCATTTCTAATAAGGTTGAAAGCTGCCGATATAACACTGTAATTTCATATTGATTAATAAGTTCGTGAGCAATGGCACCTGCGGTATGCGATTTTCCACGGCCATAGTCTCCGTAAAATATCATCATATGTGAACCGCTTTTTCGCCACGCTGTATCTTCATGAGCTGCAATAAACGAATGGGCGATGCTGATAGCCTCTTTTACATCTTCGCTGTCTTCGATGAGGTTATCGAATGTCCACTTTGGATTTAGATCAGAACGACCGTGCAAGGTTTGAATGCGACTGCGCTTTCCTTCCTTTTGTAACTGACGCACATCTCGGTTAGCTAATGCTTCATGTTCTAATCTTACCGTTTTGTAGTCGGTATAAGATTCAGGAATATTTTGCTTGCCAAGTGTTTTACCGAGTTGTTCGATTCTGTCTTTCAAACTTTGCATGGTAATGTTCCGTTGATGATCATGAATTAGAGGTAGACTTTAGCTTGCCACTATACTTAGCAACAAGGTTTTTGGCGTTTTCATCGGCCACGACGCCAGGTTTAGCCGTGACGACTTGATTGCCGACTTTATGAATAGCACTCATATTTTTCGCTAAACGCTTTTGTTTGACGTTAAAAACAAATTTTTGAGTCCACTGAAATTGGGTGAACTGGGTTTCAGGTCTGCCTAACCAATAAGCGACAAAATCGCCGATTTCGTGGTCGGAAAATTCGCTGTCGATAATCCCGACAAGTTTAGCCAAATCTTTATATAACGCGCTGTTTGGTGTCCAATCAGCACTCATCTTTTGCCACTGTAAATGCAGCTGAGTGTAATTATCGGATTTTAGCATTAACAAAGGTAACAACAGTATTTTACCGTTGAAGCTTTTGCTTAAATCGACATCTTCAACAAAGGCCACTAACTCAACTTGAAGCAGTTCTTTTATTAAAGCGTTTACCTGACGCCCAAGCGTGAACTTTGTTTCTTTGGCATTAAGCATAGCCAAAAGAGACTTGTAATTTAATGCCGGTGTTTTGCCCGTTGCTTGGTCGATAGAAGGTTTTAAGCCCAATAAGTAGAGCACCCGAGCATCATTACTAAGGTTTTGATTGAGCGCTTTTTGTTCGGCTTCATTTAACCAAGTATTCAAATGTTATCCTCTACTACTTAACCAGGTTTCTAACCAGTCAACAGCGGCTTGTTCTGGTATTGGGTGGTGGAGTACATCTATATTTAGGGCAGGGGCATCCATTCTAGCACCACTATTTTTAAGTACTTTTTCCATTTGAGCTGCGCCAAAACAAAAGGTGTCATAACTGCTATCGCCTAATCCAATGACGATGAAAGATACATCACTTGTATCTGTTTTTGCTATCTGCTTAGCAAATGGCTGAATATTATCTGGCAAATCTCCGGCCCCATGGGTTGAGGTGCAAATTATCCAGGTGGCGTCTCGAGATACATCATTTAAATCAGGTGTTAAATGAATATTGGACGTTAGGCCGTGCTTACTCAGTGTTTCTTGTAATGCGTCAGCAACGTATTCACTCGCACCTAACATACTGCCAACCACTATCTCAAAATCTATCATGGAGTTTCTTTCTCATTAAATTACAGTCGTTATTGTACCTTGCATAGATGTGCGCGACTACGTCTGAACTCAAGGGATAATGTGACTACGATTAAAAATAAACTTTGGGGTTAGGTATATTTAACTTAAGGTTTGTTATCAACTACCTAGTGACAAGATAAATGATTTATATGTGTGTTTTTTGAACGTTACACTAATCGCTGCTGAAAACGAGACGCGCCAAGGTGACGCATCACATTTTGCTGGGGTGTTGGGGATGATTAAAAGAATTTGCGACTATTTACCAATACAGAACGATGAAAATATCTTTCCTAACAAATCATCTGAACTAAATTCACCGGTAATTTCGCTTAAGTAGGATTGTGCTAAGCGAAGTTCTTCAGCAAGTAACTCGCCTGCTAGGTTGTCTTCTAGCTGTTGTTTGCCCAATAATAAATGTTCTTCAGCACGTTCAATTGCTTCGATATGCCGGCGCCGCGCGATAAATTGCCCTTCATTTGAGGAATGGAAACCCATGCATTCTTTTAGGTGTTCAGCGAGAACGTCGATACCTTGCTTGTGACTGGCAGAGAGTTGAAAAACGGGATAGCCTTTATATTCGACTTTACCAATGCTTTCACCTGACAGATCCGCTTTGTTGCGAATGACAGTAAGCCCCATTTTGTCAGGCAAGCGTTGCATAAAGTCAGGCCAAATCTTATATGGGTCGCTTTCTTGAGTGTCGGTGCTGTCTAGCATAAACAAAACTCGGTCTGCTTGTTCTATTTCTTGCCAAGCACGTTCAATCCCAATACGTTCTACCTCGTCAGAGCTATCCCTAAGGCCAGCTGTGTCAATTATATGCAATGGCATGCCATCGATATGGATATGTTCTTTTAATACGTCACGGGTTGTCCCTGCTATCGCAGTAACAATGGCTGCATCGCGACCAGCTAAGGCATTTAATAAACTTGATTTACCTGCATTTGGTCTACCAGCAATCACGACCCGCATGCCCTCACGCAACAAGCTGCCTTGTTGGGCTTTGTTTTTTACTGCTGATAACTGGGCAGTTATTGCAGATAAATCGTTTTGTACTTTACCGTCACTGAGAAAATCAATTTCTTCATCGGGAAAGTCTATTGCGGCCTCTACGTATATTCTCAGATGCGTCAGTAGTTCAACGAGGTGATTAGTCTGCGTTGAAAACTCGCCTTGTAATGAGCGCAAGGCTCCGCGAGCTGCTTGCTCTGAGCTGGCGTCAATTAAATCGGCAATTGCTTCAGCTTGGGCTAAATCGAGCTTGTCGTTTAAATAGGCTCGCTCACTAAATTCACCAGGCCTTGCAAGGCGTACATTAGGTATTTGTAATGTCGCTTTGATTAGCATGTCTAAAACAACTTGGCCGCCATGCCCTTGAAGTTCTAATACATCTTCGCCTGTAAAGGAGTGAGGGGCTTTGAAATACAAGGCAATACCTTGATCGAGTGCTTCCCCAGTGTTTGACACAAACGGAACGTACTGTGCGTTTCTAACAGGTGGTACGTGGCCAATAATCTGTTCAGCCACCTTGGCTGCTAATGTGCCTGAGACACGCACTATGCCTACGCCACCACGGCCGCTAGCGGTCGCTTGCGCTACTATGGTGTCTTGGTCTGGGGTATGTTGCTCAGAAGTCACTGTGATGCCTAATCTCTAAAGTTAGTGAATTGCAGTGGTTGATCGAAATCACCGCTTTTAGCCAATGCCATGACTTGCTGTAAATCATCGCGTTTTTTGCCAGTAACACGCACTTGATCGCCTTGAATTGAAGCTTGAACTTTAATCTTTGCATCTTTTATCATTTTGATTAGCTTTTTCGCCACAGGCTGTTCAATACCTTCTTTAAAGGCAATGGCTTGTTTGTATATTTTACCTATGTGTTGTACGTCTTTTTCTTCAAAAGCGGCGGTATCAACACCGCGTTTTACACAAGTGCCGCGAAGAATATCTAGCATTTGTTTTAGTTGAAAGTCACTGTCACTAGACATGGTAACAACACTTTCTTTTAGCTCGAAGCTTGCCTCTACGCCGCGAAAGTCAAAACGAGTAGAAAGCTCTCGGTTGGCGTTATCTACCGCATTTCTAACTTCTTCTAATTTAATCTCTGACACAATATCAAATGAGGGCATGGTGATTTCCTATTGATTGAATAATTTTATTGTAATGCTAGGGCTGAATATAAAAAAGCCCGCCTATCATTGTTGTGAAGGGCGGGCTTTTGACCAATGTGTGGTTACTTGGTTTTTAGACCGCGTTTTTCCATTGACGCATAAATTATCTTCGCCTGGATAAGGGTAATGATGTTGCTGATTAACCAATACAGCACTAAGCCTGCAGGGAATATGAAGAAGAATAAACTCATTGCAACAGGCATAAATTGCATTATTTTTTGCTGCATTGGGTCTGTCATCGTCATAGGCTGTAGCTTCTGAAGAAGATACATACTAAGGCCGGTTAATATAGGCAACACGAAGTACGGGTCTTTTACAGATAAATCGGTGATCCAGAAGATAAAGTCAGCGTGGCGTAATTCAACGCTTTCTAACAACACCCAATACAAGGCTAAGAAGATTGGCATTTGTAGAAGAAGAGGGAAGCAACCGCCCATAGGGTTTACTTTGTCTTTCTTGTACATTTCCATCATGGCTTGCTGCATTTTCTGCTTGTCGTCGCCATAACGTTCTTTTAATGCGTCCATCTTAGGTTTTAAGGCACGCATTTTTGCCATTGATTCATACTGTGCTTTCGTTAGAGGGTACATAGCCCCTTTAACGACGATAGTGATAAGGATAATCGAGAAACCCCAGTTACCCACTAAACTGTGAATGAATTGTAAGAAGGTAAATAGCGGTTGCGATATCCACCATAGGAAGCCGTAATCAACCGTTAAATCTAAGCCGCGAGCGATTTGTTTCAGGGTATCCTGATCTTTAGGGCCAAGGTAAAGAGAGCTCTGAATATCAACACTTTGACCAGGCTCTATGTCTACAGATTGCCCGACAACGCCGATTATGGCGTTACCATTTTGGGTCATTTTGCTGTAAAGGCTGTTAGTTTGATCTTGTGGCGGTACCCAAGCAGAAACAAAATAGTGTTCAATCATTGCCGCCCAACCAGCAGGCGTTGTTTGATTTAGGTTTTTGTCTTGCATGTCATCGAAAGAATACTTTTCGTAACGTTCATCTTCAGTTGAGAATGCGCCGCCGCGATAAGTCGGCATAAACATGCTGCCGCCTTGATCTGCGGTACTTTGTTTTAACTGCCCAAACTGCTTAACACTTTTTACGTCAGAAGAGGTGTTCTCAACATGATAATTCACTTTTACGTCGTGACTATTCTTATTGAATATAAACTCTTTGGTGACAATTAAACCTGATTTTGCTGTGTAGGTAAGAGGAACCGTGAGTGTGTCACCCTGCATTACGTAGCTATCTTGGGCAACTGAGTAGGTAGGACGAGCAGTTTTGTCTATGCCGTTGGTACCGACTAAACCACTTTGAGCGACAAAGATAGTTGGGCCACTAGGGCGAAGTAGGCTATAAGTGCCTTCTGAACCTTGCTCAAGGGGGTATTTAAGTAAGTTTGCTGAAATTACGTCGCCGCCAACTGTATTAATGCTCAATTGCAGTGTGTCAGTCGTTACTGAAATCACTTTACCTGCCACGCTTTGACTAGGTAACGCATTTTGATTATTTGGGGTAGCGATTGGTACGTCACCATTCCCTGATGGGGCATCACTACCCGTTGTTTGTTGACTTTCTACAGGTTGCACTGGTTGAGGACCATAGTCCACTTGCCATTGTTGCCATAAAAGAAAGCTGACCATGGCAAGGCCAATTAATAAAAAGCTGCGTTGGGATTCCATAAAATACTCTATATTAACTACATTATTAATTTAAGCCGTATTGCCTAGGCGACGACCTTCATACGTTTTGTGAATTTATCCGTTGTGTTTATATGGGCAAATTCAAATATTTCAGTGCTTGTTTTGCTTCTTCTTTTCGGGCACCAGATCTATCCCACCAGAATGCAGCGGGTGGCATTTTAGTATGCGTTTGATACTTAACCAACCACCAATTATTATTCCGTGCTGTTTTATTGCTTCAATTGCATAGTAAGAACAAGTTGGATGAAAACGACAATTTTGACCAAGCAGAGGTGAAAGCCATAGCTGGTATAGTCTAATCAAACTTATTGGGATTTTTCGCAGCGCTTGGCTAACTTTTTCCATAACTTACTTAAAACTAGGAATAGTTCCTGATTTGAGAGCTTATCAAGCCCACTTTTGCCGACAACTACTATATCAATGTTAGGTAAGCTTTGCTGATGATTGCGAAAACTTTCACGTACAATACGTTTAATACGATTGCGATCGTGTGCTTTTTTGACACGTTTTTTAGCAACAGTTATACCTAGCCTAGGATTAGCACTATTATTGTGACGGGCAAGTAAAGTTAAATTTGGGGATACAGCAGGGGTGGCATTTTTGAAAACAAATTCAAAGTGGGTGGGAGTTAAAAGTCTCAACTCCCGAGAAAATGAATTTTCACCCACTTTAAATGATTAAGCTGTTAAACGAGCACGGCCTTTAGCACGACGATTGGCAATAACCTTGCGGCCATTTTTAGTCGCCATACGGGCACGAAAACCGTGTGAACGCTTACGCTTTAAGTTACTTGGTTGAAAAGTTCTTTTCATGACCTAGTTCCGCTACATAAGGTTAAAAACAAATGAACACTTGCATGCTCAAAAAGGACGCTGAATTCTAGAGATCCGGCCAACGTTTGTCAATGAGTTATCCAGATCATTGTGTAATTAATGATCATTAGCTGTTTTTGTGCCCCTTTGGGTAACTATTGCATCATTAGGGGATTTATCCACATTATTTTAATGATTTTTCGCTATAACGCCGAAATATGGCCTGATTATTGATTGTTATCTATAAAGTTATCAAAATTGTCTCAACTCTATTAATATATAATAACTATACTAATCATATGGTTATACTTGTATTTTGGTTTTACCCTTTTTACTGAAAACCCACCATTTACTTATGCACAGATTAAAGGGATAATCAGCCTATATTCATCGTTTTGTTGCTGAATAGTTAATCGTTAAAGCCCAGTTTTTAATTTACCTTCTTTTGTCTTTTTATCTAATTGGTCTTCATTTTTCCTTTATTTTGTTGGTTCGGAGTAAGTTTTTTAATGTCTTTATGGAATCGTTGTCTCGAAAGACTTCAGCAAGATTTGCCGACGCAGCAATTTAGTATGTGGATAAGGCCGTTGGTGGCAAATGAAGAAAGCGGCGCCATTACTCTTTTTGCACCTAATCGCTTTGTTTTGGATTGGGTACGAGATAAGTATATTGCTCAAATAGAAGCATTGTTTGTTGAGTTTTGCACCAATGATGCCGTACCCCAGTTGAGAATCGAAGTTAAATCTGCCACTAACAATGTACAACAAAGTAACCCTGCGAGTGTTGCTACCGCTTCTACTTCATCGGTTGTAGAGAACAGCATTAAATCTCTGCAGAAGCATCAAACAGCGCGCAGTAGTGCTAGTACGCAAACGGAAACTAATAGCGCAACCCCTAACGCTAAACTTGCCGCATCGCATAAAAGTAACATCAACTTCAATTATAAGTTTGATAACTTTGTAGAAGGTAAGTCTAACCAATTAGCTAGGGCCGCTTCGAAGCAGGTATCTGATAATCCAGGTAAAGCTTACAATCCTTTATTTATTTATGGTGGGACGGGTTTAGGTAAGACTCACTTGTTGCACGCTGTGGGTAATGGAATTATTGACAATAAGAAAGATGCGACTGTGGTGTACATGCATTCTGAGCGCTTTGTGCAAGATATGGTTAAAGCGCTGCAAAATAATGCAATTGAAGAATTTAAACGATATTACAGATCTGTAGATGCATTGCTTATCGATGATATTCAATTCTTCGCCAACAAAGAGCGTTCTCAAGAAGAGTTTTTTCATACCTTTAATGCGCTCTTAGAGGGCAACCAACAAATTATTCTGACCTCTGACCGTTACCCTAAAGAAATTGATGGGGTAGAGGACCGACTTAAATCGCGTTTCGGCTGGGGCCTCACTATCGCAATTGAACCACCAGAGCTTGAAACTCGAGTGGCAATTTTGATGCGAAAAGCGTTAGAAAATAAAATCATATTACCTGATGAAGTGGCGTTTTTTATCGCCAAACGCCTGCGTTCAAATGTACGTGAGCTTGAAGGAGCTCTCAACCGTGTTATTGCTAATGCAAATTTCACTGGTCGTCCGATTACAATTGATTTCGTTCGTGAGGCGCTAAGAGACTTGTTAGCGTTGCAAGAAAAGTTGGTGACAATTGATAATATTCAAAAGACAGTGGCCGAGTACTATAAGATTAAAATGGCTGACATTTTATCTAAACGTAGAAGTCGTAGCGTAGCTAGGCCGAGGCAAATGGCTATGGCATTATCTAAAGAATTGACCAATCATAGTTTGCCGGAAATTGGTGATGCGTTCGGTGGTAGAGATCACACGACTGTGTTGCACGCATGCAGGAAAATAGTGCAGCTTAGAGAAGAGAGTCATGATATAAAAGAAGACTATCAAAATTTAATTCGCACCTTATCTTCATAAAAAGTTACGAGAATTAAGATGAAATTCAGCATAAGCAGGGAAAATTTTTTACAGCCTTTACAGTTAGTTTCTGGGGCGGTAGAACGTAGACACACATTGCCGATCCTTTCCAATGTATTAATCAAAGTAAGTGATAATGCATTGTGGTTGACGGGGACTGATTTGGAAGTGGAGTTAATTTCAAACGTAACCCTAACCGGTGAATTAGAAGAGGGCGAAATTACCGTTCCTGCTAAGAAGCTTTTAGACATTATTCGTGGCTTAGCTGAAGGTAGCGAAATTAGTTTTCACATTGACGGTAGCAAAGCCATTATACGCTGTGGTCGAAGCAAATATAGCTTGTCGACATTGTCAGCTACTGACTATCCAAATCTGGAAGATTGGCAGGGTGAGTTAGAGTTTGAAATTTCCCAGTCTAATTTGAAACGCCTGATCGACAGCGTGCATTTTTCTATGGCGCAGCAAGACGTCCGTTATTATTTAAATGGTATGTCGTTAGAAACCGAAGATAATGTTATCCGGACGGTTGCCACAGACGGCCACAGATTAGCGCTATGCCGCTTAAACTATACAGATGCAACTTTACCTAACCGCCAGGTTATTATCCCTCGTAAAGGGGTTATGGAGATTACACGGCTAATCGAAGACAGCGATAAGTCTTTAAAGGTGCAGGTTGGTTCAAATCACATCCGTATTTTTTCAAACGACTTTATTTTTACCAGTAAGTTAGTTGATGGGCGTTTTCCTGATTATCGTCGAGTATTACCCAAAGATGGTGATAAGAACATTATCGCTAGCAAACTTGGTTTAAAGAATGCGTTTTCTCGTGCGTCTATCTTATCTAATGAAAAATTCAAAGGTGTGCGCCTTAATTTATCTTCGGGCGAAGTCAAAATTACGGCTAATAACCCAGAGCAAGAAGAAGCTGTCGAAATCGTTGATGTAGATTATCAAGGCGATGATTTAGAGATCGGTTTCAATGTTGCTTATCTTATAGATGTTCTTAACGCATTAAACGCTGAAGAAGTTAAGTTCACTCTTGCTGATTCAAATAGCAGTGCATTAATCGAAGATGGTTCTGATGATTCTGCGTTGTACGTCATTATGCCGATGAGACTATAGTTCGTTTTTTGTTGAGTTTATTATGAAGCTGGACTCAGTCCAGATCCGCAATCTGCGAAATCTGCAACAGGTTAGTCTTAACCCCAGCCATGGTGTCAATTTTATACTTGGGATTAATGGTAGTGGTAAGTCCTCAATTTTAGAGGCTATCCACTACCTAGGTTTTGGGCGCTCTTTTCGCACAACCAAACACAAACACGTTATTCAAAGTGATCAAGAATCGTTTACCGTTTTTTGTCAGTGTACTGATCAAGAATCAGTTAAGCGCTTAGGTATTTCCAGAAATATTAATGACGTGGTTAGTGTGAGTATAAATGGGGTGAGGGGAAATAAGATCTCCGAATTAGTTAGCCAGTTGCCCGTTCAAATATTTACACCACAAAGTTCAGATATCTTGTTAGGGTCTCCTAAGTTAAGACGCAAGTATATCGATTGGTGTTTGTTCCACGTGGAACATCCTTTTCTTATTTGCTCCAATAGTTATACAAAGTTACTCAAACACAACAATGCTTTGTGTCGTAAACACCAAGTTGGTTACGCGGATCCTCAGAGAATATATTGGACTGAACATCTAGCAAAGTATGGCGAAACGCTCACTCAGTTCAGAAATACGATGATGGAACGGCTTATCCCGCTAATTACTTCTAATTTGGAGCATTTTTTACCTGAGTTTTGCGTTGAAATCTCGTATTATAGGGGATGGGAAAAAGGCCTTGATTTAATTGAAGCGCTAGCGAAAGCCTCAGACCGAGATTATAGAAATGGTTACATTAGCGTTGGTCCTCATAAGGCTGACGTTAGATTCAAGATAGATGGCAAACCCGCACATGAGGTTTTGTCACGCGGACAGCTAAGAATGCTCGTAGCGGCCTTACAGTTGGCTACTACACAGTGTTTGATGTCCTACACCCAAAAGACCTGTATTTTCTTATTAGATGATGTTGGTGCGGAATTAGACGCAGCAAAAAGAGAAGTGTTTATAGACAAGCTTCTTGAATCAAACACACAGCTTTTCGTGACTGCTATAGAAGCGCATCAGCTAGAATTTATAGATAAATACCAAAATAAAAAAATGTTTCACGTGGAACATGGCCAGGTGAGAGAGGAGAGTTAATCGAATGGCAGAAGAGAATAAGTACGATTCGTCGAGTATTAAAGTATTAAAAGGATTAGACGCTGTACGTAAACGTCCTGGAATGTACATCGGAGATACTGACGATGGTACAGGCTTACATCATATGGTATTTGAAGTTGTAGATAACTCAATTGATGAAGCTCTTGCCGGTCACTGTACTAACATTAATGTCAAAATCCATACGGACGGCTCAGTGTCTGTTAAAGATGATGGCCGTGGAATTCCTACCGAGATTCATGAAGAAGAAGGTGTATCTGCAGCAGAAGTCATCATGACCGTTCTTCATGCTGGCGGTAAATTTGATGACAATTCATATAAGGTATCAGGTGGTTTACACGGTGTAGGTGTTTCGGTTGTAAATGCCTTGTCTCGTAGATTACAAATATTGATACGCAGAGCTGGTAAGGTGCATGAACAAGAGTATCAACATGGTGTTCCGCAAAAGCCACTAGAAGTAATAGGAGAGTCTGATACCTCAGGTACTAGCATCCGCTTTTGGCCAAGCGAAGAAACCTTCACTGGGATTGAATTTCACTACGATATTCTAGCAAAGCGTCTTCGTGAACTTTCATTTTTGAATTCAGGCGTCAGTATTATTCTTGAAGACGAACGTGATGGTAAACGTGATCACTTTATGTATGAAGGTGGTATTCAAGCATTCGTAGAATATTTGAACCAAAATAAAACTCCTGTTCATCAACAAGTTTTTCATTTTAATAGCGAACGTGATGACGGAATTTCAGTTGAAGTGGCGTTGCAGTGGAATGACTCATTCCAAGAGAATGTATTCTGTT
This sequence comes from Paraglaciecola chathamensis S18K6, assembly GCA_000314955.1. Taxonomy (GTDB): domain Bacteria; phylum Pseudomonadota; class Gammaproteobacteria; order Enterobacterales; family Alteromonadaceae; genus Paraglaciecola; species Paraglaciecola chathamensis. The sequence goes on along the minus strand of BAEM01000027.1, from coordinate 31,157 downwards.
TTACGAATAATATTCCTCAGCGTGACGGGGGTAGCCATTTAGCAGGTTTCCGTGGCGCTTTAACGCGTACTCTTAATGCGTTTATGGAGAAAGAAGGCCACAATAAAAAGAATAAAACCAGCGCCAGCGGTGATGACGCGCGTGAAGGTTTAACAGCTGTTGTATCTGTAAAAGTGCCAGACCCTAAATTTTCTTCTCAAACTAAAGATAAATTAGTCTCTTCAGAAGTACGTCCTGCAGTTGAAACCGTAATGGGCGAAAAACTGAATGAGTTTCTATTAGAAAATCCGTCAGCCAGTAAAATCATTATTAATAAAATAATAGATGCTGCACGTGCTCGCGAAGCTGCGCGTAAAGCGCGTGACATGACCCGCAGAAAAGGCGCATTAGATCTTGCCGGTCTGCCAGGAAAACTAGCCGATTGCCAAGAGAAAGATCCGTCTCTTTCTGAACTTTATATAGTGGAAGGGGACTCTGCTGGCGGTTCAGCCAAGCAGGGCAGAAATAGAAAAAACCAAGCAATTTTACCGCTTAAAGGTAAGATCCTTAACGTTGAAAAAGCGCGATTCGATAAAATGTTGTCTTCTCAAGAAGTCGCAACACTGATCACCGCTTTAGGTTGTGGTATCGGACGTGATGAATACGACCCTGAAAAACTGCGCTATCACCGTATTATTATCATGACCGATGCGGACGTGGACGGTTCGCACATTCGTACGCTCTTACTGACCTTTTTCTACCGTCAAATGCCAGAGATTATTGAGCGCGGCTATATCTATATCGCTCAGCCTCCCTTGTATAAAACCAAGAAAGGCAAACAAGAGCAATATCTGAAAGACGACGACTCTTTAACTAAATATTTAACAGCCATCGCGTTAGATAATGCGTCAATTCATGTGAATGAAGAAGCCCCTGGGCTTAGCGGACCGTCGCTAGAGAAGTTGGTTAATCAATACCAAAACGCCATGAAAATGATTAAGCGTGTCAGTCGTGTTATGCCTGAAGTCATTTTAACCAGCCTTGTGTACAGTAAAGTTATTTCATTACAAGACCTACAGGACGAAGCCAGCTTAAATGTCGTAGCTAAAAGCTTCACTGATAGTCTTACAAGAAATGAAGTTGATGGTGCTACTTATAGCTACGAAGTTAGAGTTAATAGCGAACGCAATAATTACTACATCGCGCTTATTATCCGTTTACATGGTATCGATACTGAATACAAAATCGATCAGGAGTTTATTGAATCAATCGAATACACCCGCTTACGTGAATTAAACGAAGCTATTAACGGTCTGATTGAAGAGGGTGGTTACGTTAAACGTAACGATAAGGTTAAGCCGATATTCTCGTTTGCTGAAGGTTTAGATTGGTTGATGGCTGAATCTAAGAAAGGTCAATACATTCAACGCTACAAAGGATTGGGTGAAATGAACCCAGAGCAACTATGGGAAACAACAATGGACCCTGGCTCACGTCGTATGCTACAGGTTAAAGTAGAAGACGCGATTGCAGCAGACCAACTGTTTACAACGCTTATGGGAGATCACGTAGAGCCTAGGCGTGCATTTATTGAAGATAATGCATTAAGAGTTGCTAACCTAGACGTTTAGTACCTTTCTTTAAGCGTTCAACATTCGTGAAATGAAAAGCTACACCTTAGGTGTGGCTTTTTTGTTGTAGCCAAGAAAATCTGCCTGATAGAAATAATGTTAGGGGATTTGCGGATAAAAGTTCTCACTTACTACAACATATACATAGCGAAAACGGATTATGAATGTCCATAATATGTATCTTATTCGCTGTCTTCCTTGCAATATATTACGCTGTTTTTATTCAATGGGATTGGTAGAAACCCAATTATAGTGAGGTGAGGTGAAAATGAAGACAATTGGTATGCTAGGTGGCATGAGCTGGGAGTCGACGGCTCAGTACTATCGACTCATTAATCAAGAAGTAAATCATCGCTTAAAGGGATTACACAGCGCAAGTCTGATCCTACGTAGCGTAGATTTTGAAAATATTGCGTTTTTGCAGCAAAAAGGCGATTGGAAAGAGGCAGGGAAAATACTCAGCGAAGAGGCGATTAATCTTGAAAAAGCCGGTGCTGACTTTTTATTAATCTGTACCAATACTATGCATAAAGTTGCTCCCGAAATAACGGCGTCTATATCAGTTCCTGTTTTGCACATTGCTGATACGACAGCAGAAGTTCTACAGCAAGAAAATATATCGCGTGTAGGCTTGTTAGGTACAGCGTTTACCATGGAGCAGAGTTTTTACACCTCACGTTTAACTAATAAATTTGGCATTGAAGTTATTACTCCGAACGCTGACGATAGGGCTGTCGTGCACAATATTATTTATCAGGAATTATGTAAGGGTAAAATCAAAGATGAATCGAGAAAGAAATATTTAAACATCATTAGCGCTTTAGCAGCTGATGGGTGCCAAGGCGTCATCCTAGGTTGCACCGAAATATCTTTACTCGTTAAGCAAATAGATACCGACGTACCGTTATTTGATACTACCGAGTTGCACGCGCTAGCAGCGGTTAACTCTGCATTGTCGTAATCAGCTATCTATACGAATATACTGAAATGTAGATTGTTATTGCCAGTCAGGGTTGTAGATTTCGAAATGGTCGCGACCATTTTCTTTAACTTTGTACATCGTTTTATCAGCACATGCTAATAGGGCTTTAGTGGTGTTAGCATGCTGAGGCGCTATAACGACACCTATACTACCGCCAATTTTGCAGCTAATATCGCTCGATATCTCTATTGGGTGCCTTAAGCTATCCAATGTTGATTGGGCTAAGGCTTCAATCTCTGCGATGTTGATTGTGTTAACTACGTAAGCTGCCACAAACTCGTCGCCCCCCCAACGGCTGCAAAGCTCGTCCTTTCCATCAAAAACTGTCTTTAATCGAGACGCCACTTCAATAAGCACCCTATCACCAGCATCATGACCGTAGGTATCGTTCACTGGTTTGAACTTGTCTAAATCAATCATAAATAAGACTAGGGCCATATCCATCACATTGACCTTTTGAATCAAGGATTCGATGACAGATTCTCCAGCACGTCTATTTTTTAGGTGTGTTAATGCGTCATGATCAGCTTCAAACCGAGCTCTACGCTCTTTTTCTGCCCGAACAGTAATATCATACATAATAACTTCGATAAGAGGACTATGACCGTTAGAAGATGTCTGACGAATAGTCGCTCGCTGACTAGTTACCCGTGAGAATAAGCAGTGTACCCATTTATTTGCTTGCCCTGATTGTGACTGACACTTTAAATCAATAGATAGATGGTTGACCGACTCTTCGTTTCTGATCCTGATGAGTAAACTAGCAAGCTGATCGACATTTTCAAATAAATGCGTAAAGGGTACGCCTTCAGCCCAGTTTGGCATAATGACATTGAAGGCAGGATTAGCAACAGAAATCATATTATCGCTATTAATCAAACAGATACCTGCACTCGCTTGCTCAAAAATAAGTCGGAACTTGCTCTCTAACGCTTGCGTTTTTTTACGTAAACCCGTTTCATTTTCTAAGGTTATTTTCAATTCACCCATTAGGTCGTTGATACCTTGAACGAGTTGACCAATTTCATCGTTATCTTTGTGGATCAATGTACGCATGGTTTCAGTATTGCGCGGATCTATTTTAAGGAAACTCTGAGTGAGGTTTTGAATTGGTTGAGTTAATAATTTATGGATTAATACGGATACGAAAAGCGCGGCTATGGCGGAATAAAGTAAGAGCAACAGAGCATCGTTAATCGCATTTTGTTGCGCAATACGTTGAATATAGTTCCGATTTGGATGGATCAGTAAATGACCTATGGATTGTTCGGGAATAAAAGGGTGGCGTACCTGTGTACGAATTACACCCTTATTATCACTAAGATCACCATAACTAACATTTAGACTAAGAGAGTCTGATAATGAAGCACCAGCAATCAAATCGTTGATCACGAGGCCTTGAACAATTTCTTGTCCCAGCTCCTGATCTTGAACGTATAAAGCAATGGACGCAGTGCTACGTATTGTTGCACCAATTTGCTCGATTAGTGCTTCAGCTTTACTTTGTTCGCTACTGATGGCGTTAAAGTAGAGAATGACAGAGGTAATTAGCGATGTGCCTATCGCGCCAATTGCGATGGCTCGCGCTACTTTGATATAAATTTTACCGCTGAAACTTATCAAAATACAAAATCACCGTCTATTCGAATTAATCTAACATATTGATATATAGCACAAAAGATAGATTAAGTTATATACAAATTAGTTCACAATTTAGATACTTTAACGATTGGTTTATCAATATTCGAAAAGTTAATCGAAAATGTATAGCGACCTGTTTCTTTTGGGATAAATTTAAAGTTTTCATCTGTGGTATTGCAATCAGCGTAGACAGGCTCATTTAAAGTTATATCTTGGTCCCTAAATTTGCTTCTATAACCACAGCTTGAACCAGGCGTCCAATCTTTATCTGCAAACTTAAAATCGTAAGGTTGGCCGTCTGCAATCAGTTCAATAGTGGTAGCATAAACGCTACCACCTTGATTTCTAAGCAAATATTGTGGGTCGGCTTCCCACCACGTAAACACCCCTCGTAAATAAAGTTCAGGAAGTTGCTGAACATCTTTGTACGGCTCTACTGTATAGCTCGCACACCCACTAAGTAAGCTTATTGCGATAACGCTATAGAGTTGTGTAAGTTTGTTCATATGTGAGTACCTGAAGCCATAAATTAATTTGCCGTCTTTACTGCTGCTGATTCAACATAGAGATATCAGCGACAAGTAGAAATAAAGTTCTTAACTTCGACAACAAGGCAAGACGATTGTTTCTTACCTTTTCATCTTCAGCCATTACCATCACATTGTCGAAGAAATCATCTACTTTCACGTGTAAGGTTGCCAGTTGGTCAAATACACCTTGGTAGTTTGCATCATTAACAAACGCGTTTACGGTGGCCTCTATCGAGTTCAATGCGTCTGCTAGGGCAGTCTCATGTTCACTTTCAAACAAGCTCGGATCAATATTTGTACTACCGGTGATTTTATTTTTAGCAAGTATGTTTGCAACGCGCTTATTGGCAGAAGCCAAGGCAAGGCCTGAACTAAGGCGTTTGAACCCTGACACCGCTTCAATTCGCGCAGCGAAATCAGCAGGTTTAGTTGGTCGTCTTGCGGCGACCGCTTGGATAACATCGATATCGATGTTTTGATCTTGATACCAGGCTCTAAAACGGCCGAGAATAAAATCTACCACTTGAGACGTCAGGTCGTCCACATGTGTAAGTTTATCAGCGAAAGAATCAATTGATGCTTGTACTAACTCTGTCAGATCTAGCGGTAACTTCATTTCTACGCTAATTCGCAACACACCAATGGCAGCACGTCGAAGAGCGAAAGGGTCTTTATCGCCTTTAGGTACTTGGCCAATACCAAAGATACCTACTAGCGTGTCAATTTTATCTGCTAAAGCGACTGCACTACTGATATGGGAAGTCGGCAGTTGGTCTCCGGCAAAGCGGGGCATATATTGTTCATTAAGCGCCAATGCTACGGCATCACTTTCGCCATCATTTTTAGCATAATGCATCCCCATGACGCCTTGAACGTCAGGAAACTCCATGACCATATTTGTCATTAGATCTGTTTTTGACAATAAGCCCGCTCGAGACGCCAGAGCTGAATCACTATCAAGCATGGATGCAATTGTGCCGGCTAGCTCAGCTATACGCTGAGACTTTTCGTAGAGCGTACCAAGCTGCTTCTGAAACAAGACTGTTTTTAAGCTCTCAAGGCGTGACTCAAGTGTGGTTTTCTTGTCGGTATTAAAGAAAAACTCTGCATCTGCTAAGCGAGGGCGAATAACTTTTTCATTACCACTGATGATTTGCTTAGGATCTTTGCTTTCGATATTCGTGACAAAAACGAACCGTGACTTGAGCTGACCATTTTGGTCAAGCAGCGGAAAGTATTTTTGATCATCTTTCATCGTGTAAATGAGGGCTTCTTTTGGCACCTCTAGGAAAGATTCGTCGAAACTAGCAGTGAGTACCACAGGCCATTCAACTAGCGCTGTTACTTCATCTAAAAGCTCGTCATTCATATCTGCTACAGCATTCTCTTTTTGTGCTGTTGCTTTGACTTGTTGTTGTATCTTGGCTTTACGGGCAGCAAAATCAGCGAGTACATAGTGCGCTTCTAATTGTGCAAGATAATCATTGGCATGAGCTAAACTAAATTGCTTTTCACCATGAAAACGATGCCCCTGAATAACACGGTCTGAATCAATACCTAGAATGTTACCCTTGATAACATCCGCTCCGAATAGGATTGTGACGGTATGTACTGGGCGTATAAATTGAATCGAGCTACTTCCCCAGCGCATTGCTTTTGGGATAGGTAGCTTTTTAAGCGCACCATCAATCATCAATGGTAATAAGCTAGATATGGTTTCACCTTTGGATTCACCCTTAAACAAAAGCCATTCGCCTTTGTCTGTAGTTAAGCGCTCCGCTTGCTCAACGGTAATACCGTTCGAGCGCGCCCAACCTTGGGCCGCTTTCGTCGCTTGACCTGCTTCGTCGAATGCGACGGACACTGCAGGACCTTTCTTCTCTATGAGTTTATCTTCTTGTTGCTCAGCTAAATCAATGACATTCACTGCAAGACGGCGAGGGGAGGCGAACCATTCGACCGAAGCATATTTTAGTTCTGCTGCGTCTAAGGCATTTTGCATATTATCAGCAAACGCTTGAGCGAGTTTGCACAAGGCTTTCGGTGGTAATTCTTCGGTACCGATTTCAATGAGTAGGTTTTCGTAACGCATGAATTAAGCCTCCTTCTTACACATAGGGAATCCAAGCTTCTCTCGTGCTTGGTAATAAGCCTCTGCGCAGGCTTTTGAAAGTGTACGCACGCGTAGAATGTAACGTTGACGTTCTGTTACTGAGATGGCGTGGCGAGCATCTAATAAGTTGAATGCGTGTGATGCTTTCATGACTTGTTCATAAGCCGGTAGCGGTAGCCCGGCTTCAATCATTTTTTGGCTTTCTTTTTCACAGTGGTCGAACATACCGAACAACGCGTCTACATCCGCGTATTCAAAATTGTACGTTGATTGTTCAACTTCGTTTTGGTGAAAAACGTCGCCATAAGTCACTTTGCCCATAGGGCCGTCGGTCCAAACAAGATCGTAAATGCTATCGACCCCTTGAATATACATAGCAAGGCGCTCTAAACCGTAAGTTATTTCACCTGTCACCGGCGAACATTCAATACCACCTACTTGTTGGAAATAGGTAAATTGAGTGACTTCCATGCCGTTTAACCAAACCTCCCAACCAAGCCCCCAAGCACCAAGTGTAGGGGATTCCCAGTTGTCTTCTACAAAGCGTATATCATGTACCAGCGGATCAAAACCAAGCTCTTTCAGCGAACCTAAGTAAAGTTCCTGAATATTGCTCGGTGAGGGTTTTAGCATGACTTGAAACTGGTAGTAATGCTGTAATCTATTTGGGTTTTCACCGTAACGACCATCAGTCGGTCGACGACACGGTTGAACATAAGCGCTGCTTATAGGCTCAGGACCAATCGAGCGTAAAAAAGTCATTGGGTGGAACGTACCTGCACCAACCTCCATATCGAGGGGTTGAATGATTACGCACCCTTGTCTTGCCCAGTAGTCTTGGAGTGATAAAATCAATCCTTGAAAGGTTGTACTATCAAACTTATTCATTCATTGCTGCCACAAAATAATTCGAAAAAACGCCGGACAGTATACCTGCTGTGCAGCAATGAATGTAGGTTAAATAACCATATTAATACGCTATTGAGCGTTTAAAGGACGAAAAATGCACCATACTCGTTGTGCCTGGGTTTCTCAGGATCCGATATATCAAGATTATCACGATAATGTTTGGGGTCGTCCTGTGCAAAATAAGTACGAGCTTTTCGCAAAACTGTGTTTAGACGGTCAGCAAGCAGGGCTAAGCTGGATTACGATCCTTAAAAAACAAGATAACTATTATCAAGCATTCCATCAGTTTGACCCACTTCGTATTAGTCAAATGACCGAACAAGATGTAGAGCGTTTGATGCAAAATAAAGGAATTGTAAGAAACAGGTTGAAGATAAATTCGATTATAAAAAATGCGAAAGGTTTTTTAGAAATTGAGCGTGAAGGGTCTGACTTTTCAGATTTCATTTGGTCGTTTGTCGACGCTAAACCGATTCTTAACTCGTGGACCGATAAAAGCCAAGTGCCAACGACATCAAGCGAATCTGATGCGATGGCGAAGGCGCTGAAAAAGCGGGGCTTCTCTTTTGTAGGTAGCACAATTTGTTACGCGTTTATGCAAGCGGTCGGTATGGTAAATGACCATACTACTGATTGTTTTTGTTATGAAACGACTAAAGTTAAAAGCGTTTAGGGGGTAAACGCTTTTAACTTCGCTACGTCTTTTAAAATTTGGCTTTCAAGCTCACTTTCTATCGCTTCACGCATGTCATCTTGATTTCTGCGCTCAAGGGTTGAAAGTTTGTCTCGTGCTTCATGTGTTGGCAAATCACTTACTTTGGCATACAAAGCATATAGCCCAGGGTAGCGGCCTTGGAAATCAGGTTTGTCATCAATAGGTAAGCTTTCATGCAGATGATATAAGCGAATGCTTCCCTCTGACAGGTTGCATTGTTGCTGCTCCATGGCCAAAGAAATGGTGTAAATACTTTCAAGTAGTCGCTCAACTCGCTGTTTCTTAGTTTGCGCCATTTTTTTGTTTTGCTTATTCAGCATAAACAAAAGCTTACCAGCATAGAATGCTAATGACGCTACAATGAGAAGTGCAACAACGATAAGTGTTATAGCAATAGAACTCATATGAATACTTACTTAAACTTGTTTATGTCTATAGAATCGAATTGTTCATAAAGATCATTTTCAGTTGAGCTTTCACTGTTCTCAGCACTGTCATCTTCATCTGCTATCCCAAGTAAATCACATAACTCTTGATGCCTTGCAGTTAGCTTATTCACAAAAGCTTTTTCATCGCGAGTTAATGCTACATCTGAATCAAATTTTTCTAAGAGTAGGGCGAAACGCTCATTTTGCTCAATACTTTCTAGCTCTTGGGCCGGTGAAAAGAACTTAGGCTTTGCAACTTTCGCTTTAGGCTTGTCATCAACAACTAACGGTATTGGCTTTTTGCTGCCTACTCTAGGGTCTTTAACTGTTTTATTTGGTTTACTCTGAGAATTAGTTTGTTCTGGGTTATTGCGCGTTCCTGCTGGCTTTCCCAAGGTTTTCTTGTTGCGTTTGGGGCTGGCTGGTGCGGGTTTACGGTTAGTTTTAGGTGCCAATGGCGTACCTATTTGACCGATTTTACGAGACTTCTTTTTTCTAGGCATTTTAACCTCCACAATATTTGCGCAGATTTTACCTTAAATTAGGCTGGTTAAATATGGTTCGGCACACAAGGAGTGAAATTTAACTAAGAAAAAAGGCGATAGCTAAGCTATCGCCTTTCGTATCACAGATGTGTCTTACGACACGAATCCCGACATTTGTTCATCCTGAACACAGAGTGGTGGTCCTTCATGTTTTCTCTTTTATTTTTTTTAACGAAAACAGAATATAGTTATAGGTCTTCCTGACACTTTATTATTATCGTCCTTGCCTTTTCACCAAAGGCACTAAGTTTTAGCACTGCTTGCTAATTGTCTTCCATGAGCAAACGCTTTGTTTGCATTCCTTATTGTTTTTCTGGTGACAGAGAATACACGATAACTAATATTTTACAACTCATTTACATAGTATTCTGTTATTACTTTTCGAATTTATGCTTTTTAGTGTAAAAAAAACGACCCAGAAGGGTCGTTTTATGCTGATTAATAAAGGCCTGAAATATACTTAGACAGGATATCAATGTCTTGGTCGGTCAAGCGTTTTGCTATGTCTTCCATCATGCCGTTATGAGAGTTTGCTCTCTGGCCTGATCTAAACGCTTCTAGTTGAGCTTTTAAGTAAGCTGTATGTTGGCCGCTGATATCAGGAAAACCCGACAAGCTCGTCCCGTTACCGCGAGGTCCATGACAAGCGGTACATGCAGTAATGCCACGCTCTAAGTCACCACCACGATAAAGCTTACTGCCCGCCTCAATAACATCCTCTGGAGTTTCTCCTTCAGAAGGCGTTTGGCTCTCAAAATAAGCTGCTATGTCTAACATATCTTGTTCTGATAACACTGCCGCCATGCCGTTCATAACAGCATTGTTGCGGCCTTCTTCACCGCCTGTTTGCGAGGCAAGTTTAAATTCTTTTAATTGTTTAACAAGATAGCTAGCATGTTGACCAGCTAATTTGGGGTTTATATCAATCATGCTGTTACCGTCAGCACCATGACAAGCTCCACACGAAGCAGATTTTGTTTTCCCTGCTTCAACATCACCGGCTGCCATTGCACTAGCAGATAAACCTAAAAAAACGCTAACTAATAAACCCATCATTTTCATATTCTTTCTCATTAAGCTGCTGATTAATTGACCATTATCAGAATAGTAACTGCGTATTTTACACATTTACAGCGCCAGTAAAATAAATTCCAAAGGATTTGCGCAATATTATACGACATAACAACCACTTTCGATGTGTATTTACCTGATATAATACGATTATAGATTGAGGCGACGATCAGAAAATCGTTTTTTATTAGGAGCAAGTGTGAGTCATTATAGTCAAGCTAAGTTTAATTTAAGTGCGCCAGATATCAGCCACCTCGGTGCGGATAAGGGAATTGAAGTAGCGTTCGCTGGGCGCTCAAATGCGGGAAAATCTAGCGCGCTTAATCGTTTGACGCGGCAAAAAAGCTTAGCCCGAACCAGTAAAACCCCAGGGCGCACTCAACTGATCAACGTTTTTGATCTAGATGAAGAGCGTCGTTTAGTCGATCTACCGGGTTATGGCTATGCAAAAGTGCCCATGGCCATCAAACTTAAGTGGCAAAAATCCTTGGGTGAATATCTGCAAAAACGTGAAAGTCTACAAGGGCTTGTTGTGTTGATGGATATTCGCCACCCCTTTAAAGATCTAGATCAAGAGCTTATTCAATGGGCAGTCGCCGCTGATTTACCCGTATTAGGTCTGCTGACTAAAGCTGATAAACTTAAGTCTGGTAAGCGCAAAGCGCAATTGCTGATGGCGCGAGAGGCATCCCTTGCATTTTGTGGTGACGTAACGATTCATTTGTTCTCGTCACTAAATGGATTAGGCTTGGATAACTGTGAACGCGTTTTAGACAAGTGGTTCGGCTACGTTGCTGATGAAGCGCTAGAACAAGATTAGCTCAAGGGAAAAAGCAAAAAAAAACCTTGTTTAAGAACAAGGTTTTTTCACATCTAGAACACACACACTTATTCAGAGTATGACTTTTCGATTTAGTTCATTGGATGTTCAAAAAATTTTTAAAAGGTTTTTGAGAGAAGCTTCAGGCATAAAAAAACCCCAGCAAATTGCTGGGGCTGAAGCAAAGGTCTGAAAATACATACCTCTGTACCCTACAGCACAGATATTAGCAAAGTTCATTCAAATGCCAACCGCTTTCTGTAATTTAATTACATAAAGCGGTTATTTTTTGTGTTTATATCGCTTTTCTTAGTGGGCTTCGTCCCAATTTTCACCTACACCAGCTTCAACTATCAGTGGTACATCTAAGGAAACTGCTTTTTCCATCAGGTCAACGATAGTATTTTTGTCGCTTTCGACATTTTGTTCTTTTATTTCAAAAATAAGTTCATCGTGAACCTGCATAATCATTCTGGTTTGATCATTGGGCAAGGTATCAATCCAGGCATCAACTTTTAACATCGCTTTTTTGATGATATCTGCTGCTGTACCTTGCATTGGGGCATTAATTGCAGCCCGCTCAGCGCCTTTGCGTCGTAACCCATTGCTAGCATTAATATCGGGCAAATAAAGACGACGACCAAATACGGTTGATACGTAGCCTTTTTCTTTGGCGACAACACGTGCGTCTTCCATGTATTTAAGTACGCCCGGGTAACGTTCAAAGTAAAGATCCATATAATGCTGCGCATCCTGGCGTGACACATTTAGCTGTTTCGATAGTCCGAATGCTGACATGCCATAAATTAAACCAAAATTAATGGCTTTGGCGTTGCGTCTTTGCTCTGTTGTCACCTCTTCCAAGGAAACGTTAAATACTTCAGCAGCGGTAGCGGTGTGAATGTCTTTACCCTGAGAAAACGCCTTTAATAACCCTTTATCTTGGGAAAGATGAGCCATGATCCGCAATTCAATTTGAGAATAATCTGCCGCTACGATCTTGTAGCCTGGTCGTGGAATAAACGCTTGGCGTACTCTGCGACCTTGCTCTGTTCTAATCGGGATATTTTGCAAGTTAGGTTCAGTAGACGATAGTCTTCCTGTCGCGGTAATAGCTTGATGATATGAGGTATGAACGCGTCCACTGCGTTGGTTTATCATCTTAGGTAGCTTATCCGTATATGTGTTTTTTAATTTACTTAAGACCCTAAACTCCATCAGTAGCTTAGGTAGTGGGTATGTAAGTGCTAACTCTTGCAGTACCTCTTCTGACGTGGATGGAGCCCCTTTTGGTGTCTTCTTCAAAACGGGTAGGTCTAACTTCTTAAACAGTATTTCTTGTAATTGTTTAGTCGAACCTAGATTAAACTCTTCACCTGCTAAAATATGAACTTCGTTTTCGAGCTGAAGGATCCGTGAGGCAAGATCCTGACTTTGTTGACCGAGTTTCTGGCTATCTATTAACACGCCAAACTGCTCCATTTTAGCCAGTACCGTTGCTAAAGGCACTTCAATTTCGCTTAACACAGATGCTAGTTCCGGTGATTGATTTAGCTTTTTCCAAATATGATTGTGCAGCCTTAGTGTGATATCTGCATCTTCAGCAGCGTAATGTGCGGCTTGCTCTAACGGAATTTGATTAAACGTTAGTTGTTTTGCACCCTTGCCGGCAATATCTTCAAAATGAACGGTCGATAGACCTAAGTAATGCTGGGCTAAGCTATCCATATCATGTCGGGTTGCGACGCTATCAAGCACATATGATTCGAGCATCGTATCGTAAGCGATACCTTGAAGTTTGATATCGTAATTCGCTAATACATTTTTATCGTATTTTAGGTGTTGTCCGACCTTAGCTTTATTCTTGTCTTCTAACAAAGGCTTGAATAGGGCCAATACGGTGTCACGATCTAATTGCTCTGGCGCATCTGCGTAATCGTGAGCTAGGGGGAGGTAAGCGGCTTCACCTTCTTCTATACAAAATGACATACCGACGAGCTCTGCCTGCATATAATTTAAGCTGGTCGTTTCGGTATCAAAAGCGAAAAGCGCTGCGTTATTTAATTTTTTCAACCAATCGTCTAGAGCATCTTGCGTCAAGATAGTGTGATAATTGGCTTTTATATCTGTATTTTGTGCTGACTCGTCGTTACTTTGATCTGCTTGGCTTAGTTGATCGTTTCCACTTAGTGCGTCAGTTGCTTCTTTCAGCCAACGTTTAAACTCCAGCTCAGCGAATAGATCTCGTAGTTCACTATAGTTAGCCTCTGTTGGTGAAAGACTGGTTGGGCTGCAATCCATTTCAACATCAAGTTTGATGGTTGCTAATGTGTATGAAAGACGAGCCTGTTCTTCATACTCTCGCATCTTATCAGCCATCTTCTTGGCTCCGCGAAAGTCCAACGTGGCTATTTTGTCGAGGTTTTGGTAAATCTCGTTGATGCTACCAATCCCTTGCAGTAGACCTACTGCGCTTTTATCGCCAACGCCAGGAACTCCTGGAATGTTATCGACTTTGTCACCTTTGAGCGCCAGAAAATCGATAACTAACTCAGGGGGAATACCAAATTTTTCCACAACACCTTGGGGATCCATTATTTGGTTATTCATGGTGTTAATGAGTGTGACATGCTCATTAACTAGTTGAGCCATGTCCTTGTCTCCTGTGCTGATAAGGGTAGGGATCCCAAGTTTACTCGCCTGATCGGCTAAGGTGCCGATCACATCATCTGCTTCAACCCCAGATTCTACAATAATGGGCAAGCCCATCGCCTGAATGATCTTATGCAAAGGGGCAATTTGACTGCGCAGCTCTTCAGGCATTGAAGGGCGGTTCGCTTTATATTCTGTATAGATCTCGTCCCGAAAAGTTTTGCCTTTGGCATCAAAGACAACAGCCATATGTGTGGGGTTAAATTGTTTGATCAGGCTACGCAGCATGTTTATCACACCATAGACTGCGCCAGTGTCCTGTCCTTTAGAGTTAGTTAAAGGGGGCATGCCGTGAAAAGCCCTAAACAAATAAGAAGATCCATCAACTAATATAAATGGGTTATTAGGAATGACGGGCGTAGTAGCGGGATCAGAGTTGCTCATAAGGTATTTTGTTCTCAGGAATTATTTAAACGGGTAAAGGATGCCATACACAGCGCTATTCATCCATGTGGAGATCAGATCATTTTGTGGATAACTCTGTTGAATAAATTTTTGCGTTGTAAATAAACCGATCGTTGTGGATCAAGTCAACGATCCACAGCCCTTGAATTTATTGGGGTGAATTTAAATGCGGCGATCAAATTTGGACTACTTTGAAGAAATTACCAATGTGGATAACATTATTAATTAATATTTGGTGTTATCCAAAAGGGAGAAAGACTTTACACGTAAATCGGGAGAGAGGGAAGGTTAAATCTTAAACTATTTTTGTCTGAAAAAAATACAGTTTATTGATGTAAAAGTATAAGCCAATAACGATAAGGGATAGCGTGCTGCGTGTTAAATAAATGTTAATCTTGTTTGGTGGTTTTTTTTAACGTATTGAAAATTAGCGAATAGATAAGCCAATTGGCGCCGGTTTTTACCCTTCTGTTTGTTAAAAAATTGTGTGACTGAATCTGTGCCTGTTTGTTACTGATTTCTAAAGAATAAAAGTAGCCATGTCCTTGGTTTGTTGTATAGCTTTACATTTACCTTGGCACCTTTAGAGCAAAAATAACACAGAGTGGCGTCTCGCCTCGTGCTCGTAAAAGACTGTTTTTATTATTATTCGGCTTTGTGTATTGCTTTTGATTTTGTAGGGACGGACAATCAAGGTATATCCCTTGGTAAATAAAAAGATTAAGAAAGAACGATTACTAATGTTGGTATTTTCAAGCACATCGCATTGTGTACTGAAGACGGTAAAAATTAAGTAATGCAGTACCGAACGATAACTCGGATTTTAGGCTTACTTGTTGCGTTATTCAGTGTGACCATGATCCCTCCTGCTATTATTTCTTTGTACTTCAAAGACGGTAGCGGGCTTCCTTTTTTTCTCGCATTTCTATTGTGTTTGGGCACTGGTTTACTGTTTTGGTACCCTAATCGCCTGCATCGTAAAGATTTACGCGCTAAAGAAGGTTTCCTAATTGTTGTTCTTTTTTGGACTGTGTTAGCAAGCTTCGGGGCATTACCCTTGCTTCTCTTAGAGCAACCCGAGATGTCTATTTCGGATGCCTTTTTCGAAGCTTTCTCAGGGTTAACCACAACCGGAGCAACTGTAATTCAGGGTATCGATTATTTGCCCAAAGCGGTGCAATTTTATCGTCAGCAACTCCAATGGCTCGGTGGAATGGGGATCATTGTATTAGCTGTCGCTATTCTTCCCATTTTAGGCGTCGGGGGAATGCAGCTTTATCGGGCTGAAACACCGGGCCCAGTGAAAGATTCGAAAATGACCCCACGTATCGCTGATACGGCAAAGCACCTTTGGTACATCTATCTTACGTTAACTATCAGTTGTGGTGTTGCATATTGGTTTGCAGGTATGGATTGGTTTGATGCCCTGTGTCATGCATTTTCAACTGTCGCCATCGGTGGATTCTCCAACTATGATGCCAGCCTGGGTTACTTTGATAGTCCCTGGATCAACATCGTTTGTGTTGTTTTCCTATGGATCGCTGCACTAAATTTTGCCCTTCACTATGCAGCAGCAAGTGGCCGGACTTTAATGGGATATTTTTATGATCCTGAATTACGTGCCTTTTTCTTGATCCAGTTTGTGCTTGTTGCCGTGTATTTCTTTGTTTTAATGAAATTTAGTTGGTTTGACAATGCGGGGATAGCGCTCGATCAAGCATTAATACAATCCGTATCCTTTAGTACTACGGCTGGTTTTGCCACTACGGATTTTTCTAGCTGGCCTGCTTTTTTGCCTATCATGCTGATTTTTTCTAGCTTCATTGGAGGCTGTGCAGGTTCTACCGGTGGTGGGCTAAAAGTTGTGCGCGTGCTTTTGCTTTACTTGCAAGGCAAACGGGAAGTTGACCGCCTGATCCACCCTAAGGCTGTGTATACAGTGAAATTAGGCGACCGAGCCTTACCTGACAAAGTGGTAGAGGCGGTGTGGGGGTTCTTTTCAGCATACGCGATGATTTTCGTTGTCATTATGGTGTGTCTGATTGCGACCGGAATGGATGACGTTTCTGCGTTTACCGCAACCGCCGCTACGCTAAATAACTTAGGACCTGGCTTAGGAACCGTTTCCGGTTCGTTTGCTGATGTGTCTGATACGGGGAAATGGCTGTTGATCCTCGCAATGCTATTTGGTCGTTTAGAAGTGTTTTCCCTACTTGTGTTGTTCTCGCCTACATTTTGGCGAAGCTAATGCCGGATTGGCGACCAGTTGCTTTTTAAACAATCATATTCAAAAGCCTGAAGTCGTTGTGCAAATAGGCCCCTTAGCTTTCGGCGAGTAGGGCCTTGGTACAGATTAGAATAGTGTTAACGCTAAGTATCTATCAATACATAAAAAAACGGCCACTCACCTCTGAGTAGCCGTTTTATACCTGTAATTTTAATTTTAACCAAGCATTGATGCTTAGAAGAATGATGCCATCGCGTAAGCTGTTTTCTCAAACATAAGCGGCTGAGCTTCTTCTAGCTCGAGGTTTGCTTTGTTTGCCGTTGTAACAACGCGAGTGCGATATTCTTTTTGATTTGTTGCTTCAGAGTAGGTCTGGGTCGTTGCGCCATCATCAGAAATTTTGCTGTTTACCTTAGAATCACGACGTACGATAACGCCTTTTTTAGCACGCTCACGAATTTGAATATCCGCTACAAGTAAGTAGGTCACATCTTTAACAAATGCGTTTGCCGCGGTTGATGCTAAACCGCCAATAAGACCCGCTGCAGCCGCTCCACGATAGCTTCCACCTGTTGCATACCCAATGGCTGAACCAGCAGCTACACCTTGGAATCCACTAGACAAATAGTTTTCAGCTGCACTAGGAGACGCTTTTTCAAGATTACGTACAAATACACTCATGGTGTACTGGGCTTCATCTGGGCTATCAACAAAAGAGTAGCCATTACCGCTACCAGAAATTTGTTCATTAAGAGCTTGTCTAAATGCGTTGCGATCAAACTCCATTACAGCGGAGCGCACTTCTAAATACACTTTACGTTTTTCTGGTGGCACTGCGTCAACAAAGATTGAGGTGCTGAGTTTAGTTTGAACGTCTAAATCCTTTTTCGCGATTGAGGTGTGAACCGCTGCACAACTTGTTAAGGCCAAAATAGCGAATCCGACGAATGCAACTTTGACTGCACGAGCATAGTTTTTCATAGTAATTACCTTTACTTATGTTATTGATTAAATTGTGGTTTTAGTAATAATACCGGCCATAGTATCTATGGTAGTAGCGACAGTTTCGATACTGTGTCCAGTCGTAACGTAGTAAATCACGACATGTGTAGCCACGGCGCCAATAAGTGCCTTGGTATTCGGGAGGCTTAACGTTCTTTTTAAGCATGCTCTCAATATAGTTATCAACTTCTTTGGGGCGCTCAGCTAAAAACGGGCGTGACATTACTTCACCATTGAGCTGAGCTTGCATTCTCGCTAGAGCATCTTCTTCAGACTCTTCTTGAGCGACAGTAAAAAACGATAGCAACATACAACATATGCTTAATAGCATCTGTAATGTTAAAAGGGATTTTTGCGGGGATGAATTGAAATTTAGCATAATATTCCTCCATAAATTCACCATGACATATCGAGCTGACACGACCTCTTCCTGAGCAGCGTATAAAAACCTTAACCCTAAACTTAAGTAATGCAAAGAGCATTTGTGTGAATTTTTAGCTTTTTTGAGGAAAGTGCAATTTTCGGAGAAATTTTTGACGCTAACCGAATCTATCTGAACTAAAAAAAGCCACACAGTGGCTTTTTCATTTCTAAATTATTCTATTTTACTCAATAGAAAATGCGTTCTAATGGCTTAGCCTAATAACTTACCTAGACCTTGCGTTAGCAATTGCTTGGCTTGTTGACCTTCGGGCGTATCTAAATAAGCTTGCGCTTTACTAACGAATTGCGTGATCATTTCGGGTTTTAGGCCTAGAGCTTCAAATTGTTTCTTCACATCATTGATTGCTTTGAGTGATTCATTGTAGCTGGCTGCTTTATCTAAAATACCACCTAAACCGCCTTCACTTGTCATGTTGCTTATATCTGGTACCGATTCTAACAAGCCACCAACGCCGGGAAGTGCGTCAGCTAGTTGGCTGTATTGATCAGAGGATATATTCTCTTTCGCATAGTTAAAAATCGCCCCTAGACCACCAGATGCTTGAGTTTGTGTGACGCCAAGAGATTCTGTTACTGAGGAAACCATGCCTGAGACTGAGGGCGTCGCAGCTTCTTGCTGTGTTTCCATTCCAAGCATGCTCTTGATTGAGTCTAACCAACCCTCTGCATGGGCTTGAGGTTGAATGCTGAGTGCTGCAACAGTAAGTACAATACTTAATTTTTTCATGTATATTCCTTTAATTTAGCCAGATGTTGGAGCGGATTTTAGGTTATTTCGTTTCGTTCGCCAATCTAGTCTTTAGGCTAACAGTGCTATGTAATTACCCAAAGAAAAAGGCGCTCGGTTGAAACAGTTTTTCGACATGACTAATAAACTTCTTGTCGACCAAAAATAAAATAACATGATCGTTAGCTTCAATCTTGGTATTACTATGGGCGATAATCACCTCGTCTGCTCTGACGATAGCGCCAATTGTGGTGCCAGGGGGTAACTTTATATCGCGAATTTCCCGCCCGACGACTTTAGAGGTATTTTGATCCCCATGGGCAATCGCTTCTATCGATTCAGCCGCCCCGCGTCTTAGAGAGTAAACGTTAACGATGTCTCCGCGACGTATATGAGTCAGCAACGCCGAAATAGTGGCTTGTTGAGGAGAAAAAGCGATATCTATTTCTCCACCCTGAACCAGATCCACATATGCACTGCGCTGGATCAATACCATGGCTTTTTGAGCACCTAGGCGCTTGGCGAGCATGGCTGACATAATATTTGCTTCATCGTCATTTGTGACAGCGATAAACGCATCAACTTGTTCAACGTTTTCTTCGGTAAGCAATTCATGGTCTGATGCATCACCATAAAAGACGATGGTTTTGTCTAAATGTGCAGAGAGGTATTTCGCACGCTCTTGACTATATTCAATTAGTTTTACGTTATGGTTATGCTCTAGTAGTTTCGCTAAGCCTGCACCTATTAAACCACCTCCAGCGATCATAATGCGCTTGTAACTGGACTCTAGCTTTTGCAGTTCACTCATGACCGCTCGAATATGCTTAGTCGCCGCAATAAAGAAAACTTCGTCATCAGCTTCGATTACGGTTGTACCTAGCGGACGAATAGGTCGACCTCGGCGGTAAATTGCCGCGACGCGCGTTTCTACGTTTGGCATATGCTGCTTTAAGGTGGATAGTGCGTGTCCAACTAGCAAGCCTCCATAGTATGCCTTTACTGCAACTAAACTGGCTTTGCCATCAGCAAATTCGACCACTTGCAACGCACCAGGGTAATCAATAAGCCGTTTAATTGCTTTGGTGACTAATTGCTCAGGGGCGATTAAGTGATCCACTGGCACATCTTGGTGCTTAAACAGTTGTTCTTGATAAATAATGTATTGCTCTGAGCGGACACGTGCAATTTTGGTCGGTGTTTTAAATAGGCTATATGCCACTTGGCAGGCCATCATGTTGCTTTCGTCACTGCTGGTCACGGCGATGAGCATATCGGCATCTTCAGCGCCGGCCTTTTTTAACACATCGGGGTGGGAGCCTACGCCGTTAATTACACGTAAATCTAATCGATCTTGCAATTGCCTCAGTGTGTCTTGGTCAGAATCTATTACGGTGATCTCATTCATTTCACCCACTAGGTTTTCTGCGAGCGTTGCACCGACTTGGCCTGCACCGATAATTATTATTTTCATTCTAGATTCATTCTAACGTGTTGCTCTGTTTAGACAATATACGGTTTTTTACGATTTTAGCAGCCGCGCGTAATAGAAACCGTCCATGTGTTTTTCTCCAGGCAAAATCTGTCGGCCTGGTTTATCTATTGCGTCATTGTTGAACTCAGGATCTAAAGCAGCATCCGCTGTTCTTTCTAAAAATGCGGAAATCTGTAACTGATTTTCCGCCGGTAAAATAGAACAGGTCGCGTATAACATGGTGCCGCCGGGTTTTAGTAATGGCCATATGGCATCAATAATCTTGGCTTGTAATGCAACAAGTGTATCGATATCACTGGATTTGCGTAACCATTTTATATCTGGGTGACGACGAATAATGCCAGTCGCAGAACAGGGGGCGTCAAGTAAAATGCGGTCGAATTGCTCACCATCCCACCATGCTTTAGGTTCACTTGCGTCACCGCAGATAAGACTTGCCTGATGGCCTAGTCGCGTTAAGTTCTCTTCTATCCGTTGAAGACGGCTAGGGTCGATATCCATTGCAACACAGCTAGCTATCTTTGGCTCTAGCTCCAATATATGGCACGTTTTCCCCCCTGGGGCTGCGCAGCAATCTAAAATACGTTCATTAGGTTGGCTGTTAAGCAAATTTGCTGCGAGTTGCGCCGCGCCATCTTGAACAGCAAACCACCCTTCGTCATAGCCAGGCAATGTGGTGATATCACATCCTTTAGACAATATTAAGCCTTGGGGTTGTTCATCTTGCCTTTCATAGAAAATGTCATTTTCATCCAGGAGGCGACAATATTCATCAGTGCTTTTTTGATTTTGATTTACACGTAACCAAATAGGCGCTTTTACTTGCATCGCCTCTAATATTGGCGTGTGTTTTTCAGGGTAAGCAGTTAATAATTTTTTATATAACCATTTCGGCTGACCGCTTAGTATTTGTTCATTATCAGGTAACTCGTTAGCCATTTCCTGACGGATAAAGTTGCGTAAAACAGCGTTGACCAATCCTTTGGTAGCGACGGCATTGAGCGGAGCGCATGCATTTACACATTCAGAGACCGCCGCATGGGTTGATACCCGAGAAAAAGCAAGTTGATAAAAGCCCAGCATGATTAAATGCTCGACTATTTTCACGTTTTTCTTTAATGGTTTATCTAGCAGCAATCTTAACCAATGTTGGAGCAAGGGCAACTGGCGAAGCACGCCGTAGGTCATTTCTTGTAACCATGCTTTGTCTTTTTCATTATGATCTTGTTGAGCATTGGGTAAGCATTCTCTTGCTGACATACCTTGCTCTAATATTTGAAAAAGCACACGAGCAGCATCGGCGCGTAAATTCTGTTGATATCTACCTTTAGTTCGGCTCATGAAAGGATTGTGCCCACACTGAACCAGTCACTGTGGCCATTTAAGATATCTTGTGTTGCGAGTGGTTTTTTGCCCGGTAACTGTAACGTGTTGATTAACAAGATACCTTCACCAGTTTGTACACCAATAGCATGTTTATCAGCCTGCACAATCTGCCCGGGCACAGCGGCGCTTTGCGCTGATGTTGCTTGTACTTGAGCGCTACGCACTTTTACGGCGGCGTTGTTTGTTTCGAAAAATGCAACGGGCCATGGGTCAAACGCACGTACATTGCGTTCTAACTGAGCTGCTGTCATGTTCCAATCGATTTTAGCTTCTTGTTTGGATAGTTTTTCTGCATAAGTCGCCAACTGGTTATCTTGTGCCTTAGGCGTGATGTCACTCAGAGAAGCCAAAGTTTCGATTAATCCCTTTGGGCCAAGCTCCGCTAACTTGCTATATAAAGTCGCACTGGTATCGGTCGGTTCTATTGTAATGCGTAACTCATGCAGCATATCACCTGTGTCTAAGCCTTTATCCATCTGCATAATAGTGACACCTGTTTCTGCGTCTCCCGCCCAGATCGCTCTTTGAATAGGCGCGGCGCCACGCCACTTGGGTAACAGTGAACCATGTACGTTAAGGCAACCGTGCTTAGGCGTATCCAAAATCGTTTGCGGTAAAATTAAACCATAAGCGACAACGACCATAACATCAGCATTTAACGCGGCCAGTTGCTGTTGAGCCTCTTCTGATTTAAGAGACGCGGGTTGATATACTGGAATGTCATGCTGTTCTGCGAGCTGCTTAACTGCACTAGCCTGAAGTTTTTTACCTCGTCCAGCCGGTCTATCGGGTTGTGTGTAAGCTGCGACTACCTGATGCTCAGATTGGAGCAATGCCGCTAGATGGGTCGCTGCGAATTCTGGCGTACCAGCGAAGACAATGTTAAGTCCTGATTTCAATGTAACCTCTTACCCCTTGGCTGCTAAGCGGGCTTCTTTTTCTAGTTTGGTGCGAATGCGCTGGCGCTTAAGCGGCGACAAGTAATCCACAAAAAGCTTCCCTTTTAAATGGTCTAGCTCGTGTTGAATGCAGATTGCCAATAGCCCGTCAGCATCTAAGGTAAATGCATCGCCATTTTCGTCTAACGCGTTTACGGTTATTGTTTCCGCGCGTTCTACTTTGGCGTAATTATTAGGGACAGATAAACAACCTTCTTCACTGATTGTTGTGCCATCCATGTGGGTAATTTCAGGATTGATAAACACTTGTGGATTATCTTGTTTCTCTGATACATCAATCACCACTACACGTTTGTGCACATTTATTTGGGTTGCTGCTAAGCCGATTCCATTCTCATCTTTCATGGTTTCTAGCATGTCGCTTATTAATGTTTTAATGGTGCCGTCTATTTTCTCTACCGGCGCGGCAACGGTGCGCAAGCGCTCATCAGGAAATCTTAATACGTCTAATATGGCCATGTTCTACACTTAACTCGTTTTGTTCCCATGCAAATCGTTAAATTTGCTGAGAGGTGTTCAAAAAATTCTGTACCTAGTGCCCAAATCTAAGAATGGTCTATCGAAGAGGGGATCGGTGCTCTTGGTATTAATAATCATACTAACCTGAGCATCAGGCTATTTAATCTTTGCAATAACAGGCTATTCTAACCGATATGGAATAAAAACATAATAGCCTCAAAAACAAGGTACTTCGCCACATGTTTAATAATCTTCTTCGCTTGAGCCTTGTGCTATTGCTTTTGCCATTTTTTACCTATGCTAACGTGATTACACTAAAAGATAGCGCGCCCAAAACTTACGTTGTAAAACCTGGAGATACCCTATGGGATATTTCAAACCTTTTTTTACATAAACCTTGGCACTGGCCGCAAATATGGCGCACGAATACACAAATCATCAATCCTCATTTAATATTTCCAGGTGATCAATTGCGCCTAAGTATCAATGCTAAGGGCCAGCCTATTGTTGATTTAATTCGTGGTGAGCAAAAACCCTATATTGTGCGCTCGCCGTCAACAAAACAGGTTTTGAAGTCCCAACAACCCATTGCTGTGCTCCCTTGGCACGAAATTCAACCCTATTTTAATCATGAGTTGGTGTTAAGCGAGCAGGAGTATGCAGACTTACCAGCCATTGTGGGTAACACCAAAGGCACAGAGTATTTCGCCAACGGTGACCTTGTTTTGGTCAACCAAGAGGCATTACCCATGGGCGAATACCGTGTTGTACGCAAACAGCAGTCACTGTTCAATCAAAATGGCGAATTTCTTGGTATTCATATACGCCACGTGGCCCAAGGGCAATCGCTCGCCCCAGAGATGCCTCAGCAATCCTTAGTTACTTTGTCATCTGCAAAACTAGAAGTGAAAAGAGGGGATCGGCTGATAAAAGAGTTAGCTACCAAGGAAGTTGAATCGGTGACGAACATAACCGCTGCCACAGAGCAAAGAGGGAATATTATCGCTGATGTTTCCCAGTATCAGTTGTCAGGCAAGTTTAGTGTAGTCATTATTGATGTGGGAAGCGACGACATTGCTCGTGGCACGGTCATGGGGATATATCAACAGGGTGCGGCCGTGATAGATGCAGAGCCCGCCCAATACCTAAACGAAACACAAACTATAGAGCGATTATTTAAACAAGGTGATGTATTACCTCAACCTTGGATGAAGGTAGGGGAGCTTTTAGTTTTTAACGTCTTTTCTAAAGTAAGTTATGCACTCGTCACGCGTTCGTCTACAGTTATTCGAAAAGGCGCTATCGTTGCTAAACCTTAGGGCTACCAGATTAAGTGGAGCCCTATGTACCAACAAAACACAGCGAAACACCTAGGACCCTCTGAAGAAGAAAACCGTCAATGGTTGGTACTCGCTCAACTACCGCGTTTTTCGGTCGCAAAGCTCAGAGTTATTGTGCAAAAATATGACATACAAATAGCGGATTTATTTGTTGCTGATTCAAAACAGCTAACCGCATACGGATTTTCCGAGGCTCAAGCTCAACAATTATTAAGGCCAAATGAGCAACAACTTGATAAATGCATGCTGTGGTCTGAGCAAAATCACCATTCTTTACTTAATATTACCTCAACGCATTACCCTAAAGTGCTATTGCAAACTGCCAGACCACCCATACTATTATATTGTTGTGGAAATAAAGATTTATTAAACACGCATCAAATCGCCATTGTGGGCAGCCGTAACCCTTCTGCCGCTGGCAAGCAAAATGCAAAGTATTTTGCTCAAGGCTTATCGACAAGTGGGTGGACGATTACTAGTGGGCTTGCATTGGGGATTGATGGTTTGGCTCACGAAGGTGTGTTGCAAGCATTAGGAAAGACCATTGCCGTGCTGGGGACAGGTCTCAGTAATATATATCCTAAACGTCACGTGAATATGGCAAGCAGGATACTTGAGCAAAATGGAGCGTTAGTATCTGAGTTTTATCCTGATGCACCAGCGAAACCTGAAAACTTTCCACGGAGAAACCGAATTATCAGCGGTATGAGCTTAGGAACATTGGTAATTGAGGCAGCGATAAAGAGTGGCTCTTTAATCACCGCGCGTTATGCGTTGGAGCAGAATCGAGATGTTTTTGCCGTACCGGGTAACATTCATAATGTGTTGTCAAAAGGGTGTCACTACTTGATAAAACAAGGCGCAAAGCTGGTGGAATGTGTCAGTGACATCAGTGATGAATATCAACATTTGACGCTTAACTTTTTGAATACCCAACAGAATGAATTGCAAAAAAGCGCGAGACAAAGCTTGGCATCTGACAAATTGTTAGATAGTGTAGATTTTGAAACCACACCGTTGGATATAGTTGTTGAGCGATGTGGCATGCCAGTTGCTGAGGTTATGTCTCAATTGTTAGAATATGAATTGCGTGGGCTAGTGACAGCGGTCCCAGGTGGTTACCTTAAATTGGGGGAGAAGTAACATGTTTGATATCCTCATGTATCTATTTGAAAATTTTATTCATAGTGAAACTGAAATCCGCGTTGATCAGGACGAGCTGACAGATGAGCTGGTGCGTGCTGGTTTCCATCAAGATGAAATATATAAAGCGTTATCTTGGCTCGAGAAGCTTGCAGCCTTGCAAGAAACCGATATCAAACCCTACCTAGTCAAAGGGCCAACTTCTTTTGTCACACGTATTTACACACATGACGAAGAAATGCGCCTAGATATTGAATGCCGTGGGTTTTTGATGTTCTTAGAGCATATTAATGTTCTTGATTCCACAACGCGAGAAATGGTCATTGACCGTGTTATGGAAATAGACTCTAAAGAATTTTGCTTAGAGGATATGAAATGGGTGGTACTCATGGTGCTATTTAACGTGCCTGGTAAAGAAAACGCCTATGCACAAATGGAAGATTTGTTGTTTGATGAACCTGAAGGGCCGTTACATTAATCCCACCAACACGGGTTTAAATAATAAACCCGTGATTGCCAAGGTAAATCCGCTGCATGTCTAAAATCGATCATTCATTATTTGACACTCACGAATCCGTCTTTGATCCTGGGCCGTGTCCTGAGTGTCAGGCTCCACTGCAATTACGGCACAGTAAAAACGGGCCGTTTATCGGTTGCAGTCATTATCCAACCTGTGAATATAGTAAGCCCCTTCATGACACCGACAATACAGAACTTACCGTTATTGAAGGCTCTCATTGTCCCGAATGCGAATCTGAGTTAGTGATCCGTAAAGGGCGCTATGGCATGTACATCGGCTGCAGCAACTTTCCTGAATGTCATTATATCAAATCGAATAAAGCCCCCGAGACAGATAAAATAGAATGCCCATCTTGCCATAAAGGGCATTTAATCAAGCGAGCGAACAAATATGGCAAAAACTTCTATCCTTGCGATCAATATCCGAAATGCAACTATGCACTTAATTTCACACCGGTAGCCCACGGATGTCCAAAATGCGCTTGGCCTGTTATGCAGGAAAAGAAAGCAGCTGCAGGGGCAATTTGGCAGTGCCCAGAACGTAAATGTGGTCACAAACAGCCAGCGCAATAACGTCTTTAGGTTTATCCTTTGTGCGTCCTGTTTTACACTCAGGGCCATCTAAACCACAAGCAATATAAAAATGACAACAAATCACTCTGACGATCCTTTTTTAATCGACTTTCTGGCAGGGAAGGTTTTTGCCTATCCAACAGAAGCGGTATTTGGCTTAGGTTGTGATCCTGACAATGAGCAAGCGGTATCAAAGTTATTACTTTTGAAAGAGCGCGATGTCAGTAAAGGACTGATCTTAGTAGCAGACAACTACTCACAGTTATTGCCCTACGTTAATGACGACGCAATTAAAATGACCAAACGAACAGAGATTTTCTCAAGTTGGCCTGGTCCAGTGACTTGGTTGCTGCCAAAAGCAAAAAATGCACCGGCATGGGTCACAGGGGATTCTGAATTCATTGCGGTGAGAGTGAGTGCCCATCCTGTCATCAAGGATTTATGCAGCCGAGTCAATAAACCGCTTATTTCCACTAGTGCAAACACCGCAGGGAATCCTCCAGCGTTGAACAGCGATGAAGTTAAATCTTATTTTTCTGATCAAGTCGTCTTAATCGAAGGTTCTCTTGGCGGATCCCTCAGCCCCAGTAAAATTCTTCATGGTCATAGCGGCCAAACCATTAGAGATAATTAAACCATGTTCCAACCACAAGTGACCGATATAGAATCGGTAAAGCAATTTCTACTTAACTTGCAAGACAACATTTGCCAAACATTAGAGATGGCCGATGGCAAAGGCTGCTTCATAGAAGACAATTGGCAGCGAGAGTTGGGGGGCGGCGGACGCACGCGAGTGCTCACCAATGGTCACGTAATTGAGCAAGGTGGTGTTAACTTCTCTCATGTATATGGCGGGCAACTTCCGGCATCTGCTACAGCATCTCGCCCAGAGCTTGCTGGGCGGAGCTTTCAAGCTATGGGCGTATCTCTCGTCATTCACCCTAAAAACCCACATGTTCCAACTTCCCATGCCAATGTACGAATATTCATTGCCGAAAAAGAAGGTGAAGAACCAATCTGGTGGTTCGGTGGCGGTTTTGACTTAACGCCTTTCTACCCTGTGCATGAAGACGTACTCCATTGGCATCAAACAGCAAAGGATTTGTGTGAGCCTTTTGGGGACGGTGTTTACAGTAAATATAAAAAATGGTGTGACGAGTATTTTTATTTAAAGCATCGAGATGAAACCCGCGGAGTCGGGGGGCTATTCTTTGATGATTTAAATGAATGGGGCTTCGAGCGTAGTTTTGAATTTATGCAGGCAGTAGGTAATGGATTTTTAGATGCTTACGTGCCTATTTTAGAAAAACGTAAAGACATGTCCTTTTCTGAGCAAGAAAGAAGCTTTCAGTTATATAGGCGAGGCCGTTACGTGGAGTTTAACCTAGTATGGGATAGGGGAACCTTGTTTGGTTTGCAAACCGGGGGGCGTACAGAATCGATATTAATGTCAATGCCACCGCTCGCGCGCTGGGAATACGATTTCACCCCAGAACCAGAAAGTCCAGAAGCTATACTTTATCGAGATTTCCTCCATCCTCGAGATTGGCTAAACGAATAGTATCGCAGCTATATTCCGCAAAGGTACTGGGCTCTAATTGATGATGCTCAGTGCCAATTAATCGCTAAATTGATCCAGCTCAAATTTACACTCCCAATGACTTCTTGTCGTTAATTCCCTGCTAAAAATATTGATGCAAATCAATAATCACTTCCATCTGCTCATTACACTGCCGTCATAATTTATACGCAGAGGTAAAAATGAAAGTCTTCAAAATAGTGTTATCCAGTTTAGCTTTAACAGCCTCCATAGTGAGCACAGCCCATGCTCACGACGCCGGAGATATCATTCTGCGGGCAGGTTTAACGACGGTCGCTCCTGATGAATCTAGTTCAAATGTGACGGTGCAAAGCGCAGGTAATGTGGGTATGGGCGCATCGGTAAACAGTAATACCCAACTCGGTTTAAATGTCGTTTATATGCTTAGTAGTAACTTAGGTTTAGAATTGCTAGCTGCCAGCCCATTTACACATGATATTACCCTGATTAACACACTCGATAATGAATTAGGTCTCGGTGATGGTAAATTAGCTGAAAGTAAGCAATTGCCTCCTACATTAAGCATGCTCTATTATTTTCCAGTATCCGAGACGATCCAGCCGTACTTGGGAGTTGGCCTGAACTACACAGCTTTTTTCGATGAACAATTTCTGGGTAGTAGAGAAGCTCAGTCTTTTAGCAATTTAAGTCTTGATGAGTCATTTGGTATTGCCGCGCAAATAGGCATGGATTACACATTAGATGAACATTGGTTGATAAACGCCTCTGTGGGTTATATCGATATTGATACAAAAGCGAAATTTGATGTACTGGGTTTGCCAGCGCAAGTGTCTGTGGATATAGATCCTTGGGTGTATTCTATTATGGTAGGTTACACGTTCTAACAATGGTCGAAGCGACATGATCTTGTCGCTTCTTCTTTTGTGCTTTTAATCTTTAATCCTAATGGTATATGGGACAGTTAACTATTTAGTCGAATCGTAATTTACGCTAGTCTTGCCTCACAAATTTAATACGACCTTTGAGATTATGGACCGATACGCAGTTTTTGGTAATCCTATTGAGCACAGTAAATCCCCTTTGATCCACAGCTTGTTTGCCAAGCAAACTGAGCAGAATATCGAATACGGACGCCAGCAACCTGATGCTGATGGGTTCAGTGATGCAATTAACACGTTTTTTGCAAAGGGATATACAGGCGCGAACGTTACTTCCCCTTTTAAGTTAGACGCGTTTCGTTTCGCAGATGAATTAACCCCGCGTGCCACAGTGGCCGAGGCTGTTAACACGCTATATAAGCGTGAAGATGGCACAATATTAGGTGACAACACCGATGGAGCTGGATTAGTACAGGATTTACAACGCTTGTGGGGAGAGCTAAACGGTAAGCGCTTATTGCTCATCGGTGCTGGTGGGGCAACACGAGGCATCATTCTGCCCTTAATATTGGCCAAGGTGAGTAACATTCATATTGCCAACCGTACCGCCAGCAAAGCCCAGCAACTTGCTGATATGTTTGCAAATGAAGGGGCTGTTAGTGCTTCAGGCTTTAGTGATTTACCCGAAACGGACTTCGACTTAATTGTTAATTGCACGTCTTCAAGCTTAGACGGTGACTTACCGGACATCGCACCACGTATTTTTACCAACGCATCATTTGCTTATGATATGACATACAAGTCACATGCAACTTCTTTTATGGCTTGGGCACATGAATGTAATCAAGCTATCAAAACAGCTGACGGTTTAGGTATGTTAGTTGGCCAAGCAGCCGAAAGCTTTTATGTTTGGCGCAATGTAAGGCCTCTTATTGAACCGGTTATAAAAACAGTACGAGAAATGCTGTGAACCAAGCCGTTCAAATTCAAGATGGTTTTGAAGTACTAGAAGAAAAAATGGTCATTCGGCTCATTGTTTCTGGCTTAATCATGCATTGCCATATTAGTGGAGTAGGGGTCAACAAAATGGCGGCTTTTTATCAAAACCACCAGTTTGACCTAGAAGAATTGATCAATGAGCGAGTAGAGGAAGAGCTGTGGGATGAAAATGGCGTCATTCATATAAACGCCGATTCTATTTGCAGCTAAAGTCGATAAATTAAATTTAACTGAACTTAAGATTTCAGGCTCACTGTAGAGCCTGAAAATTTAAGTATACAAATTGTGGCTTATTTCTCTTGCAGATACTCATTTTTAAGTCTGACATAGTTATCGGCGGACACTCTCAAAAAAGCGCGCTCAGACTCTTTTAACGGCCTAGCCTGTTTAACGGGGCTACCCACATAAAGGTAGCCGCTTTGTAAGCGCTTGTTTGGTGGCACTAAACTGCCAGCGCCAATAAACACATCATCTTCGACAATAGCACCATCCATCACAATAGCGCCCATACCAACGAGAATGCGATTACCCAGCTCGCAGCCATGCAACATGCATTTATGACCCACAGTCACATCTTCACCTATTATAAGAGGATGGCCTTTCGGGTTTTCCTTACTTACTCGGCTAACATGTAGTACAGAGCCATCCTGAACATTACTTCTAGCGCCTATCTTTATGTGATTAACATCACCCCGTGCGGCAACTAACGGCCAAATGCTGACATCTGCTCCACACTCAATATCACCAACCAACACGCTTGACTCATCTATATAGCAACCGCTGGCTAATGTTGGCTGTATGCCTTTGTACGCTCTAATACTCATTATTCATCCACTTAACTGTGTAATGTTCTGATGATAACAAACTGAATATGTCTTTAAATAACTATTACTGGCGTAAAAATCAGCAGATAGTTGTTACTTTAAACACTTTGTTTATTAATTCGGCAGTTGAACGGTTTTTT
>BAEM01000028.1 GCA_000314955.1 Paraglaciecola chathamensis S18K6 | reverse complement strand
TTTTTTATGTCTGAAATTTAGTTAATAAATCACGTTTATTTTTCGGTAACGATTGTTGAAAACTTCTATCGCTCGGAAACTTCCCTTAAGGCTGCAGTGATCTCTTCATCAGTCGCTCCACCTTCTTTTGCATACTTATATATATTCTTTTCATCAAGCCCAAAGTTTTGCGCAGTTTCAATAATGCGTTTTACGTTATCTCTTTGTGCGCCAGATTCTCTAACGGCAGTGCTTACTACACTCTCTGCATCATTTGGGAATACAGCTAGTAATGCCTCAACTACGTACTCGCCTACTAAAGGAACTGCACCAATTGCAGAGCCCAATATATCTACAATTTTATTAGGATGTTGCTGCGCTAATGACTGAACGATAAAGTCAGCTGAATCAGGTTCAGTGATAACGGCTACTCTAACAATCTCATTAAGCTCTTCGGGCGTCGAGTTCGCGGCAGCAGTCACGACGAAGTCCACATAACTTGGTTCTGCGTTAATTGCAGTTTTAACTATTGCGGTGCAGCTTGCGATTTCTTTTTCCAATGCAATCTTCACAATGTCTTCAGTAAGCATTGGTTGGGCAGAGATGGCTGCATGAATAATTTCTTGATATTTATCCGGATACATATCAAGTGCGGTACTAACAACACTCGATGTTTCTTGAGGGTAATTACTAGCGATACTTTTAACTGCACGACCGATAGACATGTTTTGTGCGACTTGGCGTTTTACAAATGAACTTGTTGCATGGTTATCATTTGTTTCGGCATTTTCTTGAGCGGTTACAGTACAAGCAGCAGAAACAACACTCGCGATAAAAGCGATTTTTATTATTTTTCTCATTCTTTCAGATATCCAATAGCTAAAACTAACTTCAACGTAATGACATCCGTGCCACTTAAGAGTCTAAACTTAACAATAAATTTACTAAATAGACAGTAAAGAGCAAGTTTTGTTCAAATTATATTCTCATTCAAGTTTATTTCATTTTTATTGCAATAAACGCTTGCGATCAGAAATGGGATCTCTATAATGCGCATCTCGCTTCGGGACAGCCGCTAAAACAGCTGCACTGACACTGGTTTTACCAGGTGATTCAAGACTTTTTAAAAGTGTTTAATCAGCGTGATGCAAGGCGGTTTGATTTGCTTTTGTCGGTTTTAGATTCACTTCAAAAATTGATGGAAATTAAATAAAAATAACACCTTGACATCGAAGATTGAGAGCGTATTATACGCCTCCTGCTTAAGAGGGTCTACGGACAACATCTTAAGCCGCTTCTAAGGAAGCACGCTGTTTTGGCAGCAAATGTTCTTTAACAATTAATAACAAGG
>BAEM01000029.1 GCA_000314955.1 Paraglaciecola chathamensis S18K6 | reverse complement strand
CCTTGTCGCGCTAAACTGCGACAAGGCTTTTTTTTTTGTGCATTAAAAGGTAATGCTATTGGATGTTACCAACCGCACTGTCGGGACGCGTTTTGTTCGTCTAACCACTGTTTCAATGGGGCAAAATAATCCAATATGGCTGTAGCGTCCATTTGTTCGCTACCGGTAAGAGATGCTAAGGCTTTTTGCCAAGGTTGACTCATGCCCATCTCTAGCATGTCATTTAGCGCCTTACCTGCTTTTTCACTGCCATATATTGAGCAGCGATGAATTGCTTCTTCATTCTCAGCTAATTCACACAATTGATTGTGAAATTGAAACTGCAGCACATGTGCTAAAAAGTATCGGGTGTAGGGCGTATTAGCTGGTACATGGTACTTGGCACCTGGGTCAAAAGCATCGACCTCGCGCTCGACAGGTGCCATTATGCCTTGATATTTTTCTCGTAACTCCCACCATGCAGAGTTGTAATTTTCTGGGGCAACTTCCCCTGAAAATACTTTCCAGCGCCACTGGTCTATCAACAACCCAAATGGAATAAACGCTATTTTGTCTAACGCTAATTTCAATAGCATTCCGATGTCATTTGATTCATCTGGGATGCTGTCAACGAGACCGATTTCTTGTAAATATTTTGGCGTAATTGACAAAGCAATAGTATCGCCAATTGCTTCATGGAAGCCATCATTCGCAGAGCCGCGATAGAGCATAGGAAGTTCTTTATAAGCGCGCTGATAATAGTTATGACCGAGCTCGTGATGTATCACCGAGAACTCTTCCCCTGTTATTTGAATACACATTTTAATGCGTAAATCATCTTGCTCATCTACGTTCCAAGCTGATGCATGGCAGACTACGTCTCTATCAGCTGGCTGGGTAAACAATGATCGTTCCCAAAATGTCTCAGGTAGAGGAGCAAAACCAAGAGAAGAAAAGAAGGATTCAGCTTGCTTAACCATCTTTATTTCATCATATCCATTTTCCGCCAAGGCAGCAGTGACATCGATAACTTCTAGGGGCTCTTCTGGTTTTACGATGTCGTAAATATTACCCCAACTTTGCGCCCACATATTACCCAGTAAATGCGCAGGGATCGGTTGGTCTTGTGGGACGATATCGGTGCCATATTGCTCACCAAGTTCAGCCCTAACGTGGCAGTGAAGCGCATCATAAAAAGGTTTTAATTGTGACCATAGTCTGTCTAATTCAACTGCGAATTCATCCGCAGGCATATCGTATGCATCACGCCACAACTCACTTAGATCCTTAAAGCCAAGCTCTGTGGCGCCTTCATTGGCTAAGGTAACTTGTTCTTCATATAGCGCTTTCATGGGTGGTGATACTTCTCGCCAGCCTTTCCATACATCGAGTAACACCTCTGGGTCACGGTTATTAGCCATTATGTTGTTCATGTCGGTCAGGCGCAGGCAATCCTGCTCTGTGCGGCAATATTTTCCAGCGCCATACATTCCCTCTAGCTCTGAGCTAATTTGTGCTAGCCGTTCAGATTTCACCGGTTCGGATGGGGCAGGGAGCACAAGGCTATTACGCAATAAATAAAGTTTTCTGCGTGTTGGGGCGTCAACCTCAACATCGTTGAAATCAGCTGCGCGCTTAGCGAGTTCAGATGCCTTGCTTGTCCATTTTTCTGATAAATAGGCTGAGACCGCTGCGGTATCTTGATTTATATAGGTTTGATAGGCCCATGCGGCTTGCACTGCGGGCTGACTCAATTTACTCAATTCTATTTGCGCTTGCTCGATAAATTCTTTCGCATCGGCTGCATTAGGGGGGCGCTTTTGAACTTGAGACGATTGTTGCTGAATGTTTGTGCTGCTATCACTACACCCTATTAAAGTCATGCCTAGCATGGCTGCGGTCAAATATTTTAATTTGTGTTTGTATTTTACTTGTCGCATATATCCCTCTTAGTATTTTTATTATGCATGACGAAGTATACCGAGTTATTCACATTTACAGAATTCTACTGCTTGTTGTGATCGCGCTTTAGTTAATTTTCGTATACGCGCTAACGACATGGTTTAATTTGGATTAAAAAGGGGCGTACGTGAGTGCACTTGTTTGGTTAAGAACCGATTTAAGGAGTAGCTGGAATTCAGCAATAGATTACGCAGTGGCGAGTCACGAAAGCGTGAGCGCCGTTTACTTCGTCACTCAGAAGCAGTGGTCGAAGTATAATATGGCCAACAGTAAAATAGCGCTAATTTATCAGCGCTTAGTGAGCCTTCAAGAAGAGTTAAAAGAGCGAAACATCAATTTGCAGGTAATGGACGGCGGGATATATGAGACGTTACCAGAGAAGCTAACCGAACTATGTGTTAAAAACCATGTTACCCATGTTTATTGCAACGCAGAATATGAATGGGATGAACGTCAAAGAGACGCTTCAGTTAAAAATAGCCTTAATAAAATGGATGTCGCTTTCGCCACCTTTCACGATACCTGTTTAGTTAAACCAACAGAGATCATGAATTTAAAAAATGAGCCCTACAAAGTCTTCACGCCGTACTTTAAACGTTGGTTAGAAATGACCTTAAGGCAATTGCCTGGGGTGCCTGAAAAGTGCAGCGCCAATGATACAGGCCTTAAGCATTCCGAGGACGATAATCAATATATAGAATCATTGATATCGAAGACTAATCGGCAGGGCTCGGATGGTAGTGACGCTCCAAGTTGGCCCGCTACAGCGTCTGAAATTACTAAAAAGATGAATGGCTTTATCGTCGAATTTGCCCCTGATTACCCTAAAAACCGTGATATTCCCTCAATAGAGGGCACCAGTAAAATATCGCCTTACTTATCGATTGGTGCGCTTAGTCCGCGCCAATGTTTATTCCATGTTCTACAAGAGTATGGGGAAGACGCATTATCGCCAGAGCATGGTGCCTACACTTGGGTTAAAGAAATTGCTTGGCGTGATTTTTATCGCTACGTTATGTTTCACTTTCCCCATGTTAGCCGTGGTTTGCCTTTTCAAAAGCACTATCAATACTTTAAGTGGGAAAACAACCAACAACATTTTGACGCGTGGAAAGCAGGGGAAACGGGCTATCCGATAGTCGATGCTGCTATGATTGCCTTGAAGCAAACCGGTTGGATGCATAATCGTTTGCGTATGATAGTTGCGAGCTTTTACTGTAAGCATCTTTTGTTGCCTTGGAAATGGGCGGAAGATTATTTTATGAGTCAGCTCATCGATGGTGACTATGCATCGAATAACGGTGGCTGGCAGTGGAGTGCATCAGTAGGAACAGATGCAGCCCCTTATTTCAGGATTTTCAATCCGACAACGCAAAGTGAACGCTTCGATCCTCAGGGTGAATTTATAAAAACTTGGCTACCTCAACTAGCCCATTTAAGCCCTAAGCAAGTTCACGAGCCTAGCAAGCACTGTGATGTTCAGCGTTTAGGGTATGCACTGCCTATTGTGGAACACAAGGCATCTGTGGCGCGAACTAAAGCGCAATTTAAAGGCTTCTTGGCTGCACTTAAATAACTAACTTGAAGATTAGATAAGCAAACCTATCGATATTGCCCTTTTGGGGCCTGGCGGCGTTTGGTTGTCTAGTAATACCACGTTATTACATACGACAACCCGCCTTGCTAACCAAGAAAAATCTCGTCACCGAGTGAGCATTCAGCTTGGATATTTGGCCAATGTGATTATGCGATTGAATTCTATTGTCAATATTTAGCTTGAGCAATACGTGTTATCCAGAACTTAGGTAAACTAAATTCCAAAGTACTGTTACTTGTAGAAAACTGCCTTATAATGCCGCCCATTTACTAACACACAACGTAATGCCGTTTTATCGTTTATACGGCTCTGTTATACGTTGAGGGAGCGAAATATGAGTATGAATAATCTGGATTTACTCGACTATTTTAATACCTTACTCATGCCAGAAGAGGTGAAAGACTTTTGCCCGAACGGGCTGCAGATCGAAGGTAAATCAGATATTAGTAAGGTAATTTGCGGCGTTACCGCCTCGCAGGCACTGATTGACCGCGCAATAGAACTAGATGCCGATGCCATTTTTGTACACCATGGCTTTTTCTGGAAGGGTGAGGCAGCTAATATTTGTGGCATGAAAAAAAAGCGTATCGCAGCGTTATTGAAGCATGACATTAATTTATACGCCTACCATTTACCGTTAGATATACACCATGTGTTAGGCAATAACGCGCAACTAGGTAAATTATTAAATATTGAGGATATTCGCCCGCTAAACGTTGTTTCCCCTGAGGGAATTGTCATGCAGGGAACGATAAATGGCGGTATTTCAGGGGATGATTTAAAGGCTAAATTAAATGCGCGCTTAAATCGAGAGCCGCTACATGAATGTCCGAACTCAGAGCTTATACACACCCTTGCCTGGTGCACCGGTGGTGGACAGGGGTACATTGAAATAGCAGCGCAACAAGGTATAGACGCATTTATTACCGGCGAAGTGTCGGAACAAACCATTCACACCTCTAGAGAAATGGATATTCACTTTTATGCTGCAGGTCACCACGCTACTGAGCGCTATGGTGCAAAGGCAGTTGCTGAGCATTTACGATCAGAGACCGCTTTAGAAGTTGTATTTGTAGATATCCCCAACCCAGCTTAACGCTATATCTGTCACTGAGAGCAATGAATGAGCAGCGAACGCCACGATCAAAATTTTGATTCGATAGCCAGTAAATTTGAGCAGAATATATATGGAACCAGTAAAGGACGTTTGCGTCACGAACTGCTGTACCATCGTTTAGCTCAAAACATAGATTTACCTGCCATACGCACGGTACTTGATGCCGGTGGTGGGACCGGGGAAATGTCGAAGGTATTACTCGATGAAGGCGCCAATGTTACCCTAAGTGACATTTCTAATGAAACGTTAAGCATCGCTAAACATAAATGTGGTAATTCAGCGAGCTTATCGTTACTTCACAGTGATATCTTAGCTTTGCCGCCAACTGAATATGATTTGGTTATCTGTCATGCGGTTTTAGAATGGTTAAGTGACCCGTTCTCTAATATTGAGAAACTTATTGGTATGACGAAAATTGGTGGTTATTTCTCATTAACCTTCTTTAATAAAGACGCGCAGATGATGGGGAATTTACTCTACGGAAATTTCGACTATGTGAAGCAAGGCATGCAGGTTAAAAACCGAGTGCGCTTAAGTCCAAATAATCCGCTGCGTCCAAAAGAGGTTATCGATTTTCTGCACCAGCAAAAGGTGACGATGACATCAATGGCGGGTATTCGCTGTATCCATGATTATTTAAAAGACCCTACCATGCAGCAAAGTCACTATGAGCAACTTAAAGACGCAGAACTCGCTTACGGTGATAAAGAGCCGTTTATGTGGTTAGGAAAATATTTTCATATCATCATGCGCAGAGATGCTTAGGCAAAATTGAGTTAAATATGCGCCTTTATTATCCATTTAATAAGGCACGTATGTCATTTTCAATTTGTTCTGGCTTAGTCTTAGGCGAGTAGCGTTTAACTACGTTTCCATGTGAATCGACCAAGAACTTAGTGAAGTTCCATTTTATTCGCGTGGAACCGAATATGCCTGGGGCATGCTTTTTCAAATACATAAAAAGTGGGTGCGCATTGATCCCATTGACCTCCACCTTGGCAAAAAGCGGAAATGTGATGGAAAATTGCGTTGTGCAAAACTGCTCAATTTGGCCATCATCCTCTGGCTCTTGGCCGCCAAACTGATTACACGGGAAGGCTAGAACATCAAAGTCTTGCTCGGCAAACTTATCTTGAAGTGTTTGCAGACCGGTGTACTGCGGCGTGAATCCACATTTACTTGCTGTATTAACAATCAACAGTACCCTGCCGTGATATATGTCCATGGAAAGGGCATGGCCGTTACTATGTTTTGCAGCAAATTGATAAATGTTGTTCACGGTTTCATTCCGGTTTTAATATGGATGTAATATAGTGGCATTTTTACGAAAACGATCAAGGATTTAAAGCATCATTATGACAACAAAAGTAGCGTTTATCGGACTCGGTGTAATGGGCTTTCCAATGGCAGGGCACCTCACAAAATCTGATTTTGATGTCACCGTGTATAACCGAACTCAATCAAAAGCGGATAAATGGCTAACGTCTTATGATGGACAAGCACAGTCGACCCCAGCAAAAGCGGCCACTGACGCCGATATTATTTTTATTTGTGTAGGCAATGATGACGACTTGCGTTCAGTCGTGTGTGGCAGTGACGGAATTTTAGCCACAGCAAAGCGCGGCGCTATTATTGTTGATCACACCACCGCTTCAGCAGATGTTGCACGAGAGCTTGCGGCATTATCCGCCACACAAGAAGTGGCATTTTTAGATGCACCCGTGTCGGGCGGTGAGGCTGGGGCGGTCAATGGTCAACTGACGGTTATGATAGGGGGTGACAAGCAGGCCTTTGACAAGGTTAAACCCGCTATTGATGCCTATGCTAAATTTAGCCAACTCCTAGGGCCTATTGGCAGCGGGCAACTGGCTAAAATGATGAATCAAATTTGTATTGCTGGTGTGGTTCAAGGCCTAGCAGAGGCACTACATTTTGGACAGAACGCTGGGCTTGACTGCGGATCGGTAATCGATGTGATATCAAAGGGCGCAGCCCAATCATGGCAGATGGACAACAGATCTAAAACCATGCTGGCGGGTGAGTATGAGTTTGGCTTTGCAGTTGACTGGATGCGTAAAGACTTAGGTATTGCTCTTGAAGAGTCTCGGCGAAATGGTAGTACATTGCCGTTAACGGCATTAGTAGATCAATTTTATGCTGATGTTCAACGCCAAGGGGGCAATCGTTACGATA
The DNA here is from genome assembly GCA_000314955.1 of Paraglaciecola chathamensis S18K6. Taxonomy (GTDB): domain Bacteria; phylum Pseudomonadota; class Gammaproteobacteria; order Enterobacterales; family Alteromonadaceae; genus Paraglaciecola; species Paraglaciecola chathamensis. The sequence continues at coordinate 105,594 of BAEM01000029.1, read as the reverse complement.
CGTCCAGCCTTTTAACCCGCTTAAAAAAGCCCTAGCCAACAGTTTTATTAGGTTAAACGTTATTTTAACCTAAGTGTAATAGTGGATGCAGTACTTTGAAAAAGGAATAGTAATGAAGAATAAAATGCTTGTGGTGGTTAGTGCGCTAGTTTCGCTTAGCGCCTGTACAACACCCTATGGCTATCACGACCCTGCACCGGATACATGCGATGGGGCACCGGGATGTGCGGTTTCTGCCATTTATTCAGGGGTAATCAAAACAAAACCCAAAGAGGGGCAAAAGTGTGGGGAAATGTCAGGCGAACAAAAGCGCGAATGTTTTGCTCAGGTAGATGCAATTAAGCGTGCTATCGATAACGCCAAGCGCAACAAATAAAACGCCTCGTAGTGAGAATGTAAATAGGCTAGGGCCCACAGGCCCTAAGCTTAATTATAAACTGAATGCCTAAGCGCCGGCGTCACACTGCCACTGATGGCCGTGAAAGCTAATATTGGCTTTTCCGTATTCACGTTCAGCCCGCCAAGTTCGATTATTCAATTTAATCACCACGCCTGGGTAGATGCGCTTGTTGGCTGAAACGACAATTTGCTGCTGATAATTCTCTTTATTTGCCGCCAATTCTAATGCTTTTTGCTCTAGCCATTGCATTAACTGGTGTTCATTTTCAAACAGCTCTTGTGCAGCGTTCACCTTACCTTGCAGATCTTCCGGTATAAATTTACTGCGAATTATTTTCATACGGTCTTCGTGGCGGCTGCAGTTTTGCCGGATCTGTCGTACTAGCTCGTCCAAAGAGTCTTTGCGCGCCAATAGGGTATTGAAACCATCACTGAAATCTAAAGTTAGATTGCTGCCAGACACCGCACCAAATGTACCCGCTTGTACCCGGTTTTGGCTGAATATGGAGCACGCAAATAAATTACCATTGGGTTTATCGATAGGGCCAACATACATCTCTTTTCGGCACACCACTTTGCTAAATGCTAACTGACGGCCGATGGTTACGCCTCCATCACACTTTATATCAAGCCCTTGTCCATGCTGAATATGAATGCTTCCTTTGGCTCGTAATGTGGTGCTGTATTCTGTGCCTGCATCGTTGACTTTCCCCATGGCGCCTTCAGTGATAATGATATCGCCACCAGCGTGAATGATAGCTGACTCAACGAAGCCGTTTACGGTTACGTCTCCCGTGGCGTACACTTCCATTTTTTCGGTTATGTCTCCATTAACCAGAACGGCCCCATCGTAATTTACATTTCCTGTACCAACGTTAACGCCCTTACAGATATAAGTATCATCCACCCACATTTTCTGATCTTTAAACTTAGGCATGCCTGAAATTTCAGCAATCAGAACGTTTTCATCTTTTTCGCTTATAGCGGTGCCGTCTCCCGGACGAAGTTTGAGCCACTCACCGGCTTTGGGAGTGATTGTTTCACCTGTTACGGTATAACCGGCGCGTCCTCGAGAGGGGGGCAATCTTCTTAGTAATTCTGTTCCGACTTTAACGCAAATGATGTCGCCCAAATTGCGCATGTCAACACGGCCATGTTGTGATGCCTGAGGGCGCAAGATACGATCTAATGCATTTTGTACTAGGGGCTGTAACTTAGAAGAGCGGCCGGTTTTGGGAGGAAGCCCCTTGGCGATGATGCTGCTAACGGATTCACCAGCTAGTGCAGCTAAGTACGATTGAAGAAGAGCAGCTAAACGTTTGCTACTGACACCCCTGACAATTTTATGATTTTTAGCTTGTCGATATAAGTCGTCCAGGGTCAAAGTCGCAGCACCATACCCTTTAATGATTGTCATGGTGGCACTAAGTTGGCCATCGTCAACTTTACATTTTATTTCGTTGCCTTTGCGCTCGCCTACACGCTCAATAACCGCTTCACTGGATTCAGTTTTTATGGCTCTTTGTGTGTTCTCTAATAGGGTTAGAATGGCATCATCATGAATATAAAAATCTGCAAATTCGCTTTGTTTTATCGCGTTTTGCACAAGGTGAATATCGATTTTACCGCTTAACTCTAGCGGGCTGATGTGCACACTTAAATGTGTACCTGACTCATCAAGTTTTAAGGTAACTCCTTGCATCCTAACCACCTAACATTTTCAATATAAAAAACATACAGACTTTACGAATGCATAGACTGCTACACAAACGCACTATAATTCATACTCACTTATCGGTCATACTCAAAATTGCATGATGTAATTTTGACTATACCTCGGTTAATTTCCAACTCAAAGTTGTTCAGCGTATGTATATAGCGCTTTAAGTATGGCCAATTTATCGCTATTCGAATGATATTGTTCACACAGAAGCTCTAACGTCTGCACATAATCCGACATTGTGATGCTTGATGGGGACGAGTCATCTAACAAGCGGAACTTACGATGGTTTTGCCAGCGCTGCATTTCCTGATCATTTAACGAAGTAGGAAAATTACGTGCCTTATAATAGAACAGTAGGTTGTCTAACCGTGAGTCTTCAAACGGTAAGGCTAAATCTGCTAGCTGCTCAGGTGTGCTTTGTCGCACTTGGTCCATTAGAGCGCGATCTTTAGGGCTGAAGAAACCACCGCTGTATAGCGAGTGATCAGCTTCTTGGGGAACATGCTCTGTATTGGAATGGTGAACCTTAATGAGCTTTTCAACTAACTCAGGGTGTTGCTTGAGTAACTGTAGGTTTTGCAAGCAGGCTTGGCGATCTATACCGAGTCTGGCCGCATTTTCTTCATTTAATGTTTTGGCCGGAGCAAGCACTGGGCTTTTATTCACATGCACTAATTTTATGGGTAGCCTTTGTTCACCCTCATCAAGCATGTTTGAAGGCGTATATAACTTTTGAATAATTTCTTCTACTGATAAGTCGAGCAATGGCTGAATATCGAGTGAAAGATTCAGCATAATAAAGGCGTTTTTATTAGTAGGATGCTGAGCAATCGGTGCCACCCACGTGCAGCAACCATTGATTGCAGGCAATTTTGATGAAATGTGCACAAGGGGCGTATGAGCTTGTGTATCAATTAATGCGATAACATTTTTCTTAAGTCGCAAATTAAATAGGTAGTCATACAGTTTAGGCTGGGCGGTTTTAACGAGCTTCGCTACGCCAATAGTTGCGTGGACATCTGACATAGCATCATGCGCAGCTGAATGTTCAATATTATTTGCCTTACTTAAATCTTCTAGCTTAAAACTTGGGCTGCCATCTTCCTTTAATGGCCACTCAATACCGTCAGGGCGAAGGGCATAACACGCTCTTACTACGTCGATTATATCCCAGCGACTATTACCGTTTCGCCACTCCCGTTCGTACGGATCATAGAAGTTACGGTATAAGGTGTAGCGTGTTACTTCATCATCAAAACGAATATTGTTGTAGCCCGCGACACAGGTTTCTGCTTGGGAGAATTCATGATGTATTTTTTCAATAAATTCAGGCTCAATCATGCCATCACGCAAGCTGTGTTGCGGTGTAATGCCGGTGATTAAACAAGCCTGAGGATGAGGTAAATAGTCGTTTGGAATTTGGTTAAATATCATCAAAGGCTGGGAAATAATATTTAAATCAAGATCCGTGCGGATGCCGGCAAACTGACAAGCGGGATCTTTTTGCGGATTGACGCCCCAGGTTTCATAATCGTGCCAGTAAATAGAGGGTGTGGACACAGTATTCCTTATCGTTTTCATTCTATGACGATCTCAACAGAATTATCCTGCAAACTCAAATTAAACCCTGTTTTTTGCTCATAACTATGTAATTTGATTGAACATTGTATTTAATTATCTTCAACATACTAAAGTTGTATCGGTTAACCCTATTAAAAATGGCGGTTTGTGCTTAACTTTAAGTGTGTGTTAACAAATTGTTGTACAAATGGTAGTTCACCTTTGGAGTATTTATGCAATCATTACGTGTCAGCGATTATATGAATTGCCGCCCAGTGACATTTTCCATTGAAATGTCGGTAGCCGAGGCGGTAGAACGTTTGTTACAAAGTGGTCAAACAGGGGGGCCTGTAGTCGATGATCACAATAAAGTCGTCGGTTTTCTGTCTGAACAAGATTGTTTAGTACAAATGATTGAATCTAGCTATTACCGAGAGCAAGTGTGCAGAGTGAAGGACATTATGCAGACCGAAGTTATATCAATTCGTCCTTATGTGTCTGTGATAGAACAAGCGCAGAAAATGCTGGTCGCTAAGCCAAAAGTGTATCCGATAGTAGATGATGATGGGTATTTAATGGGAACGATAAATCGCTCACAGTTATTAAATGCAATCGACATGCAGCTTAGGGATGGTTATCGTATTGCTGGCTAGGCTTTTTTAACGCTTTTACGGTACAGGCACTAGTATTTAAATACTCATTCTTCTAGGATCTACTCCCATTATGGTTGTCCCCTAGTATGAGCAAATTTTATTGTCTTCACATGTGCCTGAAACGGAAATAGCTCCGTTCACTTATTCCCAGTTAAACGAACTGACGTCATTATGCATGACGTCAGATCGCTTCCGTTTTCAACGTCGCTTTAAGCAAATTCAGCGATTCGAATCAAACAAGAAAAATCCAGCGCTTGCTAAGCTAAGTAAAGATATTGAGCGCTCGATATTGTTAAAAGAACAAAGGCAAGCAAACCTTCCAAAGGTAGAATATCCCGATTTACCGGTCACTGAACAAAAAGATAAAATTTCAGATGCTATTCGTGATAATCAAGTCGTGATTATCGCTGGGGAGACGGGCTCAGGAAAAACAACCCAAATCCCTAAGATTTGTTTGGAGTTAGGCCGCGGTGTTAACGGCTTGATTGGTCATACTCAACCAAGACGCCTTGCAGCGAGAAGCGTTGCAACACGAATTGCTCAAGAGTTAAACAGTGAACTGGGCAATGAAGTCGGTTTTAAAATTCGTTTTTCAGATCAGGTTAATGAACGATCCTATGTGAAATTGATGACTGACGGTATTTTACTTGCCGAAATCCAGCAAGATAGGTTTCTCAATCAGTATGACACCATTATTATCGATGAAGCCCACGAACGTAGTCTTAACATCGATTTTATACTCGGGATATTAAAACAATTACTTCCCAAACGGCCCGATTTAAAACTCATTATTACCTCGGCTACGATTGATCCGGAGCGTTTTTCAAACCATTTCGACAAAGCACCCATCATTCAAGTAAGCGGTCGCACTTTCCCGGTGGAAATGCGCTACCGACCGCTAGTTGATGATGAAGGTGAAAACGACCGAGACCAAACACAAGCAATCATCGATGCGGTAAATGAGCTTGGTAACCATAGTCAAGGCGACATTCTGGTGTTTCTAAGCGGTGAGCGAGACATCCGAGATACAGCTGATGCACTAACACAGCAAAAGTTTAGACACACAGAAGTGGTGCCATTGTATGCAAGGCTATCGGCAGCTGAACAGAATAAGATATTTCAGTCGCATTCGGGCAGAAGGATCGTACTTGCCACGAATGTTGCGGAAACCTCATTAACCGTTCCGGGCATAAAATACGTTATCGACCCTGGTACGGCGCGAATTTCTCGCTACAGCGTGCGCAGCAAAGTTCAGCGGTTACCGATTGAACCCATTTCGCAAGCATCTGCTAATCAAAGAGCAGGACGCTGTGGTCGTGTGTCAAACGGGATTTGCATACGTTTATACAGTGAAGACGATTATAACAATCGGGACGAGTTTACTGATCCTGAGATATTAAGAACCAACCTCGCTTCGGTCATTCTGCAAATGATGGCATTAGGGCTTGGCAAAATTGATGAATTCCCTTTTGTACAAATGCCCGACTCACGCAGCATAAATGACGGTTTTAACCTGCTCGAAGAGCTAGGGGGAGTGGCAAAAAACACTGGGCGGTTAACGTTAACAACGATTGGCCGACAAATGGCGCGATTGCCGATAGATCCACGTTATGCCCGCATGATTGTAGAAGCGGAAAAACAAAATAGCTTACGTGATGTATTGGTGATTACCGCTGGATTAAGTATTCAAGACCCAAGAGAGCGCCCGCAAGATAAGCGACAAGCCGCAGATGAAAAACATCAAGCATTCGCCAATAAAGATTCAGATTTTCTTGCGCTATTAACATTATGGTTAGCATTTAAAGACAAGCAGGTCGAGCTCACCAACAATCAATTGCGTAAATGGTGTAAGCAAAACTTCATTAACTATTTACGTATGCGTGAATGGCAAGATATTGTGAGTCAGCTAAAGAAATCGATTGCCGAGCTGGGATTTAGTATCAGTCAATCAGATACTGACTATCAAGGGATCCATCAGGCAATGGCTTCTGGGCTGCTATCGCACATTGGTAATAAAGATAAAGACAAAGAATATCTTGGTGCACGTAACAGCCGCTTCATGTTGTTCCCTGGGTCGGGTATCGCTAAGGCAAGCCCGAAATGGTTAATGGTCGCAGAGCTGGTTGATACTTCTCGCTTGTTTGGCCGTATGGGCGCAAAAATTGAACCCCAGTGGTTAGAATCGCTTGCTCCACATTTAATCAAGCGCAGTTACAGTGAACCTCATTGGTCAAAAAAACAAGGTGCTGTGCAAGCATTTGAAAGCGTGACTTTGTACGGTTTGCCTTTGGTGAGCAAACGTCGCGTTGCTTACAGCCAAATTGACCCTGTTGTTAGTCGTGAATTGTTTATACGAGAAGCCTTGGTTAATCAAGATACCAAACTTAACGATGATTTCTTAACAGAAAACCAGCTGGAAGTGGATGAAATTAAGGGGCTGGAAGATAAAACCCGGCGTCGTGATTTACTTGTAGATGAAGAAGCCTTAGTCGAGTTTTACGCCCAGCATATTCCCGCTCATGTATGTAGCGAAGCCAGTTTTAAAAAATGGTGGAGTAAAACCAAAACCAGCAAGCCAGATTTGCTGACTTACTCAAAGCAAATGTTACTGAAGAACTCGCCAGTTAAATCACATGAATATGATTTTCCCGAAACCTGGCAACAAGGAAATTTAACCCTGCGTCTTGATTATCACTTCAATCCTACTGATATCGATGATGGCGTTAATTTACTAGTACCGCTTTCGCTGTTAAACCAATTATCTATAGATGGGTTCGATTGGTTAGTACCAGGACTTCGTCATGAGCTGATTGTGACACTGATCAAATCGCTTCCAAAGCGACTTAGACGCAATTTTGTGCCTGCACCTAATTATGCTGAAGCATGTTTAGCGGATATATCACCGGTAGATAAAAAAGGTCATGCAGTAGGTTTTCTAGGCGCACTGAGCCATAAATTAAAGCGTATGACTGGCGTCGACATTGAATTAGAAGATTGGCAGGTGGATAGTCTACCGTCTCATTTACGCTTTAATTTCAAAGTGCTGGATGACAAAAATAAGGTTATTAGGCAAGGACGAGATTTACTGGCTTTACAGCACGAATTGCAAGGAAAAGTGAAACAGAGCCTTAGTAAAATAGCAAAACCAGGCTTAGAGAAAACAGGTATAACTCAGTGGGACTTTGAGCAATTACCAACAGAATATATTAGTAAGCAAACCGGCTTTGATGTGAAAGCGTATCCTGCATTAGTTGCTGAGAAAAACGCCGTAGCCATTAAGTTATTCGATAAACCTCATATGGCAGAGCAAGCTCACCAACTCGGATTAAGACGATTAGTTTCATTGTCTATTCCATCGCCCATTAAATACCTGCATGAAAAACTGCCTAACAAAGCCAAGCTTGGGCTGTATTTTAATCCGTTTGGTAAGATAGCAGCGTTGATTGACGATGTGATAGCCGCCGCAATCGATGAATTACTCGCGCAATATCGAGCGCGTCACGGTGATATTCGCACGGCAGAGGCTTTTGAAGCGTGTTGTGAGCATGTCCGTGCAGAGATTAACGATAGGGTGTTGGCGATAGCGCAAAAAGTAGAAACAGGCTTAACCAAAGCACACCAAATCAAGAAGAAAATGAAAGGCAATGTGCCTATGACAATGATCAATGCGTATGGAGATATTAAACAACATCTCGATAGTTTGGTGTTTAACGGCTTTGTAAGTGATATTGGCGCCGAACGTTTAAATGATTGGCAAAGGTATATTGAAGGGATAGCGCGTCGAATAGACAAATTGGTCATTGACCCTACAAAAGATAGGTTACATCAATTAAACGTAGAAAAGGCGGCTAGTGAATATACCAAGAAATGCCAAAAAATTCCTGCCGGCGCCCCAGTTCCGCAAGAATTGAAAGAAGTACGCTGGATGATTGAAGAACTCAGAGTGTCATTTTTTGCTCAGCAATTAGGCACTGCTATGCCAATATCGACTAAGCGTATAATGAATCAATTAGACTCAATTTAACGCGTTTATTTTGAAATACATGGATTTAAATAGTGGATCACGCAAAGTCCGTTGACATTGCTTAATCCGCGCCCTATAAACACAGAGTAGGCAATAAACTAGGACGGAATTTTTGATGTTAGGCTACAACGACAAACGTAATTTTTTTCGCATGATGGTTAACTCAGCCTGCGAGATAGTGGTTAACGACGATGAGTCGAGTCGTACGTTGCACGCTGTATGTAAGGATATTAGTGCGACTGGCATGTCATTTGAGGTTGAAGAGCAATCAGTCGAAATTGGCACCGCGGTGGATGTTTATATTGAATCTACTAATAGTCAAATCCCTTCATTATCGGCAAAGGCTCGCGTGGTGCGCTCTGAATGTAATGATGATGCAACTTGCGTAATAGGCGTCGAAATAACTGAAATGAATTAGTGGGCTAAGTGGTCAGCATCGTTAACTGGCTCGTGTTAACGAATATCAAGTCTGATGACAAACACACTATAAGCGCTCGCTTTTCAGCTAGCGCTATCAGGCGTTATAGTACTTTTTGTGGCGAAAGCACTTTTTATGGTCAAAGTACTTTGCAAATCAAGCCTTTCAGGTAAAACCCTTCAGGATAGTTTGTTGACACAGGATGATCGCCAGCCTGAGACAAGCGCTGAATAATTTGCACTTCACGGCCAGCGTCTAACGCGGCATCAGCAACAACCTTCTGAAATAAATCAAATGGCATTAACCCAGAGCAGCTAAAGGTCGCGAGAATGCCGCCTGGTTCCATAATTTGCATCGCTAACATATTAATATCTTTGTAGCCACGGCACGCTCTATTGAGGGATGCTTTAGAGTCTACAAATTTAGGAGGGTCGAGTATGATCTGTGAAAATTGTTTCGATTGCGCTTTATATTCACGCAATGCTTGAAACACATCGTTATTAATAAACTCACATTTTGAATTATCTAACTGGTTGATTTCTACGTTTCGCTTGGCCGTCTCTAAGGCTAAGTCTGACACATCCAGATTAGTGACACTGTTGGCCCCTGCGGCAAGCGCATAGCTACCAAAGGTACCTGTATAACAAAAGCAGTTTAGTACATCGCGATCTTTTGCATATTGCGCGGCTATTGCACGGTTATCTCGCTGATCTAAATAAAAGCCCGTCTTGTGGCCTTGCTTGACGTTAACGATTATTTTTACGCCATTCTCTTCAATAATGACTTCGTTTGGAATATCGCCAGCCAGTACTTGAGTGATTTCTTCTAAACCTTCTTTTTTGCGTACTGCGACGTCACTTCTTTCATAAATAGCGTAATCAGGAAATTGCGCTTTGAGTGCCCATACTATTTTATCTCTATGTTTGTCAGCTCCCGCTGATAACAATTGACAGACTATTACGTTGGCATAGATATCGATGGTCACCCCAGGTAGTCCATCAGACTCAGCAGCAATGAGACGGTAGCCAGTTAAGCCGTGCCGTTTAATGAGTTCTTCTCTAGATTGCTGAGCAGTAGCAATGCGCCGCTGAAAAAAACCATTGTCGATACTTTCATTTTGCGTAAATGTCCATATTCTTACTTGTATCTGAGAATGTGGGGAATAGGCACCACGACCTAACCAAACGTCTTCATGACTATATACATCGACAGTATCGCCAAGATTCATGCGTCCTTTGGTGCTTTCAATTGCACTGGCAAAAATCCAAGGGTGACGACGTAATAAAGATTTTTCTCGACCTGGGTGTAGTGTAACGCGTGATGACATAGTTCGGTGGTTTCCAACATACAAAATTAAAGTAGATGAGCGTGGTGTAAGTTCACATCAACGTGCGTCAAATTAAACAAGAAATTCGACGGAGAATTCATGCAATTTATCGATTTTGAAGAAGGAACAGCAGCAGACACGCTTTTTGTTAATGATACTACAAAACCTACGCTCAAACAGGGACAAGTGTTAGTAAAGGTGCATAGCTTTGGTATTAACCGTGCTGATACGTTACAACGACAAGGAAAATATCCAGCTCCTCGTGGCGAAAGTTCTATTTTAGGGCTTGAAGTGTCTGGAGAGGTTGTAGAAATAGCTGAAGCAGAAGAAACGACTGCCTCTCGTTGGCAACTGGGAGATAAAGTGTTCGCTCTTGTGGCGGGGGGCGGTTATGCACAATACGTGGCGGTAAATGCCAGTCACCTAATGCCTAAACCTAAAAATGTTGATATGCCGAGCGCAGCAGGAATAGCAGAAGTTTTCCTAACAGCCTACCAAAGCCTGTTTCAAGTGGGAGGTCTCAAATCGGGACAAAGGGTGTTAATTCATGCGGGGGCAAGCGCAGTAGGTTTAGCGGCTATTCAATTAGCAAAAGCAGACGGTTGCCATGTAAGTGTGACCGCGTCTAGTGAGAAGAAGCTGGCCGAGTGTGAAAAGTACGGAGCTGACCGTTTAATTAACTATAAAACGCAAAACTTTGCCGAGTGCTTTGAACAGGGCGGGGTAGATGTCATCATTGATTTTGTGGCGGGAGACTATGTTAATCGCAATCTTAAAATACTTAATAATGATGGCAAGATCGTATATTTGGCAATGTTAGCTGGACGGTTCGCGGATAAGTTGGATATGGCGTTAATGCTTTCTAAACGCGCAACCATAACAGGCTCGACGTTACGCAGTCGAAGTGATGAATATAAATCTTCACTTATTTCGGATTTTTGCCAGAAATTTTTTGCCGATTTAGAAAGTGGTGCCTTAAGGCCGGTCATTGATACCCAATATTCTATCAATGAAATAGGGCTAACGCATGAGCGACTTGAACGCAATGACACTATGGGGAAATTGGTTGTTTCGTGGGAATAGCGAATAGTTGTAATAGTATTTAAGCAGTGCGATCGCTATAGGCAGTGTCTCTGATCGTGAGATCACCTAGATTAAAGGAGGCTTTTCTCCTTTAATCTAGCGCGAATCAAGCGTTATTGTTGTTCCAATACACTGAACTCTTTCTTGGAAACGAAACCGTCTTTGTTACTGTCCAAGTCGTTAAATATCGTTGCCAAGGTTGTATCGATGCTAGCCTCTTTGGCACTAAGCATATTGTCTTCGTTAACATCTAACGCAGCGAAAATATCAGTAGCGGCCATTGCGCCCATAGAGGTCATGGCAATAGCTAAGGCAATAATTGGTTTTCTCATTTGTTTCTCCTCGTTATTAAAAGTATGTCGGTTGTTCATTTAGACGCTAATACTATTCGAACCGCTCGACTAATTTTCAAGCTCACTTGCACTTAGATAACCATCCTTGTTGACATCTAGTTCGGTAAATACAGACGATAGCGCAGCATCCGCAGACGCTTCTTCTAAGCTAATACGGCCATCATTGTCGGTATCTAATGCTTCCAGTAAATCGTCCTGCGCTATTACACTTGCAGAGGCGAAAATAAGACTGGTTACAACAACTAACTTTTTCATTTTGTCGATTCCTTATGGCTAAATAATGTAGCTAGGTTTTCGTTTTTTGCCGCTCTTTTGACGCTCTTTTTCAGCATGTTTTAAACTTACTGAACTGGCGACCGGCAATGCTAAATCATTCATCGCAAACGAGGACAAGCAAGCCACTGTTCGACGTTAGCGTGAATATAATCTGGCTATTACATGGATTATGCCAACTGATAAAATCACATAAAATACAATGACTTAAGTTCGAGCGGACGTGTTATCAATGAGATGTAAAAAAAGATGGGTAATTTATTGTGCTCATACAGTTACACAATAGACGGGATTAATTAAAAACTTAGTTAAAACAGTGGGTTATAACGAAGCAAATGCGCTACGCGTAGCCTAAAAGCGACAAAATGAATAAGGATCCGCGGTGCGAAATGCTGGCTACCAAACCGCGCATTTCATCACACCGTTTATTACATTGTGTCTTACAAAGCAACGTCACATAAGACAACAAGCGCGAAGCGTACATTGACGCCTATCGTTTAGGTAAGTTGCTGATCCACATCGTTTGATACGGAGCGAGCTCTAGGCTGCAATCCGTTGCATAAATAGGCTGTTTCGTGATGAGATCGATCCATTCATCAGTGCCTACTAAGTTTATATCACTTAGATGCACTTCTTGTGTCTCATCACATATGTTGCTTAGGCAAAATATACTTTGACGTCTATCGATGCTCTGGCGCCAAAACCCAAAGATTTTGCTGCCTAATTGCAAGGTAAACTGAGTCGCATTTGGATGAAAAGCGACTTGCTGTCGTCGAATAGTAAGTAAGTCACCCATTGCATTTAATACACGATGGTGTTGCGAGTAAGGGGATTCCAGTTGTTCTTGTAACGCATCATATTGCCACTTATGGCGGTTTATCGCGCGATTATGACTGGTGTTTTTTACGCGCTCATAATCGTTGCTTGTGGCTAACAAGCTATGAATATAAATGCCTGGTATTCCTTCAAGACCCAACATAATGGCATGAGCACACATGAAGCGTTGGAATCCCCACTTGTCTGTCCCTTTGGTGGTGCCTTGCAACGCGTCATATAAGGCGATGTTAATTTCATAGGCCTTTTGTTGCCCATTTTCTGATGCTCGCCAAGATATTCTGCCGCCGAAGTTTTGCATTGTATTAACCAAAACAGTGAGTTCTTCATCTTCTAACAAACCTTCAGCAGGGCGAAGACCAATGCCATCGTGAGAGGCAATAAAGTTAAAATATGTCGTACCATTTTGGGCCGGCGGCATACTCATTAACCAAGACTTAAGGTAATGACAGTCACCCGTAATCAGTGTATTTACCAATAACGGCGGGAGCGAGAAATTGTATATGGCGTGTGCTTCATTTGCATTTCCCAAGTATGCAAGGTTCTCGCGATTGGGGATATTGGTCTCGGTAATGATAATTGCATCAGGTTGTGCGTATTCAATTAATGTACGTAGCAATCGAACTGCTTCGTGGGTTTGTTCCAAGTTTATGCAGCTCGTACCAATTTTTTTCCATAAAAATGCTACGGCGTCCAATCTGAAAATACGTACCCCGTTATCAAGATACTGGCGAATAATAGAGACAAAGGTTTGCAGCACTTTAGGATTACGAAAATCAAAATCAACTTGATCGTGACTAAATGTACACCAAACGTGTTCAATACCTTTGGCCGTTTCCGTTTCTCGAAGTAATGGAGAGATGCGAGGGCGGACGACATTCGACAAGTCTTCATCTGGACTAGCAGTGAAGAAGAAGTCACTGCCAGGGCCTTCACCCTTGATGAAATTATCGAACCAAGCACTTCGTGATGAACAGTGATTAATGACGACATCTGACATTAATCTGAAGTCTGAAGCGATACGCTTAATATCTTCCCAGTCGCCTAATGATTCATTCACGCTCGAATAATCGATCACTGAAAAGCCATCATCGGAACTGTAAGGGAAAAACGGCAATATATGCACACTGTTTATATTCTTAGCGCAGCTGTTGGTTAAAAACGTGTGAAGCGTACTTAGTGGTTTTTCTCCCGGCGATTCTATTGAATCGCCATAGGTTATGAGTACTGCATCTTCTTGGGTCCAATTGTTGTGATGTCGCAATGGGGGAGTCATGTGCACATCTTCTTTAAAGCCCATGGTATCGAGCAACTGACTTGCTATTTCCTGATAGGATTGAGCTAACTCGATGTCATTATAAATAACAGCCAAGTGATGTTCGACTAACTCAGTTAATTGGTTATAGGTACTTTGCATTGCTTCACCATTCATTTTTTATTGTTCTAAAGAGATTCTTTACACTCGTTATAGTCTTGCTCAACGGCGTCTTTAAGGCGTTCTAGTACATTGGGCATTGCACTTACGACACGGTTCCAACTTGGTATGAAGGGCGTTTCCATCGGATTATCTAAAAAGCTTTCGCCTGCTTTCATAATATTCTGTGCGAATAATTCAACCGCTTTTTCTTCATTATGAATATCGAGGTTTAGTCCGTTCATAATGGCGTCGTTGTGGTAGGTTTCGACGAAGTCTAACGCGATGCGATAATAAGTTGCCTTGATAGAACGGAATGTTTCCATGTTAAAAGTTTCACCTTGAGTGGCAAGCTTTCTAAACATGGCTTTGGTGATGTCGATAGACATTTTAGATAAGCCGCCGGCGTCATTGTCAGCAGACAAATCCTGATGCTTATGGTCATAGGTTTTCGCAATGTCAGCTTGACATAAACGATTGCTGGAATAGTTTCGATGCATTTCTGACAACACACCAATTTCAAGCCCCCAATCACTCGGAATACGTATATCGTTCAACACATCTCGTCTAAATGAGAATTCCCCGGCAAGGGGATAGCGAAAACTATCCATGAAGTCGAGATAATCAGTATTGCCGATAACGCGTTTTAAAGCGCGTAGCATAGGTGTAACGAGTAGCCGAGATACACGACCGTTGATTTTACCGTTAGCGACCCTAGCGTAGTAGCCCTTACAAAATTCATAGTTAAATTGTGGGTTGGCGACGGGGTAGATAAGTCGTGCAAGTAGACTTCTCTCGTAAGTGAGAATATCACAGTCGTGAAGTGCAACTGACTCGGCAGTTCCTGTAGCAAGAATGTAGCCCATGCAATACCAAACGTTACGTCCTTTACCCAATTCTTTCGGGGCAAGACCCAACTCAGATAATTCATTGTCGAGTGCTTTTAAACGCGGGCCGTCATTCCACAAAATTCGGTGGTTTTGGCCAAGTTTATCGAAAAAACCTAAAGCATGTTTAAATTGCTCTTTGTCTGCACGATCGAGGCCAATCACAACTTGAGACAAATAAGGAACTTTGGATATTTCCGATACGATATGGGGTAGGGCTTCGCCTTCTAGCTCTGAAAATAGCGAAGGCAAAATCAGGGCCATGGGGCGTCTGCGTGCAAAGCTAACTAACTCTTTTTCTAATTCTTCTACAGGTCGCTCAGATAGATTATGTAACGTGGTAACTATGCCGTTTTGATAAAAGTCAGCCATGATGATTCCTTTAGTTCTAGGATAAAAATTAAATATAAATTAACGATAATGGTGAGTAATCATTACCCTTCATTAATCAAAATTTTTGTTAAGCACTCGCTCCATCCAGATGGACCGTATAGCGTGCTGTCGAAAACATTATCTGTTCGGGTTAGAGGAGGGTAAGCATGGGATTGTGATTTAATGCGCACTGCTATATCACTGGCTTCAAGCATAGCGACATCATTACCGCTGTCTCCTAATGCGATACTTAAGGTCGCTTTGTGCCCCAATGATCTCTGAAATGCGCTCACTAACCATTGTAGTGCTTGGCCTTTATCGCAGTTTCCGGAAACCCCTAGAAAACGCCCTCCTTGCAATACTGTAGCGCCGAGTTGCTGCAGTTGGGTGACAAATTGTGTTTTACGCTCGGGGGGGCCTATCCACTTGACGGGCTCGCTATACATACGCGAATTTGCTAATTTTGCGTGGCATTCATCCAGCCCAGTATGCTCCATTATTTGCTGAACGCTCATCGTTGAAAATTGCAAAAATTCGCCGTCAAATTCTTCTGCAAGTTCATCAATAAGCGCTAGCCAATGCTCGCGAGGTTGAGCAAATGCTTTAACCCAAAAGCCCTCACTGGTTAATGTGTCACTGGGCTGATTTTGAATAACATGCTGTGGGACGTACACCGCTGCGCCATTTTCAACGATAAAGGGGCCATTTAGTTGCAAGTCTCCCATTAATGAATCTAGCTCAGCTTTGGTTTTACTGGTGGTGGGTATCACGGGAATGTGCCTACCCTTTAATATATCCAGCATATTAAGTGCTGGCGCATAACTATAATCATGATGATCAAGCAATGTGCCGTCCATGTCAGTAAATACGAGCAGTTGTTTAAGCATGTGCACCTCTGTCTTGTTGTGCAGTTATTCTGCGCTGTTCGTTCAAGGTAAATACCACATCGCACTTGTCCGGTAATGTACCAAGCCCATGTTCTGTGAGCCGTTGATAATATTGGATAAAGTCAAAAATTTGAGCGTCACTCATTACATTGCTACCGACAATAGTGTCGTTTGCAGCAAGGACCTGGCGTAACTTCTGTTCTTGCTCTAAACGCCAGCTGTAAACGCACTCAAATGAAGGTGCTTTTAGCATAATCCAATAATCCATATTGGCATATAGCGGGGCATAATGTTTGGCGAGCTGCTTATTTACGAACCTGCGCCAAACGCCGGTTTCGTCTTGATCTAGCTCAAGCTTGTTGCACGGCTTGTCAAGTTCACGGTCTTCCTGTGGTTCAACCCCCCAGCACCAACCTTCAAAAATAACAACATCGACCGGCGCGCTAACGTGTTGCCAATGTTCTTTGGGTGCAGGATTATCTGTGCCCTTGTCAAAGCGCGGTATAGAAATGGGTTTGTGTTGTTGAAGTGCTGAAATAACGTTGGACGCGAGTTTCATATCGTGGGTTCCAGGCACCCCTCTCGTCTTAAACAGAGGATGAACTTTAATGGCAATCGCATTACGCTGAGACTGATCTAAGTAAAAGTCATCGAGAGACATAACCACGACATTTAAACCATGCTCTTGCGTTAAGTAATCACAAAGAAACGCTGATAACGTCGATTTTCCGGAGCCTTGGCAACCATTAATGCCTAAGAAATAGGGCGCGCTCGCACCATTTTGGTGCTTCGCGATATTCTTCGCAAGGGGGATGTACCATTTTCTTGCATCATGTAAAAATTCCTTACTTAACTGATGTTTATCAGAAAATTCGGTTAACATATAAACGCTATCTCCCTTGTTGTGCACCAATATTGTTGTTTGTTCATGAGAAACAAATCCTCATCACATTTTTATTTAATCAACATACATGCCAACCACTATAAAATGCCTTTGTCTAAGTTGTTGCAAGTAAGGGAATGCACCCCTTGATGGCACCTTACTCAGTTAATTGTAGGGTTTATGGGGTATGAGGTGTTTAAAGGACACGATACATATTTATACACAACTATTTATCGCCATTTTATCGGGACAAATAGCCTTGGCGCCCTAAAGTATGGTAAAAATAACTGTGGTTTAACTCCGAGCCTTCATACCTAACTCACAAGACAGGGTGTGCTGGCCGCGGATCGCATTCAAATGAATGCTATTCGCCAGGGTTGCGAGAGAAATCGGACAGCCTCCCCGTAAGTGTCACCGCGATTATGCGTGGCAACTTCAATTTGGAAAGGTGTTAGTGAATATGTTGCAAGATAAATTCGGTCGTCGATTTCATTATCTGCGGCTGTCGATTACAGATGTGTGTAATTTCAGTTGTGAGTACTGTTTGCCAGATGGTTATCAGTGCGACACACCAAGAGACTTTTTGTCTTTGAATGAAATTAAACGCATTGCCAGTGCATTTGCACAATTAGGCACCAGTAAAATTCGTATTACAGGCGGCGAGCCTTCATTACGCAAAGATTTGCCGCAGGCTATTCGCGCCTGTGCAACTACCCCAGGTATTAAGCAGGTCGCCATTACCACTAATGGCTACAAATTACCTGAGCATATCGACAGTTGGGTTGATGCGGGTCTGACCTCAATGAATATCAGTATAGATAGCTTAGATCCTCGTATGTTTGCCTCTATTACTGGGCATGACAAACTGGATGTTATCTTACGTGGAATCGATAGAGCGATAGAGCTCGGGGTAACCGTTAAAGTTAATGCGGTGCTGATGCGTCATTTTAACCAACATGAGTTATCGTCTTTCTTACAGTGGATTAAAACAACGCCGATCACCTTACGCTTTATTGAGTTGATGCAAACAGGTGACAATCAACTGTTCTTCGATCGAAATCATACCTCTGGAATGCCTATCAAAGAACAACTTGTTTCAGATGGTTGGCAGCAAATTATTCGTGATAAAGCGGCAGGGCCAGCGCAAGAGTTTTCTCATCCTGACTTTGCAGGGAGAATTGGACTTATCATGCCGTATAGTAAAGATTTTTGTGCTAGTTGTAATCGCTTACGCATTTCTGCTTTGGGTAAGCTTCATCTATGTTTGTTTAGTGAACACGGTCTTGATATTCGTGAGTATATAACTGATGACGATACCCAGCGCTTGCAGGAAGAGCTAACCGTGCTTTTAGGCGATAAAAAATCGACCCACTTTTTGCACGATGGATACACCGGCGCGACGAAACACCTTGCGATGCTTGGTGGTTAGCCAAAATCGTGGCTCAGTGGGAATATTTAGCGTGAGTATTCAAATCGAGAAGTATTCAACTCGAAATGCTCAGTTTGATAAATAGCCCAACTTAATGAATTTAATTAATTCTACTCGATGACGTAAGCGAATGAACACAACAACTGCAATAGCAGGTACAGGTTTAACTATACGCCCAGATGAAGGCACAAGTGAGCAGTTGAACAATGACCGCTTGAAGAAAACGAACGTGCTAGGTCTAGTGTTAGCTGGTGGATTATCTACCCGTATGGGGCAAGACAAAAGTCTCCTATGTTTGCGTTCGACAAATCAATCACTAGTTGAGCATGCTCAAAATGTGCTGTCGAGTGTTTGTAATGGGCAAGTCATCGTAAGTGGCAATGGCGCTGAGCAGTTACACGATGTTTATCCTGATTGTGGTCCGCTAGCCGGTATTCATGCTGGTCTTGCGTATGCACTGAATCAGCGCTCTGTCGCTGGTGAGCTTGAACCAGCCGAGCAAATAAGTGCTATGTTGGTAACGCCCGTTGATATGCCAAATTTAACGGCTAGGACGATAATGTTATTGATTGAAAAAGCGCAAAATAATAACAACTTAGCGCACTTTACAGGTTTCAATCTTCCGCTTTATGTGCCTTTACATAAGAGTATCTTGCAATACCTTGCGAGCGTATTACGAGATAAGAAGGCGTTGTCGATTTACCAATTGCTTAAGGTAAATCAAGGGCAGGCGATCCCTATTCCCCATACAGTGAGTGTGGATGAGTTTGTTAACGTTAATTCACCTGAGCAGTGGCATAAACTAAATGCCTGTTCAACGAATACTTGAAAATGCCTGACGCGAAAGAATGCCGATAGTCTGGAAAATTGAAACAACATTAGGCTATAGAAATTCGTCTTTAACCATGACCTGATAAAGAACGTACTAAGAGAACAAAAACCTATGACACATACATCAAGTAATAAGCACGTAGCGCTGAACATAGCAGTGCTTACCGTTTCAGACACGCGGGATGAAGAAACCGATACATCAGGAGCGTTTCTGGTAAACGCGTTAGAAGCTGATGGGCATCGTTTGGTTGAAAAGCGCATCGTAAAAGATGATAAGTATCAATTAAGAGCAACGGTTTCAAATTGGATAGCATCAACACAAGTGCAAGTTGTGTTAGTGACTGGAGGAACAGGCTTTACAGCGCGAGATACTACACCTGAAGCGCTGTCGGTTTTATTTGATAAGGAAATCGAAGGTTTCGGCGAGTTGTTTAGATATATTTCCTATACCGAAATTGGCACCTCGACTGTTCAGTCTCGCGCTTTAGGGGGCATGGCTAACGGCACCGCAATATTTTGTATGCCTGGGTCGACGGGGGCGTGTCGCACTGCGTGGACGGGAATATTGCAACAACAGCTTAATGCTGATCATCGACCGTGTAATTTTATTGTTCATTTGAAAGATAGCGAGGCGCCGCCTTGTGACAGTCGAGGGTAATATATGACGCAGGAAAAAACATTATCCCATGTTAATCAGCATGGCGAAGCGAACATGGTTGATGTAACAGATAAATCTGTTACGCAAAGGGTTGCCTACGCACAAGGAAATGTGTTGATGTCGCCCAAAACGTTATCCCTGATAAATAATCAGCAACATGCCAAGGGTGATGTGTTTGCCGTTGCGCGTATCGCTGGCATTCAAGGGGCAAAAAAGTGCAGTGATTTGATTCCTTTATGTCACCCGCTTATGTTAACCAAAGTACAAATAGATTTTGCCACCCTTGAAGATGAAAGCGGCATTCGAATTAGCGCGATGTGCAAATTAGCCGGTCAGACAGGCGTTGAAATGGAAGCACTCACCGCTGTTTCTGTGGCGGCGTTAACCCTGTTTGATATGTGTAAGGCTGTTGACCCATCGATGACGATAAACGGTATTCAGGTTGTGGAAAAGCTAGGCGGGAAAACGGGACACTGGCAAAGAAAAGAGGCGCAAGCGTTATGATCCAAGTGTTATTTTTTGGCCAGTTAAAAGACCAAGTCAAAATGCCGTCTGTTAAGGTTGAAGAGGCCGCTACAAGCGTTGGTGAGCTGAAAAAGACATTGGGCGTAATGCATCCTCAATGGCAACATTACCTGACGAACGATTCGATTTTGGTCGCGGTTAATAAGACCATCGGCAATGATCAAACGGTGCTTAGCGACGGCGATGAAGTTGCCTTTTTTCCACCTGTTACGGGAGGATAACCAAGTGCAAGATGTGATTGAGGTACAAACTGAAGACTTTAATCAAGGTGCACTTTATGATGCACTCAGGCAAGACAGTCTTGCAAACGGTGCCATTGTAACGTTCAGTGGCCTAGTGCGAGATTTTAACCAAGGCCATGAAGTTGGCGATTTGTTCCTAGAACACTATCCGGCGATGACGAAAGCCAGTTTGTTGAACATAGTGACTGCCGCTCGTGCACGTTGGCATTTCGGTAAAATCATTCTTATTCACAGGGTAGGGCGACTTGCACAGGGGGAGCAGATTGTTTTTGTTGGTTTAACGTCAGCCCACCGTAAGGACGCCTTTGACGGGGTTCAGTTTATTATGGATTATCTCAAGACTGAGGCACCTTTTTGGAAGAAAGAGTCCACCTCGGAAGGAGATAAGTGGGTGGCAGCGAATGTGAGCGATACCCAAGCGCGACTTAGGTGGGACAAGCAAGATGAAATGTAAGCCAGTCCTTAAGGCCGCACTGTTATGTTTATTTGGAGTGTGTATGCCGGTATTCGCCCATGCTGAGGTAAAGGTCGCCGTTGCCGCTAATTTTAAACCCACGTTAGTCACCTTAATCGATGAATATACAAGAATGCACCCTAAGGCAGACATTCGAGTGTCAAGTGCTTCTACTGGTGTGCTTTATGCGCAAATTAACCGAGGCGCTCCTTTTGATATATTTTTATCCGCTGACAGTGACCGCCCAAAGCGACTTGAAAAGAGCGGTCTTGTTGAGGCTAATACTCGAAAAAACTACGCCTTGGGGCAGTTAGTCCTTTGGCGCAAAGGGTTTTCTTCGGTAAACGCTGAATCGCTTAATACGTTAACGGGTAAACTCGCTATTGCTAACCCGAAACTTGCCCCTTTTGGTTTAGCAGCAAAACAAGCAATGCAGAAACTAGGCACATACACCGCGCTGCAATCACGCATTGTATTGGGTAACAACGTGTCGCAAACGGCCCATTATGTGAAATCTGGCGCCGCTGAGGCAGGTTTTGTCGCGCTCAGCCAAGTAATACAGCGCAGTGGGCAAAGTAAAGACTATTGGCTTCTGCCCAGTCATTTATACTCGCCAATAAACCAACAAATGGTCGTGATTAAGCAATCGGGGCGGCCAGAACATGAAACGCAAGAGGTGATGGCATTCCACCATTTTATATTAAGTGACGCGGGCCAAAGCATCATTACAAAGAGCGGTTACCAAAGCAGTAAAATGCAATCTATTCCTAGAGTAAAACCGGATGTTCAGTGACCTCTTTGCAGATGAAATTTGGCTTGCAACCTTACTGACACTTAAGCTTGCGATTACGACAACCTTAATACTACTGGTTATCTCAATACCCTTGGGGTGGTGGCTTAGCCAATCGAACAACCGGTTCAAACCTGTTATTGAAGCATGCGTTACCCTCCCGCTCGTGTTACCCCCTACGGTACTTGGTTTTTATTTATTAGTGCTGTTTTCACCGCAACACCCTGTTGGATCAGCTTGGGTTTCGGTGTTTGATTCAACCCTTGTGTTTTCGTTTTATGGATTACTTTTCGGCTCCATTTTATATAGTTTGCCATTCATGGTTCAGCCAATCCGTGACGCGTTCGTTAAAATCGATAGAGATTTACTAGATGCGAGCCGTACTTTAGGCGCGAATCGGATCCAAACCTTTAAGTGGCTTATTTTGCCGTTAAGTAAGCATGGAATAACGACAGGGTGCATATTGGCCTTTGCTCATACCATAGGCGAGTTTGGTGTAGTGTTGCTGATAGGGGGTAATATTGAAAGTGAAACGAGGGTGCTGTCTATATTGCTGTATGACTTAATAGAAACAAATCAAATGGAAGCGGCCAATCAAGTCGCGATGGTATTAGTGTGCTTCGCGTTTGTAGTACTTTTGTTCCTTAGCGTCCTTAGAAAAAGAGAAAATACGACGGTTTTGTGATGTTCCTGTGATGTTGTTCAGCGGATATTGGAATTAGTATTAGGCATCACCACTCAAGTGCAGCGCGGTGAGACTAAAGGTAATACCATTCCACGTTAATAAGTGATCACTCAGCGAGAGTTTAAAAGGGCTTAAACAAGGCGCATGACTGAATGAATAGTTGTTCTCTTTCGAAGTCATGCAACGCAGTGTAAGCCCTTTCAAAACTCGCCTGAAAGGAATGCCCCAGCAGCTTTTGCTCTGCGTTCTCACTATTCGAAAGGGAACAACCATTGCTTCATAGCGACGCCTTAATCAAAAACCGCTGGACGCATTCTGAGGGGGGCACTTATTAATGCGGATTGGTATAAAGCACTAGCAGAAAGTTTCATTGTTCTTGAACATCAGCAAGTTGATTACCGCGACACGTCAGTGGTGCAGTTAAATTCGTTAAAAACCAACATAGATGCGCGTGGATTTGCTGTGGTAGCCTGGGTAACGGATGATACCTTGCGTCCTCTTCAAGTTGTGGCCGCAGAATTACCTAGAAATTGGGTGAAAGACTTAGAAAAGTAATAACAATAAGGGGCTTACGCGACTATGTATTGAGGGGGGGCTTGAGGGGGGCGGATACCCAAGATAAACCACCTTTAACGGTTGATCTTGGGTAGCGTGTAAATCAGCTTGGTGTAAACAGCAACTTAAAAAGCGCTTTAGCGGAGAGATCCCCTGAGCTGGACGTTGCGGTTATTCGTTACCGCAGTCTTCCTGACATTCGCCATAAAGATACAGACTATGATGAATAAGCGTCATATTATGGCGTTTGGCGACCTCTTCTTGACGTTTTTCAATTACTTCATCTTCAAATTCGATGACCTTACCGCAATTTAAACACACTAGATGATCGTGATGTTTTTTATGGCTAATTTCGAAAACAGATTTCCCGCCTTCAAAATGATGACGGTTTAGAATACCAGCGTCATCAAACTGATTTAAAACACGATAAACCGTCGCCAACCCGATTTCTTCGTCTTGCTCGATTAGGATCTTGTATACATCTTCAGCGCTGATATGTTGATTATCTGGATCTTGCAGTATTTCAAGGATTTTTAAACGAGGTAGCGTGACTTTCAATCCCGCTTTTTTTAATTCTTTATTTTGGTCCATAGATCCAACTTAACTTTTAATGTAAACAACTTAATCCCAAACTGTACCGATAATATCGCCAGTGATCCAGTCATATCATTGTTTACTAATTTAACTGTGTTATAAAAAGGCGTTTAGCACATTTTTGTGTCTAAACAGTCCCTAAACCTTATAACGTGAAGTCTTATATAAAAAAGGAGCTTGCGCTCCTTATAAAAAATAACTTTATATTAATGTGGTTATTGAAGCTCAGCTAAACACATTTCTTCGTGTATCTGTTTACACCAAGCTTTAACTCGACTTTCGGTCAGCTCAGGTTGACGATCTTCATCAATGCCGAGCCCGACAAAATGATCATCGTCAGCCATGCCTTTTGATGCTTCAAAGTCGTAGCCTTCACTAGGCCACTGTCCAATAAGGATAGCACCTTTGGCTTCAACGATATCTCTTACCATACCCATGGCATCAAGGAAGTATTCAGCGTAGTCTTCTTGATCACCACAGCCAAATATTGCCACTAGTTTGTCAGCGAAATCGATCTCTTCCAATTCAGGAAAGAAGTCATCCCAATCACATTGCGCTTCACCATAATACCAAGTAGGAATACCGAACATGAGTAAATCAAACTCGGCAATATCTTCTTTGCTGCTTTTAGCAATATCATGTACGTCAATTAGGCCTTTGCCTAACTCTTTTTGGATCATCTTGGCTATATGTTCAGTGTTACCTGTGTCACTACCAAAAAAAAGGCCTACGCTCGCCATTGTGTTGAATACCTCAAAATCTAGTTATATCTGTCTGGACGTTAACCAGAACCATTAAGTTGCTTGCCAAAAATATTGCACAACGCCTTTAAACAGGAAGCCAGCAGCGCCTAAAAACAAGACTAAATAAACGACTACTCTACCTATCATAGGCACATTATTTTTTCTCAAAACATCATGTACAGCAAAGCCCATGAGTAAAAATAAACCTACCAGCGCCAAGTCTAGGGCGATGGCCTCAATTTGTTCATAATTATCGCTTAACATGGTCTCTCGCTACATTTCATTGCGGCGCTACTTTAGCATATTGAGGCAGGGTTGAAAAAAACTAATTTAGTAAAAATGTACGTATATGTTTTGCGCATTCTGAAGGTTTTTCAGCGTGCAGCCAATGACCTACACCTGAAATGACTCTAACCCGACTATCAGGAAATAATTCGGTGGTCTGTTTTGTGTAACTGGCTTTTAAGTAGTCAGACTTTTCACCTTTCAAAAACAACACGGGCTTGCTAAATTTTTGCTCACTATCGATACCCTTTGAGAGTATTGGGTAATCACGGTCTAGCAGCGCTAAATTAAAACGCCAGTGCCAGTGGCCAGAGTCATTGTCTTGATACAAGCTTTTCAGTAAAAATTGCCTGACCGATGCTTCAGATACAAACTCACTCATTTGTTTGTCAGCATCTTTACGATCATCAATTTCTGTTAGATTAACACTTAGCAAAGACTTAAATACATTCTCGTGTCTGGGTTCATAAGTAACAGGCGCGATATCCAAAACGGTTAATGTGGTTATTAAATCCGGTTGGGACAATGCCATCTGCATTGCAATTTTGCCGCCAAGAGAATGGCCAACCAAATGAATCTTGGTGATTTCCAGTGTCGACAGTAAATGAATAACTGCCTGTGCATAAGCAGGGAAACTGAACTGCTCTGAATGTTGTGATTTGCCGTGGTCGGGTAAATCTATCGAAATGATATTAAACTCTTTATTTAATTGTCGACGCAACATGGCAAGGTTATCTAGACTGCCAAATAGGCCGTGAATTAATAATAGCCAAGGTTGGTTTTCTGCGGCGCGATCAATTCTATGGTGAATGTGTAAATTAGAAATAATACTCCCCTATTAATTGATAAATAAGGATTACAGAAGAAAGTAAGAAAGGGGGTGTGGTCACAAACTAGTGACCACTAAAGTGAATTAATCAATTAGGTAAGATTCTAACGACTTCCCACTATCAAGTGCTGCTTTGAATACTTTAGGCATACGACCTATGCCGGTCCACTTATGCTCATTACCTTCACTATCTTTCAAGCTATATTTTACCGGACGCTTTTTGCCGACTTTCGCCGTTTTCTTCGCAGGCTCAGCTTTTTGAAGGTCGTTCACATCTAACCCAGCTTCTTCTAATTGAGCAAGGATCTGATTTAGCTTTTCGTTTTTCTCTCGCTCAGCTTCTTGCTGTTCTAATTCTTTTGCTTTGCGATTCTCAATGATGGAATTTAGCTTATCTGCAACAGTTTCTAATTCCTCAACAGATAATTCCTTTACTGCTCCTTGTAAACGACGTCCATGAGTCAAAATGCTAATGAAATCACTCATAATTTACCTTTTAATTTTAAATGTATACCTAATACGAAACATATATTTTTACGTGATAGTTAGCAATAAGTTTATCGAAATAATTACTTTTTCATAGCGCTAAATAATTAAAAATTGCAATTATTGAGTAATATAAATAAAAAAGGCGAAATAATTTTCGCCTTTTTTATGTTTACAGTTTAATTACATATTCGGATAATTTGGACCACCAGCACCTTCTGGTACTACCCATTTAATATTCTGGCTAGGGTCTTTGATATCGCAGGTTTTACAATGCACGCAATTTTGTGCATTAATTTGCAGCGCTTTTTCTCCTTGTTCATTGTCGATTATTTCGTAAACTCCAGCAGGGCAATAGCGCTGTGCAGGTTCATCGTACAAGGGCAAATTTACTGTGGTTGGAATTGCATTATCTTTTAACTTCAGATGTGAAGGCTGATCTTCCTCATGGTTAGTATTAGATAAAAACACAGAAGATAATTTATCGAAACTTAATACGCCATCGTATTTAGGGTAATCGATTTTTGCGCAATTTTTAGATTGTTTAAGTTGTTCAAAATCTTTCGCATTATCTGACAAATTGAAAAACATTTTGCCATTAAAGATATTTTGTTCGAGGGTGTTGTAAGCGCCGCCGCCAAATGTGCCAAATTTATGTAATGCGGCCCCGAAGTTGCGTGAACGAAATAGTTCATCAAAAACCCAAGACTCTTCAAACCGTTTAGCATAATCCGTTAAATCTTTTCCACCTTGCTCTTCTGCTCCTAGGGCCTGAATGAGCGTTTCGGCTGCTAACATGCCGGATTTCATGGCCGTATGATTACCTTTAATTTTGGCGAAATTGAGTGTGCCTGCTTCGCAGCCAACAAGTAGGGCGCCAGGTAATGTCATTTTGGGCAACGAATTATAGCCGCCTTTTGCTATGGCTCGTGCGCCATAACTAACGCGCTTACCGCCTTCTAAATATTGTTTAAAGACCGGATGATGTTTCATGCGCTGAAACTCATCAAATGGGCTCAAGTGCGTGTTGCTATAATTTAGGTCAACAATTAAGCCAACAAAAACTTGGTTATTTTCCGCATGGTACAAATAAGAGCCACCTGATGCTTCGGTAAGAGGCCAACCTGCACTATGAACTACTAGGCCTTCTTGATGCTTGCTTGGGTCAATATCCCATATTTCTTTGAAGCCAATTGCATAATGTTGAGGCGACTTTCCTTTGTCTAAATCAAATTTAGCGATTAAC
Organism: Paraglaciecola chathamensis S18K6; assembly: GCA_000314955.1. GTDB lineage: Bacteria > Pseudomonadota > Gammaproteobacteria > Enterobacterales > Alteromonadaceae > Paraglaciecola > Paraglaciecola chathamensis. The sequence goes on along the minus strand of BAEM01000029.1, from coordinate 78,152 downwards.
TCTTTGCCTAAATGGCCGCGGCAGCCTTCGGCGAATACAGTGTATTTCGCGCGTAATTCCATGCCCGGCATGTAACCGTCTTTATGTTCACCGTTGTGGCCGATACCCATATCACCGGTAATCACCCCACCAACACTACCATCATCGTTGTAAATCACTTCTGCGGCGGCAAAGCCAGGAAACACCTCTACACCTAACGATTCAGCTTGTTCTGCTAACCAACGTGACATATTGCCCATGCTCACAATGTAGTTACCTTCATTATGCATGGTTTTCGGTGTCATTAAATTCGGTAACTTAGTCGCTTTTTGCTCATCGCGCAGATAATAAATATGGTCTTCTTTTACCTGAGTGTTGAGAGGTGCGCCCATTGATTTCCAATCCGGAAACAATTCATCTAACGCTCGGGTTTCAAATACCGCACCTGATAAAATATGCGCCCCCACCTCGGAGCCTTTTTCAACGACGCAGACCATGAGTTCTTGTTCTTTTTCCTGAGCTAATTGCATCAGTCGACATGCGGTTGAGAGCCCAGCTGGACCAGCACCGACTATCACTACATCAAACTCCATCGATTCTCGTTCCACCAGTATCTCCTCTTTTATAAACATGTATTAATTAAAAAAATGCGTTCGTTTTTGTTTGTTACACAATTTTTACAATTTAGTTGGTTGTTGTTTTACGGATAGAGCCGATAAAGCGCAACTTATTTGTATATATATTTTCTATAAGCCACATTTATAGAGGGCTTAACTGCTACCTATTACAATGCCAGTGATTATTTACCATCGCACAATATTTAGGCTAGTCACTGCGTTATTATCTACATTTTACGTTGGAATTGGATTAATTATCACTGTGATCCCACCCTTAAAACGCCATATTTTGCGATTGGTCATTTGTGAGTATTGTGCACGGGTTGACGTGCACGTCAACAGAACGTAAATTAAATGCATTCCGTAAATGTAATGTTAAATTACATTTTTTGTTGCTCAAACGCCTGTCAAATGAGGTGAAAATGAAAATATTAGTGCCGGTAAAACGCGCCATCGACTATAACGTTAAAGTACGCGTTAAAGCCGATAATAGTGCAGTGGATTTAACCAATGCCAAAATGTCTATCAATCCATTTTGTGAAATTGCGGTTGAAGAAGCAGTAAGACTAAAAGAAAAAGGTGTAGCAACAGAGATCGTGGTTGTTTCGATTGGTGATAAATCTTGCCAAGAGCAAATCAGAACTGCATTAGCACTCGGTGCTGATCGTGGCTTGCAAATCGATACCAGTGAGTCACTAGACTCATTGCAAATTGCCAAACTCCTTAAGAAAGTCGTTGAAGACGAGTCCCCTGATTTAGTTATTCTGGGTAAGCAATCAATAGATTCTGATAATAACCAAACCGGGCAGATGTTAGCTGCGTTAACTGGCATGCCCCAAGGCACATTCGCTTCTGAAGTGAACATTGATTCCGGTAAGGTTAAAGTGACTCGCGAAATTGACGGTGGCTTGCAAACAGTAGAACTGAACTTGCCTGCAGTGGTTACGACCGATTTACGCCTAAATGAACCACGCTATGCTTCACTACCGAATATTATGAAAGCAAAACGTAAGCCTCTTGATGTGAAAGCTGCTGCTGATTTTGGCGTTGAGTTAACATCTAACGTTAAGGTGCTTAAAGTTGAGCCACCAGCGCAACGTTCAGGCGGTGTAAAAGTGGCTGATGTAGCTGAATTGGTTGATAAATTGAAAAACGAAGCGAAGGTGATCTAATGGCAATTCTTATATATGCAGAGCACGACAATAGCCAATTAAAATCTGAATCCCTTAAGCTGGTTAATGCTGCGACGAAAATGGGTGATGACCTTCACCTACTTGTTGTGGGACATCAATGCGCTGACGTCGCGGCCCAAGCAAGCGAAGTCGATGGTGTGAGTAAAGTATTAGTTGCTGACAACGAAGCGTATGAACATCAGTTAGCGGAAAACGTAGCTGAGTTAGTTGCTGAATTAGGCAAAGACTACAGTCACGTGGTGTGTGCAGCCACTACCACAGGTAAAAACTTTATGCCCCGCGTTGCCGCGTTGTTAGATGTGGCGCAATTGTCAGATGTGATTGGTGTGCAAAGTAGCGATACGTTTGTACGTCCTATTTATGCGGGTAATGCCATTGCGACTGTTCAATCAAGTGATAGCATTAAAGTATTAACGGTACGAACGTCTACTTTTGATGCTAACGGCACAGGTAATAATGCACCTGTTGAAACGATTGATGTGGTTAAAAACTCAGACATTTCAGCATTTGTTAGCGCAGAGCTTACTGAATCTGAACGTCCTGAACTGACCGCAGCCGATATAGTGATTTCCGGTGGGCGAGGGATGCAAAACGGTGAAAACTTTAAATTGCTAGATGGCATTGCAGATAAGCTTGGCGCGGCTATGGGAGCTTCACGTGCTGCCGTTGATGCCGGCTTTGTGCCGAACGATATGCAGGTCGGGCAAACGGGTAAAATAGTCGCCCCACAATTGTATATCGCGGTGGGTATCTCTGGCGCTATTCAGCACCTTGCAGGTATGAAAGACTCCAAAGTCATAGTGGCTATCAATAAAGATGAAGAAGCACCTATCTTTCAAGTCGCTGATTATGGTTTAGTCGGAGATTTGTTTGATGTCTTACCGCAATTAGAAGCTGCGTTGTAGCGTAAATTTACGCTACTTTTTCTCGTGTATCTATTATTCTGATATGCAAACTAAAGCCGCTACTTTTAGCGGCTTTTTTAATGGCTGCGCTAGTGTAGAACACCCACTACTAGGATGCTCCCAATATAATGCGTAGAATAATTAATCGAACGAGCGTTTATTGCTAAAATAGTCTTTGCGTTACTTGCTATAACTCTATATTTTCCTCACATCATATTTATCATACAAATTGAAACAAGAGGCAGTTGGTTATGTCTATACCAAATAGCGACACATTAAGTATTGGCGTGTGTGATTATCCTGAACATGTGCCCCAGAATGAATGGGCGGAACATGCTGAACAACAAAAAGCGTTAGGCCTAACATATGTTCGTCTGGCTGAATTTTCCTGGGCTAAAATTGAACCTACAGATGGCGTATTTGATTGGCAGTGGCTAGATGATGCGATTGCAACGTATGTTGCAAAAGGCCTTAAGATTGTAATGTGTACCCCCACAGCTACGCCTCCTGCTTGGTTAGTACAAAAGTTTCCACAAATTTTAGCCATTGATGCCCAAGGCCAGACCATGAAATTTGGTTCGCGCCGTCACTATGACCATGCCTGTGAAACGTACCGCATAGAATGCAAACGAATTACAACCGAGATAGCGAAGCGCTATGGTCAACATGCTGATGTGATTGGTTGGCAGACTGATAATGAGTTAGGTCATGAAGGCACTGCAGTGTCTTATGGCGGTGCGAGCGCGGCGCGTTTTCCTAAGTGGCTTGAAGCTCGTTACCAAACCTTGGACGCATTAAACGAAGCTTGGGGCTGCGCCTTTTGGAGCCAAGATTATTCACAATGGTCGCAAATTTGTCCGCCAAATTTAACGGCTGTTCGCCAGCCCAACCCGTCGCAGGTATTAGATTATCAGCGCTTTTGTTCGGACATGATAGACGAGTTTCAACAGCTGCAAATAGAGGTGCTTAGGGCGCTGTCGCCGGATCGGTTTATTACCCACAATTTCGTTATTTTTGCCGAAGAGTTTGACCTATACAAAGTGGCCAAAAACTTAGATTTTGTCGCTTGGGATAGCTATCCAATCGGTATGCTAGAGTTTTTCGCTACTTGGGAGAGCGAGGAAACAAAAACAGAATTCGCCCGCACTGGTCACCCCGACTTGGTTAGTTTTAATCACGATTTATATCGCGGCATTAAAGGTGGTAAAGATTTTTGGATAATGGAGCAGCAATGCGGTCACGCTAATTGGGCGCAGTACAATCCGTTACCCGCCAAAGGTGCAGTTCAGTTGTGGTCCGCTCAGGCGTGGGCTCATGGCGCAAGTTCAGTAACTTACTTTAGGTGGCGGGCAAGCCACATGGCTCAAGAAATCATGCATTCCGGGTTATTGCAGCAAGACGGACGCGCTGATCGCGGTTATCAAGAAGTGAAAGACTTTGACCCTAGCCAATTCGCACTTGAAAAAGTAGATGCAAAAGTCGCGCTGTTACACGATTACAATAGTCTATGGGCCTACAACGTGCAGCCTCATAATAAAGACTTAAATTACTGGCATCAATTTATGATGTTCTACACTGCATTGCGCGAACTAGGGGTTGATGTTGATATTATTCACCCCGAGCAATTGGCAGATAAACAATATGCGCTGGTTGTTGCCCCCGCTCTAACGTTAATGGATGAAAAAACGGCCCGAGTACTGACAAACCAAGCTCAATCGACCCCTATTATATTTGGCCCGCGTACGGCTTTTCGTCATAATTCAGGGCGTGTTGCTAACAAAGGGCAGTTCGAATTAATCGAAGATATAGTCGGCATTAAACTGGCAAACTTTGATTCGCTTCGTCCTACATTAGAACAAGCAATTTGTTGTGAAAATACAAAGACAGAGTTTAGCGCAACGCTTTGGTGTGAGAGTTATGAAGCAACCAGTGCTGTTGTGACGCATACCTACACGCATGGGCCTATGGTTGGTTTGCCTGCGGTCACCCAAAAAGACAAGGTAAGTGTCATTGGTGCATTATCAGCAGGGTTAATTAGCAGCGTCTTAATCGAAGCGTTAAGTGGAGCGGGAATAACAACTTACCGTCTACCCAAAGGCCTAAGACTTAGTAGACGAGGTAATACCACGCTAGTACAGAACTTTAACCAGCAAGCCGTTGAATGGCAGGGGATAACGTGCCCTGGCGTTTCATTTACAAGGCTTAAGTAAGCTATATAGCAATATAAACGCCCAGCGTTTCATTTGAAGCGTAGGGCGTCTGTACTTATTAATGCGGATTGGTATTATAGTTTTATCACCGAGTTTTCTTCATTTGACATGGGCGACATTGTATAAGCATCAGCTTGCCAGTCATTTTCGTATGCTTTGTCATCTAACAAATATCTGAATTGGTATTCATTCTCTACCGGTAAGTCCATCGCTGCAGAGAAACTACCGTTTTTGAGCTTCTTCATCACAGTCGCACTTTTATCCCAGTCATTAAAATCTCCAACGATGCTGACGGAGTCTGCTTCTTTCGCTTCTTCCTTGCTGATTTTAAATGTGACCTTACAAACAGGTTTAGATTTCAAATATTGTTTCTTAAAAGCCATGATTTTCCTCTCGTGCGTAATTAAAGAACAGATTTTGTGCATTTATACACCAATATTCCGTATTTTTATAATTATTTAGTAATAAAATTACGAAAAATTTAAAACTTTACTCTTTACCCAATATGAAACGACAACAACGAGCAATTAACTTGCCCTAAATTGATGCATTTCTCCTTATGTTGCAACTGCTTATCGAGCAGACATCGTTCATTAAATAATTTATCTTAAGCTCTTATGTCTTTGATTTTAATGGTATTTACAGGCTGTGTGAGCTGAATTGCTACCAAATGCCGCTGTCTTTCTTTATTAAATTAGCTATATGATATTGGTATAAGCATAAACTGTGCTCAACGTAGCGCTTGTAGGTGTAAATCTTCGGCTACCATTATGACGTTAAGATGGCAACACAGGGAAAGCGCTCAAAGTAATTGGTATGACTCCTTACTTCACCGACTGAATTTTTTAGCGTATTGGCTCGGAGATAGCCCAGTGTGCTTTTTGAATAAACGGGTAAAAGAACTTAAATCGTCGTAGCCCACCAAACTGACAATTCGCTCAACACTGTGCGTTGCTGATTCTAAGTGCTTTTTAGCCGCTTCGACTCTTACACCTTGTAAATATGAGAGAGGAGACTGGTCTGTAGCACGTTTAAATCTGCGCACGAAAGTACGCTGCGTTAAGTTCACCGTGGCGGCTAATGATTCGATAAAGACTTTTTGCGCATAATTCTCTTCGAGCCATTGTTGCACAGTCAGTATTTCAGCATCCTGATGGTATTTTTTGGTGCGCAGCGAAGCGTAGGCTGATTGTTCTCCTCTGGATAAATCAATCACGTGGGCTTTCGCCGTCGTGGTAGCGATATCATGCCCTGCGTAACGCTCAATCAATAATAATGCTAAGTCAAACCAAGCCATCCCACCGCCAGAACAGAAAATATTGTCTTGTTCTGTTATCAAGCGATCGATCATTAAATTAACTTGGGGATAAAGTTTGCCAAATAGCTCAGCGTAACCCCAATGCGTTGTGGCCATGCGTTTGTCTAATATGCCCGCTTGAGCAAGTAAAAATGCACCACTACAGTTACTCGCTATGTCTGCTCCGAGCGCATAGTGGTGCCGAATATGAGGCAGTAACGCAACATTGTTTTTCAGGACTTCAAGGGGATCACCACCGATAGTCGGAATTAACAGCAGATCGGTTTTGCTGACGCTCTCGATGGCAACATGAGCGTTCAATTCGAGCTGGTTTATGCATTTAACGTTGCGTCCGCCTATTGACGCTATCTGAACGTCAAACAAGGGCTTGATAGGTTGGCCTTGCATACGTTGCCAGGTTATTCCAGCTAAACCAAAAATATCCAATACACCTGTTATGGCACTGGCATAAGCTTGATCGAACCCTAAAATGGTTACTTTAAACACAAAATATTCCTCACTATAAACAACTGTTTTTAGCAGCTATCACCAGCTTTTATAACTGTCTTAATTCACCATTATTATGTCATATATGACAATTAATCGCGCTTCTTTTATCTGCGAAGCTACAATCTGTTAAAAGAATGTTGCCTAACTTGGCGTCACAATAATATGTCGTGTTTCCATGGTGGTTACAGGTAAATTTCGACAGGTAATTAAAGGTATAAAAATGAGCGAAGAACTGGTCAGTCGTAAAGAGTTAGCCTTCCAATTGTATGAAGTGCTTGATACTGAGTCCTTATGTGAAAGAGAACGATACAGCGAGCACAACAAAGGCACGTTTGACGCAGTCATGGAAACGGCCGATAAAATAGCCAGAGAAAAATTTGCACCTCATAACCGCAAAGCTGACTTAAATGAGCCTACCTTTGACGGGGAACGAGTACACATGATCCCTGAGGTGAAAGAAGCGTTTGACACTTATGCTGAGTCGGGTTTGATTGCAGGACGCTTTGACTTTGAAGATGGCGGTATGCAGCTGCCTGAAACGATTATGATGGCGTGTTCAAGCTACTTTACCTCTTCAAACCCTTCAAGTACGGGCTATTCATTTTTGACGGTAGCGGCCGCTAATGTGATTAAAAACTTTGCCAGTCAGTCGATAAAAGACAAGTTTATGCCACGCATGTTGACCGGTGAATTTACCGGGACTATGGCATTAACTGAGCCACACGCTGGTTCTTCTTTGGCTGATATTACCACGAATGCCAAACCTGCGGGTGACGGAAGCTATCGAATCAAAGGCAGCAAGATGTTCATCTCGGCGGGCGATCATGAACTGTCAGACAATATAGTGCATCTTGTGTTAGCTAAAATTCAAGGAGCGCCTCCTGGGGTGAAAGGTATCTCACTATTTGTGGTGCCAAAATATCGCTTAGATGAAAATGACCAACCGAGCCAGCGCAATGATGTGTCTCTTGCGGGTCTTATTCATAAAATGGGCTATCGCGGTACCACGTCAACGGTATTGTCATTTGGTGAAAAAGACGATTGCCATGGCTATTTAGTAGGTGAAGAACATCAAGGCTTAAAATACATGTTCTTGATGATGAACGAAGCACGTTTAGGTGTGGGATTCGGTGCCGCTATGCTGGGTTACGCTGGCTATCGCCATTCTTTACAATATGCCAAAGAGCGAACCCAAGGGCGCGTTGCGCCGAACAACAAACCGACCGACAAACCCGCTACGATTATTCAACATGGTGACGTTAAGCGTATGCTTTTAGCGCAGAAGTCTTATGTGGAAGGTGGCATGTCATTGTGTTTCTACGCTGCTCGATTAGTCGACGACTTACATACGGCCGCAACACCAGAAGAAAAACAAAAAACCGCCGAACTGCTTGATTTATTGACCCCAGTGGTAAAAGCATGGCCAAGTGAGTTTGGCCCTAAAGCCAATGATTTAGCGATACAAATTCTTGGTGGTTCTGGTTATACACGGGAATACCCAGTGGAGCAGTGCTGGCGTGACAATCGTTTAAACCCGATACACGAAGGCACCAATGGCATTCAAGCATTAGATTTGATGACACGTAAATTATGGCAAGCGAATGGCGCTGGTTTAGTGGCGTTGCAAAAGGCCATGAGTGACGATTTCGCCAAAGCACAACACAGTGTTAGCCAGCAACTTATTGCGGACCTACAGCCTTATCTCGGAAAGTTACAAACCCTTATTCCTTTGATTGGTTCAGAACTTCGAGGTGAAAACCAAAATGCATTGCTGGCCAATGCAAGTTGCTTTTTGACAATATTTGGTCAAATCGTTGTGAGTTGGATATGGATCCGCCAAGCCATTACCGCAGAGGCGGCACTGGCGAAAGGGCAGTTACCACAAGACGACGAAGCGTTTTATCGCGGTAAATTGCAAGCCGCAAAATATTTTATTGATTGGGAGCTAAGTGCAATCAATCGTGATTTCACCTTATTAACAAATATGAACGACAGTTGTAGCGCGATGCAAGAAGCATGGTTCTAACTTTGTTAAACCATTACCAGCGCGTTTTGTATAGTGAAGGAGTTTTTTAATATGAAAAATACACAGTTTTTGTTAGCCAAGCGCCCCGTGGGGACACCAACAAGAGAGAACTGGGAGCAGGTAGAGAGTGACATACCTGAGTTGGGGCAAAATCAAGTATTAGTTAAAATCGCCTACATTTCTCTCGACCCGGCCATGCGTGGCTGGATGAATGACGGGAAATCCTATATTGCCCCAGTAAAGATCGGCGAAGTAATGCGCGCCAGTACCGTTGGTGAAGTCATTTCATCAACGTCACCTGATTACCGCAAAGGTGACTATGTTTTTGGTCACGGCGGGGTTCAGCAATTTGTGGTTTCAGATGCTCAAGATTTACACAAAATTGATATCAGTATTGCGCCGTTAGAGCGCTATTTAGGTGTGCTGGGCATGCCAGGAATGACCGCTTATTTTGGCTTACTCAATACAGGACAGCCTAAAGAAGGGGAAACGGTTGTAGTATCAGGCGCTGCTGGTGCAGTCGGCACGGTTGTTGGGCAAATTGCCAAGCTAAAAGGCTGTACTGTGATAGGTATCGCCGGTGGTAAAGACAAATGCCAATATCTTGTGGATGAACTAGGTTTTGATGGAGCGATAGATTACAAAAGCGAAAATGTTAAAAAAGCGCTTAAAGCCCATTGTCCAAAAGGCGTTGACGTTTATTTTGATAATGTAGGCGGTGAGATTTTAGACGATGTACTCACACAAATTCGCATGCATGCGAGGATCGTAATCTGTGGTGCTATTAGTCAATATAACAATACAACAGCAGTAAAAGGCCCATCAAACTACTTGTCGCTTCTGGTGAACCGCGCACGTATGGAAGGCATTGTGGTATTTGACAATGTAAAACACTACGGTGAAGCCGCTGAGCAAATGGCTAAGTGGATATCTGAGGGTAAATTAAAAGCGAAAGAACATGTGGTAAAGGGTATCGAGCATTTCCCCGAGACCTTACTCATGTTATTTAACGGTGAAAATACAGGAAAGCTTGTTCTGAAGGTGGATGACGAATAATGAGTGATAACAGTGTAGCTGGAAAGCATATATTAATCACAGGCGGAGCGTCAGGTATCGGTGCTGAGTCCGCATTATTGTTAAGTAAGCGCGGTGCAAACGTCACTATAGGCGACTTGAATGAAGCTGACGGCAATGCTCTAGTTCAGCGCATTAACGACGAAGGCGGCCAAGCACGTTTTTGCAAAGTGGATGTCAGCGTAAGCGAGTCGGTTGAGGCACTGTTTAGAAGCGCTATCAGTGAATTAGGCAATATTGATGTGGTCATCAATAATGCCGGCATTGATCACGATCCTAAATTTATGCTTGAAATTGATGATGCGACATTCCATAAAAATATCGCTGTGAACGTCAATGGCGTGTGGTATTGCATGAAGCAAGCGCTGGCGCACATGATGGAAAATGGCGGTGGCCATATCATTAATATTTCATCAGTGGCAGGCATTCGAGCTGCACCTACTTTGTCAGCATATAGCGCAGCGAAACACGCGGTGGTGGGCTTAACGAAAACAGCGGCAGTTGAATACGCTAGGCACAACATTCGCTTCAACGCGGTATGTCCAAGCTTTATCCGCACCCCTATGGTGGAGAATGTACTTTCAAAATTAGATGAACGTGGGCAAAAAGCATTGGTAAAAGCAAACCCTATGAAACGCCTCGGTGAGCCACAAGAAATTGCTGGAGCAATAGCATGGTTATGCACACCAGAGTCAAGTTTTATGACCGGACATACAGTGGTTCTAGACGGCGGAATGACCGCGTAACCAACGATTAATTTAAAGGACAAAAAATGAAAACAGAATTATTTGATTTAACGGGGAAAGTTGCGTTAGTCACTGGCGCGAGTCGCGGTATTGGTGAATCTATTGCAAGGTTGCTTGCTACTTACGGCGCCCATGTGATCGTGTCGAGTCGTAAAATAGATGGCTGCGAAGCGGTCGCACAAAGCATTCGTGATGCAGGGGGTAAAGCAACTGCGTTAGCCTGTCATGTCGGGGAGATGGCACAAATTGAATCAACGTTTGAGACCATAAAGAGTGACTTTGGTCGCTTGGATATTTTAGTCAATAATGCCGCAGCTAATCCGTACTTTGGGCATATTCTAGATACGGATTTAGCAGCCTACGAAAAGACGGTTGACGTCAATATTCGCGGGTATTTCTTTATGTCAGTTGCTGCAGGTAAAATGATGAAAGAGCAGGGTGGCGGGGTGATACTCAATACTGCGTCGGTGAACGGTGTTTCACCTGGCGCTATGCAAGGTATATATTCTGTTACCAAAGCGGCTGTTATCAGTATGACTAAAGCATTCGCCAAAGAATGTGGCCCGTTGAATATCCGAGTGAATGCTTTGCTTCCGGGGCTAACTGAGACGAAATTTGCTTCGGCGTTAACATCGAACGATAAAATATTAAAAACGGCGTTAATGACAATTCCATTGGGGCGCGTTGCACAACCTGACGAAATGGCCGGTACTGTACTGTACTTGGTATCCGATGCATCGACCTATACCACAGGTACGACTATTACCGTTGATGGCGGTTATTTAGCTTAAAAATGGCCTGAAAAAACAGCTAAAAAGACCTTGTCTAAAAGGTCTTATCTAATAAAGATAAAAAACCGCCAGTGTGAGCATTCTCGCGCTGGCGGTTTTTTATACATGATATCTATTTTTTAACCCAGTTGCCGTTTACCAGCACATAGTGCCCTGATGCGGTTTTCTCATAGGCTTTTTTTGCCGCGAGCTTTTCAACCTGCTCTAGTGTTAAGTTGTTCTTAGACGCGAGTTGACTGTATTTCGCTTTGCGTTTGTTATTTACTTCTTTGATGAGTGCAATAACATCGGGTTGACTGACGACGGCTCCTAGATAGCCGTCTGTCTGCTCACCCACTAAACCTTGATCTTTAGCATCGTCCAATTCAACGGCAAATGTCATGCTTGTGAAAAATAAGGATGTTGCTGCAACAAATGTGGTTAATAGGCTCTTTTTCATGGTGTCTCCTTAGAATAATTCACTGTCATCGCTGAAAATATCATCTAACTCTTTATCCACTTTAACGCGGATTTCGTGGTCAATTTTCACATTGATATTGATAGTAATCGGCTCCTTCGTTTCTACTTGCACTTTATGTGTGCAAGCACCCAACGAAATACATGCCATCGCTAGCCACACTATTTTCACTGTACACCGCCTTGTTTAATTTTGTGTTCAATTTGATTCTGTACTGAATCTGTCAACCTAAGTGAGCGTAATAAGGTTAAGACATTTTCCTCATGATGGTAATTAAAATTAACCGCCTGTTGTTGATTTGGGTTTTTGCCTAAAATAGCTAAGTCTAACAACAATAAGCCGTCTGAGTTTAATGTTACGTTACTGCTTAACTGCTCAAACTGTAAATCTCTTAAGTAGTTTAATTCAGATTGTTGTTCAGCAATCGAGTCAAATGCCGGATTACCGTCAATTTTTAGGGTCCCTGGCCCCTCACTTTTTAATAGTCCATCATCAATATGCACTTCATTGTTATTTACGCTCATAGGTAGGATACCCGAAACGCTTCCGGTCACATTGATGCCTGATTGCTGCTGCAATGCCACTACCTTTGCCAAACTAATATCATTTACCGTCACTTGAGTATGTTGGTTACGTTTATCTAACCATAATTCACTTACGTTAAATGTTCCGCCTAATATATCACCACGGGCATGGTTAATTTTGGCCTTGCTGTTATGTAAAACATATTCAATTTCGATATTTTCAATTGGTACGCCTGCGTTAACGCTTTCGATATGTAATGTGCTCTTATCTAGCTGAAGACCTGCTGAATTAAACTGAATATGTCCTGTGGTAACTGCCCCCTTTGCCGTGTATTCATTATACTTTAGCGCACCGTTCGCAAGGGCAAACTTACCGTCGAACGTGGATCCCTGAAGCTCAAAAAGTCCGTTCAGGTTAAGCATACCTTCTTGCAATGTCAGTTCTGGCATAAACCGATTAACAACACTCTGAAAATTACTGATGGCTTGTTGCTCAGCGCTAACAGTTAACGTTTGTTGTTGCTGATGTATATTCATGTGAATTGCTTCATCAACTATCAGGTCATGCTCGCTGACTAGGGATTTATCTTGAAGATCACCTGCTATTGCGTGTGTGGCAAAAAGTGATGCAAAGGTTAAGTACTGATCTTCATCAAGGTTTAATGCAATGCCATTGATACGGGTGCTGCCGGTCAAATCTATTTTACGCAATTGGCTGATTTTACCGCTCAGTTGATTGTTTAGCTTGTTGACTAACAGCGTATCGCGCTTTACTTGCGTTAAGTGCGTATTTAACGACGCTGTCAGGTTTTGTTTATGGTGGCCCTGCAAAATGATGTCAGCATCTACTGCTTTTACCGTAATGGGAACAGGTTCAATATCAGACGAGGTTGGGGCGGGGCGATAGGCGGCATTTTTTGCTTGTACATTAAGTGTTAGTGCAACGCCATCGGATAAGGATATCGCGCCTTGGATATTCGCTGATAGTGCTTGAGCTGACAGGTTATATTGTGAAATGCGCGGGGCTTTTAGCGCAATGTTAATATTTTCGAGTGCCCATGCTTGGCCTATAAGATTCAGAGCTGAGTGTGAGGTTAGTTCCAGCGTATTAAAAGCAGTCTCCTTTGCTTTGCCATTTATTTCATTGGTCTTAATGTGTACAGAGCCTTCAAGATTTACTTGGCTTGAAATCTGAATTGGCTCTTGTGCGTTTGCTAACACAATTCGTGATTCTGCTAACGTGAGCGTGAGAGCATCGCTGGTTATTAAAATAGAGGGCACTATCACAGTTTGCTGATTGACCCTAAGTGGCTCAGAGAGCTCTACAGTAAACTCGTTAGGCAGATCAAAAGGTATTTGAGGGGATACGGTGACGCACTCGTTGTTTAACTTTGAATGTATGCGCAATTTCGTTAGATCTAAACCAATCGATTGGCTTATCAAAGAAGCATCGATTCCTAACTGACCGTTAATACGAGAACCTAATGAACACGGCTCAAATGTATAGTCAAAATGACTGGCAAGCTGATGTTTTGAGGTGATAACAGAACCATCAAATAGAATATGGCTGCTAATAGGGGCATTCATAAATGTCTGCTGATTCAAGACTGGCTCAAGAGACGCTAGCGTTTGCGCATCTAGCGGGATCTTGTCAACAACCTCAGATAACCTCCAATTAATATCACCTTCAATGACGGTTTTGTTATGCGTTGTGTCGTTCTTTTTGTTCAGCACAAGTGTCGCCTGTACATCGCCCGTTAATGTCAAAGAATGCGCTGTGGGTTGCCCCAGGCTAAAATTTATGGGGTGGTTAATCAGTTCGCTTTTAAAGGTTACATTATCAATTTGTAAGCGTGGCAAATTGGCTGGTAACTGCCATTGATTCAAATCTAGCGGCGATACAACTGCCGGGCTTACGTCTGCGCTGTTTTGCTTGATATGTTCAACGCTAAGTGAGTCGATAAATACGCTGTTTTGCTGGCGTGAAAAGTGTGCATTGTGAATATCGACCGTTAAGCCTGGCATGTGAATACATGCTTGTTCTATATGGACGTTAAGACGACTACTTATGTCGAATGCAAGGCAATTGACCTTAATCGATTGCTCGTTGGCATATCGCTCGATAAAAAAAACGGTTAGCGAGTTTCTGAAAACATAGGCGGTAATCAGCGAGAAGAGTAAAAACGTGAGGCAAACTATTGGTAAGAGGTAGCGCTTTTTTGAAAACAATTTACCCACAGAAGACAGCCTATCTAAAACAAAATGAATGGCTGTACATTAACAAATAAAGTGGGAATTGATCTAAAAAATATATGACGTTCTTTGTGCTTACCTAGCGTAAACACAAAGAATGAATTTGTATCTTATACCATTCCACGTTAATAAGTGATCACTTATTAACGTGGATTGGTATTACTCTAATCAGACGCTGAGCGACGAGGGCTAGCGTTTTTAGGGCCGTTGCCTCTTCGTTTACTAGAGTAATGGCCGCGAGCATTATCACCAGAGCGTTGCCCATCTCTGTGTTGAACGCGAGGTTTTTTGGGCTTTTTAGGCTTGATGGGTCTGTTATCTAAGCGTGACTCAGGCAAGTCATGAACAGGTGCAAACCCTTCAATTCCCTTGCGTGGAATAATTTGTTTAGTAAAACGCTCAATGTCGGCCAACAATGAAAATTCGTCTGCGGTTACTAATGAAATCGCTTGGCCACTTGCACCAGCACGACCTGTGCGACCGATTCTGTGAACATAGTCTTCTGCAACATTCGGCAAGTCATAGTTTACGACTTGGGGTAACTGACTAATGTCTAGTCCGCGCGCAGCGATATCTGTAGCGACTAACGCCCGTACTTTTCCACTTTTAAACTCTGCCAATGCTTTTGTGCGTGCACCTTGGCTCTTGTTACCGTGAATGGCAGCTGAGGTGATGCCTCGTGCTTCAAGTTGTTTTGCGATACGATTGGCGCCGTGTTTCGTGCGGCTGAAAACCAATACTTGCTGCCAATCGTTATCTTTGATCATACGGATCAAGGCAGGTGTTTTTTGATTCTTATCGACCGGACAAATAGATTGCTCAACGGCTTCTACCGTCGTGTTTGGCGGAGACACTGAGACTTCAACAGGGTTGTTCACTAAGCCTTTGGCTAAGGCGCGAATATCGTCCGAGAAGGTTGCTGAAAACAGAAGATTTTGACGTTTCGCAGGAAGCAGCTTTAACACCTTTTTGATGTCATGAATAAAGCCCATATCTAACATACGGTCAGCTTCATCAAGTACAAGCACTTCAAGATCGTCAAATCGAACAGCGTTTTGATTATATAGATCCAATAAGCGACCGGGTGTGGCGACTAAAATATCAACGCCCTTACGAAGCTTAATCATTTGTGGATTAATGCCTACTCCACCAAATACTACCGCTGAACGTAGCGGTAAATCTTTGCCATAATCGACGACACTGGCACCAACTTGAGCGGCTAGTTCGCGAGTAGGCGTTAATACAAGCGCTCGGGCTTGGTTACCACGGGCATGCTTGCCACGATTAAGCAATTCGAGCAAAGGGAGAGTAAACCCCGCAGTCTTACCTGTGCCAGTCTGTGCGGCTGCCATAATATCTTTACCTTCTAGTATGGCAGGAATAGCTTGTGCTTGAATGGGCGATGGGTCGGTGTAGCCTTTGGCTGTAACGGCAGACAAAATGGCGGGGGATAAGCCTAAATCGGCAAAACTCATATTTTACTCGCTGGTCGTGAATTAATTATCAAAGTCTATGCTGCTTTTTCAAGCATTATAGAGAGGGCGCGAGGATACAGCATATCCCGTGATTAGCAATCTAGAATATAAAAAAACCGCTGCTAGCAGTGCTAACAGCGGTTTTTGTTATTTCAACTAGCGCGATTTAGCGCGGTGAAATCAGTCTTGTGCTGTAGGACGCGTAGCAGGTGCAGTTGCACGAGTTGACGCAGCAACCATAGCCGCTGAGCGACCAGATGCTTTCACTGAAGGCCTAGCATCGTCAGCTAACGAACCTATTTCTAGCGTATTAAACACATGTTCAACAGTAGCCGGTGTTGCCATAGGATGTGAAGCCTTCGCTTTAGCAACCGTTGCACTTACTTTTTCAGCTGTTGCACTTACCTTTTCAGCTTTAGGCGCGCTTTTCTTCGCTTTAGCTTTAGTCGGCTTGTGGTGTTCCTGTTTCGTCTCTTTGTGTTCAGACTCTTCATGAGCGGCAGACTCTTCATGAGCGGCAGGCGCTTCATTAGTAGATGCTTCAACAGCAGATGCGTTGTCAGTAGCAGGCGCGTCAGATTCTACGCGCGCTTGTGGCTCAACAGGCGCTTCTTGGGTTGCGGGCACTTCATTTTCTGCAGAAGCGTTAGGTGCATCAGACGGTGAAACTTGTTCCGTTGATGCAGGCTTAACCACTGGTTGTCTATCTTCAGATTGAACCGCAGTCACTTCAGGTGCTTTAGGTTTATCTTCCCCTTTCGAGATTGTATCTTCGGGTTGAGAAAGTAAATCACCTTGAGCAGGCGCAGGTGCAGCAACATCAGCACTTACCGTCGTATCAGATGCTTGCTGTGGTGCCTGTTCTACAGACTCTGCAATGGCTTGCTCAGTTTGCACTGGAGCGGCTTGCGCTTGTGGGTCGTCAAACTGCAACTCATCTTGCTTCGCTGATTGGTCTTCATTGTCGCTTTGAGACGCTTGCGCATCTTCATCTTTACGACGCTTTTGACCGGCAGCACGAATATGGCGAGGTGAACGGCGACTACGAGTACGCTGGGTTGTATTCTCACTTTTTTCGTTATCTTGAGTGTCGCTAGACTCAGGTTTAGCTGGATCCTCATGCGTTTCATGGGTTGCTTCTTGAGCACGCTTTTCTTTGCCCTTTGCTTTAGGCTTTTTCGGTGAATCATCACTGTGAGCTGGAGCCGATACAGGCACTTGTGTATCAACGGTTGCAGCTTCATTGTGCGCACTAGTTTGTTCAATGTTTTTCGGTACATTAGCTTCAACAGGGGCTGACGATTGGTTGACCGTAGATGCTTTCACATCTGAACCGTTTGCTTGAGTGCTATTGCTCGTTACCTGTTCTTTAGTGTCATCGACACGCACGCTACGTCTATTATCACGACGTTTACGACGCTCAGCTACCTTATGCTCTTTTACTTCTTTACGCGGCGCTGAAGGTTTCTGCTCTTTCTTTTGATCCGGCGTGTTATTTGTCGAATCTTTTGCCGTTTTATTGTCGTTACGAGGTTTACGATTATCGTTGCGACGAGGCTTGCGATTATTTGGCTTCTCATTACCGTCACGACTGTCCGCTTTTTCACCACGACTTTCACTACGATTGTCGTTACGACCTTCAGAGCGATTATCACCTTGTTTACCACGACGTGGGTTGTTGCGGTTGCGACGTTGCTGAGGTTTACGTTGCGGTTTAACTTCAGGCTCTGGCTCAGGTTGCGGCGCAGGCGCAAACAATGATTTTAGCCAACTGGCAATTTTAGTTAACAAAGAAACACTTTCAACCTCGGTTGCTTTCGCTCCTTGAGTTTGAGCCGGCGCTGCTTTTGCAGGCGAAACAAAACTTTGAAGTGCAGGCTGTTCCTTAACCGGAGTGGCAGTGACTGCTTTATCCGCTTCAGTGTCTTCGTTTTTCATCAACTCGACGTTATAGCTCATGTCGTGTATTGCATCGTCAGGGCGACGACGCGCAACGTGATAATGTGGCGTTTCCATATTCGGATTAGGAATAATAACTAGCTGCACTTTATGACGTTTTTCAACGCTGGCAACGGCGCCACGCTTTTCATTCAATAGGTAAGTCGCAACATTGACAGGAAGCTGAGCTTCAATCTGACCTGTATTATCTTTGATGCTTTCCTCTTCCATGATGCGTAGTACAGATAACGCTAATGATTCGGTCCCGCGAACAGTACCGTGGCCGCTACAACGCGGACATACATTGTGGGCAGAGTCACCCAATGATGGGCGTAAACGTTGGCGCGACATTTCCAGTAAGCCAAAGCGAGAAATACGGCCGAGTTGAACACGAGCGCGATCGTGTCGTACGGCATCTTTCATTCGATTTTCAACTTCACGTTGATGGCGAACAGGTGTCATGTCGATGAAGTCGATCACAACCAAACCGCCTAAATCGCGAAGGCGCAATTGACGGGCGATTTCATCGGCAGCTTCAAGATTGGTATTAAATGCGGTTTCCTCAATATCGCTGCCTTTGGTGGCACGAGCTGAGTTGATATCAATTGATGTAAGCGCTTCGGTAGGGTCGATAACAATCGAGCCACCTGACGGTAAGCGTACTTCACGTTGGAACGCTGACTCGATTTGGCTTTCGATTTGGTAGTGGCTGAATAAAGGCACATCCCCACGATACAGTTTTACACGATTAGCAAAGTCGGGGCGAACCAACTCAATGTGCTTCATCGCTTGTTCGTAAATGCTGGTTTTATCAATCAGAATTTCACCAATATCGCGACGTAAATAGTCACGTATAGCACGCACGATAACATTGCTTTCTTGGTGGATTAAAAACGGAGCAGGGCGCGAATCAGCGGCTTCTGAAATGGCTGTCCAATGGGTTAACAAAACGCTTAAATCCCATTGTAACTCTTCGGCCGATTTACCCACACCAGCAGTACGCACAATTAAACCCATGCCATCAGGTAAGGTTAAGTTGCTTAGCGCTTGTTTAAGATCAGTACGTTCATCACCTTCGATACGGCGGGAAATACCGCCTGCTCTTGGGTTATTCGGCATCAGTACTAAGTAGCTACCGGCTAAACTGATAAAGGTTGTTAGTGCTGCGCCTTTTTGGCCGCGCTCTTCTTTATCAATTTGAATAATGACTTCTTGACCTTCTTTGATGACATCCTTGATGTTTGGACGGCCTTCAAATTTGTAACCTTGGGGGAAGTAAGTGCGTGCGATTTCTTTTAAAGGCAGGAAACCGTGACGCTCTGCGCCATAGTCGACAAAAGCTGCTTCTAAACTGGGTTCGACGCGGGTAATAGTGCCTTTATATATATTGGCTTTTTTCTGTTCATGGCCTGGGCTTTCAATGTCTAAATCGTAAAGCTTCTGACCATCAACGAGGGCAACACGCAACTCTTCTTGCTGGGTTGCATTGATTAACATTCTTTTCATTCTTATTGACTCGGTGGTGTACCGATCGCCACGGATGAAAGACATGCGTTGAGTTTCGACAATTTTTTGTCATGCAGCCTCTCGGCTGTATTTAACTAATTTTAAGTTTTTGCCTAAGTACCTTATGCGTTATTTAACGCATAATTATATTAAATACTTCCCACTTGGGTGTCAGTTTCGGCTGCTTCTGACATCTGTAAATTCGTTTCTTAAAACGGTTAATACTCGGTGGTTATGCGTTGAAAAAATTGGGCATAACAAACCCAGTATGTTGTCAATTCAATTACATTCTTTACATCGGCCGCGATCAAATAGTTATTTATCATCGCTGATGTTTTGGTTCTGTTTTATCACATTTACGAAAAGTTACTCACTTCGCAATCGATAGGGCAGTATTAAACGACTAATTTGTGTCGCACTGCTACCAGAACGGATTATTACATCTGTTTGTCTTGCTCGGTAATAACCTTTAGCAAGACTGGCGCATTATCACATTAAAATCTAAACGCTGGCAAGCGAATAAAGTGCTGGTCATACATGGGGGGATTCCAGTTATAATACTCTGATGATTACAGATACCACATTCCAGAAAGTTCAATTTATTGAAATAGAGCCAGACCTTGAGGGTCAGCGCATCGATAACTTTTTACGTACCCTATTAAAAGGGGTGCCTAAAAGCCTTATATATCGCATTGTGCGTAAAGGCGAAATAAGAGTAAATAAGAAGCGAGTGAAGCCTGAATATAAACTTCAGGCTCATGATCAATTACGTATTCCTCCCATTCGTGTATCAGAACCTAATGCAGCACCATCAACTAAATTAGATAAAGTGGCGTCACTTGAGTCGCACATTTTATTCGAAGACGATTTACTCATCGTGTTAAACAAGCCTTCTGGCATGGCTGTCCACGGTGGTAGTGGTTTGAGTTTTGGGGTCATCGAAGCGCTTCGTGCTTTGCGTCCCCAAGCGCGATTTTTAGAATTAGTCCACCGATTAGACAGAGATACATCCGGTTGCTTGGTGATTGCTAAAAAACGTTCTGCCCTTAAAAATTTGCATGAACAATTGCGCGATAAAAAAATGGACAAGCGCTATCACGCTTTGGTTGTTGGCGAATGGCCGGAAAATCGGTACAAGGTAAACGCCCCGTTATTGAAAAACATTTTAAAGTCAGGTGAGCGTTTAGTGTCTGTTGATAGTGAAGGAAAACCTTCAGAAACACGCTTTCGCGTATTAGAGAGATATGTCGGTGCAACGTTAGTAGAAGCATCTCCCATTACAGGACGAACACACCAGATTCGTGTGCATTGCCTACATGCTGGCCACCCCATTGCCTGCGATGATAAATACGGTGACGGGGAATTTACCGAATTGATGAATAAAAAAGGGCTTAAGCGTTTATTTTTGCATGCATATTCATTGGCTTTTATTCACCCTAAAACGGAAGAACGGGTAAGTTTTCAAGCGCCACTTGATCAACAATTGCACAAGGCGCTAAGTGCGTTAGAAACGCGTAATTAATCATTAAGACATGATGTCATTATAAGAAATGGTAAAAGGTTTAATTTTTCATGAAGATACTTGTAACCGGTGGGGCCGGATTTATCGGCAGCGCTGTCGTGAGGCACTTATTAGAGAACACACAAGATAGTGTGATCAATGTGGATGTTTTAACTTACGCGGGGAATACCGAGTCAATCCCTGATGAGCTGAAAAGCGACAGGTATACTTTTGAGCAGGTGGATATCTGTGATGCAGCAGAAATTAAACGCGTGTTTGAGACGCATCAACCAGATGCTGTCATGCATTTAGCCGCAGAATCTCATGTTGACCGCTCAATTGATGGGCCAGACGCTTTTATTCAAACCAATGTGGTAGGCACTTATACGTTACTCGATGCTGCCCGTGAATATTGGCAGAACCTATCACAAGCGCGCAAAGCACAATTCCTCTTTCATCATATATCTACCGATGAAGTGTACGGCGATTTGCCGCACCCAGATGAGTGGCCTTCTGGCAGTGAGTTACCCTTATTTACTGAAGATACGCCTTATGCGCCAAGCTCTCCTTATTCTGCGAGTAAAGCCAGTTCCGATCATTTAGTCAGAAGTTGGCAACGTACTTATGGCCTGCCTACGGTCATTACTAATTGTTCAAATAATTATGGTCCATATCATTTCCCCGAGAAATTGGTGCCTCACGTAATTTTAAATGCGCTAGCGGGTAAGCCACTACCAGTGTATGGAGACGGTAGCCAAATACGAGATTGGCTGTTTGTTGAAGATCACGCTCGGGCCTTATGTGTCGTGGTGAAATCAGGCAGAGTAGGGGAAACCTTTAACATCGGTGGTCACAACGAAAAACGCAATTTAGATGTGGTACGTACTATTTGTACTTTGTTAGATGAATTAGCGCCAGAGCAAAGATCACCTGATATATCCGCGTACGCTGATTTAATTACATTTGTAAAAGACCGCCCAGGGCATGATGCACGTTATGCCATCGACGCTAGCCATATTCAAAAAGAACTAGGCTGGGCTCCAGAAGAAGATTTCGTTTCTGGTATGCGCAAAACAGTGCAGTGGTACCTTGCAAATGAATCTTGGTGGCAACGCGTTCTTACAGGGAAGTACAAATTAGGCCGTTTAGGTAAAGGAGAATAATGATGACTAATCACATGGCTCAATATAAAGGTATCATTTTGGCGGGTGGTTCGGGCTCTCGTTTACACCCCATTACTCAAGGTACATCAAAGCAATTATTACCCATTTATGATAAGCCGATGATTTATTATCCGCTTTCAGTACTGATGCTCGCAGGTATTCGTGAAGTGATGATTATCACAACGCCCGAAGACAAAGAAAACTTTCAACGTTTGTTAGGCGATGGTAGTCATTTTGGTGTTGAGATTGAGTATGCCGTACAACCTAGTCCTGATGGACTTGCTCAAGCTTTTATCATTGCCGAAGAGTTTATCGGTGACGCGAATGTAAGTTTGGTGTTAGGGGATAACATATTTTACGGTCAGCACTTTTCCGATAAGTTAAAAGATGCGACCCAAGTCACAAAAGGCGCAACCGTTTTTGGCTATCATGTAACCGACCCAGAGCGCTTTGGTGTGGTTGAATTTGATAAAGATAAAAAAGCCGTCAGTATTGAAGAGAAGCCACTTGCCCCTAAATCGCAGTACGCGGTAACGGGTCTGTACTTTTACGATAATGATGTCATTGACATTGCAAAAAACATTCAACCTTCACATCGAGGCGAATTGGAAATTACCGACGTAAATTTGGCCTATTTAAATCGAGGTGATCTTAACGTTTCTTTATTGGGACGTGGATTTGCTTGGCTCGATACCGGTACCCATGATTCTCTACTAGATGCTGGGCAATTTGTGCAAACTGTTGAGCACCGACAAGGCCTTAAAGTGGCCTGTTTAGAAGAAATTGCCTTTCGCAACAAATGGATAAGCAAAGAACAATTAGTTGCGCAGGGTAACAGCCTCGCCAAAACGGGGTACGGGCAATACTTACTGAACCTTGCCAACGGTTACGAATAACCCCCGATTCACTTATAGAGTTTTAGTATGCAAATTACCCAAACGCCACTCAATGACGTATTGATATTTGAACCCAAAGTTTTTGGCGATGAGCGAGGCTTTTTTATGGAGACCTTCCGCGCTGATCTTTTTACCGAGACAACCGGTGTGCAGACATTGGTTCAAGATAATCACAGTAAATCTCGTCAAGGGATCTTACGCGGCCTGCATTATCAGTTAGAACATACGCAAGGCAAATTAGTACGAGTGACACAAGGCAGTGTTTATGACGTTGTAGTGGATTTACGTCAATCGTCTTCTACCTTTGGACAATCATTTGGCCTTGAATTGTCAGTACAGAACAATAAACAGTTATGGGTACCCGCTGGTTTTGCCCATGGCTTTTATGTGACCAGTGAAACCGCTGAGTTTGTTTACAAGTGTAGCGATTATTATCACCCTCAATCCGAAGTGTCGATTCTATGGAATGACCCTGACCTTAATATTGAATGGCCTTTGGTAAATGGTGATGTACCAGCGTTATCAGAAAAGGATAAGGTTGGCTGCTTATTTAAAGATGCACCGAAATTCGACTAGCAACGCGTTTGTGAGCTTATTTTAAATTAATCAAAATATGGACATATTGTGAAAGTACTTATTACCGGTAAAAACGGTCAGTTAGGTTGGGAGCTGTGCCATCGTGCACCAAAAGCCGGAGTTGAAGTCTTTGCTTTTGGCAGTAGTGAGCTTGATATTACTCAATCAGGCGACGTTGCACAGGTATTCTCATTTGTAAAACCGGACGTTGTCATTAATTGCGCAGCCTATACCGCTGTCGATAAAGCAGAATCAGACCAAGAGAACGCTTATTTAGTAAATGAAACTGGCGCAGTTAATATTGCCAATGCGTGTAAAGACATTGGTGCTCGTTTACTGCATGTATCAACAGATTTTGTTTTCGACGGCACTAAACACTGCCCTTACACGATTACGGATACCCCTAATCCTCTTGGTGTGTACGGTGCATCAAAACTAGCAGGTGAGCTAGGCATACAAAACGTATTGCCAGAGGCTGTCATCGTGAGAACGGCTTGGGTATATTCAACCCATGGTAATAACTTCGTGAAAACCATGCTGCGGTTAATGCAAGAAAAGCCGCAGTTGGGCATTGTATCTGATCAAATCGGCACGCCTACCTATGCGGCCGGGTTAGCTCAATGGTTATGGGCTGTAGTGGGCCAAGGTGACATCAAGGGGATGTATCATTGGACCGATGCGGGCGTGGCCAGTTGGTACGACTTTGCGGTCGCGATCCAAGAATTAGCGTTAGAAAAAGGATTGTTGAAGCAAGCAATCCCAATCCTTCCAATTTACGCACAGCAATATCCAACGCCGGCAAAACGCCCGGTATTTTCTGTCATCGATAAAACCAGTGCCGAAAATGATACAGGTTTGCAAACTGTTCATTGGCGAAAACAGCTTGCTAGCATGTTAGAGCAACTAAAGTAGCGAGCGCTACTTTAGTTGGTTAGCCTGTTTTTTTTGAGAGCTTAGTTTTCAGGGCATTTATTTGAAATACGACACTTGGCTTAACGTTTATCGTTATTGGGCGAGGTGCTTATGCGGGCTGCATATAATCAAAGGCATCGATGTCGAATGACGTCAGAAGTTCTATTAGTGCAATAAGGGGAAGTCCAATGAGCGAATTCGGGTCGCGCCCTTGTAATGAAGAAAATAAAGCAATTCCCAGCCCCTCGCTTTTGAAGCTTCCAGCGCAATCATAAGGTTTTTCAAGGTCAAGGTATCGATTGATTTGCGCTACGCTGAGTTGTTTAAACGTTACATCAAACGTCTCCACCATAGTTTGCTGACGCCCAGTGTCGATATCTAATAAAGACAGGCCCGTATAAAAGGTGACAGTTTCAGTGCTTAACATTTTAAGCTGCTCAATTGCCTTGGTCTTATTTCCAGGCTTTCCTAAAATCGTTCCTTTCGCAAAGGCCACCTGGTCTGAACCGATAATTAGGCCTTTATGAGATTTGGCTATTGACTGGGCTTTTTCTGCGGCTAATCGCTGCACTAACTCGTCAGCTGTTTCACTTTTGAGCGGGGTTTCATCTATGTTTGGTGCAGCGCATGAAAAGGGGATACATAGTTTCTCAAGAATAGTTCTTCGATAAGGTGAGGTTGATGCAAGAATTAGTTTCATCAAATAGGCGACCTGTATTATTATTGATGGCCGACATAAAAGCATAAATTGCTTATTTTACATAGGACTTAAAATTATATTTTCTTTGACTAAAACCATTTCAGCCTTTATGATGCGCGCGCTATGCAGAAAGTAAAATTACCTAAACAACTCGATCCAATCAAAAGTGCAACAAAACGCTCTGAATATCAGGGGGTAATGTTAACGGCTGATATGCCGAGATTGCTAAGTACGGTTGCTGGCGTAGACGATGAAGTTGATATCGAAGTGAAGTTTTTGAAAGACGAGCAGGGTCTTTCCTACTTCGAAGGTCAAATTCGTTGTGAAACATCACTTGTCTGTCAAAGATGTAATGGTGTTTTTACTCATCCTTTAGATGTGTCTTTTTGTTTCAGTCCTGTGCAGGGACTGGATGATGAAAAGGCCGATGAGTTACCGGATATTTACGACCCGGTAGAGGTCAATGACCACGGAGAAGTCAATTTACTTCAAATTTTTGAAGACGAAATGATCATCTCTTTGCCCATTGTTGCCCTTCATGCAGAGGAGGATTGTGACATTAAGGCAGAGGATATGACGTTCGGAAAAATTGAACCGGTCGATGAACGTCCAAACCCGTTCGCGGTTTTGAAAGAACTTAAGCGAGACTAGGAGCAAACTAATGGCAGTACAAAAGAATCGTAAAACTCGTTCTAAACGTGGCATGCGTCGTTCGCATGATTCGTTGGGAACTGCGACTATGTCTGTAGATTCTACATCAGGTGAGACGCACGTTCGTCATCACGTTACAGCTGATGGTTACTACAAAGGCAAAAAAGTTCTCTCATTATAATTTGAGATAACTTTGCGTCATCTAACCTTAGCGTTAGATATTATGGGGGGCGATAACGGCCCCCATATTATTCTATCCGCAGCCTTAAAAGCACTGAATGAATTTCCTCAACTCAATTTCGTCTTTTGCGGTGACGAAGGTGTCATCACATCTTGGTTAAAACAACACTCTTCTTCTTTATCTAATCGTTATTCCATTGTTCATTGTGACCAGCAAGTTTTGATGGACGATAATCCTGTTACAGCGCTTCGCCACAAGAAAGATTCATCTATGGCCTGTGCGATCAAGCACGTAAAAAATGGTCAGGCAGATGCCTGTGTTAGTGCCGGCAATACAGGTGCTTTGCTCGCAATAGCATGCTCTCAACTTAAGACTCTTGCCGGAGTAAATCGTCCAGCTTTGGTGTCTAGTTTACCCACAGCTAAAGGTCAAAAGGCGTATTTGTTAGATTTAGGCGCAACTGTGCAAAGCGATGCGCAAACGTTATTACAAAACGCCGTTATGGGCTCTGTTTTAGCTCAAGAGATTGGGGGCATAGAACGGCCGAGAGTAGCGATTCTGAATGTCGGTGAGGAGCAAATTAAAGGCCCGGCTAGCATCAAGCAAGCAAGCCGCTTATTGGCCGACAGCGAGCACATCAATTATATCGGTTTTGTTGAAGGTGATGATATATTCAACGATATTGCAGATGTAATTGTAACGGACGGTTTCTCAGGAAATATTGCCCTGAAATCATGCGAAGGGTTAGTTAAACTACTGATAGAACAGATAAAACGTGACGCTAGGCGGAACTTTTTGAGTAAAATCATGGCAAAATTGGCGATGCCTTTATTACGCCGGCTTTATTTACGAGTGAACCCCGACCAGTATAACGGTGCGAGTCTGATAGGATTGCGCGGAATTGTGGTCAAGAGCCACGGAAATGCCTCTGATGAGGCTTTTTTGTATGCGATCCGCGAAGCGGTTCAAGAAGCCAATAGGCAAGTTCCCACAAAAATTAAAGATAAGATAGAAAACCTCTTGATGGAGCGCTCTTAATAAATGAATTCTAGAATAATTGGTACCGGTAGTTATTATCCAAGCGACGTGCGCACCAACGCAGATTTGTCCTTGATGGTGGATACCTCAGACGAGTGGATCACGGACCGTACGGGTATTAAAGAACGCCGTATCATTGGCGAACACGAAACTGCCGCCACTATGGGTGCTGAAGCGAGTAAAAAAGCGCTAGAAGCGGCGGGTATAGACGCCAAATCTTTGGACATGATTGTGTGTGCAACAACCAGTGGACGCTATGCATTACCCAGTACAGCCTGTGAAATTCAAAAAGCCTTAGATATAGATGGCATTCCAGCATTTGATGTTGCCGCAGCATGTGCTGGTTACTGTTATGCCTTGAGCGTGGCTGATCAATACATTAAATCTGGTATGGCAAAGCGTATTCTCGTGGTCGGCACCGATTGTTTAAGCCGAATGATAAGCCCCGAAGATCGCACCATGGTAATATTATTTGGTGACGCGGCCGGTGCAACGATTATTGAAGCAAGTGAAGAGCCGGGCATACTTTCTACTCATATTCATGCCGCAGGCTCCTACGGCGATCTGCTGGCTATTGGTAACCCAACCCGTGGGGATGAGTTATCTATCCATGAAAACTGGGGAACAATGAAGGGCAACGAAGTATTCAGAGTCGCGGTAACTAAACTGAGTGAAGTGGTCGAAGAAACACTAGCGGCGAACAATATGCAAAAGTCTGAGTTAGACTGGCTTGTTCCTCATCAGGCTAATTTCCGCATTATAAAGGCAACCGCCAAAAAATTAGATATGTCTCTCGATCAGGTTGTGCTGACCTTAGAACGATATGGCAATACTTCAGCGGCAACTGTGCCTACTGCACTTGATGAAGCGATCAGAGACGGACGTATCAAACGCGGCCAAAACTTATTGTTAGAAGCATTCGGCGGTGGTTTCGCTTGGGCATCGGCATTGGTGCGCTATTAACCTTCGTGCTTCGGTTCAAGTCGTAATAAATATTTTAGTGAGAAAATGAAAGGAAGTTTTATGTCAAAACGCGCGTGGGTGTTCCCAGGTCAGGGGTCACAAACAGTGGGCATGTTGAAAGACTTAGCGGCAAATCATCCGCTAGTAGAAGAAACATTTAGCCGCGCAAGTAAAGTACTAGGCTATGATCTTTGGGATGTAGTGCAAAATGATAGTGCTCAAACATTAGGACAAACGCAGGTAACTCAGCCAGCTTTGTTAGCAGCTAGTTTTGCGATATTCCAGGTGTTAAAGGCGCAGAGCGTTAACATGCCACATTACTTGGCAGGTCATAGCTTAGGAGAATATTCTGCTCTGGTATGTGCAGGTGTTTTGTCATTTGAAGACGGTATTAAATTGGTTGAAGCACGTGGACAATTCATGCAACAGGCTGTACCTGAAGGGGTAGGGGCCATGTACGCCATTATTGGGCTTGATGATGCAAAAGTGATACAGGCATGTGAACAAGCTCAGAACGATACCCAACAAATCGTGTCAGCAGTTAATTTTAACTCTCCTGGCCAAATCGTTATTGCGGGTAATACAGCCGCTGCAGATAAAGCAGCCGAGTTGTGTAAAGAAGCTGGCGCGAAGCGTGCGCTGCCATTAGCTGTCAGTGTCCCGTCGCATTGTGCTTTAATGAAACCTGCAGCGGATAAGCTGGCTGTAATGTTTGATTCGGTTTCGTTTAATACTCCTTCAATTGGTGTGATAAACAATGTTGATGTGGCGATAGAGTCTAATGTTGAAAACATTAAGGCCGCATTATTACGCCAATTATACAGCCCAGTGCGCTGGACTGAGACAGTGCAAAAACTAGCATCTTTAGGTGTCAGCCAAATTCATGAAATTGGTCCAGGTAAGGTGTTAACTGGATTGATTAAACGCATTGATAAGTCGTTAAACTGCGAAGCGGTAAATAGCGCTGAAACAGTCTCCATTATTCAATAATATAGAGATAACATATGTCTGGATTAGACGGTAAAATAGCCCTAGTTACGGGCGCTAGCCGAGGAATTGGCAAAGCAATAGCTCAACAGTTAGTCGCCGATGGCGCGACCGTTATTGGTACAGCAACGTCAGAAAACGGCGCAGCGGCCATTAGCGAATACTTAGCTGACAATGGTAAAGGCATGGTGCTTAACGTATCTCAGCCAGAATCAATGACAGCATTGTTGTCTGATATCGCAGCGCAATTTGGCGTGATTGATATCTTAGTTAATAATGCCGGTATCACCCGTGATAACTTGCTTATGCGTATGAAAGACGATGAGTGGCAAGATATTATTAACACTAACCTTACGTCAGTGTTTAATATGTCAAAAGCAGTTTTACGTGGCATGATGAAAAAACGTTGTGGTAGAATCATAAATATTGGTTCTGTCGTTGGTAGTGCAGGTAATGCAGGCCAAGCAAACTATGCTGCGGCTAAAGCTGGCGTTATTGGCTTTAGTAAATCGATGGCACGAGAGGTTGCTTCTAGAGGGATCACGGTGAATGTGGTTGCTCCAGGGTTTATCGATACTGATATGACCAAGGCACTGAATGACGACCAACGTGAAGCCATTTTTAAAGATATTCCAGCAAATCGCTTAGGCTCCGTACAAGAGGTAGCTGCAGCGGTTGGCTTTTTAGCTAGTAATAGCGCTGCTTACATAACGGGTGAAACCCTACATGTAAACGGTGGAATGTATATGGGGTAGTGTGTTTAATTAATAACCTAGGTTGTTAAAACATTACTTGCCTGTTATTTTTTTGTTGATTATTATATAGTTTTTAGTGGTTCGACCAGTAAAAAACTTCAATGTCTTGCTTGCAAGGCGGTGGGTTGGTGAATACACTACTCGAAATTTATATCTAGCGACTTTTAAGGGAAAACTAGAATTATGAGTGACATCGAAGAACGCGTTAAAAAAATCATTATTGAACAACTTGGTGTTAAAGAAGAAGAAGTAAAATCAGAAGCCTCGTTTGTTGATGATTTAGGTGCGGATTCTCTAGACACAGTTGAATTGGTTATGGCTTTAGAAGAGGAATTCGATACTGAAATTCCTGATGAAGAAGCAGAAAAAATTACCACAGTTCAATCTGCGATTGACTACGTTAACGCTCACAAAGACGCGTAAACAGTTTTTTAAAAACGGCTCTTTCTGAGCCGTTTCTCTTATCTAACACACCAAATATATTACGTTCGGAGGCCAAAGTGGCTAAACGTCGGGTTGTAGTAACCGGTCTTGGCGTACTCTCTCCTGTGGGCAATGATTATACATCCACGTGGCAGAATATCGTCGAAGGTAAAAGTGGTATAGGTCCTATCACAGTGTTTGATGCATCTGAATACACGACGCATTTCGCAGGCGAAGTTAAAGACTTCAACGTTGAAGACTACATTGCCAAGAAAGAAACCAAGAAAATGGATAAATTTATCCAGTTTGGTATTGCCGCTGGCAAGCAGGCATTAGCGGATTCAGGATTAGTGATCACCGAAAAGAACGCATCGCGTGTTGGTGTTGCCATTGGTTCAGGTATTGGCGGATTAAGTTTGATTGAAGAAAATCACACTAAATTAGTTAATTCTGGCCCTAAGCGTATCTCACCTTTTTTCGTACCTGCTACCATCACAAATATGATTTCAGGCTTCCTGTCCATCATGGAAGGTTTGAAAGGACCTAATTTAAACATTGTGACTGCCTGTACTACAGGTGTGCATAATATGGGTATCGCGGCGCGTACTATTGCCTACGGTGATGCCGACGCCATGTTGGCAGGCGGTGCGGAAGCGTCTATTTGTCCTTTGGGCTTAGGTGGCTTCGCAGCGGCACGAGCGCTATCGACACGCAATGACAACCCACAAATCGCCAGTCGCCCATGGGATAAAGACCGAGATGGTTTTGTAATGGGTGAAGGTGCGGGTGTTGTTATGCTCGAAGAGTACGAATCAGCTAAAGCGCGTGGTGCGAAAATCTACGCAGAACTTGTTGGTTTCGGAATGAGCGGTGACGCACATCATATGACCTCTCCACCAGAAAATGGCGAAGGCGCTGCTGCAGCGATGCACAATGCATTGAATGATGCATCTGTTAATGCACAGCAAGTGGGCTACATCAATGCGCACGGAACCTCTACCCCAGCGGGTGATGTTGCTGAAGTTGCAGCGGTGAAAACCATCTTTGAAGAAAGTGCCAAGAAGGTATTGGTTAGCTCAACAAAATCAATGACAGGCCACCTTTTGGGTGCCGCTGGTGCAGTTGAAGCGATTTTCACTATTTTGGCGTTAAAAGATCAAATAGCCCCACCGACAATTAATTTAGATAACCCAGGTGAAGGGTGCGATCTGGATTTTGTCGCGAATGAAGCACGTTCAATTAAAATGGATTACGCTCTGTGTAACTCATTTGGATTTGGTGGCACTAACGGATCATTACTCTTCAAAAAAGTGTAATTCAGAACACGCTAATAGTATCTAAGCTGAGCCTGTAATATCATTGCTATTACAGGCTTTTTTGCATCAATTGATTAATTTTCTACGAAGATATATACATGATCGTTAATGGTTCACCCGCTACTCAACTCGACATTGCCGATAGAGCAACACAATACGGAGACGGTTGTTTCACTACCATGCTCGTTAAAAACGGTAAAGTTGAGCATTGGGAAGCGCACTTAACACGTTTACAAGCTAGCTGTGAACGATTGTTTATACCTTTTACAAAATGGGATGAATTGGCTAACAGTGTTCTTAAGAATACGCAGCACGGTTCGAGCTTCGTTTTAAAAGTCTTGATTTCAAGAGGTTCAGGGGGAAGAGGTTATAGCCCAGAAGGGGCTCATCAGCCGATTTACATTATAAGCCAACACCCGTATCCCTCTCATTATGATGATTGGCAAAAGAACGGCATCGAACTTAATGTAAGTAGTATCACTTTGGCCAAGCAACCCCTGCTAGCTGGCATAAAACATTTAAACCGTTTAGAGCAAGTGTTGATAAAGCATAAATTGGCAAATGACGCATTTCAAGATTGCATTGTGCTGGATACCGACGACGTTATTGTTGAGTCTTCAGTGGGCAATATTTTCTGGTACCATGAAAATTCCTGGTACACCCCATCTTTGAGTTTTAGCGGGGTGGAAGGGGTTATGCGTAACCACATTCTTGATTATTTTACTGCTAAACACATTACATTTCATCAATGTCGTGAAACACAAGAAGCTATTCAATCCGCTGCAGAAGTGTTTGTGTGTAATAGTTTGATGGGCATCGTACCCGTCTCGGCTATTGAATTTAGTGATGGTCACCGAGCATATTATTTGCGTGATAAAACCCGTGAGTTGCAAATGGGAATAGTTGACTATCAAGCCTAGGAAACAAGGAACGAAGTTTTGAGAATAAATATTATCAAAGTGTCCTCGTTACTGATTACAGTGGTGATCGTTACGATAATGACAGGCTTACATTACTTAAAGCAACAAGCTGAAAAGCCACTGTCCATTGATGAACCTTTTTTGCTCACTATTAATAAGGGGCAGTTTTCAAACAGTATACTGAAGCAATTACAGCAACAATCTCTCGTTGACGATACGCTGGGTTTAAAAGTGATGCTCAAAGTCATGCCTGAATTGGCAAAGGTTAAAGCAGGAACTTACGAGTTAATCCCAGGCATGAACGGTATTGACGTTTTTCAACTTATTGCCAGTGGCAAGGAAAAACAATTTGCTCTTACCTTAGTAGAGGGCCTGAGGTGGCAAGACTGGAAACAGCAGATCACTCATCATCCCTACATCCATGTTGGCGAGGACTTTAATGATAATATCCAGGCGTTTACGCAAGATATTGAGGGCCAGTCACTAGAGGGTTGGCTGATGCCCGATACTTATCATTTTGTTGCCGGTACCAAGGCGTTCACTATAGTCAAGTGGGCCTACAACGAGATGCGCAAAGAGCTTGATTTACAGTGGCAAAATCGCTATCAAAATTTACCTTACGCAACACCCTATGAAGCGCTGATTATGGCCTCGATTATCGAAAAAGAGACAGCTAAAGCACAAGAGCGCAGTCGGATTTCCGGAGTGTTTGTAAACCGACTTCGGCTGAATATGCGTTTGCAAACTGACCCCACTGTTATTTATGGGATCAAAGACTTTGACGGTGATATCAGACGTAAAGATTTACGGCAGGCAACGCCTTATAATACCTATGTGATAAAAGGCTTAACCCCTACGCCTATCGCCATGCCAAGCAAGCTTGCGATACATGCAGCACTAAATCCGCTGGCTACTGACGAGCTGTATTTTGTTTCGAAGGGTGATGGCAGCCATCATTTTTCTCAAACGTTGCAAGAACATAATCGGGCCGTTCGCCAATACCAGTTAAAGCGTTAATACGTTTAACAGTTTATTTTTATAAACACGCTCTATTGAGAGTAAAGGAAGTCAAATTTGATACACCCAGGTAAGTTTATAGTCATTGAAGGGTTAGAAGGTGCGGGAAAAAGCACTGCAGTGAGTATTGTAAAATCCTGCATAGAACAAGCTGGGCATAGGTTAATTTGCACCAGAGAGCCGGGCGGAACCGCCATGGCTGAAGCCATTCGTGAATGTGTAAAAAAAGATTGGCAAAATGAAACAGTGACCACCGAGGCCGAGTTGTTGCTTATGTACGCCGCGCGCGCTCAGTTACTGCATAATGTCATTCACCCCGCGTTATCAGCAGGGAAATGGGTATTAGGAGATCGACATGATATGTCGTCTCAGGCCTATCAGGGTGGAGGGCGTGAAATACCACAAACGTTAATTCAACCTCTGCGTGATATTACCTTAAAAGGGTTTGTACCTGACTTTACTCTGTACTTAGATGTTGAACCTAGCGTTGGGTTACAGCGCGCCAGAGGCCGCGGTGAATTAGACCGTATAGAACAGCTCGACATCTCATTCTTTGAACGTACTCGCGCCCGCTATCTCAGTTTGGCTGAGCAAGATGATAACTGCGTTGTCATAAATACTATGCAACCGATAGAAAGCGTTCATCACGATATTAAACTCGCCATACAACAGTTTTTGGTGGTGTAACGTGTATTCATGGTTACAAGCATCTTTGCAGCAGTTGTCCCAACGCGCTATGACGCACTCGCTACATCATGCGCTGTTACTAAAAGGCGCGAAGGGTATAGGCAAAACAGAATTTGCTGAGCAATTAGGGCAATTTTTGTTATGTGCGAATAAAGGAACTAACGCACATACCGCCGGTACCAAGAGTGATTTAGTGCCTTGTGGCCATTGTCAGTCGTGCCTGTTACTAACCGCGGGAAACCACCCGGATCTTTACGAAATTCGCTCTGATAAACAAATTGGCGTTGATGCCATCCGTGAGGCGATTAAAAAGCTATCTGGCTCGGCGCAGCTTTCAGGTGCCAAGGTATTAATCATCCATGACGCTCATACCATGACAGAGTCCAGTGCCAATGCTTTGCTTAAAACCCTGGAAGAGCCAACCAACAACACCTTTTTATTGCTGTTAAGTCATCAAAGCGAACGTTTACTGCCAACCATACTAAGCCGTTGTGAAAAAGTAGCTCTGCCAAGCCCAACACTGCAAGGCTGTCATGATTGGTTATCTGAACAAGGTTATTCCAATGTTGATGACGCAATGTTACGTTTATACAGCGCTTCGCCCTTGGAATTAATTGAACATTTAAAAAGCCCGCCTAAAGTCAGTTACAATGAAGTCGTTGAAAATATTGGTTATCTAAGTGTTGGTACCCTTAACGCTGCTGCATTAGCGACAAAGTGGCAGGACGAAGCGACAACAATTGTTCAATGGTTGCAAGTTTGGTTAGTGGACCAACTAAAAACTGGGCCGCATAACATCGACGCACTTTGGGAAATGCAAAAAGCTTGTATCAGTGCCAATGAACAATTACGCAATCCTGGCGTCAATAAATCCCTAGTGTTGGTTAATGTATTGCAATCGATAGCACAGCGTCCGTAATGTAAAGGTTGCGGATGACTAAAATTTAACGTTCTAAAGTAGGAATATTTTTTGTTTGTAGATTCACATTGTCACCTAGACAGATTAGATAAAAGCCCAGAAGAACTAGCTGAAGTGATACATTTCGCCCAGCAACGAGGAGTAGAACACTTCTTGTGTGTGTGTGTATCGGTTAATGACTTTCCAGCGATGATGCAATCTATTAAGCCGTTTAATAATGTCTCTGCCTCGTGCGGCGTACATCCCCTTCACCAAGATGAAGCGTGTACCTATGACGAGCTACTGAGTATGGCCAGTTCGGACAACATAGTCGCAATCGGTGAAACCGGCCTAGACTATTTTTACAGTGCAGATACTAAAGACGTGCAACTAACGTCTTTTGTTGATCATATCAAGGTGGCGAACGTGCTAAATAAGCCCTTGATTATACATACCAGGGACGCTCGCCAAGACACGATTTCATTATTGAAAGAGCATAAAGCTGACCATACCACAGGTGTATTACATTGCTTTACTGAAGATTGGGACATGGCCCAAGCTGCAATAGAATTAGGCTTTTACATTTCGATTTCTGGTATTGTGACGTTCAAAAGCGCACAGGCGCTGCAAGACGTAGTGAGGAAAATACCGTTAGAAAATTTACTAATAGAAACTGACTCTCCATGGCTTGCACCAGTGCCTTATCGCGGTAAACAAAATCAACCAGGTTACGTGCGCGAGGTAGGGGAATTTATTGCGCAGTTAAAAGGGATATCCGTTGAAGAGTTAGCTAGCGTCACCACAGAAAACTTCTATCGCTTGTTCAATATACTAAAAGCGAAAGCGTAAGCTTTAAATTTAACCACTAGCCACCAAGCTAGTCATTAGCTCGGTGGCCACGTTAAATGTTATAAACTGCTCGATACCGATAACGCAGTTTTACCTAGGATGTCGTACACCTGCTCAGTTTTTTCGTGGGACGGGCTATTTACCACTACGACCCATTTGCCGTCATGAGTGGCCTCACGAGACTGATTCACTACACCATCTTGATCTGGTCTGAGTGAAATGAAGCCAGCAAGCATTAAACCAACGAAAAAGCCTAAAATGGAAAGCGCAATGACGGTCATAATAGGACTATTTTGTGTGTAACTAGGCCCATAGAACGCCAGCAGTACCGCAAAAAACACACCCAGCACAATGCCAATAAGGCCAAATGCCATGTGCGCTTTAAGCATAAAAAAGCCAACTTTCTTATCCTTGTTTTCTAGCTTCTGGTCAAACTGAGTGTCATGAGGGCCAATAATTCTGACTTCGTCGGGTTGTAATGCAGCGTTATCTAACACCGCCGTGGCGCCTTTCTTTGCACTCGCTTCATCTGCGTATGTAGCGCTAACTTTTCCTCTGATTTCATTACTCATAATATTTCCTTTTTGTAACGTCCAGCTGCTGATTAGCAAACTGGATATACCTAGACTTTATAGGAGCTGCAAAACTCATTCCTATAAAAAATGTAAGGTGAACGAGACTTGAAACTGTTGCTATGGTCAGGGCGCAACACAGGGTAGAGGCACATTAGGGAAATACAGGCTTGCTTATACAAACACAAAACGCTGACAAATTTACCTTTGGTTTGCAAATATTACCTGTTACCCAGCACTAGCAAATCAAGGTAAAAGATAACACCAGGTTTAAAGCTAAGCGTTGGCCAGCAAACGTGCAACGCTTCTTCTGCCATATAGCACTGCACTATGAGTTTTATTTCTCCGCAGCCGCCATGTTGGCGCACTTTACGCTTAGTGCAGTGTTCTACATTTCAATTCTAGAGAGCTCTCTTATGCCAAACGAAAATCACCTTCCTATGGGAATAAGCAAGTTAGACAAAGGTTATGCCGTATCTGTTTGGGCACCCAATGCCGTTAACGTTTCGATACGTGGGGAATTTGACGATTGGAGCGACGAAGGTGTTGCCCTGTCTAAAGAGGAAGGAGGTATATGGGCCGGACACGTGCCCAGTCTAGCCAATAGCCAACAATATCAATTTAGCATTACCAGCGAATCTGGTGATGTATTAAAGCGAAATGATCCAAGAGCTCGCTTGCTTACCAACAGTGTTGGCGCCTCAATTGTTTACGATGACGACTATGAGTGGCCACAAGACTCTTTTTCGATGCCCGACAAAAAGTCGCTGGTTATTTACGAGCTGCATATCGGCACATTTAACTGCAAAGATCGAGACGACAATGGCGTGGCGAATAAACCAGGCACGTTTCACAGTACTATCGAAAAACTAGATTATCTTGTCGAGCTAGGCATCAATTGTATTGAAGTAATGCCCGTTAATGAATTTGCTGGCGACTTTAGTTGGGGCTACAACCCTGCTTATCCATTTGCGGTTGAAGAAGCATACGGTGGCCCAAATGGTCTAAAAGATTTGGTTCGCGAAGCCCATGCTCGAGGCATAGCCGTTGTGCTAGATGTCGTTTATAACCATTTTGGACCGAGCGATCTCCACCTTTGGCAATTCGATGGTTGGTCTGAAAACGATAAAGGCGGAATTTATTTTTATAATGATTGGCGAAGTGACACACCTTGGGGCGACACCAGACCTGATTATGGTCGCGAGGAGGTGCGTCAGTTTATATTCGACAATGCGATGATGTGGTTAGACGAATATAGGCTAGATGGTCTGCGTATGGATATGATCCCATACATGCGCTCGGTATCGGGCTCAGAGAACCCTGCCGATAGCATTGAAGAGGCTTATGAATTAATTCGCTGGATCAATAGCGAAGTTCAGCGCCGTCACCCTGAAAAAATCATTGTCGCCGAAGATCTGCATGGAAACGACTTTGTCACCAATAGCACCGAGGAAGGTGGCCTAGGTTACACTGCACAGTGGGATGCAGACTTTGTCCATCCGATACGAGACGTATTAACACAACCTGAAGACGACAGTAGAGATATAGCAATCGTTGAAAAAGCCCTTATGCGACTTTACTCCGACGACGCTTTTTGCCGTGTGATTTACGTCGAATCACACGATGAGGTGGCAAATGGCAGTGCTCGATTAGCAGAAGAAATTGCCCCTGGTAACGTGGATAAAGACTATTTTGCACGTCAGCGTTCAGTTATAGCTGCTGCGCTCACGCTAACCGCACCAGGTATTCCTATGTTGTTTCAAGGTCAAGAGTTGCTAGAAGATCTATGGTTTGATGATAAAGACCCAATAGACTGGAAGCGGAATCAGAAGTTTCCCCAATTACAACAAGCTTACCAAACACTTATCGCGTTGCGTAAACAGTGTCCCAGTTTACAAAGCCATGACATCAAGGTGACTCACTTTGATCAGGAAAATGGCGTATTGGCCTATACCCGAGGTAAAGATGTCAGTGATGAGTCATCTAGTGGCACGAACGACAAGGTTATGGTGCTCATCAATTTCAAAAACCAAACGCATGAAAACTATGAGGTTCCCGCTTTAAACAGTGAGCAATGGCAGTGTGTTTTTAATTGGTATGGGGGCTATCACGACCCGCATGCTTTTTCAGGTTGTGAGAATGGAAATAACGGAAATGATCCAAAATTAGTGCTCAATCTCGAAAATTATCAGGTTTTAATTTTTCAGCTGGGCCACTAACAAGCTGGATTTAACAATTAGAATAATGGGGATTTATTAGGCCGCTAGGCCAAGTAATTGTTACACCCGCTGTGAAATGATTTCATTTTAGATGGGGTGTTTTTTTACACCTTCCCTTGAATTACCCTCAAGTGAATATGGTGCGTGCTTTGCATTGCTTTGGTTGAATTATGTCTAAGAGCGTAAAAAAGGACTGTTCTGACGTAAGGCTGATTTAGGTTTTCATCAACCTAGTTTCACATTCTTCTTTCCAACTTCAAAAAGGAAATGGTAAATGCCTTCTTCTTCAAACCGACGCATTGCTAACTTACCGCTACGAATCTTCGCCGTCGTAAGCTTTTTCATCGGGTTATATTTAGCGATAGGGGGTCTGTGGCTAATTTTAGAGAGCGGATCTTACTATTATGCTCTCGCTGGTGCGAGTTTATTACTCACGAGCGTATTACTTTACTTTAAACAACGTCTAGGACTATGGGTGTTTGCGCTTATGTTTCTAGGTACCCTTGGCTGGACTATTTGGGAGTCAGGGTTAGATTATTGGCGCTGGGTACCACGCATGGGCGTACCTGTGGCACTTGGTTTTATTTTAGCCCTGTTACTGCCAAGTTTTGGTATATCAAAACGCGCTAGCTTCTCACTTGCTGGGGCATTCCTGGTCATCTTTGTAGGTGCATTTAGCATGGCCTTCGTGCCGATGAATTGGACACATAATGCTCCTGTGGCCGAAGCGGGAAGTAGTTTAATAAAACTCGGTACGAAAAACGGTATCAGTGATATTAATCAAGATGACTGGCCTGTATATGGGCGAGATAACAACGCCAGTCGATACTCGCCTGTGACTGATATTACACCCGAAAATGTCGCCTCTTTAAAACGAGCATGGCAGTACAGAACAAAAGATACCCCTCCCAAACGTTATGGAGCTGAGACCACCCCGATTAAAATTGGCAACAAATTGTATTTATGTACGGCGAGAAATCAGTTGATCGCCTTAAACGCACAAAATGGTAAAGAGCTATGGCGCTACGACCCAAAAGTCGCGGATGAAGACATTCCTTACACCGCAGCTTGCAGAGGTGTCACCTATTATAAAGTACCAAAAAACAACGATATTCGACCTCAAGATTCAAACCAAGCAGATACAAGTGCGTTAAGCGCCTCAACTAACGCGCTAGCATGTAATGAGCGGATCGTGAGCGGCACATTAGATGGAAGAATCATCGAAGTGGATGCTCAGACAGGTAAGCCATGCAGCAATTTTGGCAATCAAGGCGAAGTGGATATTAAAAAGAATATGGGAAAAACCCCCAGTGGATTTGTGGCAATTACCGGGGTACCAGTGATCGTTCAAGGAGTTATTATTACTGGCCATCAAGTACTTGATGGTCAGAAGCGTTATGCCCCCTCAGGTGTTATTAAGGGGTTTGATGTGCAAACCGGTGAGCTGCTATGGGCGTGGGATATGGTAAAACCAAATCTTAATAAACTGCCGCCAGAAGGAGAAACCTATACACGTGGTACACCAAACATGTGGACCACCGCCACGGGGGACAATGATTTAGGCTTTGCTTATTTGCCAATGGGAAATTCCTCCGCAGATTATTGGAGTAGTTCACGTGCTGAAGAAGAACTTCAATACTCAACGTCACTTGTTGCTATGAATGTTAATACAGGAAAACCTGCTTGGGCTTTTCAGACTGTGCACAAAGACGTATGGGATTACGATTTGGGCTCTCAGGTTAGTCTAATTGATTACCCAACGGAAGATGGCCTAGTGCCCGCATTAGTGCTGCCAAGCAAGCAGGGAGATATTTATATCTTGAACCGCGAGACGGGTGAAGTACTTACGGGCGTAGAAGAGCGTAACGTACCTGTTGGGGGCGTTGGGCCTGAAAAACGTTCTAGTACCCAACCATTCTCAACATTTCACACACTTCGGAAGCCCGATCTCACGGCCAAAGACATGTGGGGGGTCACTATGTTTGATCAACTCGCGTGCCGTATTCAATTTCAAGAAGCCAGTTACAAGGGTATTTATACTCCGCCCACCACTGAGCAGCACTGGATCCAATACCCTGGGTACAATGGTGGGTCAGATTGGGGAAGCGTAGCAATCGACCCATCAAGGGGTGTTCTGATTGCCAATTACAATGACATGCCAAACTATAACCGGCTCGTCAGCCGGGAAGAAGCTAACGAACGAGGCTGGAAACCACGAGATGAATTGGAGCATGACGATGGTGGGCCCGAGGGAGCAGGGGACCCTCAACAAGGAACGCCTTATGCGGTAGATGTTAACGCCGGTTGGCGCTTGCCATTTACCGGATTGTTATGCAAACAACCCCCTTATGGTGGAATACGCGCAATAAATTTAGAAGACGGTAGTACCTTATGGGATCGCCCCCTTGGTACCGCACGAAACAATGGCCCCTTTGGCATTGCATCTGGCTTACCTCTGACAATAGGCACACCGAATAACGGCGGTAGCCTGGTGACCAAAAGCGGCTTAATTTTCATCGCCGCAGCGACTGATAACCTCATTCGCGCGATAGATATCAATACAGGTGAAACCGTTTGGCAAGACGTGCTACCCGCTGGGGGGCAAGCCAATCCGATGATGTATCGACAAAATGGAAAAAGCTACTTGGTCATTGTGGCTGCTGGGCATCATTTTATGGAAACGCCTCCAGGAGATTACGTCATTGCCTATGCCTTAGATGACTAAGGTATAAGCAACATAGGTAAGCCCACGTTTTTATGGGGCTTACCGACTATTAATAATTCCAAATCCAGTTCCAGTAAATAACTAACCACTCAGCGAAAATTTAATGGAATTGGTATAAGGCTATAGTGCCCGAGGTACGGTCGCCTCGGCTTGCTGTTGTATATCTGTCGAAATATAAACAGAAAGAGTGGATAAATCAGCATGGCCTGCGTTTTTCATCACCACTTGCAAAGGCGTACCAGCAGCAATTGACGTCGTTATGCCTGTATGGCGTAGGGAATGAACACTGAAGTCCCTAAGCTCACTTAATTCGTGAGCTTCTTGAACTGAGCCATGGTGGGAATCAGCGACATTATCAAAAATCATGCGCACTATATCTCTAATCGCTTCAATCCCTAATTGCGCGTTCAAAATACCCGTTTCGCGACCGTGGGTACCCGCTCTATGACGCACGAATAAAGGTACCTGTTCATCTGGTGCAGGGAAATCAGCTAAGCCTAAATATTGACGATACGCTTTTAAACACTGCATTAATTCATCAGGGCAGGGGATTAAGCGACTTTTTCCACCTTTACTTCTCGGTATTTTAAATACCCAATGGCCACTTCTGTGGCGTATAAAACTACTCATCATGGGGGTGTAACCTGGGCGAGCGGCAATCTCTGAGACTCTCGGGTACAATAAATACAATAGAGCGAAGAGTAACCTAGTGCGCTGGTGTTTCTCAGGCTGGGTGTTTGCTAGGTCATTAACGTGTTGCCATACACGTTTCCACTGAACATCACTTAAGGCTTTTTCTCCGTCTGATGATTCAACTACATGGGTGTTGTTAACGTTTAGTCTGCGCAACAAAACTGCTGCTGGATTTTTATCTACGTATTCCATATCACTCAAGAATAGAAAAAAACCACTCAATAACGATAGCTGGGCTTTAAGGGTAGATGTTTTACGTACATATCGGCCTGCACTGCGTAACACGAAAGGCCGCCACTTAGGGTTAGGCGCTAATGTACCGTCTTGCTTGTCTTCTACAAAAAATGGATATGACGCATGCGTGATAAGTTCAATAGGGGGTTGATTACAAAAATCAACGAACTTACGTAACTGCACACGATCAATATCAGCAATTGAAATGCGCTTTACCTCCCATGCCCAATTAAATAAGAGATTTAATTCACTGCGTATAGACTTAAAGTTATTTGCATTAAACCTATTTTCACTTAGATACTCGATCGCTAGTTCGTAGCTGTATGCTGCGTCTTTAATAGATGTATCTAGCGCCATAACGTGCTGATTGATATAAGTAACGCCAACATCTAATTGTTCAGCATGGGGAAACAAAGGCGCAAATATTACGGTCATTACTGATCAGATCTTTAAATAAAACAGAATCTTATTATAACTGTATAAATTTACAGTTATAAAGGTTTTATACTATTAAATTAATAAAGCTACATTGGCTACTTGTCTTCTTTTGTCTAAACCGTAATTTTTAGCGGCTGTAGCTAGCCTGTTAACGCTGAAAAATGGCATACTCTGTATCAATATATGGGTGGCAGTCATATGCGACTAAGCGCAGGGTTTATTAGATATGTTCAACTAAGGTAAATCAGGGCGTTCGGCAAAACATGATTGTTAAAGCAGACCTTGAGATACCACCTTTTGCCCCCATTAGTCAGGCAAGTGATTCAATGACAATATTAATCAATAGCCGTGCCATTAGAATTTGTGTTTCTGGCATGGGTTATTTTTACTCTACACGTTATTAAGGAATGTGAAATGAAAAGTAAGTCGGACATCGGTTTAGTCGGTTTAGCCGTAATGGGTGAGAATTTGATCCTTAATATGGAATCAAAAGGCTTCACAGTAACCGCCTATAACAGAAGTTACTCTAAAGTCGAAAAGTTCATTGAAGGGCGTGCAAAAGGTAAAAATATTCGCGGTGCTGATAGCGTTCAGGCCCTAGTTGAGTCATTAGCCACTCCACGTAAAGTGATGTTGATGGTAAAGGCCGGTCAAGCGGTAGATGATTTCATCGAGCAACTTATCCCTTATCTTGAAAAGGGCGACATCATCATCGATGGCGGTAATACGCACTTCCCTGATTCTAATCGCAGAACAGAATATTTAGAAAGCAAAGGCTTATTATACATCGGCACGGGCGTATCAGGCGGGGAAGAGGGGGCATTGAAAGGCCCATCTATAATGCCTGGCGGTTCTAAGAAAGCGTGGCCTATCGTAAAAGATATTTTCCAAGCGATTTCGGCAAAAGTAGCCGATGAGAACGGTGACGAGGTTGTGCCATGTTGTGATTGGGTTGGCGATGCTGGTGCAGGACATTTTGTAAAAATGGTGCACAACGGTATTGAATACGGCGACATGCAATTAATTTGCGAAGCTTATCAGCTAATGAAAGTTGTCCTTGGCTTGAACTCTGATGAAATCCAAAAAGTATTTGCTCACTGGAATACCACTGAGCTCGACAGCTATCTGATTGATATTACGAAAGACATTTTTGCCTTCAAAGACGAAGACGGTGAACCACTCGTTGAAAAAATCTTAGATACTGCAGGCCAAAAGGGTACTGGCAAATGGACAGGTGTTACCGCGTTAGATTTGGGTGTTCCACTAACATTGATCGCTGATTCAGTATTCGCTCGTTGTATTTCTGCTAAGAAAGAACAGCGTGTTGAAGCGTCAAAAGTGGTGACAGGCCCTGAAGTTAACTTTACAGGCGATAAAGAAGCCTTTATCGAGAACCTTCGCCAAGCAGTACTCGCCGCTAAAATCGTATCTTATGCTCAAGGTTATATGTTAATGCAAGAAGCAGCGAAAGAGTTTGGCTGGGAGCTAAACTATGGCGGTATCGCACTTATGTGGCGTGGCGGCTGTATTATTCGTTCTGCATTTTTGGGTAAAATCAAAGAAGCTTACGATACTAACCCCAAACTTGAGAATTTATTGCTAACACCGTATTTCAAAGACACTGTTGAATCGGCTCAGGCAGGGTGGAGAAATGTAGTAGGTACTGCCGTAATGAACGGTATTGCTATACCATGCTTGAGCTCAGCGTTGACTTACTTCGATGGTTTCAGAACAGAGCGGTTACCAGCAAACTTATTGCAAGCTCAGCGCGATTATTTTGGAGCTCACACGTACGAACGCACTGATAAACCAAGAGGTGAGTTCTTTCACACCAATTGGACCGGCCGCGGTGGTGACACAGCCTCGACAACGTACGACGTATAATTTAAATACTCACCAATAAAGAAAGAAAAGTTAAGGGCAGGGGATTAACCTGTCCTTAACTTCATTTATCGCCCGTCTGTATCTGCTTTACAATATTATAATTTGTAGCTCGTAGCTTGCTGCTTCGTTTAGTGTGACCAATCAAACATTACAAATTAGCTTGGCTACTGTTTTTTCTGTCTAGCTTACCAATACACTAAATGTAGCAACCATTACTGCA
Source organism: Paraglaciecola chathamensis S18K6 (assembly GCA_000314955.1). Classification (GTDB taxonomy): domain Bacteria; phylum Pseudomonadota; class Gammaproteobacteria; order Enterobacterales; family Alteromonadaceae; genus Paraglaciecola; species Paraglaciecola chathamensis. Next base: position 33,233 of record BAEM01000029.1, on the reverse strand, counting down.
CACCAACGCCTTGTTTAAAACCCGCTGGATGAATTCTGAGAGGCCAATTCAATTATTTAATGGAATTGGTATTACTGACTCTAAGAAATTTCAGGCGCTTATACCCGTATAACGCTAATTATATGGGTGTATTAAAAAGCGATGTTATTAATCGATAGCGCTGCGTAGTGATTACGCCATTAATAATGATATGATTGGATTTTCAGCAACATTATTCGTTATTTACTAGTTAAACTGGGATGAATATTGAGATCAAACCAGTGATTTGTTTTTGTATCTTCACTAGTAGACTTCATATGAAATCAATATAAGGCCACGTTTTGTCATCAATAACTTTGGGTTCTTTTGCGCTTCCCATTTCACCCATTATTTTGCTTTTTAGTTTAATTATCGGGCTGATAGTAGTCGCTATTCTGGGTAAAAAACAAAGTATCTCCGTAGGAGATTCGTTAGTTAGCATTGTTATTTATAGCTTGGTCGTAGGCAGGTTGGTTTTTGTCATTAAATTTTATGATAGCTACGATTCCTTATGGCAAATATTGGATATACGCGATCGAGGTTTTGACACTTTTTCTAGCTTTCTAGCGGGGCTATTTATACTGCTGTTTCATTTGCATCGCTATCCGTTGCAGCGAAAAATACTGTTAACGGGCACAGCGACAACCATCTTATTATTTACCAGTATACAAATGGTGATTAATGCCGGTAATGAGCAATCAGCGTTACCTAATTTAGCATTCAATACACCACAAGGTAGCACGGTCAACTTACACCATGTAGCGAATCAAAATATCACGGTTGTTAATCTCTGGGCTTCCTGGTGTGGGCCGTGCAGAAGAGAAATGCCAGCATTAGCTGCCGCAGAAAAACGGTTCCCCCAAGTCAAATTCATTATGTTAAATCAGCGTGAGCCAGCGGATGTAGTCTCTGAGTTTTTAACAGATATTGGTTTAGAGTTTAATTATGTTTTGCTCGACACAAAAGGTGATGTTGCGACTATGATGGGCGCACATGGTTTACCCATGACATTATTTTACGATAGAAATGGCAACATGGTATCAAGTCATTTCGGTGAAGTATCTGCTGCTAGTCTGCAAGCGGAATTAGAAAAGCTAACGACTGAGTAAGCATAAAAACACGCTAGCAAAAGCAAAGTCTTAGTGGCATCACATAATGGTTTAAATCGTGCCTCGCTTGAGACTTTACATGTTGCGCTGCCTGATTTTTTGCACAGCATAAATAGGTTTTCGATGTAGTAATTTCCACGAAACTTATAGAAACTGGATGTGCTCACCCAGAGCCTTTTATAGAAATCAGCAACACTTAACCCGCTTGATTGTTGTTGATAAACTGGAGTTGCTTTGTAATGAATTTATATGGATGTGCTGTTAATTCGCTATTTTTTAACGGCGCCTTATAACACAATTCATTTCTGTAAATACTTTATCAAAACGCTTTTTAGATCGGAAAAATCGAATGGTTTGGGGATGTGTTCGTCAAAACCCAGCTGCAGATATTGTTTGACGTCGGTCGCTAAAACATTGGCCGTAAGTGCAATGACGGGCAGATTTTTATAGCGTTTTCTGATTTTGATGCAGGCGTCTTTGCCGTCCATAACCGGCATTTGAATGTCTAAAAACACCAGATCTGGTTGTTCTTTCTCTATGCTTTCTAGGGCCAATTGGCCGTTTTCAACGACTTCTAATTTTACGTCGTAGGGTTCCATCATTGATTCGAAAACGATTTGGTTAATTTCGTTGTCTTCGGCCAATAATATCCGTTTTCCGCTAATCGCTTTGTCGATGTTCACATCGTCTACTTTTTCTTTCACTTGTTCCTCGGCTGGCAAAAGCGGAATAAAAACATCAAAGGTCGAGCCTTTGCCCAACTCACTTTCAACGGTGATTGTGCCACTCATTAAGTCTACCAAGCTTTTGGTTATTGCTAGTCCAAGTCCAGTGCCACCAAATTTGCGGGTGGTTGAGGCTTCTGCTTGCTCAAAACGAGCGAATACATTATTTATTTGAGCCTCGCTTAGTCCCACACCTGAGTCTTTTACATAAAAATTAACGCCGGATGAATGCTCACTTTTTGCAACTAATAGCTCTACTGAGCCCTCTTCTGTGAATTTGACGGCATTGGAGCATAGGTTTAACAATATCTGATTTAACCTGACTGGGTCGCCTTGCCAGAAATCGTGTTCAAGCTGATTGTTAACCGTAAATTGCACGCCTTTTTCGCTGGCAACGGGTGATAGGTCGGATAAAATCATTTCCAGAGTCGCTGGCAATTGAAAAGAGCTTTCTTCTATGTGCAGCTTTCCAGATGAGATTTTCGAGAAATCCAGAATATCGTTAATAATCACCAGTAGGTTCTTACACGATGTCATGGATCGTTCTAGTATGTTTTGCGCTGCGTCTGACAAGGACTCTCGTTTTAGTAGTTGCAGCCCGCCATATATGCCGTTCATTGGGGTGCGAATTTCATGACTCATGTTGGCCAGAAAGTCCCCCTTTGCCTTTTCGCTGGAAACTGCTCGAGATTTGGCGCTAACCAGTTCTTCTATTGAGTCACGCAAATTTTGACTCATTGTGCTCAGCATTTTAGCTAGCTGATTGACTTCGGCTACCGCTTTTTTTACCGCGAATGTTTGTTGTTTGCCTGAAGCATACCTCTCAGCTTGTTCTGTTAAAGAAATGATTGGGTCGATAACGTTGCGCTTAGTAATCAAAGTGGCGAAGATAATCAATAAAAATAGAAGTGACACTGCTACTACTATAGCTACCATACTCATTGTTTTTGTTGTTGTGTATTGTGCTTGGCGCTGAGCAAGTAAAACTTGTTCTTGTTTCTCAAAAGCAGTTATCACTGCTCGAATTTCAGACATTAAGTCTTTGCCTAAGTCACTGTTGACTATGCGCATGGCTTGATCGAGCTTGTCGTCAGTGGTGAGATCGATGGTCAGTTGCAGTTCGTCAAATTTCTTATTAACTAGGGTTGATAACCTTGTTAGTCGTTGCTGCTGAGTGGCATTGTCGGATGTTTTCTGCATTAATGTTTGCAGCAATTCTCTGGCGGATTTGGTACCTTGCTCATAGGGGGCTAAATAGCTTTTTTTCTCGGTCAGCAGATAACCGCGCTGCCCAGTTTCCGCGTTATTTAACTCGACCAAAAGTGATTTGCTTAAATTTATTACGGTATGGGTGTGGTTAACCCACCATTCGCGCTGCTCGGAGCTACTTTGGCTTACACTAAGAATGACTACGTTAATGATCAAGGCAAGTATGGATAATATAAAAAAGATCTTTGAGGCTTTGCCTAGTGTTATTCTGCTCATTAATAAGCGACTCCTATTAGATTAATAAATCTATGTAACGTACTTACAATAACAGTTACAAATGCCAAGTAGATAGGTATCTTTAAATAAACTCCAATCAATAGGGTCAGATAATCAATAGGGTCACAGACGTTGATTTTATGAAACTAACTAAGGCACTCATTGATGCAATCTCGTACAGTGCGTCTATCATAGCTACATCATCAAAGCTGTACCAATTATAAATACAGTGAATCTGCATTAACATGGATGTCCTGTTAATTGTTCTAGTTTGCTCTATGAATTTATCTGTTTTCTAACTTTGACTGTGTAAGTTTAATACTCGTGTTGCTTGAAGCCCATATAGTAGAAGGGGCTGCAATTCTGGATTAGTTACAGACAATTCCAGTTCTGGAATACATTTGCCAGCAGAGAGGCGTTAATTCCCACAATATAGTTAATTTAACATAATATACATTATGCGAATATCTGTATTGTTTGAAAGGACGGATATATGTGGCGTTATTCGAGCGCATATTTCTACTAATTTCGCGCTGGTTAGATTAACCGTGTTTTGCCACTAAGTTCGCTGTGAGCTTGCGCGTTCGTGCTTACCTTGTTTCTATTTGTGATTCACGCGGCTTCATTAAATATGAACATGTTACATAAAGCGAAAATATACATTGGCGCGCTACACCTTCGAGCTTATCAATTCGTGGCAGTCGTTCTATTACATTCAATTAGTCACGCGCGTTCACTTTACACGATTGAGTATTCAAAGATGTTACATACCTTCGACTACAACATAGCTTAGATGCTGATACTTTTGACCATGAGCATAATTTCACGTTGACGGAATCCATCGTTAAAAAGCCTCATTGATGATTCGCCGTTTAACGATATTGGAAATTTTGCTGTCTAAGCACAGTATTTCCGCTACCTGTTTTTATGCTCATTTTTAACACGTAAAAATGGCCAATTTAGCCCACGTGAATAGCGTGCAACTAACTGAATATTAATGGTATTGGGTATCCTGTCGTGGTTAGATTTATCAGGTATTTAACATAATATCGCGCCTCATAGACCTTTGATTGAATCTTCGCTTAACGGCTTCATACTGCGGGACGGCTGTTTCTTCGTGCGATAAAAAATAACAGTGTGCCTGCCAACAAAAAGCCACCTAAGGTCTGCCATTGCTGAATATTAGTTTGTGTCGCTAACCAAACGCTTAGTGCTAACGCTACAGGAGCTGCAATCACAATTGTCAGGTTAATAGCGGGATAATTTGCGCGTTTGCGTAATATGGGCAATGCAATAATCGATAAAATATACGCGAGTAATCGTGCCAGTGTGCTTATGGCAGCGAGCACTAAGAAATCGTCCCATAACGAAAATAGCACAGCCCCTACCCCAAAAAAGATAATTGAGTTAGCAGGCGTGCCCCAGCGTGACACCTTGGCGAACCAATCTGGTAACAATCCGTCATCGGCCAGTGCCGGAGGCATGCGGCTCGCCGAAGTATGCCCCGCAGTAAGGTTGGCAAGTACACTCATTACTATAGTTGCAGCAATAAGCGAAGCACCTATGTCTCCTCCATATTCGCCGGCTAATGAAGTCAGCGGTGCATCTGTGCCTGACCCTGCAATCACACTATGACTGTATGCCCATTGCAATCCGAAATACATTAGCGTGACAACGGCCAAGCCAATCATTAGGGCGCGTGGCATAGCGCGTTGAGGTTCTTTAGTTTCACCTGCCGGTATTGTTGCATTTTCAAAGCCGACAAATGCGTAAAGCGCCGCCAGCGCAATTCCTTCAACAGCGCTAAATTGTGGTAGCACTACATTCGCTGCGCCGGGCGCTGCGCTAATACCCACGAACATCAATATCAGTAAAGGCAGAATTTTAAACAGTGTCATGGCGCCTAATACGGCGACTACTCGCTTTATACCAACAACGTTGATAATGGTGAGTCCTCCAAGTACGGTGACGATCAAAGCGATTTTTGCCGGCCCTTCACCCACAATTGGCCACAGGGCGGCAGCATAGGCAACTAACACCAGAACGTTTGCGCCTTGACTTATCAGCCTAGCGGCAAAGAAAGTCCAGCCGATCACAAACCCAGGATAGTCGCCAAACGCGTCACCAACGTAGCGTTGAGGTCCGCCCGATCGGTCGGTGAGCTTTGTCAGCTGTGCGAAACAGACAACGATGGCCATAACAAGAAGACCGCCTATCAGGAGCAACCAAGGCGCAAAAGTGCCAACGGCAGCATGAAGTGCTTCGGGCAGACCAAATATACCTGCACCAATTAAGCCATTAACCACAATAAAGAGAACGCCAAGGGTTCCCATATCTCGTCGATACTTCGAAGTTTCGTTCTTCAACCGATGTCTCCTGAGTGCGGTTTATGAAAAATCATGCAGTTTGTGAAAAATCAGATACTTAGCAAAACTATAAATCATAGTAACCAGACTTAATAGCGTTAAAACAAAGTCAGTTACGATGCTGATGAGCATCATACCCGTAGCCAATCACCAAGAGTAATACGTACTAAAAGTACGCTTGGTGGTGTGCTCGCGTCTTACAATATGTGTAAAACGGCTGATCTTTATAAACGTTTTAATTGCTTAAAACAGTATTTATATCGTATATTATGAATGTACGATGTAAAATATGTAATAGGAAAGGGAAATGTTAACTGAGGTGTTTTTTCACGCATTTATTGGAGGTGGTTTAATTGGCTTAGGCGCATTTTTACTGCTGTTATTTAATGGTCGTATCGCAGGAGTCTCCGGTATCGCTTATACAGCTTTGGCAACTTCAGGCTCAGGGAATCATTGGCGCTGGTATTTTATTGCTGGCCTCATAATGGGCCCTCTTTTAGCTCAGCCGTTTGGCTTTACATTGCCTGATACTATTGTAGGTGCTTTCGATACAACAGATTCACCTTTAAACAATACCTTGGTTACGTTGCTCGGGGGCATTCTAGTGGGATTTGGCACACAATTAGGCTCTGGCTGCACCAGTGGTCACGGTATCTGTGGAATTAGTCGTTTGTCTTCTCGCTCTATTTTAGCTACCTGCATATTTATGCTAAGTGCGTTCGCTACTGTCACACTCATCAAACATGGTTTTGGGGGTATATGATGGGAGAGATTAACGATAAAAAGCAGGTATTTTCCGCGGTGAGTATTGAGGTTAATAGCACTAAACAAAATTTTATGGCTCTAATTTCGGGATTACTATTTAGTGCCGGCTTAACCGTTTCGACCATGGTTGACCCAGCCCGTGTAATTGGTTTTTTGGATGTGTTGGGCGCTTGGGATCCTGCCTTAGCGTTCGTTATGCTTGGCGCCATCATTGTTTACATGCCATTGTATTGGTTAGTTATACGTCGTAAACGTACGCCTTTACTAGGCCGTGAATTCCATCTACCAAGTAAAATAAAGATAGATGGTTCCTTAGTGATGGGCGCCGTCATTTTTGGTATAGGCTGGGGTATAACTGGTATTTGCCCGGGGCCCGCGATCGCTAATATAAGCAAAGGTCATTTTTCTATATTTATTTTTATACTGTCTATGGTCGTTGGTATGCTTGTCGCATCGAAATTTAACAACATCATAAAGTGTGCCCAGGAAAATCGTTGTAATGAACCTTGAAGAAATGCGTGATAATGCCCAAGAGGCAGCCACTCTATTAAAAGCCATGGCCAATCAACATAGGTTGTTGCTGTTGTGTTTATTAAGTAGAGGTGAAATGTCGGTATCAGAATTAAATGAACAAGTCACTATTGCGCAGTCAAGTTTGTCTCAACATTTGGCCGGTTTGCGTCGAGAGAACCTTGTGGTAACAAGGCGAGAGGCGCAAACCATTTACTACTCCTTGGCCAGTAAAGAAGTAAAAGCCATTATTGATACCTTGTATACGTTGTATTGCACTGCCCAAGATTAACTTGCCGATATAATCGACAACACTCTGTCGGTAAACATGTGCTACAACGTAAACAAACTAGCCTTGCGCCGCGTGATACACAGATAACGTCCACTTAGTGACTTTTTCTTTCATTGTCACTTCGTTGACGGGCTTAGTTAGATAATCACTCATGCCTGCACTTAAGCATTTATTCCGTTCACCTAGCATTGCATTAGCAGTCATGGCGATAATGGGCATATTTGTATACGACTCCCCTGCCTCACCTTTTCTGATTTTCTGGCTGGCTTCATAACCATTCATGATCGGCATTTGACAGTCCATCAATACACAATGGACCGCTTCGCCTCTGCGCTCAGCTAAAATAAGTTGTTGCAGTGCTTCTTTGCCGTTGGTTGCCTGAAGCAGTGTTATGGGCAAGCCCGCTAGAATACCTTTAGCGACTTCAATATTGATTTCATTGTCATCTACGATGAGTAATCTGGCACCTTTAATCTTTTGAACATCAGGGTGGGCCGTATCAAATTTGGCCTGTGCTTTTGCTTGTTCCATATCGTGCTGTGCTAAAGCGGTTTCGTCCGGATTCAACAGCGCCATTTTTTGGATAAATTCTGAGCGCAATATTGGCTTGGTCAATACGGTAGGTTTGATATTTTCCAGCCAAGCTGTTGGCTCTCCATCTCGCTTAAGTAACACGACTTTGGCTGCACCATTGTTAATATTAATGGTTTTTGTCCATGCGTTATCAAGTTTTAGTAAAAACGGGTGCTGTTGATCGACAACAAAATAATCAGGTAAAAAAGATGTATCCGCTGGTGTTTGAGCAAAGGCATGGGTGAAATCATCACGGGCGATGATTTCACCCCCCAAGGTTTCTATCATGCGACAGGTACTTTGATAGAGCTCATCTTGCTCGATCAATACCACACTGGACGTGTTGATTAGTTGCTTCTGTGGAGCTGCAATTTTACATTGTTTTAGATCAGAACTAATAGAGAAGTAAAACGTACTGCCTTTATTTTTCTCAGATTCAAAGCGCACATCGCCATTTAAAAGCGTGACCAACTGGCGGCATATAGACAGCCCCAGGCCAGTTCCCCCATGTTTAGAAGCAATGCTGCTGTCTTCTTGTGAGAATGCGCTAAACAATTTGTGTTGGTTTTCTTTGGCGATACCGGTACCGGAGTCTTCAATCGCACAATGCAAAATTACGCTTCCTGAGTCCGTTTGTTGCGTGTAAGCAGAGACTTTTATATAGCCTTTTTCGGTAAATTTAATCGCATTGTTGACTAAATTCGTCATGATCTGAGAGAACCTATGGGGATCACTCACCATAGAGACACAATCTAATCGCGATACATCGATAACAAATTCCAAGCCCTTTTCTTGGGCTTTAACCGCCATGCTGCCACACAGACTTTCAATCAAATTAATCGGGTTAAATGACTTGAAATCTAAGTCGAGTTTGCCAGCTTCAATTTTAGATAGATCTAAAACATCATTCACCAAAGTGGACAAGGTATTGACACTGACCTCTGTCATTTCAATATAACGTTGTTGGTTATCAGTTAGGGGTTCGCGCTTAACTAAATTCAATGTGCCAATAATGCCGTTTAACGGAGTGCGCATTTCATGACTAATATTTGAAATAAAGGCGCTTTTAACACGACTTGCTTTTTGTAGCTCTACGGTTCGTACCGCGACCTTTTCTTCTAATTCGGCGTTAGCTTGTTTGATTTTTTCATCGGCTATACGTTCATTAGTCACATTACGGGCGATAATTGCAATGCCTTTCACTTCACCATCGTCATTAGAGATAGATGAAAAAGACAGGGCTAAATATCGCTGGCTGCCCTCTTTGGTGTCAATTTGAGTTTCTGCATTCAATTGGGTATTTTTGTCTGACAGCTTCTCGAAAATATCCCCTAGCTCTACATCGTCAAATACACTGAGTTCAATAAGGGAGTTTCCAATAGCAGATTGAGCACTGAGTTCTAGCAACGACTCGGCGGCATAATTCCAACTCATCACCTCGCCCGTGACAGACACACTGATGATGGCATCTTGAGAGGCGCTTACAATAGCCGCTGATTGTGCTCTTTCGTCTGCCAGTTGTTGGCTTTTTCTCGCGCTGCGATTAAAAAAGCTCAGTACGATGAGCATAATAGCTGTGATCGAACACAAAAATGCATAAACAGTCGTGCGTCGCTGCATTTCAATTGAGTGGACATAGGTTTCTGGAGCCATAAGATTGGCGAATAGAAAGCCGCTTTCTACATCTCCGGTGACTAATATTTTACGACGTAACACATAATAATTTTCGCTATCATCCTCGGTAAAACCCACCTGAGTAAAATGATCGGCTAAGGTACTATTGTGTTTAAAGACGGTGTCCCATTTATAATCGCGTGCCAAATCACGACTGTATTGGTGGTCATTATTAGGTGTCACCAGGAAGTAGCCATCGCTGTCGGTCAAAATTAAATAGTTTGGCTCTTCAGGGACATTTTTTATTGAATCCAAAAGTTTACGGGCATTAATGTTGACAATTAAAAAGCCAAAACGACCTCCGTTATCGTCAAAAATGGGTAGCGATAAGCGAAGCATAGGGCGATAAGGAAAGTCTAACTTTCCGAATTCGCGATTTAACGAAATTCTCGACATATAAATTTCGCCGGGAGCAAGCTTAGCACTTCTTTGGGCATATTCACTGTTGCGTTTGCTTTGTAAATGTTCAGGTGGAACAACTTCAATTTTACCATCTACGCGATCGACCCGTACGAGTTCCATTGCACGCTCATCTGCGCTGATTATCCTAAGTTGATCGTACTCACTGTTGCTGTGTAAGAATGCGGCGAAGGTAGACTCTAAGCGCGTTTGCCATTGTTGGGCCGTTGCGCTATCGAACGGATCAATACCGTTATTTTCTAATGCGCGAGGTAGACCACTGACGGGTGGTGTGGCATGTAGAAACCTTAAATCATGGCGATAGTTATCAATGTTTTCCTGAACCTGAAGGTTAATTTGATCCCCCGCAGTGGATAACGTGCTTTTTAATTCGCTCGTGACTGACTGACTTAATTGTGATTCAAAAACTGCAACGGCTGCTGCAAAAAGGAGCAAAATAGAAACAAGGGTAATTAACAAAGCATGTTTATGAAATTTGAACCCTGTACGAATAGAAGAGCTAGCTTGCGCCATCAAGTGGTCCTTTTGTATTCCTAATATATATCAACGGCTTGTATGCCGAATAACGTCACGCTTATAGCGTATATACTTTAGTCTAATAACGCCACAAAAATGGCAAATTTGATTGTACTGTTTCGGTTATCTAAAACGTTATCGGCCAAACCGTAACTTTATGAATAACATTGAGGATAATGTCGAGAAAAAGCAAGTAAATTCCGGTACATATATTTACCGCGTCATACACTTGTTAAGATGAAAGCAGTTTTTGACTAAAAACTTGTTTTACATCATTCGTTAGGCCTAAACCTTAGGCTAATATGGTGAGTACTAATCAATAATTTGGTCTATGGAATAAGGAGTAATACTGTGAATGTTAGCCACATATTAGTGATTGCCGATCGTAAGGAGTCATTGCAAAAAGCAGTGGGCCACGGGGCAATATTAGCGAGTCAGTTTAATGCATCGGTGCATGTTGCAGGTTTCTGTTATGAGCGCTTATCGATTTTAGCGGATAATACGCCTAAGCAAGAATTAGATAATGCTAAACAGAAAATTATTCAGACAAGCCAAGCATGGTTAGATGAAACGGTTGCGGAGTCGTCTTTACCATCGTCAACCACGGATGAAATGGTGTGGAGCAAAGATATTGCTGGCTGGGTTACCCAACACTGTGCTGACCATCAATATGATTTAATCATTAAGACGGGGCATCGTAGTGAAGATGCTTTTTATGTCCCTACTGATTGGCATTTGCTACGAAATGGTAGTGCGCCCTTGCTGTTAGTGGCAGATAAAAAATGGCGAAAGAAGCAATCGATTATGGTCACTCTGGATCTGGCATCAAGCAAAAAAACCAAACAAGCGTTAAATCAAAAAGTGATAGATGCGGGTATAAAATTGGCTAAAGCTAATAATATGACGCTGCATGTTTGTTTCGGATTGGCACTGTCACCTGTGTTAAAGGATCTCGGTTTAATCAATAAGAGCAAGTCGTTACGAGAGGCAAAGGAAAAGTATATCCCTAAGATTAAGCAGATGTTTGGCGAGGCTAAGATAGCTGAAAAGAATATTCATATAAAATCAGGCTACCCAGATAAAATCGTACCTAGCGTTGCATCTGATATAGGCGCGGCTCTAGTGATAATGGGCAGTGTCGGTCGCAAAGGTCTAAAAGCCAAGATACTGGGAAACACAGCCGAAAATGTTCTGACACTGTTAAAAACAGATGTCCTAATAATACAACCCTAGTGTGAGCTTCAATACATGTATTTAAGCTAATGAATGTGCAGGAAAATTACGCAGAAAGTATTTGCAAGAAAGGCTCAGAAAAAGCCCCAGAAAAGCGCAATAGCTGAGTCGTTGGCGTTTCATCAATGAATTTCTGTATGGTAAATATGAGTAAGCGACAAAGCCAGTTACTATCGCTAAATAAACCTGTTAAAAACAACGAATATTGGTTAATTTTGTCATTTAAAGCCCTTCGATTCCTATCAACGAGTACGTATAGGCCTAGGGCTATACTATTTCAGCTGACAGGAACAAGTATTTAAGTGACAGACCCTATTAATCAACCCTCTTCCGCTCAGTCAGCGATAGATGCTAATGCACAGTTAAACGCGTTATTGGATGCCGCCGTTGATGCCATGATTATCATTGATCACAAAGGTGGAATTGAATTATTTAACGCTGCCGCACAGCGTATGTTTGGTTATTCAGTTGAAGAAGTACTAGGTAAAAATGTAAAGATATTAATGCCAGCGCCTTATCAAGAAGAACACGATAAGTATCTTGATAACTATATGAAAACAAATCACGCAAAAATCATCGGCATCGGCCGCGAAGTCAGAGCGTGTAAAAAGAACGGCAAGGTCTTTCCAATAGAATTATCGGTTGGAGAAGTGAAAGACTCCAGCCATAAACAGTTTGTAGGAATTATTCGCGACATATCTGAACAAGTAAAAGCCCGTTCTGATGCGATAGCAAGCCGAGAAAAACTAGCACATGTCACGCGCTTGAGCACGATGGGAGAAATGGCAGCGGGTATTGCACATGAAATCAACCAACCATTGTCTGCCGTTAGTAGTTATGCTCAAGCGTGTAAAAACATGTTAGTGCGTTCAAGTGGCGAAGGTTTACATTCACTTCAGCAGCAGAAGTTAACCAGCGCGTTAGAAAAAATTAGCCACCAAGCACTCAGAGCAGGAGAAGTCATTCGTCGATTGAGGGCCTTCGTTAAAAAGCGTAATTCAGAACGAGACTATGTTGATTTTAATGCGTTAATTGAAGAAACAATCGACTTGGCTAAAGTTGATACACGATTGCTAGATCATGGTATCGAAGTCACGCTAAATTCATCCCCCGCCCCTTTTCTAATGATTGATCAGATACAGATACAGCAGGTATTGTTTAACCTTATTCGCAATGCCATAGATGCAATGGAAGAGCAACCCACTGATCCGGTGGTGATTGATACTCGATGGCTCAACGAGCAATACCTTGAAATTAGCGTTATCGATACAGGTTATGGGATTTCAGCACAAAACGCTGAACGTCTGTTTCATCCGTTTTTTACGACGAAACCATCAGGGATGGGGATGGGGTTACCCATATGCCAGTCTATTATTCAATCTCACGGCGGTGAACTTAAGCACACACCCGGTAAACCGAAAGGTAGCATATTTAGCTTTACCCTACCGGCAAAGCCACAAATAACCAGTTACAGCGAAGACGAATAAAACAATGAAAGATAGCAAACCCCCTCTTAGTTTTGAGCAGGTTGTACACATCATTGATGATGATGAGGCGGTGTTAGACTCTTTAAGCATGCTGCTTGATTCTGTCGATATTAAAAATGCCATATACCCAAATGCCCAGTCCTTTCTAACCGCTCATGAGGGTAACAGTATTCAACAATTAAGTGGTTGCATCGTATTGGATATTCGCATGCCCGGTATGAGCGGCATGGAATGTCAACAGCGCTTGGAGGCGCTTAAGTGCCCTTTACCGATTATTTTTATTACCGGCCATGGAGATGTGCCTATGGCGGTAGAGGCAATGAAAAAAGGAGCGATAGAGTTTATTCAAAAACCTTTTCGTGAACAGGAACTGCTTGACTGTATTCACCATGCGCTGACATTAAATAAAACCGCACAAAAACGGGCTTCTCATTCACTCGATGTAGCACAAAGATGTGAGTCACTCACCGCACGTGAAAACGAAGTGATGGAACGCGTCGTAGCAGGCCTACTCAATAAAACCATTGCCAACGAGCTTAATTTAAGCCAACGAACCATTGAGATTCATCGTGCAAACATGATGGAAAAGATGCGTGTCAAATCTTTAGCGGAATTGATGACGTTGCTGTTAACGAAAGAATAAAAAGATAAAAGTAACAATAACAGTTACGGTGACAGTGACAGTATTATTTGTATGCTGATGTATTGATTCTTTGATCCAGCGCAACTCACCTATCTTCGAACGGTATATTGTTAGCTTGGTATATTAATCAACTTAAAGCGTCAATGTTCAACCATCATATTAATCACACGAGATTACCGATTATTTATTTAGTCGATCATCAACGAAAGGGCCGTTCTGCACTTACTGAGTTATTGGCGCCATTAGGGGCACAAATTGAAAACTTCCCCAGTGCAAAACGCTTTTTACAACATGATATTAATGCGCAAGCAGCTTGCCTGTTACTTGAGGCACATTTAGAAGATAAAAAAGCGAGTGGTATTGCCCTGCTAGAACAGATGGCAGATCGTGAAATATATATCCCGACAATTATTCTTGCGAGCTCAAGTGATATTCCTACCGCTGTACGGGCGATGCGTGCAAACGCTATTGATTTCATTGAGAAGCCTTACGTCGAACACATGCTAGTTCGACAAGTAAAGTCACTCTTGAGTCAAACGCGCAGCACGCAGTTGCATACCCCTACCTTTTAACGCGTCGTTATTTTTACCGCTCTGAATTATGTGTATGGCACTACCCTAGCGTAAATATGAAACCGAACGCACAAACAAGACTATTCAGCGATTAACTTACCTGTGTACATTTTCATCTGACAATGAAAGTCATATTCGCCCCTATCAAGTGCAGGGAGTTCTAGCTGGTTGTTTGTTCCCATTGACAGTTCTTGACTGATATCTAACTGAGGAAATATCACCATTTCGGCACAAGGCGCTGAGTCTTGTCGGTCAAAACGCAGATTTACCTTTTCACCCGCTTTTACTTGAATATCGCTTGGTTGATATACACCATGATTAACAACAATATTTACTTGGTTATTATTCGATACGACTTGCTGCGGTTTGTATAACCAGAACCACCAAACAATTGCTGCAATTAACGCTATTCCTAGTACATTTACGTAAAGCATCACTTACCCTCCTTCTGGTAAATCAAAGTTAGTTGTTTACGGTTTTTGCGCCTTAAAAAAGCGTAAACGGTTGGCGTTACTGACCACAGTTAATGACGAGGCCGCCATAGCGGCGCCTGCTATAACCGGGTTGAGCAAAATGCCAAATAACGGATATAACACCCCTGCCGCAATAGGTATTCCCGCCACGTTGTATATAAACGCCCCTAACAAGTTTTGTTTGATATTGCGAATGGTGGCTTGGCTTATCGCCAGAGCATCAACTAAGCCATGTAATGAGCCGCGCATTAAGGTGATATCAGCACTTTCTATAGCCACATCGGTACCTGTGCCAATTGCGAAACCCACATCTGCTTGCGCTAAAGCTGGCGCATCATTGATGCCATCGCCTGTCATACCGACTATCTCACCATTTTGCTGGTGTTTCGCCACTTCATTGACTTTGTCTTGAGGCATGACTTGGGCGATAAAATCATCTATACCGACACGCTTTGCCACCGCTTTCGCTGTGGCTTCATTGTCACCAGTGAGCATCACCAAATGTACACCTTTCTTTTTAAGACGCTCAATCGCATCAACGGAGTCGGATTTAATCGGATCTGAAACAGCCACAATGGCAGTTAACGTATCGCCGCGGGCAAAGTACATAGGGGTTTTAGCATCATTCGCCAATGTTTGGGCTTGTTCAACCCCACGGCTTACATCTATGTCGTATTGGTTCATCAAGGCTTGATTACCGAACAATAATCGCTCGCCGTTAAGCTCCCCCGTCACCCCTCTTCCTGTAATAGCATCGAAATCACTGACTTGACTGGTTGTATATTGTTTGTCTTGTGCATAGCTTACAATTGCTTCGGCTAATGGATGTTCAGAGCCACTTTCTAAGCTGGCAATTAGCGGCATAATGTCATTTTCTTTGTGTTCATTGAACAATATGACATCCGTAACCGTTGGGGTGCCTTTTGTAATCGTGCCTGTTTTATCAAGTAGCATGGTCGTAATCCGTGAGGCGGTTTGCAGTGCTTCGCCGTTTCGAATCAAAATACCCGCTTCCGCAGCTTTACCAATTCCAACCATTATCGACATAGGCGTTGCCAGTCCCAAAGCACAAGGGCACGCGATTATCAGCACAGTGGTAACAGCCATAATCGCATAAGCAATTGTGGGTTGTGGCCCTACGTTCAGCCACGTTAACCCTGACAGCACCGCTAAGATCATGACGATCGGAACGAAGTAACCTGATATAACATCAGCTAATCGGCCGATCGATGGTTTTGAATTTTGCGCACGTTTGACCATATTAATAATATGCGACAAGGTTGTGTCTTTACCCACGTGAGTCGCTTTAAAAAGGACACTGCCGGTTTTATTTATGCTACCTGCAACGACTTTATCGCCGGAAGTTTTACTAACGGGCATAGGTTCGCCTGTTAGCATGGATTCATCCACAGTCGTTTTGCCTTCACATATTTCTCCGTCTACAGGCACTTTTTCGCCTGGACGTACACGAATAACATCGTTTAGCTGTACCTCCTCAATACTCACATCTTGTTCTTTATCTCCTTTGACAATGCGCGCGGTTTTCGCTTGTAAACCTATCAAACGCTTGATTGCTTCAGAGGTGCGCCCACGTGCTTTAACTTCAAATGCTAATCCAAGGTTAATCAACCCGAGAATCATGGCTGACGCTTCGAAATACACATGGCGGGCCATCTCAGGTAATAATGCAGGCGCTACAATCACTACCATGGAATATACCCAAGCCGTGCCCGTTCCCAAGGCTATCAAGGTATCCATATTTGCGGAGTGGTTTTTGAATGACTGCCAAGCCCCGCGATAAAAATGGTTTCCGGTTAGCACCATTACACCGAGGGTAATTAATCCCACTACAAACCAGGCAGCACGCTGATTAAAGGTATTGACGCTCATATCACCTATAAACAAGCCATAAAGCATCAAGGGTACGCCGACCAACAAGGCAATATACATATTACGCATTAAGACCTTGTAATGGGCATCGTCAGCTTGTGCTTTTTCATCTAGGGCGTCCTGCTCTGACTCACTGTTCATCGGTTTAGCGTTATATCCGATATCTTGTACTGAGCGTATGATTGACGTTTCATCTGCGCTTCCATCAATACTGACGGTCCGCTGCGCAAAGTTCATTTCAACAACATCTACTCCTTGCACATTATGCAACGCTTTTTCAATTTTGCTGACGCAGCTAGCACAACTAGCGCCTTCTATGATAAAGCTTTGGTTATTTTGGGGCGCTCTATTACTCATGATTTTGCTCCTCATCGTTTGAGTCGACAAAAGTTTCGATCAAGCTGCAAACCTGATCAGCATTTGCACCATTTGGTGTTGAGTCCCATTGGTGCAATGCATATTTCATTCGATTGCGTAACCTTAAAGTTTGTTGAAATAGCGCCTCAGTTTCCACAAGACGCTGAGCAATTAACTCTCTCGTTAACGGGCACGGGCAATGGCCTTGTTCTGACTCATGAATAATGTCTTTGATATCTTTTACTGAAAACCCAAGGTGGCGTGCGCTTAAAATAAATCTGAGGCGCTTTTGATCAGCTTCGCTGTATTGATGATAACCATTGCTGCCGTTGCTGGTCGGATTAAGCAGTTTTATCCGAGTGTAATAGCGCACAGTATCAGGGGTAACTGACATTTTATTCGCAAGTTGTTTAACTAACATGAGCACATCCTCATTTTAAACTGCGCTCTAACGATAGAGTTGAGCGAACAGGTATTTATATAATGTGCTGATGTTAAACCTATGTCTAACTCACAGGTCAAGAAGAATCAACACTAATTAAAAAAAGACAATTCGATGTGGGATAAGTAATACCAATCCGCATTAATAAGTGACCGCCTCAGAATGCGTCCAGCGGTTTTTGATTAAGGCGTCGCTATGTAGTAATGGTTGTTCCCTTTCAAATAGTGAGAACGCAGAGCAAAAGCCGCTGGGGCATTCCTTGCAGGCGAGTTTTAAAAGGGCTTACACTGCGTTGCATGACTTCGAAAGAGAACAACTATTCATTCAGTCATCCGCCTTGTTTAAGCCCTTTTAAACTCTCGCTGAGTGATCACTTATTAACGTGGAATGGTATAAAGCTATTTTGCATCAAAGCACCTCAATACAATATTGCGACGGGGGCCTTGTTTTAAAAGGGTATAAGAATTGAGGAGATCAAATCGCCTTATTTCGACCTGTATTCTTGGCTTTGTACAGATTTTTGTCAGCTAGGGCTGTTAAATCGGTATTATAGTTTTGCTTTGCTTCAATTGACGCCGTGCCAACGCTTACCGTTAAATACTTGTGCGGAGACAATTTATGGGGTATTTCTAACCCTCTGATATGTCTAAGAATACGTTCGGCTACCTGTTTTGCCCCTTCAGCCCCAGTATCAGGAAGCACGCAAATAAATTCTTCACCACCATACCTAGCGGTTATATCAGTGGGTCTATGCAAAGAATCTTTTAACGTGGATGCCGTTAGTTTTAATTGATCGTCAGCCACTAAATGACCATATTCATCATTAAACTGTTTGAAATAATCAATATCTATCATCAAAAGAGAGATAGCGTGATTTGTACGTTTAGCTTGTGATGTTTGCCTAGCAAGATAATCGTCGAGGTAGCGCCGATTATACACCCCAGTTAAGCCATCTAAGTAAGCCAACTTTTTTAATAAGTCTGCTTGAAATTTTTGCGTTAAATGAGCTTTAACGCGATTAGTTAATGGCAAAGGGTTTACCGGCTTCGTCATGTAATCAATTCCGCCAGCTTGCCAGCATGCATTTTCTTCCTCTGCTTTTTGTAAAGAGGTAATGAATACCACAGGAATATCACTAATATTTGGGGTGTTTTTAATGATTTTGCAGGTTGTAAGGCCATCTAAATTTGGCATGATGACGTCCATCAGGATGAGATCCGGCGGGTCTGACAAGCAAATATCTAGCGCTTCTTGCCCTGACTTAGCAAAGCTAAGTTGAAAACTGCCGCCTAATATCTGGTTAATTACTTGTATATTAATAGGTTGATCATCAACGACAAGTATTCTCGCATTTTCCAAAGATACCTTTGCTAATGTGTCAGTAGCTGAGTTCAAAATTCACCTCTTAAATACATAAACGGATTGGCTACCGTAATGCCGAATACCCTGTCTAATAGGAAGCAATATCTGTTCCTTATCTTTTAAAAATTAACTTTGGCACGAACTTTAGGTAATTACAAAATACTGGCTCAAAACTTAAAACAGAACTGGACACTGTTATACGTGGTTATATCCTAATTGGTTCACGTTCTATTACTGATTAAAGCACAATCCGATGAAACACCGCGCTTTTAAATAGAATTTGTCTGGCATCAAGACCGCTGCATTTTAACTGGTGTAGATTAGTACCACTTTATTTGTAGAGGATCATCGCTAATGAAAATTGCCTTTTTCAATACTAAAGATTACGACCGCATTTATTTTAATCAAGAAAATTGCCGTAACGAGCACGATATACGCTTTATTGAGGCTCATTTAAATGAAAACACCGTCAATTTGATAACGGATGAAACCGCGGTGTGCGTATTTATCAACGACTGCCTGAATGCAAACGTATTATCAGGGCTAAAAAGCAAAGGGGTAAAATTCATTGCGCTTCGTTCAGCTGGGTTTAATCACGTCGATTTAGCCACTGCAAAAAAACTAGGGTTAATAGTAACTCGGGTACCTGCTTATTCTCCCTACGCGGTTGCGGAGCATGCAGTAGCACTGTTAATGACCCTAAATCGTAAAGTACATAGAGCGCACAACCGAGTGCGAGAAGGCAACTTTTCATTAAATAACTTACTGGGGTTTGATATTCATGGCAAAACCGTTGGTGTTATTGGAACAGGAAAAATTGGCCAAATTTTTAGCAAAATTATGCTGGGGTTCGGCTGTCATGTCTTGGCCCATGATGTAGAAACCAACGCTGAATGTATTGCTGCGGGAGTTAATTATGTATCACTAAACGATCTGCTATCGAGAAGCGATATTATTTCACTGCACTGCCCCCTTAATGATGAAACACACCACCTAATCAATGAAGATGCGATTAATTTAATGAAACCAATGGTGACGTTAATTAATACCAGTAGAGGCAAATTAATTGATACTAAAGCAGTGATTAAAGCCTTAAAAGCACAGAGAATCAGTTTGTTAGGCTTAGACGTTTATGAAGAGGAAGAGGTATTGTTCTTTGACGATTTTTCTTCTAGCGTTATACAAGACGATGTGTTTGCAAGGTTACTTACTTTCCCTAACGTATTGGTGACAAGTCATCAGGCATTTTTTACCCAAGAAGCCTTAACCCGAATTGCTCATGTTACGTTACAAAATATCAGCGAGTTTGAACAAAATGGAGTGATACAAAATGGCGTCGATATCTTCACCTGATCAATCGCATGAACCAACAAATAAGCCCTCACGTGTAGCAATATTAACAGGGGGTGGAGACTGTCCTGGCTTGAACGCTGCCATCAGAGGGGTAGCGAAAACCCTTATGTTAAGAGCCCAGACAGAAATAATCGGTATCGAAGACGGCTTTTTAGGCTTTATTGAGCGACGTTCACGCACACTTACCTATCAAGACTGCAGCGGTATCTTATCGTTAGGTGGCACCATGATAGGCACCCATAACCGTGCCAACCCATTTGATTACATGGGAGAAGATCGTTCACGGGCCGTGAAAGAATACTACGATGAACTAGCCCTTGATGCGCTCGTTATCATTGGTGGTGACGGTACGTTAAGTATTGGTTATGAATTAACGAAGTTGGGTATGAACATAGTTGGAGTGCCCAAAACCATAGATAACGATTTAATGTGTACCGAACGGACATTTGGTTTCGATACGGCCGTTAGTATTGTTACTGACGCCATTGATCGTTTGCGCACCACAGGGCAATCTCATCAACGCATCATGATTGTCGAAACCATGGGGAGAAATGCCGGTTGGATCGCCCTTCATGCGGGTATAGCTGGAGGCGCTGACAGTATTTTATTACCTGAGCACCCTTACGATATTAATTTAGTGGCTGATGCCTGTAATCAACGAATGGGTACCCATCATTTTTCGATTGTCGTGATCGCAGAAGGTGCAAAACCGATAAACGGTGAGGTGTGTACACGAGAAACGATAAAAGATAGTCCAGAACCTACGCGTCTTGGCGGTATTGGCGATCAGTTAAAGCAACAGTTAGAGCAACTCACAGATGCTGAGATCCGTTCCACTACATTAGGCCACATACAGCGAGGAGGCTCTCCTACCTCATTTGATAGAATTTTCGCGACCAACTTAGGCAGCTATGCAGCAGGATTAGTTATCAATAAACAGTTTAACCTTGCCGTTATTCAGCGAGGAAACCAATTGTCTGAAGTGCCCCTAGACAGTGTCGCCCATAAGACCCGCAATATCCCCAATGATGACCCAACGTTGCAAACGGCTTTATCAATGGGCATATGTTTTGGAACAGAAACATTATTACGAAGTGGAGCTAAATTGAATGAGCCTGAATAATATTGGATAACTCCCCTGTTACGACAAATACATTTTCATAACCGATACGCCTTAACTGTTCTGCACTTAAGGCGGCGCGTACTGCACTGGCACAATGAAGGTATATTGGTCGAGACAAATCTGACTCCAAGGTAGTTATCTTCATCTCTAACACTCCGCGAGGAATATTAATCGCTTCAGGCGTGTTTTGCGCACTGTGCTCTGACGGCTCTCTTACATCAATCAGTAATCCGTGGTCAGTTTTTCGGCGTTGGGCAGCTGTTTCACAATCGATATGTGGGATCTGCTGCTTAATATGTGTAACGATTTCATTAAGGGTACTGGCCATGTCTATCTCGTGTTAACTAAATCAGTTAGAAAATACTAACCTTAAGTAAAGTGTAATGAAATCATTAATACTCACCTAGGGCATGTTGATCTTTTCTGTACGATTTTTGGTCTAAGTGGAAGCGTTTTAATCGAGAAACAGTCTTGCGAACCTAGTAACACGAACTGCATAAAACCCACGCTCCTTTTAATAAAACCGCCCTTCACCCCCCAATACTTGAGAGCGGATAATCCGTCGTAGAGCGCAGCATTGCATGTTGCATTCCATCAGATTCATCCTCAGTTTGACCTAGTAGATCACTGAGGCATATTTTTCTCATCTCTGGGATATTAACCAGGGTTATATGGCGACGCTGAACTTGAATCAACCTTTGTTGTTGCATCGACGTTAGTAATCTGCTGACGGTTTCTATCGCCATACCTAGATAATTGGCGATATCGATACGTGTCATACTTAGGGTAAATTGTTGAGATGATAAGCCCCGTTGTGCGAGTCGATGTGATAAATCAAGTAGAAAACTGGTTAGGCGCTGTATTGACGTCATCTTGTGTACATTCATCAATTGCTGCTGTTGATTCAGTGTGTTCTGGCTCATATTGCTTAATAATTGTTGCCGGCCTAACTCAGAATGAGTAAGAAGTGCATTCACAGAGTTTACGCTGATGTAACACACGCTGCTGGTTTCTAGAAAGCTAACGTTGTGAGCGTGTTGTTTTTGAGCAAAACCGTCTGTACCGAGTAAATCCCCAGGAAAATAAAAATCCACTATCTGTTCATCGGCCTCAATTGTCGTCGCGCTCGCTTTTGCCGAACCTGAACGCATTATGTACAAAGCATTAAATGCATCACCAGCACAAAATAGCGTGTCGCCTTTATGATAGATTTTATGGGTTAACACCTGAACATTTTGCATCGCGCTAGTATTGTTTATATTTTCTGTGCAATTTCTTGATAGAGCACAATATTCACATGTAGGACTAGACTTAAAATATAATTGAGACATGTAAAGTTCCTTAGGGCGGTACGGCAAATAAAGAATGTTAGCCGTTATCATATCTAAATATTCTATGTGGCTGATATTCGGTGTAATGCGTATTTTGTTTCGGTTTATACCTATAGGAACAATAACAACTTTACAGTGTTAACCCGTTAACGGTCATTTATACGCTTATCTTTGCCCATATCCTGCATATAAAGCTGGTGCAAAACGACTCCCTCTTCATCGCTACGTTAATTCGTTATGTAGTTGCTTTTTCACTAGAAATTACGCCTAAAGTAGCAGAGATAAATAAAGAAAAGAGGCTATTCTCTTACGATGGAAGTAGTAGTAGGCATCGTTATGAGAAATACATTCACAAGTCTTGCGATATTAGTGTCTTTAAGCTGCTCCGCGTTTGCTGTTGAGCAACAGAATAAGCACCGAGTATCCGTCAGGCAAATCAGTCATCAACTTAACCAGCAATTTCCCTTCACGTTAGATTTTAATGGCATTAAAGCGGCGCTCGAAGATCCAAAGCTTGTTTTAGATGTACTAGAACAAAACATTGAAATTGAAGTGTCTATGTTCGCACAAAGCCAAGGCGCTTGGGTCAAAATACCCTGTAAATTAACAGGCCACCTAACGTTTGATCCTGTCGATAAACACCTGATTTTAGATAACCTGCTTTTTGACAACTCAAAAGAAACAGACGATAACCAAAGTGTGTTTGCGGAATCTGCGCAGCTAATCACTTTCATCCAACAAACTATAGTCAACCATTTACCTGACCTAACATTAGTAGATTTTAATTTGTTAAATACGCCTCTAACGCCTGATGCAACCAAAGGGCTTCTTATTCAATCTCGCCACGTTCAACTCATTTTTTAGTGATCTTAATCGAGTTTATCCAATTGAAAATCACTTTTAAAACGGAGTCTGAATTGTGAATATTAAACGTATCGTTAAACGAAAAATAAGACGCTGCTACTTAGTGTATGCCACCATCAGCATCACTTTATTATCTTTGCCATGGATTTACACCTACGTTACCGCTCAGCAACGATCGTCATCTCATCAGTTTGTACAAACAACAGGCCACCAATCTCTAATTATTCGGGATATTACACTGAACCTATACCGCTTCGAACATGAATCAGATTTAGAAAAGAAGGTTGCTATTAAGCGCCAGACTATTGCTTTAATGGGCCTGTTCAATGATAACCATGTGTATTTAAGTCACGCTGAACTCCCAAGAACGCTTTATCAAGGGACGTCAAAATCGTTACATGATTTGTTTTTAGGCGATTCAGAAAACATTGATAGCCTGTCAAAGGCATTTTTTACGCATACTCAACAAGTTATTACTTCTGGGTTAAATCAGTATCGCGACGAGCTTGATATATTCCCGGAGTCTTACAGCTTACTTGTTCAATATTTATCCAAAGCACAAGAACAGTTCTTACTCAACGAAGAGCGAGTCAACCAGCATATGATTAATGTAAGTATTTTAGCTACGTTAATCAGCTTATTCGTTTTTGCGATCACAATCGTTGCGCTGATCTACCCTATTGAGCACCTGCTGTTTAGACTTATTGACAAGTTTTCTAGCAATACCAAGCGTACATATCGCCTTAGCAGAGACGCGGGCTTGGATCGGGAAATTAAATCGCAGTTCTTATCTAATATGAGTCACGAGCTTCGCTCCCCTATAAGCGGAATGTTTGGCATGTTGGAACTGGCGCAGCAAGAGCCTGACACTGAAAAGCAAAATACCTATTTATTAAAAGCCCAAAAAGCTGGCCATCAACTCTTGCTGCTAGTTGACGAATTGCTTGATATTTCAAGGATAGAAGCAAAAGTCCTTACCTTCGAAAAGGTCGATTTTGAACTTATAAAAGTGCTCGACACAGTTATTGCCCCCATAACAGCAAGTGCAGAAAAGAAAGGGCTTACGTTTTCATATGATGCTTCAAGCTCACTTCCTAAGTTTGTCACCGGTGACCCAATGCGGTTAGCGCAATCGCTGCGAAACATTGTTAATAACGCTATTAAATTTACCGATAATGGAGGAGTGTCGGTCAATGTAAAACTCAGTATTGTGGATAAACAGTATTTGTTGGACATCTTAATAAACGACAGCGGAATTGGTATTGCGCCTGCAGATCATGAGCGGGTATTTAATAAATTTGTACAAGTTTCAAAAGGCGCAAATGGTTCAATTAATGGCACGGGCTTAGGGCTCACGATTGCCAAGGAATTCGCCCAGGGTATGGGTGGTAGCCTTACCCTAAACAGCGCCGAGGGCAAAGGGAGCACATTCAAATTATCGATTCCTTTAGGCGCTAGTCAACGCAACAGCGCAACGAGTAAAAACAATGAACGAGTTTCTTCTGCAAAATTTGCCGTGATTGATGATCTGGAGACCAGCCGTTTATACATTTCGCATATATTGCAAGAAGATGGTTTTACCGTGGATGTATTTGATTCTGCGACAAAATTTCTATTAAAAAAAGACGAAATACTTGATTACGCAGGGTTGATTATTGACATTCATATGCCGGGTTTTAACGGATACGAGTTAGCAGAAACGATTCACGCTATGTTTGATACCAGCGCCCCGCCCTTTATTTTCATTTCGGCATCTCCTGAATCAATTAATCATACTCAGCTGAAATTCGTTGATATGTGGCAAGGTTTTGCAAAGCCGATGGATAAAAATCGTTTTATAGACTCAATTCGGGTTTTATCAAAAAAGAACATTTTAAATTCCGAAGCATTCGAACCTGCAAAGGTATTATTAGTAGAAGACGAACCCATCAATGCAGAAGTTGTGAAAACCATGCTCGAGCGACATGGCCATTCTGTTGCTGTTGCTAACACCGGCGCAGCGGCCATACACTTAGCGACCACAGAGAACTTCAACTTAATTCTTATGGATATAAATTTACCAGACATGAGCGGAATTGAAACAACGCGAAGTATCAAGGCCCAAGGTGTCGAAACTGAAATTGTCGCACTTACCGGAAACGCTTACGAAGAGGATAAACTTAAAACAAGAGAAGCCGGCATGACCTATCATCTTGTGAAGCCTGTAATGTTTCACGAACTTAATAACGTGATTAAGCTCGCTTTACGTGTACAAACATCTTAATTAAAAGGTACTGACGCTTAAATATTCTATCAGCAAACGCGTTATAGCCAATTGGTGAGCTTAACCCCAATCCCTAAGCGCTGGGTATGTTGGTTATAGTAGATTAAGCTTTCTCCATAGCCATTAAAGTACTCAATGTAGCCCCTGAGATGGCGGGTAATGGGGAAAGTCCAGCCTACCTGAACCGCACCCTTGTTATCGCTTCTTAGATTATTTCTAAATAACACTTCCAGCGTATTATTATCTGAAATATTCCACAACCCGGCTATTTCGCCATACCCCATATAACGTTCAATATAGGGGTTGTCATCGCCGTCTGGATCATCCGGCGTGAGTTTATCTTCTTCTGGGATACGCCACCAGGTGCGTACGCCCCAGGTCACGTTTGCACTTTGCGCAAACACAAGCCCACCAATAATACGATTCCAGCTTCTGGATAAGTCTCCAGTTTGGCCATTTGATTGATGGTTTAGCGAAAGATAGGTTTGTTCAACCGGTAACCCAAGCAGCGACCAAGGTTGACTGTAATTAAATATAATCTCAGGTTCATAATTTGTTTCACGAAAAGGCGCTGAGATTTCCCCATTATAAGCTTGCCAATAACTTTCCACGGTAAACGCTACCTGCACGTCTAACCCGTCCCACATTAAGTCCTCTACTGCCAAATACTTTAGTGAAATTTGAAACTTGGCTTCTGTATCTTGGTATTTTTCTGCTTTCGGATCGCCGCCGTAAGGTCGTTTACTTATATTGGCAAAGGTAACAGGAAGAAGATAATTGGGTTTGTGAGGCAGCAGTGCGAATGGGTTTAGCGAAGCTCTGTGTTCCAATCTGTTACGTTTACGCAATCGGTTATCGTTATCCTTTGCACATACTGAGCGCAGTTCTCCTAAGGTGATCTCGTCGCTAGAAAGTTCCATTTGCTTTAGTAAACACTGTTCCATGGTTTTTTCGCCAGTACCCAGCTGCTGAGCACTACTTACACCAGAAGTTAAAACAAGGACGCATGAAAATGAATAGGGTATGAGAGTTTGCACATTGAATACCTGTGTGTGGTTATCGACTAAATCTTTTCAACGGGCAATATAATTATTCGTTGTATGATCAGGCTTTTTTATCGGTTTATTATGGCATAAAAAAGGCACTCTTTTGAGTGCCTTAGCTTAAAAAACTGCCTAGTGATTTATCGCAAATTGTCTATGCGATTAAAGGCGTTATTATTACGTTGAAACAGCTACTTTGAAACAGCTACTTTGAAACAGCAATTTTCACTGTAGCAGTAACATACGCTTCTATACGGCGGTTCTTCTGATGTGCTTCACGAGTATTTGCTTTATCTAATAACTTCGTTTCACCGTAACCCACCGCTTCTAGACGAGCGCTGTCAATGTTGTATTGCTCTACTAAGTACTGACGTACCGCTTCAGCACGCTCTACAGACAATTTCATATTGTATTGTTCTGTACCAGGCGCTGAAGCATAACCTTCAATTACCGCATCGGTAGATCCGTAGCGACGCATAAAATCAACAAACTCTTGTACACTTGCTGAATCGATATTCTTCAACTTACTTGAGTTGTTATCGAACAATATTTTCAACGACATCGTTTTAGACTCTTCGGTGAATATACTACAGCCGTTTGCATCTACCTTGTCGTTCATGGGCGTATTTGCACATTGATCTTTTGCGTCTATGACGCCATCTTTGTCACTGTCTGTCGCTTTTAGCGCGCAACCATCAACATCAACTGTTGCGCCAAAAGCAGTGTTAGGACACAAGTCACGTTGGTCAATCACACCGTCGTTGTCAGAGTCTTTGTTAACACGTTGCCCGCCTGTCTTACCAAAACTATATGCAACACCTAGCTTTGCACTGTACTCGGGGTTACCTTGACCAAAGTCGTAATAGCCCGCTATCTCAGTAATGATTTTCCACTTATCACTTAATTGCCAATGGGCACCTAAACCCAAATCGGCCATACGATAGCTTTCGTCTAAACGTTGATTTTTCAATCCACCGAAAATGTAATAGTTACTTTGATTAATAAAATATAAAGCATCTACACCGATACGCTCGCCAGTGATGCTACCGCTGCCTCGCTCTGCTTCTAAATCAAGTTTTGCCACTTCGAAGCGAACCCCCCAATCAGGCGTTAACTTCATTCCAATTTCACCACCCCACCCCATTCCACTATCGTATGCGGTGTTCGGTTCGAATTTTTCCGGGTAAACGGAATAGTATTCACCAAATAGTCCACCCCAGATTTCTTTCTCTGATGATGTTTGAGCCTGCGAATAGGTGGATAAAAGCGCAATCGATACGCCAAGTGCTAGTGTGTGTTTCTTCATTACCATTCCTCTTTTAAAATTTATAATTTTTGTTCGCGCCTAGCTTTTCATGATAAGCCGCGTAATTTTTGTAATAGACGCGGTGACATTTGAAATAGTCACAGCGTTTTTAATTTATTTGTTTTTTGACACTAACTTTTTAAAAGGAGTAAGTGCTCCAATAATGATGCCGATTAATAACGTACTTAAAATCAATAACAAACGTGGCATTGCAAAGTCCCAAAATAAAAAGGTGACGTGATCAAGCTGCATATTCTGCAAAACAAAAATAACGAATAGCGCTATCATTGCTATATAAAAGTTTCGTTTGAAATGGCCTTTAAATAAATTCATTAAAAACTCCTGTGTTAATCAAACTGACTACTAAAGGTAAAGCAACGGTTTTTACATATCTTTGCTTTAATAACGATTGTTAGACGAAGGTGGGTTGGAAAAAGTCACACGTTTATGCTGAAAAGCGTGTTATGCCCATTCTTTTAATTAAATTTATTGTTGAGGATTACGTTGACTGATAGCCTCTGGGGCTTCTGCGCTGAGCTCTCGTCTATTTGAAAGATCTCACTATTTGAGTACTACCACCATTACCACAGTACAACCATTACTACATAACCGCACCTCAACCAAATAACCCTAGGGTGCATTTTGGGTTCGCTTATTAATTTGGATGTGTTCGACGTTAAAAATTAGAGAGTTATCTCCGATTTCAATCTATCCAGAGCGCGGTAATAACGCATTTTACTAGCACTCAATGCTAAACCGAGTTGTGAGCTTATTTCTTCAAATGAACATTCTAGTACGGCTTTCATGACGACGATTTCACGGTCGAGGGGCTCTAAATTTGCTAACATTTTTTCAGTTTCACCAAGATCAATGTCTTCTTCGGTCTCAGGCTCTTCTTGGTTAAGCAAATAACTAATGTCATCAACGCGCTTTTTTTCTCTTAACACATCCATGGCTGTGTTTCGCGCAATAGTCACGATCCAAGGAAAGAACTTATCATGGTCTTTTAACTGTTCTAGTTTGTGCCAAGCAGTCATAAAAGTGTCTTGTAGTACGTCATCCACGAGTGACGGGTTGTACAAAACTTTAGCCCCTATGTAGGCGGCTATTTTACCTTGATATCGGCCGTATAACTTAGCAAACGCCAACGAGGCATCGCCGCGACGCTGCAATGTACGTTTGACAAGTTGAATATCGGTTAATGCTTGCAAGTTCGTTATACAACCAAGCGCTTTCTTTCCCTAAACTGTAGACTCAATGAATAGTCAACCCATCTAAAAAACGCTTATTATCAATTACTTTCAAGCTTTCATCTGAAGTGCGTATGATGGTGACCACAGCGGTTATTTCTACGACATCACCTTTTATACCATCCTTAGTTGTCACGCTGTCTCCTACTTTTACGGTGTCTGAAATGTACAATGAATAGATAATATTCTGCGATGCTTCACGGCTACCTAAACCTAAAGAGATAGCGGTGCCAACACCGAGTGTGGCTAGGGCGATAGCGATGATGGTATCGAGTAAGACGGTATCAATATCGAGTTGATTGATCGTCAAAGAAAGCGTCAATATGGCTACGAGTCCGTACGCGGCTTTAGACAGTGGACGAGCGAAGTCGAATTCAGCCGCTTTTGCGGCATTATAAATTGCATTTTTAATTAAATTGGCAGCAGCAAGACCAAACAAAAGTATTAGCGTTGCGGCGATAATTTTAGGAATAAAACGCAGGAACTGATCCATGGTTTCACCTAATTGAGACAATCCCAACGAATCGGCCGCAGTAACGATGAAAACTAAAAACGTAATCCAGAAAACCAAGACGGCCAATGTACTCGATACACAAACATTTTTACCAAACTTCGAGAGTTGTTGGTCAATACCTGTCGCTTGGGCCAATTTATCAACGCCTACTTTTTTAAGTATCGAAGAAACTGCAAAACGTAATAATCGAGAGACAAAATACCCTACCAGTAAGATGATAAGCGCGGCGAACAATGAAGGTAAAAAACCTGCGACTTCTTCAAACAGTGCGGTGAGAGATCCTGACACTGCTTCAAACCAAATACTAATATTCTCTTTCATTGTGCCTTAACCTTTTTCTTTAATAATTTTTTTGCTGTGACTCATCATCAACGGAGCAAATAGGGTTAACAGCATCGAAAACACCCCATGTACACCGAGTCGAACAAGTTCTTTCGATTTATCTTGCTTGACGACCTTAGCTGCAAGCTCTTTAGGCTCTGGCAGTGTTTGCTTCGCTAATACATCTTTTGCCAGTCTTTGCTCGAGTGCCTGATATTCATCATCGCTCATGTTCATACTCCTCCCGAAACTTATTTCGTCGTCGTGTAGCACTATTCATTCATCAAAAAACTAACCTAATGTTAGTCATAAATATTGGACGAAGACGCTCGTTAAAAAGTCACATATAGACGGTAAAAATATAAATACGCCAGATATATTGAAATTAAACTTGAACTACTGTGACTTTATACGCTTTGTTATCGTCTTTGATTTGCAAGATTGGACATAAT
This sequence comes from Paraglaciecola chathamensis S18K6, assembly GCA_000314955.1. GTDB lineage: Bacteria > Pseudomonadota > Gammaproteobacteria > Enterobacterales > Alteromonadaceae > Paraglaciecola > Paraglaciecola chathamensis. The sequence continues at coordinate 2,501 of BAEM01000029.1, read as the reverse complement.
AAAGAATAAGTCCTTAGCTTAAATATACAATAATATTAGGAGCTTAGCTCCTAGCACACGAGACATAACATGACTGTAGATATATTAATTTGGTTTGGGATCGCATTTTGTGTAACACAATCTGCTATTTTTTCGGGTTTGAACTTGGCTTTTTTTAGTCTTAGTCGTTTGCAATTAGACGTTGAGGCAAAACAGGGTAACGGCAATGCGTCCGTTATTTTATCAATGCGTGAAGACTCAAATTTTTTACTCGCTACGATATTATGGGGCAATGTATCCATAAACGTTTTACTTACTCTGCTGTCGGATTCTGTGTTAGCGGGTATGTATTCGTTTATGTTTTCTACTATTGTAATTACCTTTCTAGGAGAAATATTCCCGCAAGCATATTTCTCGCGAAACGCGTTGCAAGTAGCCTCTAAACTTACTCCTATTATTCGTTTTTATCAGGTTATCTTGTTCGTTGTGGCAAAACCAACGTCATTAATTTTAGATGGTTGGTTAGGGCGAGAAGGCATCACCTACTTTCGAGAAAGAGAACTCACTGCCATCATCAATGCACATATCGAGGCGGATGAAGCGGATGTAGAACATGTGCAAGGGGTTGGCGCGTTAAACTTCTTACAGGTCGACAACATTACGGTGAATGAAGAAGGCGAAATAATCGATCCGAACAGCATGTTAGTTATGCCGTGCAAATTAGACTTACCTTTACTGCCGGAGCTAGGGAGTGAAGGCTTTACTAATTTTGTTAACCAAGTTAACGCGTCTGGACATAAATGGGTTTTGTTATTGGACGAAGCGCGGAATCCACTTTTAATGTTAGACGCTGATGGTTTTATTCGCGCTACCTTAGTGGACAATGCACCATGTGATCCTTATGTGTTTTGCCACAGACCGCTTATTATTGAGGATGAAAACTGTACATTGGGCGATGCAATGCAACGTTTAAAGATCACTCAAGACATAGATGCAAACTCAGATGAGGTGCTTCATGCCGATGTGATAGTCGTATGGTCTAGTACATCACCACGACTTATAACTGGAGCGGATATATTGGGCCGTCTTCTAAAAGGCATAGGACGTAAAGCGCCCATAAGCGATAACTCAACGAATTTAACATCAAACACAAACGACGAAGTAACGGACATAAAATAACCACCAAAAAGTAAACGTTAATAAGTAAGTAACAGCGCTGTTTTGATATATAGATGGCGCTGGTTTTTATCAAAGCTAGCGCCAATATGACTTTAGCTTTGCTTATAGGTTTTGCTTGTAATAAATTGATTAATACTAAAGTATCAAATGGCCCCGTATAAGAATCAAGATACAATCATCAACTATTCTCATTTTCATTATCTATCTATATGAAATAAAAGGTTTTTTTGATTTATCATGGTTTGTATTCTATACTCCTCACATTCGGTTCATGACAAGGCTTTTTAGGGCCTAATCAGATTATTAAATAGGTGGAATTATGTTGCGCAGCAAAAAGGTTGTCTCAGCGTTAAATGAGGTTTTGACAGGTGAATTAACCTCAATCAACCAGTACTTTTTACATGCTCGTATGTACAAAAATTGGGGCCTAAACGCGCTAGACAAAAAATGCTATAAGAAGTCTATCAAAGATATGAAGCAAGCTGACGCCATTATTGAGCGCGTGCTGTTTTTACAAGGGTTACCTAATCTTCAGATGCTGGGTAAATTATTGATTGGTGAAGACACCGAAGAGATGTTGCAGTGTGATATGACATTTCAGAAACACCAAATTCCAGCGCTCAAAGATGCCATTAGTTTATGTGAGCAAGAACAAGACTATGTCTCTCGTGACTTACTAGAAGACATTCTAGAATACGAAGAAGACCATTTAGATTGGCTAGAAACACAAGAGTATCAAATTAAACACATGGGCTTACAAAACTATTTACAAGCTCAAGTTATTGAAGGGGAAGACTAATGCAAGGTAAAACAAATGTAATATCGGGTTTGAATGCCCTTCTCGCTTATGAATTAGCCGCAATGGATCAATATTTTGTGCACTCACAAATGTATCTTGATTGGGGGTTGAACAAACTTTACGAACGTATTAATCATGAGTTTGATGATGAAAAAGGCCATGCAACCAAATTAATCGAGCGTATTTTGTTTTTGGAAGGCACTCCTAACATGGTGGACCGCGATGGTTTGGTTATCGGTACTGATGTTCCTTCTATGCTTGAAAGTGATTTGCGAGTGGAATATGCGGTAGGTGATAAACTTAAAGAAGTGATTGCTTTAGCAGAAACTGAGCAGGATTATGTTACGCGCGATATGTTGATGGTATTGCTGGATGACACCGAAATGGATCACGCACATTGGTTAGAACAGCAGCTTGGATTAATTAAACGTGTTGGTTTGTCTAACTACCTGCAGTCTCAAATGTAACTTTAAATTAATTATCTATAGTAAATGCCTAGTCAATCCCTATTGCCTAGGCATTTTTTTTGGCGCATTTTTAGGTG
>BAEM01000030.1 GCA_000314955.1 Paraglaciecola chathamensis S18K6 | reverse complement strand
CATTCCTTGCAGGCGAGTTTTAAAAGAGCTTACACTGCTTTGCATGACTTCGAAAGAGAACAACTATACATTCAGTCATGCGCCTTGTTTAAGCCCTTTTAAACTCTCGCTGAGTGATCACTTATTAACGTGGAATGGTATAAGTATAGGTTTAACGCGTAGCGCACACAGCTTAGAAGGACTGACTCACAGGTTGTGAGCCAGTCAAATGTGGGATTAGGCTTTCGCACCTTTCGGTGCACTTGAGCCTGTCTCAGCTAATTTGTTGCGCTTTAAGGCCCAAACCATCAGTGCAATTCCCCCAATAATCATTGGTGTTGATAGTATTTGCCCTTGAGATATACCTAATGAAAACGCGCCTTCGTATAAACCAATATGCTGATCTGGCTCGCGGAAAAATTCCACAAAGAAGCGGAAACTACCATAGCCAAGTAAGAACAAACCACTGACCGCCCCGATAGGGCGAGGTTTGCGTGAGTACAGCCACAAAATTAAGAATAAGACGACGCCCTCAAGAGCGAACTCATATAATTGTGATGGGTGACGCGGTAATGGCCCAGCCCCTGGGAAAATCACTCCCCAAGAAACATCCGTCGTGCGTCCCCACAGCTCAGCGTTAATGAAGTTACCAATACGCCCAGCGCCTAAACCGATTGGCACCAGTGGCGCGATAAAGTCACCAACTTGTAAAAAGGTACATTTGGCCTTACGCGAAAACCACCAAAGTGCGGCGATAACACCAAGCAAGCCACCATGAAAAGACATGCCCCCGGTCCAAATCTTAAATAAATACAAGGGGTCGTCCAGAAACAGTTCAAACTGATAAAACAGTACGTAGCCTACCCTTCCCCCTAAAATAACACCTAAAAAGCCCCAGAATAACAAGTCGCTTAATTGTTCTTTTGTCCAATTGGTACGCGATAAACGCACACCAGCAAGCCAAAACGCTGCAGCGAATCCCACTAAATACATCAAGCCGTACCAACGTAAGCTTAGCGGCCCAATACTGAAAATGATTGGGTCTATTTGTGGAAATGTAAAATAACTACTGACCATGTTGAATTTTTATCCTAGTAACATTCGTAGACTGACAATGACTAAAAAGCCTGCAAAAATCTTCTTTAAAAGTTGTGTGTTCAAGGTGCGGCTTAGCTTCGCGCCTATACTCGCGGTGAACACAGATGTCATAACAATGCCTAACGTTGCCGGCAAATAAATATACCCTAACGCCCACTCGGGCAGGTGTGTATTATTCCAACCTGCAACAATAAAGCTGGCAGAACCAAACAAGGCAATCACCAAACCACTAAAAGCAGCACAACCGATAGCCGCACGCATATCAACCCGACACCACAACAATGCGGGCACCATGATAGCACCTCCTCCAATTCCCATTATCGAGGAAATGCAACCAGTTATGACACCGATAACCAATAGCAAGGATTGAGTAACGTCTCGCTTAGCATTTTTGTTACCCAAAAATACCATTTGCGCCGCGATCAACATGACTAAAACGGCGAACAAGGTCTTTAAGGACTGTGCAGAGATAAGTGTGGCAAACTGCGGCCCAATTATCGCACCAATCGAAATGCCGATCCCAGTCCACAACAAATAAAACGTTCGCAAGTTGCCTAATTTATAATGGGCGCGTGACGAAGATATTGCAGTGAGCACTATGGTTGATAGCGATGTAGCAATTGCCATTGGCATAGCGACGGTTAGCGGCAGCTCTAGGTAATGAGTCAGCAGATAAAGTAAAGAAGGCACGATAATTAAGCCACCGCCAATGCCTAACATACCAGCCAATAGCCCAACGACAGCTCCAAGAATGGAACAGACTAAAAGTATTAATAACGCAGGGTCCACTGTATTTTCTCCCTGCTAGATACCTGCGCGGATCAATCCGCCAAGACCGATTGATTCAAGGTATAAATTAACCCGCTCTCGCACATTTTTAGGGTCGTTCATTACTAATACTTCCTCAAGCAATGCTTTGGCATCAGTCAACGTAGCACTGCGAACAACCCATTTGATTTTCAACAAACTATGACTGTTCATACTTAGTTTACGATAGCCCATGGCCATCAATAGAATGGTACCGCCTGGCTCGCCAGCTAACTCACCACAAAGAGTAATTGGCACATTGAGCGCGTTCGCTTGCTCTGCGATATTGTAAAGGGCGGCCAATACTGCTGGGTGATAACTATCATACAAGTCAGAGACACGAGCATTATTCCTGTCGACCGCTAATAAATACTGGGTTAAGTCATTACTTCCTACAGAGAAGAAATCAACAATTTTTGCTAACTGGGGCAGCTGGTAAATCACAGCTGGCACCTCTAGCATCACCCCCACTTTCGGCTGGTGAAGCTTTCCGTCATTCGCTTTTGCTTCTTCTTGCACCTCAAAAAATGCTTGGCTGATTAAGCGTTTAGCTTCAATCACTTCGCTAACCGACGTGATCATAGGCAACATGATCTGTAAGTTTTTAAGGCCAATACTGGCCCGTAACATGGCGCGAATTTGCACCAAAAACACCTCAGGGTGATCCAATGTCAAGCGGATACCCCGCCATCCTAAGAAAGGGTTTTCTTCTGTCATAGGGAAATAAGGCAAAGGCTTATCTCCACCCACATCGAGCGTGCGCATAGTAAACGGTTTGTCCGGCTCTGCACTTAACATTGCTCGATATAGCGCAACTTGCTCTTTTTCTGTGGGGAAACGTTGGCGCATCATAAAGGGAATTTCTGTTCGAAATAGCCCTACACCATCGGCATAGCTTGAATAGGTATTCTCGATATCTGCAGATAATCCCGCATTAACGAATAAATTCAGCTCGCAATGATCCTTAGTTAACGCAGGCAGATCATCTTGAGCAAGAATTTTTTCACTTAATAACGTTTCTTCATGAATAAGTTGATGAAACTCGCGCTCAATCGTTTGATTGGGCGAAACAATAATACCGCCCGTGTAGCCATCGAGTAATATTTCTTTGTTATCGAGTAAGGATAGTGGCACACCGGACAACCCCATAACGGCTGGCACACCAAGGGCTCTGGCCATAATAGCGGCGTGGGAGTTACTCGAGCCACGAATCGAAATCAAGCCACACAACTTACCTTTGGGGAACTCAGCAAGCATGGTCGCCGTCAGCTCTTCAGCGACCAAAATACACTTTTCGGGTAGCTCTTCTCGGGTCATCCTAGAAGTATCAAGGTTAAGTAAGTTCGCTAAAATACGATTCGAGAGGTCTTCAACATCTACCGCTCTTTCACGCATGTAAGCATCGCTCATCCCTTGAAACTGGGTAATGTATGCTTCCACCACCATCTTCAAAGAGGTGGCCGCATCCCAACCCAGAGATATTTTCTGCTCGACTTCGCGACCTAAACTGTTGGCATCCAACAAATGCTGATACAAGGTAAAGATAGCTTGAACATCTTCAGGTACTTCGCCTTGAATTCGCTGGGATAACACCTCAACTTGTTCTCGGGTTTGCATAACTGCCGAGCGGTAGTTCTGTATTTGCGTTTCTCGATCACTGCTACGCTTTGGCACGTGATTACGTAAATTAACCAAGAGGTTTTGCACCACCCCAACCCCAGCGGCTAGCCCTGAAGACCCCGGAACCCCTTTTACGCTTTTTATCTCGTTTTGCTCTGAGTGATCGTCACTTAAACTAAATCGGCCACGGGCTTCAGCATTCACAATCTCAACCGCTAGCTGCATAGCGAGTGTGACTAAAAATGCTTCTTCATCTTGGCTAAAAAGACGCTTACGCTGCTGTTGTAGTGTCAGTACACCCAATACTTTTCGCTGATGAATAATCGGGGCACCTAAAAAGGCGTGATATTGTTCTTCTTGTACTTCAGGATAGTGTTTGAATCTGGGATGGGTTTGCGCGTTACTGATATTAATTGGCTCTTCGCGCTGGCCTATTAATCCAATCAGTCCTTCTGAGAAACCAATCGATACATGGCCAACTGCGGTTTTCGCTAAGCCGTCCGTTGCGCGCAGGGTAAAATGTTGTTTTTCGTAGTTTGCTAAATAAATACTGACAGAGTCGACTTTAAGGGCTTCTTTAAGACTCTTTGCCACACCGCTAAGCGCATCATCTAAGATGGGAGTTTGATTGACCTCTTTAACGATGCGTTTTAGCTTGGTTAGCATTTTAACCCTCTAATTCTTGCGTCTACGTTTGTTTTTCTGACCTTGAGCAGGCTTTGCACTTAACGCCATTGCAGTAGGAGCAAATTCTTTCATTGCTCTGCGATACACTTCTCGTTTGAATGACACTACATTGCGCACCGGGTACCAAAAACTAACCCAGCGCCAGTCGTCAAACTCAGGATGCCCCGATTGAAGCAGATCTACGTCATGCTCTTTACAGGTCAGTTGTAACAAAAACCACTTCTGTTTTTGCCCGATACAAACAGGAGCACTCCCCTGACGGATCAAGCGTTTTGGTAGTTTGTATCGCAACCAATTTTTGGTTACCGCTAAAATTTTTACATGTTCTGGTTTTAGACCCACTTCCTCATAAAGTTCGCGGTACATGGTTTGTTCAGCAGTTTCACCTTCATCGATTCCGCCTTGCGGAAACTGCCAAGAATGTTGACCATAGCGGCGGGCCCAAAAGACCTGACCTAAGCTATTACAAATCACTATGCCAACGTTGGCGCGGAATCCTTCGGCATCAATCACTTAGACTCCCGAGAATTCAATTCTTTTATTGATTGGCATTCTTCCATAAACTACTGACTATGCATAGAATAATCACAATAATTTACGGGCTACTTGCCTTGGGTTACGTAGTAACAACCCTGTATACGCCTTATTCGTGGGGCTTTTTACTAAAGGCGTCGCCCATTTTACTGCTGGCTGTAATTGTCTTTACACGCAGTGCGTTGCCCGCTAAATGGATGCTATTGGGTGCCATTTTATGCAGCGCCTGCGGAGACATGCTTTTAGCTTTACCTATCGAGAACAGTTTCATACTTGGCCTTAGTGCATTTGCTTTAGCTCACGTGCTTTACGCCTGTTTTTTATATCACTGGCACGACGTGACGCGCTTAACGTCACTAACCATTGGCTTGTTTGCGGCTTATGTCGTCAGCATGCTGTTTTTGTTGGTGCCCGCAGTGGGGGCACTACTGGCTCCTGTGTTGGCCTATTTTGTGGTTATCAGTTTAATGTTTTTCAGTGCATTTGTAGCCAGAACACAAATATATACCCTCAGGGTTGGCGCTATTTTGTTTGTGACGTCTGACAGTCTTTTAGCCATTAATGCCTTTATTACCCCCTTGCCATTTCAAAGCATTCTTGTGATGAGCAGCTATTATGCCGCGCAATATTTTATCGTCACAGGCTGCATGGCGCTTGCAAAGGAAAACCATGGTAACTAATTCATCAAACACAAAAAATACCACGCACAAGCCTGCTCCTAATAGCGTCGACGAGTTGCTAGAGCGTGCTTCGCTATTGGCTGGGTTAACACTTGGCGAGCTAGCACAAATCGAAAATATACGTGTGCCAGACGACTTTAAACGTGAAAAAGGCTGGAGCGGACAATTACTGGAATTAGCCTTAGGCGCGCAAGCAGGGTCAAAAGCGCAGCAAGATTTTGCCAATATCGGCGTTGAACTTAAAACCATTCCTATTGATACAAACGGTAATCCTCTTGAAACCACCTATGTTTGTTACGCTCACTTAACTGACATAGCCGGTATTCAGTGGGCCACTAGCAGTGTGCGCAACAAATTGAACAAAGTGTTGTGGGTACCTATTGACGGAAGGCGCGACATTCCGCCTGCTGAACGTTGCATTGGCACACCGTTTTTATGGTCTTTGCAAGGCGAGCAAGAAGCTTACTTGCGTCAAGATTGGGAGGAAATAATGGACATGATCGCTATGGGCGACATCGAAAAAGTCACTGCTCGCCACGGTGAGTTTATGCAGCTTCGTCCAAAAGCTGCCAATGGCAGTGCTCTGACTGATGCCATAGGTAAAAACGGCCAAATTATTCAAACCCGCCCTCGAGGCTTTTATTTACGCAAAGAGTTTACGCGCAAAATTTTGCGTGACTACTTCTCATAAAACCATTTATACCAATCCGCATTAAT
>BAEM01000031.1 GCA_000314955.1 Paraglaciecola chathamensis S18K6 | reverse complement strand
AGGCGTCACTTATTAATGCGGATTGGTATTAAACCCCTCTTTGTGAAATCTCCCCGCCCTAACCCGAGTTTCACTACACCGCTATCCCATCGCTCACTTCAGTAAATATTGCAGTGCCTGTGTAATCTTCACCGCTCTGACTGTTTATAAGCGCATCTATAACCTGAGGTATACGGCTAAAGCCTGCGCGCCCCGTGCCGTGACAGAAATTCGCTAGGGCGGCAGAGCATTTGCATTACTGATATTACATTTCGAATCCCCCTGAGGATCTTGTTTATTAACTCAGGGGCATTAGCTTACCTAGATAGCATCAAGGTAATAAAATCAGTGAAAGGAGAATTTATATGAGTATCGTCAAATCTGGTAGCGCAACCTACAAGCCATTAGGCAAACAAGGTAAAGGCAGTATATCCACTGAAACCGGTGCATTATCAAATCACCCATACGGTTTTAATACCCGTTTTGAAGACGGTAAAGGCAGTAACCCTGAAGAGCTAATAGGTGCCGCCCATGCAAGCTGTTTTACCATGGCGCTTTCACTCGCCCTAGCAGATGCTGGATATGAAGACGGAGAGCTGAAAACCACCGCGAAAATCAGTTTAGACAAAACAGATGATGGCTACGAAATAAGCCAATCGGCGTTAACGTTAAACGCCGTGGTGGCAGACATAACCGAAGACGAGTTTAAGCAGATAGCGCAAGACGCGAAAGAAAACTGCCCAGTTTCACAACTGCTTGATACCAAAATCACCCTTGAGTTTAATTTAACCGCTGAATAGCAAATTAACCGCTGAATAGCGAACAAAAAGCAGGATAGGTACGCCTGCTCTGCTTTGCTCGGCTTTAAACCAGCTGCGGTATTAACTAGGCCTAGTACCCACGGCTGTGCAAAAATTATTGCGTGGCCTTAGCTAGGGCTTTTAAGTCTTGGGTTAAGCTGGTTTTCGGCCTTTCAACAACGCGCCCTAACTCTTTATCATCGTGAAGTAAAATAAAGGTTGGTGTGTACTTAAGATTGTATTTTTGCGCTATGCCTTGGGGGTCCGTTTTCTTTGTATCGACTGCGACTAAGGTTAACTTAGGGACGTCCAGCCCACTTAAATCAAAGGTTTTTAACAAACTCGGCACTTCACGCTGGCTGTCGTGGCACCAGGTACCGAACAGTACCAACAAGGTATCTTTTTTGAGTTCGGCGACAGCTGCCAACTCCTGCTTACTTGGTTTATATGCCTTGTATTCTGCTTGGAACGCTGGATATTGAGCAAACAACTTTTCTGCGCTAACTTCTCCCAGTAGCGTCTCACCCACTATACTCTTACCATCTAATTCAGCGTCATTGGCATTCGAATGGCTGCAGCTTGCCAACAAACAACTTAGTAGTACGCACACACTCACCATCTTGATTTGCTTCAACACTATCGTTCTCCTACGTTAAGTTCCTCATTATTCAATAGTGCTCTGGGTAAAATAGCAAGTATCCCATGCACTTAACCTTATCTGGTAGAGTACTTTATTAACCACTTCTCGCGAAAATATATGCCCTAATGCAAAGCTAAACAAAATCAGTGACTTGCTGGTTTTTTTTAGGCTAGACTTATAGACCGCAGCAAGCGGCTCGCAATACCCACAGGATACCGAATATGGCGACACCGATAGATAATGCATTTACAAGATCGGTAAATGCGTTGGTGGCAAAAATAGATGATGCTACGCAAAATAAAGAATCACTTTTTGAGCAAGCTGAAATTTATTTTCAAGGCGCACAGAGCCAGCAACACACTATTGCGCAACTTGAAAAAAATATTGAGGAAAAGCGCAAGGAAGTTGAATCGGCCATAAACGAAGTGCAAAAAAAGCAGTTTCGCGACTTTTATCAAAAAGCCCAAAAGGCGTTGAAAGATGAAACAGTCAAACAAGCACGACAGCGCTATGCGCGCCTTAAATTATTAGCCCAGATAACGACTGAGATCATTCAGCTTTGTGAAGGTAAAGATTGGCAAGAAACCCAGCTTAAAAGTGCGAAGGTTCTCGCCACACTCCTGTTACTATGCCCCACTGAAGGTAACGGTGTAGCCCGAATACATCAACGTTTCAAACCTTTATATAAAGCGGTGTTGAGCTTGCGGCTACTAGATCAGATGTTAAAAAACCAGCAGGTCGAGAACGAGTACATAGTAAGCCGCTTCCATGAGTCGTCACGTTTTTCTAGCCCTAAAGCGGGGGCTGACGTATTGAATATATTCCAACGGGACGTCGCTATACCATTGCTAAGTGCAGCCATCATTCAAGACATAGGCATGCAGCACCCAGAAATTCAGCGCTTGTTAAAAGGCTCAGACGGATCACTAAACCCGTTTCGCGTTTTAGAAAAAGATGTGCGTGTTCCGCTATTAATCATGAATCACGAGCAAACCTCTGAATTTGCATTGCGCGGCCTCGGGGAAGCCGAGTTTACTGAGGAGAATGACGATAGCGCTGCCTTTTCTGAGCGTAAAGCACGCTTTTGTAAACGTGAAAGTAACCGAGCTCGATTGTTACAAAGTATGTTAAACAGCGCTGTAAAACCAGATGGTGCTTTAGGTAGTATTCTAAAAGCGGCCCAAATTTATACCTCTATTGTGTTGTCTAGCAAACCTAAATTTAACTATGCTGATTTACCTAAAGCGACAAAAGTTGTGCAGCATTCAGCCCAAAAGGGGGCGCTATCTGTCGCTAGCGCCCAAGCCTTACAACAAGTTGTGGGCCACTTTCCTATGGGTTTTGGCGTCGTGTTTTGCCAAGAACCGACACAGGGCAACATGCCAAAACACTACGCATATGCTGTGGTCAATGAGTTAAATCCTGCTCACCCTAGTGAACCCTTATGTAGGGTAGTTAGCACACTAGATCCAAGCTGCAAGCGAGGCGCACAGCGTAGAATAAAGCAAACACAAAACTTGTTTTTTGAGCATGTATCGGCGCATTTTTCTAAGCTGTCCCCTGAGGTGCTCAGCTCACTCGCTGACAACATTGCCAGCGAGTTAGCTCAACCTAAAGATAAAGCATTGCTGCCAAAAAGCTGGTCGCCCCATGGGTTCTTCCACTTTAAAAAGCAACAAAATTTGTGGCCATCTATCACTCGATGAAAGAAACATCATATATAACCAGGCCATATAAGATATAACCTGCCATTCTACAGTACAGGCCTTGATCGCTCATTTTTGATCCCCATTTCCGCACCTGCTTTTTCAAGACCGCCTGATCAATTAACGCGTGGGCATATTTTCAATGAAATGCTGTTCGCTTTTAGTCGGTCGATTCCTCATACAGAGAAAGAAAATGTTGAAATTAGGTGATTCACCTGTGTATTCCTTTGAAATGCCTAATTCAAAGGTACTTTAATAGAAACGTATTCTATATCAGCCATACTTTGTAAAACCGAAACCACTTTATATTAGGCGTGAGTTGCTCACACCAGACGAGGATTTAATTTAATGCGCTTATTCAAGCTCTATATACTGACAACCATACTTTTGACCACAGTGACTGCGTGTTCGAAGCAAGAAGAGCAACAAAACGCCGCTCCACAAGCCTTACCGGTGAAAGTGAGCGCGCCGATTAAAGCGGTTATCACCCAGTGGGACGAGTACACAGGGCGCTTTGATGCAACCCAGAAAGTGGATATTCGAGCCCGAGTGAGCGGTTATCTCGACAAAGTTAACTTTAAAGATGGCCAGACCGTAAAAAAAGGCGACGTACTTTTTGTAATCGACCAGCGCCCATTCAAAATTGCCTTACAAAGCGCCGAGTCACAATTTTCTTTAGCGAAAAAAGAGTTGGACCGTGGTAATGACCTCCGTAAGAAAAATTCTCTTTCTCAAGAAGAAGTAGATCGTCGTCAGAACGAATACGATACCGCACGAGCTAATTTAGAGACGGCTAAACTAGACTTAGAATTCACTGAAGTAAAATCTCCGATAGATGGCGTCGTATCTCGTGATTTAGTCAACGAAGGGAACCTCATCAATGGTACTGCGACTAATGCAACTTTGCTAACCAATGTTGTTTCTATCGACCCTATTCACTTTTATTTCGATGCTGGCGAGCGAGACTTGCTTAAATACATTCGCCTTAGCCAATCAAACAAACGTGAAAGCTCACGGAATGCCTCGAACCCAGTAAAAGTGCGTTTACAAGATGAAGAAGAATTTGTTCACACTGGCGTAATGGACTTTGTAGACAATCAAATAGACCAGAACACAGGCACCATAGTGGGCCGTGCTGTGCTTGATAATCCGGGCGGTTTTATCGTTCCAGGCTTATTTGGTCGTATTCGCTTGTTGTCTGAATTAAACGTAGAGAAAATCCTTATTCCGGATGAAGTTATCGGCACTGATCAATCGCGAAAATTCGTTTTTGTGGTAAACAGCGAAGGAAAGGTCGACCGTAAATTTGTGACTTTGGGTAAGTTGCACACCAAAGAATTACGCGTCATTGAGTCTGGGCTAACACAAGATGACAGCATCATACTGAACAACCTAATGCGCGCTCGTCCGGGCAGCCCAGTACAGGCGGAAAATGTTGACCTTTCTAGCCAATACTCGCTGTAAGGGCCGCAAATAATGAATATATCCCACTTTTTTATAGATAGACCGAAGTTCGCTTCGGTATTAGCCATCATTGTCTTAATTATTGGTAGTCTCGCCTACTTCAGCTTACCGGTTGAGCAATACCCTCAAATTGCACCGCCAACTGTTCAGGTCGTTGCGACTTATCCCGGAGCCAGTGCTGAAGTCGCAGCTAAAACCGTGGCGACGCCGCTTGAGCAAGAAATTAACGGCGTGGAAAACATGCTGTATATGTCGTCGCAGTCTACCGCAGATGGGCGAGTAACGATTACCGTAACATTTAAACTCGGCACCGATTTAGACAATGCCCAAGTACAAGTGCAAAACCGCGTGGCCATTGCAGAGCCAAGGCTGCCTGAAACGGTGCGTCGTTTAGGGATCACCACCAAAAAGAACTCACCGGATTTGATGTTAGTGGTCAACATGTATTCCCCCAACGGAACATACGACCAAACCTATATTGCTAACTATGCAGCGCTGCAAATTCGTGACCAGTTGTCGCGAATCGATGGGGTTGGCGATATATTGACCTTCGGCGCTAGCCAATACTCTATGCGGGTTTGGCTTGATCCAGATATCATTGCGTCTCTTGATATGACTGCATCGGAAGTCGTGACCGCCCTACAAGGGCAAAATATTCAGGTGGCCAGTGGTACCTTAAACCAATCCCCTGTTGATGCAGGGCAAACCGCCTTTGAGCTCAATGTACAAACCCAAGGTCAATTGATTGAGCCTGAAGAATTCGAAAACGTCATTATTAAAAACCAAGACGGAAAAATAGTACGTTTACGCGATGTAGGCCGTGTTGAATTGGGGGCTGAAAGTTACACGACACGTGGTTATTTAGGCGATAAAAAAGCAGTCGCTATGCCTGTATTTCAACGCCCTGGCTCTAATGCGATAAAAACAGCAGACGCAATCAAAGCTGCCATGGTTGAAGTGGCGAAAAACTTCCCACCAGATTTAACCTATGAGATAGCGTATAACCCCACTGACTTTATCAGTGAGTCAATCACTGCGGTAGAGCACACCATATATGAAGCAATAGCGCTGGTCGTATTGGTTATTATGGTGTTCTTGCAGAATTGGCGTGCAGCGCTTATTCCTATTATCGCCATTCCTATTTCATTGGTTGGAACATTTGCCGTACTAAGCGCCCTAGGATTCTCGTTAAACAACTTAACCCTATTCGGTTTGGTGCTGGCCATTGGTATTGTTGTTGATGATGCCATAGTGGTGGTTGAGAATATGGAGCGCTTAATGGCACAAGGTATGCGCCCGTTAAAAGCCGCTCGTCAAACAATGACTGAAGTTGGCGGGGCGGTATTAGCCATCGGGTTAGTCTTGGTAGCGGTATTTTTACCAACAGCCTTTGTGGACGGGATATCGGGGCAGTTTTACAGTCAATTCGGCATAACCATTGCGGTCGCGACGATCATCTCAGTGTCGGTATCACTGATACTTAGCCCGGCTATTTCTGCGGTGTTATTCAAGCCACATAAAGACGAATCTGAAAAAACGGGTATGTTCCATTACTTATCCGGCAAATTTAACCGAGGCATGGACAGAACCTCAGATAAATACGCGCGTATGGTGTCTAAATTGGTTCGCCACGGTGCGCTTGTGTCTTTTGTCTATGTGTTGCTCATGGGCTTCACGGTTTATATGTTTAGCATAGTGCCCAAAGGCTTTATTCCAGCGCAAGACCAAGGTTACCTAATCGTTGGTGTGCAATTACCCTCTGGTGCGTCATTGTCACGCACGGATGCGGTGGTGCAAGAGGCCGTTGATAAACTACTGAGTATTGAAGGCGTGGAAAATGCCGTAGCCTTTGCTGGTTTCTCAGGTGCAACCTTTACCAATGCGACCAACTCGGCAGCAATCTTTGCCATTATGAAATCATTTGATGAGCGAGCACAGCTAGGTGCAACATTTGATAGCGTATTGGGGGATGCTAGAGCACAAATGAGTTCGATTGATTCAGCGAACGTGGTGGTTATCCCGCCACCGCCCGTTCGTGGTATCGGCAATGGCGGCGGCTTTAAAATGATGCTTGAAGACAGAAGTGGCCGAGGTTTAGCTGCGCTTGAACAAGCCATGTGGCAATTAGCTGGGGCAGCAAACCAAGAACCCGCTACCACAGCCGTGTTTAGTTTTTTTGAAACCAGTACACCCCAGCTTTATGCAGATATAGACAGAGAACGCGTCGAACGCTTAGGTGTGTCTGTGTCGGATGTATTCAGTGCGTTGGAAATTTATCTGGGTAGCGCATTCGTTAATGATTTTAGTTATTTAGGCAGAACGTTCCGCGTGACCGCACAGGCCGATGCACCTTATCGGATGGAAGCGGATGACATCGGACGTATCCGAGTGCGTAATTCTGACGGTGAAATGGTGCCTTTGAGCTCTGTGGCGACATTTGAATATCGCTCTGGCCCATCGCGAGTGCCGAGATACAACTTGTATCCAGCGGCCGATCTCATTGGTAGTACAGCACCTGGTTTTAGCTCAGGCGAAGCGATTGCCACTATGGAGCGACTCGCTGCGGAAATTTTACCTGACGGTATTAGCTACGAGTGGACTGAATTAGCGTATCAAGAGCAACAATCAGGCAGCACAG
This sequence comes from Paraglaciecola chathamensis S18K6, assembly GCA_000314955.1. Taxonomy (GTDB): domain Bacteria; phylum Pseudomonadota; class Gammaproteobacteria; order Enterobacterales; family Alteromonadaceae; genus Paraglaciecola; species Paraglaciecola chathamensis. The sequence continues at coordinate 83,164 of BAEM01000031.1, read as the reverse complement.
GTATGCTGGCGTTTGCCTTTGCTGTGGTATTCGTGTTCTTACTATTGGTCGCCCTTTACGAAAGCTGGACATTACCCCTGTCAGTCATACTTATTGTACCTATGTGCCTTCTGAGCGCCATTGTGGGTGTGCACTTAATGGGACTAGACAACAACATACTGACGCAAGTTGGCCTGATTGTACTTGTTGGTTTAGCCAGTAAGAACGCCATCCTAATTGTGGAGTTTGCCCGCCACCGTGAGCATGAAGGTGCAGGGTTGTATGAAGCGGCCAGTGACGCTGCCAAGTTACGCTTACGTCCGATTTTGATGACCTCATTCGCCTTTATTCTTGGCGTGTTACCTCTGGCGGTGGCTACAGGTGCCGGCGCAGAAATGCGTCAAGCTCTGGGTGTTGCCGTATTTAGTGGCATGTTAGGTGTGACATTCTTTGGCTTGATATTTACCCCTGTCTTTTACGTATTGATGCGCAAGCTATCCATGTTGGTCAAAGGCCAGAAGTTGGACGATATGGGCAGAGTACCGGTAACTGAACGGGAATAAGAACCTAAAAGCCCGCCAAGATAGTTAATCTTGGCGGGCTTTTTTTTTAACTGCTAATTAATATTACCTCTTCCTAGAATACCCCGTCAGTATTACTGCTTCCACCATGCTGTAGCGATCGGAGGTTGCTCAAGATTGAAAACTTGGCCAAACAGCGGGGTGCTCAAGTTAACCCTTTGTTTATCAGCGGCAGTTGTTACACGGTTTAATGGCTCGTACCAAGAATGAAAAGCCAAATCGAACGTGCCATTGTGGATAGGTACCATCACCTTACCCGCCAAGTCGATGTGCGCTTGTACTGACTCTTCTGGTGTCATGTGAATGTCAGCCCAGTCGCTGTCGTACGCACCGGTTTCAATAAAGGTCAAATCAAACGGGCCATATTTATCGCCGATCGTTTTAAAACCTGAGAAGTAACCCGAATCACCACTAAAATAAAACCTGCTCTGGGGCGTGTTGATCACCCATGAACCCCACAAGGTAGTGTTGCCATCACCAATACCTCGCCCCGAGAAATGTTGAGTAGGGGTAAATGCGACGAGTCCGTGCTCTGTTTGATATTCTTGCCACCAATCAAATTGTTTGATTTTCTCGCTATTCACACCCCATTTTTGCAAATCCCCTTCGACTCCTAAAGGCACCAGAAACTCAGCTGTTTTGGCATTTAGTGATTTAATTGCGGCTTTGTCTAAATGGTCATAATGATTGTGTGATATCAATACTTTATCAATCGGTGGCAGCTCATCAATACTAATAGGAGTGGGCTCAAAGCGCTTCGGACCGATAAAAGAAAACGGTGATGCTCGCTTTGAGAAAACCGGGTCGATTAACCAATACTCACCGTACATTTTAAGCAAGATAGAGGAATGCCCTAGCTTAACAAAATGCACTGTATCAACACTTAGAGCATCAAGCTGGGCGCGGGTAACTTGTTGCATGGGCACATGCCCATCAGGCACGGCATCTATTTTTTTCTCGGTAAAATAACGCGCAAAAATTCCCACCGTTTTCCCAAAAGTTGGCGGTTCACTAGGAACTGAATTGCGAAACTTACCATTATGGAAATGTGCACTTTGCACTTCCCCTTCGGGTAAAGTGGCCACTAATTCTTTATTCAAGATCCACGCTCCTATAATACTGCCCATCACAATGATGACTATGCTGGAAATGAGAATTCTCATTCAGCCTCCAAAAAAGTAAACTACTGAGTGTAACTTATCACAGAAAAACAAAAAGTAAACTGTTAAGTTTACTTTTAATCAGGTAGTATTTATACCATTCCACGTTAATAACTGATCCCTTAATCAAAAACCGCTGGACGCACTCTGAGACCGGCACTTATTAATGCGGATTGGTATTAGCCATAAAGGAAGGGCAAAGATGAAGTTATCCGACAAAAAACGTATCAACATACTCGATGCAGCAGAACAGTTGTTCTTTGAAAGTGGCGTTGAACACACCACCATGGACCAAATTGCCAAAGCCGCACAGGCCTCGAAACGCACTGTATACAACCATTTTTCAACCAAAGAAGTGCTTTTTCACGCGATCATTGGGCGCATGGTTGAACACCTTGACCAAGCACAAGATGTAACCTTTGACTCCCAGGTATCAATCAAGGCTCAGCTAACTGTTATCGCCCAACAAGAAGTTGCCTTATTGAACTCTCAACACTTTTTGCGCATCGCCAAAATAGCGTTTATGCAAATGCTTCAGCAAGCAGAGCTGGCAAAAGATATCGCTAATAATCAGTTTGGTTGCATGCGTTATTTAGAGGTTTTTTTACAAGATGCCAATGCCGCCAGCACACTACAAATAGAGGATGTAGCGTTCGCTGCCAAACAGTTTGTTTACCAGCTAAAGTCATTTATTTTTTACCCTGTTTTATTCGGTTTTGAAACACCTGAATCCCTGCCCGTCGAGAAGATTATTGAGCAATCCGTCACCACTTTTCTGTCTCGCTATCAAGGTCAGCTAGATAGCGTTTGAGGGTAAAGGCAATGAAAAACGGAAAATAGAGCCGTCTCCGGACTCAGGCACTGAATATGAAAGATGGCCGCCAAGCAAGTCGGCACTTTTCTTAACCATGTATAAACCTAACCCCGTTCCAATCGACGCTTTAGGGTGAAAACGTTCAAACATTTGAAATAGCTTATCTCTGTGTATAGAGGGTACGCCTAACCCGTTGTCCTGCACTTCTAATACAAATTCATGCTTGGTCTTGTAGGTTACCACCCGAATGAAAGAGTTCGCTTTGCTGGTATCTTGATATTTAATCGCATTGGAAATGAAATTATCCACAACCTGAGTGAATTTATTGGGTTTAGTTTGCAGTGTTCCTATGTATTCGAATTGGGTTTTGATATCCAACCGAGTAAAGTTTTCCATATGGCTCAGTGCATCTAATGTTTCATACACCACATCTGACACATCAACGGGGAGTGAGGCTTCATCTTGCAGCTTAATTTTACTCACATCGAGCACACCGCTGACTAAATCACTGAGTTTAGCGATACCATTTTGACTGGCTTGCAATGTCTTGAGCGCTTTAGGTAAATCACCTTTTTTAATATATTCGGCCACCATATTCATGACGTAATCCATTGAGCTAAGCGGGGAGCGCAAGTCATGAGTGACACGGTAAGCGAACTCTTCCATTTCTTGTTTCGCTGAAAGTAACGCTTCAGAACTTTTCTTCTGGGCGGTGATATCTTGAATTTGCGAAATAAAATAAAGTGGTTGGTGGGCGTCATCTCTGACCAGAGAAACCGTTAGCTTGGCCCATATCAAGCTGCCCGATTTATGAAAATAGCGCTTCTCCATATTGTAGGTTTGAATATCATTGGCCAGCAGCTGTTTTACAAAGGTTAAATCAGCCTGTAAGTCATCTGGATGGGTAATCGTTTGAAAATCAATGGCTAGCAGCTCCCGCTCGCTGTAACCCACAATATTACAGACGGCTTTATTCACTTTCAGCCAAGTACCGTCTGGCGCAATCAAGGCCATACCTATCGCTGAATGCTCCATCGCAAGACGAAACATGTCCTTGTGGCCCAAATCAACCTGAGGAGCCGACAGTATTCTTTCCCTGAATTTACTGATTATTTTTTTTACCATGAAAAACCTACAGTATGTTACTTCGATGCAGTGGGTTCTTAATAAGAAAAATAAACTTTTGTATCCTAGTTAGCTAGCATAATGCGCTGTAAAACGGCAAACCTAGACTAAAGTTCAATGTTTGCCGTCAAGATACTTATAAACTGAATGAAGAAACACATTTGTAGGAATAAAGTAAAAGAAGAGGGATAAAATATGACTCGTACCGCCACCTAATAACTAGGCAGCGGCTGAGTGTAAAAAAGGTGGAGTTGGCCGATAAGCCGGGTTCTGTCGTGGGCAACCATTCATCTAGGCCAGCAATCACTCGCTGGCTCAAGCAACACACCCGATCTCAACGTGGGCCACGCCATAAGAGATCCTATTTGGTCTTGCTCCGGGTGGAGTTTACCTTGCCACACACTGTTACCAGTGGTGCGGTGCGCTCTTACCGCACCCTTTCACCCTTACCGGCGCTTTCGCGCTTAGGCGGTTTCCTCTCTGCTGCACTTGTCGTCGGCTTTCGCCGCCCAGGCGTTACCTGGCACCCTGCCCTGTGGAGCCCGGACTTTCCTCCCCTTATTAACACAAGTGCACTAGGTACTAGCCCTAGAGACACTGCCCAATAAGCGGCGATTGCCTGGCCAACTCCGGAGGCGGATTCTACGCAGGTTATCCCTGAGTTACAATCTAGATTACGCTCCTTTAACTATTCACGTTACAGCTGTGAGTGCACAGCCACAAAAATGCTCAGCTATAAGTGCTCAGCTATAAGAGTGCTCAACGATAAAAAAAGCACAGCTACAAAAACGCCGCAATGAATGCGGCGTTTCTCAGTCAATATTGACTATTTAACGGCAATAATGGTGCTTGCTAGATACTGACTCGTTTATACGGGCGATATTCCGCTTGCCAGAAATTCCCTTCAATTCGCTCAGTGAGTATTTCATCGCTCACTTCTAGCGCTAAGCCTTGTTTCTGGGCAACCTTACCCACGTCAAACGCGATCTTCTTACTTAACTGTGCAATGCCTGTTAGCGGTGGCAACAATTCGTGCCCTGTGCCGCTGGCCAGAGGTGACGCATTGGCTAATGCAGCACTGGTGGCCATTAGCATTTCATCACTAATAAGGCTGGCTTTAGCTGCTAGCACACCCAAGCCAATTCCTGGGAAGATATAACTGTTGTTACACTGGGCAATTGGGTAGGTTTTACCTTGGTATTCTACCGGCTTAAACGGGCTACCCGTGGCGATGATCACTTGACCATTAGTCCACTCGATAACATTCTCAGGACGTGCTTCCACCTGACGAGACGGGTTACTTAACGGGAAGATAATCGGCAAGTCACAATGGCGCTTCATTTCTTTAATCACTTGCTCAGTGAATAAACCGGCCTGCCCAGACACACCAATTAAAATACTGGGTTTTACTTGGCTGACGGTTTCAAGCAAAGTCGGATACTGAGCCGATTTTTGCCATGTCACTAGGTGCGCTAACGGCTGTGCAAGACGGTATTGGAAATCACGTAGGCCTTCCATGTCATCTGTTACCAAACCGAATCGGTCAATCATAAAGACTTGGCTGCGTGCCTGCGCGTCAGAAATACCTTCACTGGTCATCTGCTTGATGATTTGTTCTGCAATACCACAACCCGCTGAACCTGCTCCAACAAACACCACGCGCTGGTTGCTTAGTTTTTCACCTTTGGTTTTACAGGCGGCTAAAATCGTGCCCACAGTCACAGCCGCAGTGCCCTGAATGTCATCATTAAAGCAACAGACTTTATCTCGATAGCGTTCAAGCAACGGCATGGCATTGGGCTGAGCAAAGTCTTCAAATTGCAGCATGACCTCAGGCCAGCGCTTTAATACGGCTTTGATAAACATATCGACAAATTCGTCGTACTCAGCTTGGCCGATACGTTTGTGACGTGCACCCATATACATGGGGTCGTTTAACAACTTTTCGTTGTTGGTACCTACATCTAACATAACAGGCAAGGTATACGCTGGGCTAATGCCCCCACACGCGGTATACAAAGATAACTTACCGATAGGGATGCCCATGCCGCCAATGCCCTGGTCGCCTAACCCAAGGATACGTTCACCGTCGGTCACCACGATAACTTTCACTTTACGCTTAGTGGCGTTACGTATGATGTCATCCATTTGATGACGCTCAGAGTAGGAAATAAACAAGCCCCTAGAGCTGCGATAAATATCGGAAAATTGCTCACATGCATCACCCACAGTCGGGGTATAGATGATCGGCATCATTTCATCAATATGCTGCTGGATAAGACGGTAATACAGGGTTTCGTTATTATCTTGGATGGCGCGCAAATAAATATGTTTATTGATCGGTTCGTTGAAACTCGAATACTGCATGTAGGCTCGTTCAACTTGCTCTTCAATACTTTCATAACGCGGCGGAATCAAACCTGTAAGGTTGAACGCTACGCGTTCTTGGGCGGTAAATGCACTGCCTTTATTGAGCAAAGGGGTTTCAAGCAAAGATGGGCCTGAATGAGGAATATATAACGCACTTTTAGGCGTTGAGCTACTCATAAAAAGTGTCCTGTTTGGCGCGAAGACAAAGCCTTCGCATAAAATTTAAACGCGAAATATTAAAAAATGCCGCTAAGCGCAATCGAAAGTCCTAGTTTACATCGACCACCCTAACAGCATTTTGATTGAAAGTGCGAGAGTGTTATTTACGTTAAATAACGGCACTGACATTTGACTACTATGATGCCTTAAAAAATGTCTTCAAGTGGTTTGCTTTGTTCATCATTTTCGTCTGCTGGGTCAACAAACTCACTGTCGCTCACATAACTTGTCGGCGCGGTCCCCGGCATAAAATACTCAAACATGGATGTATGGTCAGTATGCTGAGTTAACTTACCCGAAGCGCGATCAATACGCGTTGTGACCAAGTCTGTGGGCATAGGGCGTTTCTTTTCAGGTACGCCATCTAATGCGCGCTGCATGAAGCGGATCCAAGCTGGCTCGGCAGCTTTTGCGCCATCTTCACCACCTATCATGGCATTGCCGATAAAGTTAAATTTTTGCGGGTTCTTATTCACTAGATTTTGGTTACGCGATGCCCGACCTAAACTGCGGCTCATGTCATCGAACCCAACCCAAACCGTGGCCACTAAATCATTGGTAAAACCACTAAACCAGGTATCTTTCGAATCATTTGTGGTACCGGTTTTTCCGGCAATATCAGCTCGTTGCAGTAAGTTACTCGCTCGCCAGCCAGTCCCTTGCCAATAGGTTTTTTTATTCCAGTTACCATTGGTTTTTACTGCTGTACGCATCATTTCTGCGACTAAAAAGGCATTGTCTTCATCCAGCACTCTAGGTGCTGAGCGTATTGGTTCAGGTGTGTCGTTAGTGCTGCTTCCATTGTCGTCGTTTTGTGCAAATGGTTCTGCGTTTAATTCGGCCGCGAGCATGGCTTCTATGTCCATGGTATCTGTGGTGGTATCTTCAACCGTTTCTTGCTTTTGAGCATCACCACACGGATCGCATGCTTGTACTGGATTAGCTTTCCAAAGTACCTTCCCATAATCATCTTCTATGCGCTCAACAAAATGCGGCTCAATTAAAAAGCCTCCGTTTGCGATGACCGACAAGGCCGTGGCGACTTCCAATGGGGTATGCGAGCCAGAACCCAATGACACCGTTTCATCATTGGGAATTTCAGATAAATCAAAGCCAAAGCGCGTTAAGTGTTGGCGCACTTTTTCAAGCCCAACCGCGCGCACCAAGCGCACCGACACCACGTTTTTCGATTTACCTAAGGCAACCCGCAGGCGAATTGGCCCATCGTATTCAGGTGGTGAGTTTTCAGGTCGCCACGCGTTGCCCGTCCCCCGCTCCCACTGGTTAATAGGCGCATCGTTAATAATACTGGCTAAGGTAAATCCATTGGCTAACGCAGAGGAGTAAATAAACGGCTTGATGTTCGAGCCAACCTGACGCTTTGCCTGCGTGGCTCGGTTAAATTGACTTTGGTAGAAACTGTAGCCGCCAATAACCGCTTGAGCGGCACCGTTGTGAGGGTTAAGCGCGATAAAGGCGCTGCTGGCGTCTGGGTACTGAGTAAGTTGCCAGTGCTTATCATCTTCACGCTGGCGAATAAGGATCAGCGACCCCTCAGTTAGGATATCACTGGCTGTTTCTGGTTTATTACCTTGTCTGGTGTCCGTTATGTATTTACGTGCCCAATCGAGCCCATCCCAGTCGATAACACTGTAGCGCCCTTCACGGGTAAAAACGGTAATGTCTTTTTCATTTACTTTGACCACGATCGCCGGTCGCATAGTTTCATAGGTTTTATAGTCTTCTAAGAAGCTGAGCATACGCTCTTCTTCCCAAGGCTCATTGGAAATAGCCGATGTCACTTCTATCTCTTTGTCGTCATCAGATGTTGCCGGTAAATCCTTAGGGATCCACAACTGTTGCTCCGGGCCGCGGTAACCGTGGCGCTCATCATAGTCATGTAAGTTACGCTGGATTGCTTTTTGGGCAGCTAATTGAGTAGAAGAAGGTACGGTGGCGTATACTTGATATCCGCCGGTTTCGGCCTCTTCTTTGCCATATAGCTCAACCATTTCATTCCAGATCAAATCTGCCAAGTAGGGCGCCGAAAATTCGATTTCAGCTCCGTGTTTCTTGGCAGTAATCGGAGCATTCACGGCCTCGTCGAATTGTGCTTGCGTAATGTATTTTTCATCTAACATACGTAGCAAAACAACGCGGCGACGTGCTTTTGAACGCTCAGGTCGACTAATAGGATTAAGCACCGAAGGCGCTTGTGGCAAACCTGCTATCGTCGCCATTTGCGCTAGTGTCAGCTCATTTACCGTTTTGCCATAATAAACCTGCGCGGCGGCACCAAAGCCAAATGAGCGATGTCCTAATTCAACTTTGTTTAAGTACAATTCTAATATTTCTTGTTTAGTCAGCAGTTGCTCCATGTGCCAAGCAATAAATATTTCTTTAATTTTACGCACGTAGGTTTTGTCTCGGGTTAAAAAGAACCCTCGGGCCAACTGCATGGTTAAAGTACTACCGCCCTGTCCTTTCTCACCGGTCAAAATTAGGTTGACCACAGCCCGCGCCATGCCAATAGGGTCTACCCCTGGATGCTGATAAAAACGGCTATCTTCTGTGGCTAACACAGCATTAATTAAATCTTGCGGCACATCTTCAATGGTAAGCGGAATGCGGCGTTTAACGCCAAATTGTGAAATCAATTTGCCATCTTGGGTGTATACCCGCATAGGCGTTTGCAGGCGCACATCCTTGAGCATATCCACACTGGGTAGGTCAGGTTTCATGTAAAAATAAAGGGCAAAAGTCGTGACAACACCAACGACAAAAGCAAGGATAAGAATCAAAAATGCGGGCTTTAAAAACTTCACGAAAACAATATTACCAAGACAAGTTGCAATAAATGACTCATATTTTATACCTAAGTACCGTTATAAGAACCATAAATAATTAAAAATTAAGCAATAATACTAACATCCTGCTTAGTATATTTGCATCGGAACCTTACGTGTTTAACAAATTATTGGCTAAAAAAACGCAGCACCTTATTGGACTCGACATAGGCACCCGCTATGTTAAGGCCATATTGCTAGAAAAAACCAAGCAACACACAAATGTGTTGGCAATAGCGTGCGAGCCAATCAATGGAAATGCCTTTGCAGAGCGTGAAGTCAAAGATTACGAAGCCTTAAGCCAAGCGCTTAAAAAAGTGAAACTCAGTTTAAAGTCCAAAGTGAAGCAAGTGGTCATAGCCGTTTCAGGTACAGCGGTGATTAATAAGCTTGCCTATTTAGATAGCGATTTAACCGATGTAGAACTTGAAAGCCAAATTGAATTAGAAGCAGACAGCCTGCTCCCTTATCCTCTTGAAGAAATCTATTTAGATTTTGAACGACTTGCCCCCAGCACCAGTTATCCAGGAAAAGTCGAAGTGCTGCTTAGTGCAGTGCATAAAGACTTGCTCGATTCTCGCCTGACTTTATTAAATGAAGTGGGATTTGAGCCTAAAATTTCTGATGTTGAAATATATGCCCTTGCCAATGCGTTCATGCATTTTGCCCCAAACATCGTTCCAAAAATTGCCCCGCAAGTTGCCGGCGATAGTGAATCTAGCGAGCAGCCAGAACAAGGCGCAGCAGATATTCGTTGCTGTATTAATATAGGCGCATCTCAACTGCAGTTCTGCGCGGTCAGCGCAGACAAAGTCGTATACACCAAAGAGCATAACTTCGGCTTAGACGTGCTCGCTCAAGATACGTGTTCAAACTACAATTTAACCCGAGTGGATTATGATCAGCAGTTAGCGAGTCACGCTTTGCCCGAAACTTGGCAGCTCGACTGCTTTATGCTTTTTCAAGCGAACTTGCAGCAACATATCACCCGCGCAATTCAGATGTACGTCAGTTCGTCTCACCAGGCATCACCACAACAATTGTATATTTGCGGAGCAATTGGGCCCTTTACCAACTTGGCCCAAGAGCTTGCCCAAGAACTGGGGATCGCAGTACAGGTTTTTAATCCATTATTGGCTATGCAAAGTGACGAAAAAAACACAGCACTGATTGCCACTCATGGTGCTAACTTTGCCATTGCCACTGGGTTGGCAATTAGGAGTTTTTCGCCGTGCCACATATAAACCTACTGCCTTGGCGTGAAGCCCAGCGCCAGCAACAGAAAAAGAATTATCTCACTTTGTTAGTGGGCATTGGCGTATCAATGGTGCTGTTGATGTTTGCCGTTAGCAAAGGCATGGATCAGGTCATTGCTACACAAGAACAGCGCAATCAGTTTCTAACCCAAGAAATGGCAAAAATAGACACACAAATTGGCGAAATAAAAAATATTAAACAGAGCAAAGAAGCCATTGAACAGCGTATGACGCTTATCGAGCAATTAGAAGTCAGTCGTAATGCGGCTCCTATTGTACTTGATGAACTAGCTCGAATTGTTCCCCCAGGCGTATCGTTTTCACGTTTCTCACGTACCATTAATCGAGTAGAAATTGACGGTGTCAGTGATTCAAACAATCGTTTGGCAAATTTCATGCGTAATTTAGCTGAATCAAACGTTTTTAATGACGCCGAACTGTCTTCCATTGTGGCGGATACCAGCGCAGCTGATGCGGTAAGCGAGTTTAAAATTAAATTTAATATAAGTCCTAGCGTTGCCCCTGATTTCAATCAGCACCAAGGGGAGCCAAAATAAATGCAGTTCGATTTTAATAAACTCAAAGAACTCAACGAATTAGATTTTGACCAAATCGCAATTTGGCCGTTTGAAGTAAAAACCGTTGTGGCTTTGTTTGTGGCTATTATCGCCCTTATTGGTGGCTATTACACTCTGGTTAAAGATAAGCTCCCCATGCTGGAAAAAGCCCAGCTACAAGAGGTTGATTTAAAACAGAGCTACCAAGGTAAATACAATATTGCGGTAAATCTACCAGCCTATCAGGATCAACTTGAGCGCTTAGAAAAAGACTTCTCGTCTATGTTGAAGTCGCTGCCGACCAGTAACGAAACGCCTGGCTTACTTGACGATATTACTTTTGTGGGCACCTCTTCAGGCCTTACTTTTAAGCTGCTTAATTGGCAAAAAGAAGTGCCTAAAGAATTTTATACTGAGCTGCCCATACAGATTGAAGTCACGGGTAATTATCATGCATTTGGTCAGTTTGTGTCTGACATTGCCGCTTTACCGCGGATCGTTACCGTGCACGACTTTGAAGTCACTCAAGAGCTGTCCACTTTAAAACTTAAGCTTGCAGCCAAAACCTATCGCGCTGAACTGACGCAATCGCGCAAGGACTCTAGCCAATGAGGTTCCTAATGGTTTTTCCTATGCTCGCATTGCTGGTCGCTTGCTCAGAGCAAAAAGAAGATTTAACGGCTTACATCGATGAAGTAAAAAGCACTACACCGATGAACATTGAACCTTACCCTGAATTTACCACATCACCGGCCTTTGCTTACTCAGCAAATGAAATGCGTAGCCCGTTTCAACGATTAAAGAATGCTCCTCAGGTTGAAACAACACCCGCTACGCCCACTTGCCCACAACCGAATACAGCACATGTAAAGCAACCCTTAGAACATTATGGAATTGATGCCATGGCCTTTATCGGCACCATTAACAACAGTCAAAAAAAATGGGCGTTAATTCAAACCAATGAAGGGCGTTTATACCGTGCAACCATTGGTGATTATCTCGGACTTTTTTATGGTCGCATTATGGCGATCAAAGACGGAGAAATTACTTACACTGAAATGTTGCCTGATGGCACTGGGTGCTGGCAGAAAAAACAAGCCACCCTATCCATGCAAGACAACGCGGGAGAGAACAATGGCTAGTCGCCAATCACTACAATTTACTTCATTACTCAAAACACTAAGCGCGCTACTTTGTGCTGCATGGCTAGTGCCTGCTTTTGCACAATCAGACGCTGTGCTGGTGGACCCCGTTGCCGCGATAGACGAACTCACCAGTAATCAACTAACAGACATTCAGTTTACTCGCTCGGTTGAAGGGTATGGAGTCGCCACCCTAACCTTTGATAACAATCGCATCGTGCCGCAATTAATTGCATCAAAGCGCCAACTAACGCTTACCTTACCCGACACTAAGCTTGCCCCAGATCAGTTTTTCACCTTGAATGTAGCTGAATTCGCTACCCCAATAACAGAAATAGACACCTTTTCTAGAAAAGGCGCCAGTGTTTTAGAGTTCAATCTACTGGAAGATGTGGTGTTCACCCACAGTAAGCAACAAAATCAATTGGTATTAACCGTCAAGCCCCAGGCATCTGAACAAGCACAAAGCGCTTCTGTATACAGTGGCGAGCCCATTTCTCTTGATTTTCAAGACGTGCCTGTACGTAATGTCTTACAAATTATTGCCCAGGTGAACGGATTTAACCTTGTCACCACTGACACGGTGCGCGGTAATGTGACTGTAAGTTTAAGCGGTGTTCCTTGGGATCAAGCGCTAGACATGATCCTAAAAATTCGTGGCCTAGATAAACGATTAGAAGGCAATATATTACTTATCGCCCCCTCAGAAGAACTCGCTTCTCGCGAGACACAACAATTACAAAATCGCCAACAAGTCGCACAGCTAGCTCCCCTTATTTCAGCTAATTTGCAAATTAACTATGCAAAAGCCAAAGAAGTCGCCGGTATTCTTAAAAATACTGATAACAGCATTCTGAGCCCCAGAGGCAGCGTGGCCGTCGATGAACGCACCAATACCGTACTGCTCAGAGATACCCAAGCATCGATAGATGAAGCAAGGAAACTGATTAGCGCATTAGATATTCCCGTCAAACAAGTATTGATTGAATCGCGCATGGTCACAGTGCGCGATAACGCGGGCGAACAGCTTGGGGTGCGTTGGGGCTTTAGCAATAATTCCGGTGATACCGCTACCTCTGGCACCATCGAAGGTGCCGACACCCTAAGCAGTGGTGTCGTTCCTTCAATTGATAATCGCTTGAACGTAAATCTTCCTGTTACAAGCCCAGCTGGCAGTATCGGAATTCAAGTCGCTCGCCTCGTCGATGGCACCATATTAGATTTAGAATTATCTGCGCTTGAATCAGAGAATAAAGGGGAAGTTATCGCCAGCCCGCGTATCACGGTGGCCAACCAGCGTGAGGCCTACATTGAACAAGGTACCGAAATCCCTTATGTGCAATCCACTTCAAGTGGTGCTACGTCTGTTGAGTTCAAAAAAGCGGTACTGAGCTTAAAGGTCACGCCACATATCACCCCTGATCATCGCATTATATTAGACTTGGTCGTTACCCAAGATACCCGAGGTGACACGGTCAACACTTCAACCGGCTTAGCCGTCGCGATCGATACCCAAGAGATCAGTACCCAAGTACTGGTTAATAATGGCGAAACCATCGTACTTGGCGGTATTTTTCAGCAAACCAGTACCGATGATGTTAGCCAAGTCCCCCTACTTGGAGACATTCCGGTCCTCGGTCACTTGTTTAAAAACACCCAAACTGTGAATGAAAAGCGTGAATTGCTGATTTTTGTAACACCGAAAATACTCCTCGACAGCTTGGCCGAACAATAGCAAACAGTGCTATTTATATGGCGTGCAAGGCCACATAGTCAGTACATTGATACACTTTGACTACGAGTATCGCGTATTTAAATTTCACCAAGACTTAACAAAGCTTGCAAATTTCAGGGTAAAGCTGAGATAATCCCGCCCTCGAAATTTCAACGAGGTCAGGTTAATCCATTTAAGGGTAGCCGCGATATAGATTTCTACCCCCGAAATAACAGAATTGTGAACTAAGCAAAAATGGCTGAAAAACGTAATATTTTTTTAATAGGTCCGATGGGTGCTGGTAAAAGCACAATTGGAAGACACCTCGCAGACGAACTTCATTTAGAATTTTATGATTCAGATCAAGAGATAGAAAAGCGCACAGGCGCTGATATCGCTTGGATCTTTGATTTAGAGGGTGAAGAAGGCTTTCGCGCTCGTGAAGAAACCGTCATCAATGATCTAACCGACAAACAAGGTATTGTATTAGCAACAGGCGGTGGCTCTGTGGTTAGCAAAGCCGTACGTAATCGCTTATCAGCGCGAGGCATTGTCGTTTATCTACAAACCACAATTGACAAGCAAGTCGCTCGTACGCAACGTGATAAGCGTCGTCCTTTATTACAAAAAGACGATCCTGAAACGGTATTGCGTAAGCTTGCAGAAGAGCGTAACCCAATGTATGAAGATGCTGCTGATTACATTGTTGATACTGATGAGCAAAGCGCCCGCGCAGTTGCCAATCAGATCATAGAGAAAATCAATCAGTAATAGTTAGAAATACCTCCAAAGGGCTGCGCTTATGACAACATTAACAGTGAAGTTGGGTGAGCGTAGCTACCCCATTTTTATTCAGCCGAGTTTGCTATCCCAAGGCAACAAATTGGCAGATTACATCAAAACAGATAAAGCGGTACTGGTGACTAATGACCTAGTTGACCCGCTATACAGTCAAACTATTATTGCGAGTTTGCCTGATATCAAGATTGACAAAATCGTCATCGCTGACGGCGAGCAACATAAAAACTTAGCGAGCTTCGAGCACGTTATCACCCAGCTACTCAATATGTCTGCTGCTCGTGATACCACGCTGATTGCCCTTGGCGGCGGCGTCATCGGTGATTTAACCGGATTTGTCGCGGCGAGTTTTCAGCGGGGAATGCCCTTTATTCAAATTCCCACCACGCTGCTGTCTCAAGTCGACTCTTCTGTCGGGGGAAAAACCGCGGTTAATCATCCATTAGGTAAAAACATGATTGGCGCGTTTTATCAGCCTAAAGCGGTGTTTATCGATACTAAAACCTTACAAACACTGCCTGCAAAAGAGTTCTCAGCTGGCATGGCCGAGGTGATTAAGTACGGCATTATTTACGATAAAGCCTTTTTTGAATGGTTAGAACAAAATACCGCTCAGCTTATCGCGCAAGACGTAGACGCATTACAATATGCCATTGCCCGTTGCTGTGAAATCAAAGCCGAGATTGTCGCCATTGACGAGCGTGAGTCTGGGCTTCGTGCTTTACTCAATCTTGGACATACCTTCGGTCATGCGATTGAAGCAGAGCAAGGTTATGGCAATTGGTTACACGGTGAAGCGGTCGCTGCTGGTATGGTTTTAGCAGCAAAAGCCGGACAAATGAAAGGCTGGATGCAAACTGAAGAAGTGCAACGTGTTATTGCCTTAATTGAAGCATTCGCTTTGCCTATCACGCCCCCTACTGATATGGGTTATGACACATTCATGCAGCACATGGTGCATGATAAAAAAGTACAAGCGGGTAAGCTCAACTACATCATTCCCAAGGCGATTGGTGAAGCTATTGTCACACCTGAGCTAGATGAAACGCTGCTGAAAAACTTGTTAAACTAGCACTATATTGCACTAGCACTTTAATAAAAATTTGAGTAGATACCCTTGCAAAGCGAATTGCACAAACGGCTTAGCCATTTAATTCAGTATTCTTCTGGGCTCATTTTTATAAAATCAGAGCCCGATTTTAGTGTATCTACCTGTGTGGATGCACTGCTGGCTGAACAAGATGACAGCGATGAAGTGGCGGTCATCACCGCTAAGCCCAGTATGCTACTGAATGATTTTCGTCAACAGCTTACCCAGCAACTCTCCAGTAAACTAGCTCCGCATTCAGGAGATGCACCGCTTGCCAAACTAATCGCCCCGAGTGTGGGTCACATCGAATCGACTGCCACTCAAGGGCTACTGATCTGTATTTCCAAAGGGGAAAACCTTTCCACAAGTATGCTTGAAGAACTTCAGCAGCTCGTTTTAACCTTACATGCTGGCAGTGAGCGCCAAGTAAATGTACTGGTATTTGCTCAGCGCCAATGGGTCAATCAAACCTATCAAGGGTTTGCCAATAAGAATAATGTGATCGTGGTTGATGCTGGTGCTAAAGTCGATCATGAGTCTGCTATATCCGGCAGTGAACTCGAGCAGTTAATCGCCAATAAACGTCAGGCGTTTGCTCAGCGAATCGAGCAGCGCAACCAATCTACACCGGCTGAAGCCCCAAGTATAATGCAGCGCCCATGGTTTATTCCTTTAGTCAGCCTGCTATTTATCGTGATTTTTTCCAGCATTTTACTTTCTCAGTATCCCGAACTATTGAGAGATAGCCAAGATGAGGGTGTTGAGACAACAGCACCGGCTCCGGTGCCCGCACAGAATGACGCCACAACGGATACTCAAACTGAGGAGCCTGGCAGCATTGCACCTACTAACGAATCCCCTTCATTGGCGCCATCAGAGCTGCAAAAGCCAACCGACGTGGCTCAACAGGACACGCAAACTTCAGGTTTTGATAACAAGGAGCTGGCTCAGCCTAGCGAAGCTGAAACTGAGAAAAAGCCCGAAGGCGACGCACTAATTTCAGATTGGAACAGTGAAAGTAAGCGCATAGACGCGAATAAAAAAAATACGCCTGACTTATCGTTAAAAGATGCAAACGTAGCTTCGCCCGAAGATAAATCAAGCACAGCGCCCACTCTGAACAACGATACTGTGCAAACTGGTGCATTACAAAAACCGTTCGCTGCGGATATTCCCCCTACTGAACAATCAGCAAGTGCTCCACAAGTTGAAGCCCAAGAGCCGGTTAACTCAGCAGCTGTGACGGAAAATAATTTCCAATTTGATGAAGCCAAAATTCTGGCATTACCAAAAGATGGTTACGTATTACAAGTCATTGGGTTTAGTGTTCGTAACGCCATTCAAGCGTACTTAACCAACAACAACATTGAACAGCACGTGTGGGTGTATCAAACCAAACGTTACAATAATGACTGGTACGTGCTTTTATACAATAAGCATTACCCTTCTCTTGCTGCGGCATTAGTCGGTGTTTCGTCTCTGCCACAAGGCTTACACGATGCAACGCCGTTCCCAAAAGCATTGCAAAAAGTACATCAAGAAATTGAATCCGCTAATTAAAGGCATATGCCAATTGTTGTTTGGGCACTGGCTCGCTACAATCTCTGCTTTGCTGATACTTCCTTACATTCAAGGCCTGACAAGACACATTAATGACGAATAAGAAAAACAGAGCCTTCTTGAAATGGGCTGGCGGAAAATACCGGCTAGTTGAACAAATAAACCAACATCTTCCTGAAGCAAAAAAATTGGTAGAGCCATTCGTCGGAGCAGGTTCGGTGTTTTTAAACACGGATTTCTCTAGCTATTTGTTAAGCGATATCAATCCAGATCTCATTAATCTGTACAAGATACTGCAGCAGCAGCCTGAGCGTTACATAGAAGACGCTCAAGGACTCTTTACCGCCCAGAACAATGACTCAGATGCCTATTATGCAATGCGGGCTTTATTTAACGCTAGCGAAGACATATACGAACGTTCAGTGCTTTTTCTATACCTTAATCGGTTTGGTTACAACGGGTTGTGCCGTTATAACCTATCGGGCAAATTTAACGTGCCTTTTGGTAAATACAAAGCGCCTTACTTCCCCAAAGAAGAACTGTACTTTTTCGCTGAAAAAGCCAAAAAAGCGCAATTTGTGTGCGAGTCATATGAAAAAACCTTTAGCCGTGCTCGCAGTGGCAGTGTGGTCTATTGCGACCCACCGTATGCGCCCATCAGTAAAACAGCAAACTTTGCCAGTTATGCTAAAGGCGGGTTTTCCATGGCGGAGCAGAGAAATTTGGCTTTGATTGCAGCAAAAACGGCTTTTGAGCGCGATATTCCAGTGCTCATCAGTAATCACGACACCGTAGATACGCGTCGTCTTTACGCACTTGCCCAGTTGTCTGAATTACAAGTTAGTCGATTTATAAGCCATAAAGGAAATGGCAGAAAGAAGGTCAGTGAACTTTTGGCTTTATATATCAAGCCAACATCACGTTAAGATGTAAGGAAAGGAATTAACTGGGTAAAACGGCTGAAACAATCAGCACTAACGACACAACCAAAGCAACAACAAAAACCACCCCAACCACTAAATAGGGTACAAATGATTGTTGCTGAAAATCTCGTTCACGATTAGCACTACTTTGCACGCCAAACACACTGGCTGCTACGCTTTTAAATACATCCCATAAACCGGTCTTTGCATTGTCCATACTAATTACGCTCTTGGCTTTATTTCATCCGTTTCTTCAGCATAGCGCGAAAGTAGCTCAAGTAAATCAATAAAATGCATTTGATAAGATGTAGAGTTTCCACTTACCCAACTGGACCAACTAATGACGTCAGCTTGTTCTTTAGCGCATCGGTTAATAGGATGACTCATCGGCAAACCATGATCAAAAGCAACTGCTTGGGGGCAACTGCAGAATAACGTCTCATTGTTTATCGACGTTTTGCCCACGGCCAACATAGCTACCAAAGCGAAAGCACCGAAGCCGATTAGTCGTTTAACATAAGTACTCATAATCTCTCCTTGTCGAAATATTTTGTTGCATTATACCTTATACTTTCGTCGCAAGAGTAAAGTTCACCTCAAATGTCAGGTCATTCATCGCTAAAATGGTAAATTTTTATCCTAATACCAACGCCAGTAAATAATTCTCGCCTCAGGTTTTGAACAAGGCACCTGTGTGCAGTAACAGTTATTCCCTATCATCGCTTAGCAGTAAACACAAAAAATCCGCTGACGGTTACGTCAGCGGATTGTTTAAAAACGCTATTTTTTTGTAGAAAGAAGACCTAGCTCAGAAATTTAAAGCTCGAAGTCGACACTATAAGAAACAGCAAATTTTACTGAATCGTTGTCGTATGGGTCTGTGCTAGGATCTTCAACTTCGTCTAAATCGGTGCCAGTTACAGCAAAGCTAAAGCCGTCTTTAGAAACAGAGATTCCCCAATCTGCATAACCGTCTGGTACTCCATTGAACGCTTCTGCGAAATCACCTTGGTGATAGCCCACATGAAAACCTAATTCAGCACCATTTAGTACCGGCATACCGTAGTCTACAGACACGTATGACGCTTCTGCGAAGCCAAAATCTTGACCTTCACCTTCGTCTGCTTCAGTGTGCGCCAACAAAGAAAGTGTCACACTAAGCGCGCCATAACCCACTGAACCATACACTTCGGCAAAGTCAAACTCAGCTTCACTGTCATAGTTGTAATAAAGGTAACCTACATCGTAAGAGATATCGCCAGACTCACCAGAAAAACCGAAGTACAAATCGTGCTCATAAGAGTAAATATCGTCTGCACCGTAATTTACGTTAGAAACCCAGGTTCCTGCGTAAAAGCCACTTTCACTTGCGTAGTCAATACCGCCTTGTACAGCAGCATCATTGGTTGTTTGCGTTAAACCACGCCAAATGTAGTTACTAGTAACGCTTGCGTTAGCAGTAATTTCTGCAAGGGCGTTTTGACTAACGGCTGACCCGGCAAGAACGGCTGCGGCAAGTGCGGTGAGTTTTAATGCTTTCATGTGTGTGTGCTCCATGTGTTTTTAGCTAATTCAATTTTTGTTGAGATAACTTCGATTTTTCGTTAATTCTTGTTACAACTACGCAAGAGCAATGCCTAAATAATAATCACGAAATAATTTGCAGAAAAACACGATATCCTATTGATTTAATTATTATTTTATCAAAACCAATAAAATTAGATAAAATGGCAAATGAGATAAGACTGTGCATTGATGCACCACAAAAAAGCGAAAGCCCCTTTTTGGGGCGCAGTTGATACTTTTGTCAAAGCAGGTTTTTCGGTACAGTTACATTTTTGTGCAAATTGAGACTTATATGCGTCCTTTTTTGATTGCTCCTTCTATACTTTCCGCCGATTTTGCTCGTCTTGGTGCCGAGGTTGATGCGGTATTAGCCGCTGGTGCTGATGTAATTCATTTTGATGTCATGGACAATCACTACGTACCGAATCTAACGATTGGCCCTATGATATGTAAGGCATTACGCGATTACGGTGTCACCGCAGAAATTGATGTGCATTTAATGGTTGAACCGGTTGACGAAATGATTGCTAGTTTTGCCAAAGCAGGCGCTAGCATGATTAGCTTTCATCCCGAGGCTTCTCGGCATGTCGATCGCAGTATCCAATTAATAACCGATGCAGGCTGTAAACCAGGATTAGTAATAAACCCCGGAACGTCATTAGACTGCCTAGATTACACGCTACATAAACTACACCATGTTTTATTGATGTCTGTTAACCCCGGTTTTGGTGGGCAATCGTTTATTCCTGAAACCCTAGATAAACTGCAAATCGTTAAAGAACTGGTGAAAGCCAGTGGACGTGATATTCGAATAGAAATTGACGGTGGCGTAAAAGTCGATAATATTCGCGCCATAGCTGAGGCTGGTGCGGATATGTTCGTTGCCGGCTCAGCGATCTTTAATCAGCCTGATTACCGTCAAGTCATCGACGAGATGCGCGAAGAATTAGCTAAGGCTACCCCGTTATAATCAAGTTACACATACATTAAACACTAACAGTAGAATTCAAATCTTATGAGCAAACCAATTGTATTAAGCGGCTGCCAGCCTTCTGGACAACTTACTATCGGCAACTACATCGGCGCTCTACGTCAATGGGTTGATATGCAAGACGACAATGAATGCTTGTATATGTTGGTAGACATGCACGCCATCACAGTGCGTCAAGAGCCTAAGGCGCTGCATAACGCTTGTCTTGATGGTTTAGCCTTATATGTAGCCTGCGGTATTGATCCAAATAAGAGCACTATTTTCATGCAGTCTCATGTGCCTCAGCATTCACAACTGGCGTGGATCATGAACTGCTACACCCAAATGGGTGAGCTTAATCGCATGACGCAATTTAAAGATAAATCTGCTAAAAACGTTACCAACATTAATTCAGGTCTATACACTTACCCTGCTTTAATGGCCGCTGACATCTTGCTCTATCAAGCGAAGCAGGTTCCGGTTGGCGAAGATCAAAAGCAACATCTAGAACTAACTCGCGACGTGGCGACGCGCTTTAATAATATATACGGCGACGTATTCACCATACCTGACCCTTACATACCAGAAGTCGGTGCACGGGTAATGAGCCTGCAAGATCCACTCAAGAAGATGTCTAAATCAGATGACAACCAAAATAACTTTGTTGGCCTGTTAGAAGATCCTAAAAAAATCAGCAAGAAAATAAAGCGCGCCGTGACCGATTCAGACGAACAAGCGCGCATTTACTTTGATACCGCTGAAAAGCCAGGCGTGTCGAATCTGTTGAGTTTGCTATCGTGCGCGACGGGTACCTCCATTGCCGATTTAGTGCCTGCTTATGAAGACAAGATGTATGGTCACCTAAAAACCGACGTTGCTGACGCCGTGGTTGCCATGCTTGAGCCGATTCAAGCTAAGTTCACTGAGTTACGCCAAGACCAAGCCGAATTAGACCGTATTATGGCTGTAGGGGCTGAGAAAGCTCAGATGCGAGCCCAGCAAACAATAGACAAGGTGTATGAAGCAATAGGTTTTGTGGCTAGCCCACTTAAGCGCTAACGTCGTTCTTTTATTGGCTTTTGTGGCCAAATGACCGAAAAAGCAGCTACGCGCTGCTTTTTTTCTGCCTAGCGATAGCACGTTATTACTTACAGCAATGCACCTTGATATCGCTCGAAAGATTTCGTCACCGAATGAGCTTTCAGGTTGGGTATTTGGGTGAATGTATTTAAGCTATTGAATTATATTGTTAAAACTTAGCTTTAACGATACTTCTTATCCAGAAATCAGGCTATGTAGTACTGGTAATAAATAACCGATACCTAAATTACGCAATGTATTATAGGTACCGGTTAGCACGCCAAGAACACCAAACTGAGAGGTTGGGGTAACAGCTCAGCATTCTATCTGTCATTCAAAATTACTGTCATCCAAATTCAGCAAATCGTTTTGAACCTTGTCAGTATGTTACAAGCTTGTGAAAAACTGTATGGCAGTTTAAGTCATTTACTAGGCGAAATAGGACATTCTTTGGCCCAGCCTCTACAGAGAATATCAGTGACTTTTTGATTTTCGGTAAGTACTTGGGGCCACGCCAGTCCAGCTTTTGAATGCACGAGCAAAGGTAGCAGCTTCAGTAAACCCTAATAAACGCCCTACTTGAGATATAGGCATATCCGGCTGACTCAG
The DNA here is from genome assembly GCA_000314955.1 of Paraglaciecola chathamensis S18K6. Taxonomy (GTDB): domain Bacteria; phylum Pseudomonadota; class Gammaproteobacteria; order Enterobacterales; family Alteromonadaceae; genus Paraglaciecola; species Paraglaciecola chathamensis. The sequence goes on along the minus strand of BAEM01000031.1, from coordinate 60,805 downwards.
ATAATGAATGGCTTCATCACGCCGTACACTGTCTTTGAGTTCTTGGAAACTAGTGCCTTCTTCTAAAAGCTTGCGCCTAAGGGTACGAATAGTGGTGTGCAGTTGCTCAGCGATATCAGCCATACTGATCAACGACATATCTTGCGCTGCTTCTAAATAATTGAGCACTTTTCGTGTGTACACAGGAAAATACGATTGACGTTTGAACCAGTCCAATGGGCACCGCTGTAGGTAATCGTTCAAACTTTGTTGGCTTTGCACCACAGGCGCGCTCAAAATTTCATGCTCAAATTCAAAGTAATTGCTTTGTTGCTCGTAAACCACTTCGCATGGGAACATTAATCGGTATTCTTCATGATGAGCAGGTTTACGATGCATGAAGCCTATTTTTCTCAATGGAATACGCTGCCCTATTAACCAACTCGGAAATCGATGCCATAAAAGCAGCAAAAAATCGATTAGTACATGCTCAGGATCAAGCTCGGGTTTGTCTAAGCCGAGATAAAAACGTGCGTACTGTTCACGCTCTTCAAATTTAAGTTTGGTCGCACCAGCGACTAGATTATAAAAGCGTGTACCCCGACGATACACTTGGCGCAAGCTTGCACTATGACTGACTTGCTTTGCCATCAAATTAAACACCCCGTGGCGCGAAGGCTGGCTACCAAAACACAAATACTCGTCATCGGCACTGCGCCACACAGACTGCATTAAACGGCTTAACTGCTCTGGGGTAATACGCACCTCATTATTACTCAATAAGGCGCGACTCAGACCCGATTCTGCGAGCAATTTCGTTTCATCTAAGCCAACTTCAATTGCTCTTTTCACTATAGATTGAGCGAAGTGAACCGAAATAGAATGGTGTTTATGGTGCATGTAAGTAGCGGGCTCTCGATATATCGCTGGGTCTTTATTTTCCAAAGTATATCGTTTCTCATCCTGGACGGATATTTATATGTTGAATGGGCTCAATCATTGCGTCGTCTACAAAAAAGCCCCCTTAGTTTCCTGCGGGGGCTTGAGAACAATATAACGTGCTAGTTATACATAATAATTGGTTTAAAACGCGTCTTCGGGCAAGGCCATGATGCTTTCACTACCGGCTGTAATCGATGCAAAACATGCTTGTGTACGCACCACCATATGCTCACAAAAGAACTGAGCAGAAATCAACTTGGCATTTAAAAACTCGCTATTGCCTTCACCTGCCTCCAACTTGGCTTTTGCTTGCATCGCACTTTTGGCCATTAACCAGCCACCACACAAATAACCAAACAGCATCATAAAGTTCACACTGGCGCTGCCAGCGGCATTTTTGTCGTCAGGAGCAGTATCAAGTAACCATTGACGCGCCGCCATGCCGCACTCAAGTGCTGCCTGACATTGCTTGGCCGCCAATGTAAATTGGCCTCCCATTGCACTAAATTTCGTTAAATCAGCGGTTATTTCATCTAGTAGCTCACCTAACGACTCCCCTTGATTGACGAGTGTTTTACGCCCGACTAAATCCAGCGCTTGTACACCTGTCGTGCCTTCATAAATGGTCAGTATTCTAGCGTCACGATAAAACTGCGCTGAGCCAGTTTCTTCAACAAAGCCCATGCCACCGTGAATTTGGGTGCCTAAGTAGGTCAACTCTTGAGATAGCTCGGTGCACCAACCTTTAACGATTGGCGTGAACAGTTCGCTGCGCGCGCTGTTACCACGATCTATTTCCGCTGCTGCCACTAAGCACAGCGCTCGCATCGCCTCTGTAGATGACTTCATTTGCATCAACATACGGCGCACGTCAGGAAACTTCATAATGGTAAAACGGCTGCCGTCTTTATTCGTACCTTGCAAGCGCTCTTTAGCATACGCTAACGCATGTTGATAAGACCCTTCAGATATCGCTAAGCCCTGTAAGCCCACACCTTGGCGGGCGTGATTCATCATAGTAAACATGTACGAGAGGCCTTTATGTGCCTCGCCGACCAAATAACCTTTGGCACCACCGTTATCGCCAAAGCTCATGACACACGTAGGGCTACCGTGAATACCGAGTTTGTGCTCTAACGAAACACAATAAGCATCGTTACGCTCACCAGGTTCACCGTTTTCGTCTAAGTTGAATTTAGGTACGATAAACAATGAAATGCCTTTTACACCGGCTGGTGCATCAGGCAAACGCGCCAATACCAAATGCACGATATTGTCGGTCATTTGGTGATCGCCCCAGGTTATAAAAATTTTCTGCCCGCTAATGAGGTAATGGTCGCCATTGGGTACGGCTTTGGTTTTCACTGCGGCTAAATCTGTGCCTGCATCGGGCTCGGTTAGATTCATGGTGCCCGGCCATTCACCACTGAGCATTTTAGGTAAATAAGACTGCTGTAAATGCTCACTACCGTGATGAGAAATAGACTCTATTGCTCCTTGGCTCAACAATGGGCATAACGCAAACGCCATGTTGGCCGTGTGCCATACTTCATTTACCGCGCTACCAAGTACGTTAGGCAAATTCTGACCGCCAAATTCTTCAGCACCTGTCAGTGATGCCCAACCACCTTCAACGTATTCTTGGTAGGCCTGTGCAAAACCAGCGGTTTCTTGCACACCTGGGCCGCCGTCTTTTTCAATCATTTTTGGGTGTTGTAAATCACCGACTTTGTTCAATGGCGCCCAAACACCACTGCCTAGCTTGCCAGCTTCAGACAAAATCACTGACGCTAGCTCGCTGTTGATGTCTTCTTGCCCCATATCAGCACAAAGCGAATCGAAATCGACTAATTCACTCAGTACAAATTCAGCATCTGCTAAAGGGTGTGTGTATTCACTCATAATTCAACTCGCTTCGATTCTATACGTTGTCAGTCAGTTCAGGGATAACATCAAACAAGTCAGCCACCAATCCATAATCCGCAACTTGGAAAATAGGCGCTTCTTCATCTTTATTGATAGCCACTATCACTTTTGAGTCCTTCATACCGGCTAGGTGCTGTATGGCTCCTGAGATACCCACGGCAATATACAAATCGGGCGCAACCACTTTACCTGTTTGCCCCACCTGCATATCGTTTGGCACAAAGCCCGCATCAACCGCCGCACGAGAGGCCCCTACCGCTGCGCCAAGCTTGTCAGCCAAGCTATAAAGAATGTCGAAGTTCTCGCCATTGCCCATACCGCGACCACCGGATACCACAACAGAGGCAGCCGTTAGCTCAGGCCTATCAGATTTCGCCAACTCCTCGTTAATAAAACGTGAGGTTGCGCCATTATATTCATCACCCAAGGCTTCTACACTCGCCGAACCACCTTCAGGGCTAACTGCATCAAACCCAGTGCCACGAATAGTTAATAATTTGATGGTGTCATTAGAAGTAACAGTAGCAATAGCATTACCCGCATAAATAGGGCGTAAGAATGTCTGCTCAGAGACCACGCCTGTCACATCAGAAATTTGGTTCACGTCAAGCAAAGCAGCCACACGCGGCAAATAGTTTTTACCATTCGTTGTTGCTGGGGCAAGTACGTGGCTGTAACCAGTCGCAAGTCCTGTCACTAGCTTGGCGATATTCTCTGCCAGCTGATGTTCATAAGCCGCATTATCAGCGTGAAGTACTTTATCGACACCTGATATAACCGACGCAGCATCCACTGCGCTTTGGCAGTTATGCCCTGCCACCAGTAATACTATGTCACCACCGATTTGCTGCGCTGCAGCTAGGGTATTTAAGGTAACAGGCTTAAGTTCTTGGTTATCATGTTCAGCAACGACCAAAATTGTCATATTCATTTCTCCTATTACGTACTACTTAAAGTACCTTCGCTTCGTTTTTTAATTTTTCCACTAGCTCAGCCACCGACTCAACCTTGATCCCTGCTTGGCGTTGTGCCGGAGCACTTACGCTATCTAGGGTGATGTTATTTCTCACTTCGACGCCTAGGTCAGCGGGCGTTTTCACCTCTAGCGGCTTGCGCTTAGCTTTCATAATATTGGGTAACGATGCATAGCGAGGCTCGTTAAGACGCAAATCTGTGGTGATGATCGCAGGCATATTTAGCTCTAACGTTTGTAAACCACCGTCTATTTCGCGTGTGACCTGTACTTTGTCGCCGTCCACTTTAACCTCAGATGCGAACGTTGCTTGAGGTTGGTCAAGTAACGCCGCTAACATTTGACCCGTTTGGTTATTGTCAGAATCAATAGACTGCTTGCCTAGAATCACAAGCCCTGGCTGTTCTTCATCTACCACGGCTTTTAAAAGTTTGCTGATGCTAAGTGCGTCAGCTGCCGTATCAAGTTCAATCTGAATACCGCGATCAGCACCCAAAGCAAGCGCAGTTCTTATCTGCTCTTGACATGCTTTAGCGCCTATAGACACCACAACCACTTCGCTAGCGACACCCGACTCTTTCAGGCGTACCGCTTCTTCAACAGCAATTTCACAAAACGGATTCATGGCCATTTTGACGTTCGTTAAATCCACATCACTGTTATCCGCTTTAACGCGCACTTTAACGTTGTAATCAATGACTCGTTTTACCGCTACTAGTATCTTCATATTCGTCTCACTCTGTTTGTGACCAGTCAGGCTATGACTGGCGTGCATCACTCAGCACAATCTGAAATTAATATAGGGACCTTATGCACTAAGTGTGGCGTGCATTAGCTTATTCAACAAGATCGAAAAAAGTCTAACAATTAGCATAAAAGGACAAAACAATGCCGTCATTGATCAAGGTCTACTAGAGATGAGAGAGCAAAAACCGCCTTACAAGACAAGTTAAATAGGCCGTTACCAGATAAATCAGTTCGTCTTGGCTAAACTATCGTTTAACTTTAAAGGTCTCTGCCAAACTGTGCATCAGCGTTCTTGGTGTATAGCTAGCGGTACAGACTTAAATAATCTCAGAGCACATAAAGCCACAGCAAAACACAATAAAATGTTTTACAATCCGCCAAATTTTCAACCTGAGCCTTTGATACATCGGCTCACGCTATGGGCTATCAATTGCTTTGCTGCTGATCATCGATAACTACGACTCATTTACCCATAACCTTGCCCGCTATTTTGTAACACTCGGCCAAGCGGTGAAGGTGGTGCGCAATGATCAAGTAACCTGTGCACAAATTGCCGAGTTGGCACCAGATTACTTGGTTTTTTCCCCGGGGCCCTGTACCCCAAATGAGTCGGGCGTGACACTTGACGCTATTAAGCAATTTGCCGGTGTTATCCCTATGCTTGGCGTTTGCTTAGGCCATCAAGCGATTGCACAAGTATTTGGCGCAAGCATTGTGCGCGCTCGCAATATAAAACACGGTAAAACCTCTCACGTAACGCATAATCACAGTGATTTATTTCACCGTATTTCGACCCCCTTTATAGCCACGCGCTATCATTCCCTACTTGTTGATGAACAAAGCTTGCCTGACACGTTACAGGTAACCGCATGGTGTGAAGAATACCCTTCAGAGCGTGAAATAATGGCTATTGAGCATCGCTCGTTAGCAATATACGGCGTGCAATTTCATCCTGAGTCTTTGCTCAGTACTAGCGGTTTGCAAATATTGGCTAACTTTCTAACCGTTTCAGCAGATAAAATAATATTGGCCTAGAAAATTGGCGTAAAAGTAGGGCACAATCCACACTTAACCCTACATATAGATAATAAAATCAAGGTTTTCGAAACTGTTAATGACTTCACCAGCTACCAACACGCCCATCGTTGAGGCGCGCTTTAAGCAATTGTTTATCGATTTAAAAGCCGCTAAACAACAATTGGCTGATGAAAATTCGACCCGCGTCGCAAAAGAAGTGGTACCCACCCGTGAGTTGCTCGCTGTTGAAAAGCAGGCCAGAGAAGACAAAAAGTTATCTCAAGAAAAAGAAGATAACCGAGTCGAAAGTGTAGCGGCGAAATTGCATCAAGAGATTGAGTTAAAACTCAGCGAAGCACTGAGCGATCCAGAGTTTCTCATCACCAAAGTGCTGGCCATTGACATGGCGATCCCTAAAATTCTTGATTTACTGGCGGTAAAAGCGTGTACGGTCTCGCGCCTTGAAGTATTAGCCACCGAGGTTCCGTGGTTATATAAAGACCTGTTAAAGATGATAAATTCCGCCAAATACCGGCGGCGTGACAGCAAAGGGAAAATCATCAGCGCAGACACACTGCGTGTTGCGTTAACCTTTTTCGGTATCGACAATTTAAAAATGGTGGTGCCATTTTTGCTGATCCGTCGCCATTTACCACAAATTACTGACCCGTATCCGCATATAAAAAGACGAATATGGGAGCAATCAATTGCAACCGCCATGTCTAGTAAACGACTAGCACCTTTTTATCAACTAGACGAAAACCAAGCTTTTACCGCAGGCATGCTACAGAATTTAGGGCCGATCGCGGTGATTAAATTGTATTTTCGGTTGTTTGACCAAATTCAATTAAGTGCCCTTAAAGAGGCAGAAGATACGCTGAAGCATCAACGCCATAGTGCGTTAACAAAAGTTGAACCCTCCGGCGAGTTACTCCTTTCACTGCTTGATAAATACGCTACGAAAGCGACCGCGGACATTATTGACGGCCTAGGGTTCACTCGTTTGCCATTAAGTGGCGCCTTTGCGGAATTAGCACAAGCCGAGCCCCCAGCCACCCCTCTTCCCTTAGTGAAAGTACTTAAGCAAAGTAACGCCTATGGGAAGTACCGTATATTGAAATTTCATGAGCTCGTGAGCAATGATGAAGCGAAGGATTATTTACGCCAATTCGCCTTTCCTGTGGGCTCATTAGAATCGTTAAAAACTACAGATATGCGCTCAATTGGCTTAGAAACCGATAATTCAGAATAAAAGACCAAAAAAAATCTATAGATATTCATGCAAACCAACTTAGCCCCTAAGTTGGTTTAAAGGTCAATGTGTGTGGCGCAAAGTACATACACAAATAATAAAATTAGCCATCGGCTAGATTAAATACTTATTCACTATTCCTGCAAGTTCACTCAATCCCTTTAAAAATAAGGGGTTAGCTCAGTTGTCCATGCAGACAAGCTGCATTTAATCTGAAATAATAGTTGTCTATTTTATGCCCTAGGCGATTAAGTTTGGAGACAATCTACATGCAAGTGACCCGCGAATTATTTAACGAAGTAATGGTTCCTAATTACAATCCTGCCGAGATCATTCCGGTACGCGGTTTAGGTGCGCGAGTGTGGGATCAAGCAGGTAATGAATATATTGATTTCGCTGGCGGCATCGCAGTAAACGTTTTAGGACATTGTCATCCTGACTTAGTGGCCGTATTAAAAGAACAAGGCGAAAAGCTTTGGCATTTAAGTAACGTACTGACGAACGAACCGGTATTACGTTTAGCCAAAAAACTGACTGACGCCACCTTTGCTGAAAAAGTGTACTTTGCTAACTCAGGGGCTGAAGCAAATGAAGCCGCCTTGAAGCTAGCGCGTCGCTTCGCCCTTGATAATTACGGCCCAGAAAAAGACCAGATTATCTCGTTCAAGCAAGGCTTTCACGGACGTACATTCTTTACGGTTACCGTAGGCGGTCAAGCAGCTTACTCTGATGGTTTCGGCCCTAAACCAGGTGCCATTGAGCACGTTGATTACAACGATTTAAGTGCCCTTGAAGCGGTCATGTCTGAGCGTACGTGCGCTGTTATGATGGAGCCACTTCAAGGCGAAGGCGGTATCATCAGCCCGACGCAATCATTTGTGCAGGGTGTTCGTGACTTGTGCGATAAGCACAACGCTTTGCTTATTTTTGACGAAGTGCAATCAGGTGTTGGTCGTACCGGTGAACTATATGCCTATATGGGCTTAGGTGTTACACCTGACATTCTTACCTCTGCAAAAGCGCTAGGCGGTGGTTTCCCTATTGGCGCTATGCTTACTACAACGGCAATCGCAGCCCACTTGAAAGTAGGTACGCATGGCAGCACATACGGCGGTAACCCACTGGCGTGCGCCGTAGCTGAAAAAGTATTAGATATCGTCAATACCCCAGAAGTATTGAACGGTGTAAAACAAAAAGAGCAACAATTCCGCGAAGGCTTGAATGCCATTAACGCCAAATACAATGTGTTTGATGAAATTCGTGGCCAAGGTTTATTGTTGGGCTGTGCTTTGAATGAAAAATTCCAAGGCCGAGCGCGTGATTTCCTTGTGGCCAGTGCGAATGAAAAGCTCATGTGTTTGGTAGCCGGTGCAAACGTTGTGCGTTTCGCTCCTTCATTGATCCTGACCGATACCGATATTCAGGAAGGATTAGCCCGTTTCGAGCGTGCCGTGGCCGCTGTTGTAAACGCCTAACCCTATATTGAGATAGCGAACATGAATATTATTCGCCCTATTAAGCACAGCGATTATGCTGTGCTGCATGATATTGCCGTTGAATCTGGCATTGGTTTTACCTCATTGCCAGTGAATGAAACCTTATTGAAAAGTAAGATCTTAGATTCAGAAACGGCGTTTCAAGCAGACATCAGCCAACCTGGTAACGAAAGCTACTTGTTCGTAATGGAAGACACCAACACAGGACAAGTGGTAGGCACCAGTGGTATCGCTTCAAGCGTCGGTCTTGATGATGCATTTTATCATTACCATTTAAGCAAAGTGGTTCATGCTTCTCGCGAGCTCGATATCTACAACACAGCTGAGATACTGACCTTGTGTAACGACTACACTGGCGTCTCGGAGATTTGCACCCTATTTTTGCGTGAATCAGCAAGGCAAGGCAATAACGGACGATTCCTGTCCAAGGTGCGCTTCTTGTTTATGATGGAACACAAAGAACGATTTGCTGAAACCGTGATTGCTGAAATGCGTGGCATTAGTGATGAATCGGGAAAATCCCCGTTCTGGCAGTGGCTAGAAGAGCATTTCTTCTCGATGGACTTCCCTACAGCCGACTATTTAACCGGTATTGGACAGAAGCAATTTATTGCCGAATTGATGCCTAAGTACCCTATTTATGTCAGCTTACTCAGCAAAGAGGCTCAAGCTGTCATAGGTAAAGTGCACGATAAAACCAAGCCTGCATTAAGATTGCTAGAAAGCGAAGGTTTCAGCTGCCGAGGGTATGTTGATATTTTCGATGCAGGCCCCACTGTAGAAGCGAATCTAACACATATTCGAACGGCTCAAGCAAGTCGAAAACTAGCGGTTAAAATTGATGACTCGCTAGCAGGCAAATATAACGAGCACGGTTCACACTCAGAAACTGAATATTTTGTGATTAATACCAAAATTACTGATTTTAGAGCGATTGCAGCATCAATACATATCGATGAAGCAAACGAGCGGGCCATTATTTCACAGGCCGATGCAGATCATCTTGGCATTCAAGATGGTGAGTTTATTCGCTTCGCTCCGACAACATTTAAGGTGTAACGTATGACACAACAAACCCATTTTATTGCCGGCCAATGGCATGCAGGCCAAGGCCACGCTATTGAATCTATCGACCCTGCGAAGAAAAACCAAATTTGGCAAGCCAAATCAGCGTCAACTGAGCAGGTAAATCAAGCCGTTGCCAGCGCACGTGAAGCAACGGTTGCTTGGGCAGCGTTATCGTTCGAAGAGCGTCTCGCTTATGTTAAGCGTTTCGGCGAGCTATTAGCTGAAAACAAAGATATGTTAGCCCTAACCATCGCGCAAGAAACGGGTAAACCGTTATGGGAAACCGCTACCGAAGTGGGTGCCATGATGGGAAAAATAGGCATTTCAGAGCGAGCTTATCAAGAGCGTACCGGTTTAGTTGAAAACCCTATGCCAGTAGGTAAAGCATTTATACGCCATAAACCACACGGCGTTGTGGCAGTGTTCGGCCCGTACAACTTCCCGGGCCATTTACCGAATGGTCATATTGTACCTGCGTTATTAGCGGGTAACTGCATTGTATTTAAACCTAGTGACCTAACACCATTAGTCGCTGAAAAAACAGTTCAGCTTTGGGAAAAGGCCGGCTTGCCAACAGGTGTATTAAACCTAGTGCAAGGTGAAGTCGAAACAGGCAAAGCACTAGCTGCTCACCCAGATCTAGATGGTTTGTTTTTCACCGGCAGTTCACGTACCGGTAAAATTCTGCATGAACAGTATGCTGGGCATCCTGGCAAGATTTTAGCCCTAGAAATGGGTGGCAATAACCCGCTAATCGTCAAAGACGTGAGCGATATTGATGCCGCCGTACACGATATTATTCAATCCGCTTTCGTAACCTCTGGCCAGCGCTGTACTTGCGCACGTAAACTCTTTTTAGAGAACAATAGCCAAGGCGATGCTATTTTAGCTCGCTTGATTGAAGTGACTAAAAACATCAAAGTGGGCGATTACGATGCCGACGAGCAACCGTTCATGGGGGCGATGATTTCTAAAAATGCCGCCAATTCGATGGTCAACGCTCAACGCCAGTTATTGGATTTAGGCGCAACCTCTTTGGTTGAACTTAAGCATCTTGATACTGAATCAGGCTTTGTAAGTCCTGGTATTATTGATGTCACGGCCATGGTGGAAAAAATGCCTGACGAAGAGCATTTTGGCCCCTTGTTAAAAGTAGTACGCTTTGACGATTTCGATCGCGCAATCGCTCTAGGTAACAATACCAAATTCGGCCTATCTGCAGGTTTACTAAGCGATAGCGAAGACTTGTATCAACATTTTTACCAACGTATTCGTGCTGGAATAGTCAATTGGAACCGCCCTATCACTGGCGCCAGTGGCGCAGCCCCATTTGGTGGTGTAGGTGAAAGCGGTAACCACAGAGCAAGCGCGTATTATGCTGCTGATTACTGCGCTTACCCTGTTGCGTCAGTTGAGCTTGAAAAAGTCGCTTTACCGGGCACGTTGAACCCAGGATTGAAATTTTAATAGGTATTTAAGCCCGCTTATCCGTTTGTTTTATATATAAAATAGACATTTAAAAAGCCTGCATTGCAGGCTTTTTTGCATTCTAGGCTAACAAAATACCGATTTAGGGGTGACAGGACTCTGATTAGCACTTAAAATCCATTAGTAATATAATAGTATTAATTAACCGCTTATTAACATGGTGTGTCTAAATGTCTAAATTCGATCCCGTAGATCACTCTCATCGTCGCCGCAATCCACTGACTAACAATTGGGTGCTTGTGTCTCCGCACAGAGCTAAACGCCCTTGGCAAGGTCAGGTAGAAAAGCCACAACAAAATGACAGCGCAGCTCACGATCCTAGCTGTTATTTATGTGCTGGAAATACCCGCATAAACGGTGAAGTGAATCCACAGTACCAAGATACCTTTGTATTCACTAACGATTTCGCAGCACTAATGAATGACACACCCGCTTCTGAGCAAGAAAACGATGACTTGTTCACAGTAGAAGCTGCACGAGGCACCAGCCGCGTGATTTGTTTCTCACCGGCGCACAATAAATCACTACCAGAATTGTCGCTTCCTGCACTTGAGAATGTAGTACAAACTTGGCGAGACCAAGTCGCTGAGCTTTCCAAAGATTATGCTTGGGTTCAAGTGTTTGAAAACAAAGGCGCAGCCATGGGCTGTTCAAATCCACACCCTCACGGGCAAGTGTGGGCCAACGACTTTATTCCCAATGAAGTACGCAAGGCAGACGTAAACCAGCGTGCCTATTTCGATAAGCACGGCAGTTCATTGCTGCTCGACTACGCGCAAAAAGAAGCGGCCAGCGGCGAGCGAACCGTTGTCGAAACCGACCACTGGATTGCGGTAGTCCCTTATTGGGCGGCGTGGCCATTTGAAACCTTACTTATGCCTAAATTCAACTGCGCTCGTTTTGATGAAATGAATGACGCACAACAAGCCGATTTAGCCGTTGCCCTTAAAAAATTAACCAGTCGCTACGATAACTTGTTCCAGTGTTCTTTCCCCTACTCTATGGGTTGGCATGGTGCACCGCATAATACAGACGAAACAGCGCATTGGCAGTTGCATGCTCATTTCTACCCGCCACTATTACGTTCAGCGACGGTACGTAAATTTATGGTGGGATATGAAATGATGGCTGAACCGCAACGGGATTTAACGCCTGAGCAAGCTGCGCAAAAATTACAAGCGCTGAGCGACGTACATTACAACGAATCGAATGGAGCCTAGAGCAATGAAAATCATCTCTCAACAAGCCATTGACGATCTAAATGCCACCTATCAACAGGTTTTTAAAGCGGCTCCTGAACGCCACTTTCAAGCCCCTGGACGGGTAAATTTGATCGGTGAACACACAGACTACAACGATGGTTTCGTTTTGCCTTGTGCTATCAACTACCAAACCTTGGTTGCCGTTACCCCACGAGAAGACGACCTCGTGCGCGTTGTGGCCGCTGATTACAACAACGAGCAGGATGAGTTTTCACTAAGCGATACCATTGAGCCACACCCGACTCAGCTATGGAGTAACTATATTCGTGGCGTGATTAAACACCTACAAATGCGCGGTCTGCAGTTCAAAGGTGTTGATATGGTGGTAACGGGTAACGTACCTCAAGGCGCAGGCCTTAGTTCTTCTGCGTCACTTGAAGTCGCTATTGGTGAAACGTTCCGCCAATTGTTCGACCTACCACTAACATCAGCCGACGTGGCCCTAAACGGTCAAGAAGCCGAGAATCAATTCGTCGGCTGTAACTGCGGTATTATGGATCAAATGGTCAGTGCATGTGGTGCACAAAATAACGCACTACTGCTTGACTGTCGCTCTTTAGAAACCCAACTTATTTCTATGCCTACAGAGCTAGATGTGGTGATAATCAACTCTAACGTTAAGCGTGGGTTAGTTGACAGTGAGTACAACACGCGTCGTGAGCAATGCGAGGAAGCAGCAAGTATTTTAGGAATAAAAGCGCTACGCGATATTAGCCTAACAGACCTGCAAGCACAGAAAGACAAGTTACCGGAAGTGGTTTATCGCCGCGCTCATCATGTGGTGTCTGACAGCGAACGTACGCTGCAAGCCGCCGATGCGTTACGTACCGGTGATGCAAAAACCCTATCAGCCTTAATGGCTGAATCTCATGCGTCTATGCGTGACGATTTTGAAATTACCGTTAAACCCATCGATTTTATCGTCGAAACCCTCGCTGACTATCTAGGCGAGCATGGTGGAGTACGCATGACTGGTGGCGGTTTCGGTGGCTGTATTGTGGCGCTTATGCCGCGTGAAATGGTCGCCGGTGCTCAGCAACTGATTGCCGATCGCTATCAATCAGAAACAGGTTATCAAGAAACGTTTTATGTGTGCTGCGCAAGTGACGGCGCGGGCGAAGTGCGCTTTTAAACATTAGGCGATTGGCGCTTTAGTCATTTGCCTACTGGTGAGTATTGAAAGGTAGCGGTTATTTTGCATAGCTGACTACCTTTTTTATGCCTAATATTATAGCGCATTAGATTTTGCGCTTTTTTCCCACAATGACTAACAACATGCCGCCTAAAATCGCGAACGAAGAAAACATCAGATGTGAGGTGATGGGCTCTGCGACTATGATCACCCCACCAAACGCAGCGATAATCGGTACGCTAAGCTGACATACCGCCGCTACGCTACTATCTAACTTGGGCAACACTTGATACCAAATCGCGTATCCCACCCCCGACGCCAACACGCCAGAGGCCAACGCATAAGCCACCCCTTCAAAGGTCAGATTTGCACTAGGCACAAACGCCAGCATTAAGAGTAGCCCGAAGGGCAAGCAGCGAATAAAGTTTGCCCCTGTCGTTTCAAGTGCATTACTGCTCTTGGCTCCGGCCAAGCTGTACATGCCCCAGGCAACCCCAGCTAACGCCATGACCAATAAACCAACCACACTGGGTGAGGACAATTCGGGTAACACAAAATAGCCAAAACCAAACAGAGATATCACGACTCCAGCACTCGCTACTGAATTCATACGATGACCAGATAGTCTGGCCACCAGCAGCATAGTAAATTGTACTGCGGCAAATAAAATCAGCGCTCCCGTGGCCGTAGGCAAAGTCACATAGGCATAAGAAAACCCTGCCGCGTAAGCAAATAAATAGCCTGCTTGTCGCCAACTTCCATAACTATTTAAGGTTTTGATACTGGTTACACTAGCCGGTGATTTGACCAGCATAATCAGGCCGAGTACCAGAGCTGCCGATGCTAATCGAATTCCTGTGAAACTCATGGGATCCATATTCTGCTCGTCCAATGCGAGACGGCAAAACACAGAGTTAGCCGCAAAAGCCACCAAAGTGATAAACGTTAAAGACACGATAGTAAACACAGACATATTTTTATAATAACAACCAGGTTGCGGTACCTAAAAAGGCAAAAATTCCTACCACGTCGGTAATAGTGGTCAGAATCACACTACCAGCAAGTGCAGGGTCGATATTCATTTTTTTCATCAGTACCGGCAGCATAGCGCCAGCTAACCCCGCGGCTACCATGTTGACCATCATGGCAAAAGCAATCACTCCGCCGAGCATGACATCTTGTTTCCACATGGCAATCACGGATGCAATCAAAACGGCCCAAATCACCCCGTTGAAAAAGCCGATGGCCAATTCCTTGCCAATTAACCAGCGAGCATTACTGCCGCTCACATGACCTAGTGCCATACCGCGTATCACCAAGGTCAAGGTTTGGTTCCCTGCCGCGCCGCCCATACTAGGCACAATGGTATTTAAAATCGCTAACACAGCAAGCTGACTCAGCGTTGCTTCGAACATATCGCTCACTGCAGCTGCCATTAGTGCGGTAAGTAAATTCACACCCAACCATACAGACCGCTTCTTGGTACTTTTAATGACAGGCGCAAAGGTATCCTCTTCATCGTCTAGACCGGCCATGCTCATCATTGAGTGCTCAGCCCCTTCGCGAATAATATCTACCACGTCATCTATGGTAATACGTCCTACCAGGCGATTTCCCTTATCGACCACTGGGGCTGACAACCAATCATAACGCTCGAATAAGCTTGCTACTTCGTTCTCGTGCATATCTACAGGCACTGCGACTGAGTCTTGGGTCATCAACTTTTCGACTTTCACCGCCGGGCGAGCGGTCAGTAGCTCAGTTACCGGCACACTACCGATAAGCTCATCACTGCGATTTACCACATAAAAGGTATCTGTACCCTTCGGAATATTACCTTTTAGACGCAAGTACCGCAGGATCACGTCAACGGTCACTTCTGGGCGCAGGGTGATGGTGTCGGTGTTCATAATGAAACCGGCAGTATCTTCACCATAGGAAAGGGCTTGCTCTGCACGCTGCCTATCCTGCTCATCCATAGAGCTAAGCGCATCTTGTGAAACGGCTTCAGGCAGGCCAGATAAGGTTTCCACCAAATCATCTGTGTCCATGTCTTCTAGGGCGTCTGCTAGAATTTCCGGGACCATTTGGCGGATAATACCGTTGCGTACATCTTCAGACAGATCTTCGAGAACATCACTGTACTGATCAGGTTCGATCAACTGCCATATTTCAGAGCGCGTGCGACTGCGACTAGACTCCAACAGTAATGCCACATCACAAGGAGGCATAGTGCTGAGCCTCTCTCGCACTTGCACAATCATGCCGTCGTTTAAAGCCTCGTTAATTTCTTCGAACTGATTGCTAAGTTTTTTTGCTTCTTGAGAATCAGGCATACAATTATTTACCTAGATAACGTGGGCTTAACATCTTGATTTAAGGCTTATATTCTAAAGGATGCGTAGCCTGATAGCAGTATTAAAATTGTCCTTTTTTGATTTAACTGCAAGACGCTTCAGTCACTAATCTTCCACACACCATCAACAGTCTCTGTCGCGGTGCTGCAAAGTTACCGAAAGATCATCTATTCACAACTGAAATGTAAATTGGGGTTAGGGCTAAGATTAGGGCAAGGGGTAAGAACAGTAAGCTCCTTACAAGTGATAAATATTTAGAGGCGTGGTTACCTGCCACTGCCCTTTTCCTGCGCTGAACTTCACGACAACCGCTAGGCCATGATTTGGCTCATCAAGATGCTGATATGCCACTGCGGCTTTTGCTCGACAGCGCTGATATGCATATGAAAATGCGCGAAGCTCTAGTGAATGCACCAGAGCAAGGTAATTGGGTATTAGCCAAGCAAAAGCACCAATAAGCCAAGCGTCTTGGTTGAGTTTTTTATCAAGCCCCAGAGGATACTGGCCAGCAAGTTCACACTTACCATTGGATACCGTTAAGCTAAATTGTGCCGGCTGAGTATGACTAGCCATGCCCTCTATGCCCTCTATGAGCATTTCAAGATGCGTTTCAATGCGCGCCAGTAAGCGCTCTGTTTCTTCACGCATATAGTAATCTAAACCAGTAATCGCTTGGTATCGCTCGCTTGGCGCATTAACCGTTAGCTGCGGCAGTAGCTGTGCTAAGACTGCAGCCGTACCCACCTTGGGTTTTGCCGAATGCGTAACGCGCTGGCGATGCGTTTCAGTCAGTTGTATATGAGTAAAACCTATCATGTAGACACCTTGTACTTAATCGAACCGGGTTGGAATGAGATAAGAAAGCTTCCACCTCTTACTCATCCACACCTCAGCAGACACTGTGCCAACAGTTTAAATAACTTAATAATCAATAAGTTAAAAGGACATTAGGCTGAAAAAAGTACAGTAAATATAAAGCGTCATTTTTCTGACTGACGCGCGGCAGTGCATTGCATTGCAATTAAGTTTGCTCACTACTTGAACTGAGAGGACAAACGCTGCGTCATTTACACGCTACGGCATTTTCACCCTAGGCAATAAAAAGCCGAGCTAGATAGAATCTAAACTCGGCTTTACAAGCCCCATCATGGTTGAGGCATTCGTGCTTAGCTACCTATGGACGCTCTATTACTAGTCTGAAATAGACCAAGTTGTCTAGGTCGTTGTCCCCCGACCAAATCCAGTTAGCACCGTTGGCGCCATTTAAACGATTCACTCGCCAGCGCCATGGCTGCGCACCGTACGCGCCATAAGCAGTAGCGTTGCCCCACGTACTGTCGTCGAAATCTTGGTTATTCCACCCCTCACTCGTTTGGGTTGAAATTTTCCAATTGCTGTCACTGACGATAATCCCCTGCTCAGTTTCAATCTTGGCAATGAGCGCTGCTACGCCGTCTACATCTTGCGCTTTTACCGCCAGCACATTGCGACCAGAAACCAACTCCACTGTATAAGATTTTGCGTACTGCCAATTGGTGGAAGAGCCTAAAAACACGCCGTTAAAGTAGGTATCTTCAAAATTATCAACCGAAATAGTAATAGTCGCTATTTCTGAAGTAACCGCAGCCGGCTCGATAGATAGCGTCAATACTTGTTGAGCGTGTGCTCCCGCGGAATCCTTGGCTTCAACAGTAAAGGAAAACTCCCCTGCTGTACTTGGCGTACCAGCTAATTGGCCGCTTTGCGCGTTAAGTTCAAGACCACTAGGTAAACTACCGCTTACAACTGTCCAAGTAAAAGACTCACTACCACCACTGGCGAATAGTGTTGCTGAATAAGCTTCATTTACCTGCCCCTGGGCAAGGTTCGCGGTATTAATAACGACAGGTTCAGAAGCAGGCGCATCAGCTGCTTTTATGTGATAGCGGAAGTAAACCGTATTGTCGTCATAGCGTTCATCTGACCAAAGCCATTGTGCTTGGCTGGTGCTTGGCCACCATTTTACGTTTTTATACCATGGCCATACTCCGTAATAACCATAGGTACTGGCTGCTTGCCACTGACTGTCATCGAATTCAGTTTGTTGCCAGCCATCGACAAATTCAGTAGAGACTTTCCAATTTTCATCGCTATAAAATGCTTGTCCTTCTAGTTCAAGCTCGGCGATTAGCGCCGCTAACCCGTCAACGTCCATCGCTTTGACCGCCAAAACATTGTTTTTCTGGGTCACGTTGACGTTATATAATTTGCTACTCTTCCAATTATCAGAACCACCCAAAAGTACGCCGTTAAAATACATCTCCTCTGCGTTATCAACGCTTATACGGATGCTCAGTTGTTGGTCTATTTCAGGCTCTGGCATTAAGTTTTCAGCAGCCGCCCCGAGGGCGATCCGGCCAAAAGTTAGCGAGCCAGAATCAATCGCTTTCGCTGTGTTTAATAGCGCGCTGAGGATTTGTGTTTTGTCAGGTGTATTTTCAAGAGAAGCCAGCGCAGCAAATGCACCCGCCACATGAGGGGCAGCCATAGATGTGCCCTGAGCTGATGAGTAGGTCCCGCCAGGAACAGAAGATTGAATACTGGTGCCAGGGGCAAGCAAGGTCAGAAAGTCCGCTTTATTGGTAAACCAAGCAACGCCATCATTGTCAGTTGTAGCTCCAACGCTAATGGCATGACTTACGCAACCAGGGGCACTGATTTTATTGCTGTAGCCATTGTTACCAGAGGCGATGACCACCGCAATACCAGCGTCATTTAACTTACTCACAGCGCTGGCATAACTGCTATTAGCTGAATCACAAGCCTCATGGCTAAGGTATCCGCCGGAACCTAGGCTTAAATTGACTGAGGGAATAGAATAGGTGTTGCGTAAAGCGTAAACTCGCTCTAATCCTTGAATGACGTCCGAGTCATAGGCCCCTAAACAAGGTGGGCTGCCGCTACAGTAGTTGCTGTCTAAAATTTTTGAGAACACTTGAATAGCGATAATGTCGGCATCTTTAGCCACGCCATGCAGATTTTCGTTTTGGCCCGCAGCGATTCCCGCGACATGAGTTCCATGATAGCAACCACTGAAATCACAAGCCTTTGCTGCGCCCTCACCAATTTCATCATTGCTACCACTAGGACAAACGGATGCAGAAAACCCAGAGCTACGATTAGTTGAGAAGCACGCCTCGGACACCACCTTACCCGCTAAAAACGGATGATCTGACTCAACCCCTGAATCAAGCACAGCTAATGTTTGCCCAGCACCTGTCGCCCCTATGGCATAGGCCTCTTCAGTCCCGATAATATCTGTACTTTGCAGTAAAGATGGCTGACGAATTTCGTCAACCTGAATGCTTTTAACCAGCGACGATTTCTCCAGCACTGATAACGCACCTAAATCAATTTCATACACCACCATAGGCAAGTGGGTAAAGTTATGCTTAAGCACAGCACCTGATTGTTGCAAGCTTGAGTGTAAGTCCGCTTGCGCGTTCGCAATTGCTTGAAGCGTGCTTTGCGACGCGGTTGCTGCTCCATCGGCCGCCGCACCATCATCAGACTGCGCCACCGAAGCAAGGCTATTAATATTCGTTTTTAATTCAACAATGACACGCAACGAGTTATTTTTTTGTAGTTGCTCTACCAACAACTGTCGTTGCTTGCTACTGAGCACTGTGTTCTGTGGGGCTACCTCGGTTAGCTCAATCGCTGCACTAACCACTGCACTATTGGCAGCGATGAGCATACATAAGCAACCCACAAGGTAACCTGTGAATCGATTCAAAAGATCATTTTTCATGATTTGTCTCGCAAAGCAGTAAACACTTATCTTACGCTATAGGTGTTGTTAAGATCGGGGATGTAAGGTATCGATATTCAGACTATCGAATAACATCCTATTGGGGCTGTCCATGGCACAATTCATGTCTGACTTAAGTAATACACAGAGCAACGAATTCACAACTAGTCTTTAGTTTTAAACACAATGTTAAATATGCATGAGCTATGTGCTTTAGTTCTATATGTGGCATGCACACTTTTCATTACGCAGGGTATGATTCTGACACAGCAAGGCATAGAGGGATATAATAGGCTGACTTTAACGAGCAAAAACACACTTAAAATAGCCGTTAAGGATAAAGAAACGCGTTTAAAATTTACCTTTATGTAACATTAACCGACACACAGAGATATAACACATGCAAGATGTCACAAGCGCCACCGAGCTATTGGTGCAAAGTTCAAATACGTATTTTTTACTCATTGGTGCAATCATGGTTTTTGCCATGCACGCAGGCTTTGCTTTTTTGGAAGTGGGTACGGTACGCCACAAAAATCAGGTTAACGCATTAGTTAAAATTATCACCGATTTCGGTGTTTCTTGTGTCGCTTACTTTTTTATTGGCTATTGGGTGGCTTACGATACGACTTTTTACAGTAGCGCCAGCGAACTGACCGCAAATAATGGCTATGACTTGGTTAAGTTCTTTTTCTTAATGACGTTTGCTGCCGCAATTCCTGCCATTATTTCAGGCGGTATTGCTGAACGCGCCAAGTTCAATCCTTTCTTGTTGGCTTCAGCGATCATCGTTGCCTTGGTATATCCCTTCTTCGAAGGCATAGTATGGAACGGCAATTACGGTATACAAGACTGGATAGAGCAAACCACTGGCGCGCCATTTCACGACTTTGCCGGCTCAGTGGTTGTGCACGGTGTTGGCGGCTGGCTGGCATTAGTAGCAGTCTTCTTCTTGGGCTTGCGTAATGGCAGAGTTAAAGACAAAAAGCTGATCGCATTTGCCCCGTCTAACATTCCCTTTTTAGCCTTGGGTACGTGGATCCTGTGCATAGGCTGGTTTGGTTTCAATGTTATGTCTGCCCAAACCCTAGACGGCATCAGTGGCTTGGTTGCTATGAATTCTTTAATGGCGATGGCAGGGGGAATTATTTCCTCTTGGTTGTTCGGCAAGAATGACCCGGGTTTTGTTCACAATGGCCCTTTAGCTGGGCTTGTGGCTATTTGCGCAGGCTCAGACGTGGTGCATCCCATAGGTGCGCTAGTGATAGGTGTTGTCGCAGGCTGGTTGTTTGTTACTTTATTCACCTTTATTCAGCGCAGCAAAAAGCTCGATGATGTATTGGGCGTATGGCCATTACATGGCCTGTGCGGCGCATGGGGCGGTATTGCTGCTGGTATTTGCGGTAGCGAAAGCATGGGCGGCCTAGGTGGCGTCAATTTAGTCGCTCAGATCATTGGTACACTAGGCGGTATTTTAGTGGCTATTATCGGCGGCGTTATTGTTTATGGCGCGATTCAAATGGTGGTGGGGTTACGCTTAACCGAAGAAGAAGAATACAACGGCGCTGACTTAACCATTCATCGTATCGGCTCAACTAACGACGATTAACCAGTACACAAAAGCAGCCTCGCCCTTATACCAATTCAATAAATAATTAAAAAGGGCGAGGTATTTATTTTTACTGCCTATCCCACAAATATCCCGTCAAATAAAGCTCTTAACCAAGTTAATGCTGAGTCTTGTTCGGTGTTTTTATGCCAATACATGTGAGTAGAAATGGGCGCGATACTAATGGGTAAATCAAAAAGTGCCACATCATCCTGACGTAAATGCTCTGCCAACCTGCGCGGAACCGTTAGTAGGTTATCGGAATTAGCCGCCATACTTTTTGCCGAATAGTAGTTTTGACAGCGGATCACCACCTTACGAGACAACCCTTGCTGCTGAAACAATAGGTCTTCTACCGATGCCCCACTCGAGCGGTTTGATACTCCAATGTGCCCAGCGGCAAAATAGGCTTCTTTACTCATGTTCTCAGTAAGTGGATGTTCGCTACGCATCAATACACAGAAGTCATCATCAATTAACTTTTGATGCAGCACAGGTGACTTTATCGGTAATGCCACATCTAACGCTAAATCCATGTGCCCGGCGCTTAAGTCTCGCGTCAAGGTCACTCGGTCTACTTTTACGCTGGAAAACGTCACGTTCGGTGCAAGCGATGCTAATCGAGTCGTTAACGCGGGCAAAATGCTCGGCTCTAGCGCGTAATGCATACCAATTCTGAAATGATGTTCACTGGTTAAGGGTTGAAACTCCCCCCAGTGCTGCATGATTTGCCGTAAGCGCGTGAGATTATCAATGATCAGAGGGGCCATTCTCTGGCAAGCGGGTGTGGGTAACATGCGATTGTTACTGCGCTGAAATAAAGGGTCGCCAAGGCACTCTCGCAGGCGCTTAATTGAGTGACTGACCGCTGATGGCGTGATGTGCAGGGCATCCGCTGTGCGTGTCATATTCTGCTCTACATATAAACTTTCAAACACTTTAAGCAAGTTTAAATCGAGTTTTTTAAGGGCGTGCATGTCTGCCATAGTGAGCCTCAACTACAATGAATATTATTCATAGTATACCTGTAGTATTTTTCATTTCATTCAATTTAAAAAAGGCGCTATGCTGGCTCTACATTAACGTAAAAATACTAACGTATAGCAGGGGAAAATCATGGATTTTGCACATAGCGAGAAAACACAAGATTACATCGCACGCGTCAAAGCATTTATGGATGAACACGTGTACCCAGTGGAAGAGCAAATCTATCGTGAAACCGAGGAGCTAAACCCAACTGGCGACTGGACCAAGTGGCAAATGCATCCCATGATTGAACCGCTAAAGAAGAAAGCTCAAGAAGCAGGATTGTGGAACCTGTTCCTACCGGACGACAAATTGGGCAAAGGCTTAACGACACTAGAATACGCCCCCCTTGCCGAGGAAATGGGTCGTGTTTTATTTGCATCTGAGATATTTAACTGTAATGCCCCAGATACCGGCAACATGGAAGTGCTTTATCATTTCGGTAACCAGCAACAGCAAGACAAATGGCTAAAACCTTTACTGGCTGGCGAAATACGCTCTGTATTCGGTATGACCGAGCCCGACGTGGCCTCATCGGATGCCACTAACATGCAGGCTACCGTTGAAGTCGACGGCGATGAGCTAGTACTTAATGGCAAAAAGTGGTGGTCAACCGGATTAGGTCACCCAAATGCCAAAGTCACGATTTTCATGGCGTTATCAAATCCTGAAAATGACAAGCATAGCCAACACAGCATGGTCATTGTGCCCCTTGATACCCCAGGCATTGAGATCAAGCGCATGCTTAGTGCTTACGGTGATTTCGACGCGCCATCAGGCCATGGTGAAATGCATTTTACTAACGTACGTGTTCCCAAA
Organism: Paraglaciecola chathamensis S18K6; assembly: GCA_000314955.1. Taxonomy (GTDB): domain Bacteria; phylum Pseudomonadota; class Gammaproteobacteria; order Enterobacterales; family Alteromonadaceae; genus Paraglaciecola; species Paraglaciecola chathamensis. The sequence continues at coordinate 37,922 of BAEM01000031.1, read as the reverse complement.
GAAAACCTACTGGTAGGTTTGGGTAAGGGCTTTGCTATCGCTCAGGGCCGCTTAGGGCCAGGACGTATTCATCACTGCATGCGCTCAATTGGCGGTGCAGAAAAAGCATTAGAACTCGCTATGAAACGCAGCTTAAGCCGCACCGCATTTGGTAAACCGTTAATCAAACTTGGTGGCAATGGCGAGCGTATAGCCCAGGCGCGTATCGCAATTCATCAGGCCCGCTTAATGACGTTACACGCAGCATGGAAAATTGACGAAGTTGGGGTGAAGAATGCCATGACTGAAATTTCTGCTATTAAAGTCGCTGTTCCCAAAATGCTGCAAGACGTAGTGGATATGGCAGTGCAACTTCATGGTGGTGCGGGCATGAGCAGTGACTTCCCATTAGCACGCTTTGCTGCAGGCGCCAGAGCCCTGCGCTTGGCTGATGGCCCAGATGAAGTGCATATGGGAATGGTGACCCGCTTAGAACTGAAGAAATACAGTTAATATGAGCACAACTGCAAGCGCACAGGGCGCAATCGATCAGGCCGGCTCAGTGCGCCAAGGGGAGGAGCTCAATCTTGAGACGCTCAATCCTTGGCTTACCAAGCACATCAGCGGGTTGACTGGCCAGCCGAAGGTCACCCAGTATGCTGGAGGTGCGTCTAATTGGACGTACTGCTTGGCTTACAGTAACCCTAGTGGAATCGATACCGAAGTTATCTTACGCAGAGGGCCTGCAGGAACAAAAGCCAAAGGTGCTCACGATATGGGGCGAGAATATCGCCTGCAAGCAGCCCTGAAGCCGGTCTACCATTACGTTCCTGAAATGCTCGCTCATTGTGAGGATGAATCGGTTATTGGTGCTGAATTTTACGTCATGCAGAAATTCAATGGCATCATACCGCGCAAGAATCTGCCGCGAAATTTTTCGTTAAATGTGGCTGATACCCGCCAATTGTGTGAAAACGCCCTTGATAGCCTTATTGAGTTGCACAAAGTCGATTATCAAGCAGCGCAACTCTCACATATTGCCAAAGGTAGCGGTTACACCAAGCGGCAAATAGATGGCTGGATAGGCCGCTATCAAAAAGCCCGTACCTGGAATGTCCCTAAAGCAAATTATGTGAGTGACTGGCTTAGAGATAACATGCCGGCGGCTGAACATATTTGTTTGACCCACAACGATTTTCGTTTTGATAATCTGGTGTTAGATGCCCAGTCTCCTACCGAGATTATTGGTGTACTGGACTGGGAACTTGCTACGTTAGGCGACCCACTCATGGATCTGGGAAATAGTTTAGCCTACTGGGTACAAGCAGATGATGACAAACTCGCTAAGTCGACTCGTCGCCAACCGACCCATTTACCGGGCATGTTTACCCGCCGTGAAGTGATCGATTATTACCTCGATAAAACCGGCTTTAACGTCGATAACTTTGCGTTTTATGAAGTGTATGGCTTGTATAGGCTCGCCGCGATCGCTCAGCAAATTTATTATCGCTATCATCACAAGCAAACGAATAACCCTGCGTTTAAAAATATTTGGTTCTTTGTGCATTACCTCATGTGGCAATGCCGCAAAGCGATAAAAGGAAAGCGCTAGCATGACCTGTATTTATCTTATTCGCCACGGGCAAGCGTCATTTGGCAAAGACGATTACGATTGTTTATCTTCCTTAGGTGAGCAGCAAGCCACTCACTTGGGTGCCGATTTAAAGCGCAGAGGCGTCAGATTCGACAAAGTATTTCGTGGCAGTATGTTACGCCACCAGCAAACCGCTAAAGGCTGTTTGCACGCTATGGGTGCTGATGAGTCGATTATCGAAAACACAATCGTTGACGCCAACTGGAACGAGTATGACCACCAAGATATTTTAGCCCAGCTCAACCCCGGCTTTGCAACGCCTGCGGGTGTAAAGCAGCATTTGATGCAGCATAAAAATCCTAACATGGCACTGCAAAATGTGATTGAAGAAGCCTTTTCTCGCTGGATGAGCAACGACTTTGCCCAGCAATACACAGAATCGTGGATGGCGTACCAAAATCGTATTGAGCTGGCGATTCAAAATGTTATTGATCACAATGAAGATGCTAAACATATAGCCGTATTTAGCTCAGGAGGACCGATTGCAGTACTGAGTCAGACGCTGTTAAACATACCTGCGAGCAATTTAATGAAGGTTAACTGGACTTTGGTAAACGCCGGCGTCACAAAAATTATTCACTCAAAAAAAGGCCTAGTGTTATCTAGCCTTAATGATCATTCTGCATTTGAAGGTAATCACCGCCATCTCATTACATACAAATAATGAGCCCAAGCAGAAAGCTAAAACAAACCAGTACATAAAGAGAGACGCCACCATGACAAGAAAAAACATCGTAATCACTGGCGCAAGCTCAGGCTTAGGAAAAGGCATGGCTATTGAGTTTGCCAAGATGGGCCGTAACTTGGGGTTATGCGCCAGACGGGTCGAGCGCTTAGAAGAATTAAAAGCTGAATTACTCGCTATCAATCCGAATATTGAGGTATTTATTCGCCCGTTAGACGTGGACGACCACCCACAGGTGTTTGAGGTAATCAAAGCCTTTGCCGCAGATATGGGCGGGCTTGACCGCGTTATCGTTAATGCCGGCATGGGTAAAGGCGCGTCGGTAGGCACGGGGTATTTTCACGCCAACAAACAAACCGCCGTGACCAATTTTGTGTCAGCTCTGGCGCAGTGTGAAGCCAGTATGGAAATTTTCCGCGAACAAAATGCTGGGCATCTGGTGACCATCTCTTCAGTTAGTGCGGTGCGCGGCGCGCGACGGGCAATGACCGTATATGCGGCCACCAAAGCAGCGCTGACTTCGATGACAGAAGGCATCCGTATTGATGTGATGAAGACCCCTATTAAGGTGACCACCATTCACCCAGGCTTCATTCAAAGCGAAATCAACGAAAAGGTAAAAACAGTGCCGTTTATTGTTGATACCGAAACAGGATGCAAGGCTATGGTTAAGGCCATTGAAAAAGAGGTAGATAGTAGCTTTGTACCCACATGGCCTTGGGCTTTATTCCGCTATATTGCGCGAATTGCCCCCCTTAGTTTACTGGCTAAAATGAGCTAGCTTGGCGTGCCACCTAGTGCTGGTGTGAATAGCATTGGTGGCAATTTCCACGAAATGGCTATTTTCAACTATGCTAAAACACATCATGAATTTGCAGTAGAGTGATATTAAGCATGCACAATACCCGCTGGTGGTTGATTTGGTTATCTGTTTTAGGAATAAGTTGGGCGAATGCCAGCCCGCAAAAAACCTTTGTTGTAGGCTGCCAAGACATTGATTATTTCCCCCATTACAATTTCAGTCTAAAAGAAGACAAAGGTTATGCGTGGGCTGTACTAGAGGCGTTTTCACAGGCTAGTGGGCATCAGTTCGAGTATCGCTCTTATCCTATCAAACGTTTACAGCGAGCACTGGCTCAGGATTCTATCGATTTTGCTTACCCCGATAACGCAGATTGGCGTTCCATTCACGACAAAATTGATTCTCGTAAAACCCTAAGTAAGCCGTTAATCAGCGCCATTAGCGCGACCATGGTTTTGACAGAGCGCGAATATTACAGCATGAAGCAGTTCCGGTCTTTAGGCGTGCCCCACGGGTTTACCCCTGTTCATTGGCTTGAGCGCATCGCCAAGAATCGCTTAAATGTGCTTGAGGTGAACTCTCCGAATGCTGCCATCAATTTAGTGCTTAAAAACAGAGTTGACGGTGCAGACGTTGAATATAACGTTGCACAATACCTATTAGCGACACCTGAGAAAAAACAAAAAGTGACGATAGCTAAAAATATACCTCACGGGCCAGTGACCTTTCATTTGTCCACCATAGAGCAGAAAGACATTATTCATCAATTGAACGAATTCATCGTAGCGAACCAAGCGCTGCTTACTCGGCTGCGTCACTATTATCAATTATTAGAACCACAAGACTTACGAGACCTCCCATGACAAATACACTGTAATCTACCTACCACTGCAAGCCTGAAGGCAGAGGATATGCCTTCCACCTTATGTTATATCCCTAACTGGCAATTAATGCCTATTAACCTAGTGAACAATAATAATAATGACCGAATCATTCTTAACCCAGTACATAGCACCATTTGTTCTAGCCCTCATCATGTTTGGTATGGGACTGAGCTTAACCAAAAATGACTTTCAGCAGCTATGGCGTGCGCCCTTACCTATTTTGGTTGGGCTGTTTGGGCAACTTCTATTACTGCCAATATTGGCTTATTGCTTGGCCATTGCGTTCGATTTAGCCCCAAATCTAGCCATAGGGATCATGATACTCGCGGCTTGTCCTGGTGGCACAAGCTCTAACATTATCAGCCAGATCGCGAAAGCAAACTTGGCGCTTTCGGTTAGCCTAACGGCCATTAGTTCGCTGATCTGCGTGATTACGACACCGTTGATTATCCAATTTGCCATTAGTCAGTTTGGTCAACACGAAGCTCAGTCATTCTCTTTGCTTAGCACCACACTCGGGCTAATTTTTATTACCTTAATTCCTGTGCTCATCGGTATTATTATTCGGCATTATTTTGCTGAGAAAGCTATTCGTTGCGAACCCTTTTTCCGCCATCTAGCGACGGCATTTCTGGTGCTGATGATCGTGGCTATTACGATCCAGGAAAAAGACACACTTGCTTCATCTTTCTCTGCTGTATTCTCAAGTGCATTAACCTTAAACCTGTTAGCCATTATGCTAGGCATCGGCCTCGGTGCGTTATTCAGGTTTTCAGCCAGAGATAACATCACCTTGGGAATAGAAGTAGGCGTGCAAAATTCAGCTATGGCTATACTAATTGCAGTCACCTTTTTACAACGAGCCGACTTTGCTGTAGCGCCTGGGGTGTATGGGGTCACTATGTATATTGGGGCCTTCATGCTTGTACTGTTAGCGAAAAAGTTTCGCTCATCAGCCAGCGCTAACGCTTAACATGCGTTCTGGCGCTGATGCTGTGCGCTGCGTCGGCGCTACTTATGCACTATTTGTCATAAATCATCCGCGATAAACCTGACCTTACATTCGCCTTTGTTTGCATTAATCCCGCGCTAATGGTTTACATCTCTCGATGGTGAGTGTTAAATTTGTATACAAATTCTATAAAGTATACAAAATGAAAAAGCTTATTCAGGATATGAGTCTTTCCGCCATCAGTGCCGGATTTATCGCCGTATTGGTCGGGTTCGCCAGCGCCGTGGCTATTGTATTCCAAGCGGCTCAAGCTGCTGGAGCAAGCCATGAGATGATTGTCAGCTGGGTTTGGGCGTTGGGGATTGGTATGGGCGCAGGGTGCTTAGGGTTGTCTTGGTATTACCGGCGTCCCATTATCATTGTTTGGTCGACACCAGGCGCTGCCTTACTGGCCACCAGCTTAGCCGGTGTTAGCATTGAACAGGCCATCGGTATATTTTTATTTGTCGCTGTTTTAACCTTGATCACGGGTATTTCAGGCTGGTTCGATACTTTAACAAAACGTATTCCATTGCCATTAGCCAGTGCGATGCTAGCGGGAATTTTACTGCAATTCGGACTCTCTATTTTCGAATCGTTTGCTATTGCGCCTATGCTCGTCGGTGTTATGTTGCTGAGTTATTTTATCAGCAAACGACTCATTCCTCGTTTCTGTATATTATTGGTATTAATCACCGGCACAACTTACGCGTGGCTTACAGGTATGTTTGACTTAACCGCCATTGAAATAACCACCGCGACGCCTGTTTGGGTATCTCCAACGTTTGATTTATCGTTACTTATTGGCGTAGGTTTACCCTTATTTATCGTCACAATGACATCGCAAAACTTACCGGGTATGGCAGTGCTTAAATCCAGTGGTTATGCGCAACAACCTATATCACCGATTATTACCACCAGCGGTGCATTAAATTTAATACTTGCCCCTTTTGGTGGGTTTAGCTTTAATTTAGCCGCAATCACCGCAGCCATATGCACCAGTGACGAGGCCCATAGCGATCCTGCTAAGCGCTATATCGCTGGCGTATCTGCAGGGGTATTCAATATTATTGCCGGACTTGGTGCGACCGTGGTGGTCAGTTTATTTGCGGCGTTCCCTGCAGCATTAATTGCCACACTTGCTGGTCTGGCGCTGCTAGGTACCATAGGGGCTAGCCTATTTAGTTCAGTGCACGACCCACAATATCGAGACGCTGCCATTGTTACATTTTTAGTGACTGCATCGGGTGTATCCTTGTTTGATGTTTCTTCAGCGTTTTGGGGGTTAATTATAGGTATGCTGACACTGCTGTTTAGCGCCAAACGCCAACCCATGCCTAACGCTAATCAACAATAACGGACTGTACAAAGCGAGCGCCCATGCATAACCAAAAAACTCACACGCTTTATCAACAGCTTAAACAGGACATAGTGCAAGGTAAGTTGCCGGAAAAGCAGGCTCTGAAACAAGCTCAGCTCGCAGAGCGCTATGGCGTGAGCCGTATCCCCATACGGGATGCCCTACAACGGCTCAAGAATGAAGGCTGGCTGGTAGCGCATGGAAAATCCAGCGTGATGTTGCGCCCGTTAAACGCAGATGACGCTCAAGATTTATATTTAATGCGCATGCATCTTGAACCTATGTTGTTAGCTCACGCGGCACCGAATATCAATTTTGAAACACTGGGCAAAGCCCGTGACATACTGCTTCAGCTGAAAGCTATTTCCCCTGACGATATACTGTTAAACGGTGAACTCAATTGGCAATTTCATCGCTGTTTGTACGTACCAGCGAACCGTGCAGCTCTGTTTGACACCGTCGCTCACTTGCATTTGTTATGTGCCAGATATATCGGTTTTCATGAAACGGAACTCGCTTACTTTGACCGCAGCCAAGATGAGCATGATGCTTTGCTCAACGCATTATCTGCGGACCAACACGAAAAAGCTGGGGCCATACTAAGTCAGCATATTCAAGTCGCGGGTGAACAGTTGGTCAAATATCTTATACAAAGGTATTAAACCAGCTGTTACTTTTTTCATCAATTTACGGTAAATTGTTCGTCTAATAGCAATAAATTTACGTTGAGGTTTGCTTCTTACGGTGCGTTAGGCAGACTAAAAACAAAAAATTAATTCACCGTTCTAGGATGAGAGTGACGAATACTTCGGCCGATTTACGTGCACTAAATAGTCAGGATGCTGCTAAATTACTTTACAGTAATATAGGTGCCGCCTGTTTGATAACTCTCGCTTCAAGTAGTGTGTTAGCGTTTGGCTTTGCTAATCCCGAGATTCATTTGATTAAGCAAGCATGGTGGTTGTGCATGCTAGTGGTGTCAACGCTGCGCTTTGTAGACGGACTTTATTGGCGAAGAGTAATAAAACCCCAGCAAGATTTTGACGGTGATGCAGCACAAGTACGCTTCGGTATCGGCTGTATTGCCACTGCAATTTTATGGACCACCCTACCTATACTCACTTTTTCCTATGTTAACTTGCTTGAGTTCTCTGTCATGATCATCGTTTTATCTTCGATGGCCGCTGGAGGACAATCTGTTTTAGCGGCCAATGCGCGGATCTCAATCTCGTATGCACTGATACTCCTAGTGCCTATTTCTATCTTGGGCGTTATATCTGAAGAAGACTATCGAGTTATGCTCGGGGGCTTAGGTTTAGTCTTCAGTATTGGGTTGGTGTTTACCTATTCTAAAGCCGTCCAGTTCACTCATGACTCCATCAATACAAGAAATATGAACATGGCGATGAGTGAGCAACTTCGTCAGGAAAAACAACAATTAGACAAGGTCAATCAAGAGCTCAGTGATGCTTACGACAAGCTTAATGTTGTAAATAATACCCTTGAAGAACAAGTCAGCAAGCGAACTGAAAAAATAGCGCAACTGTCTTATCTAGACCCTCTAACCCAGTTAATGAACCGCAAAGCGTTTACCCAATCCTTAAGTAAATTAGCCGCAAGAGCAGAACAAAGTAACAGCGAATTAGCCTTGCTGTTTATCGATCTCGATGGCTTTAAAAAAATCAATGACACCATGGGCCACCAAGTCGGTGACAGTGTTTTACAAGAAGTAACGCGCCGGATCAGCGCGTTCTCTGACGACAACAAAATCGGACGCTGGACGGGAGATGAATTTTTAGTCGCCCTGCCCTACAGTGACGCACCAACCGCTAAAGCGATTGCTAGTGCCATCATAACCAGTATTTCGCAAGCAATTTCAGTGAACAACAATAGCGTGCATTTAGGGGCAACCGTGGGCATTGCGATGTGCCCAGAGCACAGCACAGAAGCTACCGAGTTAATTCAGTTTGCCGACTTGGTTATGAGTGAGCAAAAGGTCACGCCAGATCGCACGCCTGTGATATTCAGCAATGAATTACAACAAAGAGTAATTGACACGCAAACCATACTAGAAGGGTTGCAACAAGCCACCGTGCGGCGTCAACTTTACTTATGTTACCAACCCATCGTTTCAGCGAAAGACACTTCATCTTGCGCGTTTGAGGCGCTGTTACGCTGGGATTTCGATGGTCGTTTTATCGGCCCCGACCAATTTATCCCGTTGGCTGAAAAATCAGGCTTAATTAAAGAAATGGGGGCTTGGGTGCTCAACAGAGCCTGCATGGACGCCAGTCAGTGGCAATATGCCCATGACGCAGCAGTATCAGTGAATGTATCTATTATTCAGCTAATGGATGACAGCTTTATTCGAGCGCTAGACAATGCGCTGCGCAGTAGCGGGCTAGCCCCAGAGCGACTGCATCTTGAGATCACTGAATCTATTTTTGTCGATAACAAAATTAAAATCAAACAACAGCTCGAAGCAATTCAGGCCCGCAAAGTTCATGTGTCTATTGATGACTTTGGTACGGGTTATTCATCTCTTTCTCAATTACAGACATTGTCTGTTAATCAGGTCAAAATCGATAAATCTTTCATCGACAATATGCACAACAACGGCGAAGCCATTATCCGCGCAACCTTGTTCATTGCCAGTGAGCTTAACTGTAAAACCGTCGCCGAAGGAGTTGAAACCCTCGAGCAAGCCCTGGCCCTAAAAGCCATGGGAGTGGATTACCTGCAAGGTTTTTATTTTGCAAAACCAATGCGCAATGAACAGCTAATCGAATGGCAAAACCCAATAACCGATACCACAGCGTCATCTGCACAAGCAAAATAGCTTTTCAGTAGCTTACATTAACCTTGATATCCGCTAACATAGCCTGACAATAATAACGTACAGCAAGCACACTGCTTATCAGGATCCCTCGTTTCATGGCCCAGCTCTACTTTTACTACTCTGCAATGAATGCAGGTAAATCCACATCTTTGCTTCAATCGGCTTATAACTACAAAGAGCGTGGCATGCGCGCTGCAATTTTTACCGCCGCCTTAGACGACCGCTTCGGTATTGGCAAAGTGGCTTCGCGCATTGGTTTAGAAGCCAGTGCCCACCTTTTTAACGGCACCAGCGACTTGCATGAGCAAATATCGACTTTACACAGGGACAAGAAATTAGATTGTGTTTTTATCGACGAAGCCCAATTTTTAAATAAACAGCAAGTACAGCAACTCGTATCTGTGGTCGATGATTTGGATATTCCCGTATTGGCTTATGGTCTGAGAACTGACTTTGTAGGAGAAACCTTTGAAGGCAGCCGCTATTTAATGGCTTGGGCCGACAAACTCATTGAGCTAAAAACGATTTGTCATTGCGGGCGCAAGGCGACCTTTGTGGTGCGCTTGGATGAGCACGGCAATGCAGCGAAAGAAGGCGCACAGGTAGAGGTAGGCGGGAACGACAGATATGAATCTATGTGTCGCAAGCACTTCAAAGAACTGGTGTGGGATCAAGCATAAGTCTGTTAAACAACCCTAGGTACAAAAACAAAAAAAGGCTCATATTTGAGCCTTTTTGCATTCTATCATTCCACTTATGGGCGCAGTGCTTTATCACCGCGAGCTAAACCACATATACCCGTGCGAGACGCCTCGATGATTTCAGTACTCTGTGCAAGTACATTAGCAAAGGCATCTAGCTTGTCACTCGTACCTGTAACTTGAATGGTATAGTTGTTTAAGTCGACATCAATGATCTGCGCGCGGAAAATATCCACATTGCGGTTTACTTCTGCACGCACGAGTTCACTGCGGGTAGCGACCTTTATCAACATAAGTTCCCGCTCAACATGACTACCATTTGTGAGGTCAGTTACTTTAAGCACATCAATCAGCTTATTCACCTGCTTAGTGATCTGCTCAATCACTTTGTCATCTGCTTGCGTCGTGATGGTCAGTCGAGACAAACTTTTGTCATCGGTTGCTGCAACGCACAAGGAGTCAACATTATAACCACGCTGAGAAAACACACCCACAATACGTGATAAAGCACCTGGGGCGTTTTCCATTAAAACTGAAATAATACGTTTCATTATGTACGCTCCGTTTTGCTTAATCTCATATCATCCATAGCGCCAAATTTAATCTGCATTGGATATACATGTTCGTTTTGATCAATGGCGATATCCATAAAGACCAAACGATCTTTCTCTGCAAAACAACGCTCCATAGCGGCATCTAATTCATCAGGGTGCTCAACACGAATACCGATATGACCGTATGCTTCGGCAAGTTTAACGAAGTCAGGCATTGAATCCATGTAAGAGCTTGAGTAGCGGCTCTTATAGTTCATGTCTTGCCATTGGCGAACCATGCCGAGTGCGCGGTTATTCAATGAAATAATTTTAATCGGTAACTTATATTGCAAGCACGTCGACAACTCTTGGATATTCATCTGAATACTGCCGTCTCCAGTAATAACCACTGAAGTCGCATCACGGTGAGCCATTTGTACACCCATAGCAGCAGGCAAGCCAAAGCCCATGGTGCCCAAGCCGCCTGAGTTGATCCAGCGACGAGGTTTGGCAAACGGATAATACAAGGCAGCAAACATCTGGTGTTGACCTACATCTGAGCTCACGTAAGCGTCACCATTGGTGTGCTTGTAAACCGATTGGATCACTTCTTGTGGCTTGATGAGTTTGTCGTCTTTCTTGAAATCTAAACAGCTGCGTCCACGCCACTGTTCAATTTGCTCCCACCAATCAGCCAGTTTCTCTTTTTGCTTAGCGGTATCAATATCGCCCATTTGCGCAAGTAATTGCTTGGCGACTTGATCGACACTGCCCACAACAGGCACATGAACTGCGACTGTTTTAGAGATAGAAGCAGGGTCAATATCCACATGAATAATGGTCGCGTGAGGACAAAACTTCTCAACATTATTGGTAACACGGTCATCGAAACGTGCTCCTAACGCCAAAATACAATCCGCGTTATGCATCGCTTTATTTGATTCTAATGTACCGTGCATACCCAACATGCCTAGGCTTTGCTCATGCACACCAGAAAACGCGCCTAGCCCCATCAAAGTAGAGGTAACAGGTAGGTTTAGTTTCTCAGCTATTTCAGTGACCAACTCACTCGCTTGTGCAGCAATGGCACCGCCGCCTACATATAAAATAGGACGCTTAGCTTCGAGCAATACTTTAGACGCTTTTTTAATTTGTTTACTGTGCCCTTTCAACGTTGGATTGTAAGAGCGCATAGTCACATCTTCAGGGAACTGATAAGGGTGCTCTTCAAGCACATTGACTATGTCTTTTGGTAAGTCCACCACCACAGGGCCAGGACGTCCTGTGTTAGCAATGTAATAGGCTTTAGCAATAGCTTCAGGAATATCAACAGCGCGCTTAACGAGGAAACTGTGTTTGACCACAGGGCGCGAACAACCGACCATATCGGTTTCTTGGAAAGCGTCTTCGCCAATGTGCATTGAAGGCACCTGACCAGACAAAATAACCATTGGAATAGAATCCATATACGCAGTGGCAATACCCGTTAGCGTATTGGTAGCACCAGGGCCAGACGTGACCAGCACAGTGCCTGTAATACCTGTAGAACGAGCATAACCATCCGCCATGTGCGCAGCACCCTGCTCGTGGCGAACCAATACGTGTTCTACATCTTCTTGCGCGTACAATGCATCATATATATCTAAAACGGCTCCACCGGGATAACCGAATACGTGCTTAACCCCAAGGTCTTTTAGGGTTCGCACAACCATTGCGGCGCCTGACATCATTTCCATCGGCTACTCTCCTAAAAAGTTGTTAAAAAAAAGGTTTCGGCACAATATCGCTACCAAACGAACGAAAACTATACTTGAGCGAAGAGGAAGATTAAACAGGAAATGCAATAAAAGTGAGATATATATCCCAATATAGCAATATATTAGGATATATCTTTCGATTTACAGGGTATGTCTCATAGAAATAGGATGATTTTACGAATTTCAGACTGAAATAAGGTTAATCATCCAGTTCAATTTCTAAGTCACTATCTTCAGACATGTCATCGTCATTGCTCTGAGATGACGGCCTACTACCGTAAATATTACCAAGTTTAGGCCGATGTATGCGCTTATCATACTTAGACCATGCTTTTTCAGCGGTCGTACTGGGGTCTTTCTCACCCTTAGCCACGGCTAAAAATGAGATATCTTCTTCACATTCAGGTTCAATTCGGCCATCAAGCAAGGCAGTAATTAAACAACCATATTGGCTCAGTGCTTTACTTTCAGAAATTGAAAAGTCACCTGAACGTGAAAAACCATAAGGATAGTTTTTAGGATCGCTAAAAACACGTTGAAACATCGATGCTCTTGAAAGTTGTGCCATGATGGCATCCCCAATTTAAATTAAGTGAAAGACTAAATTGTTTGGCTAGTGCCAACCTGCTTTATAATTTAAATCCGAAATCTGTCAATATTTTTCCCAAGTTTTTATATACGATTTTTTTCCGAAAAATAACCTTTCAAATACTATTGTTTCTATGGAATTTTTATGACAATAAATTAAGCATAACCGTCGGGGTAAATTTACGCCCTTTTCGGTACCCATGCCCAGATCATTTCACACACAACAGGTTCAATGCCGGTTTCATCTGTCACCTTAACTTGCACATTGATTTCCCCTTTCTCTTGTTCGCAAAGTAACTTAATTTGCTCGTCTGTTAGCACAGCGACGGCCTTCATGTCTCCCGTGGCACGCTTGACGTAATTTAGGTTCATACACTTAATCAGCGGGAGTTTATCCCCAGGCAAATTAATCCCCACAATAAAGCCAGTGGCTGACTCTGCTAATAAGGCCATCGCCGCCGCATGCACACTGCCGATGTGGTTTTGGACTTTCTTGCGATTCTTCATTCGGTATTCGACCTGTTGGCCATTCGTTGCCACAACATCGATACTGGTGGTGCCAGCAAGTTTCACCTTGTGACGAAAGACTTTTGTCATTAAGAATGCGCTGATCGGCGCGGGGTACTGATTTACTTTTTCAACGAACTTTTTAAGGGGATTAGAAGCTGACATGTTGTCACCTATTATCTGGTTAGACCAGATGACAGTGTGCCAACAAGATTTACAAGTTACAAACAATTAATAAATGTAGTGGCTAACGTTAATGCGTGCGCTGATGACGACTTAATGAGTACTTTAATAGGCGCTTTAACAAAGATAAGCAAAAATAGTTGGGGCGAGACAGCAACACGCTGCCTAAGCAATGCTTAGGCAGCGGTCGCGCTAGTCGGCTATTTAGCCGCAGGGATTCTGACGTTTTTCAAATGCCTCTAGCTGTTCAGGTGTGGCGGGCGTTTGATACTTTGCTTTCCATTCAGCGAACGGCATGCCGTAAATGGCTTCTCTTGCTTGGTCGTAATCTATCTCAACGCCTTGCTCTTTTGCACCGGCCATATACCATTTCGACAGACAATTACGGCAAAAATCAGCCAAGATCATCAAGTCGATATTTTGTACGTCTTTGTTCTCATCCAAATGCTTTACAAGTTGACGAAATGCGGCGGCTTGCGCTTGTGTTTGCTGTTCTGGTGTCATGGTTTACCTTTATTATTCATCGCATAATTTAAGACTACATTCTGGGGTCAGTTGCCGTGACTTCAATGCGTTGGATGTTTTCTTGATGAAAATTAAGCAACGCGCTTAAGCCTTTTAAATTGTGCAGATTTCTAAACTCTATCCAATCGATCAAGCTGAATAAGCAGATAGCCGGGTAGTGCCAACTATCAAACAACCCCTCCTGTACTTGTGCATCCAATTCAGCAAGAACGTTATTCACACGCTCTTTTTGTAGTTTAAAAAATAATTTATCGGTGTCGGCAACCACATCTGACTGAGACAACTGGAACATTTGCACTAAGCTGTCGTTCACCGCATCAATAAGTGTAAGTTGGTTTTCCTGAGGCCAACTTAGCGTAGGAAAGTCATGCTGTTGACAAAGATAACGGTATATCACGCGTGAATCATAGATAAAGGCACTTTTACCTTGGTCTATATACTCTAACGCCGGTACTTTCATCGCCGGGTTTTTGCTAATTAAGATTTCACGACCAGCCTGCTCATATATGTTCATATTCACAAATTCATGCTCAATGTTTGCCAGCCAGATACGTAAACGGCGCACATAAGGAGAAGTAGTGGAGCCATATAGCTTGTACATATAAATACCCTTACAGAATAAATTGATGACTAAATAATAGCGGAAAAGAAGATTGAACTTTAGTCTAATGCGAAAGTAAAAAGTTCCTAGCTGGCCACGCTTCGAAATTAAAGCATGGCCTTTAGCAATTAATTGTATTTAACGCCAGTCAATGTATCAACTGTCTGCTTAGACGGCGCTTTGCGCAGCTCTCTACCGGCTTTCAACGCTAATAAACTCGGTGTTAATACCAAGGTTAACAAGGTAGCAAATGCCAAGCCCCCCGCAACGGCGGTGGCCAATTGTGACCACCATTGGGTTGATGGCCCGCCGATATCCACATTGCGGCCAATAAAATCGATATTGATCTCAGCAACCATCGGCAGTAACCCTAATATTGTGGTTACCGTGGTCATCAGTACAGGACGTAGACGTTGGGCGCCGGTACGTAAAATAGCATCGCTTGCGCTATACCCCTCTTTGCGTAAAATGTTGTAGGTGTCAATTAACACGATATTGTTGTTAACCACTATCCCCGCTAACGCGATAACCCCAATGCCTGACATAACAACCCCAAACGGCTTTTGGAAAATTGCCAAACCTAAAAATACCCCTACGGTAGAAAACAGCACGGCACTTAAAATTAGAAATGCCTGATAGAAGCTATTAAATTGCGTGACGAGAATAATTGCCATCACAAATAACGCCACCATAAATGCGTTCATCAAAAAACCTTGGGATTCTGCTTGTTCTTCATTTTGACCTTTTACCGACAGAGTCACTCTGGGATCTAGATTTAACTCAGGTAACTGCGCTTGTAGTTTGGGTAACTCGATGCTTAACAACTCACCCGGTGCCATATTGGCTTCAACGGTTATCACCCGCTCGCTATCAACATGACGAATTAAGTCAGTTTTGGGCTGGGCTTTTCGTTCTACAAAATTGCCAATCGGCACCATGCCGGTTGCGGTTTTCATGCGCAGCTCATCAAGTTTACCGATAAAGCGAGAATCAATGGGATAACGTACTCGAATATCAAGCTCATCGTCCACATCATCAGGACGGTATTCACCAATCTTTAAACCGTTCGTCACGAATTGTACTGTACTACCAACTAATGTGGCATCTGCTCCAAAACGAGCGGCATCACTACGATCAACGCGCAATTGCCATTCGATACCAGGCTGGGACGCCGTATCACTGATAGAAGTAAATTTCTCATTTTCATCTAGGGCGTGGCGTACTGTTAGTGCAGCTTCATTAAGTAATTCTGGATAACGAGACGATAACTGAATCTGTAAGTCTTTACCTGATTGTGGCCCATTTTGATCAGGGGTTATTTCAATGTCTAAGCCCGGCATATCAGCTAAACGTTCTTGGGTTTCTTTGAGCACCTCATCTGAATGAGGGCGTAAGTGCCAATCGACTAAATTTAAACGTAAGTAACCGATTTGATCTTGCCCACCCGTGCGCGCATAAAGCGTTTCGATGGCGTCCATATCAATAAGCTTTTCTTCCACTTCTTGAACAATGGCGTCTTTTTCGTAAATCGACATCTCACCCGATGAGCGTACCGTCACGTTAACGCCACTGCTGTCGACTTTAGGGAAAAACTCCAATCCCAGCCCAGAGGAAAAGTACGCAAAAAATGACAGCCCAGCGACCACAAAAGCAATCATTAGTACCTTCCAAGGATTGCTGATCGCTTTGGCTAAAACGCGTACATAACGTCCTGTAAATCCACTTAATTTGGTTAAATCACCATTTTCAGCGATCAGCATTTGCTCTTTTGCCTTTGCTGAAATGGTTTGTGGTTTACCAAATACAGCTCCAAGGGTTGGCACAAATACTAAGGCCATTAATAATGATGCTGACAGCACAGCAATAAGGGTGAAAGGTAAATACTTCATGAACTCGCCCATCATGCCAGGCCAGAACATCAAAGGGGCAAACGCTGCAAGAGTGGTAGCCGTTGATGCGATAATGGGCCAAGCCATGCGCTGCGCTGCTTTTAAATAAGCCTGTTGCTTGGTTGCGCCCTCGCCCATACACCTGTCAGCGTATTCAGTGACCACAATGGCTCCGTCTACCAACATACCCACGGCCATGATTAAGGAGAACAAGACAACCGTATTCAGGGTATAGCCAAACATGGCGATAATAAGAATACCTGTCAGAAAAGAGCCTGGGATCGACACCCCAACTAAAATGGCGGTACGCAGGCCTAAAATCGCCACAATCACCACGGCGACTAAAATAACCGCACTCGACACGTTATTTTGCAAATCGCCTAGCATCATATTGACATCAACACTTTGATCGCCTGTGTAACTTACATACACGCTACTGGGCCACATCGCGGTTTGCTGAGCGCCTTCAATCAGCTCTTTTACATGAGCAACGGTTTCAAGCAGGTTTTCACCTGGGCGTTTTTTCACTTCCAATGAAACAGAATTATCACCATTTAAGCGGGCAAAACTTGATGGGTCTTTATAAGAACGACGAACCTGCGCCACATCCTGAAAGGTAATAACGCGCTCACCTTCTACTTTTACCGGTTGTTCCATTACGTCTTTAACTGATTCAAATACCGAAGGTACCTTAACCGCAAAACTCCCCTTGCCGTTGTCCATGGTGCCTGCTGGTACAAGGCGGTTATTGCGCGATAGCAAGTTAAGAATATCGTTTTGGTCAAGCCCGTAGGATTCCATTAATAAGGGGTCGACAACAATTTCAACTATGTCTTCACGATCGCCACCAATATCCACTTCCAGCACTTCGCTTAGACTCTCTAACCGATTTTGCAATTCTCTGGCGACGGTCACTAACGCACGCACAGCCACAGGACCAGACAACACCACGGTGATCGCCGCTTGCTGCCCAGCCATGGTCACTTCATGAATAGTCGGTTCTTCAGTTTCTGAGGGTAACTTTGCCCGCGCTACCGTTACTTTATCCCGCACGTCGGCTAACGCATCTTTCGAATTAAGGCCGGCTATAAACTCAAGCGTGATGCTCGCAAAGCCTTCTCCGGCGGTGGCTTTCATTTCTTTTAAGCCATCAATAGAGCGAAGCTCTCGCTCCATCGGCTTAACCAACATGCGCTCAGCATCTTCTGGAGAAATCCCATCGTGCACTATCGATACGTAAATAAAGGGGATCGGTACGTCAGGATTGGCTTCTTTAGGAATAGTGGCATAGGTTACTGCGCCTGCAACAATGAGCAACACAAACATCATCAGTACGGTGCGGCTATGGGTCAGCGCCGCAGCAATAATATTATTCATTATTTTGCCTGCTCAATGAGGTCGTTTTCGATGTAGGTTACTTTGACTTTGTCACCGTCACGCACAAAACCGTGGCCTAGGGTGATCACATCGGTGACTTCCCCCATGCCACCAAGCCACACTCCTTGACTGTCGCTTTTTACAATATCAATAGGGACAAATTTAACATGTTCATTGACAACGGTTTTTACCCCCAAGTTACCCGCTTCATCAAGCGCCATCACTGAAGGTGTAATACGCACAGCCAAAGTGGTTTTAAGGGGAATAGACAGCTCAGTGCTCATACCCGCAAGAAAAACATTCTGTGGATTTTCAAGAGCAACCTCTACATTGAAGGTATTTGTGCCCATGTCGGATACACTGGAAATGTAACGTATGGTACCTGTGACTGTATCTCCAGAGACCATACGAGCTGATGCTTGCTGACCTAAAGTGAGTGCACGCACATCGCTTTCGGTAACATCCGCGCTAATGATAAGTGGGTTTAGATCCACCAGCATAGCCACTTCATCGCCGTCTTTTAGCAAATCCCCCAGCTCAACAAAGCGCTCATTGACTATGCCATCAAAAGGCGCTCTCAAAGTCGATTTTGACAAAGCCAATTCCAACGTACTGACCTCAGATGCAGCAGTTTCTAAATTAGCTTGGGCTTGAGCCAGATTGACTTTTGACTGATAGCCTTTTTGCCCAAGAGACTTAGCACCTTCTAACTCGATTTTACGCTGAGATAAGGTCGACTTCGCAGATTTCAGTCGATTGAGCAGATCACTGGTTTCGATATCGACTAGAGGCTCACCTTGTTTGATGGACTGACCTTCTTGCACATAGATTTTTTCGACTAAGCCGTTCACTTCACTGCGCAACGTTACTTCTCGGTTCGGTTCGGTGCGGCCGTACAAGTTAATTTCTCTGGCGACCGACTGAGCGTTTACTCGCTCAGCTCGCACACTGACTAAACTTGGCGCCCTGTGCTTCGCTTCTTTACGCGCTTGAGCATTGTCTGTTTGTTCTGCGAACAGCATGCCGGATGCAACCCAAAGCGTGAGTAATATAAGAATAACAAGCGCTATCCAATAAGGTTGTAAACGAAGGGTTTGCATCAACTTTGACATGAAATTTCCTATACGACGAACGCTTGAGCTGTGTGTTTTTGCATTAGCATACAACTACGGGGTTATTAGTGAAGCAGATAAATGTTACCAAAATGTAAATATATAGTTTTTATGGCCAATTCAGTAACAAGTTATGTCTTTTTTATGATTTTACACTCATATTATCGACAAATCGTACATTTACGCCACACAAAAGGTAAAAAATAGCACTGCGCTGAATCGCCACAGACAAAGACATGGTTTAACAACATAATGCGAGTGAATTACTTTGCTAAGATTTTTCTTACTATGGTTTTAACTGCCAAGTAACGGTTTTTTTCGCACAGCGCGTAGCCCCTTACCTGTCGTATTTTTAAGCGTGTGAATAAAGGCATTGTCATGCCCGTTAGAAAACGGCAGTAGGTGTCTTCACCAAGTTGATACTCAACTTTTTCCGCGATGTGCGCGGCTAACGCTTGCATCGCTTCGGCCACCGCAAGTTCATCTATATCAGTAACCTCTTTGGTGACCTGAAAATGCGCTACTTGCCCACGGCATACGCTACAGTGCCCACATTGTATTGGTGCATTTTGATCATCGAAATAGCGCGACAAACTGTGACTCAGGCATTTATCTAGCTGAAAAAAGCGCACTAACATCGCGATACGCTGCAACTCTTTTTGTTCCTTTTCGCTGAAATAACCATGTAGTGTTTCGGCTAAATCAGATTGATCTATCGCCGTACTATTGACTTGATATACCTCGGTCATTTGCTTGGTTTGTAGCTCAATAAGTTGATGCTGTTCAAGGTATTCTAATGCCGCAACCACGCGAGAGCGCTCAGCTCCTGTTTGCTCAAATAAGGTGTCGAAGTTCAAACTGCCCCACACCTTCTTAAAGTCGGTGTGCTCGAATACGCTGTTTAAAAAAGCTTGACGCTTTTCATCAAAGCGCCCCAATACATCGGCTTTATCTTGTAAGAACTTGAAGCGTACGTCAGCAAAGTAAGTATATTGCGGGCGAACAATCCCCATAAGTTCTAGCTGAACTAAAAGCGTTTTTAGCGGTAATTGTCGAATATTACTTTGGGTTGAAAGGCCGTGAATTTGTACTTCCCATTGGCCGTCAAAGCTAATATCAGCAGCGGTCTTACTCAAAGGTTGTGTGTTACGGCTTTGAATACCTTGGCGAATGTCGTCTAATACAATTTGGATCCCTTGTAATTCAGGCGTGTCGCCATAAACAAAATTCTCTACTGTGTTCAGGCCATCCAAATTGCCCAGTGTGATGCAACGCGAAGGTTGACCATCTCGACCTGCTCGACCAATTTCTTGGCTGTAATTCTCGATTGATTTAGGTAAATCATAATGCACCACAAAACGAATATCTGACTTGTCGATCCCCATACCAAATGCAATCGTAGCCACCACCACTTGGGTGCGACCGAGCATAAAATCTTGCTGCACCTGCTGACGAACCTCATCGCCTAACCCGGCATGATACGCTTTGGCCGACACACCAGAGGCCGCCAAGCCCACGGCGACTTGCTCTGCAGTATGTTGCAAGGTGACATAAACAATACCGCAACCTTGTTGCTGTTCAATGAGCTGTAAAAGGGTTGAGGCTTTTTGCTGTTCTTGAGTAGGGATAACGTTGAGATCTAAGTTTTCACGATAAAAGCCTGTTTGCACTATGTGCTCGGGTGCGATGGCAAAGCGCTTGGCCATATCAAGTTTGACTTTTTTCGTCGCCGTGGCTGTTAACAGCAAGACCAAAGGGATATTCAGTTGCGCTTTATAATCCGGTAGTTTTAAGTAATCGGGTCGAAAATTATGCCCCCATTCAGAAATACAGTGCGCTTCATCAATGACCAGCATCGATACTGAGACGCTGTCGATAAACTGGCGGAAACGCTCATTCTTAAAGCGCTCCACCGATACCATTAAAATCTTGATTTCACCGCTTTTTACCCGCTCCATGGTATTGCGCTGCTCATCTGGACTTAATGTTGAGTCAATACTACCGGCTGGGATCCCTTTGGTTTGCAAAAACGCTAACTGGTCTTTCATAAGGGCCAATAATGGCGATACCACTAACGTCAAATGAGGTAAGTGTACCGCGCAAAATTGGTAACATAAGGATTTACCTGAGCCGGTGGGAAATATTGCAAGAGATGAATGGCCACTCAGTAGCTGCGAAACAACCTGTTGCTGGCCTGTGCGAAACTGATTAAAGCCAAATATACTGGCAAGGCTATCGTGCTGTGCTTGCGTATTATCCGCGATATGCTGAGGGCTATTTGACATGGCGTATTCCTTTTGCCTTCGAAAACTCCAATGCAGTATGAACGTGAGTCTGATTTCTTTGACCTAGTTGGAAAAGAAACCCATGACGTCTACAAACCATAAAAAGGAAACGAGCGACAGTATAATTGTGATAACAGCCGCTCAGTATAGGTAAAGATTGGGTAGATTTCAGCTCAGTTTCTGCAAAGCCTCGTTCGTCTACCCCTAGGGGGATCAGTCAATCCACTGCTGCATGTTTCCTAATGAGGCCAGTTGTTGCTTCATCACCCGTGTCGCCACATCTTGATACAAGTAATCTACCTGATCAGGAGACATAAACTGCTCACTAAACCCAGGAAATACGGGGTCGATGTGCAATCGCGCGCTGTTAATCAAATGACCGATTAATGCTTTCACGTTATCTGTCCCCATAGCAACTCGCATGGTGGTCAGATAAATTCCGCCTTTTTCTTGCGTATCCGTATCTAGCTCTGAATGAGACGTCAGCGCAGGGCATAAAATTATCGTGTTGCTTTGACCAATACTGACTTGATGGCTAAATGCAGGCTCAAGGGCGTCGAAAAAACGTACGAAGGTATCTCGGTCAATATCCGCTCGCTGCATATCCATAGTAAACAGCGGGCAACACCAACCGTTGCGCATTTGACTAGCACGTAGCTCACTATTGGCGTGCCCCTCAACCGCATGACAATTTACGTTCAAAGCTGGGTGTGAAGCCATAAAATGACTGAAAACAGAGGTGTTGATCACTTTGTGCAGCATGCGCATTTCTAAGGTTTTCATACCATTTAATACATCAAACGCTTTTTCAGAATCTAAAAATGCGCCCTTTATGTAGTACACGTCCCAAAACATGGTTTTTGACCAGTGATAACCATTCACGTTATCGCCCTTTGCTTGAAACATGCGATATCCCTGCCCTATTACCACCCCAGCCGTGGTTGCCCCACTGCCGCAAATATCCTTGGTATAGCTGTGAACAACATAGTCCGGGCGCTCTTGTTCATCTTCTCTTTGCAATGGTTGGTGTAAAACAGGGGTGGCAAGGGTCGAGTCAAGCATCACTAAGTGCCCCTCACGGTGACTGACTTTACTAATACCGGCGATATCAAGTACATAGCCATGAGGGTTACACGGAGATTCGAGATAAACATGCAACGATTGACTCGCTAAACGTTCGGCATGCTTGCTTTTCACCTGTGCTAGAAATGCAGTAAATTCTGCCGTTGAGTAACCATCGAACCATTCCAATTGAATATCGAGTCTATTTTCACGGGCAAAATAATCATGCAGTAATTGGTAAACGCCGCCATACACATTACGCGATACAATCAGCACATCTTGATGGCTCAATACATTTGATAGCAAAGCATCAATGGCGGCCATGCCTGAATTAAAGTTCCAGGCTAAGTAATCTTGAGCGTAAGGGCCAGCCTCTAGATCAACTATGGCATTCGCCAGGGAAATATTAGTCGGGTTAAGTAAACGCGAATAGATTTGATGGGTAGACTCTTTTCCTTGAAAGGCATCATCAACCCATTCTGTGCAGGCGTATACATAAGTTGCTGTGCGCACCACCACAGGCGTAGCAGAAAACAGTGCGGTGACATTATCAAATAAGGGGTAATGATGTTTCGATAACCCAGCGCCCACTTGATTGCTCATGCTCTGATAGGTCGCTCTGAATGGATTTTGCAGCGTATCGAGGATTTTGGCTATTTGGAAAGAGAGGAATTTTTTAGCATTGAAATATGCCACTTTATCCTGGTGTTTTAGCCCTGCTAATGTGTCGTTTGTGACCTTCCAAAGCTGATTAACATCAGCTTGAGCATGATACAAATGACGCGTCACCTGAAATAGCGCTTTTCCATATTCACTTTGTATATCGATACCAAAATGGCTTAGCTGCTCTTGGCTTAGTTCATCGATACTGCTCGCAGTGGTGCTATTACGTTTCGGTGAAAGGAATTTCGCATCGTCGATCATTTGGTTGTTTTGCATGGCTAAGTCGTATCCTTATTTAGTGATATAAAACAAAGATAAACCAAATATAAAAAGATAATAACAACCATAAACCAAATTATATTTTGAATTATCATTAATTTTGGAACGAAAACGTTACTAATTGGTGAGTCGCCCGAATTAGTTTGTTTTTCCACCAGTAAAAAAATGCCGCATTACGTCGTCTAGCACTAGCATTACCATCGAAGCTCATTAGTATAGGGATATGGCGATAAAACAGTTTAATCGTTTAAAAGGAAGTTAGAGCGCGATGAAATACCAGAAACGCTCCTCAGAAGAACAGATAGTGATGTCAATCAGTGCCGCCGGTGCACTGTGTATCCTGCCCTTCTTGATTATTCGGATTTATAATCAAGATTGGTATATAGCCTTATTAAATTTTACCACCATTGCGATTACCAGCGGATTATTCGCCTATGTCTATCTGACTAAACGTACTCTGTTGGCTCGTTGGCTGTTGTCGATAACTTGCATGTTCATTGCTTCAGGTACCATTTGGTTAAAAGGCCCAGATCAAATCGTTTGGACCTACCCAGCGATTATCTGCCTGTTTTTTATTCTCCCTCCGAATATTGCTGCATTGTTGAGCGCTTTTACCGTTACCTTAATTGGTTTTCTGTTGTTTTCAGAGATAAGCCTGTTAGATAACGTACGCTTTTATTTCTCTAGCTTAATTACCTTTATATTTAGCTATGCGTTTTCAGATCGCATGCTGTACCAGCAGGCACAGCTATTGATTCTATCCTACAAAGATCCATTAACGGGTGCGGGAAACCGCAGAGCAATGGAAGAGCAATTAATTTCAACCGTACAATTGCAACGTCAGCAACCCCCGCAAAGTAAAGCCTGCCTATTGCTGATCGATTTAGATGAGTTCAAGAAGATTAACACCCAACAAGGCCATGCCTGCGGCGATAACATTTTGGTTCAAACCGCAGCCTTGATAGAGCACCTATTGTCATCTGAGCAGCACCTTTTTCGCTTTGGCGGGGAAGAATTTGTGGTGTTAGCGAATAATGATTTGGAACAGACAATTAACCTTGCAGAAAATATTCGCGAAACCATAAACGATTTTCAATTCGAGAAGGGCATTCACCTTACCGTATCGATAGGTTTAGCCGAATATCAATTTGATGAAACCAGTTTTGAATGGTTAGGCCGAGCAGACACCGCTATGCACCAAGCAAAGGCGGCAGGGCGAGACTTATGCTGTTTGGCGGCTTCATAAGCAATTGCCAGCATTACTGGTTTTAAGGCGCCCGTTGAAAGCCATTGGTATAGTACCCACCTTCAGTTAAGATCAGCCATTATTATGTATAAAAGGTATCTCTTATGAGTCTTAGTCAAGATAACATCGACAAAATTGAACGTTACACCCCAGAAGAGCGCCTGCGCTATTTAGTAAAAGAAGTCGTTAGTCACCAACAAATCTGGATCCTCACCGATGAAGACGGCTGCGTCATGCTTAACAGCGAAGATGAAGACTGCGCTCCAGTTTGGCCAAATCAAGAATTTGCTCAATCTTGGGCAACGGGCGAGTGGCAAGACTGTGAGCCTAAAGCGATCTCTCTTGAAAAGTGGTACGCAAGCTGGACACAAGGGCTGGAAGAGGATGATGTCTTTATTGCGGTATTTCCAAATCAAGATGAAGAAGGTTTAATCATTTCCCCACAGGAACTCGATTACGAGCTAAAGCAGCAAGCTAAAAAATAAGCCTATTTGCGGGGCTGGCTGAAGGTTTCAAACTGATTTGGCAAGTACTCCACCAACTTACCCGACAGTCCGACATAGGTTTTCAAAGCTGGCTGTAAAGACAAAAACACAGTGGGGAGTAACAATACAAATTGCTCTTCATTTTGACGCTTTTTGGCTTGCTCATAGGCTAAAGGCAAATCCGCAAACGTACTTAGCATGGTTAAACAGTGGGTCAAATCTTTAGCCGCTGCTTGCATAGCATCCGGGCTCTTTTTCTGCATTTTGTGCCAAGCGTTATTCCACACGCTTTCAAGCTGGCTATGTCCTGCTAGTACACCACTGCACCATCTCGATAGCGCCAAGTCACTGCTTTGCACACATTGTGCATTTTCCGGCAATACATATGCGCTATCTAACGTCACCTGCTCGTCGCGCATTAAACGTAACTGATGTTGTAGCAAGCTCATAAGCAAATCCGTAAGCTTATCCGCGGTCTGGGTATCCGGCACCTGCCCGTGCTGGCGAAAAATCCATGGCAACCACACTTCAGGCATGGGTATTTCAGGGGCCGATGCCACGGCAAAAACTAATCCTTTTAAATAATCCACCGAAAACAAAGCATGAGATAACGCTTCGCTTTGGCAAAGTGATTTTAGTTCTTGTTCTCTGATAAAAGGAATGGTCATAGATGCATTGCCACTTGATTCGTTAACTAGATTATCCGGATTTAGCCAGCACGGCGCAACGCCGTTATTTGCGCCCGAAAACGAGCAAGAAAGCTTGTCACAGGAAAATACAAAGTATCTGTACTTGTACCCGCCTGCCTCAACGCTTATTCGTAGTAGCGTTAATAGGCCATAAACGCAAAGCCCCACGCTAAGCAGGGCTAAATAGTATGAGAGCGCCTTTAATTGACAAGCATTCCCGCTGTTTTAATGTAGAGTTGCCGAATAAAGCTTTATTGTAGTGCTTGTGTTAACACCGCTTTAAAACGATCGAAGTCTTCAACTTGCGGTAAATGTCCTAGGCCAGATAATTGGTATAGCTTGCCGTCCTGTAAGGTGTGCACCACGCGTTCGCCGAGCTTATCATAACGGCCCAATTCATACGTATTTCCCGCTTTTTGCCAATTGCGCCCTGGGGCGGTTCGATCACGAGTGCCCAGAATCAACCGTGTGGGCACTTTTATATGACTAAACTCATCAATGACAGGCTGAGTAAATATCATGTCATAGGTTAGCGCGTTTACTTGAGCAATGGTGTCTTTGTCAGGTCCTTGTACTTGCCCAATCATAAAGTACGTTAGCTCTGCATACCTTTGATTCCATTGACCGGCATAGTAGTTTTTCTGCTGATACGCTTGAATTGATTTGGCGGTTTTCTTTAATTCTTGCTGATAAAAGAAATCAACATCCTTATATTGGCTGTATAGTAAATAGTTCTCTAAACCAATGGGATTAACCAACAACAGCTTTGAGGTACTTTCTGGATAAAGTAATGCGAAGCGACTGGCTAACATGCCGCCCATTGAATGCCCTAATATGATGCTCTTTTTAATATCCAGCGAGGACATCAATGCTTTTGTATGACTGGCCAGTGCCGCAAACGAGTATTGATACTCGGTGGGCTTGGCTGATTTACCAAAACCTATCTGGTCAGGTATCAACACACCATAACCTTGCTGATGCAAATAGCTTGCGGTTTGTTGCCAATAGGCGCCATTAAAGTTTTTACCATGGAGCAATACCACTACGGGTTTAGCATCTGTGCTGGGTAAATACATATAGGCCATATCGAGTGACTGACCTTGAGATTCAACGGTGAAATATTCAACGCCAAAGGGATAGCTAAAGTCACTTAACGTGGCGTCGTATTTCAAAGAGGCAGTATCCGCCCCATTCACAACGCTTGATTCTGCTACCTGACTGTCATTGGGTGCAGCTGACACTGATATACTCATGACTAGCGCAGTTAAAAGTCCTAGCAATCTCATTCTACCTCCTTAAATAAAGTATGTTTAACGGGGCTAAAACATAAATGCTAGCACAGGCAAGTCCCAGGGCAGCTGATGAATAGGTAAAAGAGTGTGTATCAGGCGTTATGCGGTCACTTGATATTTCCCCTCTGCACTTAGCATACGCAGGCTTTCTTCTGCCAAGCCAGCGCCTGCTTCGGTGAACATGTTAAACACATAATCGGTTCCCGTTGACATCAGCTTTTCTACTTCATCGTCATAACGGGCGATAGCAGCTATTTTACCTTGATATTGGGCAACACGAAGCTGTTGCGTGATATGAGCTGTGTCATCAACAGACGGCAATGCCAGCAAAATCAGTTTGATATCTGTAGTATCAACATTCTCCCACATGTCGGCATCTTCCCCGTCACCCACAATCACCTTTAAACCATCTTCTTGTAGCTTGCGTACACGTTGTGGGTCTGCATCTACACCGCACAGCTCATCACCTAGAGAGGGTAGTAAAGCACCAAAGGCACCTCTTCCAACCCGCCCCATACCGATTAGCAGAACGCTTGCACCGTCGGGTTGCTGATATATGTCTTCTTTCAAACGCACATTACTTTCATACTGACGTAACGATTCTTTAAGTTTCAAATATTGGCTATGTGCAGTCTTGTAACGCAAGCTGGTGAATACAAAAGAAAACGATACCGCAAGCGCAACAATCACTAACCATTGCGCACTCAGCCAACCAGAGCCTACTGCCAAGGCTGCCACAATTAGCCCAAACTCACTGAAGTTACTTAGCACCAAACCGGACAAATAAGCGGTTCGGGCGCGCAATTTGAATTGCACAAAGGTGGCAAAAAACAGCAGGAACTTTAATGGCACTAACACACATAGCAGTAACGCTATCATCACCATTTCCATATCTGGCAATGCGATTAGTCCAATAGATAAGAAAAAGCCCACTAAGAATAAGTCTTTAAAACTCAAAAGTGATTTATTCAATTCAGCGGCTTTTGCATGAGGTGCGATAAGCATGCCTAAAATAAGCGCGCCTAAATCCCCCTTAACACCAACAAGATCAAAGACATAATAGCCCCCTAACGCGAACAGAAACCCAGTTAGCGGTAGCAATTCGCCGTGGCCGGCGCTGTTGATGATTCGATAGAGTATGGGCCGGGCGAACCACAAGGCAAATAAGGCAAGCGCCCACAGGGTTGGCGTTTTTCCTGCGGCGATGACCAAAAACAATACCGCGAAGATATCCTGCATAACCAGCACACCTATGGCTATTTTGCCATGGCGGGTTTTCATTTCTCCGCTTTCTTCGAGGATTTTTACCACGCATACCGTGCTGGAAAAGCTCAAAGCAAACGCCAGCAACGCTGCCTGCTGTAATGTCATGTCAGCAAAATACGATAATCCGAGATACGTTAAACCATAAATTACGCCTGTAACCAGTAATACCCAAATCAGCATATGTTGGGCACTAGCGACCCACACCTCAGGCTTAAGTAAATCCCGTACATTGAGCTTTAGACCTATGGTAAACAACATCAAGGTGATACCAAGATCAGCAAGTGCTTGCAGGTTGTCAGAATTTTCAAAACCGAAATAGTTTAGCGAAAAGCCTGCGCCAAGAAAGCCAATCAGCGGCGGTAGCCCCAACTGCTTCATACTTAAGCCGCCGACAAAGGCGAATAAAAGCCACATTATTTCCATATACGATACTACGATTGCTGTATTTTGCCCGTAGCATGGCAACTTTGAATGATTAATCAAGAGGCAAATTAAACGCGCGAAACAGAAATTGCATTTGAGAAAAGCAAAATGAACCTTATGTGTACAAAAAACAATCAACCACTAAAATGAGATCTATTCTTTTTATGATGAAATAATATACAAAACTAAGCTGCAACCCTCTTGATTGCTCACTTTAGCGCCTTTCACTGTCAAAAAAACTTCACCAAACGTTAATATAAAGTTAAGAAATGTATTCTATTTTACTCCTGCCTATGGTAAATATTATTTGAGTTTTTCACTTAACCAATAATGGAAAGCTCAACGATTTCAATGCTATACAATAAGTAATAATGGAGATCTCAATGGATACATCTGAATTATTAACTGTAATTGATACCGAATCCCGCCCAACTAAAACGAAAACAACAAAAAGAAAGTGGAGAGAGATTGAAGCCATTCACGATCGCTATAAGTTGCGACAAGAATTGCGTGAGCTAGGAATGACCCAAGCCGATGAATTAGAGATGTTTTAAACGCTTATAAAAAAACCGCTGAAGCCATCTTCAGCGGTTTTTTCGTTGTACGCTAGAAATCTACTGTCTGGGTTAACCCAGTTTGTCTGTAGCAATTTTATAGCGCGGATCTTCATTCAGATTCATTTCAACATAACCCTGAGCTTTGTTCATCAATGCTCGGCATTCTGCTGATATATGCCTGATATGTAACTTCTTACCCTGTTGCTGGTATTTGTCTGCTAAAGAATCAATAGCATCTACGCCTGATGAGTCCCATACACGCGATTCATTAAAATCAATCACCACATCTTGAGGGTCATTTTGTGGGTCGAACAAGTCTTTGAAGTAAGAAACAGAACCAAAAAACAGCGGCCCCTGCAGCTCGTATACTTTCCAGCCATCATCATCAGTATGGGTTTTAGCCGAAATATGCTTAGCGTGTTTCCAAGCGAATACTAATGCTGACACTATAACCCCGACGACGACTGCAATGGCCAAATCAGCGATAACGGTTACCGCAGTTACGAGAAACAGTACGAATGCATCCTCTTTATTGACACCGCGAATAATGCGGAACGAAGCCCACTCAAAGGTACCAATAACAACGATAAACATCACACCAACCAACGCTGCCAATGGGATCATTTCAATTAATGGAGCGGCAAACAGGATAAAGCCAAGCAATACCAATGCCGCTGTTATACCAGACAAACGCCCACGACCACCTGAGTTAATGTTGATCATGCTTTGTCCAATCATGGCGCAACCGCCCATACCACCAAATACACCGTTCACGGTATTGGCAACGCCTTGACCTACGCATTCACGATTACCACTACCACGGGTATCGGTCATTTCATCAATAAGTGACAAGGTTAATAGTGATTCAATTAGACCAACTAAAGCCAGAATGACTGAGGTAGGTAAAATGATATATAGGGTTTGAAGATTAAATGGCACCATTGGAATAGCAAAGGACGGTAGTTCACCTGCAAGGGTCGCACTGGCTTTTTGCTCTTCAGGTAACATGTCACGTACGAAATCGATAACCGTGCGTGCTTCTAAATCTAAGCCATGTACTAAAAGCGTCACGGTGACTATAGCCACTAATGAGGCAGGCACTGCTTTGGTCAATTTAGGCAATAAGAAGATAATAGCCATAGTCAGTCCTACAAGGCCCAACATGTAATACAGTGCACTACCCTGCATCCATTCTAGTTCACCTAGGCTGTTGGTTATTTTGAACTGTCCGAGCTGAGCAAGGAAAATAACGATCGCTAACCCGTTTACAAAACCGAGCATAACGGGATACGGTACCAAACGAATGAATTTTCCTAGCTTAAATACCCCTGCTAGAATTTGCAGTAAACCTGCTAACAACACAGCAGCAAATAAATATTGCACACCATGTTGTGCTACCAATGCCACCATGACAACAGCCATAGCGCCAGTGGCACCTGAAATCATACCGGGACGCCCGCCTATTGCAGACGTTATCAAGCCCATCATAAAGGCCGCATACAAGCCAACCATCGGCTCTACACCCGCGACGAATGCAAACGCGACCGCTTCAGGCACAAGTGCTAACGCAACCGTGATACCAGATAGCACATCGTTTTTGACATTGCTGCCACGATCGCCAGTTATATCAATCATTCATTTTCCTCAATTATCAAAGAACACTTCTAATATTCGATTATTTTACCAGCAAAAAGCCGCTAGGTGTTTTAACAGTTTGTTAAACACGCAAATTTTCATGCCATTTTGACTAGGTTGTGATAATTAGACACAAAAAAAGCCGGCGAACCGGCTTTTTAAATCGTCAAACATGACGTTATGCGATGATATCAAGTAACTCGACATCGAAAACAAGCGTACTAAATGGAGCGATTGCGCCGCCAGCACCTTGTTCGCCATAAGCCAGATCATGTGGAACAAATAAACGTAACTTAGCACCAACTTGCATAAGCTGAAGTGCTTCAGTCCAACCTTTAATGACACCACCAACAGGGAATTCAGCTGGCTGACCGCGATCATAAGAGCTGTCGAAAACAGTTCCGTCTAGTAAAGTGCCGTGATAATGAACACGTACAGTAGACGCAGCAGTCGGCGTTTCACCGTTACCCGCGTTAATCACTTCGTACTGTAAACCACTTTCAGTTACCGTCACTTCGTCACGCTTAGCGTTGTCTGACAAGAATGCTTCGCCCGCTTCTTGTGCTTCAGCGAACTGCGCGTTTTTAGCAGCTTGCATGCGCTGATGAATTTCATTGAACGCTTCGCGAAGTGCATCATTCGTAACTTGAGCTGGTTGCAAGTTAAAGGCATCTGCTAGGCCTTCTTGAACGGCTGAGATATCCAAGCCGTCGAATGGATTTGAACGAAGTTGCTCACCCATTTGCAGACCAATACCGTAGCTGGCTTGTAACTCAATCGTTGAAAATTTATCTGACACAATGACTCCTAGAAATTTGAATAACAGCGTAAAATCACACTGCTTCATAAAAATTGGTCGACAGGGTATCACAAAGCACACGCTGATTTAAAAAAGCGTCTGTAGTTAGTTTTATCCGTAAGCAATAATGAAAACTTTCAAGTGCAAATACACCTACCACTGCCGCTAACTTTAAGGTAAAAGTATGCATCTTGTTGCTAAGTTACCACTTTTGGTTTTTAGACAATTCACCATTTTAACAGTATGGTAACGGGCTGTTCTTAGCATTAATCATTAATCTTCTATAATTCCAGCGGAGGCACCAGTGCCAAAAATTCTAGACTCACAACTCAAAGAAACGGTACGTAACCTAGGTTCAACGTTAGGGGACATGATCAGAGCCCAGTTAGGGGATGAGTGGCTGCAGCGAATAGAAGCCATCAGATTAGACGGTCGTGAATCATACAAAGGTGATACAGACTGTTCAGATAAACTGAAAGCCCTTTTCAGCGAACTTGAAGACGAACAACTACTTGTTGTTGGCCGTGCATTCTCTCAGTTTTTAAATTTAGCCAATATTGCAGAGCAAGAGTTTAATAGTGCTAATCACGATCAAGATTCCATTCAAGAATTGTTCAATCATTTGGACAAAGACAATGTATCGGCTGAAACCTTCGAAAAAGCAGTTAATCAACTTAGCATCGAATTGGTATTAACGGCTCACCCTACCGAAGTGACACGTCGTACCTTGATCCATAAACACAGTGAATTAGCGCAGTGTTTACGTCAAATACACCAAACTAGCTTAACTGACATCGAGCGAGATAAAATTCGCACACGTATTTCTGACTTAGTGGCCCAAGCTTGGCACACTGAAGAAATCCGTACCGTACGCCCGACTCCCGTTGATGAAGCGCGCTGGGGCTTCTCAGTGATTGAAAACTCACTGTGGGAAGCCGTACCTGATTTCGTACGCGAGTTAAGCACTAAATTCGAAGCAAAATATGACCTTGCCCTACCGCTAGATGCAGCACCAGTAAAGTTAAGCTCCTGGATGGGTGGAGACCGAGACGGTAACCCTTTTGTTACGTCAAAAGTTACCCAGCAAGTATTGCTGTTAGCTCGTAAACGCGCAGCTAAACTTTTCGCCCAAGACGTGGATATGCTGCAAGTTGAGCTGTCTATGAGCGATTGTGATGACACAATTCGCGCTAAGGTCGGTGACGAACTTGAACCGTATCGCGCGTTGCTACGCCCACTTTTGAATAAACTCACTAACACTAAAAACGGTATTGCTGAGTTTCTAAACGGTGAAGCCGTTGACGACAGCGAATGGATTAGCAGCAAAGACGAATTACTTACGCCCTTGATGCTGTGCTACAACTCGTTGCAAGCCTGTGGCATGAGCGTCATCGCCGATGGCCGTTTATTAGACACCATTCGCCGAGTACATTGTTTTGGTGTACATCTGCTTAAATTAGATATTCGCCAAGACTCTGAACGTCATGCTGATGTATTCAGCGAGCTAACGCGTCACTTAGGCATGGGTGACTACGCCAATTGGAGTGAAGAAGACAAACAAGCTTTCTTATTGAAAGAGCTAAGCTCGAAGCGCCCATTGTTCCCGTCGAAATGGCAGCCTTCTGCTGACGTACAAGAAGTCATTGATACATGTAAAGTGGTCGCGCAACATAGCGAAGAAGGCTTTGGGATTTATATCATCTCCATGGCAAGTTTGCCCTCTGACGTGCTCAGCGTACATTTATTATTGCGTGAATTTGGCGTGACCTGGCCTATGCCGGTGGCACCTCTGTTCGAAACGTTAGACGACTTGAACGCTGCTTCAAGCGTTATTGATGCCCTAATGAACATCGACTGGTATCGTGGATATATTCAAGGCCACCAATACGTGATGATCGGTTATTCTGATTCAGCAAAAGATGCGGGTGCCATGGCAGCTGGTTGGGCTCAATACGAGTCTCAAGAAGCCCTTGTTGCAATTGCTGAGAAATTCGGTGTTGAATTAACCTTGTTCCATGGCCGTGGCGGTACGATTGGTCGCGGTGGCTTACCTGCTCATGCTGCGATTCTTTCTCAGCCTCCGGGGTCACTATCAGGTGGTTTCCGCGTAACAGAGCAAGGCGAAACCATTCGCTACAAATTCGGTATGCCGCAACTTGCACAGCGTAGCCTGTCTTTGTATGCAAGTGCAATATTAGAAGCGTTAATTTCTCCGCCGCCGGCACCAAAACAAGAATGGCGTGACTTGATCACTGAAGTAGCAGCTAACGCCCGTGATAATTACCGCAACACGGTAAGACACGATGAAAGTTTTGTGCCTTATTTTAGGGTTGCGACCCCTGAGCAAGAGTTAGGTAAACTGCCACTAGGTAGTCGCCCAGCTAAACGTAAGCCCAGTGGTGGCATTGAAAGTTTACGTGCGATCCCATGGATTTTTGCTTGGGCGCAAACACGCTTAGTATTACCTTCATGGTTAGGCGCAATGAAAGCAGTACAAACGGCTATCGATGCCGGTCATCGCCCTCTTATCGACGACATGCTAGCGAATTGGCCTTTCTTCCATTCGCGCTTTTCGATGTTAGACATGGTATTTGGCAAAGCGGATCCTCGTATCAGTGCTGAATACGACAAACGTTTGGTACCAGAAGAATTGCGTCATTTAGGTGATGCTCTACGTGATGAACTGAATATGAGCATGAGCCTGTTGCTGGATGTACTTCAACAAAAAGAAGTCATGGAGTCAGATCCTAAAGGCAATGAGTCAATGAACATCCGTGCGGGTTACTTACAACCACTGCACTTCTTACAAATAGAATTGCTAGAGCGGATTCGTGCCAAAGGTGATGAAGCCGACCCGACCCTAGAACGTGCCATGATGGTCACCATTGCAGGTATCGCCGTGGGTATGAGGAATACGGGGTAGTACTCTACCGGGTAGCGTCTACGGGGTAGTACTCTACCGGGTAGCGCCTACTCACTAGATTAAAGCTCGTTTGTTCAAATAAAAACTGTCTCAGGCAAACACCTGAGACAGTTTTTTGCATTTTACGTATAATTTTCATTAGTTCATTTTTCTGCCAAACGATAGAGTTTATGCCTATTACGCCCCCGTATTTAATTCCTAGTGCCACAGTTACCTTTGAAGAGGAAATAAAACGTAGCCGCTTTATAACCTGCTTAGCACATACGCCTAGTGCTGAAAAAGCCAAAGCCTTTGTTCAGCAAATGAAAGACACCCACTCACAAGCACGTCATCACTGCTGGGGATTTGTTGCTGGCGCACCAAGTGATTCTATGCAACTGGGCTTTAGTGATGATGGCGAGCCAAGTGGAACCGCAGGCAAACCTATTCTCGCCCAGTTACAGGGCAGTAATATCGGTGAGATTTGTGCCGTGGTAGTACGCTATTCAGGCGGCATCAAGCTGGGAACAGGAGGATTAGTTAAAGCTTATGGCGGTGGCGTTAAACAAGCTCTGCCCCTTGTGAAGACTAAAACTCGCGTCGCCATGGACAAAGTCAGCCTTGAGTACAATTATGCCTTACAGGGCGTTATAGACGATTTAACCCGCGAGTTTGCGCTTAAAGTAGAGGTGTCTGATTTTGGTGAAAAAGCCAAGATAACCGCATCAATCGAAGCGATTCACCTGACCTCTTTATTACACAAAGCCAGTTTGTACGATGCAGATAAATTAACTGTTCAACGTATCCCCCTAGGAGACTAGTCTTACCCATCGCTTAGGGGAAAACATTATCTTTTGTCTTTATTAAACTGATGGGTCAGGGCATCAAGTTGTTGTGCAAGCGCGTTCAGCCCACCAGACTCATCGGCCATCTGAGCAATTTTATGCATGTTTTGTTGGGAACGATTTCGAATATCTTGCATATTACGATTAATCAATTCAATGCTGACAGACTGTTCTTCTGTTGCTGCAGCCACTGAACGATTCGCGTGAGTAATATCGTTGAAGTGAGCGCTATTAGCCTCAAGCACTTGATGTGCAGTGCCAATAGAACTCGCTGTGATTTGCGACTGTTCAATGATAGATGAAATTTCTTTGGTTGCAGATGCCGAGGTTACCTTGAGCTCTTGCATAATGGCCTGCACTTCATGGGTAGAATCCGCAGTACGCTTTGCTAATGTGCGAACCTCATCAGCAACAACGGCAAAACCCCTGCCTTGTTCACCAGCTCTGGCCGCTTCAATAGCCGCATTAAGTGCTAACAAGTTTGTTTGATCAGAAATTGCCTGAATATTTTCCAGTACGTTGGCAATTGTATCTGTGTTATTGCTAAGAGAGCGAATGACCTCAGCCACATCATTAATTTTACTCACCAAGCCATTAATATCTTGCTGAGTGTTGGTAATCACCTGAGATATTTGCGCACCCTCTGAATTGATTTGCACGGCTACCAAGGTCGCTGACTCCGCGCTTTTTGCTACTTCGCTGACAGCACTGCTTACTTGGCTCAAATTCATAGAGATATCTTGGGTATGCTCATCGCTATGTTGGGCACTTTCTAGGGTCTCTCCCGCTATATTTTGTAACGAACGAGCAACGTCCTTGAGTGCCACACTATTTTGCACCACCTCAGTAAAGGTTTGATCTAATTGATTTACAAACTGATTGTAACCTTTAGCGACATCTGCCACTTCCTTTTGACCATGCTCTGGCAACCGATAAGTAAGATCAGCATTCCCAGAACCCAAGCGCATAAACACTTGTGCCAAACGACTTATAGGTTGAGTAATACTGCTAGCAACAAACCAAGCTGCAACGCAGGCCAAAACGGCGATCAACAAAGCCCAAAGTGTAATGTGCCAAGTAGCACTGCGCAACGAAGCGAACATTTCATCATAGGGCACTTGGGCAACAACAAACCAATTCATACTAGGTATAAAACTCGAGGCCACAATAAAATCGGAATCGTCTTTATTAATAACTGCTAAATTAAAGTCGTTTTCATTCAGTAAATTAGTAACGTTATTGACACCATAAAGGCTTGCTAGATCCGCTTGGTTAATTAAGCCTGCATCTGTGTGTAAACGTACTTTACCCTGACCATCAACCAAATACACAAAACCAGATTGCTCTAACTGAAAACTCGCCAGCAAATCCACCACGTCCTTGAACGATTTTGCCGTTCCTGACAGTCCGCGTCCATTGCGTTGCTGATAGTTAACAAAAAGATCCGTTTTACCTGTATTTGGATCTCTGTAAACACTGACCATAGTGGGTTGCTTACTTTGGGTATAATCAAAAAACCAACCATCGGCTGCATCGTCTTTTAAGGTTCGCAGAAAGCCATCTTGGTTCCAGTAGCGATTCGTTTGCTTATCGGCAAAAGAAGCAGCACTTAGGCCGTGTTTGCTTACGGCATTTTTCAACACTTGAATAAATGTTTTCTCGCCTTGCTCTGACTGGCCTTGGGCATTCCATTGCAAAATAAATGGATCAGTAGCGATTTGCGTGGCGATAAGCTGCATTGCGATAATTTTGCTGTCAATTTGATTACCGATACGCTTAACGACGTTTGGTAGCTCGGTACTTAGCACGCGTGATTCAACGGCGCTTCTCGCTGTCATCATGCTTATCCCACCGACGAGCACCGAAGTTAATAGCACGAAGAGAGTAAGCGTGAGCATTATTTTTTGTTTAATAGATAACTGTTTCATTTGTGTTCTTACGAGAGTGGGAAAGTTAAGCAAAGCTAATTTTGTATCGGCAAGGGAGCCAAATGCATGACGTCATTCTACACTATTGAACTAAATTAACCGGAATTCAGGTGAAATTTATCGGCAAGTAATTGACCATTTGGTGCAACAGTAAAAAGACTAAAAAAAGATGAAACCGGAATCTTTCTGGTGCACCGCACCAGCCGGTTGAACGACCGACAGGCGACCACCATGGATGGTTGAAGGTAGAATAACGCAGGAGTAGTTATCGAGATGTCGGGCTGGACTCCATCACTAGGGATGGGTTCACCCTCGACATTTAACTTTCTTACAGGCACAAAAAAGGGTGAAGCCGGAATCTTTCTGGCGCACGGCGCCAGCCGGTTGAACGACCGACAAGGGTGAAGTCAGTTTGTTTAGGCGCACTGCGCCGCCTGACTGAACGGGCACACATGGATGTGTGCACTGGACCGAGCTACCATGGATGGGTTCGACCTCTAAACTCACCTTTATTGCAGGCATAAAAAAAGGCCACCGAAGTGACCTTTCTTTCAAATCAATTTGCTAGCAATTAAGCAATGATTTTTGCAACAACACCA
>BAEM01000032.1 GCA_000314955.1 Paraglaciecola chathamensis S18K6 | reverse complement strand
CGTACGTAGTTAGCGCGACAGAGCTTTTTTTATAAGGTACTGAATAATTTAGAAGTTATACTTCGCTTTTACGTAGTAGAAACCACCATTATAATCAAACGGTCCATTTTCATAAAAGCGACCACCCACAGCTGCAAATGAGCTTGCTGGTAGCTCTTGCGCTTCTGTATCAAACAAGTTACTCGCACCTGCAGACAAGGTAATTTGGTCGGTGACAAAGTAACTTACTTCAGCATCAACCGTAGCACTGCTGCCAGCGTCTTCATTCCAACCACCTGGTTCTGCATCATCAGCATGTACCGCAAAGTACTCACCGAAATAGTTAACACGAATAAAGGCACTTACCGTATCCCAGCTCTGTGAAATGGTAAAAGTCGCTCTGTGATGAGGGATCCCTTCTTCGAGCAATTTAACTTTACCTGCACTGGTTGTGTCAGGGTTGAATTTCTCAACTTCAGTTTCATTCCAGTTGTAAGCTAGTGAGAACTTAGTATCACCGGCATCAAAAATGGGATGAGTATAGTTTGCCACTAAATCCAAACCTTGGGTTTTAGTATCAAAGTCATTAGCGAAATAGGTTACAGCCGAAATAAGTTCTGGGTTTTGCACACCCAAAGTTCTCAATTCTTCGTAATCCTCAGGGTTTACATCAATCTGGCTAGATTGAGCAATACGGTCTTCCACGGTGATGCTATATAAATCAGCACTAATAAAGAAATCACCACTTTGGTACACCGCACCAATAGCAAAACTTTGCGAATCTTCTGGTGTTAACTCTTTACCGCCATAAAACGCTGATAACGTATCAGTCGGTGGCGCCAAGAAACTCTGAATCAAATCACCACCAACAATCGAGGTTTGCGTATTAACCACATTTGCTTGACCAACTGTAGGCGCTCTAAACCCTGTACTGGTTGACGCGCGTAGTGAAAGTTCATCTGTCACGCTATATTGCGCTGTTAACTTGTAGTTAGTGGTATCACCAAAGGTGGTAAAGTCTTCGTAACGAACAGCTGCACCAATTAATAGGTCTTCCGTCAGATATGCTTCGACGTCAACATAAGCTGCGACACTACGACGCGTATTTGTTCCCTGAGACTCAGGTCCAAAGCCTTTAAATCCGTGAGAGCCAATGTTAAAGCCCTGTGCTGCATAGTCTCCTGCTTTCCAAGATGCCTCTTCACCAGCAACGATTTCAAACGACTCTTCACGCCATTCAAGACCACCTGCAAGGTTTAGTGAATCAATTGCGTCAACATCAATTTGTTTAGATAAGTCTAAGTTGAACATCTTTTCTAGCTGAATATATTTACCCGTATCAAACTCAGTCGGCGTATCAAGGCCAAGCGATGGGTTAAGCGTATTCGTAAGGTTAAACGCTGACTCACTGCGCCCGACTGAACCACTTAAGTCAAAAAACGCTCCAGATAAGAAGCCGCTTTTCAATTCGCCTTCAACACCAATTACTAATGATGTATCGGTGATATTTCCACCAAACGCTGGAGTATAACCACCAGGGAAAATTTGGTTCATTGAGAAACAGTTTGGATCGGCCACCATTTGTTGATAAGCCGCAGTTTCTAGTACATTACCGTCCACCACTGAGCCATCAGCTTGCACAACCTTTGGTATAGCAACAGTCGCACAGGTGCGCTCTGCTCCTTCAGCTTGTGCAACATCACCGACCAATAGCGTTTCACCGCCATCGTTAGAATAGACCTGCCCACGGTTGTGCGGGTTGCGGTAGTAAAAACCACCTACAATGTCACGTTCAGAATAGTTACCGAACATGTAAAATTTCTTATCATCACCAAGATCAAGACCGACATTACCAAATACACTAATGTCATCGTTGATTTCAGGGTTACCCCAAATTTGCGCAGGATCGCCAACAGCTGTGTTGCCTTGGGCTATCAAATTAGCGGCATCAGGACGTTGTACACTGCGACTGGTTGCGTCAGCATTTTTAAGTTGAAAACTTAAGTTAGCATAACCATCATCGGTAAATGGTAGGCCAAGGTTACCTTCCACCGTGGTAGTAGCACCGTCGCCTTCGTAGTATTCACCACGCTTAACAGATAACGAACCACCTTCTGCGTCATCCTTTAATACAAAGTTCATTACACCGGCAATAGCATCAGAGCCATACTGCGCAGCGGCACCATCTCGAAGAACTTCCACTTGCTTCAAAGCTGAGCTAGGAATAACCGAAATATCAGGGCCTTGCGCGCCATCGTTTATCCCACCACCTTGGAATGCAATAACAGAAGCGCGATGACGTCTTTTGCCATTGACTAACACAAGCGTACTGTCTGACGATAAACCACGTAAATTTACTGGGCGAATAAGGGTTGCAGCATCTGAAATAGGCTGCGCACGTGCCGTAAATGAAGGCACAGTGCTGACCAACATATCAAGCATGTCAGTAGACGCAGACTTTCCTAACTCATCTCCACCAATGATATCAATTGGAACAGGAGAGTCCGCAACTGAACGAGGTGCTGAGCGGCTCCCTACAACCGCGATTTTCTCTACATCAGCGCTATCGTCTTTAACTTCTTGAGCATAAACTGGGCTAATAGCAGTAACCGCTACCGCCGTGGATGTAGCGATAACGTAGCGAATACTTTTCGTTAATTTGTTTAATGACGTGTTCATTTTATATCCAACTTTATTGTGTTTTTTAATTGCGCATGCGACATCTTATTATTGTTTTATCAAGCTGGGCTGATTGACATTGCGCGGTTGAGAATTCAGTAAAACTCTCTGGTTTCTATTGAATTGCATATTATTTATAACGATAAAAAGTTGAACTTACAAACACATTGCGAGGTCGAAGGACGATAGCAACCACTAACAGTTACAATCACTAAAATATCAATTTAAACAGGTCAAATTTATCACCAATATGGGCTTTACGATATTTTATATAATTAAAATTTGTACAGCGCTTTATTGCAGATAAAAAAATACCGGCTAAAAGCCGGTATTTTTTATACAAAACTAATCTTTTGTCTAATTGCCTATTTTGGAATAATTTGTGTTTTATGCCAAAGTTTCATTAGTGTATTAGCAACCCCATGGCTAACTGACATACCGAATTTTTCAGCCAAATTCTTTTTCACCGAATACTTCACTGAATAGATCTTTTTATCACTATTTGCACTGAGTAAAAAATCATCCGATGTTTGGATCGTATCCACAAGCCCAAGCTCTAACGCTTTACTCCCGTACCAATATTCTCCGGTGGCAACAGTATCAATCGCTAAGGCTGGTCTGTGCTCTTGAACAAACCCCTTAAACATTTGATGCACATCTTCAAGTTCATCTCGAAACTTTTCACGTCCTTCATCATTGTTTTCGCCAAACATGGTTAAAGTGCGCTTAAATTGTCCCGCTGTATGCTGCTCAAACTCAATATCGTTTTTCTTTAATAACTTATTAAAGTTCGGGATCTGCGCGATAACACCGATCGAACCTATGATAGCAAACTTGGCGGCCAACACGTTATCAGCAACACAAGCCATCATATATCCACCACTGGCTGCCACTTTATCGACCGAAACCGTTAATGGTATCTTTTTGTCTTTTAAACGTTGCAACTGTGATGCAGCGAGTCCGTAGCCGTGTACGACTCCGCCACCACTTTCTAGACGAACTAAGACTTCATCTTTTGGTTTTGCAATGCAAATAACAGCTGTCACTTCTTCCCTAAGGTTTTCAACCTCATGAGCGTCCATAGAGCCATTGAAATCAATGACGTACAAGTTACCTTTTTCATCTTCTGCTTTGTTATTCTTAGCAGCTTTCTTGGCCGCCTTATCTGCTTTTTTCTGTTCCTTGTTTTTCTTTTTAAGCTCGTCCTTGGTGCAAATCAGGTTATCAACGCTGCCCTTAATATCATCTAATCGCTCAGAAATTGAATCAATCTCTAGGTTCCCTTTGGATTGTTTTTGTTTGCTAACTAAACTAACAATCCCACCAACGACTAATAATATAGCAATAACAATCGTTACCGCTTTGGCTATAAATAAACCGTATTCATACAAAAATTCCAATTCTATGTGCTCCTTAATGACTGACTTAAGCGATATTGGGACTAATTTACAAAAAAAAAGCTAGGCATGGCCTAGCTTTCATCAATAAGGCAAAGAATTAGTTTGCAACAACAGACTCGTCTGTGATCACAATATTGTTCCCTTGTGAGCCAAAATAGTTCACAGCTTGAGTTTGCATCTCTGTGGTAGCAGCCAAACTTGGTGAAGGAACAAACAAAGATTGGTGTGCTCCAGCTGAGAAGTAGACCACACCACTTTGCGCTGCATCGCCTTGTGACGTTGACGAAACTTGTGATAAGCCCATGACCTGAGACAAAGGAATACCACCAGATAAAGGTAACGCCGTTACCACCGGATTCACTTGATCGGTTAGCGCTGTTGTACCGTCATCATTCACGCCGCCACCTACAACCAACTGCATTAATGTCGGTGTATTGCTGCTCATGCGCTGGGCATAGTTAATAGGGTCGCCCGCATCTAGTATGGTTTGTGCTGCGAACACGAACTGACTAAAAGTCGCAGCAATTTCTGCGCGCGCATCGTCCTCTAATGCTTCATCAAACGCAATGTAAGCTGGACGAATCGCCGCTTCAATTGACAAATCATTTGCTGCAGCGTATTGCCTTAAGAACGTAGCAAAATCCTCTGAAGACTCCGCTAATAAAGACCCTTTAATTAATGGACCAAAATCCGGTGATTCTAGAAGGAAGTTAGCAACACCACCAGAAGGAACATTCAGTACAGCTGTGTCTACCTTATACATATCGCTAAACGCAGCAAAGTCACCTTCAAACGGTGTGTTCGCATTAGCCAATGTGTTCATGCCCGAAATCGACCCTAAACTCTGGGCGATAAAATGTACTTCTGATGTATCAATATCGACGATCCCTGAACCATCGTTTATGGCATTAAGGGCCAGGCGCAATCCAAGTGTGTCGGACGCGCTTTGACGCAAGTTGTCGCGCGCCGTTATTAAGCTTGCCAGGTTCATATAATCAGTTGGTGAGTGAGTCGATGCATTCACAACAGTACCGTCAGCTAATGTAAAACCACGCCCGCCGTGTAACGGATGATCAATTGCAACTGTAGCAAAACCAGCTAGAGAAAACGCTGCCGCTACAACTAAGGCATTTTCTTTTGCTCCAGTAATACCATGTTGAACGATGATCACCGGCCAGCCATTATCAGGCTTAGTTTGCATTGGGATCGCACCATTTGTCGCTGCAGAGAGCATAGCAATCACAGACTCGTCAGGTACGGTAAATTGCACACCTAAGGTTTCAGTGCCTGCTTCATTAATCAATGTCGAATCATCATCGG
Source organism: Paraglaciecola chathamensis S18K6 (assembly GCA_000314955.1). GTDB lineage: Bacteria > Pseudomonadota > Gammaproteobacteria > Enterobacterales > Alteromonadaceae > Paraglaciecola > Paraglaciecola chathamensis. The sequence continues at coordinate 338,230 of BAEM01000032.1, read as the reverse complement.
TGTTTGTCCCTTGGGCGATAGGCAAAGGGTTAAACTTGGTTAGGTTGCGTGGATCATCAATACCCAAAGACGATAAATCAAGATCGCGTAACTGCCCGCCCGACGCTTGTTGACACAAGGCATCATTTGGCCCGACTGCGCCAGCTTGTATTAATGAGGCAACCGTTTCGGCCCCCATTAATTGCAGTGTTGCACCGCTAGTACACATAGCACGCCACCAATCCCCTAGCGGGTTAGTCGTGCTCAGGTAATAAGGTAGTTTAACTTCTGCTTCGATACGTTTAGCCGCACAAAACGGTCCAGCAAATGTGGCCGCTTGAGTTAATTCTGCGCTTGGGGAACCTCCTGAGGCAGTCACTGCAGCAGATAGCTCAGCACATGTTCCCAACCCTTGAGCCTGTAATGCGGTGTATGTGGCGCCCAATTGTGAATTAAGGGCCTCATACGCGTTGCTAACATTGTCACCTGAAACATCAAGCTGCGGCAAATAATCACGCGCTACAGACGCAGAAGTAGCAACGTCGCCACCCGTCGCAGTCATAGCCGCCCCGAATGCAGTAGCGTAACCTGCAATTTGCAGATTTTTAACCGAGTCCATCACACTGCCAGCCGAGACCGTCGAGAAGTATGAGGCATATGAAATCGCTTCGCGTTCAATGCCCGTGGGAATAATAACGTCAACAATGCTATTGACTAACGTTTGTAGTTGCAATTGCTCGTCTGTTGAAAGCGGTAGAGTGCGTATGTCTTGGCGGGCTAGCTCCCAAGAGCTTGAACCTTTGATACTTTTGCCGTCTGTATCTAAAAGAGAATCTGTTACCACCAACATATGGCCTTGACCAGCCGCCAGTGGTTTTAATGGAATAACCGTGATCGAACCTGTCCCAGCTCCTGACTCGTATGAGGCAATGAAATCTTCGCCGTACACCAATTCATCACCTAGTTCACAAGGCACGCCTGGAGCAGCAGCAGCGGCCGCAATTGCTTGACACGTTTCTGAGGTACCCTCTAACGCTTGGGTAGCCTGAAATAACTTAATTGATGATCCATTAACACTACTGGCATCAATATCAAGACCGGTAGGTAAAGTGACATTAATCGAGAAAGGATTCTGAGTCGACCATCCATCTAGCGCGCTTAGTGCGTGTTCAGGGTTGCCGCCATCAAACGTTTCCGTCCCTTCTGTATTTAACGTAAAATCGAAAAAGCTACCGCTTGGTAACATCAATAAATCATTCGGTAAATTAAGGTCGCTGTTGGCAGGATCAAATACCACCCGAGCAAACGGTTTCTCTACGGGGGTATCGGTCTCTAAATCTGCTACCGAGTCTCCATTACAGCCTGTTAGTCCCAGCACAGCTGCGATACTCGCACTAAGCAAAAGTTTATTCATTGTATTTCCCTACCTCTTTATTATTTCAATTGGCTTTGCATGTTCTTGGAATCAATTCGACCTATGCACATTTATCATCGATATAAATAACACGTTAGACCAGTTACTTCCTGAACCATCTTATTTAGTTTGATATTGATTTGCAAAGGTTTGTTAACAACATGTAACGTAAAACAATCCAGTCTTCCACGACTATTTCGGTAGGATATTTTCACATCTAAATGATAAAATCAGCAAAATTTACTTGAAATAGAAATATATGTTTAATTTTCAACCAACCAGCGGGCTTTTAACGTCGAAAACGATACTTGTTACTGGCGCAGGCGATGGCATAGGGAAAGAAGCGGCCTTACAATTTGCTAAGTACGGCGCCACTGTCATCTTGCTCGGTAGAACGGTCAGTAAGTTAGAAGCCGTTTATGACGAAATTGTCGCAAATGGAGGCCCGGAGCCAGCTATTATTCCGTTAGATTTGCAAGGCGCTACGCCGCAGCACTATCGCGACATGGCCAACACGATTGACAATCAGTTCGCTAGCCTGGATGGCGTATTGCACAACGCAAGCCTGTTAGGTCATCTTGAACCTTTCCAGCAAATCAATGAAGACGATTGGAATAACGTGATGCAAGTCAATGTGAATAGTCAGTTTTTTATGACTCAAGCGCTGATACCGGTAATGAAGAAATCGACAAACGCATCGCTTGTTTTCACCACCTCCAGTGTTGGTTTGAAAGGGCGCGCTTATTGGGGCAGTTATTCAATTTCGAAATTCGCCACCCAAGGCATGATGGAAATCATAGCGGATGAAAACGAAAATACCTCAATTCGAGCAAATTGTATTAACCCAGGCGGCACTCGCACCAACATGCGGGCACAAGCTTACCCAGCAGAAGATGCAAGTAAGTTAAAAACCCCTGAAGAGATCATGCCGCTTTATTTGTATTTAATGAGTGATGCAAGTAAGCATGAATCAGGCAAAACATTTCACGCACAGCCTAAGTAGTTTTTCAAAGCAGATAATTATCGTCACTTGGCACAAGTAACGCTGTCTCTAGATGATATAAAAAAGCCCCTGTTATTTAAAAAATAACAGGGGCTTTTTCAATAATGCTATTTTGCTAATGTCACATACACATGTGAACTGGTATTAATCACCAATCTTTGCCCACGTGTCGCGCAAGCCAACCGTACGATTAAACACTAATTTGTCTGCCGTGCTGTCTTTGTCAAAACAAAAATACCCAGTACGCTCAAACTGATAGGCGTGTATCTCTGATGAATTGACATCAACCTTGGCCAAGCTTGGTTCAACCCAGCCGTTCTTAACCGTTAACGAATTCGTATTAATACAGGCCGCAAAATCTTCTTCAGCCGCGGGGTTAGGCACAGAGAATAGACTGTCATATAAACGGATTTCAGCCGCAACAGCATGCTCAGCTGAAACCCAGTGGATCACGCCTTTTACCTTGCGACCATCAGCTGGATCTTTACCTAAAGTATCAGGGTCATATTCACAAAATATGGTGGTTACATTGCCCTGCTCGTCTTTTTCAACGCGCTGTGCTTTGATCACATAAGCATTTCGTAAACGTACTTCTTTGCCTAATACCAAACGCTTAAACTTCTTATTGGCTTCTTCTCTAAAGTCTTCAGCCTCAATGTATATCTCTTTGGTAAAAGGAACTTGGCGACTGCCCATTTCAGGTCGATTTGGATGATTAGGTGCATCCAATAATTCGACACCATCTTGGGGATAGTTCTCTATTACGATTTTAACGGGCTCAAGCACGGCCATAGCACGAGGAGCATTTTCGTTGAGCTCATCCCGCAGCGGTGCCTCTAGCATGCCCATTTCAACCATGTTATCCATTTTGGTCACGCCGATGCGTTTACAAAACTCACGGATTGAAGCTGCGGTAAACCCTCTGCGGCGCAACCCAGCTATCGTTGGCATACGGGGGTCGTCCCAACCGCTAACATACTGCTCTTCTACTAACTGAATCAGTTTTCGTTTGCTCAAAACGGTATATTCAAGATTCAATCGAGAAAACTCGTATTGACGAGGCACAACATCAATAGTGATATTTTCCAACACCCAGTCATATAAACGACGATTATCCTGAAACTCCAAAGTACATAAAGAGTGAGTGATACCCTCTATTGCATCAGAGATACAATGGGTAAAATCGTACATGGGATAAATACACCACTTATCACCTGTTTGATGGTGATGGGCGAATTTTACGCGGTATAACGCTGGGTCGCGCATACACATAAACGGCGACGACATATCAATTTTAGCGCGCAGTAGGCACTGGCCTTCTTTGTATTCGCCGTTTCTCATCTTAGCAAATTGCGCAAGATTCTCTTCAATCGAAGTATCGCGATATGGACTGTTGGTACCTGGCTTTGTGAGGGTGCCGCGCATCTCACGTACTTGTTCTTGATTAGAAAAATCAACGTACGCTAATCCTTTTTCAATCAATTCCAGCGCATACGCGTGCAATTGGTCGAAGTAGTTAGAAGAATAGCGAGCCTCGCCCTGCCATTCAAAACCAAGCCATGTGACATCGTTTTTGATCGCATTAACGTAATCAATGTCTTCTTTGTCAGGGTTGGTATCATCAAAGCGTAAATTGCATTGTCCTTGGTAATCCTGAGCGATACCGAAATTTAAACAAATCGATTTTGCGTGACCTATATGTAAATAACCGTTTGGCTCTGGTGGAAAACGCGTTTGCACTTGTGTATGCAAACCCGATTGCAGATCTTTATCGATGATTTGACGAATGAAATTGGTCGGACGACTTTCGGTCTCGGCCATTAATAATTACCCCTAACGCTAATACATGGAAAACAGCGGATATTATACCAGTATTCTACGCCCGAAAAGCCCTTTTATTAGCAAGCCAGTGAATATGATGTAATTAAATAGGTCATAATAAGGACACTTTAAATAAGCTAAATCAGCGACTTAACATTTAGTATAATAAACGTGCAAAAACCCAGCGTGTTGGTATTTTGTTAGGGATTTAAAAAGCTGGCTAGTGTATAACTCTTATTTATAAATGGTCTATTGTTCTGTGTTTGTTGAATAAGGTTTCTAATAATGAAAGAGAAAGCTACATCGTTTGATATTGCCCATCACGCTGGTGTATCGCAGTCTACGGTGTCTCGTGCACTTCGCAATAGCCCTTTAGTTAATAAAGAAACTCGTGAAAAAGTGCAAGCCATAGCTCGTGAACTTAATTATAAAGTTGACAAGAACGCCAGTAACCTAAGGCGTCAGCACAGTAAAACCCTAGCGCTTTTGTTGTTCGAAGACCCAACATCAGATAATTCTCTCATTAATCCTTTTTTTCTATCCATGCTTGGCAGTATCACGCGGGCATCGGCAAATGCTGGATATGACTTACTAATTTCATTTCAAAATTTAAGCGATGATTGGCATGCTGAATATGAAGATTCAAATAAAGCCGATGGCATTATCCTATTAGGATATGGCGATTACACAGAATACTGCACTAAGCTTACTCAGCTCGAGGCACAAAACACGCATTTCGTGCGCTGGGGCGCCCTTGATGATGAACACCCGGGTGTTTCAATTGGTTGTGATAATTTCCAAGGGGGATTTGACGTTACCCAGCACCTACTCGATCTGGGTCGAAAACGATTTGCCTTTATCGGCGGGGCAGATTCCCGTGCGCCTGAGTTTTTTGCCCGCTACCAGGGCTATCATAAAGCGTTGACGCTTGCTGATGTAGCGCAAAGTGCCGTACAGCAGGACGCAATATCAACCGAAGATTCGGGCTACAGCGCGACCTTATTACTACTTGAACGTCATCCCAATATTGATGCCATCGTGTGTGCTAGTGACCTGATAGCCATAGGTGTGCTTCGAGCCTTACGCGATAGCAATATATCGATCCCACAACAAATTGCCGTCGTTGGCTTCGACAATGTCCCTGTCGCGAGTTTCGCTACACCAGGCTTAACCACGGTCAAGCAAGACACAATTTTAGCCGGTGAGATTTTAGTAGACAGTTTATTAAGGTTAATCGCGGGGGAAGAAGTGGAGCATTACTTAATGCATGTTGATCTTGTTATCCGTCAGTCCAGCGGAGCATAGTACTAAATAACGTACTTGCTCCGCTGCGTAATCATTTATTTAAACGCCATCAATTTAGACAACTCATATTTGAGGGCATCATTAACCACGGCGCCCTCTTTAACCCAGACGTTTACACTATGACCTGCCACATCAGCCAGTAATGCATCGCCGGTCGTAATGGTCTGCGCTTGTTGCTCAAAACGCATTTCGGTCCATGTACCTTTATCTAGGTATTGGGTAATTGCAAAGCGATGCGATTTGTCGCTTTTGTTGAGTAACACTAATGCGGTTTGTGCAATATCGCCTTTTTGAATAACACGATAAAACGCCGCATGATCGCCTTTGAATTCAAGGTTGACTTGCAAACCATTTTGCAATGCCGGTACATTCTTTCTTATATTGGCGATCGCAGATAACTGTTGTTGAATAGGGTGAGACTTGGCAATTTCAATATTTTCTTGGCCCAAATAATTCCGATTCCCTTGGTGTTCTGCCTTTCCTCGCATAAACCCTATTTCTGAGCCTTGATAAACAACGGGGATCCCTCTGCTGGTAAATAACCAATTGTTGGCATCAATAAACCCTGAATCGCTCGCGTTCATGCGTGGCATATCATGGTTATCGTAGAAAGTGGTTAGCTCATAGGGGTTTGCGTAAGGCCCATGGGTTAAGTGTAAATACGACAATAATGAGGCGTAATCACTGCCCGGTGTTTCAAATACACTCGTGATTGCTTTTTGGCCAGGAAAATCTAACACACTGATCCCGCCGTTTTTCGCAAGGGTGTGCTGGGCGATAAAGTTCGCATTGTAGTCAAAGCTCTCGGCAAACATAAAAAAGTCTGGGTACTGTTCCCTCACTCTTGCTGCCATTTCTTGCCAAAAGTGATGGGGAACATGTTTAATCGTGTCGATACGAAAAGCATCTGCGCCCTGCTCTATCCAATACAAGTACGAGTTAATCAGATAGTCACGCAATTGCGGGTTGTCTTCATTCAAATTTGAAAGTTGCATGATGTCTGGGCTGGTGTGATAAAACTGGTGCAGCGGATTATTTGGGTCTAGTTTCTCTGGGGCCAAATTTTGATGATCAGCCACTAAACGCCCATTCAGGTCATACAACTTGCCAAATTGATCTTGCTCTACAGGCATACTAAACGACGGTGAACCATGATTTGCCACCACGTCAAACACGGTTTTGATGCCAAATTGGTCGCGCATTTTGTTGGTGTATGTTTTGTAATCTAAATTTTCAGACGGGTAATGCTCATCTATTTTATAAAAATTGGATGCCCAATAGCCATGATAAGCAGATTTACCGCCATCTTTGAACGCTCCTCCATACGCTATCGCCTCCCCCCCTGAAAACTGCTGATCGGGGTTTTCTACAATGGGGGTTAGCCAAACCGCTGTGAACCCCATGTTACTGATGTACTGCGCATTATCTAACACACCTTTTAGATCGCCACCTAAATAACCCACATTGGCGGCATCACCATTATCAGCATAAAGAGGTAAATCAAAACTGGGGAGATTCCCCCCTTGTTCTGGGTAATTGTTACTCGCATCTCCATCGACGAAGCGGTCTGTCATCACGAAATAAACGGCTTCTTTCACAAAGGGGTTATCCGTGCCGTAATACTGTGCTGTGCTTTGTTCTGCGCTATCAACTGACGCTGTGTGACTCGTATGGGTACATGCGGTTAACGCAAGGGTCAATGCCATAGTCATTGCGGTGAACGTAAAACAGGAAAGTGACGGGCGGGCTAACAGTTTTTGTTTCATCATTTTATCTAATCCGATATGAGCTATTGAGGAACTTTGACACGTAACGTCATGACACCAGCGATAAGCATGCTACAACCGCCGATCACTAAAGCAAAAATAGGTTGATTATCAAAGACTTTCGTCACCAGAAAACCTAAGATACTGGCGGCTAATATTTGTGGAATAACGATAAAGAAATTGAATATTCCCATGTAGACACCCATTTTATTGCTCGGCAGTACGTTGGCCAATATGGCATAGGGCACAGATAGAATTGATGCCCAAGCAAAACCGACTCCCACCATCGCCAGCACCAGCCACGCAGGGTCGCGAATAAACCAAAATGAAATAAATCCAATTCCGCCTAAGGATAAATTGATTAAATGGGCATACTGTAAATTAAGGATACGCACCACCACAGGGATCACAATTGCTGCGATAATAGATACCCCGTTATAGGTCGCCATTAAAATTGATACCCAGTCAGCACCTTCGTTATACGCTACTGAGCTTGTATCACGACTACCGAAATGATGGGAGGTGACAGCAGAGTTGGTGTAAATCCACATAGCAAACAGTGGAAACCAAGAGAAAAATTGCACGACTGCAAGCTGGCGCATGGCCTGAGGCATAGCAAACAGGTCCCCCATCACTTGAGCAAACCCGTTTTTGGTATACTGCTGGCGAACCATAAAAGCAGCAACAAACTGACACACACCAAACGCTATCAGGCCCCCTGCTAAGATATAAAGATTTTGATCCAGGGCATCAATATTGGTATAAATAACGGCGAGTAAAATCAGGCCTACGGCAGTGAATCCGCTGCCTCCACGAGTATATTGCTTTTGTGTACGTGTCGTCGTGTTTGTGTCTTTTTTCTGGTCAATTTGCGCCTGGGCAGCATCAAACGCCGCCAGTTGCTCTGGGGAGTACTCTTTCGTAGAAACAACCGTCCACAACACAGCCAAAAGAAAAATACTGCCGCCGGCATAGAATGAAAATTTAACGGAATCCGCTACTGAGCCCGGTTCAGCAATATTCGAGATATCAAACCAATTGGTCATCATCCAAGGTAAGGCTGAGGCAACGACCGCGCCAATACCAATGAAAAAGGTTTGCATGGCATAACCACTGGCGCGCTGCTTAGGAGGCAGCATGTCACCGACGAATGCACGAAAAGGCTCCATTGAGACGTTGATAGAGGCATCCATAATCCAGAGCATACCTGCAGCGAACCACAAAGTAGGTGAATTGGGCATAATAAATAGCGCGCCACTTGCCGCTATGGCGCCCCATAAAAAATACGGACGCCTTCTGCCTAAACGGTTCCAGGTATTATCGCTCAAATAGCCAATTATGGGTTGCACTACAAGGCCGGTAATGGGCGCCGCGACCCACAGCACTGCTAGGTTACTGTAGTCTGCGCCAAGAGATTCAAAAATTCGGCTGACGTTTGAATTTTGCAAAGCAAAACCGAATTGAATACCTAAAAAGCCAAAGCACATATTCCAAATTTGCCAAAAGCTTAATTGTGGTTTTGTTTGCTGCATGAAACCTTCTCTACTTATACATGTTGTTAGGTTGTAAAAACTGACGAAAACTGATGGTCATCTCGAATATACGCATTACATTCTATTTGTTATATCCCATCCTTATGTTGCGAGGTGTTTTCTACGAAACTATTTTAAGGGTGGCGGCTGTACGACAGCGTGAAGATTATCCTTTGTAACATAATCTAAACAAGTTTTTGCATACGTATTCAAGGCGATAACAGGCTGTATGAGCGTGTTCGTTAATGTGAAAGGGTTAAAAATTTGTAATCATACACAACCAAGCAGCCCTCTGTTATTGCTATAACTGGGCGCTCTGGTGGCAAAAGGTAGGTCATAAAAAAATAGGTTTTGAACTAACGCGAAGGCTCAACGAAAAGGGCCAACACGATTTAGCATGGGTTTGCCCTTTAAAGAACGATGGTAAACCCTGCTTCTTTTTTCGCTAAATACATTTTTTGATCTGCTAAATGGATAAGCTGTTTAACACTAACAAATTCAGAAGCGCCAGTTTCCGCAATTCCCATACTAAATGAATACGTCGGGTAGCGAGCGCGAAAAGTAGCAATGAGCTTCTCACACACACCTTGTGCCTCTTGTGCATTACATTCGAGTAACACTAAGCAAAATTCGTCGCCACCGTAACGACAAGCGATATCAGTTTGCCTAACGCATTGACGTAACGTTTGGCCGATTTCTTTAAGCACTTCATCGCCTTTTATGTGCCCTTCCGTATCATTGATTTTTTTGAAATGATCAACATCAAAGTACACCAAAGATACTTTAGTTTGGCGGCGCTTCGCTAGTGCTAATTCTTTGTCGAGCATCTCTTGCATCGCACTGATGTTATAGATTTTCGTTAAGGGATCTAAACGTACCTGATCCATTAAGTCTTTCGTTCGTTTCGCTATTCTCGCCTCAATATCACGGGACAAACTCTCGTTTTGCTGCCTTAGCACGTCAAGCTCAGCGTATAGATGCGTTAGATTAGTATCAGCGCATAGCTCAATATCAAACTGAAGTAGCTGTCTTATAAAATGACAAAAAGAGCCTTGTGCAGAGCCCAGATCACAGGCCTGTTGAGCAAAGCGACACAGTAACTCACTTAAGGTATTAATAAACTGAATGAAGTCTAATGCCGGTACGCCTATATTTTTATACTGAACAATTAATTCAATGCGCTCAGTGATATAGACTTGGTCATAACGAGCAGTAACAAAGAGGCCTTCAATATACTGCCTCAGTACATCGCGTAAATCGGTTGAAAGATTATATTCGTCCGTGTGCAGCTTTACGCTAGCCATTTGAGGATGCTCACGATACAACTCATCGATAAAATTGTTAATGCTGGTCAATAGAGGCTCTTTAAACGTCGCGAGCGACTCAGGCTGATAATGTGTTTTCGCTATTAACTGTTCTAATCTTTGTGTCGACAGCCTTGAGCGAGTAGACGCCCCTGAGTGAGTAGACAGCCCTGAGCGAGTAGACGCCCCTGAGTGAGTAGACAGCCCTGAGCGGGTAGAAAACGCGCTCAGCAACGCATTATCACTTTTTCTATTTTGAGGCACCATATCAAACCCTTTATTCTTATTATTAGGTTAGGTAACTTTATTATTAAAAAGGCAGTTTCATTCAACCAAATGGAACATTTAACCTAAATTACAGTAGGTTATAACAAAAACCTAGAAATAATATCTGACACCAACTGTAGTATCATTATAAAAAGTTATCTGATCTGGTTGTATCCGACTAAGGTCTATATCTAAATCGGTTCATAATAATGACTCAGAGCACATCTCCCGCATGGTTAATAGTGATGGGTTGAATAGGCGCGTCAAATGCCTCCCTTAAGCTTTGCGGCACTGCCTTTTTCTCAAAGGAACTTGAGTCAACACACACATAGGTAATGTCTGCACTAGCAATCGGCTTTTTGCTTTGCTGCTGCGTTAGATGCACCTGGCAGGTGAAAGAAGAATTACCAATTTTTTTAACCCCTACAGTCCCGTGAATGACATCATCAAAACGCGCAGACGACTTCCAGCTGATATTTAGATTTACCACCTGAGTTTCATATCCTTGTGTGATCAGATTCTCGAAACCGCCATAAAAAACCCGAAAATACTCTGTCATAGTAATATCGACATAATCCGCGTAGCGCGCATTAAACACCACACTTTGTGCGTCACATTCTCCATAACGCACACGAAAATAATAATTAAAATCTGCCATTCGAACGTCCATAAGACTAAATAAACCTATGCATTAACAATAGAGAATCATCTTACTTTGATAGCAAATAAAGCACTAATTCATACAAATGCTAATCAACTATTTAGCATACTGATTAACGGAAAAATTTTAGGCGAAATGGAATTTCATGGGGTGCAAATTAGTCACGCGTAACCTCTATTCCCCTTTTGTATTAATACATATAGAAATTCGGAATGATTTCCACAATGATAAATTTCTGCAGGGAAATACCGACAAATATGCCTATACCGTTGGAGTTGGTATTAATCACGTCTTGAAATACTGATAATTTTTTTACGCTGTGGGTGCTCTGTAGGTTTTTCAACTTGCTCAACTTTTTCCGGCCGCGTGGTTTGATCAACCTGGGAGGAAAACCCGTGCTTTGTAAGCTCATGATCTTCAGGATGCAATTGCTCGACGTCGTCGCGCCATTGGTCCTGAATGATCGGGTCGTCTATATCAGTGCTTTCACGTTCCCATGGGTAACGCTTTACCTCTGGTTTGGGGTCTAACCGAAACCACATCAGCGCTGCCAAAGCACCGCTTATTCCGCCAAACAAATGATACTCAAATGAAATACCGGGCTCTCTAGGGAAGATACTCATTGTCATGCCGCCGTACATGAAAAATGCAATCATCATGATCCCAATTGACGACTTATCTCGACGTAAAATCCCCACTACCAATAGATAAAAGAAAATCCCGTGTGTCATACCGCTGGCGCCTAAATGATATGACTCTCTAGCAAAAAGCCACACACCAACGCCCGATAAAATCCAGACACTGACCAGCACCTTATATCGCGTTTTCGGATAGCCATATATTAATGCCGTTAACAGTATCAGTAGTGGCAAGCTATTACTAAATAGGTGTTGTAATGAGCCGTGAATCAAAGGAGCTGTGAGTATCCCCAGTGTTCCACTGAGTCTTTGTGGATAGACAGCAAACACATGCATATCCAAAGAGAATAAGATTTCAGCTGACTGAATACACCATAGCAACAACACAAACCCAGTGCTGGCCAATATGCTGTTGGATAATCGTTTAGAGAAGTTCATTTACTTAATGTGTGGTACAAAATCGAAATTAAAAGGCCGTTATTCACGGCTAGGCGAAATCATTTGTGCTAAGCAAGAGAAAAATATGCTGAAAGTAAAAACCCTTGTAATTAACCGTGGAGCAATTAAGCACTAATATATGTTTCCTCTTTACCCTACCCTGTGTGTCTCGCTATAGTTAGCGGCTAAGTAAATTAATGGGAATAACGAGTAACTTGATGACAACAATGTACGGAATTAAAAACTGTGACACGATTAAAAAAGCGCGTAAGTGGCTAAGTACAAACGATGTTGAGTACAGGTTTCATGATTATCGTGCAGACGGCATTGATGCAAAATGGCTTGAAGAAGTTGAAGCAATAGTCGGATGGGAAACCTTATTAAATAAGCGAGGTACCACCTTTCGTCAGTTATCCGATGCGCAAAAAGAAAACCTCAACACACAGACGGCACTTGCACTTATGCTTGAGGCACCTGCGATGATTAAACGCCCTCTTCTTATCCATAATGACCAGCATATTGTTGGTTTCAAAGACGCCCAATACCAAGAGATATTCAAATGAGTTGTGAAGTATTAGCCCTGACCGAAGAATTAATTAACCGCCAATCTGTGACCCCAGAAGACGCCGGTTGCCAGCAGTTAATGGCAGAATACTTAGCTCCATTAGGTTTCGAGATTGAAACTATGGTGTTTGAAGACACCACAAACATGTGGGCACGCAAAGGCAAAGGCGATCCTGTGTTTTGCTTTGCCGGCCACACCGATGTTGTGCCCAGTGGGCCTGCAGAAAAGTGGACGTTTCCGCCATTTGAGGCGACTCAGCACGAAGGACAGTTATACGGACGCGGCGCTGCTGATATGAAAGGCAGTTTAGCCGCTATGCTAGTTGCCACTAAGGCCTTTGTTACTAAGCACCCTGAACATACGGGATCGATTGCTTTTCTTATTACCAGTGACGAGGAAGGCCCTTTTATTAATGGCACCACTCGTGTGATCGACACCCTTGAAGCCCGCAACGAGAAAATGACGTGGTGCTTAGTAGGCGAACCATCAAGCACCACACTTGTAGGAGATGTAGTAAAAAACGGCCGTCGTGGTTCACTTACCGGCGATATCGTCATTAAAGGGGTACAAGGCCATGTTGCCTATCCTCACCTAGCGAAAAATCCTATTCATGCCTCAGCACCAGCATTTGCTGAGCTCGCTCAGACCCATTGGGACAGTGGCAATGCCTCATTTCCCCCTACCAGTTTTCAAGTTTCTAATATTAATTCGGGTACGGGGGCTGGCAACGTCATACCAGGTGACCTAACTGCCTGTTTTAATTTCCGTTTTTCAACCGAAGTGACCGACAAGCAACTTATCGAACGGGTTATCTCAATTCTTGATAAGTACGACTTTGATTACGAAATTGATTGGACCTTCAACGGTCAGCCTTTTTTAACTGATTCAGGTAAATTAGTTGAAGCGACCCAAGATGCGATAAAAGACGTTACCGGTAGACAGACAGAACTCTCCACTGCAGGTGGCACGTCCGACGGGCGCTTTATTGCACCAACGGGAGCGCAAGTAATCGAATTAGGCCCTGTAAACGCAACTATTCATAAAATAGACGAAAACGTAAACATCAAAGATTTAGCCGAACTCGCTAAAATTTACCAAGGCATTTTACAAAGGTTATTGGCTTGATCTTGATTGGGCATGTACTAGGAACTGACGCCTCGCATTTATGCGAGGCGCAAGACGGACATAGGCTTGAAGTACGTACTTTTAATGCTTTTCAGTCTATGCAACGCGCCGCGCAGATAGATAAAATTGACATCAATATCGCCAGTGGCTTTCGTGACTTTACACGCCAATTACTCATTTGGAACAACAAATGGCAAGGTTTACGCCCCTTGTATTCTGCAAGTGGTAAATTACTCGACCCAGCAAAACTGACACCGGAAGAAAAACTGCACGCTATACTGACCTGGTCTGCGCTACCTGGTGGCAGTCGCCATCACTGGGGCACAGATCTCGATGTTTATGATCGCCCTCGGGTTGAACAAACAGGGCAAAAACTCCAGCTTGTTCCAGCGGAATATGCTGAAAACGGCCCCTGCTTTGCACTTAACCAGTGGTTAGATCGCTTTGCCGCCGATTTCGGGTTTTACCGCCCCTATCAGCAATACACAGGTGGAGTATCAGCAGAGCCTTGGCATTTAAGCTTTCAGCCTGTAGCTGAGCAAATGCAAAATGCAATGAGCTGCGATGCGTTAAACGACTGCCTGTTGAGACAGGACATTGAAGGAAAAGAGGTTGTACTTAATCAGTTGCCAACCATATATCACAGGTACATACTAAATCAGGGAACGCTAACAGAGCGTGATAACTTCACTAGGTGATTAAATGAATATATGGATAGTTGTTGCCATTATTGTCGTGGTGTTGGGGTTTATTGTTGGCAATATTATGTTGTTACAACAGACTGCAAAAGAAAAATTACCCAAGCCCGATAAAGACAATAACGCTAACTTTGATGACGATGATGACTGGGGCAAAAAGTGACATTTCCTCGATACATTGCATCTAATTGGATTAAAGCATTCTATATCGGGTTGGCGTTAAGCTGAGTGCGTGTCCAGCTTAACGTAGATTTAGTGTTGAGTGGGGGGTGTGCAATCTATAGGTCGGAACAACTCACTGCTGTGCCACTGATGCTCACCATCAGCATACTGCCGCCTTTTCCTACCACTTCATAATCGATATCGATACCAACAACTGCGTTTGCTCCCATAGAGCGCGCCTCTGCTTCGAGCTCTTTGAAGCCGATTTGCCGCGCATTGGTTAACTCGTCTTCGTATGCGCCTGAACGGCCACCGACCACATCACGAATGGCAGCAAAAATATCGCGAAACACATTTGCTCCCATAACCGCTTCGCCAACTACGATACCGCAATAGCGTTCTATTTTTTTACCCTCAATGCTAGGAGTGGTTGTCATAATCATTTTATTATCCTTATTAATTTTAAACGACCTAACTAAAAATACTGAATTAACCCACTGCATTCAATTACCTATTTGTAACAAATCCGTGTAAACCGCTATTAAGGCTAATCAAGCGTTGTCGGCACTACCGTTAAAATAGCTCGCTGGCCAAGTGCTACATTGGCATTTGGGAAAACCACCGCTTCTCCATCATATTGAGCTCGATATTCAGCGCCTGTTTCATGGGCTAGCAACGCACCTTTTTCAAAGGTACTAAAATTTGGTAAATCATCAGAAAAATCGAGAACAAAGTCATCTGAATGTTTATTGATCACCTGATTTACGCGATAGATCAACATATCGTCGTTGTTGTATGGTTTGCTGATGAGCGGTTCGCCACAGATAAATTGCCTAAGAGTGGTATTAACAGCGGTAAAACGCGACATGTCATTTTGCCCAAACGGCTGTACCTTTCCTAACTCAACCGTAAACGCATGAGCATTAAATTGACGCGAGCTGAAATAGCTAAATGTAGTGGTAGAACTACCGGATAATAAGAAGGTGTCTACACCGCATGCCAGCAAAAAGCTTAACTGTTCTTTGCTGTGCGATTCACCATGCAAATATGGGTAGACTGCAAATTTTTCGTTTTTTGATGGGCGAATGGCAGTATGAAGATCATAGTGGTATCGCGTTTCGTCATCCTGCGGGGTTGCATTCGCGGGCTGAACTTTATTAGACAACGGCGCGTTATAAAACTGCGCAACCGCCTCTTCTAATTCTTTTGCCCGTGCACATTCGTAAGCATTTTGATTCACCGAAGCACTGCTATGCGCCTGACTAAATAAACGGTTTAAGTTCTCATCAACAAAGCGTGTTGCTTTGTCCATTGCTGGTAAATTACCAAAAATAAACAAAACCCGATGCCCAAGTGTGATCTTACAGGTCAAAATATCCACAACATATTGGTCACATATCTCTATTGGTGCAGTTTCGTTGCCGTGAATGCCACTGGATAATATAATCGCTTTATTGCCTTTTTCTGCTGGCGTAAAGGCAATGATACCAGGCGCTACAATGTGCACTAAAGTGCCATTGGATAATGTGAACTCCACGGGGTCTTTTTCAGCTGTGAATAACTCGGAGGAGCGTCTCGAAAGTAAAAGAAATTGGCCTTCGCTTGCTAATTGATCGATAAGTTGGTTGGTTTGTGAAGTGTACATACTTTGCCTTTTACGCATTTAAAGCTTAATCATCATCTCTTCAACGTACGATATTAAAGCCTAATCGTACAACATTAATATGATGACCTAAGTAACAGAAATTGAGATTTTATACCGCTGCGGCTGTTATACCGCTGCGGCCACTATTCCACTGTGGTTTCTATTTCGCTGTATCCCCTACTCGCGACAAACGCGCGTGAGAGTTTCCAACGATAAAATCTTGCTGAGTTAACCTAATAAAATCGTTTATGGGAACAGCACGTGAAAACAAAAAGCCTTGGCCTTCCATCACTCCAATCTCTCGTAACACGTGCAATTGATGAATATTTTCAATACCCTCAGCAACCAATTCACAATTCGCTGCGGTGGCGATCAATCTTGATGCTTCAATTACCGCTCTATTGATTGGACTTTCAGACAATTCCATCACAAATGTTTTGTCTACTTTAATGGTATCAAGCTCAATATTGCGCATATAAGCAAGATTCGAATAGCCTTTTCCGAAATCATCAATGGCAACAGACACCCCTAATGCTCGAATTTGCGTTAATTGAGACGTCACCACAAATGAGTTAGACAACGCCACATCCTCTGTTAATTCAATTTCAATTTGCCCAAGGTCAACCTCATAGACCCGAGCAAACTCAGCGAGTTGATCAACAAAATGAGGGTCGTATAACTGGGTAGGCGACATATTTACTGAGAGTTTCAGGCGCACATTGGCCGCAGCTAATTCTTTTACACCTTTAAAAGCCGCTTCGAGTACCCAATAGCCCATCTCGTTCATCATGTTATATGACTCAGCGGCTTCAATGAGTGCACCAGGAAACAACACGCCATCCAGCGGGTGATTCCAGCGTAATAGACATTCTGCTCCGACTATTTCAAGCGTGCGTAAATTGACTTTCGGTTGATAATAAATTTCTAGCTCATGGTGCGACAATGCCCGCTTAAGATCCGCTTTAAGGGTAATAGAGCGACTATTATCTGGTTTGTCGACAAGGCTCATGTAGCAAAAGTTGTCGTAACGATTTTGCTTGGCTTGTTTTAATGCGGCTTCAACACGAGTGAAAAACTGACTTGCGGCAATTGCAGACTCTTCATTGGAAACCGCGCCAACATTAAAATCAGCAATAAATGAATGATCACCAACACCGATGGGGGTTTTAAAATGTTCGATGAGATGGATATAAAATCGCTGGAGTTGAACTTGACTAAATTTACCAGGGATCACCAAGCCAAAAATATCACCGCTTATGCGACCCAATTGGGCGTGATGACCGGTGAACAAATAACTGATTCTATTTGCTATCGTGAGCAGTAATTCATCACCTAATTCATAGCCGAAGCTACTGCTGACATCGGAAAAACGCACTACATCAATCAACAACATAGAATGATGAGGGTTGCGCTTAAGCATAACGTCAATCTGTTCTAAAAAAATATGACGATTAGGTAACGTTCGCAATGAATCATGAACAGGCTTCATGCAAATAAATCAACCCCAAATACTTCTGACACTGAGTGTCTATTTTTGTTTAGGAAAAAGGCTCTAAGCAGCGTTAGAGCCTTACATATAGCGTAATAGTCTACAGGAAAATGGCTGGGGTTAAAGCCATTACACCTTTAAAGGTAAGAAAGCATTAATACTACTCAACTTTGCATGGATCAAGCTTCCAAATGCGCTTTACATAATCTTTTATAGACCGATCTGAGGTGAATTTTCCCATTTGGGCAGTATTTAGGATCGCCATTCGCGCCCATTTGTCAGCGTCTTTGTATGCTTTATCAGCAAGTGACTGCGCTTCACTGTAAGACACAAAATCAGCGAGGACTTTATATTGATCGCCTCCTTCTAGCATACTGCGTTTTAAAGACGATAATGCGCCAGGTTTTCCAGGGGTGAAATAGTCACTGTCTAGCCAATCAAGTACCGCTTTTAATTCGCGGTTATTGTCGTAGTAATCAAACGGGTTATACCCTTTCTTATCAAGAGCTTCGACTTCATCCACGGTTAAGCCGAAAATGAAAATATTCTCGTCACCTACTTCTTCAGCAATTTCGATATTTGCACCGTCCAGCGTACCGACCGTTAAAGCGCCGTTTAGAGATAACTTCATGTTACCTGTACCAGATGCTTCTTTACCGGCGGTTGATATTTGCTCAGAGATATCGGCCGCAGGGATCATTTTCTCTGCCAAGCTAACGCGATAGTTTGGCAAAAAAACGACCTTCAGTTTATGGTTAACCCGAGCATCATTATTGATTTTTTCAGCCACTTTATTAATGGCATAGATAATATCCTTGGCTAACTTATAACCAGGTGCCGCTTTTGCGCCGAATAAAAATACTCTAGGGTGCATATCGTAATTGGGGTTTTCCAACAAACGACGATACAAGGCCATAATGTATAAAAGGTTTAAGTGTTGACGCTTGTATTCGTGTAGGCGTTTAATCTGCACATCAAATATCGCATCAGGGTCAATTTCGACACCGGTAAGTGCAAGTACTTCTTTGGCTAACTGTACTTTGTTGTCACGCTTAATCTTCATGAACTGTTTTTTAAATTTAGCGTCATCAGCAAACTCAGTTAAGCCCTGCAATTTATCCAAATTTAACGGCCAGTCAGCACCAATCTTGCTATCAATCAACTTGGATAATGCTGGGTTACAGGCTTTTAACCAACGCCGCGGCGTAATACCGTTAGTTACATTTGTTAGTTTATTTGGCCACATATGATTGAATTCAGGGAATAAATCTTTCTTAACCAGCTCTGAATGAATTTCCGCTACCCCGTTGACCGCGAAAGAGCCAATAACCGATAGATTGCCCATGCGCACCATCTTATCTGGGCCTTCTTCGATGATAGACAACTTGCGTTTGATGTCGTTATTGCCAGGCCAAACGGCCTCAACTTCGTCCATAAAACGACGATTAATCTCATAAATAATCTCTAAATGACGTGGTAAAATTCTTTCAAACATACGCGCAGGCCATTTCTCTAGTGCCTCAGGCAATAAGGTGTGATTAGTATAAGCAAATGTTTTGCTACAGATACTCCACGCGTAGTCCCAATCCAGTTCGGCTCGGTCGATCAAGATTCTCATAAGCTCAGGGATCGCCACCGCAGGATGGGTATCATTTAGCTGGATCACCACTTGGTCCGAGAAACGGCTCCAATCGTCCCCATGCGCACGTTTGTAGCGGCGAATAATATCTTTGAGTGAACATGCACTAAAGAAATACTGCTGAATAAGACGTAGGTCTTTGCCCGCATCTGTTTCATCATTCGGGTAAAGTACTTTAGAGATGGTTTCGGCCTGCACGTTTTCTTTCTGGGCATCCACATAGCCACCTGCATTAAATACATCCCAGTTGAAATAATCTGATGCTTGGCTTTGCCATAAACGTAAAACATTGACGGTTTTGCCGCCATAACCAACCACTGGGATATCCCAAGGCAAACCTTTGACAATTAAGCCAGGATGCCACTCTTTATTGATCCGGCCATTTTCACCGTATTTCGTTTCTACGTAGCCAAATAGCGGTATATCTTGGATTGACTCAGGACGGCAAATTTCCCACGGATTGCCATAATCGCGCCAGCTGTCCGGTCTTTCAATCTGCTCGCCATTTTTTATTTCTTGTCTAAATAAACCGTGCTCATAATGCAAACCATAACCTACAGCAGGTAAATCTAACGTGGCGAGTGAGTCAATAAAACAAGCTGCCAAACGGCCAAGCCCACCATTGCCCAACGCCATGTCAGGCTCTTCTTCCATAATATCAGTGAGGTTGACCCCAAGTTCATTAAGGGCTTTTTCGGTTGCATCAAACAAACCCAGATTATGCAGGTTATTTGACATTAAACGACCCATCAAAAACTCAGCAGAAAAATAATGCACCGCACGGGTGTCGTTTAAATAATGAGACTTCTGGGTTTTACGCAAACCTTCTAAGACATGCTCTTGAACAGAGGCACACGTTGCTTTCCACCATGCGTGATTATTCGCTTTGTTTTCGTCTGTCCCTAAGGAGCAATGTAGGTGTTTAACAATGGATGCTTTCAGGTCGGCTTTGCTTAATGGCACAGAACTAGCCGAAGCTGTCTTACTGGTCTTTTGTTTGACTGTTGTTCGTTTAGGGCTTTTTGTTGTCATAATGCTATCTCATCTTTATTTGTTAAAATATGGTTAACATACAGCTATTACAAACCGTAATAAAATTACATAAATAAACTTGAGATAGTTTTAGCAGGAAAAAGCACAGTTTTCTGTTAAAAATACGTTAATAAAACAAAAAAGGCGGCTGAATACGTATTCAACCGCCTTTAAAAAATACATTTACAACAATTCAATTCATTACTGATAACATAAAAGAAACAATTAATCTTTAAACGACACTTTCAAATATACGCGCCACGAGATTCTGTGCTTCTTCGATCAAAAGCTGTAAATGCTTTTCACCATTAAAGCTCTCAGCGTATATTTTATAAATCTCTTCGGTGCCTGAGGGGCGAGCAGCAAACCAACCGTTCTCAGTGGCTACTTTAACCCCTCCGATAGCCGCATTATTGCCTGATGCATGGGTCTGAATCGACACAATAGGCTCACCTGCTAACTCGGTCGAAGTGATTGCGTTTTTATCAGCTTTGCTCAGCGCTTGCTTCTGTGCGTGCGTGGCTGCAACATCAATACGAGTGTATAACGGCGCACCAAATTTTTCGGTAAAGGCTTGATAATGTTCACTTGGATCTTTACCCGTTACCGCAAGTATTTCGGCCGCTAGCAAACATAAAATAATGCCATCTTTGTCCGTCGCCCATGGCTTACCGTTACGACGCAAGAAGATCCCACCGGCACTTTCCTCACCTGCGAAACCAATTTGGCTATTGAGTAAACCTTGCACAAACCATTTAAAGCCCACCGGCATTTCTGCCACGGTTAAATCAGCATCCTGTGCTACGCGGTCAATCATACTGCTGGACACCAGTGTTTTGCCCACTTTCAAACCTGCTGGCCAATCCTTACGGTGTGAATACAGATATTCTATGGCCACAGCGAGATAGTGATTTGGGTTCATCAAGCCGTTTGTCTTGGTCACAATACCGTGGCGGTCAAAGTCAGGATCATTACCAAATGCCAAGTCAAATCGATCTTTCAAATCAATTAAACCAGCCATGGCATAAGGTGATGAACAATCCATACGCAATTTGCCATCTTTGTCGCGGCGCATAAACGCAAATTGGTGATCGACCTTTTGATTAACCACTTCTATATTTAAGCCATAACGCTTTGCAATTTTGTCCCAGTAGTGAAGACCTGCACCACCTAGGGGATCTGTTCCCAGTTTTAAACCAGCATCAGCAATAGCCTGCATGTCGATAACCTGATCTAACTGATTAATATAGTTATCAGCAAAGTCGACTTCTTGTACTAAGCCCGTATCGCAGGCAATTTGATAAGGCATACGCTTGACGTCTTGCAAATCACCTTGGATTAATTCATTGGCGCGAGCTTGAATTTGATTCGTTACATCACTGTCGGCGGGGCCGCCGTGAGGTGGATTATATTTAAAGCCACCGTCTTCAGGGGGATTGTGCGACGGTGTAATGACTACGCCATCCGCTAAGGCTGACGTTCTTCCTTCATTGTAATCAAGAATGGCATGACTAATTACAGGCGTTGGCGTGTAACCTCGGTCCTGTTGCACCACCAAATTGACTTCATTCGCTGCTAGTACTTCAATAGCAGTGGTGAAGGCAGCTTCAGATAAAGCGTGGGTATCCATACCTACATACATAGGTCCAGAAATCTTATTAGCCGTGCGATATTCAGCTAATGCTTGGCTGATTGCCGCAATATGGGTATCGGTAAAAGTGTTTTTAAATGCACTTCCACGGTGCCCTGATGTACCAAACGTTACCCCTTGGCTTACGTCACTTTTATCAGGTTTATTGCTGTAATAGGCACTAATTAAATGCGCAACGTTAACGAGTTGTTCTTGTGACGCGGGTTTACCTGCTTCTGAGTGAATAGCCATGTAGATCCTTTAGTTAGTCTTCATATAATTCCGGTGCAAATAATGCGGCTAAGCGTTGACTATCGTTCGCGTTGTAACCTAATACTTCTGCGACTTCTTTAATTAACGACGCCTTCTTAGCTGTATTATTGTTAGTCATAACCCAAAACGCGGACTCACCAATCTGTTTTGGGTTTGTCACGCTACTGGCTTGCAACAACGTTTCTTTGTCTTTAGCAAAATAAACGCGGTTTCTGCCACTTAACGTGAGTACTTCGTCGAACTGAGAGCCATGTATGCTTTCCAGAACTGACAAAATCTTTAGAAAACGCTCGACCATCTTGGGGTATTCAAGCAAATCTTTTGTGGTAATTTGACTAAATACATCCCCTGTCGGAGCTTTTGTTGTAGTGCTTGGTTTAGGCGCAACGACCGTTTTTACGACTGTGTTTTCTGGCATAACCAAACGGCGCAGAATATCTGAGGCCGTCTCACCAATATGCTGCGTTTGTGACGCTATATAGGCGTATAAATCATCTTCTATTTCAATGTTCTTCATTTAATGTCACTACTGTCTATGTTCTGTTCATTATTATACTGATCGCTTACATCTACGCACTGTTTAATTCAGCTAGCTAAACATATAATCAGCTTACACAATACTTATAACTTGTTGTTTTTTATAGTGTAAAGTTTCGTTACCTATGAGTAATACGCTGTACTACGTTTTCAACCGTAGGTGAACGGTTACCTCTTCTCGATCATGATACAAGTGTTTAACTCGCAGATCATACGGCCCAGCGCGATGTTGATCAATACACTGATCGATGATTTCCAATGCTTCTTTAACGGACTCGTAACGTTTTTTCATCGGTAACTTAAGGTTAAACACGGTTTCTTCACAGCGCTTAGTCGCAATCCAAGTTGCCATTAATTTAGCAACTCGTTGTGGCTGCTCGATCATGTCGCATACTAACCAATACACATTATTCTTGCGCGGCTGAAATTTAAAACCATCTTCTGGACAGTAACGAACTTGGCCTGTAGCCATCAATGCTTCGTCCATCGCACCATTGTCTACCGCTTCGACAAACATCCCCCTTTTAACCAATTGGTAAGTCCAGCCTCCTGGACAAGCACCTAAATCCACTGCGTGTAATCCTCCGGACAAACGTTTACCGTGTTCTTTTTTAGGGATAAACAATTGAAATGCTTCATCGAGTTTTAACGTGGAGCGACTAGGCGCCTCATTTGGAAACTTTAAACGTAAAATGCCTAACGGGTGCGGCGAATTATTTTCAGGATAAGAGTACCCAACAATAGCCGTGGTGCTGTCTTCAAAATACACATGGCACACGGGTAAATTGCTGCGCTCTAACGGAGTTAAAATGCGCTTGCCTCTAAGCGCTTGGCGCAGAGGAACACTTATTTTTCGGCAAAATTTTGAAATTTCGCGCCCTTCAGTGCTGTCAGCATGTTCAACACGTAATTCCCCGCATTCGGGAAATTCAATACAGCCGTTTAAGATTGGACCAATTCGATCATTGGTGTCTAACTGCTCACAACGCTCACTAAAAGCAAAAAGCTGGCGGGCAAATATCAAGCTAGACAAGGGCAATTTTTTGGCTAATGCGTCTGCATCCTGTTCTTGATAACAATGGAACAGTACTAATCCACTGTTGGCTTTGAGCTCTGGATAACCGTAAACATTCAGCTCTGCGCTTTTTTCTAAGACCTCATTGGCTAAATCTTTCTCGAACCCTGTACGACAATATAACGCTAACCCAGCCATCTACAATTTTAATCCTTTGAATGCTGCAAAAATAAATAAACCCCAGGCAATGATAAAACAAAGCCCACCGATGGGCGTAACCGGCCCGAACCATTTAATACCTGTAATGGCTAATAAATATAAACTGCCACTGAAAAGCATTATGCCAGCACTCATAAATCCAGCTGACCATACAAGCTGCGCACTAGGCATAAATTGTGCTGTTAAGACCAATAAAATTAGCCCTAAGCTGTGGTACATCTGATACTGAACGCCCGTTTGGAACACCGCTAAAAGCTGCTCCGACAATTGATTTTTCAACCCGTGAGCGGCGAATGCGCCGAGTATAACGGCAAGCATCGCACTGACCGTGCCGATGACAAGGTAAATCTTCATTTCACTTTCCTTTCACACCTGACTATTCATCATTAAGAGCTGCGTAAATAACACATTTCGTTGATAACGCTATATTATGCTACCTGCCGCTCAATAAACGCGACGCTTGCATTAACCGCTTCCAAAATATGTGCATCTTGGGTGAATCCTGAACGCTTACGCGGCTTAAAGCTATGGTCACCATCGGCCAAAAAGTGCGTTTCAATGTTACTTGGCAAAGAATAACTTTTTACTTCGTCCTGCGTACCGAAGGTATCACGGCTACCTTGAACGACAAATAATGGTTTTTGTAACACTTCTAAATGCGCAGTTCTTAGTTTGTCTAACTTACCGGGAGGGTGAAATGGATAGCCGAAACAAATTCCCCCTGCCGCGAGTGACTCATCTAATACGATGGATGCTACGCGACCGCCCATAGACTTACCACCGATAAAAAGCGGAACGGTTACGTCTAATGACGCAATAATGTGCTCAAAGTATGCTTGTAGTTTGGGCATTCTATCCGGTGGTTGACGACGGTTTAACAATGCCGCTTTTTGCATATATTCAAAATCAAAGCGCGTAACGCTAACGTGGCGTTTCGCAAATAGCATTGCCACCGTCTCCATGAATTCACTATTCATGCCTGCCCCGGCGCCATGAGCTAATATTATGTGGGCAATAGGCGTTTGTGCGTTATCAGTTAAAATCATCATTCTCCTGTTCATCTTCTACTTGGCTTTGCAGCCATTGCAAGAATGCCACTATTTTACCTAATTCAGCTTGTGACTGATGACACACAGCATAATAAGCATTGGTGGCAATCAATCGTTCATCAAACGGGCAAACCAAGCGCCCAGATTCAATCTCAGGGCGCGCAAGTACACTGTGACCCAACGCTATACCTTGGCCTAACGCGGCTGCTTGTAATACCAGCATAGAGTGACTGAATATGGCCCCCTGATTAACGTTAACGCCGGATATATGGAAATGCTTGATCCAGTTTTTCCAGGCTTCTCTTGATGAATCATGGAGCAATAAGTGATGCTTTAGGTCAGATAGCTTTTCTAACGGCTTCTGCCCTTGAAAAAGCAGCGGTGAGCATACCGGTGTCAAATATTCGGTATGAAGTTTTTGGGCATATACATTCGGCCACTTACCGCGACCATAATAAATCGCGACATCTACATCGTCCGTTAGAAAGCCCTCATCAAAATCCACCGCTTTAATACGAATATCGATATCAGGGTTAGACTGGCTAAATTGATTTAAGCGCGGTACAAGCCATTGAATGGCAAAACTTGGAGGTAATGCCACTGTAATGGCCCCCTTTTCCCCTCGCGCGAGTAACCGCTGTGTGGCCTCTTGCAATGCTTGGAAAATATCTTTGAGATCTAAGTAATACCCCTGACCTTCTTCCGTTAAAAGCAAAGATCGATTTTTACGCATAAAGAGTTTCATCGATAAAAACTCTTCTAATGATTTGATTTGATGGCTCACTGCGGCCTGCGTCACGAACAACTCATCTGCAGCTCGGGTAAAACTCAAATGCCGAGCAGCCGCTTCAAAGGCTTTGAGCGCATTAAGTGGAGGTAACCTACGATTCATAACGTCAGCACTAGAGGAATTTCAGCCAAGCGTACCATTATTAGTTTTTCTAATCCATAACCATACTTATTGTCATTTTCATAACGCACAATAATTGTATATTATTTAATCCGTCAAAGATAAATACCCTTTTAAAACAAGGGTTAACAATATGCGTATTTATTTAACAATTAAGTGAATATGTTTACATATAACATTAATATACTTTAGGTGATAATGATGAAAAATCGTAAAAATTTAGTTTTAAGCAGTTTATTTGCATTAGTATTCAGTCAGTCCACGTTTGCGCAAGAATTCGACCTTACTGCTATGTATGTTACAGAACAAATCGAAGCAAATTTACAATCTATGCTAGCTGATATCAGCAACACTGATAGCTCACACGCATTAAACGCTATCGTAACAGGCCTTGAAAAAAGTTTAGGTGATAGCCAACAAGCCGTTGCACTTACACAAGACAAGCGCGCTGGCAATGCCCCACAAACAGCGACCTTATCAGAATAATATACGCGTTATTCATTTAAAGAATTAACGCATTTTTATCTAGACGTTCTGAGCATGTCGGGTCATCCGATATGCTCAAAACCTCTCAGTTTAGTCAAATGTATATCTGTTACTTCGCACTGGTATCTAATGGCGCAAAGCCCTTCACTAACTCGTCTAGCGCTAACATTTGCTGTAAATAGGGTTCCAGCTTGTCGAGCGACAAAGCACAAGGCCCATCACACTTCGCTTCATTCGGATTAGGATGCGCTTCAATAAACAAACCAGCTAACCCTAACGCCATGCCACTTCTTGCTAGCTGTGCAGCTTGAGCTCGTCGGCCGTCTGCAGAGTCGGTTCTGCCTCCAGGCTTTTGTAGCGCATGGGTAGCATCAAAAATAACAGGAGCAAATTGTTTCATCTCGTCCATACCAAGCATATCAACCACGAGATTGTTGTAGCCAAAGCTAGAGCCACGTTCGCACAAGATAATTTTATCGTTTCCTGCTTCCATGAATTTGGTGATGATGTGACGCATTTCATGAGGCGCTAAAAACTGAGGTTTCTTCACATTGATAATGGCGTTTGTTTCGGCCATGGCAACGACCAAGTCTGTTTGACGGGCTAGAAACGCAGGCAACTGAATAACGTCAACCACTTCTGCCACTGGCGCTGCTTGCGCGGGTTCATGAACATCGGTAATCAAAGGTACGTCGAATGTGGCCTTAATTTCAGCGAAAATCTCAAGCCCTTTATCCATACCTGGACCACGATATGAATTCACCGATGAACGGTTTGCCTTATCAAACGAGGCTTTAAAGACGTAAGGGATCCTAAGCTTGGTAGTGATTTCTTTATAATGTTCTGCAATACGCATCGCCATATCACGAGACTCTAAAACATTCATTCCGCCAAAAAGTACGAATGGTTTGTTGTTTGCAACTTGAATGTCGCCAACAGCGATAGTGTGTAAATTGTTCATTTATTACGCCTTTGAAATATCCTGAAGCGCAAGAATATCAAGGCTTCATGCGCTTTAATAGCATTTAGCACGAATGAATCTCATCTTGGATTACAGAAAACATGTACAGTAGTGACCCGCCAAAATGAATAATTTTACATACTAGGTTCTTGCACTAATTGCATAGTTATTCACGTCCGACATCGGTTTATCTTTTGATGTTTCCCTTATAAATCGCCCAATGTGGAACATATCGTTTACAACCCTGCAGATTCTTCGGAATTTTGCGTTATTCCAACCGGATAAAACTAGCCTAGCGTCATAATAACCCGTAAAATACGCGGTTCGATTTTGCTCAATTTTGCACGTACGGCACTATATCGTTATTTAGCTGTCATTTGCATTTCGGGGCATCAATAGATTGCATTGCTTTGTTAAGCAGAGATTTCACATCAAAGGTAAGTACACGGCGTTATGACTAAAAAACTTTTTATTAAAACTTGGGGCTGTCAGATGAACGAGTATGACTCGCAAAAGATGGCTGATTTATTGGATACGACCCATGGATATCAAGTTGCAGACACCGCGGAAGAGGCCGATATTATACTTCTTAACACCTGCTCTATTCGAGAAAAAGCACAGGAAAAAGTGTTTCATCAACTGGGCCGCTGGAAAAACCTTAAGCAAGACAAGCCAGAGCTCATTATTGGTGTTGGCGGTTGTGTGGCCTCTCAGGAAGGTCAGGTCATTCGCCAGCGTGCACCTTTTGTTGATTTAGTATTTGGTCCGCAAACCCTTCATCGTTTGCCCGAAATGATTAATCAAATTAAAGGGGGCAGCGCGTCAGTCATCGACATTAGCTTCCCTGAAATTGAAAAGTTTGATCGCCTGCCCGAACCAAGAGCTGAGGGCCCAACGGCGTTTGTATCGATCATGGAAGGCTGCTCTAAATACTGCACGTTCTGCGTTGTTCCTTATACCCGGGGTGAAGAAGTTAGTCGTCCGGTAGATGATGTATTGCTTGAAGTGGCCCAATTGGCTGAACAAGGCGTGCGTGAAGTGAATCTGTTAGGTCAAAATGTGAATGCCTTTCGTGGTCCTCATCACGATGGCGCCATATGTACCTTTGCCGAGTTGCTCGAAATGGTTGCTTCTATTGACGGAATCGATCGCATTCGCTACACCACATCACATCCAGTTGAATTTACTGACGATATTATTGAAGCGTACGCGACCATCCCTGAATTAGTTGATCATTTACATCTTCCCGTTCAGTCAGGTTCAGATCGTGTATTGAATTTAATGAAACGTGGCCATACAGCTATAGAGTACAAATCGAAAATTCGTAAACTGAGAAAAATCCGTCCGAACTTAAGTATGTCATCTGATTTTATTATTGGCTTTCCAGGTGAAAGCGATGCTGACTTTGAAGCGACTATGGATTTAATTCAAGCTATGGATTTCGATTTAAGTTTCAGCTTTATTTACAGTGCACGCCCAGGTACTCCCGCAGCAGATTTGCCGGACGATGTAACTGAAGCAACGAAAAAAGAGCGATTACAGTTACTACAGAATCGTATTACGCAACAAGCGTTACGCATTGCACGTAATATGATCGATAGTGAACAGCGCATTTTAGTTGAAGGCCCATCTAAGAAGAATCCGATGGAGCTTTCTGGACGTACTGAAAATAACCGAGTGGTTAACTTTGAAGGTACGCCAGATATGATTGGTGGATTTGTCGATGTCAAAATCACCGATGTATTTGCCAACTCATTGCGCGGTGACGTGCTGCGTAAAGAGGCCGATATGAATTTACGTATCAATGTGGCACCCCAAGCTATATTAGCCAAACAAACGAATAAGACCGATGCCTTAGGTGTCGCGCAGTTTGTACCAGCCCATTGATTAACCATAACTAACCGAGAGATACCGATTGAGCAAACTTACCAGTAATGAAATTTTATTAGAGCCATCTGACAACAAACGCCTAGCGAGTCTATGTGGGCCGTTTGATGACAATATTAAGCAAATTGAGCGCCGCCTTGGGGTAGAAATTACCTATCGCAGCAACGAATTTAAAGTCACAGGCCAAGCGCAGCAATCAAGTGGCGCTGCGCAGTTGCTTAAGTTGTTGTATATAGAAACTCAACCCGTACGTGGTGAGATCCCTGATTTGGAATCTGATCAGGTGCATTTAGCCATTCAAGAAGCCAAGTGTCTTGAGCGCGCTGAAGCTGGCCATTACGGTAAAGAAGTGCACATTAAAACGAAGCGCGGAGTGATCAAGCCGCGCAATCCCAATCAATCGAAGTATGTATCGGACATTTTAACCCATGATATTAGCTTTGGTATTGGGCCTGCAGGTACCGGGAAAACCTATTTAGCGGTTGCTGCGGCCGTAGATGCATTAGAGCGCCAAGAAATTCGACGCATTTTGCTCACCCGCCCAGCTGTAGAAGCTGGCGAAAAGCTCGGCTTTTTACCGGGTGACTTATCACAAAAGGTCGACCCGTATTTACGCCCTCTTTATGATGCCTTGTTCGAAATGCTTGGCTTTGAAAAAGTAGAAAAGCTAATTGAGCGCAACGTGATCGAAGTCGCCCCCCTGGCCTACATGCGTGGCCGGACACTTAACGATGCATTTATTATTTTAGATGAAAGCCAAAACACCACGGTTGAACAAATGAAAATGTTCTTAACCCGTATTGGCTTCAACTCTAAAGCGGTGATCACAGGGGACATCACTCAGGTCGATTTGCCAAGAGGTGCACGCTCTGGTTTGCGCCATGCAATTGAAGTATTAAAAGACGTTAACGATATCTCGTTTAATTTCTTTAATGCCAATGATGTAGTGCGCCACCCCGTCGTCGCTAGGATAGTAATGGCTTACGAAGACTACGAAGTGGAACAAGAGCGGGTTCGAATTCAAAAGAAAGCCGAGCATACTCAGCAACAAAGCGATAATTCATGACCGCAATTGTTGACTTGCAAGTCGCCAGTGACGCATTAAATTTACCCAAAACGGATGATTTTCAGCGTTGGTTAGATGCGGTGCTGGCTCATCAACAGCTTTCAAACCAAGAGATCACCGTACGAATTGTTGATAAAGAAGAAAGCCAAGACCTTAATCACACCTACCGAGGAAAAGACAAGCCAACTAATGTGCTGTCTTTCCCATTTGAAGCACCGCCGGGACTAAGCTTGAATCTACTGGGTGATTTGGTGGTGTGTGCAAGCGTTGTAGCAGATGAAGCCAAAGAGCAACACAAAGCATTGGCGCACCATTGGGCACATATGATTGTCCATGGAGCCTTGCATTTACTTGGCTTTGACCACATAACTGATGACGAAGCACAACAGATGGAAGCAGTAGAGGTTATCATTCTTAAGCAGTTTTCGATTGACGACCCTTACCAAGATCAATGATGATACCCACTCAAACCATAATTTAACGAGATCATGAGCGAAGATAACCCCCCCTCTACTAACGGTTCTGCCAATAAAGGTTGGTTGGATAAAATAGTCCAGTCATTCACGGGAGAACCGAAAAGCAAAGACGAACTCTTTTCTGTCATCACTGATGCGGAACAACGAGAAGTCATCAATCAAGAAACCCGAGAAATGATTGAAGGCGTCATGGAAGTCAGCGAAATGCGAGTAAGAGAGATTATGATCCCTCGCGCACAAATGACCACCATTGACATAACAGAAACGGTCGATAAGTTTTTACCTATCATGCTTGATTCTGCTCACTCTCGATTTCCTGTGATAAGTGAAGATAAAGATCATATTGAAGGGATCATTCTCGCCAAAGACTTACTTAAATACGCATTTTTACCCGGCAAAGAGTTCGAGCTTAAACAAGTTCTACGTCCAGCAGTCATCGTGCCCGAGAGTAAACGTGTTGACGTTCTACTTAAAGAATTTCAACAAAAGCGCTTCCACATGGCGATAGTCGTAGACGAGTACGGCGGGGTATCAGGCTTGGTGACCATCGAAGATATTCTCGAATTAATTGTCGGTGAAATTGAAGATGAACACGATGCTGAAGATACCAATACCGATAATATACGTGCGCTAAACAAGCATACGTATTCAGTAAAAGCCTTAACAGAGCTAGAAGATTTTAATGAATTTTTTGGCACTGAGTTTGACGAGGAAGAGGCTGACACTATCGGCGGCATTGTGCTTAAAGCATTTGGTCATATGCCTATGCGTGATGAGAAAGTCAGTATTAACGGTTTTGTTTTTGCCGTTACTAACTCTGACGCCAGACGCCTGATTCAATTAAAGGTCACGCTTCCCCATACCGAAGATTAGGTGCCATAACGCACATGCTGTATATTTTATCATTACTACTTGGAGCGAGCTTAACCTTAAGCTACGCTCCTTTTTCTTATTGGGCTGTCATGCCTATCGCGCTGACTGGGTATTTATGCATACTGCACAAAGCGCGCTTAGAACAGGCTGGTAAACTTGGCTTCTGTTTTGGACTAGGTTGGTTTGGTGCAGGCATCAGTTGGGTCCATGTCAGCATTGCTGATTTCGGAGGCCTGCCGCTCGCCGGCTCCATCGGCTTAATGGTGCTGCTGTGTAGTTATTTATCTTTGTACCCCATGCTGTTTAGCAAACTCGCTAAGCGCTACTTTTCTCCTCAAGTCTGGGCGCTAGCCCTGCCCTTTTTGTGGCTATTGTGCGAGTGGGCCAGAGGCATATTTTTAACCGGCTTTCCTTGGTTATCGATTGGCTATAGCCAAATGCAGAGCCCCTTATCTGGCTGGTTACCGGTCATCGGTGAATTTGGGGTCAGTGCGCTGCTCATGGCGCTTTGTGCTGCGTGCGCAGTATGGTTATTAAGTAAGCGTTATCTCCCCCCTATTATTTTAAGCGTGTTAGTTTATTTAAGTGGATGGACACTAAACCAGCACAATTGGGTTTCTCCTACAGGCGAACCCGTTCACATTGCCATGGTGCAAGGCAACATTCCTCAAGATATCCGTTGGGCTCCAGAGCAAGATTGGCCTACCATGAAGAAATACCTTGAGCTCACCGAAGCGCATTGGGATAACCAAGTCATCATTTGGCCTGAAGCGGCTATACCGCAATTAGAGCCGATTGCCGCCGATTACTTAATGCAACTCGATCAAGAAGCCGCTGAAAACAAAACCGGCCTTCTCACTGGGATCGTTAATTATAATTTTGAAACCCGCCAAGCGTATAACAGTATCATCGGTGTTGGTCTTAAAGAATCAACTGATAGCGAAGGGCATTACCACTACCCGCAAACCAATCGATTCGACAAGCATCATCTACTTCCTATAGGTGAATTTATCCCTATGGAAGACTGGTTACGCGGCTTGGCTCCCATATTTGATTTGCCTATGTCGTCTTTCACTCGAGGGGATTATCAGCAAGTGAATTTACTTGCTAACGGCTTTCATTTTGCCCCAGCGCTGTGTTTTGAGATCGCATTTCCAAGACAAATTCGACAGAATTTGTACGAAGACACTGATTTTATCATTACCGTGAGTAACGATGCATGGTTTGGCCATTCTCACGGGCCGGCACAACATTTAGAAATTGCTCAAGTACGTGCAAAAGAATTTGGCCTGCCAGTAATGCGTTCAACGAATAATGGTATTACTGCATTTATCAATGCCGACGGCGAGATTAAAAGCCGCTTACCGCAGTTTGAAACTGGCGTGTTAAGTGATGAAATACAACGTGTAAGCGGCACAACGCCATACCGATATATAGGGGACTTAGGGCCTTGGGTATTAACTGTGCTGGCATTTATTATCGCAATTCGCCTAAACCGCACTAAATAAGCACTTTGGCACGCCTGACCAGCGTGCTTGAGTCAATCACTGAATCTTGCCTTCTACGTTTTCTTTACCTGCCAATGCCTGAGTTTTTCAACAGGCGTTAAAACAATGGCATTGCCAAGGATCACTAACAAAAACCCCAGGATGGTATTGGTGTGCCATACAAAATCTTCATACATGGTGCTGAGCACAACAGCCACAAATGGAAATAGCACGATAGAGTAACTCGCTTTTTCTGGCCCAATATCTCTTAGTAACAAGAAATAACTCGCAAATGCGATAACAGTACCGAACACTGACAAATACAGTAGAGAAAACACATAATGAGGCTCTGTGGAAAAGCTAAACTCAGCGCCGCGTATTAGCGCCACTGCGATCAACGCTAACGTACCATACAGCATTCCCCAAGCGTTGCCCTGCATCACCCCAATATGACGTGAAGAATTGCGCACACTCGCCATATTGCCCAATGAAGCCAAAAAAGTGCCGCCTAAAGCTAACCCTAATCCATACATTGCATCACTGGCAAAGTCGAGCGTTTTGATATCTGGCCAAAACAGCGCAATTAAGCCAAATACACCGAGCGCCGCACCAATGTAAATACGTTTAGCGATAACACGACCAAAAAATAAACGTGTATTGATAATGTTCATTAGCAATAATGTTGAAAACGCGATAGACGCCATGGCAGACGTTAAATACTGCTGGGCCTTGTACAAGATTAAGTAGTTTAAACCAAAATTAAACAAGGCTAACACAAGAAAGAAGGCGTGGTCTGCCAAGGGAAAACGCATACTCAAAGGGGAAAACAAACAATATCCCCACATAAGTATCGCAGCTAAAGCGAAACGGTAAACCAACGAGACTTCAGGCGCGACATCGCCCAATTGAAACTCTATCGCTAACCAAGTTGAGCCCCAAATCAACACGGTGATCGTATATAACAACGCACTTCTCACAGCGAAGGCTCCTAGTCACTGACGTAATCCGCCAAGGTAGCACATTGATTGGACAGTCATACAGTGAAATATCAGTACTGTGCTTGTCTTGTCTTGTCTTGTCTTGTCTTGTCTTGTCTTGTCTTGTAAAAAATGTAGCGCTTAGATACAAATACAGCGCTAGAGGCGTTAAATGACACGGTACCAGCAATCGTGTCTTGCAAGCATTATCCTGACATGTGTCAAAGTAACGACAGAATTATACGGGCAACTTAAGAAAACGTGCTTTTGGGTAAATATTACTACCTAAACTGTTCTTTACTGTAAACGATTGTGACAAATTTACCTTTTTCTCGTGACTAAATTTACACAACTTTTCACTATTCTAATAAAACTAAGCTCTATAAATTCAGTCTAATTTTATAGTTTTTTAAATAATTCTTTATAAATCAATGAGTAAAATATAACACTGCTTTATCAACTTACAAGCTTAAGTTGGTTCGATTATTGCAAGTTTGTATTTGAGCGCATAACTTGTACTTTATGACTATTAATCGATTAAAGTACACATGCAAAATAGGAGAAACGCATGTTGACGACATTATCAAATAATAAGACAGCAGCCATATTAGCCAAGGATGGGTTTGAGCAATGTGAACTTATAGAAACCCGGGACGCCCTCGTGTCAGCAGGCGTTAAGGTTCATATTATTTCAATAGAGCCAGGTACTATCATTGGTTGGAATGGCAGTAAATGGGGAATAGAGATTGAAGTCGATAAAATCGTATCTAACGTCACAGCGCAAGAGTACGACGCGCTGATCCTACCCGGTGGATTGTTCAACCCAGATGCATTGTTGCAAGATAAAGACGCTATTAATTTTGTGAAAGCATTCTTTACTGATGCGAAAGACAAACCCGTTGTCGCCATTAATCAAGGCACATGGATGTTACTTGAAGCAGACGTTTTGAAAAACCGCTTGGTTGCCTCTTTCCCAACCGTGTTAAATCGCTTACGTAATGCTGGTGCTAAAATAGTTGATCGTGATCTAGTGGTCGATAAAGGATTGTACACCAGTCGAAGCTCACATAACCTAGCAGCGTTAAATCAACAAGTTATTCAACAATTAACCAAACAGCACACTCATTAAAAGCACGTTAAAATGTTCGCGGCAGGCGCTGCAGACTTGCCAAATTTAACGCGAACGCTAGATACAAAAAAGCGCACAAATTGTGCGCTATTTTTTTGGCAAAACTTAAAAAAGATTAGACATACTCGACTTCGATAATTTCGAATTCAATCGCCCCTTTGGGTGTTTGGATCGTGACCACATCGTCAAGTTGTTTACCAATCAAGCCGCGGGCAATAGGCGAGCTAACAGAGATTAAGTTGTTCTTAATGTCTGCTTCATCGTCACCCACTATTTTGTAGGTTATCTCATCATCGCTTTCTAAATTCAAGATAGTGACAGTAGTACCGAAAATCACTTTGCCATTATTGGGCATTTTAGTGACATCGATTATCTGCGCATTTGACAATTTGCCTTCGATGTCTTGAATACGACCTTCGCAAAAGCTTTGTTGCTCGCGGGCAGCGTGATATTCAGCGTTTTCTTTTAAGTCGCCATGCTCACGCGCTTCAGCGATAGACTTAATAATTTCAGGACGTTTAACCGACTTTAAATGTTGTAGCTCTTCACGCAGCATATCTGCGCCCTTAGCTGTCATTGGATATTGAGTCATTGATCAATAGCTCACTTTATTTTTATTTGATATTACCTGGGTACTAAATAGGTACTGAGCGAATAAATTCAACGCCCAGCACCAAATTAATCATCGGTTAGAGTAAACGTTTATGTAACTCTTGAACCGAATTTACCCGGGCACGGTCATCTGCCTTGTTTGCATTCACAGTAGCAAAAGCCGCATTCATGGTTGTGGTATAGGGTATTTTATTGAGCAATGCTTCTCGGCGAATATACACAGAGTCATCAATTGCCTGACGCCCTTCAGTGGTATTGATAATATAACAATACTCACCGTTTTTAATTGAATCTACAATATTAGGACGACCTTCAGATAGCTTATTTACAATTGAACAAGGCACATCAGCTTTATTTAATACCGCAGCAGTGCCACGTGTCGCCTCGAGATCAAACCCTTTGGCGACCATAGCACGGCCCAATTCAATGATACGGTTCTTATCATTCAAACGAACGGATAAAAGCGCCTTACCACCGGCAGGAATTGGCTCACCCGCGCCTAAATTGGCTTTCGCGTAAGCCTCTTCGAACGTATCACCTACCCCCATTACCTCACCGGTAGAACGCATTTCTGGCCCTAGCAAAGGATCAACACCTTGGAATTTAGCAAACGGCAATACCACTTCTTTTACACTGTAAAATGGTGGGATGACTTCTTTGCTTAATCCTTGGTCGGCAAGTGATTGCCCCGCCATCGCACGGGCACCGATTTTGGCAATCGGTAAACCTGTGGCCTTAGATACAAACGGTACTGTACGCGCTGCACGAGGGTTAACTTCGATTAAGTACACTTCGCCATCTTTAACCGCGAATTGTGTATTCATTAACCCTACTACACCTAACTCAAGTGCCATAGCCTTAACTTGTTCGCGCATCACATCTTGAATGTCGTTACTCAATGAGTAAGGCGGCAATGAACATGCTGAGTCACCTGAGTGAACCCCTGCCTGCTCAATGTGCTCCATAATGCCACCGATCATGACTTCTTTGCCGTCACAAATTGCATCCACATCAACTTCGATAGCGTCATCAAGGAAACGGTCTAGCAATACGGGCGAGTCATTTGACACTTTAACCGCGTTATTCAGGTAGCGTTTCAAATCTTTAAGATCATAAACGATTTCCATGGCGCGGCCGCCAAGTACATAAGAAGGACGAACAACCAAAGGAAAACCAATTTTTTCGGCTGCCAACAATGCTTCTTCAAGGTTACTTACCGTGGCATTCGCTGGTTGTTTAAGGTTTAACTTATTCACCATCTTTTGGAAGCGTTCGCGATCTTCTGCCTTATCGATAGCATCAGGCGATGTACCAATAATTGGAACACCTGCGGCTTCTAAATCTCGGGCCAATTT
Organism: Paraglaciecola chathamensis S18K6; assembly: GCA_000314955.1. Lineage (GTDB taxonomy): Bacteria > Pseudomonadota > Gammaproteobacteria > Enterobacterales > Alteromonadaceae > Paraglaciecola > Paraglaciecola chathamensis. The sequence goes on along the minus strand of BAEM01000032.1, from coordinate 300,805 downwards.
AAGCGGAGTCTGTCCGCCGTATTGAACGATAACGCCCACTGGCTTCTCAATACGCACGATTTCAAGTACATCTTCTAGCGTAACCGACTCGAAGTACAAACGGTCAGAGGTGTCGTAATCTGTTGAAACAGTCTCAGGGTTACAGTTAACCATGATGGTTTCATAACCGTCTTCGCGCATGGCAAGTGCAGCATGAACACAGCAATAATCGAATTCAATACCTTGACCTATGCGGTTAGGCCCCCCGCCGAGTACCATAATTTTATCTTTATCTGACGGGTTAGCTTCACATTCTTCATCGTAAGTTGAATACATGTAAGCAGTACTGCTAGCAAATTCAGCCGCACAGGTATCTACGCGCTTGTATACCGGGTGAATATCAAAACCGCGGCGTAATTCACGCACATCACCTTGATCTACACCGGTCAAATCCGCGATACGTGCATCAGAAAAGCCTTTACGTTTCAGGCGATTCATCAATGTTGCATCAATACCCGACAAACTAAGCTCGGCTACATTTTGCTCTTCTTTGACTAAATCTTCAATTTGCACCAAGAACCAACGGTCGATGTTCGTTAAAGAGAATAACTCTTCGATATCCATCCCCATTCTAAACGCGTCAGCGACGTACCAAATCCGTTCTGCACCTGGTTCACGAAGCTCGCGAATAATAGCGGCTTTGTTCTCAGGGTCGGTATAATCAATAATTGAATCAAGACCGTTAACACCAACCTCAAGGCCACGCAGTGCTTTTTGCAGCGATTCTTGCTGATTACGACCAATCGACATCACCTCACCCACTGATTTCATCTGGGTGGTAAGACGGTCATTGGCACCGGCAAACTTCTCAAAGTTAAAACGTGGAATTTTGGTCACGACATAATCGATAGCCGGTTCAAACGACGCTGGCGTTAAACCACCAGTGATGTCGTTAGCAAGCTCATCTAGGGTGTAACCAATGGCAAGTTTTGCTGCCACTTTCGCAATAGGGAAACCCGTTGCTTTAGACGCTAACGCTGACGAACGAGATACACGAGGGTTCATCTCGATGATAACCAAACGGCCGGTTTGAGGGTCAACACCAAACTGAACGTTTGAGCCGCCGGTTTCAACGCCGATTTCACGTAATACTGCCATAGCAGCGTTACGCATGATTTGAAACTCTTTGTCGGTTAACGTTTGCGCCGGTGCAACCGTGATTGAATCACCTGTGTGCACACCCATAGCATCAAAGTTTTCAATGGTACATACGATAATGCAGTTGTCTGCTTTATCGCGAACCACTTCCATTTCATACTCTTTCCAGCCAATCAAAGACTCATCTATAAGCAGCTCAGAGGTCGGTGATAAATCAAGGCCTCGGCGGCAGATTTCTTCGAATTCTTCAACGTTATAAGCGATCCCGCCGCCGCTTCCACCCATGGTGAAAGACGGACGAATAATACAAGGGAAGCCGATACGCGTTGACACATCAAACGCTTCATCCAGACTGTGAGCAATTTCAGCTCTTGGGCATTCAAGGCCGATTGATTTCATCGCCTTATCAAAACGCTCGCGGTCTTCTGCCTTATCAATAGCGTCGGCGGTCGCACCAATCATTTCTACGTTAAATTCAGCCAGCACACCGTGCTTTTCTAAGTCTAACGCACAGTTAAGTGCCGTTTGTCCGCCCATGGTCGGTAAAATCGCATCAGGGCGTTCTTTTTCTATAATTTTTCTGACCACTTCCCAATGAATCGGCTCAATATATGTCGCATCGGCCATTTCAGGGTCGGTCATTATGGTCGCAGGGTTAGAGTTAACCAAAATAACTCGATAACCTTCTTCGCGCAGTGCTTTACACGCCTGCGCACCAGAATAGTCGAATTCACAGGCCTGGCCGATAACAATCGGTCCAGCGCCAATAATTAAGATACTTTTTATGTCGGTACGTTTTGGCATTGTGCTTATTACTCTAAATTTGGGGCTTAAGGGTCGTCTTAGCGTGTTGCTTGCATCAGCTCAATAAAGTGATCAAACAAAGGAGCCGCATCATGTGGGCCTGGGCTTGCTTCAGGGTGTCCCTGGAAACTAAACGCTGGCTTGTCTTTGCGGTGAATACCTTGTAAAGATTGATCGAACAATGACACATGGGTAATGTCCAGGTTATCTGGCAAAGACTGCTCATCTACCGCAAAACCGTGGTTTTGGCTGGTGATCATCACGCGTTTACCTTGAATGTCTTTCACTGGGTGGTTAGCACCATGATGACCAAATTTCATTTTAACCGTTTTGGCACCGCTGGCTAACGCCAATAACTGGTGGCCTAAGCAGATACCGAAGATAGGTAAGTCTTTATCAAGCAAGGTCTTAATCGCGTCTATCGCGTAATCACATGGCTCAGGATCACCAGGGCCGTTTGATAAAAACACGCCGTCTGGGTTCAACGCCAATACGTCTGCAGCACTGGTTTTAGCCGGCACTACGGTTAATCGACAGCCTCTGTCTACTAACATACGTAAAATATTGTGCTTGGCGCCGTAGTCGTAAGCAACCACATGAAAAAGCAAGTCTGTTTGATTTTCATTAAAACCTTGGCCTAGCGTCCATGATCCGTCTGTCCAGCTGTAAAGCTCATCAGTGGTCACTTCTTTGGCTAGATCTAGGCCTTTTAAACCAGGAAACGCTTTGGCTTTTTCTAAACCCACGTCACTATCAAGGCTTTGCTCAGAGCTCGCATCTACGGCAATAATGCAACCGTTTTGCGCGCCTTTATCACGTAAAATACGTGTTAGGCGGCGGGTGTCGATATCTGCAATACCTAAAATGTTATTTGCACGTAGGTACTCAGACAATGATTGTTCGTTACGAAAGTTACTCGCAAGCAGCGGCAAATCTCTAATAATGAGGCCTTTGGCCCACACTTTAGTCGATTCACAATCTTCGCTATTGGTACCGGTGTTACCAATATGGGGATAGGTTAAAGTTACAATTTGTTCTGCGTAAGAGGGATCAGTAAGAATTTCCTGATAACCTGTCATTGAGGTGTTAAACACCACTTCACCAACAGACATACCAGTCGCTCCGATAGCCGTGCCATTGAAAACAGACCCATCTTCTAGCACTAAAAGGGCGGAATTAGCCAAGTCAACCTCCGAATATAGTTAACCTAAGGTATTTACACGGGCAATGTGCAAAAACCTATAAAAAACGGGCTGTAACTGTTTGAATTACATCCCGCTTTACCGTATTTGCAGCTATTAATTCCGTGGATTTATAAAAAACCCACTAAAATTTGGCAAATTCGCAATAATATACATGAAAGCCGGATTAAGGTCTATTCCCAATTGGGAAAATTGTTAAAATACCGCTTTCAATCGTATTTACCGCGCTAAGGGTTAAAACCCTAAGTTATGCTAAGCCTAAAACGTCCTGCATGTCATATAAGCCCGCGGGCTTGTCTTTCAACCAAACCGCCGCTTTTACCGCCCCCTTGGCAAAGGTCAATCTGCTCGACGCTTTGTGGGTTAATTCAATACGCTCACCGATATCAGCAAAAAGTGTTGTATGTTCGCCTACTATGTCCCCTGCTCTGACGGTGGCAAAACCAATGGTTTTTTGATCACGCTCTCCCGTGTCACCTTCACGACCATAAACCGCGCAAGTTGCAAGGTCGCGGCCTAGTTCATCAGCAATGGCTTCACCAATTGCTACAGCGGTACCTGATGGAGCATCTTTTTTGAAACGATGATGACCTTCAATGATCTCAATGTCCGCCGTATCCCCCATGACACGTGCAGTTTGCCGAGCAAGGTTCAACAGTAAGTTGACACCAACACTGTAATTCGCGGCGAATACGATAGGAATGTGCTGACTGGCTTGTTGCAGCGCTTCTTTTTGTTGTTGATTTAAACCGGTCGTGCCAATCACAATGGGCTTATTGTGCGTTACGCACAGCGCTAAGTTGGCTTCAAGCGCCTCAGGTAGGGTAAAATCAATCAGAATATCAGTTTGCTTGAAATCGCCTGAGTTGGCGTCACTGACAGTAAGACCACGCTGACCAATACCGGCTAACTCACCGACATCCACGCCCATCATAGATGAGCTTGCTCTTACATATGCCGCGCATAACGTTGCGTTCTGCGCTTGATCTAACGCGTCAATTAACACGCGTCCCATTCGGCCATTGGCCCCAAAAATTGCAATTTTATTCATGCTGCTTGTATGTCAAATGATTCAGTGACGACATTGTGCCTGATTTACATCAGGCTTTCAGCCATACAAGCAGGCCAATCGTTTATTTATTATAATTGAATTAGATGAGTTGACTTTACTTCTTCCATTACCACGTAGGTGTGCGTTTGAGTCACCCCTTTAATGGAAGCCAACTTAGAGCCCAAAAATTTACAATACTCATCCATGTTCTCAATACGAATTTTGATCAGATAATCAAATTGACCAGCGACCATGGCGCATTCGACAATCTCGTCAATTTCACTGACTTGTTGATTAAATTCTTTTACCGACTCCGTACTGGTGCTCGCCAATGAAAGCTGAACGTAAGCGGTCAGATTGGCTTTTAACTTTTTGGGATTTAAGTGAGCAACATATTTTTCTATGTAGCCGTTTTTTTCCAAGCGGCGAACTCGCTCTAAACAGGGAGTGGGACTTAGATGGATTTGATTAGCTAATTCGACATTCGAAATGCGGCACTCTCGTTGCAGTATATCGAGTATTTTTAAGTCTGTGCGGTCTAGCGTATCTTGGCCTTTTTTCATTTTTATTGCCTTGTAGTAACACGATTTTATCGTTTTTAGTTTCGCTCATGTTCATCATAGACAGAATTAGTGTCAGGTAAATTACCCAAAAGGCTTAATTTGAGCAGCATTATCACTATTCAACCAGTGATAAGTGCTGCTTAAATGCACAACAACCTTTTCTAGAAGCCTAATTTACTCTTTAAGGTTTAACAACATTGCGTTGCCCCCAGTGGCGACAACATTGTCGGTTTTGGTTTTCTCAGTCGCAAAACGCAGCACGCTATAGTCTGCAGTTAAGCTACCAATAAACGGAATGATCGCGCCTTTTCTTGCGCCTAAAGCACTGATAAGCCCATCAGTATTGGTTCCGGTTACACCCGCGATGGCATCATTGAGTAATAATGCATGGAGCTCCTTTTTATCATCAATACATTGTAAGCTTTCTGGGGGAACGAAACTTTCCAACGCTTGATAAACAGCACTGCGACTGGCCACTGTTTGCCCCAAACTTACCAAGACTACGCTATTACCCGCAAGTAGCGCGCCGATGGCTTGTAACACATTGCGTGTTTCATCCCCTTCATTAAGGGTGGCTAGAAATACACCACGCCCATGTAATGACAATTCATTGGTTTCCCCTGTCGGACCAGGCAATTCAATCGCGCCCGTAAAGTTGTGTCTGGCCTGTGCGAACATCCGAGAGGCTTGTTTTTGGTTCTCTGGCGAGATGTTTAAAAACTGTGGTAGGTTTTGTGCGCCAGCAAAAGCGTTTTCCAATAAGTTAATACGCTGTGCGATAGGTGTTGCTTGCCATGCGTTCTGCCCCATGGCTGCTACACGTAAACTGGTTTGAGTTTGTTTTGACAAGCCGTTTACGTCAGGCAACGAACCTAATACAGGTTCCGCGGCCCATAACTGCGTAAAGCGCAACAAGTAATGCGGGCCACCTGCTTTGAAACCGGTACCAGAAAGGCCTTGCCCACCAAACGGATTAACGCCCACAACGGCGCCTACCATGTTCCGGTTGATGTACGTGTTGCCCACATGTGTGTTGGCATACACCTTATCAGCAAACTCTTTAAGACGGCTGTGCACACCTAGGGTCAAGCCGTAACCCGTGTCATTAATATCTTGTAGCACTCGATCCAAGTCTTTTGCGTCGTAGCGAATAACATGCAAAATCGGCCCAAACACCTCACGCTCTAATACATTGATGTGTTCAATTTCAAACACCTGAGGTTGCATGTAATAACCATGTTCAGACCCCGTAGGCGGATTCGCTTTGGCGACTAATTTGGCTTGCTTAGTCATTTTTTCACAATGCGTTTGTAGCGTATTTAATGCATTATCATCAATAACAGGGCCAAGATCTGTGCTTAACTCCCAAGGCTTACCTATTTTTAATGTGTTTAGGGCACCTTTAAGCATTTCTAGCAGATTATCAACAATATCATTTTGTACATACAATACGCGTAACGCTGAGCATCGCTGCCCTGCACTTAAAAATGCCGATTGGATCACATCGTCGATAACCTGCTCTGGTAGCGCGGTTGAATCAACGAGCATGACGTTTTGTCCGCCCGTTTCAGCAATAAACGGTGGCAAGGACGTGCCTCGTTTTATTAACTCACCTTGAATACTTTGTGCAGTAGCCGTTGAGCCGGTAAATGCTACGCCTGCTACCCGCTCGTCTTTCATTAACAGTGGCCCAAGCTCTCGTCCTGGCCCAGTAAGTAGGTGCAATACATCTGCCGGCACACCCGCTTTGTGCATTAATTTAATAGCGTGGGTTGCGATAAGCGGTGACTGCTCTGCAGGCTTAGCAATAACGGTATTTCCTGCCACTAATGCTGCCACCACTTGCCCAACAAATATTGCTAATGGGAAGTTCCACGGGCTGATGCACACAAATACGCCCTGACCTTGAGCTAACTTGGGTTGAGTGGGGCTATCAGAGACCAAATGACGAATTTGCAGCGCATAGTAACGACAAAAATCCACGGCCTCGCGTACTTCTGATATACCGTCATTGAGCGTTCTACCCGCTTCGAAACTAATCAAGGCGGTAAGCTCTTCTGTTTGCGCTTCTAGCAAATCAGCCACACCTTCAAGAATGATCGCCCGTTGCTCGACAGGCGTCGATTGCCAGCTTGGATAAGCATTTGCCGCGGCTTGCATGGCATTTTCAACGTCATTCTCGTTGGCATCTGTGCAATGGCCGATCATAATTGACGTATCAGCGGGCGAGTACAATGGATAGCCGTTCTCAGTGTTAAATTTGCCACTGACAATCGGCCCCGCCTGCCATTTTATATCACTAAATGCCTTAACCTGCTGGGCAACGGTATCAAAAGCAAGAGGATCGTCTAAATCGATACCTCGAGAGTTATCACGCTTTTCGCCAAACGCATTGAATATATCTTGGGCCAGCGGAATTTGTGTATTACGTTTGCCTTTTGCTTTGCTGATGGTTGTTTCAACGCTTTGGACTAAATTAGCGGCTGCAATTTTGCCATCTAAAAACTGATTCACAAATGAACCGTTGGCACCGTTTTCTAGTAGCCTTCGCACCAAATAGGGTAATAAATCGCGATGTACTCCAACCGGCGCATATACTCTTAAAGGAAGTGCGTTACCGGTTGTCTCGCTTATTTGTCCGTAAAGCAGGTCGCCCATACCGTGTAGACGTTGAAATTCAAAACTGCTTTTGTCATCGCCAGCCATTTCCATAATAAGGGCAACAGTATACGCATTGTGGGTAGCAAACTGAGGGTAGATGTTGGCACGATTATCGAGCAATTTGCCGGCACAAACCTGATAGCTCAAATCCGTGTGTACTTTCCGTGTAAAAACTGGGAATTCACTAAGCCCCATTTCTTGAGCATGTTTAATTTCGGCATCCCAGTACGCGCCTTTTACTAATCGCACCATCAACTTGCGCTCGCTTGCTTTGGCTAATTCCACCAACCAGTCAACGACAAACAGTGCACGCTTTTGATAGGCTTGTAACACAAAGCCGAGACCATTCCAGTTGGCTAATTCAGGAGCAAACGCCAATCCTTCAAATACATCTAACTCAATATCCAGACGAGCAGCTTCTTCCGCATCAATGGTAAAACCGATGTTGTATTTCTTCGCTTCAATGGCAAGCGCCAAAACGCTCGGGAGTAATTCGTCAATCACCAACTGCTGATGACTAAATTCATAACGCGGATGCAAGGCGCTAAGTTTGACTGAAATCCCGTCCGCTAAATTCACATCTGTATCAGAATTGTTTTTACCAATCGAATGGATAGCACTGAGATAGGCATCGTAGTATTTTTGCGCATCTTTGTATGTGCGAGCGCCTTCGCCCAACATATCGAACGAGAAGCGAGTGCCTTCAACGTTGCCTTTCTTCCCGCGCTTCGTGGCTTCTTTGATATCTCTGCCTAGTACATACTGCTGCCCCATAAATTTCATGGCTTGCAACGTAGCACCACGCACAACGGGCTCCCCAACACGCTGAATTAACTTACGGAACCAATTTTGTGGCTCTTCATTTGGTGCTTCTTCTTTGCCCAGAATTTTACTGGTCAGAGACAAACCTACGCTTGCGGCGTTAACTAACAACTCATCAGACTGGCCGATATGATCGCCCCACTTGCCTAAATGGATTTTTTCCGAAATTAAACGGTCAATCGTGTAACTATCTGGCACCCGTAACAATGCCTCTGCTAAACACATCAGCACGACGCCTTCATGGCTAGATAAACTGTACTCTTGCAAAAAAGCATCAAACAAACCTTGTTTGTCTGGGTTAGCGCGACACTGTTCAACAAACGACAAAGCCGTTGCATGTACCCTACTACGCGCCTCTTCACTCAAAGGGTTTGTATTGAGCATATATTCAACACTTTCGGCCTCGTCGAGGTAAGTGTTAGACCGAATAGCTTGGCGGATTGCTTGTAGGTTAGCCTGCAACATATGAAATCTCTGTCGTGTTAATAAGGTGATAAATTGGCCTCAACTGTAAACCGCGTGTTTAAAAGTTGAACCGTGTCGTTAGACCTCAATATGGGTAAACAACGTCATAGTAGTTTTGCGCGCATTTTATGCTTGAAAATAGAGAATATGCCACTTTATTTTTCGCTAAATCAGCCAAATAACGTTACGCAATGTAAGATTTACAGATTTTTTCACTAGGTAGGCAGGAACAGCATGGTGAAATTGACTAATTGTCACTCAGCTCGCTATACCAAGGCACTTACGATGAGTGAAATTTTCCGTTAAAACAGCGCAATGAAAACAGCAAATATATAATTCCTCTTGAGTTGTGTTTAATCACCAGTAACAATATTCTTCATCTTCTCTGTTTCTTGTTATTCATTATTCGAGCCAACATATGACAAACCACAAAACTTTGGTCTGGGATCTTCCCCTACGTATCTTTCATTGGTCATTAGTACTGCTTATTTTTGCACAGTGGTTAACCGCTGAAGTACTAGATGGATATATGGATCTTCATGCTAAATTTGGTTACAGCTTATTAGGCTTGGTGATATTTCGCATTATTTGGGGAATTATAGGTCCTAAGCATTCACGATTCGGTTCATTTTTGCGTGGCCCGGGTGCGATCTATCACTATGCCCGTTCGCTTTTAAGTCGACGTCCGTCAACTTACACTGGCCACAACCCTCTGGGTGCGTTGATGGTGCCCGCCATTTTAATTGTGGTGGGCGCTCAAGCGATAAGTGGATTATTCGTCACCGATGATGTGCTTTTTACAGGGCCGTATTACCCCAGCGTAACTGACGAAACGCAAGGTATTATGCAGTGGTTGCATCATACCTTGTTTGATGTGTTATTAATTATTATTGGTCTACACATTAGCGCAATTTTAAGCTACGAATTATTGCTAAAAAAGCCATTAATCGGCGCTATGGTCCACGGTAAAAAGAATGTGCAATCAAAAAGTGGGATCACGCATTCACGCTTGGTGTTAGCCGTTTTTATTGCATTGGCCATTGCAGCATTTATGTATTGGCTAGTCGTGATAGCGGTGCCTGAAGTTGAACTTGATTTTTACTATTAAGCTAAATATAAAACCGCAAAAATTCAGATGAGCCGTAAGCAAAATGGCGCTGCTGAAAAATCAAATACCAATAAAAAAGCGAATACAGCTACATTATATGTACTGTATTCGCTACGTGTTAGTACCGCTGCTTATTGAGGTTCTCATGTTTAAGTTTAAGCATGAAGATATTACATAAGCCTATGTAAATTCGACGTATTTTATTCAACCAATTCAAATGTGACATTCACCTGTGCGCCAGTATTAATTTGTCCAGGCAATGAATCACTCGATTTACTCATCATCATCACTTCGCGACCGCGAGGCATGGGCGAATAGCCGCTATTTTCATTGATGGTGATCACTTTACCAAGCTTAGCACCCAGGGTATTAGCCATGCGGGTCGCTCTTAGTTTAGCGTCTTTTAAGGCCAGCTCTAACGCCGCCAAGTATTGCGGCTGTGGATCTTCAACCACATAATTGAAGCCATCGATACGGCTAGCACCTGTACTCAATACCGCATCAATCACCTGGTCATAGAGCTCAATATCACGCAAAGTGAAGTTAATTTCTCGAGAAAGTTTAAAGCCCTTTTGAACACGCTGATTATTGCTATGTTCGTACCATGGGTTAAGCTGTACGCGCATAGATTGTATGTCTTTCTTTTCCACACCAAAGGCCAACACACTGCTAATAATGGTTTGCGTTTTATCTGCTACCACGCTGTTTAAATCCTGTACTCGCTCACCCTGTTCTTCCACATACACACTAAATTGAAATAAGTCAGGTACACTGGCTACGTTTGCTTGTCCGCTTACGCTAATTTGATGTACCTGTTCATCGGTTTTAGCAAATGTGGCAGAGCTAAAACTTAAGACAGCACCTAAGCCGCACAACGTGATGATGGTGAATACTTTGTTCATTCTATTTCCTTACAATCAATCTCAACTAACAACTTGTTATAAATAACAACGACGCGACCTGCGCAGTATGCGATTTCACGAATGAATAGCAACTGAACTAAACTGCATCAAACCTTAACCGAACCGCATTTAAGCGCTTAAGCCGTTTTACGCTTTGTCTTGCATTTAAAACCCGTTCGCTAACACACCACAGGTAATGCGTGATTTGCTCCCCACTCACTCCAAGAGCCATCGTATACACTAAGTTGCTTGTACCCTGCTTCGTGGGCAGCCAGCGCGAGTACGCACGCCGTCACTCCAGAGCCGCAACTAAAAATAAGTTGATCCCCCTCTTTTATCCCTAAAGCTGCAAACTTATCGCGAAGTGAGTCTGGCGATAGTAATCGCCCCTGTTCAATACAGTGGGTGAAAGGTAAATTCACCGCGTTGGGCATGTGTCCACTGCGAAGATGTGGCCTAGGTTCAGGTGCAGCGCCGTTGAAACGACCCGCAGCCCGGGCATCGACAACCCAACTGTCAGTGATATCTAACGCGTGTGACACCCCTTGATAGTCAATGAGCAACGACCCCTTAAATTGACTCGTAAAGTCCCCTGTTGGGGGCGAGGTGATTAACGAAGACGTACTTTTACCGCTCTCTTTTTGCCAGGCGGGGTAACCGCCATCGAGAATATATACCTGCTCGTGGCCCATGCATTTAAACATCCACCACACACGCGGCGCGGTAAACAACCCTTGATTGTCATACACCACAATGACGCTACGGTTGTTAACGCCTAGCCTACGTACTTCTTGCTCGAACTTTTCTGGACTGGGCATGGTGTGCGGTAGCGAACTATTAGGATCACAGACCTGATGTTCGAAATCGAATAATCGGGCGCCGGGGATGTATCCCTCAGGGGCTGGCTCTGGCGCCCCAGTGGTGATGTCGTTCATTGTGCTCATAAAAACGATTAGGTCGCTGTCATCACAATGGGCTTGTAGCCAATGTGCGCTAACAAGGGCAGACTTCACTTCCATTTTACTCTCCAATCTACTTGTTAATCTATCGCCACACGGGATGTGGCAATCGCTGTTCTAATAAGCCTAACAAAAAATAAGATCTGCATATGTAAATAAATATAACCCTGGACGCATTCTAAGAGGGAGGTATTAATGCGGATTGGTATTATTCATGACCTGCCGGCACCAAACCACGCCTTCTGTGATTGCAGTTGCCTTGCATCCACAAAGTTCAAAAAACACATTTTTTTGCACCACTAGAGTGCAGCGTGCCACGAGTTTAAATAACCTAACCTAAATAGCGTATTTTAACGCAATAAATTCAATAAGTTAGGCATTATTAATACGCTGACCATTTGGTCAAATATTTGCAATAAATTCACTTAACTTGGCTAAACTGATATTTGCCAACGCTAACCGGAAATACTTATGCACTACGGACAACACATCAAAAGCGCATGTCGTTCATTACTTTTTTTGGCCACTGCTTTACTTGCTGGCGGTACAGCAATGAAGGCAATGGCTAAGCCCCCAGCTCACTGGTTTGAGCAATTCAAACGACAATCAGATAAAAGCGCGCTATATGCGTTTCTTTATGCGCTGCCCAAAGGCGGTGATCTTCACCATCATCTCAGTGGGTCGGGCTACAGTCAGTGGTGGTACGATCTGGCTACAAATGAAAACGTCAACGGCGGTTACCGTTATTACACTAAGGTGAATATCAAGCAGTGTTTTGGTTACGGCAACAATGAGTTTGGTCAAAACCCTCAATTGTTGTTATTTAAAACCATTCAACACAGTCGCTACAACACTTTGAGTCAATGTGAGCAAGCTGAATACCGCCCCCTTAGTGATTTAAATTCTGAACAAAAAACCGCTTGGTTCAATAGTATCCGTCTTGATAAACCCTTTGAAGGCCGAGCAGAATTTTTTGAACGTCACTGGGCACGACTAGGGGATTTAACCCGTAACCCGACGTTAATGGCTGAAATACTAGTTAAAAACATGCAAGCCTTTGCCAGAGAAGGCGTACGTTATATTGAAGCGCAAACCAATGCCAAAGGCGGCTTAAAATCAGACGGAAGCCCCTACTCAGCAGACGAGGCCCTCGACATATTTCGCCAGCGCTTAGCCAAAAAAGACGCCCAAGACACAGGTGTAACCGTCCGATTACAATATGTGTTACTTCGCTTTTTACCCCATGCTGAACAAGAGCTCGAGTGGATGTATCGCTTTGTTGATAACAACAGAGACATCTATGTAGGGATAAATATGGTTGGGCGTGAAGACAACGACAAAGGCTACCCACTACGGTTTTTACCCACCTTGCGCAAACTGCGCCAACGCATAGCGCACATACCGCTCGCGATTCATGCAGGTGAAGTAGACGAGCCAAATTTTCACGTTAGAGACACCTTACTGTTAGGGGCAAACCGGATCGGACACGGCGTCAACTTAATTGATGATCCTGACACTATGCTATTGATGCGCAACGAGCGTTATTTAGTTGAAATTAACTTGGTAAGCAATTTACTGCTTGAATATGTTGATCAGTACGCTGAGCACCCCTTCCCTGAGTATTTACGCACTGGCATTCCCGTGGCTTTATCAACCGATGATCGAGGCATGTGGGACTCAAACATGACGGACGAATATTTTGTCGCCGTGAATGAATTCAACCTGTCATGGCCAGAACTCATTAGTTTAGGGGAAAACTCCCTTAAACATGCGTTTGTAGATGAGCAAACTAAAAATGCTTTGCTCGCGGATTACCGAGCACGCATAAAAGCGTTTGAAAACGCGTTTAAAGACAAAGGGCAAGAAAGCTTTACCCATTCGCCATCGCGATATGGTTTGTTTATTTGTCGCCAGTATTCGCTATGCCAAGCCACTAACAAATAAAGCACTTAATGAACATCAAAGAGAACAAAGGTTGATAAATGCAGACTCCTCGCCCACCAGACGGTGAAATATTGTACGCCTTAACAGATGTCCCCTCTGTTAGTCATAGTACCACCGCGGCACTACAACACATCATGGCCTGCTTTATCGGCATAATCACCCCCACTTTGATCATAGGATCAGTCCTTGGGCTTGAAGCCGAAATACCTTATTTGATCAGCATGGCACTCATGACATCGGGCGTCTCGACATTTATTCAAGCAAAGAAGTTCGGTCCAATTGGCTGTGGGCTGATTGCTGTGCAAGGCACCAGCTTCACCTTTATCAGTGCTTTATTGGTAGCAGGCACCACCATTAAGAGTCGCGGAGGGTCAAACGATGAAATTTTGGCATTGATGTTTGGTCTGTGCTTTTTTGGCGCTTTTGTGGAAATTATATTAAGTCGCTTTATTCAACACTTAAAAGCAGTGATTACCCCACTTACCACAGGGATAGTGATCACCACGATAGGCATAACCTTAATAAAAGTCGGTATGACAGACTTATCTGGTGGCTTCAACGCTCCTGATTTTGGCGCTGTGCATAACCTGTTACTCGGCCTTAGTGTTCTGATTACAGTAATAGCGTTAAATGCGTCAAAATACCCACTGCTACGTTTAAGCGCCATCTTCATTGGTATGTTAGTCGGCTGCTTTATCGCTTGGTGGCAAGGTATTCTCACCTTTGACAACATGATCCCATTACCATTGGTCAGTGTCCCGCAGCCGTTTAAATACGGCATTGCGTTTGATTGGTCGTTATTTATTCCTATTGCCCTAGTGTACTTTTTAAGTGCAATTGAAACCTCTGGAGATTTGACCGCCAACAGCCTATTTTGCAAAGAGCCTATAAAGGGACCCATTTACATTGAACGCATAAAAGGTGGCGTGTTGGCAGATGGGGTCAACTCAATGCTAGCAGCAATGTTCAATAGCTTTCCAAATACCACCTTCGGTCAAAACAACGCGGTTATTCAAATGACCGGTGTAGCCAGTCGTCATGTGGGCTTTTACATTGCTGGGTTATTACTATTACTTGGATTATTTCCGGTTATCGGCAGCGTGCTACAACTCATGCCAAAACCTGTACTTGGTGGCGCTACCCTAGTGATGTTTGCCACCATCGCTGTTGCCGGTGTAAAAATACTCACCAGTGAACCGATTGATCGTCGCAAGAGCCTCATTATCGCTACTTCACTCGGCTTGGGTTTAGGGGTAATGATGGTCCCAGAGACCCTTGCTCAATTGCCTCAGCTGGCGAACAACATCTTATCGTCATCGGTCACGACTGCCGGCTTTTGCGCCATTATTATGAGTATTGTTATTCCGGAGAAAAAAAAACCACCTGAGCTCCCTACTAATTCGGAACATAGCCCAGAGCTCGGCACCTCTGAAACTGACATACTTGAACAGGCTAATCTTGCTGTACCTCATTCCTCAAAGGAGTAGCGTTTGGCCAATACCTCTCGCTAAATGCAATATGTAAAGGCCTTTAACTACAAGGTCGATTCACAGTATGGCGAAACGATTATCAGAACCAAATCCAATTTCCAACCACTCGCATTAAAGGGACAACATCTATGCAAG
This sequence comes from Paraglaciecola chathamensis S18K6, assembly GCA_000314955.1. Lineage (GTDB taxonomy): Bacteria > Pseudomonadota > Gammaproteobacteria > Enterobacterales > Alteromonadaceae > Paraglaciecola > Paraglaciecola chathamensis. Next base: position 285,562 of record BAEM01000032.1, on the reverse strand, counting down.
CAAGTACTTCACCTACCTTATGGCTCAAGTCGCCAGAAGCGGTATTCACCGCAAACACCAGCGAAGCGGGAAACGGTGTGTTAATCCAAGGTAACCGAATCATAGAATTGGTGAAAAGTGGCAATACGCCCAAGTTACATTTCGATGCGATAGAAAACTGCTCAGGTAAAGTCATCATGCCCGGCATGATTAATACCCATCATCATTTTTACCAAACACTTACTCGCTGCGTTCCCGGCGCGTTAAACAAGCCATTATTCCCGTGGCTAACATTTCTATACAAGGTGTGGAAAAACCTTGATGAAGAAATGCTCTATAGCGCCACTAAATTAGCCGGCCTTGAACTCATGAAATCGGGCTGCACGACTATTGGCGACCACCATTACGTGTTCCCTAAGCGTTTAAGTCACGCTATTGATGTACAGGTGCAGGCCGTGGCCGAACTTAATTGTCGCGCGCTACTCACCCGAGGCTCAATGAGTTTAGGTCAAAGCAAAGGGGGCTTGCCTCCTGACTCTGTGATACAAAGCGAAGATGTTATACTCGCTGATTCCCAGCGCGTGATAGATGCCTACCACCAGTCAGACGATAACAACACCAACCCTATGTTACAAATTGCACTGGCGCCCTGCTCGCCTTTTTCTGTATCCCAAGAACTAATGGAACAAACTGCTATATTGGCGCAAAAAAACAATGTTTTATTACATACCCACTTAGCCGAAACCGAAGACGAGAACGCATTTTGTCAACGCATATATGGTGCTCGTCCGTTAGATTATCTTGAACAATGTGGCTGGCTTAATGACAAAACATGGTTAGCCCACGGCATCCACTTTACACCTGAGGAAATTACCCGTTTAGGGAATGCTAAAGTAGGCATTGCTCACTGCCCTACCTCAAATATGTTACTGGCATCTGGTATTTGCCCGACACTGGATTTGATAAACGCCGGCTGCCGCGTAGGCCTAGGTGTTGACGGTTCAGCCTCAAATGACTGCTCGAATATGGCACAAGAAGTACGCCAGTCTTTATTGCAGCAACGTCTACGTTACGGTGCAGACGACATAACAGCGGAATATGTTCTGGGGCTTGCAACCAAAGGGTCGGCTTCGTTGTTGAATCGTCATGATATCGGTGAAATCGCGGTGGGTATGCAGGCAGACTTAGCGCTATTTGATTTAGATGCTCTGCGCTTCTCAGGTGCGGGTGACCCTGTAGCAGCATTAGTCACCTGTGGCGCACATCAAGTGGACAAATTAATGCTTGCAGGTAAATGGGTGATAGAAGAAGGCCAACATTTCGCTATTGACGAAATTGAACTTCGTTCAGAGCATGCAAAACTAGCGAAAAAGATCCAATCTGCAGTGAATTAACGTAAATTTGCTCGCTTCGTGAAATTATTTATCCTTCGGTTAATACGTCAGCTGTGAATGTTTCGGTGCAATAGGGGGAAATTCGAGCCATTTTGGTGCAGGCAATTCAAACAACCTGCCAGCTGAGCGTATTTTTTTAACTCTCTTCAACAACAAAACCTGAATACTTCATAAATATCAACAAGTTAAGCATTACACTAATTTCCTGACCATTTGGACAAGTCTTTGGCACCCTTCCTGCTTTTACCTCAGTAGCACATTGAAACACACTGAAACACTTTTAATAAAGCACGTTTTATAAAACACATAAGAACCATAGTTAGAGGAATACTGATGAAACATCCCTTATTTAAAAGCTCAACCTTGAGCAACGCTGTTCTATTAGGGCTAGCAATGACGCTATCTCCCACCATTTCAGCGCAAGAAGCGGACAGTGAAGAAGCCGCGGCGGTGGAGCGAATTGAAGTAACGGGATCGTTAGGCAGTTTACCTGGGCAAGGTGTTGAAGCTGTATTTGGTTTCGGTAAATCTATCTTAGAAACGCCGCGCTCAGCATCAACCATCAGTGATGAAATGCTTGAACGTTTCGCCGTTACGGATATAGACGACCTTGTCGCATTTTCACCTGGTACCTTCACCCAATCGTTTTTTGGTGTTGCAGGCTCGCTTGATGTACGTGGTACGCCAGGTGAAACCTATTTCCGAGGTGTTAAACGTCTAGATAACCCAGGCAACTACCCTACTCCAATAGGCGCATCTAGCCGCATTGATATTGTCCGCGGCCCGGCATCACCTATCTATGGTCCAGCGAAAATTGGTGGTTACTTAAACTTTAACCCTAAATCTGCCCGCGCAAGTGGCGGTCAATACTTAGACGAAAATGAAGGTGCTTTCTCTTATACCCTTGGCTCATGGGATAAAAGTGTACTGACTGCTGAAATAGGTGGCCCCGCTACGCTTGGGGGCAAAGAAGCCGGCTTCTATTTGTATGGCGAAGTTGAAAATTCAGGCAGCTACTATGAAAACTCAGGTACCGACCAAACAGTATTGCAAGGGTCATTCAATATCGACGTGACAGAAAACCTTCGCTTTGAGTTTGGTGGTATGTACCACGATTATGACGGTAACCAAGTTGCTGGTTGGAACCGCCTAACTCAAGATTTAATTGATAATGGCACTTACATCACAGGTACAGCTAAAAACATCGATACAGATGGTAGCGGTGCTATATCTCATGATGAATACGCTGCAGTAAACCTCGCAGGTAACGGTTTCTTTTACGCCGTTCCTTCTTTATTCACAGATGCAGACGCCACTGATTTGATGCAGTTAGAAAATGTTGGTACCACTACATTAGGCCGTGACCAAGTCTTGGTTGCAGCGGATGATGTGTTGCTAAACACAGTGCAAACCTTGTATTTCGATGCCATCTATTACACAGACAACGGTTGGGAAATCAAAAACCAATTCTTCTACGAAGATTATGAGAACTTAAACGAGAACGCTTATGGTTTCTCGCAGTTCCACAACAGCTCTGTGATCGAAAACAAACTGATTTTCTCTACCGAGTACGAAAGCAATTCATTATTAGCACAATTTCAGTTTTCGCCGTCAATTCGTCACACAAACTTCTTACATGGGGATGACTTCACTTACGAATACTTTAACCGTCGCGATCTAACGATGGAATCAACTGCCCTTGATAGACGTGAGCTAGCCACGCGCATTAACGATAATTACGATAACTACGACAAAGGGAATTATACCGATTTAGGTATTGCCGCCATGACCGATTTAACATGGGACTGGGGCTTAAATATCGTATTAGGGTTACGTTATGACTCGATAGATATCGAAACAACGAGCCGCGGCGATTTACTCCTTAATAAAGGCGAGATCTTGTCGACTAGTCAAACAGTAGATGGTACCTCATGGAATACCAGTATTTCATACAAAACAGATTTCGGTTTGATTCCATATATTACCCTCGCAGAGCAAGCAACACTTGTCGCCGGCCAAGGTGCTGAAATTGGCTACGGTCAGCTAATTGATGACGACGGCAATGAATATAACGGTGCGTTTGATACATCAGAACTTACCGAATTTGGTATTAAAGGCTCGTTCTTAGATGACTCATTGTATTTTGCGTTGTCCATTTACGAACAAGAACGCTCAGACTTTAACGCCCAAGCGATTGTGACTAACGCGACCACGCAAAACAAAGGAACCGAGTTTGAATTACGTTGGGTAGTGAGCGATCAACTCGTAGTCGGCGCAGGTTATACTAAAATGAAAGTGTATAACTTAACGGCATATAACGATGGCAATGGTGGTTCGTTATTCGGTTTCTTAGGTGCGGAAGACTTAACAAGCCTAACTGACCCGTCATTGGTATTTGGTGGTAACCCTATCGGTTTAACACTGATACCTGAAGGGGCGAGCAAAGAGACAGCTAGAAAAGCCGGTATTCCTGAGAACATATACACACTAAATGCGACCTATGATTTCTTAAATGGTTACGCCGCTAGTGCCAGTATAGTTCGTGCTGATGAGACATACTCAAGCTTCTCACAATCCGTTAAGCTCCCGTCTTACACCTTGGTTAACGCCGGTGTGACGTATACCACAGATACATGGTCAGCTAGTTTGAACATCAAAAACCTAACAGATGAAGAGTACTACCGTGCTAACTTCCCTGATTTATTTGGTGCACAAATTGTACTACCTGAACTTCCGCGTCACTACCAAGCGTCAATTGCTTATAAGTTTTAATCACACATAAAGTTTTTATAAGTGATTTATTCCCACAGACAGGTATGCTAAATAGCATGCCTGTTTTTTTATCTAATGGTAAAACTATGCTAAAAATATTGTCCAATTCCGTTCTTTCCCTCTCTAGTGTATTTTTTCTCAGCGTGCTTATCTGCGGCTGTCAGAGCCCAACAACCGCACAACAAACGACTAGCGAGGCGCTTGAAACATCAGCGCAAACTCAACCTTTAGAGATAAAAGTTGTCGTGGTTACTATGTTTGAAATCGGTGAAGACGACGATGATAAGCCCGGTGAATTTCAAATGTGGAAAGAAGGCCAAAACCTGAATACACGTTATCCATTTCCCATGTCTCACCACGATATTTACGTCAATGAAGACACAGGCGTAATGGGTATCGTCACAGGTATGGGCACTGCCAAAGCCGCTGCAGCTATTATGGCTTTAGGCTTAGATCCGCGCTTTGATTTAACCCACGCTTACTGGTTGGTTGCGGGAATTGCCGGTGTTGACCCCCAAGACGCATCTATTGGTTCTGCGGTGTGGGCGAACTGGTTAATTGATGGTGACTTAGCTCACGAAATCGACGGACGCGAAATTCCTGACGATTGGAAAAGCGGTTACTTCCCTTTGTTTAGTGTAGAGCCGATACAAGCTAACTCAGAAGCCAACTCAGAAAAAGACTCCGAAGATAATGCACAGCCAAGTGGTAAACCTGTTCAGGCAATGAATGGCGAAGCCTATCAGCTCAATACTAAGCTAACAAAGTGGGCCTATGAACTGAGTAAAGACACAGCCCTTAGTGATTACCCAGCCATGTATGAGTTGCGCGAGAAATACCTCAATTACCCCAATGCTCGTAAACGCCCGTTCGTACTCATCGGCGATCATATGGCTGCTGCAACGTTTTGGCACGGCAAGTTGCTAAATGAATGGGCCAACGATTGGTCACAATATTGGAGTAACGGCCAAGCAAATTTCGTCACCTCTGGTATGGAAGACACAGGCAGTTACCAATCAATGATTTATCTTGATAATGCTAATAAAGTCGATAAGTCGCGCTTTATGGTTCTGCGCGCCGCCAGTAACTATGCCATGCAGCCTGACAGCTTAACCGCCGCCGAGAACCTCGCCATGGAAAGCGGAGAAAACGGTTACGCTGGTATGCAATCTGCTCTTGAATCTGCTTATAACGTCGGCAGTGTGGTGGTTAACGACATAATCGCTAATTGGAGCACCTACAAAGACGCCCTGCCCTATGAAGCATCAAAGGTTGCACCGGATGAAGATACGTTAAACGAATTAATCAAGCCAACGACTGAGCCTGTGGATGCCAAACTCAGTGCCGAAGAGCTAATCAAATCGTTAAACTTAACCGGACACGTCGAAGGTGGTTTCTATCGTCAAACATTTAAGGCAGATCATCGTCCAATGTTAAGCACAGCCCATGGGGATCGCGTTAACATGACCTCAATCTATTATTTGCTCAGCGCGAAATCGCCTGTTAGCCATTTTCACATAAACCGCTCTGACATCATGCATTACTTCCATGCAGGTGACCCAATCACTTACTATTTGCTCAATCAAGACGGTAGCCTAGAGACACGCGTACTCGGCCCAGATCCAACCAAAGGCCATGAAATGCAAATGGTGGTAAAAGGTGGCACGTGGAAAGCATCGAAAATCTCGACCACTGGCGACTATGGCTACGGTTTGATAGGTGAAGCGGTGGCCCCTGGCTTTGAATACGAAGACATGCAACTTGCTGAGCAGGAAGAGCTTGTTAGTACGTTTCCTGAACACAGTGCACTGATCAAAACCCTCACCCGCTAAACAATTTACTTGCGTCATTTAACCGCTTCGCGATTATGTGCCACAACCAAGAGTTGTTTGTTGTCATTCAATCACAGCAACTCTTTTTATTACGCTATTGACTGTTTAACTTAACAATAGCAATACTCCCATAAAATACCGATACACTTACGATTACATATCACTTCTAGTCCGCATCGCAATAAGCAACAATCTTTTAATAGTGGTTAATTTTTTATTTTTAGAATTGGTATTACTTCGAGCGACGCGCTATTTCCTGCTGCTGAAAACGTGATTAATTTTAGCTAACAAAACAACCCTGTATTCTTCAGTTGCATCTGCTGCAAAGGTAAGCAGCATGCCGCAAATCATTTGCCTGCGGTACTCCGACAAGTCGATATAACCATGCATCCAGTCATAACGAGCAATACGCTGATTGGCAAACACCCTATCTGCTAACAACTCGGGGTCCACGTTGCCATTTAAAAAGCCATGTTCCTTAGCTTCAGTACACACGTTATAAGCAAGTTTAAGTGACTTTTTAAAGATACCTCCCGCGTGGCCGTGTTCAAACAGTGACTCTTGTTCACCTATCACAAACGCTGCTTTATAAAAGGCTTCGTCGTCTTGGTAAAGTGACATCAGATTATCAGTAAAAGACTCAACGGCTGTGATGGGGTCACTAAATTTATCGGTAAACAGCACGTGTTCGGTACGCTCGACCATGTCGACCACTAACTGTTTTAACACTTCCGACTTGTTACCAATCAAATTATGGATAGTTGGCACGGTCACATTAGCTAAGCTGGCCAACTCCGCCAGGGTAAAAGACGAATAGCCACCACTGGCTATAATGCCCCGCGCGGTGTTGAGGATGGTCTGCTTGCGTTTCAGTTTATTGGCTGTGCGAGTTGCAACTCCGCCTTGGCTCCTAGCTGCCTTCATATACTCTGCTCGTATTGTTTCTTTAAAGTAAACTTTATCATACATTAATTTTTATGTTGCACAAAAACTACTAAAGATTAAGAATGAGTTAATTAACAAATTGTTTACAAAAAGAGGAATACAGTATGATTAAAGATATTAGTGCTTCGATTGAGGCATGTGCCGCGCATTATGGCGAAAATGCCGACGCTATGCGTCAATACTTAATAGAAGGTCAAGCCAAGGCTGTCGCACTGCCTAATCGAGGCCCCCTAACGTTTGATAAACATGGGCAATTAGATAAAGGGATCGTAGATGCGTATCAAACCTATGGTTTTTATATTTTTGAAAACGTATTGGATGAAAACGAACTCGCAGATATAGAGCAAGACCTAGCGCAATTGAAGCAACGTTTCGCCAGCGCAAATGGCGCTAAAACAAATGCCAATGGTGAACCCGCATTGGGTGTAGATTGCGAAGCCCCTAACCTATTATGGGCCAAATCACTAGGCGACCCTTTAGGTGGCACCCCCATCGCAAATGGTCGTCATCAGGTAAAACTGTTTGAGCCAACCGCTGCCAGCAGCGCCCCAAAAGAGTCACCGTTTGTGCTTTTAGGCTCGTTACAGTTCTCCCCTGCTTGCTTGCGGGTGTATGCTCAGCCGGAATTATTAAAGGTGGCAGAAGCCATTAATGGCAAAGACTTTGCGCCTTTTCACGAATGTTTATTTATTAAAGAGCCAGGTTTAGGAGCGGCAGTTTCTTGGCATCAAGATGGCGATACCCATTGGGATGCACCTGAGTTCGACGCGCAAATACATGGCTTCAACTTTATGGCGCAGGTATACGGCAGTACTGCGGTAAATGGGGTTTGGGTTGTACCTGGCTCCCATAAAAAGGGCCGTATAGACATTAAAAAGTTAGTGCAAGACACGGGTAGCGAGCGCATTGCTGATGCCTTACCGATTATTTGTAACCCAGGTGATGTGGTAATTTGCAATCGCCAACTGCTTCATGGGTCGTTTGCTAATACGGGATTTGAACCCCGTATTACGATTAACTTTGGTTTTCATAAGCGTACCTCTGTACTTAATGTAAAAGGTGCCGGTATTCACAGCGAAGCGGTGGTGTTTGACGAAGCGCTAATTGAAAAACGCTCCCATGCACTAGGCTATGCCATTGAAGCGCGCAAAGCACAATACCCAAATGAAACCCCATACCAATACCAGCCACTTGCACACAGCAAAGTAGATTTTAGTTGGCAAAGCAATACGTTAGACAAGCTAAAAGACTATAACCTGCTCGATCTGAGTATTTAAACATTGTGCATAATGCGCATTGTTTACTGAATAATAGTTAATAGTGCGAGGGGAATAACCATATGCTGAGGTCTGTACCTCAGCGACTTGCATTTATACTCATTGCGATAGGCACCTTATCTTGGTTAAAACCGGAGTGCTGAGCGCTTTGTTAGCGGTACTTTCTTTGCGCTTTAGTCATTAAATTCAAAAATTATATTCCAACAGTGTCTGCTGATATTTTCACCGAATTGAATAACCCATATGAGTAACTGAAGGTATTAACCCTTATACCAAAGTATTAGCTTGTAGATTTTTTAATCAATTTAGATAGCGTTTAATAAAGCCATCAAATCGAGATACTTATTACTACTGAGGAATTGACCATGTTGAAAATCGTTAAAACTTCTATCGCTATCGCCGCTACTTCTATTGTGTTTGCTGCTCCTGCGCAAGCTGACGTAGCAGAAGCACTGCAAAATATTTGTACCATTGTCAAAGCAGATGATAAAAGCGAACTGCGCAAAAAAATGAAACGCGTGCAGTCGGATTACCGCCTTAAATTACAAGATTACTACTCAGGTATTACTTGCGGCGGCAACAGCTTAATCCGTACTGCTATGCTAAATGATGCAGTCGAAACAGGCACCTTAATGGTGAAGAAAATGCCAAAAAGCGAGTTGAGTTCACCGGAAACAGACGGCAAAACGGTAGTGGCTTGGGCAAGTGAAAATGGTTTAACCAATTCGCCCATTGTTGCAGTTTTGAACGACCGGATATAGGCCCAGTAATTACCAATTGTTTCAACATGGCAAGTCAGGTAGCGCAACTTGACGCCTTAGCAGCCGGCCTCATTTGAGGCCGTTTTTTTGCCCACATGCCTATTCTAACCGGTAAATATATACCACCACCCCACGCAAAAATTGAGTTTAACCTCCTGTTATACTTGCGCAATATCCCCGTTAATTATTGATAACTTGGGTCGTAATGGTTATGTTCAAACTAGCTCAGCAATATCACGCTGAAGGTATGAAGTCGCGTTAGTAGCTATAATTTCAGCAATTGCGTTAATTGCATTATAAATACAATGGATCCACGATTGCTTTACGTCCGTTTACGGGTGCTTGTAATGCAAAAGTGGTATGAGATGGATAATGACAGAACAATTAGTTCAGAATTATAAGTACCGCAGGGATATCATGGTCGTGTTACTTATGGTGACCGTATTCGGCGGGATCATTTTCTCGGTAATTAATTTTTATCGCGGCTTATGGCTACTTGCATCAATCGAACTAGGCTATGGCTTATTTTCATTAGGATTACTCAAGTACATTAAAACCACGGTGCATTTTCAGCGCTGGGTGAACATCTATATCGTGCCCTTTTTCATTATTATGGTTTATGGCCTGTCTCTACCTCAGTCGTCTGAATCAATTTTCGTGTGGATATTGACCATACCGGTTATTTCATACTTGCTGGTTGGACGTAAGCTAGGATTTTTCTATTCGACGATTTTTATTGTGTGTGGAATTATCTCTTATCACTGGCGTTTTATTTCGCTCGAGCAGCAATTTTCACTGAATGTGGCGATTTCGGCCAACGTCATTCTCAGCGCATTACTGATGATGGCATTTGCCCATGTGTATGAAAAAACGCGAGAGCAAAACGAAGCGCGTTTGTTATCGCTAGCAGGAACAGATCCGCTAACAGGCCTCGCTAATCGTATGAAGTTAAATGAAGGATTTCAGCAACTCAGTGCGTTAGCGACTCGACACAACGCGCCCTTAACCTTAGTGCTTTTTGATTTAGACCTATTCAAAACGATAAATGATGTCCATGGGCACTCCGTGGGCGACGACGCCCTGCGCCATGTGGCTAATTTTTTGCAAACCAACACCCGCAAAACAGACCTATTAGCAAGATTTGGCGGAGAGGAATTTGCGTTATTGATGGTGGCAACCGATTTAGAAGAAGGTTATGGGCAAATTGAAGCACTACGAAAACGCTTAATGATCACTCCGTTTTCAACCGCAAAATGTGACATTCAAATCACCCTAAGTGCAGGGCTATCAACCTATGGATGTGACGGTAAAAGCTTAAATCAATTAATAGCCAAAGCTGACAAACGCTTATACCACGCTAAAGAAAATGGCCGTAATCAAGTGATAGCGCACGACCCTGACACTAACCAATAAGCCAACCTATAAACGGCTAGAGGTTATTTTTAACGGACGATGTACAGCGACTTTGTAAAACGCTGAGCAATCCTAGCTTTTCAAAAATTGGTAAATAGCCGCATTAACTTCGTCAGGCTTTTCATGATGTAACCAATGGGTCGCATCAGCAAAACGCTTAACTTGGCAGTCAGGTACATAATCTTCTATGCCCTCTAAAATGCCAGTGACAAACGCTTCGTCTTGTTCGCCCCATAAAATAAGCGTAGGTAATTCAATACGAATGTGAGGGATTTTTACATTCGTGGCGTCATGCAAACCTTGCTGAGTCGTTACATCATTGGGCGATGATGAAGGCTCAGGCGGTAACTGCGGCATAGCGCGATAATATTGCAGCATACCGTTTACGGCGCCGGGTTGCTTCCAAGCGCGCAGATATTCGGCCTTATGGCGTTCGCTGAATTGCGTGTCATGCATACCGTCAAACAACATGTCTTTGAGCATACAGAAGTCATCTTGTTCAACATACTCAACACCGTTATCAGCGACGAGACGATGAATGTACGCGCTTTTTTTCTGCTGCTCTGGATTAACCGCCATTTCTCGGCTAAACGTGCTTGGGTGAGCGGCGTTTAAAATCACTAATTTACCAAAAAGGCCTGAATGAAACGCTGCCAATGGCCACGCAATCGCCCCACCCCAGTCGTGAGCAACGAGGTGCACCGCTTTATTTTGACTGATGGTTTTCACAAACTGTGCATACAAAGCAATCAAATTCGGCACACTATAGGCGCTAACGTCTTTGGGTTTATCGCTTAAGTTGTAGCCCATTAAATCTGGCACGATGACACGATATTGTTGACGAAAATAATCGATTTGCGCTTGCCACGTACCCCAATATTCAGGAAATCCGTGCAGAAAAACCAGGGTATCTGGGTTCGGCTCGTCACTAAGACAGGTCGCTTCAACATAGTGCAGTGATATGCCATTAATATCGGCATAATGATGAGTCATTGGCATCGTATGTCCCTTTTATAAAAAAGGCGAACGCTTTTAAAAAACGTTCGCCTTAGTTCACTCTATTAATGATTTAGCGCGTTACGCACCTAGGTCGAACTGGTCAACCGGCATACTCATTAGGCTATCGGCACCTGTTTCCATGGCGGAAACAAGAGAGCGAGTACGGGTTAATAACCGATCAAAGTAAAACTTCGCAGTATGCAGCTTCGCTTCATAGAACGCTGCATTGTCAGTACCAGCATCAAGCTTTTCTTGGGCGAGTACAGCCATTTTAAGCCAGAAATAACCGACGGTTACGTAACCTGAGTACATAAGGTAATCCACCGAAGCTGCACCTAATTCGTCTGGGTTTTGCGCAGCACGTTTGGTAATATCAACGGTGATCTGTTTCCACTCGTCTAAATGCACTTCAATCGCATTTGACCATGCATTGAATTGACCTTTATCACGAATACTTACGCAGAAGTCACGTATTTCTTGGGTGAATACTTCTAGCAGTTTACCGTTTGAGCCCACTATTTTACGGGCCAACAAATCAATTGCTTGAATGCCGGTTGTGCCTTCATACATGGTACAAATACGCGTATCACGTGCAAGCTGCTCCATGCCCCATTCTTTGATGAAACCATGTCCGCCGTACACCTGCATGCCGTAGCTGGTCGACTCTTGCGCTGTTTCAGTCAAGAACGCTTTAACAATTGGCGTGAGAAAAGCGAGTTTCGCTTCACTGATTTGCTTAGCCGCTTCATCTTTACTGTACAGCGTAATATCAACCAGTTTCATGGCGTAAATGGCAAGTGCACGATTACCCTCAGCAAACGCTTTTTGGGTAAGCAACATACGACGCACATCAGGGTGTACTATGATCGGATCTGCAGGACCGTCAGGATTTTGTACGCCTTTCATTGAACGAAATTGCACACGATCTTTAGCATATGCTAATGCACCTTGAAACGCTGTTTCGCTAGATGCTAACCCTTCAAGACCGGTACCAATGCGGGCTGAGTTCATAAAGGTGAACATGCAGTTCAAGCCGCGGTTTTCAGTACCCACCAAATAACCTTTAGCGCCATCAAAGTTGATCACACAGGTCGCCGAACCTTTGATACCCATCTTGTGCTCAATTGAACCACAGGTAACCGCATTACGATCTTCGTTTTCGCCATCGGCACTCACATTGAATTTTGGTACAACAAACAGCGAAATACCTTTTGTACCTTCAGGTGCATCGGGTAAACGTGCAATCACGATATGTACGATATTTTCAGACATATCATGCTCACCCGCTGAGATGAAAATCTTGGTGCCGGTTAAGCTATAGCTGCCATCATCGTTCTTGACCGCTTTGGTTTTTAACATGCCCAAGTCAGAACCGCAGTGAGATTCGGTCAAACACATAGTGCCTGTCCAAGTTCCTGCAACTAATTTGTGCAAGAACATTTTCTTCTGTTCGTCTGTGCCATGGGCTTCAAGAGTTGCCATACAACCTTGACTCAAACCTGGGTACATAGCCCAAGAGTGGTTTGCACCTGAGAGCCATTCACCTAAAGCAGATGACAGCGAATAAGGTAATTCTTGGCCGCCGAATTCAGCCGGGTGTGTCATTGACGGCCAACCGCCCTCAACATATTGCTGATAAGCGTCTTTAAATCCTGTCGGTGTGGTGACCACTGAGTTTTCCCAGGTACACCCTTCTTCATCACCCACAGCATTAAGTGGAGCCAACACGTTTTCACTGAACTTTGCAGCTTCAGAAAAAATTGCTTCGACCATATCCGGTGATGCATCTTCAAAACCAAGATCAGCGTAATGCTTCTCAAAGCCTAACAGTTCGTTCATGACGAACAGTGCATCTTTTTGCGGCGCTTTATAACCTTCCATTCTGTAACCTCTTTTAGCATTTTTAGCGCCTTCTTCAAGGCGCCTAAAACTTTAATAAACTTCGAATAAACCAGCAGCGCCCATACCACCGCCAATACACATGGTGCACACGACATATTTTGCACCACGGCGCTTACCTTCGATAAGTGCATGACCCACCATACGCGCGCCACTCATACCGTAAGGGTGACCAATCGAGATCGCGCCACCATTAACGTTAAGTAATTCATCAGGAATGCCTAACTTGTCGCGGCAATACATAACCTGAACAGCAAACGCTTCGTTCAGCTCCCACAGGCCTATATCGTTCATCGTTAAACCGTGTTGCTTAAGCAACTTAGGAATAGCAAACACAGGACCAATACCCATTTCATCTGGTTCACAACCGGCCACTGCGATACCACGATAAGCCCCGAGTGGTGTTAGGTTTTGTTGCTCGGCTAATTTAGAATCCATCAACACACTAGCAGATGCACCATCAGACAACTGACTCGCATTACCCGCAGTAATTACACCGCCTTCAATCACAGGTTTAAGGCTTTTAAGACCTTCGATAGTCGTGTCAGCACGGTTACCTTCATCTTTGCTCAATGTGACTTCTTGGAAGCTTTCTTCTTTAGTTTCGCGATCAACCACCACTTTAGTGGCGGTTACCGGTACGATTTCATCATCAAACTTACCTGCAGCCTGACCCGCAGCCGTGCGCATTTGGCTTTGCAATGCGTATTCATCCATCGCATCACGCTCAATACCATAACGAGCGGCAACCACTTCAGCGGTTTGCAACATAGGCATGTAAATATTTTTATGCATTTTCGCCAATGCAGGATCCACCATACGGTGGGTGTTCATGTATTTGTTTTGCACCAAACTGATTTGGTCTAGTCCGCCTGCTACCATTACAGGCACATTGTCGGTGATAATGTGCTTGGCTGCTGTCGCTATGGCGTACATACCTGAGCTACATTGGCGGTCTAAGGTCATCCCTGAAACAGACGTTGGCAAGCCGCCGGCAAGCCCCGCTAGACGACCAATATTCATCCCACCGCTGCCTTGGGTTAAGGCGCTACCCATGATGACATCATCAACTGATGCAGGGTCGACACCCGCTCTTTTTACTGCTTCACGAATGGCGTGGCCACCCATGCTTGGCGCTTCAAGATTGTTGAAAGCCCCTTTGTAAGCACGGCCTATGGGGGTTCTTGCGGTTGATACTATGACTGCTTCTTTCATTGTTTTTCTCTCTGTTTAATCGGTTAAGTAGGTGTTACTGCTTGAAATCAGCAAAGCGTTTGCCTTGCTCAGCCAGTTGTTTCAATAGCGGTGCTGGTTCAAACCAATGGCTACCGTATTCACCTAATTCATCACGATATTTGCACATCGCCTCGTAAACGTTTTTCAAGCCAATTTCGTCTGCGTATTGCATTGGTCCACCGCGATACACTGGGAAGCCGTAGCCATACACATAAATAACATCAATATCGCTTGATTTAGCGGCTATACCTTCTTCTAGAATCAATGCACCTTCATTGATTAGTGGGAAGATAATGCGCTCTAAAATTTCTTGGTCTGAGATATCACGTTGTTCGATACCAAGACGCTCTGCCTCTTCTTTGGCCATTTCTACCACTTCAGGATCAGGAATTGGCATTCTGTTACCCGGCTCGTACATATAAGCACCGCGACCCGATTTAAGCCCTACTCGGCCTTGCTTCACTAAGCGGTCTGAAACCACACAGTAACTAGGGTCATGAGCAATAAATTCACGGCGTGATTCACGTACGTAGTAACCAATATCCAAACCTGCCATATCACCCATGGTGAATGGGCCCATAGGCAAACCAAAGTCATAAATGACTTTATCAACTTGCTGCGGCGTTGCGCCTTCAAGCATCAAACGGGCAGCTTCACGGCCATAAGGTTCAATCATACGATTGCCGACAAAGCCGAAACATACGCCAACCAACACAGCCACTTTGTTGATTTTCTTGGCCATCTGCATCGACGTTTTAATCACTTCAGGTGAAGTTTTTTCCGCTTTAACCACTTCTAGCAATTTCATCACGTTCGCTGGGCTGAAGAAGTGCAAGCCGATGACATCTTCTGGGCGAGAAGTCGATGCTGCAATTTCGTTTACATCCAAGGTGGAGGTATTTGAAGCGAGTATGGCACCTGGCTTACACACTTTATCAAGTGCGCCAAACACTTCTTTTTTGACTGACATCTTCTCAAACACAGCTTCAATGACTAAATCTACGTCGCTTAATGCTTCATATTCCGTAGAGCCCTGTAACAGAGCCATTCTGTCTTCAACAGCTTGTTGGGTTAGCTTGCCTTTTTTCGCTGAGTTCTCGTAATTTTTACGGATTAACGCTAGGCCTTTATCCAACGCTTCTTGCTTAAGTTCAAGCATCACTACAGGTATGCCAGCATTAGCAAAGTTCATGGCAATACCGCCGCCCATGGTACCGGCGCCAATAATACCGACCTTTTTAATGTCACGTGTAGGGGTAGATTTGTCGTAATCACTTACATGTGCTGCGGCTCTCTCAGCAAAGAAGAAATGCTGCTGGGCGCGTGCTTCTTTAGAAGCCATACACTCCATAAACAATTCACCCTCACGCACTAAGCCTTGCTCAAATGGTAATGCAACCGATGCTTCGACGGCTTGAATACAGCGCTCTGGTGCAAAAAATCCCCGCGCTTGCTTTTTAAGGCCTTGACGATACTGAGCAAACAACTCATCTGGCGCGCTGGCTTTATCTATCTCTACGTCTGATGTTTTGCGTACCTTAGCCCCATTGGCAATAACGTCTTGTACAAACGCCATACCTTCACTGAGTAAGTTCGTTGGGTCTTCTACAACTAAATCAAATACACCGTCAAGCTTGCTGGCTTTTTCAGGACGACCTGAAACAATCATGTCTAGTGCTTTTGCCACACCAGCCAGACGAGGAAGACGCTGTGTTCCGCCGGCGCCGGGTAAAATACCTAAATTCACTTCCGGTAAGCCAACTTTGTTGCTGGCGAAGGTAACGCGATAATGACATGAAAGCGCAACTTCTAGGCCACCACCAAATGCGGGGCCATTAAGCACTGCAATCACTGGCTTGGAAGCGTTTTCAATCACATCCAAAACGGTGGGCAAGTGAGGTTCAAGGTTACCGCCTGAAAACTCACTGATATCAGCACCGCCAGAGAATAAGGCTAGTTTTGAAGAAATAACAATGGCGTCGACCTGGTCGTTATCCAGTGCTTGATTAATGTTTTCAATTAAACCTACGCGAACTGATTTAGATAACGCGTTAACCGGTGGGCTTTGCATATACAAAACCGCGACATTTCCTTGTACTTCAGCTATCACTGCTTCACTCATAAACACCTCTTACCAGACAAATTAGTAAACGAATACTAGGTCAGGGCGCTGAATCATCCAAATTTATTGGTTTTATATTGATTAATAATTAGAGCTAATAACGGAGAAAAAATAAACGCCCATATTATTATTCATTAAATTCATACTTCTGCATTAATTTAGGCGAGTTGACTTTTGACGGGCCAAGTGATTTTCTAATACCACGATTACAAATTTAACAATGTGTTTACACGTCGTTATTTAGCCCCTCTAGGAAATGATTGATGCAGTATTTACGTACGCCAGATGCATGCTTTGAAGGTTTAACAGCCTATCCCTTCAAACCAAATTACCTCTTCGTCGATGACTTTGACGGTGGCGAAATGCGTATGCATTACCTTGATGAAGGCAGTAAAGACGGTGAAGTCGTACTTCTGCTGCACGGTGAGCCGTCATGGAGCTTTTTGTATCGAAATATGATCGCCCCCATCACAGATAAAGGCTATCGGGTTATCGTGCCAGACCTTATTGGTTTTGGCCGCTCAGACAAACCGACAAAGCGCAGCGACTATACCTATCAACGGCATCTGGACTGGCTACGCAACATACTTAGTCAGCTATCGTTAGAAAACATTACCTTAGTCTGTCAAGACTGGGGAGGCCTGCTTGGGTTGCGATTAGTGGCAGAGCATTCAGATAAATTTGCACGCGTTCTTGCTGCCAATACCATGTTGCCCACAGGAGATCACGCGCCTGGAGAAGCATTTATGAAATGGCGTACGTTTTCACAAGAGGTAGCAGAATTTCCCGTCGCGGGCATTATTAAAGGCGCCACGGTCACTGAACTGGCACCGAGCGTACTTGAAGGGTATAACGCCCCCTTCCCCAGCGAAGAACATAAAGCAGGTGTGCGCCAATTTCCACTTCTGGTGCCCATTACTACCGACGACCCACAAACCGAAAACAATCGCGCTGCTTGGCAAACCTTAAAACGTTTCAGCAAACCCTTTCTCACTGCCTTTAGCGATAGCGATCCGGTTACCGCAGGGGGCGACAAAATTATGCAAAAGCTCATCCCTGGTACGCAAGGTCAATCACATACCACCATCACCAACGGTGGGCATTTTTTGCAAGAAGATCAACCACAGCAGCTGGCACAAGTGCTACTGCAATTTATTAACGACAACCCAATTTCAACAGATTAAAAGCGAGTATCAACATGGATTCATTATTAGATTTTAGCGGTCAAGTGGCATTAATTACCGGTGCAGGCAGTGGCTTCGGTCGTTTATTGTCAAAAGGCTTAGCTGAGCGTGGTTGTAAGTTGGTGATAAGTGACATCGACCCTAAAGGGCTTGCTGAAACAGTAGCTAATCTTAGCGATTACGCTGACAACGTGATTGCACAGCACTGTGATGTTGCAAAAGAAGCAGACTGCAAAGCTATGGTCGACAGCGCCATGGAAAAATTTGGCCGAGTCGATATAGGGGTAAATAATGCGGGTATCGCGCATAGCATGGCACCTATGCATACGCTTGACGAAGCGACAATGGACAAGCAAATGGATGTGAACGTCAAAGGGGTAATGTTCGGCATGAAGCATCAAATTGAGGTCATGTTAAAGCAAGGTAGCGGTCATATCCTGAATGTAAGTTCACTTGCCGGTTTAGGCGGGGCCCCAAAAGGTGCTGCGTATTCAGCAGCGAAACACGCTGTTATCGGTTTAACCAAAACAGCGGCGATTGAATATGCGCGTAAAGGTATTCGTGCCAATTCAATTTGCCCATTTTATACCCCTACCAATATTTTGAATATCGATGGGCAAATTTCAGAAGAAGGCATTAGTCAACTCGCCGTCGGTTGCCCGATGAAGCGTCTTGCGACACCACAAGAAATTGTCAACGCCATGTTGTTAGTGCTTTCACCTGGCAATACCTATATGACCGGGCAATCCATTGCGCTTGATGGTGGTGTGACCGCCTGGTAATAACGCTAAATTTGGCTATTAATTAATGATTTAAAAGGGGCAATCTAATTGCCCTTTGACGTGAATAAGGAACCGAAAATGCAAGCGCTAATGATGAATTCACAACTGATGATTTCAAATATTTTAAAACATGCAGAGAAGAACTATCCGAACCGTGAAATTGTATCGGTTACCGCTGATAACCCTCGTCACAGGTACACCTATAAAGATTTTGCTGTACGCACCAGGCAGCTAGCTAACGCTCTAGATGCATTAGGCGCGAAGTTTGGTGACCGCATCGGCACTTTAGCGTGGAACGATTACCGCCACCTTGAACTTTACTATGCTATTTCCGGTAGCGGTATGGTGTGTCACACCATCAATCCGAAATTGTTCCCTGAGCAAGTGAATTACATTATTAACCATGCCCAGGACAGATTCATATTTGTTGATGTATTGGTTATGCCATTAATCGAAGCGCTAGCCGAGCATTTGCCTAATGTAGAAACATTCATCGTATTGACCAACAAGGCCAATATGCCACAGACCAAACTTGAAAACATGCTGTGCTATGAAGAACTTATAGCAGATAAATCGACTGAGTTTGAATGGCCAGAATTTGATGAGAATACCGCCAGCGGTATGTGTTACACCTCAGGTACGACGGGCAATCCTAAAGGAGTGGTATACAGCCACAGATCAACCATGTTACATGCGTACGCCGGAGCTCTGCCCGATGTGACAAATTCATCCGGTAGAGAAACCTGTCTGCCTGTTGTGCCTATGTTTCACGTTAATGCTTGGGGATTACCTTTTGGTACCATAATGACAGGCACTAAATTAGTCATGCCTGGTCCGAAGATGGGCGACGGGGAAACCTTACAAAACTTGATTGAGAGTGAAAACGTAAGCTTCAGCTCTGGGGTGCCAACCATCTGGTTAGCGCTGCTTGATTATTTAGATAAAAGCGGGAAAAAAATCACTTCTCTAAGTCGTGTCACGGTTGGCGGCGCAGCATGCCCACGAACCATAATCGAACGCTTTAAACAACAGCATAACACTATGGTATATCAAGGTTGGGGCATGACGGAAACCAGCCCACTAGGCACAATTTTTGGTTTGCAACCCGGCATGGAAGAATACACAGACGAACAAATCACTGATTTACAAACCATGCAAGGTCGCGGTGTGTTTGGCATTGAAATGCGCATAGTGGACGAAGATAACAATGAGTTACCTTGGGATGGCGTGGCATTTGGTGCCTTGAAAGTTCGCGGGCCTTGGGTCATCAGTGGTTACTACGGAATGTCACAAACCCCAGGTGAAGAAGGATGCCCCGTGGACGACAAAGGCTGGTTTGATACAGGAGACGTGGCAACGATTAATCCTGAGGGCTTTATGCAAATTACCGATCGCACCAAAGATGTTATTAAATCCGGTGGTGAATGGGTGAGCTCTATCGACATCGAAAATGCTGCAGTGAGTCACCCTGCTATTGCAGAAGCCGCAGCGATTGGTCGATACCACCCCAAATGGACTGAGCGCCCACTGCTTATCGCAGTTCGAAAAGGCGACACACAAGTAACGAGCGCTGAAATATTGAGCTTCTTAACGGACAAACTGCACAAATGGTCATTGCCTGACGATGTGGTTTTTGTGGATGAACTGCCCCATACCGCAACAGGTAAATTAAACAAGCTAGCCTTGCGTAAAACCTTTGAAGATTACGAATTTCCAGAAGCGGGGTAGCAGCGCATAAAGTGTGCGTAACCCCACTGTAAAAAAGGCTCTATGAGCCTTTTTTCAATTCTGGCCATCCTATTTAGTTCTGTGTTTAACGAAACAAGTGTTAACTTTTTGATCGTTGCAATTCTACCAATTTGACCTAATCTGCACGTCAAACGGATACATCAAGTGCGCGTATCGCGCCAAACTCGATGCATTACGTCAATAACAATTAATAACATGGACTTAATATGACTTTTATTCAACGATGCTTAGGTGCAGCCTTCAGCCTCCTTATAGCCTCACAAGCCATTGCTAATGAAGAGGCCTATCGCCTAGGCGATAACGTAACACCGAGTTTTCAACAAATTTCACTGAAAATAGATCCAAACCAAGCGACGTTTAGCGGTGAAACGACGATCACGATACACATTGAAAACCCTACGGATATTGTGCGTTTTTATCAACGAGATCTAGACGTATATAAAGCCGAGCTTATTGACGGCATGGATCGGTTTGAGCTAACCCTGTCGAGCCATGCCTATGACATTCAACATGCTAAAGCACGAGACATTTTGCCCGCTAAAACCTATCAATTGCATATGGAATTTACCGGTAAGGTTAACACCACCTCAGATGGTATGTACCTTTCAACGTTTGAGGGTAAAAACTATATTTTCACCCAATTTGAAGACATGCACGCCCGTCGTGCGTTTCCTAGCTTTGATGAGCCCAGCTATAAAATCCCCTATCAACTGACAATTACCGCACCATCGGTTAATACTGTTATCTCCAATACACCCGTGGAATCAACCAACACAGAAGATGGCTGGCAAACTGTTGCGTTTAAAAAAACCAAACCGATGCCGAGTTACTTGGTCGCCTTTGCGGTGGGCGAAATGGATTCAGCTGAAATCACTGAATTATCCGTGCCTGGTCGAATATACACGCCCAAAAGCCAAGCCCATCGAACCAAGTTTGCCGTGGCGCAAACACCTAAAATTCTTAGCGCCTTAGAAGATTACTTCGCCACGCCCTACCCCTATGAAAAACTCGATTTTATCGCTGTGCCTAACTTTACTCATGGCGCAATGGAAAACGCGGGCTTAGTGACCTTTCGTAGCAGCCTGCTTTTACTCGATGATGCTCCCCGCTTAACTGAACAAAGCGGTCCAATTAAAACCATAACGCACGAGTTGGCCCACATGTGGTACGGCAATCTCGTCACCATGTCTTGGTGGGATGATCTTTGGTTAAATGAAGCGTTCGCCTCCTGGATGGAAGGCAAAATCACCATGGCCCTTTACCCTGAGCTGAATACCCAAGCCCCGTTGGTTCAAGAAAGCGCATTTGCTGGAGACGCCAGCCCTACAACGAAGGCCGTTAAAAAGGAAGTGCGAAGTCAAACAGATGTTATGGACGGGCTTGGCCTGAACTACAGTAAAGGCGAGTCAATTTTACAGATGGTAGAAGCGTTAGTAGGCGAAGACGCATTTCAAAAAGGTGTTCAGCGTTATATGCAGAAACACGCTTGGGGTAATGCCCAAGCTGAGGACTTGTGGGAGGTATTAGAGAGTGTCGCCGATTTTGATGTACCGGCCATGATGCGAACCTACCTAGAGCAACCCGCCTATCCCTTAGTTAGTTTTGCTGACAATGGCGATATAAGCCAAAGTCGTTACCATTTATCTGGTGCTGAAGTAACAGCACAAACGTGGATTGTGCCCTTGGCAATTACCTATAAAAAGAACGACAAACTCATTCATAGTCAGTTATTTTTAGACAAACGCAAAATGAATCTGCCAGAATTGGCACAGGCCCAGTGGGTTTACCCGAACGATAACGCTATGGGCTACATGCGTTGGCAGATCCCTGCTGAGCAATTACACGCATTGCTTGAAGATACCCAAGTACTTAACGCCAGAGAGAAAAAGTCGCTTTTGTACAATTCAGATGCCTTGCTCAAAGCAGATAAGATCAGCTTAAGCCAACATATGGCCGTACTAGACGCGCTAGCCAAAGAGAGCGACCCTGTCGTAGCCCGTTCTGTAGTAGCTTCATTATCTGACTTAACCTATTTGGTCGATGATGATAACAAAGCACTTTTCGCCGACTTTTTAAACAGTAAGTTAAGTCATTGGTTTGCTAGATTGGGTACAGTCGAAGATAAAAGCGACAGCAATGACGTAAGTCGATTGCGCACCGCGGTATTTGGTTTACTCAGTCGCTACACACAAAACGAAGCAGTGCTTAAAGAAAGTCGCCGTATCACCGAAAAGTTCTTAAAAGACGACACCAGTACAGGCCGAGCTATTGCCGCCAATGCTATGCGCAGTTTGGCGGTGAATGACAGCGAAAACTGGTTTGAAAAATATAAAGCTGCCTATATTGCTAGCAACGATGCTAACACCCAAAGCAGCATACGCTATGGTATGTTATTTTCTAACCCTGTCGTTCTTCAAAAAGTGCTAAATTTGGCACTAAGTGATGCAGTCAGCCCTGCAAACGTACTGGGTTTTATTGCCACGGCAAGTCACGCCAAAGAAAATAAAGATGAGCTGTACCAATGGCTAGATTCAAACATGGAAAAAGTCACCGCTAAAATGCCTGCTTATCACATTGCCCGTATGCCTGAATATGTATCCTCCAGCTGCAGTCAGCACAATATCGATTTAGCGCAAGACTTTTACGCCAAACACAAGGACAAATATGACGGTATGGCCCGCAGCTATGACGTTGCACAAGACGAATCCAGGCAATGCGCTAAGTTAAAACAAGCCAATCAAGGAGCCTTCAATCAATATCTTCAAGGTGCTACGGCTTACTTTTAGTGGTCACGGAAGGATATAAAACACCGCGTTTGAGATTTCCCGCGCTTAAAAACAACGCATTATCAAAAACGGAAAAAGGCAGTCAGAGCATTCTGACTGCCTTTTGTTTTGCTGAGATTAAACAGCAATTAGCTTAGATCTTAGGGCACATACTTACTGAGTGACCATAATCGCTTTCACGTTAACAAACTCTCGCATACCAAAGCCGCCATGTTCTCGACCATAACCACTTTCTTTCACACCACCAAAGGGTAGATTAGGATGCGCTAAACCGTAGCCGTTGATATTGATCATTCCTGTATCAAATACGTCACGGGCAAGTTCAATCGCTTTATCTTCGTTCTTGCTGAATATACCGCCACCAAGGCCATAACGTGAATCGTTGGCAATGCGCATTGCATCTTCATCGTCTTTCGCTTTAATTAAAGATGCTACTGGACCGAATAACTCGTCATCATAAGCGGGCGAGCCAGCGCCGACATTCTCAAGCACGGTAGCGGGATAAAAATAACCTTTACGGTCTGGAACTTCACCACCCATTAAGCACGTTGCACCTGCTTTGAGCGATTCGGTCACTTGGTCATGTAATTTGTCTCGCAAGTCTTCACGCGCCATCGGGCCAATGTCTGTCCCTTCGAGATTTGGGTCATCCATTTTAAGAGCCTTCATGCCTTCAACGAATGCGGTTTTAAATGCTTCATAGTTCTTTTCTGTCACGATGAAACGTTTAGCAGAAACACAGGTTTCACCGTTATTGATTACGCGCCCCGTCACACAGGCTTTGACCGCAACGTCAATATCTGCATCATCAAGAACCACGTAGGCATCGTTACTACCTAGTTCAAGTACCGATATTTTGACGTTTTCTGCTGCAGAAGCACCTACTTTTTTACCGACACCATCACTACCAGTGAAGGATACACCGCGTACTTTTGGATGTTTAATCAGTTCACTCGCCGCTTCACCATCAATCAATAACGATTGATAAGCACCTTTGGGAAAACCTGCTTCTTCGTACATTTCCTGAATTTTAACCGCCATACCAAATACGTTGGCAGCATGTTTAAGCACGGTCACATTACCTGCCATCAGGTTCGATGCACTGTAGCGTATCACTTGATAAAGCGGGAAATTCCAAGGCTGGATCCCTAAAATAACACCGATAGGACGATAACTTACTATCGCTTTGCCGGGTTCGTAATCTCGCTCTTCATCTGCAAGTAAACTGGGCCCTTGTTCAGCGCTATAACGACAAATTCCTGCGCACAGTTCCACTTCTTGGTAACCCTGCTCCTTCACTTTACCCATTTCGTCGACCATTAGGGTGACTATTTCGTCTTTATTGGCTTCGATAACATCGGCCATCTTATTAAGTAATTTGGCACGCTCCTCGGTGCTGGTGAGCTTCCACTGTTGGAATACCTCATCGGCCTGATCAACGGCTTTGTTCGCCTCGTCTGTGGATAATAGCGTGTACTCTTTCAATTGTTCTTCAGTGGTTGGGTTAATCGTTTTCACTGTGTTTGACATAATCTCTCTCCTGTAAATGAATAGTATGTGGAGTCGATTATCAAAGGAGCAATTGCAACGCCAAGATAGGTTTTCATCGGCGCTGCGGTGCGTCAAAAGTCGTTCAGCGCCCGCACGAAAGGGCTTTGCGTAAACGTAAAAAAGTATGTATTGAATTTACCAAGGGGTGAACGCTGACGCACCAAGCCCCCTCGGCGAAGATTTGCAGTAAATGTTACAAGGCGCAATTGTAAAGTCTTTAGGCATTTAGCGTCCTATATAGGATCCCTAGTCCGGGTAAAGCACGAGTTGAAGCTAAGCGAATTAGAAATGCGGCAATACTTTATTGCGCCCGCCCCCTAAGCCCACTACCGCACAACATACACAGGCAATGGCGCACATCCACAAGCTACCTGACCAATCACCAAGTGAAGAATACAGATATCCCGCAAGCATGGGGCCCACGGCTGCTAGTAAGTAACCAAAAGATTGGGCCATGCCCGACAACGAGGCAGCTTGTAAGGCGTTTTGGCTGCGAAAGCTAATAAACGATAAGCCTAAAATAAAGCACCCTCCTGAGCTAAACCCGACGAGTACTGTCCAAATTAGTGCAAACTGCGGCGCATACAATAGCCCTAAAATACTCACAGCGCCTAAAATCGATATCAATACCGCCGGTATACGCTGGTCTTTTAATCTTGCCAAAATAGGTATGAGTACGAACCCAGGAATAGCCGATGAAAACTGTAGCCAACCATGCAGTACGCCAGCGTAAACCTGTGAATACCCCGCAGCAACTAACACATTAGGTAACCAACCAATTAGCACGTAGGTCATGAAGGAATTCAAACCGAGGAAAATTGTGACCTGCCAAGCCAAAGCGAAATGCCATACTTTGCTGAGTTTCGCGGTATGAGGCGCCCCACTCTTATTCGGTTCACCGCCGCCATTATCAGGCATAGTACGAGTAGTTAATCGTGGCAACCACAGCACAATACTCACTAAAGTGATAACAGAGAACAACCCCAGTGCCCCTTGCCAGTTTAGCCCCTTAAGGTTCGCTAGCGGCGTGACCAACGCTGAAAACCCACCAGAGAAAATCCCCATTGCCAGCACATAACATGACGTCATCATGGCGACTCGGGTGGCAAAATCTCGTTTAATCAAACTTGGCAGCAATACATTGCCGATAGCTATCCCCACACCAATAACAGCGGTGGCTATGTATAGCATCCATACAGAATCAATTAGCCGAAGAACAATTCCTGCGCCTATTAATAGCAGCGCAATAAATATCGCTTTTTCAATGCCTATTTTTCGCGCCAATGTGGCCGCCATGGTCGAAGCCACGGCAAATGCGATCAGTGGTAAGGTGGTTAACATGCCCGCTTGGGCATTGCTTAACGTGAAGGTGTGAATAATGCGCTCGAGAATAGGGGCAATGCCAGTGATTGGCGCACGTAAATTCGCGGCGACAAAAAGTATTCCCAATACCAAAACGAAGGTTGATGCAGCTATTTTACTCGGTGCCGACTGCCCTATCCTGCTTACTAACTGCACATTTACTCCCGTTTGACTTTATGGCTTTTAAGCGTTGCGCTGCATTTTTCACTCGCATGCTTTTCTCGATTACTGTCACGTGATTTAACGGCACATGATTTAAAGACAAATCGTGTACTTCAACATGGCGCATGCCAGCACCATGCGATACGCGATATCAGCATGAGCTCAAATGACTCACATCAAACATGTACATAGTGAAAGACGTCGCAAAATTGTGGCTATTATAGAAGCTCTTCAACCCTTATAATTTACAGATAAAGACAACAAATAACTAAATACCGACAAATGAGCTTACTGAACTTTATACAGTGGAATGATCTACAGCATTTCGAAACTATGCCTCAACCCGTGGTTGCACGTATTGAGAAAGTCAATGATAGCCACGAACTGCCCCTACATACCCACCCTAAAGGGCAGCTTATTCTTGCGCTGCATGGCTATGTTACATGTGAAGTTGCAGGCAAAATGTGGATGGTGCCAACTCACAGCGCGATTTGGATCCCAGCTCATGTGAGCCATAGTAATCGCGCTTCTGATCATGCAGAGCTTTGCCACGTGTTTATTCAAGCTAGCGAACTGCGCATGCCAAATAAAACCTGCACGCTTGCAATAAGCTCTTTGGCCAAAGCGTTAATCTGTCATTTTGCCTCACTGGATCAGCATTACCCTAGCTATGGCGAAACCAGTCGAATGGCCCAAGTATTAATCGATGTTGTCAGCGGCTTGCCAAAGCAACCCATGGCGTTGCCCTTATCAACGCACCCCACCATGGCTAAGCTAGCGCAACAACTTTTGGCCTACCCAGAAGACCGAAAAACACTTGCCCAATGGGCGAGTTATTTAGCCATGACCGAACGTACCCTTGCGCGACTAATAAAACGAGAAACCGGCATGAGCTTTGGTCACTGGCGAGCGCAGTTACATGTGATCATCGCCGTACAAAAACTCAGCAGTAACATGCCAGTGCAACGGGTTTCTGAGTATCTTGGCTACAGTTCAGTAAGCGCTTTTATAACCATGTTTAAAAATCTACTCGGCGAATCACCAAAGCGCTATGTAAAGCAACGGCTTGAGTGATTCTAGTTGCTGTAAATGAAATAGGTTTGCCCTTTTGTGTCGTCGCATTTACCAATCGGCAATGTTAATCAATGCATACGTATGGATCACATTTAATCGCTGATGCTTGCTATAGTCCTAGCGAGTCTTTTTGCGCGGTGCTTATACTGCCCTAGGACGCGAGCTATCTCGCTTTAACGCCCTTTTATAAGCACCGAGCGACATGCTGTTATTACTTACAGGTACCTACAATGCGTAAAATATTGCTGTTCTCATTGAACTTAACACTGATGTTCACTCTGTATGCCGGCGCTAGCACAGCAAGTGAAGTCACACGTGGTAATTTAGTCACTATCAGTGATTTTGATTCCAACTATGTTGCCTCTAGAAATGTCCATATCTGGTTACCTGAACAATATGCACAAACTACTAAGCAGGGTGAAAAGTTCGCAGTGCTTTATATGCACGATGGGCAAATGTTGTTCGATCGCTCTTCAACGTGGAACGGACAGGCATGGGGCGTAGATGAAGTCGCTTCTGACCTACTGGACAAATCAAAGCTTAGGCCGTTTATTGTTGTAGGTATCGACAACGGCGGTGCAACCCTCAGACATGCAGAATATTTCCCACAAAAACCGTTTGAAAGCTTGGGCAGTAACAAGCAAAAAGCGCTGTATCAAGGGACCCATAGCGGCGCTCAATCCTTGTTTGCAGGCAATAAAGTGCAATCGGACGAGTACTTAAAGTTCATAGTCAACGAGCTAAAACCCTACATAGATAAAACGTACAAAGTGCATACTGACCCCGAAAACACCTTTGTAATGGGCTCAAGTATGGGGGGACTAATATCGCTGTACGCGATCAGTGAATACCCCGAGGTTTTTGGTGCTGCAGCTTGCCTTTCAACTCACTGGCCTGGTGATTTTGATTCTAAGGATGACCTTATTCCACGCGCGTTTTTTAGCTATATGAGGGCGCACCTACCGACGGCCAACAACCACCGAATCTATTTTGATCACGGCACTGCCACATTAGATGCTAGATACCCAGCATTACAAAAACGTGCTGACGCAATTATGCTCGAAAAAGGCTATGACACTAACAATTGGCAAACCCTCGCCTTTGAAGGTGCCGCGCATACAGAAGATGCGTGGAATGCCCGTTTGCACATTCCTCTCATTTTTTTATTTGGACAGTAAACTTGGTCAACAAAGACAGAAGAAAAGAAGCACTATGGCTATCAGGCATGGCGTTTCTTTTCGTTGACCATAATCAGTAACTCTGCGGCCGCTTGCGCATCACATAGTGCTCTGTGGTGGTTATCAAGAGATAAGCCATATTCTTTGGTTAAATTACCTAACGAATAAGACTTTGAGCCTGGGTAATACTTGCGCATTTCACGCACCGTACACAGCTTTGGCATTGAGAATGAGCGCTCTAAACGGGCGTACTCTAACTTAAAAAAGCCGTAGTCAAAATTCACATTATGAGCAACAAAAATGCAGTCCTGCATAAAGCATTCTAAATCATCTATCACTTCGCAAAACAACGGCGCATCTTCAACCATGTCGTTGCTTATCCCCGTTAGGCGGGTAATAAAATGGGGTACACGCCGCTCAGGGTTGATAAGGCTACTCCAGCTGTCGACTACCCTACCGTTTATCACTTTAACGGCACCAATCTCTGTAATGCGGTGGCCTGGCTTACAACCTCCTGTGGTTTCAACATCAACCACAACATAAGGTTGCTGAGGGTTATAGCGCCATTCAACTTGGCACACACCTACGTTAAAGCCGGCATTTTGTAACGCATCAATGCTGACCAATTGATTGGCCCGCAACTGGTCCCCAGGCGCTTTAACTTCTTCAAAGCGCAGCTGCTGATATTCGATAACCATTAAATCCGGGTAACCGTCTTTCAGCCCTTGGTAATTTTTTGCCATCGCCCTTAGATGACTTGCGACGCACTGCCCATCAACATGTTGTAGAAACACGCCTATGATTTCGAGCATCTTGCTGTGCCAGCGAAAAATGCCATTGGGCTGTCCATAATGGCGACTGGCCACTTGGGTGATATAACCCATCGCATGGCTGGTAGTAGCATGAGGGTGATGTTGCGTAAAAAGTGCCAAGCGCGCCTCTACCTGCTCTTCGAGTTCTTGATACAAGCTATTTTCTTTAATCAGGCGCGGGGTTCGATCAAACTCAGAGCCTGTGGCACGTTGCGCCTCATTAAACAATTCATGCCAGAACGTTAAACCAAATAGCGCTCTGAATAAGCGATTTTCGGTTCGATAAACCTGCGTATGTGAAACCCGTGTATGCTCAACGCTTTGCTGGCCGTTTTGTAGCTCTTGTGCATTTTGAAGAGGTTGCTCTTTACGCTCGCTTATAAATTCACTTTGATAATCGGCGTTTTTTTCGCCCAATGCGCACTTTTCATCAGGCAAACTTAGTGTTTCGTAATAACGTTTTACGCCTAACTCCACACGATCTTTATACACTTCATCAATGTACAGCTTTGTGCTGTGCTCACGAAGGCGCTGGGTTCGAACACTTAATTTCGCTTGATTGAATTTCCGCTGGTAAAAATCAAATGCGAATAAACTCAGCTCATCGTCTTTTGGCGATTCGAGTATCGCTTCAAGAGCAGACTTGGCTTGCGCTTTATCAAGTTTATAGGTTTCTCTTATCAAGCGCTCTTGGGCTTTTTGGTGTGACGATAATCGCCAAAATGCCAGCGCTTGCGTTTTTGCACTGTCATTATCAAGCGCAAATAAGGCGCAGCCTATTTCGTACCAAAAATGTGCTGCGTATTCATTGGCTATAATCCCAACGGGGCTTTGTTGTACGGCTTGATTTTGCGCTAATACAAGCAGCTCTTGCTCACTGATTGTTGCCAGCTGCTGTTGTAATTGGGCAAAATAAAAAGCACTTTGAGCTTGTTCAATGTCATCAAACCGCGGCCCTTGCTGTTTCGATTTACTGCGTGTTTTAAGTACGCCTAAATCTCGCATCGAAAATTTATCAAGGGCACTTTTAAGATTACCGAAAAATAAAAACAGCAGATATTGCCATTCATTAACAAAGGTTTTCACTTTAATGTCATCACACACCTCATGCTGAATAACAGCACTGGGGGTAAGCGCTTTGGCTAATCTTAATAGTTCAGCTTTAGGGGCACTTTTTTTAAACAACACATTCTGAGCACATAACAATTCAACTAGTTGCGCCTTATTCAGTGTACCTAACAGTAGGCTGACGTCGCTTTTTTCAACGTGTCGCAATGCCCCTATTTCTAACAAGGCATCCAATTGCTTTTGGCAGTTTTCAATTTCCTCATACGCTAACATCTTGCTACAAGCGATAAACGGCCCTTTGCGATTCACTGCACGTACAAACATGCACTGAGTGTTGTGCTGAAGTTGCTTAAATCTTTGGATAAACTCGATATGAGGCGACGATAGAAGTGACGCACAATGCACTTCAGTGTAGGTAATGAACTCATTGAAATGATCAAGGTAGTATTTTTCCGGTAGCACTAACACTGAATTGGCTGGTTTTACCGAGGGAGTCACATCTTGAGAAACCTTATTTATATCATTCATCTAAGGTAATACTGTCAATCAACAAACAAAAATCCCCTTGTTGGCGATCGCCTATTAAAAAACCGAGTTGTTTTACGTCCTGCCAATTCAGCATGGGGGCATCTGCTACTTTTTTACCGCGCAAGGTCGCTTTGAATTCGCTCAGTTTAAAACGGAAGGTTTGCCAAACATTAGCTTGAGTAGTAAAGCCAACGCCATAAGAAGGCACACCTTTTTCTAAACTGGGTTTTAAGCGTAATTGATAGCGTTTGCCATCACCCATAACTCGAATTGATAACTCTGCGTCATGGGTGACATTTACTGCAAAAACCCGTCTGGTCACTGATGCAAAGCCACCGTTATTTTCTAAAGAAACATGACCACTAAACACGGCGAGTTTGTCCACATGGGATAATTGAGACTTTGATATGCCACCCATAACGCCGTCGTTTACCGATTTCCAGCTATCGCTTTCATTAATTTTAAAAAGATTCATAGATGACACGCTCATTATCGAATGGTCAGCGCCTATTTTGATAGGTCGATGTTACATACAGTGGTTTATACAGTATTTTAACCAGTTTTATGATTATGACGCAAGTCGTGATGACAGATAGATTGATACTCACCAGTGAACATCAATGTATGCCTCAGTCAGAACGTTACACAGTTAGTACCTTACACAGTTAGTACATTACACAAGCTATACGTTGCGGGGCGGCTGGCGGTTCAGTGCCAAAAAGCACTAAGTAAACACAAAGGGTTATGCGTTGGTGTATTTGCACCTTTGCTCGTTGGAGTTTCCTCACTTTTATCCGCCCTTAGCAGCCGCTTTTGACACGTTGCATCGCCATGACAGAGCGAGTATTCTGCGCTCAACCACTAAAGAGATATAAGATTACGATGAAAATCAAAGCAATAAGTTTATCTATTGCCATGTATTGTGGCATTGCCTTCGCGGCACAAAATGATCAGTTACCAACGCCCTCACAAACCCAAGTAACCGAGCGATTCGCAGAGCTCGCCCTTGAGTGTGTGCACAAAGAATATCCGAACATCATCAAACATATGATGACAGGCGATGAGGACGTGAAAACGCCTAAAGAACTCTACCCCGCTTTTTACGGTTGTTTTGACTGGCACTCTTCTGTACACGGGCATTGGTTGCTCACTCGTATCGCCAGCCAACATCCTGATTCCGCGCATTACAAGGCGATAATGGCAAGTTTAGGGCAAAGCTTTAGCCAAGCGAATATCCAAGGTGAATTAGCCTATTTCAACCGCGAAGGCACTGGCACCAGTTTCGAGCGCCCTTACGGCTTAGCTTGGTTTTTACAACTCACCAGCGAATTGCGTGAATGGGACAACCCCCAAGCTAAAAAGTGGTTAGCAACACTGATGCCGTTGGAAAATAAAATCGTTGCCAACTTAACCGACTGGTTGCCCAAGTTGTCATTTCCCATTCGTGTGGGAGAGCACAGTCAAACCGCATTTGCTTTCGGCCTAATGTTAGATTGGAGTAAAACAGCGAACAATACTGCTTTTAATCAGCTACTTAAGAGCACCGTTACGCGTTTGTATGCTAACGACGTAAACTGCCCCCTCGCTTACGAGCCATCAGGGCAAGACTTTTTATCACCCTGTATTGCCGAAGCAGACTTGATGCGCCGTGTTTTTCCGAATGCCGAATACAGTAAATGGTTGAGCGCGTTCTTGCCGTCGATCCCAACAGATGGAAACGGCAATTGGTTGAGCGTGGCCACGGTTGTCGATAAAAGCGATGGCAAACTGGCCCACTTGGACGGGCTTAATTTAAGCAGAGCATGGATGTTAGAAGGCATTGCCTCAGCGCTGCCAGAAGATGACAAAAGATTAGCGGCGATAAACAGTGCGGCGAAAAAGCATCACCAAGCAGGCATCAATTCTGTGATACACGACATGCATTACATGGGCAGTCACTGGTTAGGAAGTTTTGCTACCTACCTAACCACAGAACGCGGCTTGTAATACACTCGCAGGCTTTGACTGCAAAGACAGCTAAACGCGGATGTTCATGCATCAGCGTTTACGCTTTTTGCTCTTCAACCTTGACCCATTGCTGATTATGTTTTTCGACTTCAAAGCGCGCCCATTTATGAAACTCACTGCGTAAACACATATGGGTTTCGTAGCCACCATCACCCGCTAGTACCTTATAGATCACCCTGTCTTTGCTAGCATGGGTATTTTGGGGCGAGGCATCAACCACTTGTCGAATGCTCCACAGTCGGCCTAGCTTACCATTGCTGTATATCCGCCCTGCAATAATGCTTTGGGGGTGAGTGATGTTTTTTTCCGCGTGCTTTTTAGCCAGTTCGAGTAAATCTGTTAAACCATCTGGGGTAATATCTACGTAAGAATCCAGCTCTTGCATAGCCGCAGCAAAATCTTCTTGGGTCAACTCATGTTCGCGCTCATTGGACGGCGCTCCAATCGCTCTTTTTAACTTATGAGCCAGGTACACCGGATAACGACGCCAGTTAAAAAAACCGTTAAAAATGATAGCGATGGCCATGATAACCAGGATATTTATGCCTAAAGGCAACCACAAAAATTGGTAACCTAGCGCATCAATATCGGCGCCGCCTACCACGATCGTCAGTGCTGTAGCGCCGCCAGGTGGGTGGATACAACGCAAGTAATACATCACACCGATTGAGCCACCAACGGCAAACGCTGCAACCCAAGGCCCATGGCCTAAATATTTCACACTGGTAATGGCTAACACAGCCGAGATTAAGTGCCCGCCAATAACGGCCCATGGCTGAGACAACGCTCCGTGAGGCACGGCAAATAAAAGCACGGCACTGGCCCCCATTGAGGCGATAATCATGATACTGCTCTGCATGGTTAACAACTGCGCCTGCACCAAAAAATGCATCACCCACATGATCCCTGCGATACCCAGCCCGCCGCCCACGGCTGATATTATTTTTTCATTGTGACTTGTGGTATTGGCTGAAACACCGAGCAACTGCTTGAGCTCGTAAAAAAATGATTGTAGGCGCATGAAAACCAAAACGTGAAAATACAAAGGCGGGATTCTAATTTATTAGCCTAGATTAAGACAACACATTGGCTAGAACGGCTAAATGTATGTTAGCTATTAAAAGCATACTTTACTTTGTGACCTGCTTATAAAACGGCAAATAACAGAACATTACACTGCAAAGGCGGCAAACAGCGGCCGCTCAACACTCAGAGCATTTAACCAGAGATGTCAACATAGCGACCACGCGAAGCCTACATTGACCAATAACATTAATCCTCTTCTGACACTAAACCTAAGGTTGTCTTCACTTGCTCAAACAAACCTTCTGACTCACCTCGAGACGCAATAGAGAGCCCAGCGTCAGATAAATAAAAACTGTCCAATGAAAACAAATACTCACGACTTTGCGTCAGGTAAGTTACAACGTCATCTTCATGCACATCCGCTGCTTGCAATTCTTTTGCATACTCTTGGGACTGCCCCAACTCATAGAACTCAGATAAAGCGTTCAAATCATCGAGTTTACTTTGCAGTTTCGGGTTTCTATCTAGGTATTGCTGTAGCTGAGCTAAGCCCTTGTGCTCAGGGTCATGTTCACTGCTAACAACCCAAGCACCATCCTCTTGAGCGAGCTTAACATCAAAGGTAAGGCCTAGGTCTTTTGCCAAATCCGTTAAGTCTTCAGTGACTCCGCGCATGTTAAAGCTCAGCATGTTGTCCAGGGTTTGCAGGTTTATGCCGTTTTCACCGGACTTTAAACGCTCTAGTGCATCGTCAACATTTCCGGTTGCTAAATTATTTTCCACCTCTGCCAGCCCAGCATAAATATTGTTTTTTTGTGCATCCACCACGCTTTGCAAAGCTGCATCGGCATCACTAGTGTTGTTGAGGTAGTCAAATAATGAGGTCTTTGATGGTTGAATTTGCATCGCGTTAATTCCTTGTATGGGCACAGTGAAGACCAATAAATCAGCTTGGCTAAACACGCTTACTGCACACTCATATACAGCCGTTTAAAGATATAGAGCATATCTAAGCAAACCGTAAGCCAACTGCATACTCGTGTTCAAAATGCATGGTAAACGACAGTTGCGCAGTGCATTAGTGTTTGTAGGGCCATCAAATCAAACAGACTAAACTAGCTCAAAGTTTTTACACTTTTAACGCTTGTAAAGCTATTCGCAAGCTTCTAGCTTCGTGCTAAAGTCATCTATAAATGACTGTTTAACTTCACTTTTCAAAAAGGAATTCACATGAATTATTTTGTCGGCTCCTACGCCACATCCCCAGCATGGGAGCATTGGGATGCTGAAGCTGAGCACGCGTATTTCGCACAGTTAAAAACCTTTAAAAATATACAAGGTTTAGAGCATCCTTTTACTGGTACGCTGCACCCCCATGACGATGATTGGTTTATCACTAATGTCAGCCCTGACTGGAAATTTGTGTTCACCTGCGTGCCTGGCACTATGGGGGCATTAGACAAAAACCCCCACTTTGGTATTGCTTCAGATGATGAAGACGGCCGCCAAGCCGCAATCGCTTTTATGCGAAAAGCGTGCGATGCCATTGGTAAGCTCAATCAAGGGCTTGGGCGAAAAGCAGTAAAAGCCATCGAAATACAGACCGCACCAAATAGAAGTAAAGCCAGTGGCTCTGCCAAATCATTGCAAGCGTCTTTAGAAACAATGCTCAGTTGGGATTGGCACGGCGCGGATATCGTTATTGAACATTGTGATGCCTTTACGCCTGATCACGCCCCCGCCAAAGGTTTTTTATCTTTGGAGGATGAAATAAATGTGGTTAATGCCCTTAATGCTTCCCATCAAGCAAATCTGGGCATACTGATCAATTGGGGCCGCTCAGCAATTGAAACCATGAGCACAGATGGCGTATTAGCCCACATCGAAAAGGTAAAAGCCCAAGGCCTGCTTAAGGGGCTTATGTTCTCTGGGGTGACGGATCAAGAATCGCCGTATGGCATTTGGAAAGACACCCACATGCCCGCAGCGAAAAATCCAAGCGTGGATTTTGGCGCAGAGCATTCACTACTGACAGAACAGGAAATTCACCGCTCATTGGCCGCCTGTAGCAATGCATTAACGGAAGACTCAATTGTCGGTATTAAACTGGGCGTTCGCCCTAAAGATGCTGATCTTGATACTCGGGTAGGTTATAACCAATCGGCGCTAGCAATGATTGAGCGCTTTTTTAAATAATTTATGTGGAGTTTCATTTACCGGTTTTGAGATACCAGCGAGCGGTATATCAACTCGTTAAAACAACGATAAGACGATAACGTAAAGGTGATTCATGGAAGAAATAGAGGTGACCTGGTGGCGCGCAGCAAGAATTTGGTGGAGCTGGGCGTGGCGCGCATTACTTTGGACTATCCCCACTGCTGTGCTGCTTGGTTTTGCTATTGGCTTTACGCTGGCCGCCTTAGGATTATCAGTAGAGCCGTTTACCCCGTACATTCAAACCACTGGGGCCGGCATAGGCATATTTTTTGGTATTTTGGCCATGAAAAAAATTATGGGCAAACAATTTAATGGTTTTCGGATCGTCGTTGTTAAAACCGCAGATAATGAAAACTCTCAAATTGAAGTTTAAACACTGAAATAAGATAAACGCTGGCAGTGATATGCTAGCGTTTATTTACTCAGTACGATGTGATGCTATTCATCAACCGGTTAATGCTACGCTACCAACTCAAATCATCTGGAATTTCGTAGTCTGCATACCAGTCTTCATCTTCGCTGTTTTTGGCTTTTTCTTCTGGCAGAATATCGGCGCGGTATAACACATAACTTTCGTCACGTTCGGCGATTTTGTCCGCCACCGGCATAGGAATAAGCTCATAAGCCTCGTTTAACTTAACAATCGCCAGTTGGCCTTGAGTTATTTGAGTATGGATATTTTTATCCACATATATACGTTTAATTACGTTGTTATCACTGAAGTTACACGCAATATCGCCCACTTTACGCGACTGCTTGTTCACATTAATCATTTGCACAATTTGCGCCTGAACAGCTTTTTTCTCAGCCTCTGCTTTAGCCTGTTGGTTTAATTCTCTATCACGGGCTTTCTTCTGCTCTGCGGCCTTTTCAGCGGCAAGCTTACTTTCATTCGTTTGTTGAATGTTATGGTTCTTTTTTTCTTTTGCTTGTTTGTGTTTTTGCTGGCGTACCTGCTTCGCTTTTTTCTTATCGGCGAGGCCTGCTTGCAAAAGTTGTTCTTGGAGTGACAATGCCATACTCGTGCCTATAGGTTGTAAAATGCATAAAGCCGGTAAGGATAAGTTACCGGCTTTTTATTATAAAGAATCAGTGTTGGGATCCAAAAGCGCTATTTTGCTTTTTTACGCTTGTCTTCCACTGTCCATTTGTTATCTGTGTACCAAGCAGACCAGCCTGTGGCTTTGCCTTCTTCGTTTTCACTCATCACATATTGTTGTTTTGTTTTACGACTGTAGCGGACCAAAGTGTCATTTCCGTCAGGATCTTTCGCCGGCGCATCTGCTAGGTAATAAAACTTAGGTGAAATACGATCTCTAAAACGAGCCAGCTCAGCTACGAGTGGAGCACGGGTTTCCCGAGATTTAGGGAAATTATGTGCCGCCATGAAAATACCTGACGCGCCATCACGTAGCACAAAATGCGCATCTGACTTGGTACACTCAAGCTCGGGTAAATCCACCGGGTCTTCTTTAGGCGGCGCAGCTTCACCGTTTCTAAGTAACTTACGGGTATTCTTACACTCTTCATTCGTACAGCCAAAATACTTACCAAAGCGACCGTTTTTGAGCTCCATGTTTGAACCACATTTATCACATTCGATAATCGGTCCATCGTAGCCTTTAATTTTAAAGGTACCCATTTCAACTTCAATACCCGGGCAGGTAGGCGTATTACCACACACATGTAACTTGCGCGTTTCATCTACCAAGTAGCTATCCATGGCAGTAGAACAAATCGGACAACGACGCTTCGATCTGAGTAACTCAGTTTCGAGCTCTTCTTCGTCGTCTACCTTGATGACTTCGTCACCTGAGGTAAGGTTCATGGTGCCAGTACAACGCTCTTTTGGTGGTAAGTTGTAGCCAGAACAGCCTAAAAACACCCCTGTACTTGCGGTGCGCACATTCATCGGGCGACCGCATTTAGGACATTCAATATCCGTGGGTACAGCCTGATTTAAGCGCATGCCGCCATCGTCTGGATCTTTTTCCGCTAGGTGCAGCTTCTTCTCGAAATCGCCGTAAAAATCATTTAATACGTCTTTCCATGACACTTTACCATTGGCAATTTCATCTAACTCTTGTTCCATCTTGGCAGTGAAATCAAAACTCAGCAGATTGTCGAAGTTCTCGAGCAATCTGTCGTTAACGATCTCACCCATTTTTTCAGCGTAAAAACGCTTACTTTCAAGGCGCACATAACCGCGATCTTGAATCGTCGAGATGATACTGGCGTAGGTAGATGGACGACCAATCCCCCGCTTTTCCAATTCTTTTACCAAAGAGGCTTCATTGAATCGTGCCACTGGTTTAGTGAAATGCTGTTTGGGGTCAAGCTGTTTAAGACTCAGGCTTTCCCCCTCTTTCACGTCAGGCAACAAGAAATCTTCTTCGCCTTTTTTGCGCTGAGGGTTTTGTACTTTTGTCCAACCATCAAACTTCAACACACGCCCTTTCGCGGTTAATTCATAACCATTAGCAGATACACGGATAGTACTTGCATCATATTTAGCAGGCGTCATTTGACAGGCAACGAATTGACGCCAAATAAGCTCATACAAGCGCTGTGCATCACGTTCCATTTCAGATAATGATTCAGACTTGAGCAATACATTCGACGGGCGAATCGCTTCGTGAGCTTCTTGGGCGCCCTCTTTACTGCCGTACTTCAAGGCATTTTCTGGTAAATATTTAGCACCAAAATTATCGTCAATGTAATCACGACACGCATCAACCGCTTCTTTGCTTAAATTGGTTGAATCGGTACGCATGTACGTAATGTGGCCAGCTTCATATAAGCGCTGGGCCATCATCATGGTTTTCTTTACACCAAACCCTAAACGTGTGCTGGCAGCTTGCTGCAACGTCGAGGTGATAAAGGGGGCTGACGGGCGAGACTGCGTTGGCTTAGAATCACGGCTAATAACCTTATATTCAGCCCCTTCTAAGTCAGCTAACGCAGTATCCGTTTGCTTCTTGTTGGTTGGTTTGAAGGCCTTGTCATTGTATTTAGCCACCTGCATGCGCAGGTCACTGTCTTTCGCCGTTAATAGATTGGCATGAACGTCCCAAAACTCTTCTGGTACGAAGGCTTTAATTTCACGCTCACGCTCGACCACAAGGCGTACCGCAACCGATTGAACACGGCCAGCTGATAATCCTCGGGCGACCTTTTTCCATAAAAGCGGCGACACCATAAAACCAACAATTCGGTCAAGAAAGCGACGTGCCTGTTGGGCATTAACGCGCTCGACATTGACTTTTCCGGGTTCAGAGAAGGCTTCTTGAATGGCGTTTTTGGTGATTTCGTTAAACACCACGCGTTGATAATCCTTGCTAGGATCGCCAATCAATTCTTGTAGATGCCATGCGATGGCTTCCCCTTCTCTATCCAAATCCGTCGCGAGATAGATAGTGTCAGCATTTTTTGCTAACTTTTTAAGTTCGTTAACGACTTTTTCTTTGCCGTTTAATACTTCGTAATGGGCTGCCCAATCGTCTTTTGGATCGACTCCCATACGGTCGACTAATTTACGATATTCATGTTCACGTAAATAAGATTCACGCTTATTTTCGGATAATAACTTCAGCTCTTTTGCTGGTTTTTTAGGCGGAACTTTGCCTAACGCTTTGGTTGGAAGGTCTCGAACGTGGCCTACACTAGATTTAACAATAAAATCTTTCCCGAGATATTTATTAATTGTTTTCGCCTTTGCCGGTGATTCGACAATGACCAGAGACTTTGCCATATAATTAGTCTTAACCTTTGTATTTATTAGGGTTTTTAGATGAACCGTAGAAGAATTGCTCGTTCACCGCTATAAAATGCTTTTTAACATATATCGACAAAGTGAATAGAAAACAAGTTCTTCTTCATACTTATCCGATAATCGTCATACCCAAGCCCAGTTCACTGTTCAAATTTCAACCACCTCGATTGGCAGCGACTTTAAAACCAGTATAATGCCGTCCATGACACACCTAGATGAAGATGGATTGGTCATTTTCAAGGTCAACTTTTTCGCTTTTGTTATAGCGAATACGAATGCGCACATGAGGATAAAATGAAGCAGTTTGAAGTGAATTTTGACGGACTCGTTGGGCCGACCCACAATTATGCGGGTTTATCATACGGTAATGTTGCCTCGTTAAATAATGCGAGTGCCGAGAGCAGCCCTAAACAAGCCGCTAAGCAGGGCTTAAAGAAAATGAAAGCCCTGGCTGACCTTGGCATGATTCAGGGCGTGTTGGCGCCTCAAGCGCGTCCTGACGTGGATGCGCTACGTCGGTTAGGCTTTTCTGGCTCAGATGCCAACGTCTTGCAGCAAGCTGCCAAGCAAGCGCCGGCGATTTTTCAAGCCTGTTGCTCAGCATCAAGTATGTGGACAGCAAACGCTGCTACTGTCTCACCCAGTGCAGATACAGCAGATGGCACAGTGCATTTCACCCCCGCCAACTTGACCAACAAATACCACCGCTCACTAGAGCCTCAGGTCACGGGCAATATTCTTAAGGCCACGTTTGCCAATCCAAGCCATTTTAGCCATCACACGCACTTGCCAGACAATGAACATTTTGGTGATGAAGGGGCAGCGAACCATACGCGCTTATGTC
The DNA here is from genome assembly GCA_000314955.1 of Paraglaciecola chathamensis S18K6. Lineage (GTDB taxonomy): Bacteria > Pseudomonadota > Gammaproteobacteria > Enterobacterales > Alteromonadaceae > Paraglaciecola > Paraglaciecola chathamensis. The sequence continues at coordinate 244,831 of BAEM01000032.1, read as the reverse complement.
GTGAGTATGGCGAAAAAGGGGTAGAGCTATTCGTGTACGGCCGTTATGCCTTCGATAAAAGCAAGCCTGCGCCGGTTAAATTCCCAGCTCGTCAAACCCTTGAAGCTAGCCAAGCTGTTGCACGCTTACACGGGTTAAGCGACGAAAACGTGGTCTTTATTCAACAAAACCCAGACCTAATTGATCAAGGGGTATTTCACAATGACGTTATCTCTGTAGGCAATCAAAATGTGTTGTTTTATCACGAGCAAGCATTCTTAGATACGGACAAAGCGTTTGCTGAAATTAAGCACAAATACGGTGCCGGTGAGTTACATTTTATTAAGGTAACAACAGAGCAAGTAAGTGTACAAGACGCGATAAAAAGTTACTTATTTAACACCCAATTAATCACGCTTGCCAATGGTGAGATGGCTATTATCGCCCCCACTGACTGTGAAGAAAACCCAGCAGTTTCAGCTTATTTAAATGAACTGGTCACTTTAAATACCCCGATAAAACACATTCGTTACCATGATGTGAAGCAAAGTATGCGAAATGGCGGCGGGCCTGCCTGTCTGAGGTTACGCGTAGCTATGAATGAGACTGAATTAGCAGCTGTTAATCAAAGTACTATGATGAACGACGCCCAATTTGAACGTTTGAATAACTGGGTAGACAAACATTATCGAGACCGACTGTCTGTTGATGATTTACGTGACGTGGCACTGCTTAATGAATCGCGTACCGCCCTTGACGAATTAACTCAGTTGTTGAAACTCGGCTCGGTGTATCCGTTCCAAAAAGTATAAAGCAGTATTGTGGCTGGCATTTTTGAGCCTCATTCAGTGCAAGGCTTAAGCGCAAACACAAAAAAAACCCAGTAGTATGCATACTACTGGGCGATAACTATATTGTGATACCGCGGCTATGTATCGCGCTATCTTTATCTAATCAGACTTTCTCTATTCACCTATACCCAAGTCTGTCTTTTGTTGACGTTAAAACGGCCTATTTCCAAGCACTTAGCCTTTGCGACTACAATGAAGATTTATAAAATATCGTTGCAGTTAGCTGACTCACCATAAGGGTTCGCCGGTGGCGGTGAAGCTGAATCGGTCAAATCATCAGATGCTACACTAAGACCGTAGTCATGTTGCTCAGATGACTCACTGCCTTGAGATTCCCCATTTGCAGTTATCGATACCGTTGTCCAGGCACCGAAGGCTTTAGGATAACTCAAGGTAAATAAAACTTGGCCATTTGCATCTGTGATCCCTTGCGATTGTACTGCGACTACATTACCGGGAGTAAGCTGGGCATCACCATTAATGTCTTCACCTTCGTCGAGGATCCCGTTGCCGTTTAAGTCTTCGTTATCGCACACAGCAGTGACATTTTTATTCCAAATATTTGTGGTGGTATTAAATGTCCAGAAGCCCTTCTCGTAAGTTCCCCCAACATTGAATGCTTTTGGTGGTGCAGAAAAGGTGACGTTAGCATTCTCCACTGGGTTTGAATCAGGATCTGTGACAAACGCAGAGAACTCCTTGGTATAAGATGATTCAGTGGGAGACTGAATGGTGTTACCTGTCCCAAAGACGATATCAAAAGGTTTGTCGCCAACTGTTAGTAAAGTAAAAGCAGACACGGTTTGAGTATCATCCACTGTGCCGTACACCTTAACCCCTTCAAATGTACTTAGGGCATTAGATGTGTATACGGTCTTGGCAATACCGCTTCTATCTGTGGTAGCTTGATTAGGCGAAATTTGACCGCCGCTGACATCATCTAGCAGAAAGTTAATCGTTTTACCTTTGACCAAATTCCCCCTCGCGTCCCTTACCACCGCGCTGATAGTGCTTATTTCTCCTGTTGGGCCAATTGAGTCGGGCGTGGCATCGACAATGATGCTATCTGCCTGGGTAGCGACAAACTCTACTTGTGTGCGAGCCGTCACCTGATTACCGTCACTGTCAGTACCTGTGGCAGAGATGCTGGCAAAGCCGGCATTATCTGCTGAAATCGAAAAGCTCACCAAGCCGTCACTGTCGGTTGATTTGGTGCTAGTGGCTATTAGCCCTCTTGAGGTGGTTAACGTGACCTGCGCCCCTGATACTGGCGCGGTATTCGATAGCCACGTTAAACCAAGAGAAGTCGCTTGATTAAGAGCGACTTCCTCTGTGGGAACTGTGGTGAAGCTAAAATCGTCTGCTTGCACCGTTACCGTAAACTCACTTTCGTCATTCAATGCACTGGCACTGATCGTATCAACACCCGCCGTATTACCTGTATAAGTCACCGTTACCTGACCATTCGTGCCCGTTGTGGGTGTGGTCGAGCTAAGTAAACCATTTGCAGCAGAAAGATTAACTTGCTGATTAGCGATCCCATTGCCATCTGAATCTAGCAAGCTAAGGGTTAAATCAACAGGATCGTTCAGTATCACTGAGCTTGGCCCATCTATATTCACTGTGGTGCCTACCACTGAAATGGATAAAGTTTGGCTTAACGTTCCGCTTGTCGCTGTGATTTGTATATCTCGGTTCTGACGATTGTTCTGTGTCGTAAGCGTTGCCGTTGCTTGTCCATCTGCTCCGGTTGTACCCTGAGTAATCATTAGCGCGGCATCTGCATCGGCTGAAAAAACCACGTCAATTCCTTCCATAAGTACATTTTGCGCGTTTTTAACCAGAGCAATTAGCTCAATACTGTCTGTGCCACTTGAGGGTAATTGCACGGCCCCAGCGAATAAATCGAGGGAACTTGCTTGCACGTTCTCTTGCGTTGTCCCTTGCGAGGTAAAGGTGGTACTAGCGCTTTGCCCATCGCTGAGGGTTGCAATAACTTCACCTGAGCCCGAGTTTTCACCAACGAGCAAACTGATTGTTGCATCCCCGGTGGTGCCCGTAGTAGCCGTACCTGAATCATTACCAAATTCGGCTAACCCTTCAGGATTAAAGGTAAAGGTGACGAGTTGATCGGTCGCGATCGCACCTGTGTTATCTGTTACTCTGGCGGTCAACGTTAATGGATTTGATGCGCTAAGTTGTCCATCAGTTTGCCCATCGGCATTCACAAGGCTAAGGCTAACCGAATAGGTAATAGGGTCTGGGGTATCGTCTCCATCAGACGAACCGTCTCTGGATATAGCGTCAGAGCCGCCCCCTCCACAGGCTAATAACAAAAAAATCGTAAAGCTGCTTAAAAGCAATCTTGTGTGTTGATACATACAAATAGTCCTTTGTTTTTAAGGGTTAACCTAAGTGGTGTGTCACATATCTGAACATTTTAATTGTTCAGCTTACTGAGCAAACTTGCTAACCTATGGGCAATAATAATAAATTCAGGAAAATCATGAGCCAATCCCTCCCCCCCAGCCGCGAAAAATTCAGTTTAACTGCCAGAATATTTTTCGGCATGCTGGCCGGTATTGTTATCGGTAGCCTTCTCCAACAACTGTTTGATGATAGCGGAGATTTTTCGTTTAGTGTATTTGGCCTAGAGGTTTCTACGTATGGACTTTTAGTCGATGGTATATTTAACGTCGTTGGGCAAATTTTTATCGCCAGTCTCAAAATGCTCGTTGTGCCACTGGTGTTTGTTTCTCTGGTGTGTGGAACGGCGAGTTTGTCTGACCCAAGTAAATTAGGCCGTTTAGGCGGAAAGTCTATTCTGCTTTATATAGGGACCACTGCCATCGCTATCTCACTAGCCGTTGGTTTTGCTCTGTTAGTGGCACCTGGCGAGTCTATTAGCATGACCACTGATGCCGCTTATCAGGCAAAAGAAGCACCGAGTTTAGGGCAAGTTATCATCAATATGATGCCGTCTAATCCGGTGAATGCTATGGCACAAGGCAACATGCTACAGATCATCGTCTTTTCAGTGTTGTTCGGTGTGGCTATGTCTATGGCCGGTGATGCAGGTAAACGTTTAACATCTATGTTTGAAGATTTAAGTGAAGTCGTCATGAAGTTGGTGACCATACTTATGAATCTAGCGCCCTACGGTGTGTTTGTATTAATGGCTAAACTCTTTGCCACAATTGGCTTTGATACTATTGCCGGATTACTAAAATACTTCTTACTGGTGTTGTTTGTATTATTGGTACACGCCTTTGTATCTTATCCGATTATTTTGAAGCTCTTAAGTGGCCTTAACCCCATCATATTGCTTAAGAAAATGCGCGACGCTGCCATATTCGCATTTAGTACCTCTAGTAGCGGCGCAACCCTGCCTGTAACGCTTGAAACCGCCACCAACAAGCTGGGTGTTAAATCCTCTGTGGCGTCATTCACAGTGCCCCTAGGTGCAACCATAAACATGGATGGCACCGCCATTATGCAAGGTGTAGCCACGGTATTTATTGCCCAAGTATATGGTATCGATTTATCGCTGGGTGATTATATGATGGTGATCGTGACCGCCACATTAGCCTCAGTAGGAACCGCTGGCGTGCCGGGCGTAGGCTTAATTATGCTTGCAATGGTGCTGCAACAAGTCAACTTGCCTGTCGAAGGTATTGCATTGATTATTGGTGTCGACCGCTTGCTGGACATGACTCGTACTTCAGTCAATGTTACGGGCGACTGTATGGTGGCCTGTATTGTGGGCAAAAGCGAAGGGGAATTTGATATCGATAGGTACAATGATCCTGACGCGGGCAAAGAGGAAGAAACGCTTCATTCCCCCAAAGCGAGTTAAATTTCCTAAAGTACAATTGAGTGCGTAACGCATTTTACAATCAAATAAGGCAGTGCATTAAAACGCACTGCCTTTTTATTATGGCTAGGTTGAGTAGGCGTTAACACATACGTTAGTGCCCAAGCACCTCTGCTGGGTTGACGCTAGCCGCCTTTCTGGCCGGATAAACCGTAGCGATTATGGTTAAGGCTAAGGCGATAAACGCAGTAATATACACTTCATGCCATTTAAGCGCCGAAGGTAAGAAATTGATAAAGTAAATATCACCTGACAGAAAATGAAACCCAGTTAACCGCTCTATTCCTTGGGCGACAGACGTCAGGTTCAACGCCATTAATACACCACAGGTGACCCCTATAACGGTACCTATAATCCCATTTATAAAGCCTTGTAATATAAATACTAGAATTATTTTTTGCTCGGTTGTACCCATTGTTTTTAGCATGGCAATTTCAGATTGCTTCTCATTCACAGCCATAACTAAGGTCGAGACGATATTAAAGCAAGCAACGCCAATGACTAAGATCAGCGTAATGTAAACGACTACTCGAACCAATTGAATATCCTGATATAGATGGCCTTGGGTCCGTGTCCAGTCTGACATGTAAACTTCTTGGGAAAAGCCGAACCCTATCTCCCGTGTAATCAATGGCGCTGCGAACGGGTCGTGATAACGAAAACGTAGCCCCTGAACACCATGAGTTACACCTAATGTCTTAGAGGCCAACGGTAAATGCATATAGCCTATATGGTTATCTAGTTCACCACCAATTTTCACCTCTCCCAGTACATTGAGCCACAATGTTTTCGGCGCTCTAATGGATAAATCATCACTTAATTGTGGTAACAGCAGTTTCACTTTGTCACCTAGCTCAATACCCAGTTTATCCATCGCGCCTGCGCCCAATAATACGCCTTGCGGGTCATTCGAAAACGTTTGCCATTGTTGTTTAGCCACACTGCTTAACATACCGTCATTTTCAGCAAATTGGGGATCAATCCCTACCAGCTCAATGGCTTTCATTTTCTTGCCTTTTTGCAGCATTCCCGTTGCTTTGGTGTAGGGCTGAATTGACTCAATCCGCGCGTCTTTCTCTAATGCCGCAATTTCTTTTTGCCAATCAGTAATACCTTGCTTGCCCACCGCATAGAGTTCACCGTGAGGTATGATTGACAACAAACGGTCTTTCAACTCACGTTCGAAGCCGTTCATAACAGAAAGCAGCAAGATAAGAACAAAACATCCTAGCGCGATGCCAACGGTAGAAGAGGCTGAAATAAAGGAAATGTAACCATTTTGTTGCTTACTGCTGCGAAAACGCCATGCTAGTTGAAAAATTAGCTTCATTTAATCTCGCCTTATGCATCGGGCGAGCTTAACTGCCCGTTCACTAGACTAAGAGAACGATCCAGACGTTTCGCTAACTGAATATCGTGCGTGACCACAATAAAGCTAGTTTGGCTAAGATCTCGCAGCTCATTGAGCAATTGATATATTCCTTCACCTGTTTTGGTGTCTAGGTTACCCGTGGGCTCATCAGCCAATACAAGCTTAGGCTGATTAACCAGCGCTCTAGCAATAGCCACACGCTGCCGCTCACCACCGGACAACATGCTCGGCCGATGCGATAACCGATGAGATAAACCTACTTTTTTAAGCATCTCTTCAGCATGATGCAAAGCCTCGTCACGTTTTTCATTGGCAATTAAACGCGGCATAGCGACATTTTCCAGCGCACTAAATTCAGGCAGTAAATGATGTGCTTGGTAAACAAAACCTAATGATTGGTTTCGAAATTTGGCTTGTTGCGCATTTGAAAAAGCAAAAATGTCTTGCTGCTCGAATAACACGCTTCCTGACGTAGGCTGATCAAGTGCGCCCAACAAATGCAGCAAGGTACTTTTACCTGAGCCAGAGCTGCCTATAATGGCCAGTTGTTCTGAGGTGTGAACCGTTAAATTCACGTTATTTAGGATGTGTACGCTATCTTTGCCGTCATCATACTGTTTAGATAAGTGATCACATTTCAACAGTTCATGCATATGTTTGCTTGTTCCTTAACGATTTTTTCATCGACATCTTAAGCTTTCGTTTGATTTGATTTATGCAACGCAGCGCGCTCTCGACGCTTCCACATGAGTCGTGCAAGCTTTTTCATACTGACGTTTTTGTCATTCTCATCGACTATTTCTACGCCCAATAAAGATTCAGTTAAATCCTCATCAGTTAAAATACCTTCTAAACCGCCGTATTCGTCTACGACTAATAACATGTTGGCGCGCTTCGTATGCAGAGGGTGCAGCGCTGCAGATAAAGGCATACTGCTTAATAAGGTAACCATCTCTTTGCGGTATACACTGACCGGATTTTTTTCGTTCTTGCGGATCATGGCTAACAGAATATCTTTTTTAAGAACGTAACCAGTGATCTTTTCTGGCTCAGCATGTTCGTAAATGGGAATGCGTGAAAATTCTACAGTGCCGTGCTTATGGTAAAACGCCTCTACGGTCATCTCCTGTGATACAGAAAAGATAACGGTACGATGGGTCATGGCATTTTTAATTTTTAGCTCATCAAGAGAAAGTAAGTTTTGTAATATGTTGGCTTCTTGCTTAGCGATTTGCCCTTCTTGATATGATTCATCTGTTAACACTGCTAGTTCAGCCTTACTTAACCCTTTCAACGGCGAATCATCACTAAAGCCTGCGGTGAGCTTATTAGCCAGCAGCACAAAAGGGTAAAGGCACAAAATGAGGTATTTTAGAAAATAAGCTGTGGCTGGGGCTAATTTACGCCAAAACGTCGCCCCCAATGTTTTGGGAATAATTTCTGAAAAAACTAAAATAAATAAGGTCAAAATGGCAGAAATGACGCCCATGTACACTTCACCAAACACGGCCGCAGCTTGCGCACCCGCCCCTGCAGCCCCCATTGTGTGAGCAACGGTATTTAGTGTCAGAATAGCGGCCAGCGGATTATTGATATTTTGTACTTGTTCTCGCAGTAGGATGCCACTTTTATGCTGCTGTTTTTCAAGAACTGAAATATATGCAGAGGATACGCTCAAGATAACCGCTTCAGCGATAGAGCAAATAAACGAGACACCTAAGGCCAACGCAATATAAAACAACAATAAGATCAAGCTAATACACCCATTCGTCAATCATTAGTGCAAATACTTAGCTATCTGCACGCTAAAATTCAGAGCAAGCAGTTTACCTGAAGCACAAACTAAAGACATGAATTTCAGCCACATAGCTAAAGACAAAAAGAGATAAGTTGTTTCAAAAATTTGCCATGAACTGGCTAAGATAACGTAGAATAGAATAAATATAATGTAGAGATAAAAATTAATGGCGGAACGGACGAGACTCGAACTCGCGACCCCCGGCGTGACAGGCCGGTATTCTAACCAACTGAACTACCGCTCCCCATATAATTTTGTTGTTTTGAAATTGGCGGAACGGACGAGACTCGAACTCGCGACCCCCGGCGTGACAGGCCGGTATTCTAACCAACTGAACTACCGCTCCGCTGTTTCAAAACCGAAAATACTAAAAGAAATTGGCGGAACGGACGAGACTCGAACTCGCGACCCCCGGCGTGACAGGCCGGTATTCTAACCAACTGAACTACCGCTCCAGTTTCTTTAATACTTTCAACGAGTTAAGAAGTTAATCTAGGACCTTCCCCTCAACCGCGGCGCAGATAATACGGTTAACCCTGTATCGAGTCAACAGCTTTTTCTGCATTTTATCGCTTAATTTCAATTTTTTCGTTTGTTTGCCTATACAGTGAGCGATTTGACCAAAATGCAAACAACATTATGCGCTTTTGTTACTGGCATCCTTTTTGGCACTGCTCTTTTTCTGTTTAACAACCGTATCGCTTGCGTCTTCAACATTCACTTTATTACGCGTAAAGCGTTGTTTGAGACGCATCATTAATCCAGGTTTACTATTTTCTTCTGTCTTTGGCGGTGTTATTTCACTCAGTGCTTCTGTGACTGTCACAGGCTTGTCTCGCGTGACAAACCAAATTAATGCGCCGCCTACTATTAATAAGAACAAGTTTATCCCAACAATCAACAGTATTAATGTGGAGGTGGCCATTTCTGGCTCTGTGGTCACGGCTTCAGCTGGCAAGGCAGGCTGTTGTTCATTTGTGACGTCTTGTGAGCTCTCTTGGTTCGTTCCATCAGCAGTTTGCTCGTCTACTACCGGCGCAATCATTGGCTCTTCGGTGAGAAAACTAAACTCCGGCACATCTAAAATCACATCGCGCCCATCAATCGTGTTGGCAAACGCGGTTAACTTTATGCGATACACGCCGTATTCGTAATTCACGATAAGGTGTTCACGAATATCCATAGATGAGTCAGTAATGGAAAAATTCTGAATATCACCATTAGGAAATTTAACTTTTCCATCGATCAGTAGGGTCGACATATTAATGTGTTCACGGTCCGCATCGATCATTAACTTATGATACCCGCCTCCCCCGCCGTGTTGCTCCACTGAGATATGTATCGGATTCGGATAAAGCATCACAGCATCATCAACTTGTTCTCTGGAGAACATAGGCGTGGATACCATAAAAGTAGGGATCCACTCACCTGCTGCTACCGATAAGTTAAATTGACCAGTGAAAGTACCGTCTAATGGCGTTTCGTCCATACCTTGACCATTGTCTTCAAAGGTCGCTATGGTTTGTGCATCAGCACCAAAATTATTACTGTCAGGATTATTAGTACTAAAGAACTGCATGCTTAACGTAACGACGTCACGAAACTCAGTATAATTGATTGGTTCACCGCCATTGGTTAAGTAGGCGGTTTGTTTAAGAATTTCACCAGAAAAGATGACACTAGGTAGAGGCTCTGCGTGCAATGACAGGTCGCTGATAACCATAACACGGCTATCTGGCTCAATACTCCCAACCGCTTGCCATGGTCCAGGCATGGGTTTTTTAATACTCACCATGTCGTAGGTTGCCGTATCAAACCAAAAAACATCTTCACCATCAGCTTGTGTCTGATAGATTTTGCTGCCGTCTGGCCTAACTAAAACCACAGGCAAACTACCGTATTCGCGAAAAAAGACCATGGTGATCTCATCCACTTCATGATCGATGCGAAACCGATTTTGCAGTAGTTTGATACTATTTTGAAACTCATCGCCCAGAGTGGTAAGCGGGTTTGATGCTTGTTGTTCTGCTTGCGGGGTTTGTGCGCTAACGATAGCGGGTAATAATAGCGCACTAAATAACAGAGGTTTTAACATAGCATCCCAACTGAATAATGGTTTGGCGCCTATTCACGCCACAAACAAGAACCGCCTTCTTTAGTCACTAAATCCAAACGTTTCTCATGCTCAGCTAATTCATCGGCTGTGGCACGCAAAACCTTTAGCTGATTTAAGCTTGGGTCAAGCCTACGAATAGGCTCAACCTGACTACCACCGTCTGAATTCGACTTACCCGACAAATTCAGCGCCGTTTGGCCGCCAGTCATCATCAAGTAAACGTCAGCTAGGATCTCGGAATCTAGTAATGCACCGTGAAGCTCACGATGTGAATTGTCTATGCCATAACGTTTACAAAGCGCATCTAGATTATTCTTTTGCCCAGGATGTATTTGCCGCGCCATTTCGAGTGTATCGAGCACGGTACACATGTCTGCGGTTTTCTTACCTCCCATAGAGGCAACGCGGTCAAATTCATGATCCATAAAACCAACGTCAAACGGAGCGTTATGAATCACCAACTGAGCGCCGTTAATAAACTGTGCAAAATCAGCTGCAATATCAGCAAATACCGGTTTATCTAACAAATACTCGTTTGTAATACCGTGAACTTCTATCGCTTCTTGTTCGATTAAACGTTGGGGGTTTATGTAAACATGAAACGTATTACCAGTAAGGCGACGGTTTACAAGCTCTACACAACCTATTTCTATTATTCTATGACCCTGCCTAGGATCAATGCCGGTCGTTTCTGTATCTAGTACGATTTGTCTCATGGTTTCTCTAATTGTTTCAGGCTGACGTTAAGTTGCGATTACATTATACTGCGAAAAATTTTAAATGATTGATAATTGAAATGAAACACATAGAAATTTATACCGATGGTTCGTGTCTAGGCAACCCAGGTCCTGGTGGTTACGGGGCTGTTCTTTTGTTTGGCAAGCATAAAAAAGAATTAAGCCAAGGCTTTACCCATACGACGAATAACCGTATGGAACTCTTAGCCACCATAGAAGCACTGGCCAGTTTAACCGAAACCTGCAAAGTTGATTTAACCACCGACAGTCAGTACGTGAAAAATGGAATTAATCAATGGATCAAGAACTGGCGTAAAAATGGTTGGCGCACATCTGACAAAAAGCCAGTTAAAAATGTCGATTTATGGAAGCGTTTAGACGAGCAAGTCAATCAGCACCAAGTGCAATGGCACTGGGTTAAAGGGCATTCTGGACACCCCATGAATGAGCTTTGCGATGTATTAGCCCGAAACGCAGCATCTAGCAAAGACTTATTACCGGACGATGGCTTTCAAGGCTAGCCTAGGTAATCCAATTTAGTAGTACAAGACACTAAGAGCCAAACGTCGGCTCTTTTATTTGTCGCTCCATACGGCATATTCGTTACCACAGGGAGCGGTAAAGTGAAAACGCCGCCCCCCAGGAAAACTAAAGATCGCCTGCACTATTTTACCATCGCTTGCTTCAATGTTAGCTTGAGTAGCAACAAGATCATCACTATAAAGTACAACCAAAACGCTACCATTGGCAGTTGAGACATTTTGCTTAGCACTAAAGAAGCCACCGTCAATTCCCACCCCGTCGAAAGCGCAATAATCTGGCCCGTAGTCAATAAATTGCCAGTCAAAAACCGAGTTAAAAAACGCTTTGGCTACCTTTATATCCGTAACTGGGATTTCGATATAATTAATTTTGTGATGTGCAGACATCCGAATACTCCAATTGAATAAAAAACAATGCTTAGATAATTAACGTTCAATCAACCAACACTCGTTACTAAACCTTAGGTTATTAAATAAACAAATAAAAAGTAAATAGCGCGAAATGATGCGAACGTAAGAATTTTTGTGGTTAAAAAGAGCATAAGTTACATTAATTTACACTTGTGGATTCTATCGAGTTCAGATTTTAGTTAGGATGCATTATTGTTTTTAAGTAAGTGAACCCGAATTAATATGTCAACCGATAAAAGTTGGACCAAAGCCCTGTTTGGCGGTATTTGGTCAGTTCTCAATTTTAGCCGCAAGTTATTCTTTAACATTATCTTTTTAGTAATAGCCATAGCCATTATTTCATTAATATTCAAAGATAACGGCCAAATAGGTGTGAAACAAGATTCCGCTCTTGTCTTGAATTTAAGAGGCGATATTGTCATTCAAAAACATGCAATAGACCCTTTTGAAGCTTTTATGCAAGAAGCCTTAGGCCAAGAAAATGAAAAGCCAGAGGTATTGTTACAAGATATTTTGCTTACTTTGGATAATGCTAAACAAGATCAGCGTATCAAAGCTCTGGTACTTGATTTACAAGAACTTAACGGTGCTGGGTTAGATAAACTAGAACAAATCGCTCAAGCCATCGATGATTTCAAGCTCAGCGAAAAACCAGTTTACGCCATCGGTGATTATTACACTCAAGAGCAATATTACATTGCCAGTCATGCTGACCACGTTTATATGAACCCAATGGGCTGGATGCTATTTGAAGGATATGGCCGGTTTGGCATGTACTACAAATCAGCGTTAGATAAGATCAAGGCGACTACACATGTATTTAAAGTAGGCACCTACAAGTCAGCAGTAGAACCTTTAATACGTGATGATATGTCACAAGCTGCAAAAGAAGCGAACAAAGCATGGTTAAACGCTATGTGGTCGCAGTATAAGAATAATGTAGCGGAGGCGCGTGGTTTATCAGCAGATAACTTTGACGAAAAGGTCGACGAATTTATGGTTAAATTCGAAGACGTTAATGGTGATTTTGCCCAGTATGCGTTAGAAAACGGCTGGGTCGACGGATTAAAAACACGTGAACAAGTATTGCAGGAGTTGGCTTCTGTGGTAGGAGAAGAAGACTCCAAACGTGGTTACACCAATATCACATTCAAACATTACTTACAGATAGTGAACCCACCGCTTCCCCACTTAGATACAAATGTTGATAAGGTCGGCGTTGTGGTCGCTAAAGGTACCATTTTAAACGGCGATCAAAAGCCAGGTACAGTGGGTGGCGACAGTACAGCAAATTTATTGCGTAAGGCTCGTTTAGACGACAGCATTAAATCCGTCGTACTTTATGTAGACTCCCCAGGTGGCAGTGCTTTTGCCTCTGAGATCATTCGCCAAGAAATTGAAAACCTCAAAGCAGCAGGCAAACCAGTCGTTGCGCTGATGAGTACTTATGCAGCATCAGGAGGCTACTGGATATCAGCCAGTGCCGATGAAATTTGGGCAGCGCCCAGTACCATTACGGGTTCAATCGGTATATTTGGCATGTTCGTCAGTTTCGAAAATACCTTAGATTACTTAGGGGTACATACCGACGGTGTGGGCACTACTGATTTTGCAGGCATGGGAATAACTCGCGGTATCGATCCTAAAATGGGCCAGGTGTTACAGCGCAGTATTGAGCATGGTTACGACCAATTCATTTCATTAGTCGCAGATGAACGTCATATGAGCAAAGAAGACGTCGACAGCATCGCACAAGGCCGCGTTTGGATAGGTGAAACAGCGTTATCGTTAAATTTAGTCGACCATCTTGGCTACATAGATGACGCCGTATCAGCTGCAGCACAACTAGCTGATTTATCTGAATACGATGTAACGTACGTTGAGCGCTCGTTAAACAGCAGTGAATTGTTCTGGAAAGAGTTCTTTTCAAATGCATCAGTGATGTTAGCAAAAACGCAGTTTGCCCAGAGTGATAGCAAATTGATGAGCTTAATTAGTCAAGTAACGGCAGATTTTGACGATGTGATAAAGCTCAATGATCCTCGCGGCGTGTATGCTTTTTGCTTAACCTGTGAAATTTAACCCTTAATATACCAATGGCAGTGTCCTATTCATGACTGATAAGACGCTGCCTTTTAACTTAGCCTTTACCCACCCCCACAATAAATGAAACCATTGCCCCCCCCTTCTTCCCATCAAAACCAGCTTAATCAATCAGATTTACAAGCCCATGTCGTTAATCGTGTACATGCCTGTGTTCAATTGGCTAGCCGGTCACTATCAGTTGACTTAGCCTTACCGACGATAACCTTTAATCAAAGAGGTAAAATTGCCGGTTGTGCGCGACTACAAACAAATGAGTTGCGGTTTAATCCTGTACTGCTAGCTGACAACTATCAAGAATTTATAGATGAAGTGGTGCCCCATGAGGTCTCTCATTTAGTCGCCTATGCGCTTTATGGTCGAGTAAAACCCCATGGAAAAGAGTGGCAAGCCATTATGCGGCAGGTATTCGGATTAAATGGACACACATACCACAAAATGGACGTAACCAAAGTCAGTGGGAAACGTTTTACCTATCAATGTTTATGTGGTGATATTGAACTGAGTATCAGGCGCCACAATAAGGTGCTAAGACAGCAACAACAGTATATCTGCCGCCAATGCCATAAGGTGCTTAGCTTTAAGCAGCCTACCAGCGTCTAAAACCAGCGCTGGGTAAAGGCTTTGTCCAGATCATCAAACGCCGTTTTAAGCAGTGCCGCTAATTCTTTATACTTCGGCCGCGATTTCATAGTCGCCACAAGGCAACCCTGCTGACGCATCTTTTGATGAATATCGCGATACCAACTCGAAGTTGATGGTGGAAGCCATTGATTTGCCCTGTGGCCCAACCACAACAGCCCTTGTACCGGGATCGATAAAAAGAATATTGCCATCGCCACAGCATTCGGTAAGGTTTCTACGCCTGTCACAGAATAAGCCGAAGCAACCGTAAGCACTGCCAATGGCGGCATGGTTTTAATGGCGAGCTTAGTAGCAGAAATAACTCTGCACTCAGGGAACAGTGGATACAGTTCCTTTTTGACCGGCCAAGTTTGCATATACTGCTGGCCATCTTTGAATAAAGTAAAAACGGTTTGTGCCATGGCAACCTACTTAATATAATTTGCTCGCCTTTATAAGGCATATCCAGAATATTAGCGAAAAGATCACTCTTTAGAAAGTTATCATGAGGATTAGTTCTACCTAATAGCAATGTTATAATAATTTTTTTATTAGATAGAGATTGAAAGTTTCCTGTAGAGACGCATTTCTATGCGTAATAGAAAGATAACTTCTTTACCTCATTGGCGCTATTGAATAAAATCGCCCACAAAATTACTTTGGAGACATTCATGTCTGAATCAAGACACGTAAAATTACTTATTTTAGGCTCAGGCCCAGCCGGTTACGCTGCTGCAGTATATGCTGCACGAGCAAACTTGAACCCGGTATTATTAACGGGTATTCAACAAGGTGGTCAGCTTACTACCACCACAGAAGTAGAAAACTGGCCAGGAGATGCAGAAGGGTTAACGGGTCCTGATTTAATGGTTCGTATGCAGCAGCATGCTGAAAAGTTCGATACTGAAATTATTTTCGACCACATTAACAAGACTGACCTGACTAAACGTCCATTTACTTTAGTAGGTGATGCGGGAACTTATACTTGCGACTCACTTATTATTTGTACTGGTGCCTCAGCGAAATACTTAGGCATGGAATCTGAAACCGCATTTATGGGTAAAGGCGTTTCTGCATGTGCAACCTGTGACGGATTTTTCTATCGCAATCAAAAAGTGGCGGTTATCGGTGGCGGTAATACGGCCGTTGAAGAAGCTCTCTACTTATCGAATATCGCGTCTGAAGTACATGTGATCCACAGACGAGACACATTCAGAAGTGAAAAAATCTTATCACAGCGCCTGTTTGACAAAGCTGAAAACGGCAACGTTACCCTGCACTTGAACAGTACTCTTGATGAAGTACTTGGTGATGAAATGGGCGTAACGGGTGTTCGCATTAAATCAACAATGATTGATGAAAGCAAAGAGTTAGATGTCATGGGACTATTCGTTGCCATTGGCCATCAGCCAAACACGGGCATTTTCGAAGGTCAGTTAGACATGAAAGATGGCTACATCATAGTTAACAGTGGTACGGCTGGCAACGCTACCCAAACCAGTGTTGAAGGTGTTTTTGCCGCAGGTGATGTAAGCGATCACGTCTACCGTCAAGCTATCACCTCAGCCGGAACTGGATGTATGGCTGCGTTAGATGCTGAAAAATTCTTAGACGCATTATAAGCGCTAACGACCCAAGGCCTCGTTTGAGGCCTTTCAATTCAATGAGCCAGTATGATTGAACTGTTTCAATTAGATAGATCACTGCATTTTCCCTCTCCCGCTCAAGCGTTATCTGATCCTCCAGGTCTGCTCGCCTTCGGCGGAGACTTGTCGGTAAACCGCTTAATACATGCTTATCAACAAGGTATTTTTCCTTGGTTCAGCAGCAATGAACCAATATTATGGTGGTCTCCTGATCCAAGAGGCATATTGCCTTTAGAAAATTTCAACGTGTCAAAAAGCTTAAAAAAATTTATTCGTAAAACGCCTTTTCGCGTCACGGTAAATACACAGTTTGCTCAGGTGATATATGCGTGCGCTAACGTCACACGACAATCGTCTGGCACATGGATAACAGACGAAATGATCAATGCGTACATTGAATTGCATCGCAGTGGTTATGCCCAATCTATAGAAGTATGGGATGACGAGACACTGGTCGGCGGCTTATACGGTGTGACCCCAGGTAATCTCTTTTGCGGTGAATCCATGTTTCATTATGCGACGAATGCTTCAAAGCTTGCTATGTTTTATTTAGTTGAACTGCTGCGTCAAAACGGCTCTGAATTTATTGATTGCCAATTACAAAATGAACACTTGGAGAGTCTCGGGTGTATAGAAATCCCGAGAACCGCGTTCTTAAGCAAGCTTAAAGCAGTTGTAAAAGAACCTATAAATCAGTCGTTGTGGCGTCCTAGGGAATTAACGCAAACGTAATGAAATTTGGAATTAGTCAAAGCTTTGCCTGTAGTTATTTGTCAGATGAACAAGAAACACTACTCGTTTATGCAGAAGAAACAGGGCACGGTACTCACTATGAAATGCTAATGGCAGCCGGTTTCCGGCGCAGCGGCGCACAAGTTTATCGCCCCCACTGCGCGCATTGCCATGCCTGTCAAGCAATACGCGTCCCAGTGAATGACTTTACTCCATCTAAAAGCCAGAAACGTATACTCAAACGTAATAGCGATATAAAAGTGGTATTAAGTGAAGAAAATAAACCTCACTACTACACTTTGTATGCGCAATACATCAATACTCGACATCAAGATGGCAGTATGTACCCTGCAACACCAGAGCAATACGCAAGCTTTGCCGATGGACACTGGTTAAATCCGCTGTTTATTGAACTTCATCTCGATGGTGAGCTGGTTGGCATTGCCGTGACCGATCCGTTGGAAAACGCATTGTCGGCAGTTTATACATTTTTTAAACCTTCTTTGG
The DNA here is from genome assembly GCA_000314955.1 of Paraglaciecola chathamensis S18K6. GTDB lineage: Bacteria > Pseudomonadota > Gammaproteobacteria > Enterobacterales > Alteromonadaceae > Paraglaciecola > Paraglaciecola chathamensis. Next base: position 227,539 of record BAEM01000032.1, on the reverse strand, counting down.
CCGAACGTTCCTTAGGCACCTTCGCAGTTTTACAACAAATCGCGATCGCTCGGCGTTTAGCTAAAGAACATTTATATTTAGGCTACCAGATAGATGACTGTCAAAAAATGAGCTATAAGCGCAATTTTTTGCCCCACGAGCGTTTTATTGAGCAAAAATGGCAGCTAATTTCAAAAAAAGACTGGTAAAGCTTTACACGGCCGCCGTTATTGGGCAAAATCTGCGCGGCATTTTTGAGACTTATTATTTACAGAGGTAACAGAGCTACATGGCGAAAGAAGATTGTATTGAAATGGAAGGTACAGTGTTGGATACCCTTCCAAATACTATGTTTCGTGTCGAATTAGAAAACGGTCACGTTGTTACTGCACATATTTCAGGAAAGATGCGTAAGAACTATATCCGTATCTTAACAGGCGACAAAGTAACATGTGAAATGACGCCATATGATTTATCTAAAGGGCGCATTATTTACCGCGCTCGTTAGTATACAGTAAACGAAAAGGCCCAATGTTTTACAACATTGGGCCTTTTTCTATGTCTGCAATTTACGTGTCAGGGTCAGCTGTGACCCCGACCCATATTTTAAGCTTCAGATTTCTCTTCTTTCACTGCTTTAAACGTAAATACTAATTTTTTGTTTTTCAGTGATATTTTAACACTACCGCCTTGGCTTAATTCACCAAACAACAGCTCACTGGCCAATTCTTTCTTAACGTGCTGCTGAATAACACGTGACATAGGACGTGCGCCCATATTCCTGTCGTAACCTTCCTCCGCTAGCCACTGTCTCGCTTCATTCGTCACATCCAGAGATACCCCTTGATTATCAAGTTGAACCTGAAGCTCCACAATGAATTTATCAACCACTTGCAAGATAACCTCTTGCTCTAGGTGATTAAACCAGACTATGGCATCTAGACGGTTTCTAAACTCAGGTGTAAACACCTTGTTGATTTCCGACATTGCGTCATGGCTATGATCTTGCTGTTTAAAGCCAATCGATTTACGAATGGTCTCTTGTACACCTGCGTTGGTCGTCATGACCAAAATCACATTACGAAAGTCAACTTTACGGCCGTTATTGTCAGTCAGCGTACCGTGATCCATCACTTGCAATAAAATATTAAACACATCTGAATGGGCTTTTTCTATCTCATCTAGTAATACCACCGAATGAGGATGTTTAATGACCGCATCGGTCAACAACCCACCTTGATCAAAACCAACGTATCCAGGAGGCGCACCAATGAGCCTGCTCACTGCGTGGCGTTCCATATATTCCGACATGTCAAAGCGTAATAACTCTACGCCCATGATGTTCGACAGTTGTTGGGTGATTTCGGTTTTACCGACTCCAGTTGGGCCAGCAAATAAGAAACTACCAATCGGTTTGGTTTCGACACCTAATCCTGCTCGAGACAGACGAATTGCATCCGTCAAGGTATCGATAGCTTGGTCTTGACCAAATACCACTAATTTCAAATCTCTATCGAGGTTTTTCAGTGACTCTTTATCACTAGACGATACTGACTTTTCAGGGATACGCGCGATCTTCGAGATAATATGCTCGATATCAGTCACCCCTATGGTCTTCTTACGTTTTGACGGAGGCAACAACCGCTGACTCGCCCCAGCCTCGTCCATCACGTCAATAGCTTTGTCAGGCAGATGACGCTCATTAATGTACTTCGCTGATAGCTCGGCCGTGGCGCGGATAGCCTTGTGCGTAAAGCGCACACTGTGGTGCTCTTCGTAGCGTGATTTCAATCCCATCAGAATTTTCGTGGTATCTGCCACTGAAGGCTCTATAACATCCACTTTCTGGAAGCGCCGCGCCAGCGCGCGATCTTTTTCGAAAATACCTTGGTACTCTTGATAGGTAGTAGACCCCATACAACGAAGTTCACCACTGCTTAATTTGGGTTTCAATAAATTCGAAGCATCCATCACGCCGCCAGATGCTGCGCCCGCTCCAATGATGGTATGAATTTCATCGATAAACAAAATAGCGTCAGGGTCTTTAGATAACTCTTTTAATATCCCTTTAAGGCGCTTCTCGAAGTCACCACGGTACTTTGTACCTGCAAGTAGGGTACCCATATCCAAAGAGTATATAACTGCGTTAGCAATGACGTCAGGCACGTCGTTATGAATGATACGAAACGCCAAACCTTCCGCGATGGCGGTTTTACCCACGCCAGCTTCACCAACAAGCAGCGGGTTGTTTTTACGACGGCGACACAATATTTGAATACTGCGCTCAACTTCGAAATCTCGACCAATCAGCGGGTCAATTTTCCCTTCTTTGGCCAGCTCATTCAAATTGGTCGAGTATTGATCAAGCATGGATGACCCTGCCTCTTGGCCCGCACCCTCCTCGTCTTGTTCAACTGAGTGCGTACTTTCATCATCACTCTTGGACACTCCATGGGAAATAAAGTTAACCACATCAAGGCGAGTCACATCGGCCTTCTTCAGAATGTAAACCGCTTGGGATTCCTGTTCGCTAAAAATGGCGACCAGTACATTCGCCCCGGTGACTTCTTCTTTACCGGATGATTGAACGTGAAATACAGCACGTTGTAGAACGCGCTGAAAACCCAAAGTGGGCTGAGTTTCCCGCTCATTGTTTGCATCTTCAAGCAACAAAGGTGTCGTGTCTTTCACGAAATCTGTCAACTCTTTCTTAATAATGTCTACATTAGCGCCACAGGCTTGTAGTGCTTCAGTGGCAGAGCCATTATCGAGCAAGGCTAACAAAAGGTGCTCGACCGTCATGAATTCGTGTCTATGCTCTCTGGCAAAAATAAACGCTTCATTTAACGTTTGTTCTAATTCTTTATTCAACATTTTTAGACCCTCTTACTGCGCTAAACCTGTTCCGTTGTGCACATCAACGGGTGTTGATGCTTCTTGGCATACTGGGTGACTTGCATTACTTTTGTTTCGGCAATCTCAGCGGTATAAACACCACACACTGCACGACCGCGATAATGCACAGTCAACATAATTTGATGAGCTTTTTCTGAGTCCAAGTTGAAAAACCTAACCAATACTTCGATCACGAAATCCATCGGTGTGTAATCATCGTTATTCAGCAAAACTTTATACATGGGTGGTGGCGCTAATTTTTGCTTAACCGTGTCTAGCTGCTTTTCGCGCTCTATATTAATCGTGTTGTCTTTGCTCATAATAAGAAGAATAGTGCCCTTAGTGCAAATTTTGCAGTTTTATTAACATTCGTTTATTTATCAATTTACCCTTGACAAAAACAGGTTAAAAAATCTACATTTTCTAGTGCGACATTTGTTATTTTAACATTTGCGCCTTTCCCATAGTTCATTGTGGGGATAAATATGCGTCAGTTCAAGGGATTAAAAGGAAGCAGAAGTATGGCTGTTGGCAAAGTAAAGTGGTTTAACAATGCAAAAGGGTTTGGTTTTATCGTTCCTGAAGATGGTGGAGATGACATTTTTGCTCATTATTCGACCATTCAGATGGAAGGTTACCGCTCGTTAAAAGCTGGGCAAGAAGTGAAATATGATGTGCAGCAAGGACCTAAAGGTCTTCACGCTGAGAATATCGATTTCAACGGTGAGCCTGAGCAATAAAAATTGGTCATAAAAAAAGCAGACCTTAAGGTCTGCTTTTTTATGCCTAATTAAAAATAATCACTTAAATTCTTTTAGGATAGTATTCAATGTTTCACTTGGGCACATAGCTTGTGTCAAAAGTGCATCATCAGGGTAGTAGTACCCACCAATGTTCTCTGGTGAACCTTGCGTTGCGTCAATTTCAGCGACAATTTTCGCTTCATTGCTGCTTAGCGCATCAAACAAAGGCCCAAACTTATCAGCAAGTGCTTTGTCCTCAGTTTGGCTAGATAGCGCTTCAGCCCAGTATAAGGCTAGGTAGAAATGACTACCGCGGTTATCCAATTGACCCGCTTTACGCTGAGGTGATTTACCTTCATTTAATAGCTTCTCTGTTGCAGTATCTAACGCTTTCGCCAATACTTTTGCTTTGGTATTGTCGTTTTTGATAGCAAGATCTTCAATTGAAACGGCTATTGCTAAGAACTCACCTAATGAATCCCAGCGCAAATGACCTTCTTCAACAAATTGTTGAACATGCTTAGGTGCACTGCCACCCGCGCCTGTTTCGAACAAACCGCCACCGGCCATTAACGGCACGATTGAAAGCATTTTCGCACTGGTACCCAACTCAAGGATCGGGAATAAATCGGTTAAATAATCACGTAGTACGTTACCTGTTACTGAGATAGTGTCTAGGCCACGAAGCGCACGCTCCATTGAGTAACGGATTGCACGAACAGGTGCCATGATCTCAATGTGCAAGCCATCTGTGTCGTGATCTTTTAGATAGGTGTTCACTTTTTCAATTAGCTGAGCATCGTGAGCACGTTCATCATCTAACCAGAAAATCGCAGGATCACCTGATTGACGTGCTCGATTAACCGCTAACTTAACCCAATCTTGGATAGGCGCGTCTTTGGCCTGACACATACGCCAGATGTCGCCCTCTTCAACGTTATGCTCCATCAACACGTTTTCGTCTTGATCGATAACACGCACAGTACCCGTACCGGCCATTTCAAACGTTTTATCGTGTGAACCGTACTCTTCCGCTTTTTGTGCCATCAAACCAACGTTTGACACAGAGCCCATAGTCACTGGGTCAAATGCACCGTGGGTTTTACAGAAGTTAATCATTTCTTGATAGATAGTCGCGTAAGTACTTTCTGGAATAACGGCTTTAGTGTCATGCAGTTTTCCATCAGGACCCCACATTTGACCAGAAGAACGGATCATCGCAGGCATTGACGCATCAACAATCACGTCACTTGGTACGTGAAGGTTAGAAATTCCTTTGTCAGAGTTTACCATCGCAATAGGCGGACGGTCAGCGTAACAAGCGTTTATATCTGCTTGAATTTCAGCACGCTGCGACTCAGGTAATGTTGCAATTTTATCGTAAACACTGCCCAGACCATTGTTTGCGTCTACGCCTAGCTCTTCAAATAATGCTGCGTGTTTTTCAAAAAGTTTTTTATAGAAAACTTTTACACAGTGACCGAATACGATGGGGTGAGATACCTTCATCATGGTCGCTTTGACGTGTAACGAGAAAAGAATACCCGTTTGTTTTGCATCTTCAATTTGCTCTTCGAAGAAATCACATAATGCTTTCTTGCTCATAAACATGCCGTCAATCACTTCACCGGCAAGTAAATCAACACGTGGCTTTAATACTGTTGCTTGTCCACTTGCATCAGTGAACTCGATACGAACGTGACCCGCTTTATCAACCGTGACTGATTTTTCACCTGAGTAGAAATCACCGCCACGCATGTGAGCCACATGTGTTTGTGAAGCTTGGCTCCACTCGCCCATCGAATGCGGATTTTTGCGCGCGTAGCTTTTTACTGCTTTAGGCGCGCGGCGATCAGAGTTACCTTCACGTAGCACTGGGTTTACTGCACTGCCCAGTACTTTAGAGTAACGCGCTTCAACGTCTTTTTCTTCGTCGGTAGTTGGATCTTCTGGGTAAGCAGGAACGTTAAACCCTTTATCATTTAATTCTTTGATAGCGGCTTTTAGTTGCGGCTTAGAAGCACTGATATTAGGCAATTTAATGATATTTGTTGCTGCGTCTTGTGTGAGCTCGCCTAACTCTGCTAAGGCATCAGGTACTTTCTGCTCGTCACTCAAATAATCAGCAAAATTGGCCAAAATACGTGCTGCTAATGAAATGTCGCTAAGTTCGATTTCAATATCAGCAGATGAAGCAAATGATTCTACTATGGGTAACAACGAATATGTTGCTAGCGCTGGGGCTTCATCAGTTTTCGTATAGATAATCTTTGACTTCTGAGTTGTCATTATATACCTCAAATGTTGCGGTAGAGAGCTACCGGATTAGTGTAGACTGATATAAAGCACATTATTTGCTGCTAAATAGCGGTCATTTAGTAAATTTATCAGGAATTAACACATCCGATCCTGACATCAGGGTAAAGTTACATTGAAAAATTCGCTGGAAGATAATAAACAATTCGTCGCAGAGTGCAAAATAACTCAGCTATTTTATTCATAATAAGTTACAAGAAATGAACATTGATCAATATAAAAAGCCAAAAGTGCCTATTCGTCGTTCAAAAATCGTACTATTTAATAAACCATTCAACGTTTTAACGCAATTTACCGATGCTACCGGCAGGCAAACGTTGAAAGACTTCATTCCTATCCCAGATATATACGCTGCTGGGCGTCTTGATAAAGACAGCGAAGGCTTATTAGTACTGACCAACGACGGAAAATTACAGCACAAACTAACGGACCCCAAAAAGAAAACCAGTAAAACCTATTGGGTCCAAGTGGAAGGCGAACCCCAAGAGTACCAATTACAAGCATTGCGCGACGGTGTAGCGCTAAAAGACGGTATGACTCGTCCCGCGAAAGTTGAGCGAATGCAAGAACCCTCTTTATGGCCGCGAAATCCGCCTGTACGCTTTCGCCAATCCATTCCTACCAGTTGGTTAGCCATCACCATCAGTGAAGGTAAAAACCGTCAAGTTAGACGCATGACAGCTCACATCGGTTTTCCGACCTTGAGGTTGGTACGTTATCGAGTGGGTAACTGGACGTTAGACGGCATCGCCTCAGGCACTTACCGAGAACTTGATTAGGCGCGTTTATACAACATATTGTCACATATTATGCGTACATTGCAGATGATTTGTGTGTGGGGATTTGCTAGAATTCGCCACCATTTTTATTGAGACTTTGCTATTTATCATGCCTTATATTCATTCCCTTAGTGCTGCCGAGTTAGCCAGTAATAGCCAGAAAAAGGTTATTGTTGGTATGTCTGGTGGTGTCGATTCTTCTGTTTCAGCGTATATATTGCTGCAGCAAGGCTATCAAGTTGAAGGCCTTTTCATGAAGAACTGGGAAGAAGATGACAACGATGAATATTGCGCTGCGGCTGAAGATCTGAAAGACGCCCAAGCAGTAGCGGATAAGCTCGGCATTGAACTTCATCAAATTAACTTTGCGGCCGAGTATTGGGATAATGTGTTCGAATATTTTTTGGAAGAATATAAATCGGGACGCACACCAAACCCAGATATCATGTGCAACAAGGAAATCAAATTTAAAGCCTTCCTTGAATTTGCTGCTGAGGAGCTTGAAGCCGATTACATCGCCACCGGCCATTACGTACGCCGTCGTGAAGTAGACGGTCATTGGCAAATGTTACGCGGTATGGATGATAACAAAGATCAGAGTTATTTCTTGTATACCCTAGGCGAACAACATGTAGGCCAAACCTTATTCCCAATTGGCGATATTGAAAAGCCCCATGTTCGTGAAATAGCGCAAGAACAAGGGCTTATCACTCACGATAAAAAAGACAGCACGGGAATTTGTTTTATCGGTGAACGCAAATTTACTGATTTTCTATCTCAGTACCTTCCGGCTCAACCTGGCGTTATCGAAACACCAGAAGGCCAAGAGATTGGGCAACATCAAGGTTTGATGTACCACACGCTAGGCCAACGAAAAGGCCTAATGATCGGCGGTATGAAAGAATTTGGAGATGACCCTTGGTATGTGGTCGATAAAGACATGGCACGCAATGTCTTGATTGTGGGCCAAGGTGCCGATCACCCTCGCCTGTTTTCAAAAGGCTTAGTGGCAAATCAGTTACATTGGGTTGACCGTGTTGGCCCTACCTGTGCAATAAAGTGCAGCGTCAAAACACGTTATCGCCAAGAAGATATACCCTGCTCCCTAACATTGGATTCCGATGGCTCAGCACGTGTTATTTTTGATCAGCCGCAAAAAGCGGTGACACCAGGGCAATCTGCAGTGTTTTACTTAAATGAAGTCTGCTTAGGTGGCGGAATAATAGAGAGCTATATTCGTTAATGCAAAATTCGTCAAAAAATACTATCAATACCAGTGAAATTGAAAAATGCCTGGCCCTTGCAGGAGTATGCCAAGCAGCTGCGCTAGTTAAACAGGTCTCTAAGCACGGTAACTGCGACGAACAAGCCTATAAGGCCTGCATAGAAAGCATCACGATTACCGAGTCGGATAATACCGAACAAGTATACGGTCAAATGAGCAATCTAAAAATGGGCTTTGATATTCTGCACGCACAATTAGGCAATAGCTCAACGCCCAAAGACACTGTTGTTACGCGTTATATCGCGAACTTGTTGAGCATTGAACGCAAGCTCGCTCGCTCGTCCAAGCGGATGAGTGAATTGGGTGACAGAATTAATCATATAAAACGACAGCAACTCCATTTAGATTTATTTTCAGGGCAAATGTTGTCCAATTTAGCCAGTGTATACAGTGATGTGGTGAGCCCAGTTACCGCCAAAATACAGGTGTCTGGCGACCCTCAACTACTTAAACAAGTTGATAACCAACATAAGGTGCGCGCCTTACTTTTAGCGGGCGTTCGCTCAGCAGTCTTATGGCGTCAGCTAGGCGGTAAACGCCGACAAATATTACTCAACCGACAGCGCATTTTAGTCTGCGCTGAACAAGCATTAGCGCAAATTAACCAATCACGTTAGGAGCACACATTCCATGCAGTTATCCGCATTAACCGCCGTATCCCCCATAGATGGACGTTACGCTGACAAAACAGCAGAGTTACGCAGCATCTTTAGCGAGTTCGGTTTACTAAAGTACCGGGTACAAGTAGAAGTTCGCTGGTTGCAGAAATTGGCTTCTACCGCAGCTATCGAACAAGTGCCTGCTTTTAGTGCTGAGGCGAATGCAATACTAGATAACATCGTGGCCACATTTGATGAAAGCCATGCGGGGCGTATCAAAGAAATTGAACGCACCACTAATCATGATGTAAAGGCAGTTGAGTATTTTTTAAAAGAGCAAGTGGCGCAAAATGAAGAACTAAATGCGGTTAACGAGTTTATTCATTTTGCTTGTACCTCAGAAGACATCAACAATATGTCACATGCACTCATGCTCAAGGAAGCCCGTGATAGAGTAATATTGCCCTACACAGATAAATTAGTTGATGAATTAAAGCGTCTCGCAAAGGAATACCAAAGTATTCCTATGATGGCGAGAACACACGGACAACCTGCTTCCCCGACCACTATGGGTAAAGAGATGGCCAATGTTGCCTATCGCTTAGAGCGTCAACGCAAGCAAATAGCAGAGGTTGCCGTATTGGGTAAAGTTAATGGCGCAGTGGGTAACTATAACGCCCATTTATCAGCCTACCCAAGCCTTGATTGGGCGCAGTTTGCCCAAGAATTTGTAACAAGCTTAGGCGTAACATTAAACCCGTTTACCACCCAGATTGAACCACACGATTATATCGCTGAATTATTTGATGCTGTAGCGCGATTCAATACTATATTGATCGACTTTAACCGTGACGTTTGGGGTTATATCGCACTAGGACATTTCAAGCAAAAAACCATTGCTGGCGAAATCGGTTCATCAACCATGCCTCATAAAGTGAACCCAATTGACTTTGAAAACTCCGAAGGAAACTTAGGCTTGGCCAATGCCTTGTTTGGGCATCTTGCCAGTAAACTACCAGTATCTCGCTGGCAGCGAGACCTAACGGACTCAACTGTATTACGTAACCTAGGTGTGGGTGTGGGATATGCCATTATTGCCTATCAAGCGACACTAAAAGGGATCAGTAAACTGCAAGTTAATGAACAAAGTTTATTGAACGAACTCGATAACAACTGGGAACTACTCGCAGAGCCAATTCAAACCGTTATGCGTCGCTACGGCATTGAAAAACCTTACGAGAAATTAAAAGAGCTCACCCGCGGTAAAAAAGTTAATCAGCAGATTATGGCGGAATTTATTGACGGGCTTGAATTACCAGATGAAGCAAAAGTTCAGCTAAAAAAATTAACGCCGTCTAACTACATAGGCCAAGCGGTCGACCTTGTTAACCAGATCTAACCGATAGCTAAACGAGGGGATCGCTATCCCCTCACCTTTCGCCACATTTTTAGGCAAAATAACTGCTCATTTTAGCCTATACTCAATTCCTCTTGGTCAAATGGAAGACCTCATGGTCACTCGCATTTTACACGCATGGATTTGGTGCGGCATTCCAACTAATCCCACGTATGATATTAATCCTACTCGGATCAGCAACATCATTAGTTTGATGGTTATCTTTGTACTTTTACTGCAGGTGCCCATTAGTGCGTATTACTGGCGCTATGATGGATTATACAAATTAGGTTTGATCGTAAGTCACTGTGCACTTCTATGCTTTGTCCCGTTACTCAATCGGGCTCAACTTCAGCCGCTAGCAAAAATGGCACTGGTATTCATTTTCATTAGTTATATCTGTTGGTCTAGCGTCATCTGGCAAGCCAATGTTCACGTGCACTACTATCTATTATTAGGCATTTTTGTTTGTCCTTTCATCTTTAGTAACCAGCGAGTCACAATGTGGCTAAGCATTTTGTCCCATGTCTTGTTTTTCTTACTGATCGATGGATTTTTTATCTTGCGTGTTAACCCCCAGGAATTGTCTGAGTATCATCAGACGGTCAGTGTATCAAGTAGCGTATTTCTGGCTTTATCTTGCACGTTAACGAGCTTTCATATTGGACGTAATATGACACGTACCCAGCAAAAGCTGTCGTTAGCCAATCAACGTTCAGAATCTCTTTTATTGAACATTCTGCCGCTGCCAATTGCCCAACGTTTGAAATATGCAAAAGGTAAGATTGCCGACCAATATGAACAAGCGTCTATATGTTTTGTTGATTTGGAGAGTTTCAGCTTATTGGTGAAATCTTTAAAAGCCCATGAACTTGTGGATTTGCTTGATGATGTCTTTACCCAGTTTGATCAGCTAAGTACTTATCATGGGCTGGAAAAAATAAAAACCATAGGTGATGGATATATGGCAGCAGCCGGAGTTCCCAAAAGTAACAATGCGCATGCACTGCAATGTTGCGCATATGCTCTGGCAGTAAAAGAGGCTTTTGTTAGGCTGCAAATCAAATACGACCTTAGAACGGGGCTACGTATTGGCATCGGTTCTGGGGAAGTGGTAGCCGGTGTCATAGGTCGCAGTAAATTCTGTTACGATTTGTGGGGGGAAGCTGTTACCCTTGCAGCGAGAATGGAAAGCCACGGCCGCAGTGATCATATTCAAGTAACGCAATCGACTTACGAGATGGCCAAACACAAATATTGCTTTGAACCCAGAGGTGAAGTGAGTGTTAAAGGGTTAGGCCAAATTCAAACCTATTGGTTGCTCGGTGTAAAAGAATAAGTCCAGCTCAATTTCACGCTTCTAAAATAAAATAACAATCAGCACAAGGGCTGCAGTTACCATGTATGTATTTGACAATTTTGATCCAGAAATATTTTTAGATTATCACTGGCAAAAAAGCCCCGCAGTATTCAGACGCACATTCAAGAAATTTGTAGATCCGCTTGACGAACATGAGCTCGCTGGGTTGGCGCAAGACCCCCGTATAGATTCACGTGTAGTTTCTCTTGAGAAAACTACCTGGCAAGTAGAGCATGGTCCAATTGCTGACTTCGAAAAGGCATGTAAAGGGAATTGGAGTCTATTAGTACAAAGTGTTGATCAACATATAGATGAAGCAGACCAGCTTATTCGTATGTTTAATTTCATTCCCTATTGGCGGCTTGATGACTTAATGGTGAGTTTTTCAAATGAAGGGGCTGGTGTTGGACCTCATCTTGATCAATACGATGTGTTCATCATTCAAGGAAAAGGCAGTCGTCGCTGGCAGGCGGGTGATAAGGGAGAATACCCAACGTTTTATCCTCACCCAGATCTCAGTCAAATTACGCAATTTGAGCCTATTGTCGATGAAGTTTTGCAGCCTGGGGATATGATATACATCCCCGCTGGTTGCCCGCACAACGGTGTAGCCTTAGAAGATTGCATGAACTATTCCGTTGGCTTTCGAGCGCCATCACAACAGGATTTACTCTCTTCTTTTGCTGATTACAGTATTGACTTAGGTTTGTTTAAAACCCGTTATCAAGACAGAGGGCTAACACCAAGACGGGACCCAAGTGAATTAGCACAAGCCGAAATTAGCAGTTTTAGAAAAATGCTTCACGAGACCATTGATTCAGCTCACTTTGAACGCTGGTTAACGTCTCATTTTAGCAATACTCAGCTTAATCAGGGCTATGATGAGCAGCACAACCCAGATTACACCTTGAGCGAAATACTAGACTTGTTCGACGAACACACAATATTTGAGCGTCAACCTGGAGTACGTCCTGTATATCTCACAAAAAACGACCCTCAACATTCGTTAGAATTCTTCATCGAAGGCCAAGCCTTCTTTGCACCCGCCAAGTATGTTCCCGCGGTACGTGAATTACTCAAATCACCCACATGGCAATACCAAGCATCAAGTACGACTGCCACTCCTTTGTCGGTTAATCATTTTTGGGTACAACTTATGAGTGAGTTGGTCAATGCTGGTGCATGGTTGCCTAAAGAAGAAACCTATTAAAAAGAATGTCCTAGAATATGAACCGAAGCCGGCTTGCATCAGCGGGCCCGCTTTGGCTGATGCTAAACTGAAGCCTTAACGAACTACCTAAAGTCTCGCGATTTCATAACAGGTGAACTTCTATAGGGTTTTCCCCTAGTCTTCTTGCAAATCAGTTATGTCATCAATAAGGTTTTGCAGTTCATTTAAGGCTTTTTTCTTTTGTTTAGCGCTAAGTGATTGCCCAAGCTCAGCTAACATGGCCGCATAAACCTGATTATTGTGTTGTGATATTAAGACAAGTTCATCGTCTTGATAACGCTCAGGGTGTGACAGTAAATCTAAGAAGTTTTGTTGAAAATCAGGCTCCTGGCGCTTATTCAGTAGCATCTCAAAAGCGGCTTTCTGAATTCGCTGGCGATAAGCCATCCATAGATCAAAACTGCTTTTAAACTCGTCTGCATACGTTACGATTATCGCTTTTTGTTCAGGACGTAGCTTACCGATAAACTCCTTAGCGTTATCCTGGGTATCTTCGATATTTTTCTCTAAACGCTCTTCTAATGTACGCTCTTTGCGCTTTTCAATTCGTTCTTCATTTTGTTCATTTAACTCAGCAAATAAGTCAATGACTTGTTCATCCGTCAAATGTGGGGCAAGGTTCACCAATTCAGGGCTAACGTGATCTCTAAAACGCACCCAGTGCTGCTTACCGAGCTCAAAATGCGCTAACCATTGTGTTTGGCTAACCGGTCCGGATGAAATCTGTTGATATAAGGCTGTGAGATGAGATTTATATTCGCTCAATTCGTCTTGACGATGCCAATGCATCCACTTCTCAACATGACCATCAAGCAGTGATTTTTGGCTTTTATCTAACTCTATATAGTCATCAATATACCAATACATCAACCAGTCAATATTGTTGTAGGCGAACTTTGAGCTACACCCAGTGAGCAGTAAATTGAGGGTAAAAAAAAGTAAAATGATTTTTTTCATGAATATATCAACCACGTGACTGAAGCAAAATACAAAAAATGGCGCCTGACGATTTTACGTTTGTTGTTAAAGGTATTGCTGCCATCTAAATGTTTAGCTAGAGATTTAGATAGATATCTACCTAATCCCATTACCTATCATTGAATATAAACACTAACGTCGCCAAAGTCGTTATACTTTTTCCTTACCTGTCAGTCAGTTTGTTACCAAATATTAACTATTAATCATACTCTTAACATTATCTCTATGGCTGCGACTCACCTTTAACTCGGTCCCATTAGATAAAATAAGATGGTACTCGCCACTTACATGACTGACTAATTTTTGCACATACTTGATATTCACTATTGCTGAGCGATGCACTCTGACAAAGACACGAGGGTCGAGTTCTTCTTCTAGCTCTTTCATGGTGCGGCGCATAATGTGGGTTTGTTCTAGCGCGTGTACACACATGTAATCGCCTGCGGCATCAATCCACTGCACATCAGCCAATGAGACGCGTGTTACTTCCGTGCCATCTTTGATAGCTAATACATCACCGTATTGAGTCGTATTTAATACTTCACCACTGGCTAAGCGGCGCAATATGTCTTCACAGTCGTCACCTGTAAAATCAGCAACAATCTTAGCTAAGGTTTGTTTGTGATCAGACTCGCTGTGTAAAGACACATGATTAATGACTTTATCAACAGCAACACGCAAGCGTTCATCGTCTACCGGCTTTAGTACATAATCTAATGCGTGAGCATCAAATGCCTTTATGGCATAGGTATCGTAAGCGGTAACAAAAATAACCATCGGTACAGGTTGATTTAGCTCTCGCAATTTATTAATGACCTGAAAACCATTCAAGCCTGGCATTTGAATGTCCAAAAATATTAAATCTGGGCGTAACTGAGGAATAAGCGCGACCGCTTCTAGCCCATTTTTACACTGAGCAACAAGGTTGATTTCTGCAAAATCCGCTAAGCGCATCGCGAGGCCTTTTCTCGCTAACGGCTCGTCATCAATTATTACGGTGTTAATTTTCATGCACGACTTCTTATGTCTCAAATGGAATACGAATACACACTTTTATACCAGAAGGCTGACTGTTTGAAATACTAAATGAAAAATCATCTTTGTATAACGACCCTAACCGCTCTTGAATATTTTGTAAGCCTACGCCATTTTCGCGATACATTTGGCCATCTTTAATATCAGCTCCAGGGCCATTATCAGTAACTTCAAGCATTAAATCTCGCCCGAACACTTTAGCTGAAATAGCAATGCATCCGCCTTCCTCGAGCTTCGAAATAGCATATTTAATGGAATTCTCAATAAGCGGCTGCAGAATCAAACTCGGTACTAATGCCTCATTCGCAGTTGGTTGTACATCCCATATAACGGTAAGGCGATCTTCGAAACGTACTTTCTCTATAGCCAAATAGAGGGTTAACGCTTCTATTTCTTGTCGAAGGGGGACTTTTTTAATCGGATCTTTATCCAGCGAATAACGCAAAAAGTCACTTAAACGACTAACCATTGACTCTGCCGTCTTATTTTCTTTCATCAATATAAGCGTAGAGATAGCGTTCAAGGTATTAAACAAAAAGTGTGGATTGAGCTGATAGCGCAACATTTTAATGTGCGCTTGGTGTGCCATGGTAGAGGCACGAAGACTGTTTTGTTTCTCTTTCAGTAACATTTGGTAGTTCTTAATACCAAAATATAGGCCTGTCCAACAACCGATCATGATCAGTGAGTTAACCGTGTTGGTGAAATACATATACCATTCTTCTGGGCGATAGCCCTTTTTATATATCTCCCAGTAATTAACGTTTTTCACCAACGCCCACATTAATGCAACGATATACACACTGGCTAACACCACCATTAGCATTTTCAGTGGACTGAGTTTCATCGCCCGAGCGAAAATGTAGCGTAATGGTATGGTTAACAGCCAACCCGCATAAGCATTCAAGATGATCACGAACAGCCAAACGCTGCGCATATCATGTAAAAAAGAGCCTATGTAGTAAATTACTGCGAAACCGCCCCAACCAAGGGTGTGTAACGTCCAAAACAAACGTTCGCGAGTTTCAAATAAAGCCTGCCACTTCATTTTCGAAATACCATTAAAATTCAATGAAATAAGCATTATACGGGAAAGGTGAACCTAATGTTGTCGCTTGGGCGTGCGCCCTTCCCCGTTTATCGCATATTACGCTTAACCACAGCGAGAAACGGGGGAAGCAATTAATACGGAATGTTCATGCGTTTAAGCCAATGTACCCACCACCATGCAGGCCCAACGAGCAAAAACTGCACGTCTTTTAGAAATGACGGGCTTTTACCTTCTACTTTGTGACCAACAAATTGCAGGATCCACATCACCACAAACAACACTAAGCACACCATCCAAACGTCATACACAGAACGCTCGATGAGCATAATGCCATACAAAGACACCACACTAAGCAACGTCATCGCAGCGCCGATTGGCCCTGACAAACGAAAATAGTAAATCAACATTGGAATCACTGCGATATGCGCCCAAGTGACATCAAAATGTACTAACACCTCTGGACGAGGAATAGACCACACTAACCCTAGGGTCACAAAATAAATGGCAGGCACCGCCACCGCATGGATCAAGATATTGAATTTATTAGTATGGCTATGTCCGTACTCATTTAGCAGTATTTCTATTTGGCGCATTTATTATCTCGCTCTTATTTTACATCTAGTTAACATAATAGCATCGAGAATACCTAAAACCACGAAACCAGTCTATTGTCCTTTAGCTTAATCAATATTGATCAGTAACTGAGACAGCAGCTTAGCCACATCATTTTCATCGTCACAAAATTTAATGCCAAAATAGTGACGACTATCGTCCTCTTTTTTATTACGTACATGCCCCGACAAACTAATGTCATCCCCTTCAGAGTTAGGGATAAGCAACTCAAGCTCTTGATCAACAGCCGGTTTTACACCTTTGGCATCTCGGCCAATGCTGATCATGCAACCTTGATTAGAAATATCACGCACTAAGCAGGGCACTATGTGGCTGCGCTCTTGGCTGTCAATCAACAAAGCGGCAATGCGCGTTTGGGCGCGTTGTTCTGTTCGCAAACCATGGCTTTGTAAACTTTCCGGCAATGAGGTAAAAATCAGCTTTGACGGTTTAGTGATCACTATGATGATTTTGACTTTAAATGCCACGATTTCGCCGGTTTCGTCTTCCAATATACAGCGTACTATCATGGTATTGTTCATATAAATGGCACCACCTAAACCAGCCCATTTATTTTCATCGGGAAAACGAAAAATCAAACTACGATTTCCATCCATTCCAACAAATTCGGTTTTAACCCGTCTCTTTAAGGTTGGTGAATGAATTTGTAGGTCTACGATCATCCCCGAACGCATCGATCGCAATTTAAACAATTCATCCCTTGATAAGCCGCTGTTATTTGGCAAGAGTCAGCATCCTGTATATGAAGAAAACAAAATTAGGTGTACTTACTTCATTTAACGTAAAATTGGCCAGAATATAAAGTAATTTCGTTAAGATTTATCCTCAAGTCGTCGTAAAACGACTGGAATGTATGCAATTCATCTCTCTGTTTTTAAAGGTTTTAGTTCATGCCACAAGACTCTTTTGATATCCACTACACTGTTAACGTCTCATCTCTAGCTGGTCATTTAATTGACGTTAGCTTGCACATTAACCTCGCCTCAAACGAGGGCCACGAACTGAGCTTACCGGCTTGGATACCGGGCAGTTACATGATCCGTGACTTTGCAAAAAACCTAGTAGAAATAAGCGCGAAAGACAAAGACGGCAATGCAGTTGAACTACGCAAACTTGATAAGCAAACCTGGAAGCTTGCCGCCAATAGCGGGCCAATCGAAGTGTGTTATCGTGTTTATGCCTACGATTTATCGGTGCGCAGTGCTTATGTCTTCGATGACTTTGCTTTTTTCAATGGAACCAGTGTATTCCTTGCACTGAAAAGCCATCGAGATACTCCTTGTTTAGTCACATTGGTTAAGCCGCAGCTCGCACCGTGTGATAATTGGCGTGTTGCCACCACCCTGCCCCTAGCGAACACCACAGAGCACCATGAGTTCGGTGAATATCAGGCAAAAAATTACAACGAGTTAATAGACCACCCCATTTTACTCGGCAATTATGACGTTATTCCCTTTGATGTGGTTACCCCTATCAAGGAATTAGGCGCAGCAACGCCGCAGCATACCTGCCAATTTGAATTGATTTTAGCGGGTGGGCATCGCAGCGATACCAAGCGCATGGCTGAAGATTTACGCAAACTATGTGCTCATCACTTTGCTCTGTTTGATGACACGCCCCCCGTGGATCGTTATTTATTTATCACCATGCTTACCGGCAAAGATTTCGGCGGCCTAGAGCACGTATCGTCCACCGCGTTATTGTACAGCCGCGATGATTTACCCAGTCTGGCGCAAGCTGACCATATGCCTGATGGCTATCGCACATTTTTGAGCCTATGTAGCCATGAGTTTTTACATACATGGCATGTGAAGCGCACCAGACCGGCAGTATTGCAAGCCAGCGAACTGAGCCAAGAAACCTATACTCCCCAACTGTGGATCTACGAAGGCTTCACGAGTTATTACGATGACATCAGCTTAACGCGCAGCCATGTCACAGGTCATGACAGCTATTTAGAGGTATTGGGCCAAACGCTTACTCGATTAGAGCGAAACGCGGGTCGCTTCAAACAAACAGTGACTGATTCGAGTTTTGATGCATGGACCAAGTTTTACCAACAAGACGCCAGCGCGATCAACAATATTGTTAGTTACTACGTCAAGGGGGCTGTGATTGCTTTGTGTCTGGATTTACACATACGCATGAACACTCACCATACAAAAAGTTTAGATGACGTTATGCGCTATCTCTGGCAGCAACACGGCAAAATAGACCAAGGTACCCCAGACGATATTATTCATCGCATCGTACTTGAGGATATGGCGCTGCCCTTAGCCTCATTTTTACAAGATGCTTTGTATTCCACCAAGGAATTGCCCGTTGCGGCCTTATTAAATGAGTTTGGCGTCACCTTGCACAAGCGCCCACGCATCGATGGCAGTGACCTAGGCGGAAAACCGGCTCCGCGTGTAGCAAAAAATCAATTTGGCGCAGCGTTTAAAGCCGCAGATACTGGCGTGATCATTACCCAAGTTACTGAAAATAGCCCAGCGTATGACGCCGGTCTGCAAGTCGGCGATCAGTTAATCGCCTTAGATAGCTGGCAAGTCACCGCTGGCAATCTATTGAGTATCTACCAGCAATTTTCACCTAGTACACAGGTAACACTCGATGTATTGCGCCATCAGCGCTTAAAACAATTGCTCATGTCAGTAGAAGCGGCCAAAACAGACACAGTGTATTTAACTGTCAATGATCAACCCAAGCTGCAAAAATGGTTACCTAGCGTCAAATCATAGTGGCGTATTGGTACTAGATTGAGGGAGTTCCATCTTGAACCATCCGCGCTATAAAGCGCGCTTTGCATTTTGCACCAGTTTTGTACATTTACCTCAGTTCAGGGCAAAACTGGTGCAGTTATCACTTCTGTATTACCTCTACAATTTATAAAAGTCTTATTAATTAAGCCTATAGCAGAATATTTCTCGGGCATGAACTTTGCTGTAAACGTTAGCACATAATTAATTTGCTATTTACTCAGCATCATAAAAAGGATCAGTCCAATGCAACCTCAACCATTAGATATGCAGCAGTTTATTTGCAATATGCCCAAAGCTGAGCTGCACGTTCACCTTGAAGGCACCCTTGAACCTGAGTTAAGTTTCGCTTTAGCCACTAAGAACAATATCCCATTAGAGTACGACACCCCAGAACAACTTGTTGCAGCCTATGACTTTCATGACTTACCCTCTTTCTTAAAAATATATTACGCAGGCATGAATGTACTGCAACAAGAAGAAGATTTTTATCAACTCACTTGGGATTATTTAGCCAAAGCAGCTAGCGAAAATATCGTATACGTCGAGCTTTTCTTCGATCCTCAAGCGCATACATGCCGTGGGGTTAGCTTTGAAACCATCATTACCGGTATTCATAAGGCACAACTCGACGCAGAACAAAAACTCGGGATACGTAGCCAGCTCATCATGTGTTTTTTGCGTGAGCTCAGTGCAGAGTCAGCGATGGAACACCTCAAACTCGCCATGCCCTATTTGCCTTGGTTAGTCGGTGTAGGGCTAGATTCTAACGAACAAGACAACCCACCAGCGAAATTTGCCGCGGTATTTGAATACGCTCGCGCATTAGACTTAAAACTAACGATGCACTGTGACGTTAACCAGCAAAATACCCTGACCCATATCAAGCAGTGCTTAGATGATATTCAAGTAGATCGCATTGACCACGGGGTAAATGCCCTACAAGACCCAGCTTTACTGGCTTCTATCAAACAAAAACAACTGGGTTTAACGGTTTGTCCAGTATCGAACCGTTTTGTGGTGCAATCATTAACCTCAAACGAAATTCGTCAGATGCTTGAGCACGATTTACTGGTCACCATTAACTCAGACGACCCTGCATATTTTCGAGCCTACTTAAATGACAACTTTTTAGCACTGCAAAAAGAAGGACACTTTAGCGCACAGGATATCGTCACTATGGTAAAAAACGCCTTCAACGTAGCTTGGTTAAAAGACACTGAAATTAGCCAGTATCTTTATCAAGTAGACCTATACGTTAAACAGGCACAATATCAAGCTGCGTAATGATAAAGCGCTACAGCTGATAAAGGTACTAAAGGTGCCCTTAGCCTAGTGCAATTATAAGTAGTTTTGGTGGGTGTTTATCAATGGTTGTGATACAGATTTTGATTGTTATCTTGGTGCACTGAAGCACACTGTACCAAACAAAAATGTACAAAACGAAGATGTACAAACGATAATCAATTCCGGAGCAACCATGATAAAGGCCTACGCTGCACATGAACCAAAAGGTGAGCTTACCCCATTCGAGTACGATCCAGGGGAACTAAAACCCGACGAAGTTGAAATTGATGTGATGTATTGCGGTGTATGCCACAGCGATCTTAGTGTCATTGATAATGAATGGGGGATCAGCAAATATCCAGTTGTCGGCGGACACGAAGTGGTCGGCCGCATTCGCCAAGTAGGCAGCGCAGTAAAAGGGCTCAAAGTCGGTCAAGTCGCTGGTTTAGGGTGGCACGCTAGCTATTGCGAACATTGCCGTCAATGCGACATAGGCGATCACAACTTGTGCGCCAAAGCCCGTCCGACAATTGTCGGTCATCATGGCGGGTTCGCCGATAAAGTGCGAGCGCAAGAAAGTGCCGTGGTAGCTATCCCCGATGGAATTGATTTAGCCTCGGCAGGCCCACTATTTTGCGGCGGCATTACGGTGTTCAATCCATTGAGCGAATTTGATATCAAGCCCACAGACAAGGTTGCGGTGATTGGTATCGGTGGCTTGGGGCATCTCGCGTTACAGTTCTTAAACGCTTGGGGCTGTAAAGTGACGGCGTTTACTTCAAGCGAATCGAAACAAGAAGAGGCGCTATCTTTAGGTGCCCACAATGTGATTAACTCCCGAGACAAAGACCAAATTAAACAAGCCTCTGGCGAATTTGACCTAATTATTTCAACGGTAGCAGTATCGCTTGATTGGGAGGCTTACATCAGCACTCTCGCCCCCAGAGGACGCTTGCATTTTGTGGGCGCGCTAACCCAGCCGCTAAAAATAAGTGTATTTTCATTGATGTCACAACAGCGCAGCGTATCAAGCTCGCCCGTCGGCAGCCCGGCAACCATCAAAAAAATGCTCGAATTTGCCAATTTGCACGACATTAAACCGGTCATCGAAACCTACTCATTTGACCAGATTAATCAAGCACTTGAAAGGTTACGTACGGGTGACGTTAAGTATCGCATCGTATTGAAACGCTAATGTTGAAGCACTAAACCTTTGCCAAATACAAAGCGCGCCCTAAGCAGTCAAAAACTGCCTTAAGGCGTGCTTGTAAACGGTAATACTACACATTACTGACTTTTTAAGCTGTGCTGTCGCCACAAAAAGTACACAGCAGGCACGACCAATAAACTCAATATTAGCGCGCTTGCCATTCCTCCTACCATAGGGGCGGCAATTCTGCTCATGACCTCTGAGCCTGTACCGCTGCCATACATCACGGGCAACAATCCAATAATGACCGTGGCCACCGTCATCATCACAGGGCGTACCCTAAGCCCAGCGCCTTGCATTACACTTTCGCGCAGCGCTTCTATGCTAATACGCTCCCCCTCTTTTTGCGCTCTATCGGTTAGCCCTTGATAGGCCTGATTTAAATACACCAGCATAATAACGCCAATTTCTACAGCGACGCCCGCCAAGGCGATAAAGCCAACCCCAACAGCAACGGATAGATTAAAGTCTGCCAGATATACCAGCCAAACGCCGCCAATCATAGCCAAAGGTAAGGTCCCCAGGATGATAGCCACTTCTGCAAAGCGCTTAAAGTTCAGGTACAAAAGCAAAACAATAATGGCAAGGGTTAACGGAATAACATAATTCAGTTTATCTTTTGCACGCTCGATATACTCATATTGGCCCGCCCAAGTGACGCTGTAGCCTGGTGGTAAATCGAGTTTATCTTTAAGTAACGCCTGTCCGTTTTCTACATAATGGCTGACATCGATATCTTCAATATCAATGAATATCCAACCATTTAGTCGCGCGTTTTCGCTTTTGATCGCCGCCGGACCATCATCAATATAAACACGAGCCACGTCTGCTAAGGTAATGTGCTGGCCACTTGAGGTCACAATCGGTAATAAACTAATTTGCTCAGGCGAGTCACGGTAAGCCTCAGGGTAACGAATATTAATCGGGTAACGCGCTAACCCCTCAACCGACTCTCCTACATTTACCCCGCCGATTGCCATAGAAACCACTTGCCCAATGGCATTAATACTTAAGCCAAATCGGGCAGCGGCTTCTCGGTCGATATCCAACTTAATATAGCGCCCGCCAACCGCACGCTCTGCATACACAGAAGCAGAGCCTTGCATTGGCGATAATATACGCTCAATGTCTTGCCCAAGTTTTTGAATAACCGCTAAATCTTCACCCGCCACTTTGATACCCACAGGGGTTTTAATTCCCGTAGCGAGCATATCAATGCGCGTTTTTATCGGCATCACCCAAGCGTTTGTCACCCCAGGAAAGTTTACCACTTGCTCCAGTGCGTCCCGTATATCGGCTTTGGTCATGCCTGGGCGCCATTCATCTTGAGGTTTAAATTGAATAAAGGTCTCAATCATGGTCAAAGGAGCAGGATCAGTCGCTGTTTCTGCTCTGCCAATCTTGCCGAATACATTTTTCACCTCAGGTACGCTGCGTATGAGCTTATCGGTTTGCTGAAGCACTTCCCGCGCCTTACCTACAGATATGCCCGCATAGGTCGTTGGCATATACATTAAATCCCCCTCATCAAGAGGTGGCATAAACTCACTGCCTATGTCGTTAAGAGGATAAAAACCCACAACAGTAACCATCAATGCGACAAGCACTGTACTTTTTGGGTAACGCAAAACGGTTTTAAGGGCTGGCATATAAAGAGCAATAAGCCCTTTATTGACAGGATTTTTATGTTCACTGATCACCTTACCGCGGATCGCATAGCCCATAAGCACAGGCACCACGCTAATAGCCAAACCAGCTGATGCAGCCATGGCATACGTTTTCGTAAACGCCAGCGGCGAAAACATACGTCCCTCTTGCGCTTCGAGCATAAAAACAGGTAAAAAACTGACCGTGATAATCAACAAACTGAAAAACAATGCAGGCCCTACTTCTGATGCCGACTTTATGACGATCTCCCAGCGGTTATCGTCTGTCAGTTCGGTGTCCTGCATATGCTTATGCATGTTTTCTATCATGACAATAGCACCGTCAGTCATTGCCCCAATGGCGATAGCAATCCCTCCAAGGGACATAATATTAGCGTTAATGCCTTGCCAGTACATGATGATAAATGCCACTAATATGCCTAGCGGCAAACTGACAATTGCCACCAAAGATGAGCGCACATGAAATAGAAATATGGCGCAAACCAAACCAACAATCAGCAGCTCTTCAATTAACTTTGACCACAAATGATCCACCGCGCTGGTAATAAGTTCAGAGCGATCATAAACCGGAACCACTTCTACCCCTTCTGGTAGCCCCTGTTTCAACGCTTCAAGTTTTTGTTTAAAAGCGTCTATGGTTTTTTGCGCGTTATCACCAAAACGCATTACAGCAATACCACCAACCACTTCCCCTTCGCCGTTCAATTCAGCAATACCACGGCGCATCTGCGGCCCTAAATG
Organism: Paraglaciecola chathamensis S18K6; assembly: GCA_000314955.1. Taxonomy (GTDB): domain Bacteria; phylum Pseudomonadota; class Gammaproteobacteria; order Enterobacterales; family Alteromonadaceae; genus Paraglaciecola; species Paraglaciecola chathamensis. The sequence continues at coordinate 203,595 of BAEM01000032.1, read as the reverse complement.
AATATCTGCAATGTCACGCAGTAACACAGGTACACCATTGTCGTTAAACCCAAGAGGAATACGTGCTAAATCATCGATACTTTGCAAATAGCCATTGGTGGAGACCAAATATTCCGCTTCAGCCATTTCAACCACTGAAGCGCCCACTTCTTGATTGCCTGCTTGAATAGCAGTTTGAATCAAACTAAGTGGAATGTTGTAAGCGCGCAGCTTATTGGGGTCTACCACTACTTGATATTGCTTAACCATGCCACCGATTGCGGCCACCTCAGAGATACCCGGTACAGTTTGTAATTCAAACTTTAAGTACCAATCTTGCAATGAGCGCAGCTCGCTTAAATCATGCTGGCCACTTTCATCTTTCAGGGCGTAGATATACACCCAACCTACTCCTGTAGCATCGGGCCCCAACTGCGGTTTAGCTTGTGAAGGCAAGCTCGGGCTCACCTGAGATAAATATTCTAGCACTCGGGTGCGTGCCCAATAAGGGTCAGTATCATCATCAAATATAACGTAAACGTAGGAATCGCCGAAAAACGAAAAACCACGAACCGTAGTTGCCCCAGGCACTGATAACATTGCACTGGTCAGTGGGTAGGTAACCTGATCTTCCACCACTTGCGGCGTTTGCCCTGGGTAACTGGTTTTAACAATAACCTGTACGTCCGACAGATCCGGAATGGCATCCACAGGCGTTTGTTTAATGCTAAACAAGCCTAGGGCAATAACCATAGCGGTTATTAGCAACACCAGCAGTCTATTCTTAACGGACCAACGAATGATATGCAGGATCATGGTGCGCCCTCATCAATAATGGACAAGGCGACAATTACAAAATCGCCGTCAATAATTTCAAAGGTGAATTCTATTTGGCTGTTTGCATGAAGCTGATGAAGCATGTGCTCATCAATATGCTCAGCAAAGGTAAATACCATAGTAGCAGGTCCTCGGCCCCATTTTTCGATAGGCCCGCGGCTAATATTGGCACTACGTTGTTCAATATTAATCGAGTTTACTGTGCCGCGAACGCGTGCTTGCTCTGGCGTGGTTTTGAGGCTTTGGTTTTGGCTATGTTTTTGTTCTGGGCTTGGGCTTTCCATGTCCATGCTCATACTCATTTCCGCGTGAGCCTGCATACTGTCATTATCTTGGCCGGAGCTGCCAAACCCGTTGTCGTGATCCATTCGCACAAAATCAGATGAAATACTGCTTTGTGAGTCAATTAAAAACTGAGCCGAGGTGACCACTTCATCACCCATTTCAATTCCACTGGTCACTTCAATTGCCTCACGAGACATTTTGCCTAACGTGACCGCAACAGACTTAAAATATCCCTCACCTAAGGCAAGCACCACTCGGTCTTGATTACCGGTACGGATCACAGCTTCTCGGGGAACCGTTAACGTGGCAGCGTCGTGTTTACCCTCGATCGTGATATTTGAGTACATATTGGGTTTAAGTAATCGCTCGGGGTTATCAAAACGTAACCGTACTCGCAGCGCGCGAGTGGTTTTATCCAGCGAAGGGTAAATGTAATCTAGCTTGCCTTGCCACTGCCTATCAGGCAGGTATGCCACATCCATGTTAACGCCAAGCCCTTCCTCTAACAGTGCAGCCTGTTGCTCGAACACCTCAGCCTCAACCCACACCTCATCAAGACTCGCAATCGACAGTAGTGTGTCACCTGGCTTCACGTAAAATCCATGACGAATTTTCAAATGCTCTAGCACTCCAGATTGAGGGGCGTAGAAGGTCACACTTTGCAGGACTTTGCCGTCGCTATCCAATTGCTGCATAGCCTCTTTGGGCATATGCAGAGCTAACAATCTTTGCCGAGCAGCGTCAATAATCACGCGGCTTTGCCCCTTTTTGGCTAGCAAATATTCTTCCTGAGCACTGACCAATTGAGGGGAGTAAATACCGTACATTTTTTGCCCTTTACTAACGGTTTCACCCGCAGTGCTCACGTATAGCGCATCCACCCACCCCTCTACTCGCGGGTGCATGTGTATTATGGTGTCTTCGTTGTATTTGACGTAACCCACTGTCTCAATGGTATTGTTTAAAGTTGCCATTTTTGCTCGCGCTGTGCGCACACCCAAGTTATTCACCACATCCGGGGAGATTTTTACTGCTCCCGCTTGCTCAGATATGCTGTTTTCTGCCCCACTTTGGTTCCCATAAAAAGGGATAAGATCCATCCCCATTGGCGACTTTCCAGGTTTGTCTTTACGAAAATTTGGATCCATCGGAGCAACCCAATACAAGGGCTCCCGTTGCTGGTTACTCGCCTTATTGTCTTTAGCTGTCTGGTTGCTTACTTTTTTATGCTCGTTCATGGCAGGTGATGAAAAAAGCAAAGTGCTTATACCCGCCCCTATCACGCCGCCTACGATTAAAGCGATAACGACTCGCATGTGAATTTTCATGGGCGTGCTCCTGATGCTATTACTGGTGATGCTGCTGATAAAGATGATTTAAGGGAAATAGACCGTTCATGTGCTTGCTGCTTGGCCGGCGATGAGCCGTCTGCAGGTTTTAAATTCGTGTCTTGATGAGGCAGAAAATAGAGTATTTTCGCTTGAATTTTTCGTTGTTCATTACGCAGTTTGAGTAACGCTAGCTTTGCATCAAGTTCAGTAATCGACACCTCTACCGCAGCGTTCAAACTGCCATAGTCGTGGCTTAAATTGGCAGTGCTCACCTCTTTTTGCTCAACAATATTTGGTAAAATAACCTGTTCGTAATGGCGTATACGTTTTGAATATTCCACGTACTGAGCAGATAACACATCAAGCTGAGCCATCATTTGTCGAATAAGTAAGCGATAATCTGTTCTAAGAGCCTCTTTTTGATGATGGGCAGCGGACAAAAGGCTGTCTTGTTTTTGGTCAGAAAACAGGGGTAAATCCACACTCACCCCCAATGACCAAAAATCTGCGCGACTACTATTTAGCGCATCATCTTGTCGATGAGCATAACTCGCGTTAACAGCCCACTTCGGGTCGTATTGGGTTTTGGCCAACTTTACGTCACTGTCACTGGCTGTGATGTTTTGCTTAAGCGCTTGAACACGAGGGTGCTCAACGAGTAACGCTAACATTGCATTACTTCGCCCCAACGGCCTTTGCTTATCACGGGTATTTGACCGTGCAGACATGCTTTGTGTATCAAGGGTAATAAAATCAGGTAAAGAAGGTATTTCTGGCAGCGAGCCCGCGGCATCACTGCCTAACTCACAGTCATCAAACCCAAGTTCATAGTTATTATTTGTTGTATAACCCTGTGAGCGCGTATTTGAAAAAGTGTGAGAGGCATCAATTTGCGCATACTCGTCTGTCGAACTCTCGTTGACTAACCACTGGCATAATTTTGCTTCAATAGTGCGCTTGCTGACGTTTAGTTCTGCAATGCGATCCCCTAACGTTGCCTTATCTAACTGTGCATTTAGCACATCATTTTGGGTAATCTGGCCGCTGCCATTCGCATACACCGAGGCATAGTTTCGCTGGGCAATATCAATCAGTTGCTGCAATACGTGACTTTGCTGGGTAGCCAGTGCAATACTTTGCTTGGCGTAATATAAATCTAACCACAATAAGGTAATGGTCTGGGTAATCTGCTTGCGCCTGTCATCACGCATAAGTGGCTGGGCCGCGGCCAATTGGTTAAAGCGTTGGCGAGTGATGCTGCGACTATCACCACGGGTAAAGGTCTGTTTTATCCCCACTTTAAACTGGGTCATGGGTTCTTGATCTAAGGCAAAACCATCACTGGGCAGGTTCAGTAAACCAAAAGAAAGCTCTGGGTTATCAAGTGTATCTCCCGCCACGCCCCGAGCTTGCAAAGCCCGTTCTTTTTGCTGGCTACCAGATAACCAAGGGTCTTGTTGCTGAGCGCGGGAAATCGCGTCAATAAGCGTCATTCCCCAACTGTGGGGTGCGCTAAATAAAGTGGCTGACAGCAAACAAACTGCCGTTATAAATGTGTTTTTGACCTTCCTCAATACGTTGCAACGTAAAGGGGGCAATAACATAGTCAATTTCATGATGTATCTCGGCAAACATTTTACAGCGCCAACAACCTGAATATCATCAGGACAGTCTGTAAACACTCAGACTTGCAACACTGGCTTCATTTCGAAGAGAAAGCGTGATGAATAAGGTGAATGATCCGCCTCACTTTCTCGATTAAAACAATAATTGGGCAAAATAAACCCAATTAGACTGTGTTAACCGAATATGGGAGGGCGTTTCGCTTTTGATTGGAACGGATCGGGCGTAGAAAATAAAACACTGATGATTTTATCCTCTGAGGGCAAACTCAGTATCACCCCTTGATAGGCGATGACTACTGCCGCACTACAAGCGGCTTCGGGACAATGGCACGACTCAACGCTGTCTTTATCACAGCATTCCATGTTCATTTCACTGTCTTTGTCGTCGTTATCCATCGACGAATGTGAATTCGCTGCATGTAAGTTTGAAACATCGTTCATTTGCATCGCACAGGGCGTGTTCGCTTCATACTGCGCAGATTGCATTTGTACTTGCGCTTTCGTCACATCCCCCATAGGCATATTGGCATGCGACATTGTGCCTGTACTTGTGCGCATCGTTGTATTTTTACTTTGCTGACTCGCCTGCATTTCCATCGCAACACATGCCATTCCATTTACGCCAAAAGACTGCACTGCAAGAAGCAACACAATCAAAAGGTAGGATGTAAATTTATAGCTCATGAAATACACATACTCGTTTAATGCAAAAAAACAATGACAGACTATCAACGACAAACACGGTACTGATGGGCATTAATGCTCCCAGCTAGCCCTTACAGCATTAGTTTATCCTTTCATATGACTCACATGCACGTAAAATTTTGCATTCTTTTTATAATCGAAGTTTTATATTTGAAGTCGATAGGCATGGTATTAGTTATTATCGGCTCTCGTAATAGCAACAGACGGTGCCGGTAAAATCTTGCGTGCTAATGCCACCCAAAAAGGGCTTGCGAATAAACTCAATGCAATCACCGCAACCGTTACATGATAGCCATAACTACTAATCAGTTTTGATTCACGGCCGAGGGTTGCCAGAATAAAGCTAAATTCCCCTACCTGCGCCAACATCGCGGCTGCATAAAAGCTCTTTGCCCAACTGATTTTTAGCAAGCGCAGTGTTACAGTGGCAATTAAGGTATTACCCACCAATACTAAAAACAGTAGTGATGCCAATAACGTACTGTTTTGCACAATGAACTGCACGTTTAACAACATACCAATAGACATAAAAAACAGCGCAATAAACACCACATGAAAAGCCTCTAAACTGCTTCTGATCCAAAGTGAATCTTTCATCTTCGCCACTAGCATGCCGCCAACAAACGCCCCTAAAGCCGTCGAAAGGTGCATCAAGCCAGATATTAACGCCAAGCCAAAACAACACAGCAGCGCCCCAAAAACCTGTAACTCATGGTTCACTTTAAGTTTATTCAACCAGCGAAATTCAATATATTCTTGATTCAGCAACCAGCGTACTAATAACAACACCCCAATGCCTGCGCCTACTTGCATAGCAATCACGTCCGATTGCACACCTGTTTCATCCATTATGCCAATCACTATCACCATAGGGATCACGGCTAAATCTTGCACCAGCAATATACCTAGAACATGCTGGCCTTGTTCACTGTGTAGCTCGTTATTGTCTTGCATTAATTTGAGCACCACAGCTGTGCTACTTAAGCTCAGCACAAACCCGAGCAACACGATTCGCTGAAGTGACCAATCAAGCAGGCTACCAACAAGGTAAACACACGCCACACACAATATTATCTGTAACACAGTACTGGTAATAGACACCCGCCAACTGCGGCGCAATTTGTCTGGGCTTACCTCCATTCCAATAAAAAACAACAGCAATATCACGCCTAAGGAGCCCATGGTCTCAATCACATCAATGTCATTGATTAAACCTAAACACTGAGGGCCAACAATCAGCCCCGCTAGAATATAGGCGAGAACAAGAGGTAGTTTGAACTGCCTAAACAATAAACAGAGCAGCAAACCAATCAGGGTTGTGCCCACCACGGCGGGTAAAATAGGGTCAAAATGCATAGGCGTTAATGTACAGTTTTATTATTTTGTAGATACAAAGACCATGCTCAGTTAAAAGGTTCCTAATTGAAAAGCTTTGTCACACTTTAGGCCAAACACTAAAAACGAGGCACATTCGGGGCATCATCATGACATTTGAGGACGTCAGCGAGGCGTTACATAAACGCATCTCACAGCAGTAAGTATGTAATGGAAAACGACTATGAAAAATATGCATTCCTTCAAGTAAGTGATACAGCCAAATAGCATTTATCACGGGGGCTCAAATCTAAGTCTCTCAGCGAAACGCCATATGCTACGGTAAATCAACAGGTATGTGCAATACGGTACTTTCCTTGCTTTAACCGTAGTCTGACATACCTAAATTGATTTTAACCACGTAGTGACTCGTACACGATAGTGCAGTAACTAGAGCAATAACTAGTCCAGTAATTACTATTACTCATCATTAAGGCGTGTTGACATTCGCTGTGCAATTTTCAGCACTCAGCACACCTTAGTAAACAGGAGGCAACATGGCCGGAGGTTGGGCGAAAGACGGTGCGGTTCAAGACCAAATTGACGCAAGCGTTGATGAAGCCGTGGCGCGAGCAAAAAGCCAAATGCTTAAAGGTAAGAGTGCTGAATTTTGTGAAGAGTGCGACGAACCTATTCCTGAGCCGCGGCGCATCGCATTGCCAGGTGTTCAATTGTGTATCAATTGTCAAACAGAAATAGAAAAACATGCGAGTGTTACATCATCTTTCAATCGCCGAGGTAGTAAAGACAGTCAATTAAGATAAGGCTTTCACCACACAGGCATGGCACGAGGATGAGGTTGAGCCTGTAACAGAGACTCTGTAATTCCGATCTTTTTTTATGTTGTTAGCTTTTCAGCTAGCCGCCGCTCGTGATATGTATCTAACGTACACAGCATATGGTACTTCTCAAACCACACAGCGCGCGCCAAGTGCCGGTGTCGGCCCTAGTGTGCTGCTTTGATATGATGCTTTAGATTGCCGCCTTGGTGTGCGGGCATGTGTCACCCAACAAACCTATTGCCCTAGCCAATAGGTGTATTGGCCTAGCCAATAGGTGTATTGCACCTAGCGCTTAAGCGTCTTACCCTGATAATAAAATAATAATGATCATAAATTATATAGGTCAAGACCATGACAACATCTAAATCCCTACCTGAATCGTCTAGTATTGAAGAAGCCAACGCCCAAGAGCCCCAAGCTCAAACCCCGGCAGCTGAAAGCACGCAAACAAACTTATCTGATGACTCCGCATTTCCACACTTATTACGCCCTCTGGATTTGGGCTTTACCACATTAAAAAACCGTACTCTCATGGGCTCAATGCATTTAGGGCTAGAAGAAGAAAAAGGCGGTTTTAATAAACTCGCCGCATTTTATGCAGAGCGTGCCAGAGGCGGTGTTGGTTTAATCGTAACGGGGGGCATCAGCCCAAACATTGCTGGTTGGGTCGCACCGTTTGCTGGGCGCATGAGCAGTTCTCGCCACGCCAAGAAGCATCGCGTCATCACAGATGCAGTACACAAAGAAGGAGGTAAAATATGCATGCAGATTTTGCACTCTGGGCGTTACGGCTATCACCCGTTTAACGTGTCTGCGTCAGCCTCTAAAGCCCCCATAGCGCCATTTAAACCAAAAGCGTTATCTTCCCGGGGCGTTCAACGCACCATTGCTGATTACGTCGCCTGTGCCAGCTATGCTCAAGAAGCGGGTTACGACGGCGTTGAAATTATGGGCTCTGAAGGGTATCTGATAAACCAGTTCTTTTGTGAGCGAACCAACCACAGGGACGACGAATGGGGCGGCAGCCTTGAAAACCGTGCCCGACTAGCGGTTGAAATTGTCAACCAAACTCGGCAAAAAGTCGGTCGCGATTTCATCTTAATTTACCGTTTATCTATGCTCGACTTGGTTGAGGGCGGCGCCTCTTGGGACGAAGTAGTCTATCTGGCCAAAGCTATTGAACAAGCCGGTGCGACTCTTATTAATACCGGCATTGGCTGGCACGAAGCACGTGTTCCTACCATAGTCACATCTGTGCCCAGAGCAGCCTTTACCTGGATAACGCAAAAAATGAAAGCGGAAGTGGCGCTACCTCTCATTACCACAAACCGCATTAATACCCCTGAAGTAGCCGAGTCAGTATTGGCCCAAGGTCACGCAGACATGGTGTCGATGGCACGCCCCTTTTTGGCTGACTCGCAATTTGTCGCCAAAGCCATGCGTAACGAATCACAGCTAATCAATACCTGCATTGCCTGCAATCAAGCCTGCCTTGATCATGCCTTCGCCCAAAAGCGTGCGAGTTGCCTTGTAAACCCACAAGCTTGCTATGAAACTGAGTTAATTTTTAAAACGGTGGCTGAACCGAAAAAAGTTGCCGTAGTCGGCGCGGGCCCTGCAGGCTTAGCCTTTGCTACCTATGCCGCAGAGCGAGGGCATCAGGTACATTTATTTGAGCAAGCCAATGAAATTGGCGGGCAGTTTAACTACGCAAAACAGATCCCAGGTAAGGAGGAATTCTACGAAACTCTGCGTTACTACGCCCGTATGATAGAGAAAACCGGCGTAAACCTGCACCTGAACATAAAGTACAGTGCCAATGCCTTACGAGAATATAAATTCGATGAAATTGTCATGGCGACGGGTATTGAACCCCGACAATTATCCATCCCAGGTAGCAGTCACCCTAAAGTGCTCAGTTATATAGATGTACTTAGGGATCACAAGGCTGTCGGCAATAAAGTCGCCGTCATTGGTGCCGGTGGTATCGGTTTTGATGTAGCGGAATATTTAGTGGAGCAGGAGCATCTCGCAACCCATATTGATAAGTGGTTGGCAAACTGGGGGATTGATAAAAGCGTTTCCCAAGCTGGCGGTCTCACCAAGCCACATATTGCCCATAGTGGTCGCGAGGTGTATTTATTACAACGCAAATCAAGCAAAGTTGGTGGGGGTTTAGGTAAAACATCAGGTTGGGTGCACAGAGCGTCTCTTGCCCAGCACAATGTGCAGATGATCAATTCAGTAGAATACGTAAAAGTAGATGACAATGGGCTACACATTAACATTAATGGCGAGCCTAAAACGCTTGACGTCGATAATGTCATCGTTTGTGCAGGGCAAGAGCCCCTGCGCGAATTACACGCCAGTTTACTTGCCCTTAAAGTGCCTGTGCATATTATTGGTGGTGCTGATGTAGCAGCAGAGCTTGATGCCAAGCGTGCTATTCGCCAAGGTGCTGAACTAGCGGCGTCTATTTAGCGCGTTAACTTGCTTAGCGCTTTGGTTTGCCGACACGTATAGCGGCACATCACCCGGCACCTAACCCGGCACATTAAAAAACCGCTAAAGACTAGGCCTTTAGCGGTTTTTTAATGTGCTTGTAATTGCTTTAACAGGCTTTAATTAATAATCACACTGACGGTGATTGATATGCTCTGCCCTGTCTTCAAAATGCGTATTGAGCAATTCACCTAATGCGATGCGCGCCGCATTAGCTTGCGCTACTTCTTCTGGGGTAACCGTTTTAGAAATACGCGTGTAGTGGTATCCGTAAAAGTTAACTCCTGCAGATTTGAGCGCATCAGCCATGTTGTCGATATTGTGTTGTTTGTCATCTACAAAAACCACTGAGCTATATTCGCGGCCGGTACGCTCAAGTAGATCAAGTAACAACACGCCCTTGTCCATGCCCTGAACCATAAATACACCGTCTACATAGCTTACCGTTGCGGTGCGGCCATTTAGGGTGACATCATAATGCAGGCCCACATCAGGAGACGTTAACGACTTATCAGTAAAATCTAAATCGTTGCGCGCTAACTCACGCATTGTGGCGGCGCGGTATGCACCAGAACGAGCGGTTAAAATCACCACGTCATTGTTCACGCTGTGCACCAAATTAGCCATGTTCGGCTGAGAGGGTTTATTGGTCGCAATCTCAAACACCATCCCTAGGGTGTCAAACAAGCAATTTACTTTTTCAGCGTCGCTGGTCGCGATCACCGCCCCACTTTCATTTAGCGCACGACCACGCTGCCAGTCGTACCATTTGTCGCTACCGAAAAATTCAGTTGCCGTTAACAAGGTATCGTCAATATCGAATACCACCAGCGTAGTTTGAGCGTCTAAGGTATTCGCGTGAACAACGGCATCATGTAAATCAGTCGTTGAGTACACCACATTGACAATATCGCTACTGAATTCATTTTGCCCAGCAGAAGCATGGAGCGGTTCATGGATAGCGTTATGCGTAGTATCATGAAGAGTGTCATTTTGACCTGTCGCGCAACCAGTCAAAAACACGGTGGAGCTTAAGCCTAACATGGCAGCGCAGACCAAAGATTTACGCGTAATGCGGATCACATTGGCCTGATGTAAATAGAGGGTTTTGAGCATTATTATTTATCGTTTTATGCAAAATTAGGCTCAAATCATACAACATTTACTCTTTAGCGTGTAGCCAGAATTCTCAGCGTACACAGTTAAATTAACCTAACAAATTGTTCTTTAACAGCATATGTAGCTGTTCCGCACGCTACAATCGATTAGATTCACGTGTTAAAAAATGTTTAAAAAGTTCAATTTTAATTTGTAAATGATAATTATTACCATTAGTATCTGCGCACTTTCTCGCAACGCTAAATGGATATTCTATGCGCTACACTTCTTTATCTCTTCTCAGTTTTTTGGTCAGCACAACGCTTCAGGCACAAAGTGATAAACCAAGCGATGGCCAAGATCTAGAACGTATGATCGTTACCGGAAGCCGCATTGTAGAGAGCATTGACGAAGTCCCTGCTTCAATTGTGATCATCACCCAACAACAGATTCAAGATCAGTTAAAAGTGACCAGTGAATTACAGTCGCTGCTTTCAACCCTTGTGCCTGGATTGGCACCTTCTACCGGCACGTCTAGTAATTCGGGTCAAACATTACGTGGTCGCGCCCCCTTGATCATGATTGACGGCGTTCCCCAATCAACACCACTGAGAAACGGGTCTCTCGGGGTACGTAGTTTAGATGCCAGTACCATTGAACGAATCGAAGTCATAAAAGGAGCAACCTCCGTATATGGCAACGGCGCGGCAGGAGGGATCATTAATTACATCACTAAAAAAGCGGACAGTAACTCACCAATGGCCGGTCATGTAACCGTTTCATCTCGTTTTAGCGGTGTAAAATTTGACGATACATTAGGCGGAAGGTTAGATGCAGGCATTAATGGGAAGTTAGATAAATTTAGCTACGTACTTAACGCAAGCTATGAAGAAAATGGCGTTCAACGCGATGCACAAGGTGATATTCTTGGTCTGACCTACGGGTTAACAGATACTGACACTGAGAATTACTTTAGCAAATTTGCTTATCAGTTTGATGACGAAAAAGCACTACAACTCACCTACAACTATTTTAAGTCAAAACAGGATACCGACTTAATTAATATCATGGGCAATATCAATTCAGGCGATAAAACCTATGCCATTGAATCTCTCGACGGCACGTCGATTATCGGTGAGCCCCAGGGGCCAGAAAACCACAATGTCATGCTTAAGTATTCAGATGACGAGATATTCACTCAAACCCAATTAGTGATTGATGCCTATACCCAGCGCATTGAAAACGTCTTTTTCTTTTCCACGAATTTAGCCAACCCAGAGCAAGGGTTTGATGGCGGACAATCCATTATCGAGTCTGAGAAAAAAGGTTTGCGTGCCACCTTCAATAGTCAGTTTACTTTGCACGACATCGACACGACCCTGATTTATGGTATCGATGCGTTAAACGATGTCACGTCGCAGCCACTGGTCGATGGGCGCGTATGGGTGCCTAAAATGGACATGGATAACATTGCCGCATTCATCCAAGGAAAATGGGTTTTACACGATAACATCATTATAAAAGCTGGGGTTCGACACGAAAACATCGATTTAGCAGTGGATGATTTTAGCACGCTTCGTTTGTGCCGCACTGCCGACCAATGTTCAGTCGCTTTTGATGTAGTTGGTGATACCTTAAATTACAAAGCAACCACTTACAATGCAGCCATTCGCTATAACCTAAGTGACCTGTTTAGGCCTTTCATTAGTTACTCACAAGGCGCTGACATTTCTGATACTGGACGTCTGTTGCGCACAGCAACGGTTACTGATATTGCCCTTATACGTACCGAAGCATCTATTATTGATAACTATGAAATCGGTTTTACCTCTGAGCTAGATTCCCTACGTGTCGAGTTCTCAGCCTATCGCAGTACCTCAGAACTGGGAACGACAAACTCGTTTGATGTTGAGACTGGCGTGTATTTACCTGTTCGCGCCCCTCAAGAGATATATGGTTACGAAGCATTAGCCACTTACCAAGTGACGCAAAATCTTGACCTTTCAGCGACCTATTCATGGGTAGAGGGTAAAAATACAGAATTAGATGTGTATTTAGGCGGTAAAGATATTGGTGCGCCAAAAGGAACCATTAATGTGAATTGGCAACCGACTCCTGATGCTCGCCTCGCACTAAATTACCTATACGTTGGTTCACGAAAGCGCTTTGCACAAATTGAAGGCGAATATGTCGGTGACCAAGGGCCGGTTGATAGCTACCATTTAGTCAATATTAATGGTAGTTATGATGTCAATCATCAGTGGCAAGTCTTTATGGGGATCGAAAACCTACTCAACAATGATTACTACCCTGCTCGCTCGCAAGTTTACACCTACGATGGCTATAATCATAAAGGTTTGGGCATGACGGTAAATTTAGGTGCCTCGTACCAGTTTTAATTCAGCCGAATGTTATTTTGTTGTGGCTTCAGTAACTATTATACAAAGCGTGAATAATTTTCTGCTCATGTTCACGCTAACCCCACGTTATTCACCTCACCTTGTCGACATGGCGATGCGCAAAATTCAATGCACATGGCGCATCGTCTGGCGTACAAGTTACTCGCTTCGGTTTATTGTTCGCTTGGCATAAGCCGTGCTTTATCAAGGACAAGTTTATTTTTGTTTACTCATTAGTGAGATACGTAAATGAGATGCGGGACACTTACCCGCATTGAACCGTATCGCTACTAAAATAAGGAGAATAATATGTCACATGATATTCGTGAAATAATGTGGAAAGCGCTGGCAGATAGCCCCATCGTTATGCTCGGTTTAACCGACTCAAATGAGCACCGTGAGCCTATGCACGCTCAACTGGATAAAGACGCTAACAGTGCGTTTTGGTTTTACACCACTAAAACTAATCGTAACGCTGCAGGCGGCAAGGCCATGGCGCAATTTGCCAGTAAAGATCACAAAGTATTTGCCTGTATAGCGGGCACATTAGTAGAAGAAACCAATCCTGATATCATCGATAAATATTGGTCTAAGCATGTTTCTGCTTGGTATAAGGATGGCCGCAAAGACGCCACCCTTAAAATGCTAAGATTTGACCTAGACGAAGCAGAAATCTGGGAAGCAGATGCCGATTTCTCCGCCAAGGTCAGTGTCACATTTGGTGGTAAGGTCAAACCTGAAGAAATGGGCGAACACGACAAGGTTAAATTATAAGCGTTTTTTGATTAACGTCCAAGAGCTAGCCGGCAATTCATCGCTGGCTAGCTATCGTCCGCTGGCCTAGCTATTCGGCAAACACACTTGTTTAACGCGAGTAGCTAAGTCGCCATTTGTACATATTAGACAAAAGTATAATATTTTTTTGTTTTTGGTGATCTTTATACATCAGTGACACGTTTTACCCTATGCGTTAAAGCTCAATAGTGAGCTTACGTCGATAGGGCCCTAACCATGAAAATCAACCACAGCCAACGCCTGCATTTCTTAATGGTCGACAGTGATGAAGATGACACCATTTTAATGCAAGAGGCATTCGCTGAATCTACCAGCCTAAACCACCTGAACTGCGTTAAAGATGAAGTCCAACTTATCGACTACTTAGACGGAAGCGGCGTATATCAAGACCGACAACATTACCCTTTACCAAATATCATATTGCTTGAACTAAGGGCCCCCACGAATAAGACGTTTGAAGCGCTTACTATACTGAAAAAATCGAGCGAATTTAGGCGCGTTCCGGTGGTTATCTTTGCTAACTCGCTAGACGATACCCTAGTTGCCAATGCATATGATCTTGGCGCTGCTTCCTATATTGTGAAACCCAATACGTTTGATGCATTGTTGAATATCGTAAAGGGATGTCACGAATATTGGTCAATGTGTGCAAGACCTGTGTTGTCTCTTAAACCAAAAGAGATACCTGCATTAAAAGAGCGTGTTATTTTAAGCACACAACCAACAGAAATACGCCCTCATTAAGCGGCTGAATCACTAGCAAACAACCTGTTATACAGGGTGTTACTAAAATAGGTTGATGAGTTTAACTCATCAACCTGCGCAGATTTATTTTTTCAAATTTAAACCTTTCGACAATTCCCCTCGACTTACTCCCTGATAACGCCATCTAATTCGGGGATAAAAATGGACACGCCACACACTGGGCGTATTGGTATATCGGATACCAGCGCCCAAGATATAACAATCACTAAAAAAAAATCAGCAAAACGCTACTGGCTTGCCACTTGTGGCGTGATCTGCACACTACTTTTGTATTGGGTGGTAGAGCCGGCTTTTAGCAGTTGGCGATCATCTGATACCAGCATATCGGCCAAACGTATCCACTTAGCCAAAGTCGTACGTGGAGATCTAATAAGAGATTTATCAGTGCAAGGTCAAGTGGTCGCAGCAATCAGCCCGCGTCTTTACAGCCCTGCACAAGGAACGATTAATCTTTTAGTCGATGCCGGTGACACCGTTCAAAAAGGCCAAGTGCTTGCCAGTGTAGATAGCCCAGAGCTGACCAATGAATTACAACAAGAGGAATCAAGCTTACAGAAACTCAAAATGGAGCTTGACCGCCAACGTATTCAATCGAAAAAGCAAGCTTTAGAAAATCAAAAAGCGGTCGATCTGGCCAAAGTGGCACTTACTGCTGCTGAACGGGAAAAGCGTAGAGCCGACAAAGCATTCAGTACCCAATCCATCAGTCAAATTGACTTTGAAAAAGCCCAAGACGAGTTAGAAAATGCCAAGCTGGTATACAAACATGCACAGCAGGATGCCGACCTAAGCAAAGAGAGTCTCGCGTTTGAAGTACAGTCCAAACAGTTATTGGTTAAACGCCAAGCCTTAATGGTCAGTGACTTGTCACGCAAAGTCGCAAGACTGGATATTCGCTCCCCTGTCAGCGGTATTGTAGGTAACTTAGCGGCTGAACAAAGAAACCAAGTGGCAAAAAACCAAGCGATTCTAAGCGTGGTTGACTTGTCAGAGTTTGAACTTGAAGTGGATATTCCCGAAAGCTACGCAGATGATCTCGCTATCAACATGCCGGCGCTCGTCACCGTTAACGGTAGCGACCATCTCGCCAAATTAGTCAGTATTTCACCTGAAATCGAGAACAACCAAGTAACTGGGCGTGTTCGCTTTTCCAAAAAAGATGAAAACGGTAGCGCGTTGCAGCCTCCTCGTGGTCTGCGCCAAAACCAACGATTAACCACACGTATATTAATGGAAAACCGGCCTGACGTGCTAATGCTCTCAAGAGGACAATTTCTAGAAAGCGGTTCAGGACGAGTGGCTTATGTCGTTGAAGGCAATATCGCCAGAAGAACGAATATCGTCACTGGCGCGCGCAGTTTATCAAACGTTGAAGTCTTGTCTGGCTTGAGTGCAAATCAGCAGGTCATTATTTCAAGCACAGATCAATTCAATGATGCCCAAACCGTATTGATAACCCAATAAAGCCAATAACCCTAATTTAAAAGCTCAGGCAACTTAGAAACGCTGCCCGCAAACAACGATAAGAAACGCATCAGCACAAGGAATTATCAGCATGTTAACGATGAAAGACATTAAAAAGATTTACCGTACGGATTCAATCGAAACCCACGCACTACGAGATTTCAACTTACACGTAAACGAAGGCGATTTTGTCGCGGTCACCGGGCCTTCAGGCTCAGGTAAAACGACCTTTTTAAACATCGCGGGCTTACTTGAAACCTTCGAAGAAGGCAGGTTTGAATTAGATGGAGTCGACATTAGCCATCAAAACGACGCGGCACGTAGCCGCTTACGTAACCAAAAAATTGGCTTTGTATTTCAGAGTTTTAATCTGATACCGGACCTTAACTTATTTGACAACGTCGACGTGCCGCTTCGCTATCGTGGGTTTTCCCGTCAAGAGCGTAAAAAGCGTATTGAACACAACTTAGAAATGGTCGGTCTTGGAAATCGAATGAAGCACTTACCAGCACAACTATCAGGGGGTCAGCAACAACGCGTTGCCATCGCTCGGGCGCTCGCTGGGGAACCGCGTTTTTTGCTAGCCGACGAACCCACGGGTAACCTCGATAGCAGCATGGCCCAAAGCGTTATGGCTCTGCTCAAGGACATCAACGCCAATGGCACCACCATTATCATGGTAACCCATGACGCAGGTTTGGCCACACAAGCCAATCGGAATATTCATGTGAGCGACGGTAAAGTAAGTGAGAAGGCTATGAGCTTAAGCCCTGAAGCGGCACAGTTTAAACCCTCGCAGCACAAGCGTGTTGTTGGTTTAAGCGAGTAAGGAGTACCCATGTTTAATTATTATATAAAACTGGCGTTTAACAGCTTCAAGCGCAACCCGATTTTAACTGGCTTAATGATCACCGCCATTGCATTAGGAATTGGGGCGAGCATGACAACCATAACGGTAAACTACTTGATGTCAGCCGACCCTATTCCAGAGAAAAGTAGCCAATTGTTTCATGTTCAAGTGGACAGCTGGGATCCCAATCACGGCTTTAACGACGAGCCAAATACCCCACCGAATCAACTTACATGGACGGATGCCACCAATTTAATGTCGGCGAAAAAAGCCTTTAGGCAAACGGCGATGGCAAAATCTGGGGCCATTATTCAACCGAGCAGCCCTGATATTAACCCCTTTGAAGCATCAATTCGCTTAGCCTTTAAAGACTTTTTTCCCATGTTTAACGTGCCGTTTAAGTACGGTAACGGTTGGGATCAACAAGCAGATGACGATCGCCAACTTGTTGTGGTGCTCAGTAAAGAAATCAACGACAAAGTCTTTGCAGGTGAAAATTCAGTGGGTAACAGCATTGTTATCTTTGGCCAGTCATTTCGGGTCATCGGTGTACTAGACGCTTGGCAACCGCTGCCCAAATTTTACGATGTTAACAATGGCGCATTCGATGAGCCCGAAGACCTGTTCATGCCATTTTATTTAAAACAAGAACTTGAGTTGCCAAATTGGGGCAATACCAACTGCTGGAAAACCCCTGAGGGTGAAGGCTTTACCGCGTTCTTACAATCAGAATGCATAAACTTTCAAATGTGGGTTGAGCTTAAAACCCCACAAGATAAACAAGCTTATATGTCATTTTTAAACAATTATGTGAATGACCAAAAAGAATTGGGTCGCTTCCCTCGCCCTTTGAACAACCAGTTGTTAAACGTAATGCAATGGATGGACGACCAAGACGTGGTTGCCGATGATGCACAAATCATGATGTGGCTCTCGTTTATGTTTTTGGTGGTGTGCTTACTCAATACCATAGGTTTGCAACTCGCAAAATTCAGTGCGAAGTCTGGTGAAATTGGCCTGCGCCGAGCAGTGGGCGCCACTAAACGCGACTTATTTATGCAATACACAGTGGAAACCGGTGCGGTAGGTTTCGCGGGCGGATTGTTTGGTTTAGTGCTCGCACTATTAGGTTTAATAGGCATACGCCAGCTGTACGGTGAAGTGCTAAATGATTTAGCCAGCTTAGATCTGACCATGATCGCACTGGCGCTGGTGTTGTCATTGCTAGCCAGTATTTGTGCAGGCCTTTACCCCACTTGGCGAGCCTGCAATATCGCTCCTGCCAGCCAACTTAAAAGCCAATAAGGATATCAAGATGACAGATTCAAAAAGCCCGTCGTTTTTCGCTGAAAATTGGGAGATAGGACCCATTTTCAGAGCCTTACTGCGCAATAAAGTCGGCGCCATGCTAATCGCACTGCAAATTGCTTTCACCATGACCATAGTCGTCAATGCAATATACATTATCGTAGAGCGCAGTGATAAAATGCAGCGTCCCAGCGGTATCGATGAGGCCAACAGTTTTTATATTTCAAGCGTTGGGTTTAGCCATGACTTTAATAGCTTGGTAACGACTCAGGAAGATTTAAATCTAATTCGTTCCCTCGACGGTGTAATCGATGCCGTGCAAATTAACGCAGTACCGTTAAGTGGCAGTGGGTGGTCAATGAGCTTGCAAACTCAACCAGGCACTGAGTTTGACGGCACCGGAACCGCCGTGTATATGATCGATGAACACGGATTAAATAGCTTAGATGTTGCTTTGGTTGCCGGTGAAAACTTCAGCCCAACAGATATTCAAACCCGCCAATCGAGCCAAACACACTGGCCTGATAAAGTGATTATTACCCTTGCCATGGCAAACAGGTTATTCCCTGATGAAGGATTAGCTGCACTGGGCAAAACCGTGTATATCAATGATATTGAACCCATGATCATTACCGGTATCGTTGACCAACTGCAAGCTCCTTGGGTGGGATGGGACAATGTTGAGAACGTGATGTTGACACCCGAAATACGCGACGCTAAATCAAGCCGTTATTTTGTTCGCACAAAACCAGGCCAACGCGATCGCGTCATGAATGAAGTAGAAAGCCAATTAGCGAAAAGCAATTCAGGACGTATTTTACGAGATATGCGCAGCGTAGAAGGAACACGTTTGCGGGCTTATCGCGATAACAGCGCCATGATAAGCATCTTGGTTACCGTCATGACAATTCTCGTTATCGTCACAGGCTTAGGAATTGTTGGTTTGGCGAGTTTTAGCGTCAATCAACGTAAGAAGCAAATAGGCACACGCCGAGCACTTGGTGCAAGCCAGTTGTCTATCGTGCGCTACTTCATGTTAGAGAACTTTCTCATAAGTTCAGCAGGTGTAGTAATAGGTGCGGCTTTAACCATAGTGCTCAACATTGTATTAGTGGATGCATTTAGCCTTGACCCTATCGCTTGGTATTACATTCCTCTGGGAATGGTTGCACTTTGGCTTGTGGGGCAGCTTGCTGTTTTTGGCCCAGCAAGAAAAGCCGCGAATATCGCCCCTGCGCTCGCCACCAGAAGTGTCTAAACACAAAGCGTACGCATAGCTATCTACAGCAAGCTACACCTAGCTTGCTGTATACTTCCGCTTGTCATCAGCATATTGATAACCCATGTGAGCCAATCTATTGACTTGTGCAGGGTAAACCCCTGTTTTTGTACTACAATTTTACCTATATTCGCGTTTTACGTCATTTAGGCCGGTGAATATTGCTATTTGAGAAACACCCCTTTGATTTTCTTGCCTAACGTACGCAAATTAAGCAATGATATTGCTAAGTTCGCTCCTGACTATTGGTCATTGAGATTAAACCTGAAGGTAAAAAATGAGTCGCCCACCTGCTTTTAGCACAACACTTAGCGGAAATATTCTCATCACTGAACTCGTTGGTACTATCGACGAAGTCAATGCACGCAAGTTATTTAATAATTTAAAAGAACAAATATTGACCTTAAACGGCGCACCTTGGGGGAATATTTTATTAGCTGAACATTGGGAGTTAAGCGCAGCTAAAATAGATAGTATCTTGTTGGAAATTGAAATATGGGTTAGACGGCACCACCGCACTCATCTGGTCTTTATAGTGGGTGAGCAACACGCACAGATCAAACGTTTTACCTTAAAACAGTATTTAGGCAATAATCTAAAAAAAGACACTATCATGATCTACAACAGTCGCGAAGAAGGCATGCGCTGGCTAAATCAACACGGCTTCAGCTTAAGTACTCAACACAGCAATTTGCCCGTTTTACCCCTTGATTAAACAGCTAACTTTGGGTACATTGCTGGCGTCTTAGGGGAGTAGCCCGCTCAAACGTTTGAGTAAGACTGTCAACATACTTGAGCCCTCATGGCTTATGGCAGTTTTGTGTTCATACTTTTACTAGTATGAATATCGGCAAGACCTAAGGCAAGTAGCGCCCCAATTGCGGGAGGCGTCTATTTGCCTTTGGTTTAGTATCCCGCGCGAGATTGTTATAAATGGACGCTTTTTTCACTTCTACCCTTACTGTCACCCTCGCCGAAATGGGCGATAAAACCCAGCTATTATCTTTGCTGCTTGTAACACGATTACAAAAACCATGGCAAATTATTGCTGGTATTTTAATCGCGACATTGCTTAATCATGGCGTATCGGCTTGGTTCGGTGATTGGCTCAGCCAATTCCTAACCAGCGAGTTAGGGGAGTTACTAATTCATCTGAGCTTTATTGCCGTGGGCCTATGGCTGCTTATTCCTGACAAAGACGATGAACCCAATACCAGTCTCGATAAATACGGTGCGTTTGTGGTTTCACTCGTGCTGTTTTTTATTGCTGAAATTGGTGATAAAACCCAAATTGCCACCGTGCTGTTAGCAGCGCAATACCAGTCTTTGCTTTGGGTCACATTAGGCACCACCTTAGGTATGTTGCTGGCCAATGTACCTGTGGTTTTTGCAGGAAATTACATCATGCAACGTATCCCATTCACGTTAACCCGCGCCCTAGCCGCTCTGGTTTTTGTGGCAATCGGCTTATATGGCCTGATCAGCTAGGTGATGCAGATACAAATCGTAAAAATGAATAGCAGAAATGTTTTGTTATCATTATTGTCTCACTTTGGGGACAGATAATGCTTATAATGCGCCCATCAGTTCCAAGGGTTAAATGAAAGAGTTAAGTACTAGAAATGAAATTTGTTATAAAGTTTATTCGCGAAGCATTAGGTCGAATCATTATTTTAATTGATTTGATTACCCGCCCTCGTAAACAGAAACGCAGTCCTGAGGCACAAGCAAAAGTGGAGGCCGAGCTTAACAGCTACTCCCTTTATCAATTTTATGCCTGCCCGTTTTGCATCAAAACTCGCCGTGCGTTGCATCGCCTGAACTTACCGATGCAAAAGCGCAATGCCAAACAAGGCTCACAGCACAGAACTGAACTATTAAACGGTGGCGGTGCAGTGAAAGTACCTTGTTTGCGTATTCAAAAAGATGGCCAAGATACCTGGATGTACGAATCTTCAGAGATCATCAATTATTTGGAGCAAAAATTCGCTTAAATAAATAGGCGAATTCCAATGCGCTGAATAAAAGATCAATAAAAAAGCCGCCCGTGAGCAAATTGCACACGGGCGGCTTTTTCAGTGTTAATACCAATCCGCATTAATAAGTGACCGCCTCAGAATGCGTCCAGCGGTTTTTGATTAAGGCGTCGCTATGTAGTAATGGTTGTTCCCTTTCAAATAGTGAGAACGCAGAGCAAAAGCCGCTGGGGCATTCCTTGTAGGCGAGTTTTAAGAGGGCTTACACTGCGTTGCATGACTTCGAAAGAGAACAACTATTCATTCAGTTATGCGCCTTGTTTAAGCCCTTTTAAACTCTCGCTGAGTCATCACTTATTAACGTGGAATGGTATAACACGTTCAATCAGACAAATAATATTCCACGGTTGAAACGACTCGTAGCTTTTTAATGTGGGGATTGTTTCTATCCCGCGCACTGATACTGAATTGGCCTTGAGAAGCGCGTTTTATCTTACCCAATACACTGTTTGAGTCTTTGGCGAATTTCTGTGCAACTTCTCGCGCTTTGCGGGTCGCTTCTTCTATCATCGCCGGTTTAACATCATTTAAACGTGTGAATATGTATTCCACATTGGCTTGATAGTTATTTTGATTAAGTACAATGCCTTTCTTACCAAGCTCTGTAAGCTGCCCCATAACACTGCGAACTAGATCTATATCCCTAGAATACACAGTGACCGTTTGTGCTGCAGTAAACCGAAACGCGGGAGTGGCATTACCGCCGTACTGCTGAGCAGATTTATCCGTGATAGCCGTGGCAGAAACACTAATATCTGACGCTGCAATCCCCCGCTGTTGCAAAAAATCTGATATCAGCCTTGTGTTACTTTCAATGGCGTCATACAAGGCTTCGAGTGAATTATCCGCAACCGTATATTGAATCGGCCAAATAACGATGTCGGCTGGGTATTCTTGTTCAGACAACCCTTTAACGGTAACGCTTCGTTCGAACTGGCGATATTCAATCACAGAGTGGCTAATTTGCATACCAAGTACAATTAAGCCTGTACATAAAAACGCGCCTAAAATGAATGCCGCGCTTTTGCTTTGCGTTGTCATTATTACCTCAAACTAAAAATGGCGCTGCTTGTTCAGGTTTTCAAATACTACGATGAGCAAAGTCGCAAATGGGCCGACAAACAAAGATATAATAAACCAAATCAATCCGTTGCGCCCCTTGCCTTGGGCGAGCCCAGCATTGATAAGTGCGAGTGTAAACCAGCCGACAAAATAGGAGCCAGTGTTGGCCATGGATTCAAATTCCGACATATATATCCTTGAAATTAATAAAAAATAGCGTACGAAGTGGCGTTCGTCCCTTAGCTTATCAAACCCTTTTCCATCACGCTGCTTTTTTAATAGCTTTACTTTTTTAATGGCTTTAAAACGCGTAAAAAAAAGCAAGCCGGCTTTTAATCTCTGCTCAGAGGGTTAAAAGCACAAGCTTGCTCAAAGTGCGAATAGTTCCCAAGTCTACACCTGTGGCTTGACTGTCTAGGGTTATTCATTAGCTGATATATTTCATCAGCCCTGGCAACGCTTCTTAAAATGAGGCGCTGGTCCAAATCCAAAGTTTATCTGTGTCTTGGCGGCCGCTATCACCGGAATATGCAGCGTATTTAATGCCCGCTGAATAGCCACCTTCGAATTTACGCACGTAACTCAAATCAATCTCGCTACCTAAGTCATCTACCTCAGTGCTTTCTTCATCCGCACTGAAATCGTGATAAATCACTGACCAAGCACCTCCAGCTAACTTACCTGTCGCTGTCACGCTGACATCCACTAAGCCTTGCGCTGGAGTATTGAGGAAGGTATCTGCCCAACCATTAAATTTATGCAAAGTAGCAAGGGGTGTCGCGAAACCATACTGGCCGTCATCTGAGCCCAATGACTCGTAACCGAGTTTCAGGGTAACCGCTTCAAGCTTAACCCCAGCTTGGAGCATTAAATAATCCGCATCAAAATCAGTGGTGGCGGTTTCGCTTGTTTGTGTGGCGTATTCCATGCCATATAGCACTGAGGTATCAGACAGTTTAGTGCCGCCATTGAAGCTGAAACCGTAGGTATCCAGTGCATTATCTGTATCGTTATCTATTTCGAGCAAATAGCTGTAACCGACTAATTTACCGTAGGGCGTTGAATATGCGACGTTGAGAAGATGGTCTTTGCTGTCAAAATCCGCATCGTCTGCAAAAATACGGTTACGCTGGCTAAGATAGGCATATTGCATGGTCAGATCTTTGCTTGCGGCATATTTTACGCTTACCCCATCAAAGGTTTGCCAATCTTGTCGCCAGCCTACGTGCCCCACAAACCTGTGGCCATCCATAGTGATAATTTGGCGGCCTAATCTGGCGGTTAACCCTTCATTTTGATACTGCACATAACCTTGATCCAACTCGGTGTGCTCAGGATCGGCAATCACCGAATATTGTCCTACATTATAACCACTGGGCCCAACGGTATAGTCGCCCTCACCTAGCACAATGCGCGTGTCTTCTACTTCGATTTTGGCTGAGAAACCTTTGTAGCTTGCCGTCGTGTAATTAAGCATAGTGCGCAGCGTTAGCGCACTGGCGTCGTTACTATCTTGGTCAACATCTTCGTAGCGCAAGCGTAAATTAACGGCAGCGCTGCCCTCTTTTAACGCACTTGTGATACTGCTCTGCTCAGCACCATGCGCCTGTCCCATTGTCGCCCCGGCACATACAAGGCCAACCATACTAGCGAGTATTGATTTTTTAATTGGGTGATTAACGGTTTGTGCGCTCATGTTCATTCCTTCATATCAGTATAATGTGTGTTGTTAACGCCTGTTTAATCAGGCTTATATGTGTTTTTTGCTCGCACTGATTTACCCAGCAGCAGCCGCTGCTAGGGTAAACGTAACAGGGCGTTTACCACCCCTAATAGCGCAGTGCGTAATTCGTTATGCGACGCTTGCGTCGTTAGCCTTGGTTTTGCCTTGCGCTTTTTTACGATGCTCAGCAACCGATTCCACTTTTCGCTGCTTCTCGTATAAAAACGTCAAGACTTCGTGACGGTAATGGTTGTACTGAGGGTTATCAGCCAGTGCTAGGCGATCCCGTGGCCGTTGCAATTCAATATCTAGAATTTCCCCTATGGTGGCAGAGGGACCATTGGTCATCATGACAATACGATCAGATAGCAACACAGCCTCATCTACGTCATGGGTTATCATCACTACTGTATTGCCTAGGTCGGCGTGAATTTCCATTATCGAGTCTTGCAAATGGGCTCTTGTCAGGGCATCTAGAGCCCCAAAAGGCTCATCCATTAACAGCACTTTTGGCTCCATAGCCAGTGCTCTTGCAATCCCTACCCTTTGCTTCATACCTCCAGAAATCTCTGCTGGTAACTTGTCAACTGCATGACTCATATGCACTAACTCAAGATTGTGCTCAACCCAGTCACGCATTTCTGCTTTGCTGCGCCCTTTGCTTGTTTGCCTAACCGCAAGCTCTACATTTTTGTAGGCCGTGAGCCATGGCAGCAAAGAATGGTTTTGAAATACCACCGCACGTTCGGGCCCAGGCTCATTGACTTCGTGACCATCTAAAATCACGCCGCCCTTCGTAGCTTTGTGTAGCCCTGCAATAATATTGAGTACCGTTGACTTACCGCACCCTGAGTGGCCGATCAGTGAGATAAACTCACCCTTTTGGATCTTCAAATTCACATCGGTCAGCGCAGTAAACGGTCCTTTAGGCGTAGGGAAATCGATTCCTACTTGGGTGAGTTCTAAATGATGTTTTGCGGTCATTTTGTTTTACCTTTATATTTCACTATTGTTCATGCAAACGCGTCAAATCCACTGCGCATTGATGCAGTGCACCATTAACGCAGCTCAGCATCATTAACGCAGCACAGCGCCTTTGTCCCAACTGACTTGTTTTTGTAGCAGTAACATGAGTCTGTCTAAGGCAAAGCCAATCAAGCCTATGGTTAACACTGCCACCATGATCCGAGCCAGTGATTCAGAGCTGCCATTTTGGAACTCATCCCAAACAAACTTACCTAAACCAGGGTTCTGGGCGAGCATTTCAGCCGCAATTAGCACCATCCAACCTATGCCTAGTGATAACCGCAACCCGGTGAAAATCATGGGTATTGATGAGGGCATCACTATCTTCATCACGTGTGAAAACGGCCCTAAACGCAGTACTTTACTGACATTGAGTAAATCGCTATCAATACTTGAAACACCAACCGCCGTGTTGATCAACGTAGGCCACAAGCAACATAGTGAGACAGTGACAGCAGAGGTAATAAACGATTTTGAAAACATAGGATCATCGCTCACATAAACCGCACTCACCACCATAGTCACTAGGGGCAGCCACGCCAAAGGCGAAACCGGTTTTAGCAATTGAATCAATGGGTTAATTGCCGCATAGGAAGCTTTACTTAATCCACAAATTATCCCAAGAGGTACCGCTATAACCGATGCGATTAAAAAGCCGACAGTCACCGTGTACAGACTGGTCCATATCTGATCAAAAAATGTCGGGGCGCCAGTAAATGCACGAATCGTTGGGTTATAGCTAGGGTCTTGCGCTATCCGCGCTGCATTACGCTGCTCTTGGCGCTCATAAAATGCATTTGCTTTTTCCCGCTGGGCACCATGTTCTTCAATTAACACTTGGGCCTGAGTAAATACTTCACTTGGCCCTGGGAACGACCCCAGAGATGTATCAATATTTTTCGCCAATACCGCCCATAAACTTAGGAAAATTAGGATCCCAAGCAGAGGCAACATGGCATTTCTAAGCAGCGTTGACGCTGAGCTGATATTCAGGCTTTTTACCGGCATTGAAATCAACGATGCTGTTTGTGCTCTAGACATAACGATTTCCTCCTCACCAAGGCTGAGCAAGTTGCTCAGCCGCTAAGCGTGTTGATTAAATTTTATTGTCGCCTTTTAAACCAATATCGAACTTCTCTAGGTAGGCATTTGGTTGGGTACCGTCGTAGACGATATTGTCGATAAAGTGAGTTTGCGGCTGTTTAAAGCCAGACTCGCTTGAAAACTCAGGAAAATCTTCGGCGTTGGCCTTTCCTTCAGCAATCAACGATAAGGCAGCTTGTGCGTAGATATCAGGGCGATAGACTTTCTTGGCGATGTCTTTATACCAATCGTCAGACTTTTGCTCGCTGATCTGCCCCCAACGGCGCATTTGCGTTAAATACCAAATGGCGTCGCTGTAATATGGGTAAGTGGCGTTGTGGCGAAAGAAAACGTTGAAATCAGGTACTGAGCGCTTGTCGCCTTTTTCATATTCGAAGGTGCCTGTCATGCTGTTGCCAATCACTTCTGCATCGGCGCCCACATACTGACTTTTTGCTAAAATTTGCACCGCTTCAGGGCGATTAGCATTGTTTTTCTCATCCAGCCAAATCGCAGCCCGTATCATGGCTTTAACCACGCGAATGTGAGTATTCGGGTTTTCTTCAGCCCATGCTTTATTCACCCCAAACACTTTTTCTGGGTTGTCTTTCCATATTTCATAGTCGGTCACAACAGGCACGCCAATACCTTTAAAGACGGCTTGTTGGTTCCATGGCTCACCGACGCAGTAACCGTAAATAGTGCCGGCTTCCATGGTCGATGGCATTTGTGGCGGCGGCGTAACAGACAACTGCGCCTCGGCGTTGATTAATCCTTTCACATCGTTATTCGGGCCATAATACCCTGGGTGAATACCGCCAGCGGCTAACCAGTAACGCAACTCATAATTGTGAGTTGAAACCGGGAACACCATGCCCATTTTGAATGGCTTACCTTGCTTTTTATAACTTTCGACCACTGGTTTTAGTGCATCAGCTTTTATCGGATGCACCGGTTTACCGTTTTCCTGGGGAATATTGGGCTTCATTTGCTGCCAGATATCGTTCGACACAGTAATGGCATTACCGTTTAAGTCCATACTGAAGGCGGTGATGATATCGGCTTTCGTACCATAACCAATGGTGGCCCCTAAGGGTTGACCGGCAAGCATATGCGCGCCATCCAGTTCACCGTCAATCACTCGATCAAGTAACACTTTCCAGTTAGCCTGAGCTTCTAACGTGACGTATAGGCCTTCATCTTCGAAATAGCCTTTTTCATAGGCTATTGCTAGGGGTGCCATATCAGTCAGCTTAATAAAGCCAAATTTGAGTTCTTCTTTTTCAGGCCATCCTACCGTTTGTGCTGCTACGTTGTGACCGACTAACGTTGTTGTACACACTGTGGCAATCACTGCTAAACGAAGTGATTTAACGGTAAGTGCAAGTGAATTGAATACGCTGTTTTTAACCATTTCCTACTCCGTATCGGTTTCAAAATTTGTCCAAAAAAAAACCCACAACCTTCCAAAAAACTTGGATGGTTGTGGGCTACTTTGCCTCTTTGTAAATTAACCCCGTGGTCAATCAACAAATATGTCTTTGTCTATTGATGCTAAGCGTCAACGTTTAATGATTGTTGTTTTTAACGCTGCTCAGTGTCACAAGTGTTAATGCATCAACAATGCCAATTTAAATTTACGCTATATATCAACACCTTAACATATTTCCATTTGTAAAAATAAAGAAACAAAATGCCAAAAAAGTGCAGGATGCTCAAAATTTGGGCGTTAGATTACGACTAACGCACCTCTCAATAGGTTAAATAATACTGAGTAAATATAAAATAATAACGAATTGAATGACGCAAAGACCCTGAAAGACCGCCAGTGGGTTTCGCTGAATCAAGGGGCGTTTTTGCGCGGCTAACACGAGCGTTTGATTAGGCTGAGATAAGTCCATCAAAAACTCTGAAAAAGCCTGATAACGAAACACAGGGTTAGGCTGCAAGGCTTTGCGTAGGGTTAGATCTAACCAAGAAGGCAGATCGGGCCTATTTTGGCTTAAAGGTTGATACTGCCATTCATCAAAGCTGCTAGGGATATAATCTTGGTACCTAAATGCTTTAAATGGCAACTTACCTGTCAGCATTTCATAGACCACAACCGCCACAGAAAACATATCACTTTGATGATCACTGCTCTGCATAAGCAGGTACTCCGGAGCGATATAATGCACCGAGCCAAGCGCAATGCTCTCTGTCGGCAAGGAGTTTGTTTCTGCTAACGCATTGACTAGCACAGTGCCAAAATCGATCAGTTTTACTTCCCCATTGTGATCAACCATCACATTTTCAGGTTTAACGTCACGATGCACCATATCGCGGCGCTGTAAAACGCGCAGTGCTTGCACTAAAGGACGAATAATCACCCTCACCTGCTCAATCGACGGCTTAGGGTTGTCTAGCATCCATTGGCGTAGGGTTTGCCCTTCGATGTATTCGCACACGTGATACATAAATTTAGCGTCGTCAGGACGCTTAAATATGCGCATCACATTGGGATGCTGAATATGTTGACCAATCCACTCTTCACGTAAAAAACCACTTAAATACACAGAATCGTCAACAAAGTTTTGTGACGGTATTTTTAGCCCATACGATTTGTTGTCCCGTTCATTTATGACTTTATACAAGCTGCTGCGTGTGCCATTGAATAGGGTTTGCACCACCCTGTATCCTTCAAGCTTCATGCCTACATCTAATGCGGGGGGCATGGCCAGATGCATTAGCTGACGGTAGTGCTCATCTAAGCTGGCATTAGGCAATTCGCTAACATGCACAAGCAAGCAGGTAAGATTATCGTCACTGCCCGCCTCAAGGGCTGCAGCAACAATATTTTTGGCTCTTTGCTCTAAGCTCACACTCACATCTTGAATATATGACAGCAGTTTTTTTGCATTTAAAAATTCATGTACACCGTCAGATGTCAGCACGAATATGTCATCACGCGCCAATGCAATGGTGCGAAAATCAACATCTAAGTGGGCTTCAATACCGACCGCTCGCGTCAATACGTTGTGACGCCCCTGGCGAGAAACATGATCCGTTGTGAGTTGCTCAAAATCTCCATTTTGCACCCGGCTAATACGGCTATCCCCCGTATGCAATATAAACCCAGTGGCGGACTTAAACACCATACCACTGAAGGTAGTCACCATTTGACTATGGCCCCCATGCTCGTAGTCATGTTGGCCAAAGCACCAACGGTTTAATCCTTGTAAGACTTTGCTGCTAGCATGTTTAACCGTCCAGGTTTGCGGGGTTTGATAGTAATCTTGAATAAAATTAGTGACACAGGTGATAGCGGCTTCCCGGGCGCGGGTACAAACGCTGACGCCGTCAGCAATAGCAGCGACGGCGCCTTTTGAGCCAAGATTGGCATCCTTTGGTAGGTAAGCGGCAAAGGCGTCTTGGTTTTCTGCCTTTACCCCTTCGCTGGAAAAACCACCAAATACTAAGCTTAGTTTTTCCAATATGCATTTCTCATATAAACGGCGACTTCTGTGGCCTAGGTCACGTTGATTAATTCAACACTACCATCTTCTCTCACTTCCGTCATTGCCCCTTGCGGCTCTTTCATAAACAGCAATGCCACAAACCCAAGCACAGCGGTACAAGAAATTACAACGAAGAAAGTTGAGGTATCAACCATGGAATAAACCGTTAAATACACAACAGCACCTACATTCCCGTACGCACCGGTCATGCCTGCTATTTGCCCCGTTAAACGGCGCTTGATGAGGGGGACGACTGCAAAGACGGCTCCCTCCCCTGATTGCACGAAGAATGAACAGGCCATAACAGCGATAACGGCAAGCCAAATAGGCCAAGTAGCATCAATAAGGCTCAGGCAAAAATAACCCAATGCGAGACCTGCTGTTAGTATCAGTAAGGTTTTTCTGCGCCCAAAACGGTCTGAAATTAAGCCTCCTCCTGGGCGCGACATTAAATTCATAAAAGCGTACATACCGGCAAGTAGCCCTGCTGTGGCCATATTCAGCTCAAACGTTTCTGCGAAAAAGGCTGGTAACATAGACACCACCGCCAGCTCTGAGCCAAAGGTGGCAAAGTACAAAATATTTAATACTGCAACTTGCTTAAACGAATATTGATGTACCTCAGGCACTGGGGTAACAAATATTTCTTTGTTCACTTTATAGGTGGCATAGGCGTCGTACACGTACAGCGCCGCGAGTCCTAAATAGATGGCAAGCGCGACGCCCTCGCTTAACAATGAAACACCTTGCGGCGATAACTTCCAGTTGAGTAAGGCAAGCGCTAAATACATAGGGGTTTTCATCACAAGTAACAGGTAGAAATCGCCAACACTGGTGACTTCCATGCCCCCTAAATTTTTAGGCCGGAAATAGGTTGAGCCTTTTGGTGTATCTGTGGTGTTTTTAAAGTACACGACACTGAACAATAAACTCATCAACCCTGTTAGCCCCACCGCGTAACGCCAGCCGTCATCGCCACCGAACACAATAGCTAACGTAGGTAAGGTAAATGCCGCAGCCGCTGAGCCGAAATTGCCCCAACCACCGTACACACCTTCGGCTGTGCCTAGCTCCTTAGGTGGAAACCATTCACTTACCATACGAATACCCACTACAAAACCTGCGCCGATACACCCTAAAGCAAATCGTGCAATCAGCAACTGGGTGAAGCTATCAGCAAGGGCAAACATAAAACACGGAATTGAACATATTGCCATGAGGGCGGAGTAAACAATCCGTGGCCCAAATTTATCCGTTAACGCACCGATAATGACGCGGGCCGGGATCGTTAAAGCAACATTTATAATGAGCAGGGTTTTCCATTCGCTGAGCGTTAGACCAACACCATCTACAATAGCGCCTTTTAAGGGGGCCATGTTGAACCACACCATGAAGGTAATAAAAAACGCAATCCACGAGAGATGGAGGGTTTTCATTTTGCCGGTGAAAGACAGTAAATTAAATTTTTCGGCGCTCATTTGGTTACTCTTAGAAAATTGACTCAAAAAAAAACCCGCAACGACTCCAGGACACGGAAAGTCGATGCGGGCTACATTGCCTTACTTAAAAATTACGAAGAGGTAATTTTGTCAGTGTGTGTTTTCGTTATATCTTTATTAATAACACTAGTGCATTCACTTTAACTAAAGCACCAATAATGCCAATCTTAATAAATATATATAATTCAATAAGTTAAATATTTAAGCAAAAGTAAACCAAACAATAGCGCGATGATGTTTAACCAAGTTAGTGCAAGTTGCACGGCTTTCGTGCTTGTTCACATAATATAAATCCAGGGTAACTTGTGCGCTTTGCATAACGGCAAGTAACCTGTTGTGAATGGCTGCTTGTACTAACAACCGCTAACGTCTGCATCCAATACTAAAGCGCCGCCACCTGCGCTAACCACAATGCCTTCTTATCTTGGGCTAAAAAGCTCGCTTTAAAACTGTTCGCAGCTAAGGTTTTAATTTGCTCCTGGGTAATAGGCAAATGTGCTGCTAATGCGTGATAGTTGTCGTTTAAATAACCGCCGAAATAACTTGGATCATCCGCATTCACCGTCACTAGTAAACCGCTATCAAGCAAACTAAGAATGTTGTGCTCTCGCATATGGGAAAATACACATAATTTAATATTCGATAAAGGACAGACCGTGAGCGGCATTTGTTTTTGTGCCAAGGTTTGCATTAAAGCGGGATCATCGACACTACGAACACCATGATCGATTCGATGTACGTCCAAATCATTCAACGCACTCCATATATATTCTGCTGGACCTTCTTCCCCCGCGTGGGCAACACGCAACAAGCCAAGTGATTTTGCTTTAGCAAATACCCGAGCAAACTTTTGCGGAGGGTTACCAAGCTCTGAACTGTCGAGCCCTACCGCGGTGATCATCGATAAATAAGGCTGTGCCGCTTCGAGGGTTTCAAATGCACTTTCTTCACTTAAGTGCCGTAAGAACGACATAATCAATAACGTTGACTGGCCCCACTCTTTTTCCGCTTGGGCAATGGCCCGCATGAATCCCGACATGAATACCTCAAAGCCGATACCACGTTCGGTGTGGGTTTGCGGATCAAACATGATTTCGGCATGCACCACTTTATCTTCTTTACACTTGCATAGGTAATCCCACATTAAACGATAAAAATCGTCTTCATCTCGAAGCACAGAGGCGCCTAAATAATATAGATCCAAGAAACTTTGCAAATTATCAAAGTTGTAAGCACGGCGCACATCATCAATGGTGGCATAAGGTAATGTGACTTGGTGTTTGGCCGCTAACGCCATCATTAATTCAGGCTCAAGTGAGCCTTCTATATGCAAATGTAACTCAGCTTTGGGCAGTGCTTTAATTAATTCTGCTGTGGCTGCGTTTTCGATGGGCATGGTGACATCCTCTTATTAGTATCACGCTTAACGCCTGTATTGCTGTGCTGCCTCGCACTAGATTGGAGCAATACACGCACTACATTAGAGCGTGACATACGTTTATTAATTCGCTGAACACTATTTTAACTGAAGACACAGGCTATTTAGTCATTATTTTTCATCAGTTAACCGTTCCCTTGAGCGTGAAGCGACGTCTTTGTGTATCATTGTTCAGCATAAACCAGACCAAAGCTAGACTAAATGGTCAGGTTTTTGCTTTCACGGGGTACTTTAACCCTTTTTTCATTGGCCCGCTCAGGCTAGTAAGAGAACCCACAATGAGAAGCATCCATGTTTAACGCAGTATTCGAAAAGCTTTTTAAGCTGCAAGCCAATGGCACTAATATAAAAACAGAGTTTATCGCAGGTCTCACCACCTTCGCCGCCATGTCCTATGTACTTGTAGTTAACCCCAGTATTTTATCTGCTGGTGGTATGCCTGTAGTCGGCTTGATCACAGTGACCGCCCTCGCCGCTTGCTTAGGCACACTGCTAATGGCGTTTATGACCAACTACCCTATCGCGATGGCGCCAGGCATGGGCTTAAATGCATTTTTTGCCTTTACTATTTGTTTAACTCGCGACATCCACTGGGAAGCGGCATTAGGAATAGTATTTTGGAATGGCATACTCTTTTTACTGTTATCGGTGACAGGGGTGCGCACCAAGATAGCGGATGCTATCCCGGCAGCACTTAAAATTGGTGTGCAGTGTGGTATTGGCTTGTTTATCGCATTTATTGGTTTAAAAAACGCCGGTATCGTGGTTGATCACCCTGCTACCTTTCTTACCATTGGTGATTTATCTGAGCCTGCGACCATGCTCGCGGTTGTTGGCATTCTACTGACCATAGTGCTGTTTATCAAAAAGGTCACTGGCGCAATATTGATTTCTGTTTTAGTACTCACCTTAATTGGCGCGTTTATTCCTACCGCAGACGGATATCTAACGCAGCACACAGACTCATTTGTAGGTATGCCCGACAGTATCAGTACAACCTTTTTCGCCATGGATCTTATGTACCCAATCGAAAATATCGCCACTACGTGGGATCTTATCTTCGCTCTCTTATTCGTTAATATGTTTGATACCATCGGCACCTTAATTGGTGTATCTCGCCGTGCTAACTTATTAGATAAAGAAGGTCGGTTGCCGAAAATTGGCCCAGCGATGACCGCTGATGCAACTGCAAGCGTAGTCGGCGCAGCCCTTGGTACTTCCCCTGTCACGTCTTATGTAGAATCAGCTGCCGGTGTTTCATCAGGTGGCCGCACTGGCCTAACCGGAGTATTTGTTGCGTTGTGCTTTATGCTCGCGCTATTTTTCACACCGCTAATGAAAGTGATCCCATTAATGGCAACCACGCCCGCGTTGATAATGGTGGGTATTTTAATGATGGATTCATTCAGACAACTTGATTTTGACGATTTAACCGCCCTTGCCACCGCCACTGTTGCTCTGTTGGTTATGCCACTAACCTTTAGCATCAGTGAAGGGATAGCAATGGGCTTTATTACTTATGTGGGCATCATGGTCGGAACGGGCAAATATAAACAAGTGACTTGGATAACTTACGCCATGGCTGCTGTGTTTATACTGCGTTATGTGCTTGATTTGAAATAGCTCACTACGCGTATTGTCTCAGGTATCCGCTTAAAATCAGAAAACGCGTGATAGTGCTAACTATCACGCGTTTTTTTATGGCTTGCACTAAGCTAACCCCCACTACCTCAATCAGCGCTATTTAAACGGGAAGTTATCCTTCCAATGCTGAGCAATCTCTTGGCGCGTACTTAACCAAACACGGTCATGGCTTTGCACATATTCAATAAATCGTTGCAATGCAGCCATGCGCGCGGGACGGCCGACGATCCGGCAATGCAAACCAATTGACAGCATTTTTGGCGCGTAATTTCCTTCCTCGTACAACACATCAAATGCATCTTTAAGATACTGGTAGAACTGTTCCCCGCTGTTGAACCCTTGGGCACTAGCAAAGCGCATGTCGTTCGTATCTAGCGTGTAAGGAACAATTAATAAGGGTTTAAGATAATTAGTATCGTAGTATGGCAGGTCATCCGCGTAAGAATCTGCGCAATACAATAAATCATCTCGCTCAGATATAAGTTTTAAGGTATTTGGGCTGGTTCGCCCAGTATACCAACCAACCGGTTTCGAGCCCGTTATGGCTTGATGAAGCTGCATAGAAGCATCAATCATTTTTCGCTCTTGTGCCTCAGGCATATTTTGATAATGGATCCAGCGCATGCCGTGACTAGCAATTTCCCAGTTGGCTTCTTTCATTGCGGCAACCGCCTCAGGGTTACGTTGCAACGCCATGGTCACGCCGAAGACAGTAATCGGTACCTGCAAACGCTCAAATAGACGATGTAACCGCCAGAAACCGACTCGACTGCCATATTCATACATGGATTCCATGCTCAAATGACGGTCTTTGTACGCTTGCGCACCAATGATTTCAGAAAGAAAAACTTCAGACGTATCATCACCATGCAAAACACAGTTTTCGCCACCTTCTTCATAGTTAAGCACGAACTGCACTGCTATATTTGCATTGCTAGGCCAGTTCGGATTCGGCGGTGTGTCGCCGTAGCCGATTAAATCTCGTGGGTATGCGTGGTTCATTACCTATCTCTTGTTATTGATATTGTTTTGGTACTGTTAGGCCGCAGCCTTGTAAAATGAGCTTAATTAAACTCTTGGTGGCGTTTGCGAATTCATTTTGATCCATTTCATGGCCTTTAAGTTCCGTAATTTGCGCAGAAAAATCAGCGTAGTGTTGACTGCTAGCCCAAATATTGAACAACAAATAATAGGGGTCAATTTCTGGTAATTTTCCTAGTTCAATCCATTGCTGAATGACCGCTACGCGCGAATTCATCCATGTTGAATGCTGATCTTTGAAGAAGCTGCTCAAGTTTGGTGCACCATTGATAATTTCTAGTGCAAATATTTTCGATGCATCTGGCCGGCAACGTGAGATTTCCATCTTATCTGCTATATACGCAGCTAACACTTGAGCAGGATCATCCTGCGCTTTTGCATTATCAAAACTGCTGTTCCACAAACTTAAAATCTCTTGTAACAAGGCTAAATACAAACCGTCTTTAGACTTAAAATAGTACAAAATATTGGTCTTAGGTAATTCAGCTCTATCAGCGATGTGCTGCACGCGAGTTCCTTTAAACCCATGAATTGCAAACTCTTTTTCTGCAGCAGCTAATATTTTAACGCGATTAATTGCACCGATACTGTCATCTTTTTTTGATAATGAGTCACTCATGTAATTTGTTCATTTCCTTTTATGTAGAGCCGTGTATATTTGGCCGCGCATGTCCCATTAACATTAGGTTAACATACTACCTAAAATTACTTAGCTTGCCTATTCTTCACGAGTTATCTTCGAAAAATTAGCGACTTAGGCATTATTCAAGCAAGCCATAAACCGATTCAGTCGTTAGGCACTAAGCACTCATAATACCAAACTCAGAAAACAATTTAGCAAAAACCTGACCAATTGGTCTGGTTTTTGTATTAAATCACGCTATTATACAAATCATTACAAACATATTTATGACTGAGCTACTCGGAGAAGACCATGATCAGCTTTCTACTTAATGACAAAGCTGTGCACATAGATGCAAGTCAAGCAGATACGACACTGCTCAATTACCTAAGAGAAGAGCGCAAGCTAAGTGGCACTAAAGAAGGCTGTGCGTCAGGCGATTGCGGCGCATGCACGGTCGTGGTCGCACATCCTAATAAACAGGGCTCAGCACTAGAGTATCGCGCCTTAAACAGCTGCGTGACGTTTTTATCTGCAATTCAAGGCAAGCAGCTATTAACGGTAGAGCACTTAGCGGAAGGTGAAACCTTACATCCTGTACAAGCAGCCATGGTAGATGCTCACGGATCTCAGTGCGGTTTTTGTACGCCCGGTTTCGTTATGTCTATGTTCGCTCTTTACCAAAAAGATAACGCGCCTAACCGTGAGCAGATCAACGTAGCACTAGGGGGTAATTTATGCCGCTGTACGGGTTATCGCCCTATTATTGACGCGGCCTTAAATGCCTGTACTGGCGCGCCAAGTGACAAATTTAGTCGCAACCAACACATCACTCTTGAACAGTTAGCTGAACTTGACAATAGTGACAGTGGCTTACCCGCCCTGCTGATGCCTAAAAATCGCCGTGAGCTCAGTGTAGCCATAAAAGAAAATCCAGATGCGCGATTATTCGCTGGCAGCACAGATTTAGCCTTAGAAGTCACTCAGCAGCTTAAAAGTTTACCTAAACTAATAAGCTTAACCGAAGTAGACGAACTGCAGGACATAGAAGAAACCGAAGACGGCCTTAAAATCGGCGCGGCCGTGCCATTTAGCAAAATGGAAACCTTGCTGCTCAAGCATTTTCCTGCGTTACATGAATTGATCGAACGCTTCGCATCTACCCCTATTCGTAACCAAGCTACGTTAGGAGGGAATGTGGCTAACGCGTCTCCTATCGGCGATATGCCCCCGGCACTACTGGCACTAAATGCGATTATTCATGTCGATAACGGTAGTACAAAACGTGAAATCAATATCAGTGAGTTTTTTACCGGCTACCGTCAAACGTTGTTAAAACAAGGGGAATGGATAGCCGGTATTTACATTCCGTTTTTATCTGAGGCGGCGCAAGTACGCGCGTACAAAGTATCTAAACGCCAAGAAGATGATATTTCAGCGGTGTGCGCTGTATTTAACTTAACATTAGACGACAATAATATTGTACAAAGGCTGAATACCGGATTTGGCGGTGTAGCTGCAACACCAGCATCTGACGATGCACTTAGCAATATACTCGTCGGAAAAGACTGGACTCTAGCTGAAACGTTTGAAGCGGGCAAAAATGTCTTATGCCAAACATTTTCCCCCATTGATGACGTGCGCGCCAGTGCAGAATATCGTCAAACATTATTGGTCAACCTATTCAAGCGTTTTTGGCTGCAAACAAACCAACACAGTCAACAAATTGAAACCCGAGTGCACACGTATGCATAATATTAAAATGCGTAATATTAAATCTGTGCTTAGCTGGGCTGTGCCCCACTCTACATTAGATATTCAGCGAGGTTACTGTCATGCGTAAACTTATTGAACAGCCGTTTACCAGTAACCCACAGGGCAAGGTCGGTAAATCTCATCCCCACGAAAGCGCCATTCGTCAAGTGAGCGGACAAGCTCGTTACGTGGATGACATGCCCGAACCTGGCAATTTACAATATGCCGCTGTGGGCACCAGCCCAGAAGCATCAGGCATAATAAACCATATAGATTTAACTGAGGTTTGGGCTAGCCCTGGGGTCATTGATGTCATTACCGTAGATGACGTACCAGGCCACGTAGATATTGCACCGGTTTTCGATGGCGATCCGATTTTTGCGCAAGGTCGCGTTTTATTTAATGGCCAAGCTATGTTTGCTGTGCTGGCTGACAGCACGCATCACGCTAGACAAGCGGCCCTAAAAGCGAAAATTGACATTACTCCTACCACGGCTTGCCTTAGCGTATCCGAGGCGAAGCAACAGGACAATTTTGTACGACCGCCACACTTTATGCACCAAGGAGACTTTGCCAGCGCATTCGCCCAAAGTGAATGCAATGCTCAGGGGCATTTAAGCATAGGTGGTCAAGAGCACATGTACCTTGAGGGTCAAGTGTCCATGGCGATAAACGATGAAGAAGATCGCGTCTTGGTGTATACCTCTAGCCAACACCCAAGTGAAGTGCAAAAACTGATTGCTGAAGTGCTAGGGTGTAAATTAAACAAAGTCGTGGTCGACATGCGCCGAATGGGGGGCGGTTTTGGGGGTAAAGAAACCCAAGCTGCTCAGTGGGCATGTATTGCGGCACTACTTGCAAAGCGTAATCAATGCGCAGTAAAGCTTCGTTTACCACGCATGCAAGACATGATCGCCACGGGAAAACGCCATCCGTTCGAAAACAGCTATCAAGTGGGTTTTAACCAAGATGGTTTAATCACTGCCGCTGCAATCGACATCAATGGTAATTGCGGGCACTCGCCGGACTTATCAGACGCAATTGTTGATAGAGCCATGTTTCATTGCGACAACGGTTATTACCTCGAAAACGTGAATGTGGCCGGTCACCGATGCCGTACTAATCAAGTATCACACACCGCCTACCGCGGGTTTGGCGGCCCACAGGGCATGATAATGGCTGAAGTCATGATGGATGCCATTGCGCGTAAAGTCGGGAAAGATCCACTCACTGTGCGCAAATTGAATCTATACGGTGAGAACGAACGTAACTTAACGCCATACGGCATGACCGTTGAGCACAACTTGCTTGGCGATTTAATCGACAGGTTGGAAACATCTTCTGATTACTGGGCGAGAAGAGAAACGATTACTCAATTCAATAAAACCAGCCCAATCGTTAAGAAAGGTTTAGCACTGACGCCCGTTAAATTCGGCATCTCATTCACTGCTAAGCATTTGAACCAAGCCGGCGCCCTGTTGCATGTTTACACAGATGGCAGCATGCAAATCAACCATGGCGGCACTGAAATGGGCCAAGGTTTGCACACTAAGATTGGGCAAATTGTCGCCAATGAATTTGGTATATCGCTGCATGACGTAGAGGTCACGGCCACGCGAACGGATAAAGTTCCCAACACCTCCCCCACTGCGGCATCAAGTGGTACCGATTTGAACGGAAAAGCGGCACAAAATGCATGTATCATCGTTAAACAGCGCTTAGCAGAATTTTACGCTGAGCAGATTGGTGATAATGCATTATCTGCTGATGATGTGGTTTTCTCAGACAATCGCGTCACATTGGCCGAACATAGCATTGATTTTGTCCAGTTAGTCCAAGATGCCTACATAGGTCGTGTATCACTGTCTTCAACAGGTTTTTATAAAACACCAAAAATTCATTACGATAGAAGCACAGGCAATGGTCGTCCGTTCTTTTATTTTGCTTATGGAGCGTCAGTGTCCGAAGTAGCCGTTGATACTCTGACCGGTGAATACAAGGTAGAACGTGTTGATATTTTGCATGATGTAGGTCGCAGCCTTAACCCAGCAATTGACATCGGCCAGATTGAAGGCGGCTTTATTCAAGGTATGGGCTGGCTTACTACAGAAGATTTAAAGTGGGACAACACAGGCCGATTGATCAGTAACAACCCAGCAACCTATAAAATACCCGCTATTGGTGACACGCCAGAGGTATTCAATGTCGACTTGTACCCACGGGACAACGACGAAGACAGTATCTATCATTCAAAAGCAGTCGGTGAGCCACCCTTTATGTTAGCCAATTCGGTTTGGTGCGCGATTAAGGATGCTATTTCAAGCTTGACTGACTATAAGGTCGACCCACCTTTGCCTGCCCCTGCCACGCCAGAGGCGGTGCTAAAATGCATAACAGCCCTAGAGAACGGTTTGTTCTCTGACAAGGTAAGCTAAGATGAATACCAACAAATGGTATGATGCGCTGCACCAATGCCAAGCACAAGGTAAAGGCTATGTGTTGGTCACCGTTTTGGCTGCTGCGGGTTCAACCCCTAGGGGCAACGGTACCAAGATGATTGTCACAGGTGACGAAACCTTTGACACCATAGGCGGTGGGCATTTGGAATTCGCCGCCACCGAGCAAGCCCGAAGTTTATTGGCAGCAAAGGAACATACCCAACATATTGAGCACTATCCCCTTTCGAGCAAGTTAGGCCAATGCTGCGGCGGTGCGGTTAATCTATTGTTTGAAGTGATGATTGAGCAATGCCAAACTGTACAAATATACGGGGCCGGACATGTCGCCCACTCGTTAGTGCCATTGCTGGCGCAGTTGCCACTACAAATACAATGGATTGATTCACGCGCTGATTTGTTGCCGCAAAACGATGCTAAATTTAATGTTGCGAATGTGGAGATGATAGTAAGTGACGAGCCAAGTGAGCATATCTCTTGTGCCCCTGCCAACAGCTGGTTGGTGATCATGACCCACAATCATCAGTTAGATTATGAACTGGTTGAAACTGCACTTAAACGCCCTGACCTACCGTTTATCGGCATGATTGGGTCAGACACTAAAGCTAAGCGTTTTAGTACGCGCATTGCCACTCGCATGCCCGATGCGGATTCCCTCGAACGGTTTGTCAGCCCAATTGGCGTGTTAGATATTCCCGGGAAGCGTCCGATTGAAGTAGCAGTATCGATTGCGGGCCAATTGATTCAGCGACTTAATCAGCATGATGACGCTAATCAAAAAAGCGTTGCGACAACTCCCTCAAGCCAAAGCATTGAGCGTAACAATGCTCATAGAAATGCCCAAAAAGATACGGATAAAACCACGCAAAAAAATCAAGCAAAACGTGAAAAACAGGTACGCGCATGGCGCGCCTCAAAAGAGCTAAAAGACTTACTATGACCTTAACCGAACTAAATAACCTGTCGCCAGAAGCGGCAGAACACTTTTTTGCTCAAACCTGCGCAGCACAGCGCTGGGTTACAAAAATGCAAGCCCAGCGGCCTTATGCCAATGTGCCAAATGTGCTGCAGCAAGCAAAAACACACTGGCAAGACATGGAACAAGACGACTTTTTACAAGCGTTTGATGCGCATCCTATGATTGGTGACATGAGTAGCCTTAGGGAAAAGTATGCCAGCACAAAGGCCATGGCCAGCCACGAGCAAGATGGCGCCAGTCAGGCCGACGAAGCGACTTTACAGGCATTACAAAAATTAAATTTAGCCTATAAAGAGAAGCACGGATTTATCTTTATTATCTGTGCTAGCGGGTTAAGCGCGAAAACCATGCTTGAGGAAATCGAAAAGCGAATCGACAATACCACGGCAACTGAAATAGACATTGCCAGTAAAGAACAAATTAAAATTACTATGTTACGTATCTTAAAAGGCCTTTCAGATGAGTAAAGCACCATCACTTTCAAGCCATGTGCTAGACACTACGCTCGGTAAACCTGCCGCCAATATGCAGCTAATGTTAACTACCCCAGAAGGCAATATTGCCCACGCACAAACAGACGCTGATGGCCGCTGTAATCAATGGGGCGAATTAGCGATAACCGCGGGCCACTATCAGCTTAGGTTCATCACAGGTGAGTATTTATCTGCCACCCATGGTAGCGCATTTTATCCCTTTGTAGACGTGCATTTTGAGATAACAAAAGAAGGCGGTCATTACCATATTCCGCTACTCATTTCGCCATTTGGCTTTAGCAGTTACCGCGGTAGCTAACGGAATATTTTATTCAATGACAACCAAAATATACTTTGCTTCCATTTTGCATTTTTCTCAGAAAACACAGCAACCAAAAGATGACTTTAGCTATTTTAAAGACGGCGCACTGGTTACGCGTAACGGGAAAGTAGAAGCCGTTGGTGATGCAAAAAGTCTTTCAGAACAGTACGTAGAAGCAATACCTGCTGATTATCGCGGGCAACTTATTGTGCCGGGTTTTATCGATAGCCATTTGCACTTTCCGCAGACCGAAATGCTCGCCAGTTATGGCGAACAGTTACTCGATTGGCTTGATAATTACACCTTTCCTACAGAGAAAAAATTTGCCGACCCTGAGTACGCGGCCAAAATAGCAGACGTGTTTTTGCGTCAACTATACCGCCACGGCACCACCAGTGCCATGGTCTATTCGTCAGTTCACCAGTGTGCAGCCGATGCCCTTTTCAGCGCTGCTCAGAAAAACAATATGTTGTTGATTGCAGGTAAGGTATGCATGGACAGGCACTGTCCAACTTGGTTACAAGACACCCCTGAAATAGCACAAAAAGAAAGTGCGGAATTGATTGAACGCTGGCATGGGAAAGACCGCTTACATTATGCGATTACACCCAGATTCGCCCCTACTAGTAGCCGTAAACAATTGCATGCATTAGGCGAGTTAGCACAACAATATCCGGACGTATATATTCAAAGCCATTTGAATGAAAACCTAAATGAAATCGAGTGGGTTAATTCTCTTTTCCCTGATTACAACGGTTATTTAGACGTATACGATAAATTCAATATGCTGCGCCCAAAATCCATGTTTGGTCATTGTATTCACATGCAAGAACACGAATGGCAGCGTATGGCTGACAGCGGCGCAAGTATCGCATTTTGCCCCACTTCCAACTTGTTTTTAGGCAGCGGATTATTTGATTTAGTCACAGCTGAGAAATACAACATCCCCGTGGCCTTAGCCACAGATGTGGGTGCGGGTACCACTTTTAGTATGTTACGTACCTTGGGCGAGGCGTATAAGGTAGGGCAATTACGCGGCGAGCAGTTACAACCCTTACATGGTTTATATTTAATGACTCAAGGCGCAGCTGTTGCTCAAGATCTTGACGATCAAATTGGAAATTTAAACCCAGGAACCGATGCTGACTTCGTGATCATCGATCCGCATTTTGATGAACTAACGCGACTACGCTGTGAAGAACAAAGCGAAATCAAAGAGATTATATTTGCCTTAAGCATGCTTGCCGATGACAGAGCAATTACGGCAACGTACATCGCAGGTGAACCTGTTTATCAGGCGAACGCATAAACAAACGTAAAGAATAAGAATTACAACAAAGGAACATCAGTATGGCATGGTTTGAATGGTCGTCTTTATTTATCCGCTGGTTTCACGTTATCGCCGGCGTGGCGTGGATTGGCGCATCGTTTTACTTTATTTGGCTAGATAACAATTTGCGTACCCCGCCAAAATGGAAGCAAGACAAAGGCATAAAAGGTGACCTGTGGGCAGTGCACGGCGGCGGATTTTACGAGGTTGCCAAGTATCAGCGCGGGCCAGAAAAAATGCCGGAAACCTTACATTGGTTCAAATGGGAAGCCTACACCACTTGGTTGAGTGGCTTCTTATTGCTGAGCTTAATTTACTATCACGGCGCGTCTATTTACTTGATTGATCCCAGTGTAATGGATTTGACACCGCAAGACGCAATAATTCGCGGTTTGGGACTCATTTTTGGCGGCTTGTTTATTTATGAAGGGGCTTGTCGAAGTGCCCTTGGACGCTACCCTACGCTATTCGGATTATTCCTGCTGGTACTGCTTGGCGCGGTAAGCTATTTGGCCACCCATTGGTTTAGTGGCCGTGGTGCATTTATCCACGTTGGTGCATTAGTCGGTACCATTATGGCAGGCAATGTCTTCTTCAAGATTATGCCGGCTCAGCGGCTAATGGTCGATGCCGTTACCAACAATAAAGAGATCGACCCAGCTTGGGGCTTGGCAGCAAAACTTCGTTCGGTGCACAATAATTACCTTACCCTGCCTCTGTTATTCATCATGATCAGTAATCACTACCCCATGACCTTTCAACACCCGCAAGCATGGGCTGTGCTTATGGCTATTGGTATTGTTTCAGCGTGGATCCGTCATTACTTTAACTTAAAACATATAGGTATATATCGCCCGTCTGTGCTTATTACTGGCGCTATAGGCATGCTATTAATTGCTGGATGGGTATCTTATCCTAGGGCTACTCAAAATGAAGCCAGCGATATTCAAGCTCACCAAAGTA
Source organism: Paraglaciecola chathamensis S18K6 (assembly GCA_000314955.1). Classification (GTDB taxonomy): domain Bacteria; phylum Pseudomonadota; class Gammaproteobacteria; order Enterobacterales; family Alteromonadaceae; genus Paraglaciecola; species Paraglaciecola chathamensis. The sequence goes on along the minus strand of BAEM01000032.1, from coordinate 159,268 downwards.
GCGTTTCTTCTAATAAAGCACCGCTAAATGACGTTGAACAGCGAGCGTTTGATGTAATTCAAACCCACTGTGCTAACTGTCATTCTGCTAAGCCAACGGATGAACTATTTGTTGTGGCCCCGCTGGGCTTAATGCTTGATTCTTGGCAGCAAATTAATGCAAAAGCACCATTGATTTACCAGCGCGCTGTGATCAACAAAGATATGCCATTGATGAACAAAACCGGTATGACCGAAGATGACAGAGAAGCGATTGGTCAGTGGTTCAAGCCATAAATTGATGGCCAGATGGCGAAGTCCCTACACTAAACGTATTGGTTCAGTGTAGGGGATTTTCCCCTGACTATTGAATATCTCCCACGCCAAGTTGACGTTTGTGCATATAATTGGCCAACTGAATATCACCTAACTCGGCGCTTTCTTGCAATGCCTTGAACACCCCTTGTTGGTCAGGTACTTTGCGCTGCTGACCGAGCTTTTCTTTCGCGTCGATATGTTCAATTACGACTTTAAAACCCACCACCCCTCGACGAAGTTTATCTTGATATTCCTCGGGCATTAAGGTTTTGTTGTTGAGTAAAGCAGGCTCGTATTTGGCCACCAAGTCGTCCATAGCCTGTATTGTCTCATCATCGTTAAGCAGGCTAGCACTGCCCTTACAATGCACTGCTGCATAGTTCCATGTAGGTACGCTAGGCCCGTTTTCATACCAAGTTGGAGAAATATAAGCATGAGGACCACTGAAAATCACCAACGCGTTCTCACCCGTCAATTGCTGAATATGGGGGTTTGCTCTGGCAATATGACCGTATAGAACCCCCTGCTCGCCCTCTTCTTGTTTGAAGGTGAATGGGATGTGCGTGGCATCCAATGTATCAGAAACAACAACACCAAAACTGTGTTCACTGATAAACTGAGCAATATGTTCTTTTTCTTGTATACGTAGATTTTTAGGGACAAACATGGATTGGAATCTCTTCTTTGTTGTGACCTGACGTGCGTCGGTCACTTATTAGCAATCATTATTCATATTTTAGATTTGAAAAAAATCTTAGCACTTCAACAAAGTCAAATAGATGACATTCTGCTAAAAAGCCGACTTTTGAGGGAAGAAAAGTAAAAAACGCTCTATTTAGAGCGTTCTACAAAGAAGATTGATTGGATCCACGTTATTCGAGCTATGGTGCTTAAGCTTAAGGCGCAATCCCAACGCGGATCAAAGTTATTTAAACTCGGATTAGCGTACAAATTTTGTTACCCGCAGGGTCGCGTAGATACGCTAGGTGCATTTTATTTTCACCTTCACCGCGCACTCCTGGAGGGTCTTCACAAGCCACACCACCATTAGCGACCCCTGCGGCGTGCCACGCTTCTGCTTGCTCTGTGCTTTCCACTTTAAAGCCCAGTGTTGTGCCGTTTCCATGACATGCAGGCTCACCGTTGATCGGTTTCGTTAATGCAAAAACACCGCTTTTATCAAAGTAAAAACAACGGCCTTTTTCATCCATTCCACCTGGCTTATAGCCCAATACCTGCATGGTGGCATCGTAGAACTTTTTTGATGCCTCCATATCATTTACACCTATCATCACATGACTAAACATACTTCAACTCCTACTTACAAATGGGCCTAGTGGCATAAACCAAATTGACCAGAAATAAGCTAACGCCCTAGCGCCAACAATATTGGCAGTGCGGTATAGATAAATCCCAGTAAATCTGGTTGTAATATTAGTTAATGCATTAATTTATCAGTACTTTTGGAGCCTAGCAATGAATTTAGCGAAGCGGCAAAAAAGACGCTTAAGCATGCTGCGCAATCGACAAGCCACTATTGTGTAGACGTACCTGTGCAGCCGTACTTATCCAGCGGTACTTAACCAGCATATTCAATGAGCTATTTTCCAGAAGCCCTATTTAACGAGGGTCATCTATCAGCATGCAGTAAGAACACTGAAAACATGTCGTCATTTGCCAACCATTGCTGTTCTAATCGCCAGCCTGCCATGCGCGCTAAATGAACAAATTCATCAGGACGATATTTATAGGAGTTTTCGGTATGAATGGTTTCTCCTTGGGCGAAGGAAATCGATTGGCCATTGATATGAACACTCTGCTCTATTTTACTAACAAGATGCATCTCTATACGACCAAAATGCGGGTTGTAAAATGCGTAGTGCTCAAACGCGTCGAGGTCAAAATTACTGGCGGCGATATGGTTTACGTGGCGCAGTATATTAAGGTTAAACTTGGCAGTAACACCTGCACTATCGTTATAAGCTTGATGAAGTGTATGCAGCGATTTTTTTGTATCCACGCCAATTAATAACATTCCGCTGTCACCTAGCGTTTTGCGTAACCGCTGCAAAAACGTAAGGGCAAAATCACGATTAAAATTACCAATGGTTGAGCCAGGAAAGAAGCCTAGTTTCGGCAATTGATCTTGATTTTTGCCTTTATTCTGCAGCGACACAGGTTGGGTAAAATCGGCAAATATTGGCGCCACATTCACGTGTGGGTAATCAGCGGAGAGTTTATCGGCAGCCCTTTGTAAATGACTGTGAGCGATATCAATAGGCACCACAGATTCAATCATTTTAATGCTTTCAAGCAGTATTCGAATCTTGGTTAAACTGCCTGCACCAAATTCAACCAGCTCCACCGGCTGTGCGATTGACTGAGATAAATCACCAGCGATATGCGGCAACATATTCATTTCTGTGAGATATGGGTAATATTCTGGTAAATCGCAAATCTGATCGAATAGATCTGAGCCTACACTGTCATAAAAAAATTTAGACGAAATAATCTTTTGTTGGGCATTCAACCCTGCTGTTATTTCAGCAATAAGTTGTAACTCTGGACTAAGTTGATTCGTTGAATCCGCTCGTTGTGCAACTGGAGGTACTGACATATTAACAATCCTTAGCTAAACGTAAGCCCATAAACTGCCAACGTTGATTAGGGTAAAAGAAGGTGCGATAAGTTGAGCGCATTTGCTCAATGGGCGTAACGCAAGAACCGCCTCGTAAAACATATTGGCCGGACATAAACTTGCCGTTGTATTCGCCTACCGCGCCTTCTGGGGCTTTGTATCCTGGGTAAGGGGTGTACGGACTGCGAGTCCACTCCCAAACATCGCCATAAAGCTGCATGACGCCTTGTTCTGCACAGGGCATAGGTGAAAAAATTTGCTTCTCTGAAAAGTTACCACTAATGGCTTGCTCGCGCGCTGCTAGCTCCCATTCGTATTCAGTGGGCAGCCGGCACCCTTTCCACTGGGCGTAAGCGTCGGCTTCATAATAGCTAATATGACTAACCGGCGCATTTAACGCTAATGGCACCAACCCGTTTAAGGTGAATTGATACCATGCATCACCTTGTTTGCGCCAATAAAGTGGGCATTGCCAGCCTTCTTGTTGCGCGACGGCCCACCCATCAGCCAACCATAACACTGGGTTTTGATAGCCTCCTGCTTCGATAAAAAGCAACCAATCAGCATTCGTTACCAACCCTTTGGCTAATGCAAACTGTGAAACATACGCTTTGTGTTTCGGCCCTTCGCAATCAAAATAGAAATCTGTTTGAGGTGCTACCCCAAATTGGTGTAACCCTGCATCAAAGCGAATAAATTGCTCTGAAGTAGATTGGTGATCAGCGCTTAATTCAGTTATGCCGGACTTTGTGTTAAACGCGGCGGGATAAAGAGGGTTCAGTGAAAAAGCATGTAAGATATCCGTTAACAGCAATTCTTGATGCTGCATTTCGTGATTCATGCCAAGTTCAATCAAGGAAACTAGCTCATCACTGGTGTTTGTTGTCAGTAGCTGCTCAATCGCGCTGTCTATTTGTTGGCGATAGGCATAGACGTCTTCAATCCCCGGCCGACTGATCATACCGCGTTGCGCTCGAGGATAACGCTCACCTTTTTGTTCGTAATAAGAATTAAATAAATAATTAAATTGAGGTTGAGGTGACTGATAGTCTTCTACAAAGGGCAACAAAATAAATTGTTCGAAAAACCACGTCGTATGCGCCAAATGCCATTTTGTTGGGCTGGCATCAGGCATAGACTGTAACTGCATGTCTTCGCTGGTCAATGGCTCAGCCAGAGCAAGACTGTATTGGCGCCGCGAATGAAATCGAGCAATTAGGGTATCAGCGGAATTATCAACAATGTGCGCAGTTGCAATCATAATAAGTGCTTCTTGTTATTCAGTTAACTCTCAGAGTATTAATGGCTTTAATGAAAATTTAATGAAAAATCGTGCAAACTCAATGAAAAACACGACGCGGCGCGCTAATTTAAGCGTGCAAAGTAGTCTTGCCATGTTTGATGAGGCCTGCCAGCAGCTTGTGCATAGTGACTCTCGTTTTCGAGCGCTCCTTGGGCAATACCTTGATAAATGCCGGCTATCACAGTACCAATGAAGTCCCCTAGTTCAGCGACACGATCTGCTTTGTACTCTTCGTACGTCAGTGCAATAAAACGTAACGATAACCCAAAAGCGTGGTTTAAGTGGTCAACTAATTGCGCCTGGGTCAGTAATTCACCGTGTAAATTATACGTGTGACCTTGATGTTTATCTTCTAATAGCATTTTGGCATATGCATAAGCGAGCTCCTCACGGTTTGTGTAGGCACAGCGCCCTTGTCCAGCACAATTTGAAACATTACCCGCTTTTTTATAACTCTCAATATATTCAACGTCCGGCTCAATATAAATGCCATTTCGACCGATTACCCAGTCTAATCCAGAGGACTTAATGTCTTCTTCAGTTTGGCGGTTACTTTGAATAACAGGTGAAAACGCAGTGTCATGCTCTGCCCCCTGAACACTGGTGTATACAATTTTTTTAACGCCACTGTTTTTAGCCGCATTGATTACATTGCGGTGCTGCTCTATTCGTTTATCCGGCGCATCCATTCCTGAGACAAGCAAAACGGTATCCACACCTATTAATGAGCGCTCAAGGGTAGTAAGGCTATTGTAGTCTCCTGGGCGTACCTCTACACCAAGCCCTTGGGCTTTTTCTGGCGTTCTTGCGAGTGCAACAACGTTAGTTGTTCCTATTTGCTTAACAAGGGCATTCACGATTGAACCACCCAGTTGTCCGCTTGCAGCGGTTACAGCAATTTTCATGTTCAATACCTTGTCGGTAGTTAAGCGCAGTACGCATTAACATAACAGTTGGAGGGTAAAAAAAAAAGACAGGTAAATTGCGCGCTGTTAAGTGACGCTACATGGATGATAATAAGATGATAGTCAGGTGATAATAAGAGTAGGGAGAAATAAGTCCTGCGCCCAATGCTAAGCAAGAAACAACCATAAACTGGGTTAAATATGGATATATTGGTGTAAGCCTAAACCTATTAGCAAAACACTAAATCCAATAACTTGGATAAAAAACGTCCCTTTTGTTTCGTCCCAATGCAGCGCGATAAAAAGCAAACAAACAGGATTGATAAAAAAACAGGCTAGTCCCCATGCAATACTTTTGTTGAAAGCTTGAAGCAACAACACGACTCCACCAACAATAAATACCAGTAAGCCTATCAGAGTGATTATCATCGTGATCATGTTCATATAGACCTACTCAAGAGGCGAAGCGTATTTACTGAGGAGCACATTTACTAAGGGCCGTATTTACTGAGTAGCGCGGCCAGTGTAATAAATCACCAACACGCGCATCACAAAGGCTATTTAGTCGTCGTTAATCAGCGGTAAATACATTTCGCCTAAGCGTAAAATGCTTCCACTTTCCCTTTTAGGGTGATTAACATCGGCTGTCCTCGGCGGTCCAACGCTTTAGGCGAAGGGATTTTTACCCAGCCTTCACTGATACAGTATTCTTCTACATTAGTGCGCTCTTTACCGTTCACACGAATACCAATTTCGTGCTCAAAGGCGGCCTCGTCATAATGTGGGCTGCGCGGGTTGCTAGAAAGGCGATCTGGTAGTGGCGGTAAGTTAGTGATGTCGTTCATAAAAATGACCTAAATTCTAAAAAGTGCGCCATTGTAGACAATATGTTTGCACCACTCAATATCTGTTAGGGAATAGCGCAGGCCGTTAAATAAAACTCAGCCATAACGCGATTTGATGTTTACCAATACACTGCAACTCGCATTATATTTTACAGGCGTCATATGCCGCTTTACTGTTGCTCGACTGGCGTATAACAAAATCTTGCTGAAGGCTAATAATAGACGCCCGTCGCTCAGTGTTTGCTTGTGCGGGTACCCAAAGCCAGTTCTTAATCGCGCTCAATGCTTGTTGATCGAACACACCAGCCGGAAATGATTTAGTTATTTTAGGCTCCACTGCCTGCCCAAGTGAATCGATGACCAAGGTGAATTCGACACAGCCTGATAATTTCTGCGACTTGGCTGCTTCGGGATATGGTGCTGTGACTTTTCTGTAGACCAACCAATAATCGCTTACTGCGTTTTTATCTGCCGTTAAATCCACAGGCGATAACGTATTCTTATTTGGCGCGCTCGAACATGCCACCATAAGCAACGCTGCGACCATTAGTAGTAATCTAGTATTCATTCACATTCCATTATTTGTGCTGATGATTCGTAGCTTGGTAGCTTATTAAATTGCGGGTATTGGATAAATTAACCTGCCAAGTTTTCATTGACCCTTAGGCCGCATATACTTTGATCTCGCCCCTTGCGTTTAGCCAAATATAATCCGCAATCTGCGCTTTCAATCAACGCTCTAGGGGTTGTGTGCTCATCTGCTAAAACAGAAATGTAGCCCGCACTTACAGTGACTCTACCTGAGGCAACCTTAGGATGAGGTATATTAGATTCATAAACGCAGCGCCGAACATTCTCAGCTAATCGCAACGTATTATGACTATCGCCATAGGTCACGATGGCAAACTCTTCTCCCCCGTAGCGACAGACAATATCCGTTTCACGACAACAGGATTTAGTCAGCAACACTGCTATCTGCTTTAAACATAAGTCACCAGAGTAATGGCCTAAACAGTCGTTATATTCTTTGAAATGATCAATATCAAACATAAGTAAGGAAATTGTTCGCCTCTCACGTTTGGCCAAATTAAGCATAAACTGTAATTGACTGTCGAAAGCGCGACGATTCTTCAAACCGGTTAAACTATCGATTGATGCTTGCTTATATAATTCTTCGTTGACCGCTTCTGGCTCAATAATACCTAGTAGCAAAACAGCTTTACCAAACTCATTGCGAACCAGTGCCTTTGCCCGGCTTGAAAAATAAAGGACCTTATCTTTTGTTTCATCGTAATAAGGAAACCGATTATCGTACTCAGCAATCTTGTTGTTCTTAAGATCGTCATACTCTTTATATATTTCTTGTGCACTAACACTGCTTTTTATCGCAATAAATTTATTATAATCCCCCGCGATTGGGCAGGTTTTGCTAATCGAATGCTGAATATCATTGCCCAAATGAAAGGTGTCGCACATGGTTTTATTGCAATAAAACACGTCAGGGGCTTCTTCGAGATCAATAATCCACCAAGAGACACCGGTGAAGTTAAGCAGCGCTTCGCATTGTTGGTAGTACTTTTCTATTTGTTTATTTGCAAACATATAGCACTGGCTCGCATTGGGCTTAATGCTTTCATATTAGTGTATCAGCTGCTTATTTACACCATGCTTTGCGCTAAATTAAACCCACGTATACCCCCACAAAAGTCAATAATGACGCCGATTCGGGGCGATTAACTTACCAATACGTATGGTAACTAAGCGGCTTTAATTATCGCTAAAAGCAAGTGGGCAAAGGAAAATTTTACATAATTCGTAATCTAGTATCTTTCTGCTTTAGCCTTAGCTTAGACCATTAATTCTAGGAGCATTTCTGGCTATATATTGGTGCCCTTTGACACAAGGCTATTGAGTTAGCGAGTTAATTTTGCTTTATTATTAACCAATAACATCAAATAATAGAGTGCTATTAAAACCCAAAATACGCCGCTAGCGACTGATCCAGGTGAGGATAAATGAAAACACTGATTGTAGTGACAATGCTAAGCCTACTGTCTGGATGTACTCAAAGTGACTGGCGTACGGCATCTCGAGAGTCTGCGGGGTTGGCGCTGGATCCAGCGACCGATACTCAAGCATCGATTGAAATCTATGCCGCTGATGCGTTTAGCTGGCGTGGTTGGTTTGCTGTGCACACTTGGCTCGCCATAAAACCAGAAAACGCACCAACGTACACTGTATATGAAGTGGTTTCTTGGGCGCTAACTAAAAACTCACCCGCATTAACCGAATATAAAACCATTACCCCTGATAGGTACTGGTATGGTGCAAAACCAGAAAAAATATTATCCATTCAGGGAGCGCGAGCAACAGAGCTCATCCCTAAAGTGTTAATCGCAGTAAACTATTACCCTTGGGCAAATGAATACACCCTATTCCCAGGGCCTAACAGTAATACATTCCCCGCATGGGTCGGTTTGCAAGTCCCTGAACTTGAACTCACTATGCCGTTTAGAGCAATTGGCAGTGGCTATGCACACTAGTCGTGCTTTAATCTAATTCCATTAAATAATTGCTAAGTGGTTAAATATTTAATGGAATTGGTATTAATTATTTATTGGTATTACAAACGACGAGCAATCACGCGCTGTAGCTCATAATAAAAAGGCCCTCAGAGCAAAAGCTATGGGCCTTATTGATTATACGCTTTACCGGTTTAGCCTTGATGGGATTGGTAATAAACGTTATTTATCCGCACGGCTAACAAATTTATGCTCACTGGTACTGACCTTAATACGCTCACCGCTTGAAATATACTCAGGTACTTGCACTGTCAACCCTGTGCTCAAGGTAGCAGGTTTAGTGCGTGCGCTGGCTGATGCCCCTTTAATTGACGGGTCAGTTTCAGTGATCACCAGCTCCACATTGGGTGGTAACTCAATGCCCACTGCTGAACCGTTGACAATCATCACCTGCAAGCCAGTTGTATCCTCAGCTATAAACAGTAATTCTTCTTCGATTGTTTCTTTATTCAGGTTATAAGGCGTGTAATCTTCTGTGTTCATAAACACATATTCGTCGCCGTCTATATAAGAGAACGTTACTGGCTGGCGCATGAAATCTGCGGTTTTAATCATTTCATCAGCTTTAAAGCTCTCGTCCGCTTTTGCTCCTGTGGTCACTTCATACAAGCGCATACGGTACAAGCTGGCACCAGCCCGTCCGCTTGGGGTCAATTTGTTGATATCCTTGACCACATAAACTTTGTCGTTATGTTCAATGGCGGCGTTCTTTTTTACTTCACTGGCTTTTGGCATTAGATTTATCTCTGGATTCTATCGCTGATACGCGACTCGTGTGAGTCATCAAATAAATTTCGCATCGAAATTACCAGAATAGCGATGTAAGGCAAGAAGATTATCCCCTGCTGCCGATATAAAAAAGCCCAACTTGGCCAGCTGGGCAATTTCTATAACATGGTTAACAGTGAGCAAAAGCGCTCACCTAATAAAGCTTTACAAGGTTGTTTCGAACAACTTGTAGATACGACGATATTCATCTAACCATGAACTTGGTTGCACAAAACCGTGGGACTCAACTGGATATATTGCGGTCTCGAAATCTTGCTTTTCAAGCTCAATTAAACGCTGAACTAAGCGCACTGTATCTTGAAAAAACACGTTAGAGTCGACCATGGGGGCATTAATCAGCAATGGTTTCTCTAAACCTTCGGCAAAGTACAATGGAGAGCTTCGTTCATAGGCTATGGGGTCAACATCTGGTGTGTTTAAAATATTCGAAGTGTAACCATGATTGTAGTGCGCCCAATCGGTCACTGGCCGCAACGCCGCACCAGACTGGAATAAATCAGGTTGGGTAAATAAAGCCATAAAGGTCATAAACCCGCCATATGAGCCGCCGTAAGTACCGATACGCTGGCGATCCACGTTGGCGTTTTCAACCAACCAGTTTACTCCGTCACGTAAATCGTCAATTTCGGGTTTGCCCATATGACGATATATCGCCGTACGCCAATCTCGACCATACCCGGCTGACGCGCGGTAATCCATGTCCATTACGACGTAACCTTGTTGCGCTAGCATATTGTGAAACATAAACTCACGAAAATACCCCGACCATCCTAAGTGGGCATTTTGCAAATAACCGGCGCCGTGGCTAAAGATAACCGCACGGCGTTTCTCGCCTTCGTTGTTTTCAACGTCGGCAGGTTGATAAACACGAGAAAATATAGGCTGTGTGGTATGGCTGGATTTCACCGGCACAATATCTGGCGCAGCGAAATTCATAGCTAAAAATTCTGGGCTAACGGTATGCGTCAAGCGAGTTGATTGCGCATTAGGCTTGGCCTCTTGAACATATAACTCAGGAGGTGACGTCAATGTTGAGTGGGTCAGTAATAGCTTGCTTTCATCTGGACTGAGCGTGTAATCCGTCATGCCGTTTAAGTCGGTTAGCGCTTCTATCTCTTTGCTCGCTATATTGACCCGATAAATTTCGTAGATACCTGGGTGTTTTTGATTCGCTTGATAGTAAACGTATTCGTCGTTTTTACTCAAGGTCAGGTTATTTACTTCGAAGCGCCCTGAGGTTAACGCGCTTGCATTGCCGTTGAGCGCCTTTAAATAAAGATGGGCATAACCTGATTCTTCCGACAAATAATACAGTTGCTCAGTGTTGTGTAACCAGCCATAGCTATTAAAGCGATAATTGATCCATGCATCATCATGTAACCGATGTTGGTTAACAAGCCGATGCTGCTGAAGATCGACAGTGGCAAGCCATCTGTCTTTGTTATCCCACGCTTCAAGCATCACAGCGACTTGTTCGCCATTTTCGTGCCACTCAATGGCACTTTGATCCCATGACCAGTCACGCATCAGCACTATATCTCTTGGTAAGCGATTGGTCTGATAAGTCGTGCCTTTTGCATTAGCATTTTCACGCTTTACCTCAGCTAGCACGTCATCATTAAAGCCTGGTAGAGCATGGTAACTCAGTGAATATTTTTTATGGGAGGTTAAATCGAGCAACCATAAATCATGATTAACCGGTTTTGCGTCTGCCACACGCTGGCGCACGCCTTTACTTTCGATACGCCCGTCTTCAGATATGTAAGCAGGCATCAAATCATCTTCACCGCGAGACGGCTGCATCTCTCTTGTCGCTATCAGCAACCATTTGCCATTGGGGGATATGCTCGATTCAACCCATTGATCATCTTTACTGAAATAAAAGGCCTCGGGAGCCAACGTATTATTTTGCCGAGCCAATACTTTTTGCTGGTTAAATTCCAGTTGACGATCATTGCGCTTTTTAGCGACGTAATCAATCAGCGCTATTTGCTGCTCAGCAATGTAATCAGCGGGTTTGGCATTCGCTTCCGGGGCGTCACTGAATTCCCAAGAGACCAGCTTTTGCGAAAAACCACTGTTTAGATCAACACTGAAAATACGGTTGCCGCGACGATAGGCTAAGCGCCCATCGTTTAGAAATTTTAGCTGCTTAGGCTCACCGCCGTCTTGGGTTATTTGGCGCAGTGCATTTGGCCCTGCACCGCTCAATGCTTTTATAAAGATATTACGTTCGAATACCCATGCAGAATAGGTTCCTTGTGGGTTAGTTACGCTGTCAGAATAGCTCACGGCATGTAGCTTGGATAATGCAACTTGCTGTGCTTCATTGGCATTTTGGCTATCCACTTGCCATAAGTGGGTCAAAGAAGACCCCTTCTCTTTTTGGCTATAAAAAACGGACTCGCTATTGTCTCCCCAATAACTGCTGAGCGGCTGGCGGCCAATCCAATCGGGATCAGCCATAATCTGCTCAAGGGTTAGCGTGCCGTCAGTGTGTGTTTGGTTTTGCCCATCAATAGTAGGTGTACCTTGATGTGTTGGTGCTATGCTAGGGTTAGTCGCTTCATTATTACTCGGTTGCGTACTAACCGACTGGGTCGCGCTACAGGCGAAAAGACCGGTTGAAATAATAACCACAAGCAGTTTTTTAGAATAATTATACATTGTTGTTTTCTCTGCGGATTTTGTTAATTTTTTTGGATAACAATTTACTTTAAACGTAAATTCAATCAGTTTAAACTGCTACACAAACACACTTACAAATTAGTCAGCGCTATAATAAGTAAAATAAACATAATAGAGCTGCTGGCTATGTATAAAAATGTCGAGGTTCACATGAAGAAGTTACTCGCTATCACTTGCCTAATGCTCTTTTGCAACTTGGCGCACAGTGCGCAGTGTCCAGATTTACTTAAGTTTGTAAAACGCAAACTTAACTCACAAGAAACAGTCAATATGTGTGACGCCTATGCTGGCAAAACCGTATTGTTTGTCAATACAGCAAGTTATTGTGGATTTACCCCGCAATTTAAAGGCTTAGAAGACTTATACAGTAAGTATAAAGATCAAGGCTTGATGGTATTAGGCTTTCCTTCGCATGATTTTAATCAAGAAGATAAAGATGAAGGCAAGACGGCTGAGCTGTGCGAACTAACCTACGGCGTGGAGTTCCCTATGTTTGAAGCCATGCCTGTGCGCGGGCGTGATGCTGATCCCTTGTATAAAATGTTGGCTAAAAAATCAGGCACCACAGTGAAGTGGAATTTTTATAAATACCTGATGGACAAAAACGGCAACTTGGTCAATACCTATGCCTCTTCAACAAAGCCGACGGATCCACAATTTATTAGTACAATCGAAGACACTTTAAAGCGGTAGCACAAAGAAGCCCGAATCAATTCGGGCTTCTTATTATAACCTTTGCTTTATTAACCACCCTTACGCGGTTTCAGGCAATAGCTCTGATAGTGTGTGACGTGCAGCTTGCCATGAGGTTTGCGCGTGTTCTTCCCCCATATTTAAACCCTCGAGGTAAACAAAGTTAACGTCTGTAATCCCCATTAAACCGAAAACTAAGCGTAAGTAAGGGGTTTGTGTGTCACTGTCAGTCCCTTGATAAATACCGCCTCGGGCAGCAAATACATAAACGGTTTTACCTACCAAGTGGCCTTTAGGACCTTCGCTGGTATAACTGAATGTGCGCCCCGCTCTCGCAACCCGGTCAATCCATGCCTTAAATGTCGAAGGAATGGTGAAGTTGTACATTGGCATACCAACAACAATGATATCGCTGGCTTCTAGCTGTTCTAGTAGCGTATTCGAATAGCGCGCAAGTTCGGTTTGCTCTGGGCTCATGCTGTCACTTACCATGTTCCACGTCTGCATTTCTTGTGCGCTTAAGTGCGGCAGGTTCAACGTATTCAAATCAACTTTGTCGAGATGGATCGCTTCGCTTTGTTGAAGTTTATTAACAAATTCACTGGCCAATTTGCTTGATTGGCCGTTATCGCCTTGTAGGCTGGCATTAAGTTGTAATACGTTTTTCATCTAGAATCCTTTAATTAACTAACTTATTTTCAGTATAAAGTTAATTTACCGAATAAAAATCGCATTAAATAAAGGTTTTAATTCTATAAAATCGAAACAATAATATTCCACGTTAATAAGTGATGGCTCTGCGCTCTGACCATTTGAAAGATCTCGTTAATTTAAAGAGAACAAGCATGACTCCATAACCTGATTTTTTGGCTAAAAGTATCGTTCAAGCTAAATATAAATTATATAATTCAATATCTTAAATCACTCTCGTCCAAATACATACCCAGCCAGAATGCAGTATTCAGGTTTTAGGTTACACAGCTACGTCTTAATCAAAAACCGCCGTATGCACTCTGCGGGGGCTAACTATTAACGCGGATTGGTGTAATCAGCCAGAGCGACGATAAAACTGCACACCTTGATCTTCAATCAGTAAACGCATTTGCTGATAAATATCTGGTCTAAATACCTTGGCGACCAAATCTAGCGGGATCGTTACATGGGGTGGAATTTGCCCAGCGCTGACCATGTGTTTAATTAACCATTCACCACGCACCAATTCAGGTTGATTAATACAGCCATTATTGCTCACCGAAAACTGATTGTAAGACGGAATGCTTCGTGGCGGTAAAGATTGATGGGTCAAACAACTGCCTAATAAAGAAGGGGCAATGACATCCAGCTCTGCATTTAAATATTTCTCATTACACAGCAACCTTGCTGCCTCAAATCGATTCGGCACAGATTCAAGCCACGCACAGGCTTGCTTTAATGCAGCGCATAACGCCAACACGGTGTTGGGGTATTTTTTATGGAACTCTTCCAGCAAACCGAGGACTTTTTCAGGTGAATCTTGCCAGATATCAAATGACGTTAGAGCCGTCATGCCGATACCAGCTCGCACGGCTTTGGCATTCCACGGCCCACCTACGCAAAATCCATCTATGTCACCGTTTTTTAAACACTCCACCATACTAACCGGGGGAACCACGAGCATTTCCACATCGTCTAAATCAACTTTTACTGCTTTCAACCAATCTCTGAGTTGATAGTAATGACAGCTATACGGAAATACGGTAGCGAACTTAAGCTTGGCTTCTCCATTGCGCTTACGCTTCTCTACCACTTTTTGCAGTAAATAAGCAGCCATTGGTAATGTCACACTGTTAATTTCGTTTTCTTTAAGTACCTCTTGCAATAAACCTTCAGAAAGCGTGATCGCGTTCCCGTTTAGGCTCAGTACCAAAGGCGTGATCACATTTGCTGGTGGTGCGCCTAGTCCAAGCGCGCTGGCTAATGGCATGGGGGCAAGCATTTGTGCCGCATCAAGCACGCCTGCATGTAACTTATCTCGTAAGGTTGCCCAAGAGTTTTGCTTTTGCAACGTGACGTTCAGCCCCCATTGTTCAAAAAAACCTAATTCTTTTGCAATGATCAATGGGGCTGAGTCGGTCAATGGGATAAACCCAAGCGAAATATTTGGTTGTTCTGGCTTAATCATGTTCGTGTCCTTGTTCCAATGAGCGAAGCATAGACACTATCGTTTTAGCCACGTCTTCGAGCTTTTGGCCTGTGTCCATTGCGGTTTTACGCATACTATGAAAGGCTTGTTCTTCGCTCATCTTGTTTGTCTTCATCAATAATCGTTTAGCTAAATCGATACTTTTACGGGACTCGAGTTGATGTTTAGTATCGTCTAGCTCATCTTTTAACTTATGGAATGCTTTGAACCGAGCAACGGCAGCGTCGAGTATCGGTTTAACACGCTCTGGGTCAATATCCCCTACTACATAAGCGCTTACCCCTGATTGCACCGATAAGTTTATGGTTTCAGTATCTTGCTGTGATGAAAACATCACTACCGGCTTAGGGTTGTAATGTGAAATGGTATGTAGGCTTTCCAACATATCGCGATTTGGCGATTCGATATCAATCACTATGATATCTGGCTGAATTTCATCAACCTGTTTCAATAATCCAGCTTGCGTGCACGCTAAATGACTCACTTTATAGCGAGAATTGCCAAGCGCAGTCACAATAGACTCCGCTCGCTGCACATTCTCATCAATAAGCAAAATATTTAGCTGTTCATGCGAGGCTAACTGGGTTGTTTTTTTTGCTGTGGATATCAACGGATATTCCTGACTTTGTCACGCACTGATCTTACCAAAGCGATTGCAAAGCCTACGCCAATAAAATAACTTCAATAAAAACAATACATTAAATATATTAAGAGAAGTTTGAATGCATTTTAATGTACGTAAATGGGCAGGCGCACCACAAGAGTGCAGCGTGCTGCACAAAAATTAATCGGTGAAAAATACGACCAATCATTGATGGTGTTAAAGCACACCATCACACGGCGGAAGTTAATGGGCCTGATGCTTGCCTGTTGTGTCAAAGCTTGGCAAATCAGGCTTTGCTGGTAGGGTAAATGGCCACGTTTTATTTCGCGCTTGCCAGCATAATTCGGCTTGAGCGTTTGCTTGCTCAAGTGTTAACTTATCAATCAGCATATAGAACAAACTCAGCGTACCAATGATGCCATGCGTCGCATAATCATTTATCTGTTCACCCTGCCAAACCTGAACAAGTTGCATCACGTCTAACGTTTTAGGTTTGGTAACCCAATGCGACAAGGTCGCAGGTACAGCTATGCTCGTTTCTAATCTGCCGCGGCACAAATGCAAAGTCACATCGCGCTCAGGGTTGTATTCTACTTCGCCCCCTTCGCCGCGAAAACATAAGATGCTGTTCTCGCTCTGTGCTTGCTCGTTGACCAGCGATGCACAACGACTGTGTTTTTTATCTACATCTCGGTGAAATACGCCTTGTAAGCTGTTGGCTGATTGACTCGCATTTAACATACGCGCCAGCGTATTCGCACAGGAGCGAAGACCAAACTGACTACGCAGCTGGATCATGGCATCAAGCTTAGGGTTTATATCGGCTAAATCCATGTAACTAAAACCATGTTGAGCCAGAAGTTTTTTCGCTTGGCAAGCGCTTGTAGCAACGTCAATTCCTAACTGTGGCAAAACATCTTTTAAATACAATCGGTTAGAATCAGGCTCATGGGTACCATGTAAAAATAGCGTTTTGCCTTGTTGTGCAAAGGCCATCACCGCTAACAAAAACCAAGGTAAATGCCGACGTTTACCGGCATAACAGCCCAAATCAATATCAATCGGTAAATCAGTGAGTTGCGGCTCATTCACTTCACGAAAGGCTTGAATAAACCCAGCTAACTCTTCTGCGGTTTCTTCGCGCACCCTAAGTAACATCAAAAACGCGCCTTTTTGTTCTGGGGTGATCTCGTCATTAATCAGCATTTTCATCGCTTGATACGCTTGAACTTGGGTTAATGTGCCCCCTGCCCTTTGGCCTCGGCCAATAATGCGGATAAATTCTTTAAACTCAGGAATATTTTCAGGGTGAGTGTTTTTTCTCATGAATATTGACGTGCCTTGTGGCTACGGTAGCCATCGTGAATGCGCCCCAAAAATTTGCTTAGAGGTTTGGTTAGCGTAACTTAGGGTAATAAGTTAAGCCCATCGAATTGGATCAATGGGCATATTTACCGTCGAAGATGCTAATTAACCAGCAAAATTCGTGGCCGCATTGCTAAGTTCATTATGTGCTGTGCATTGTAAACCGTCTTGCTGGTGATACGAAACGACCTTTTGACGTTTACTCACCACTTCACCCACAATAATCAGTGCTGGGCCGGTAAAATGGCGAGAGTGTATACGCTGTGCAATATTTTTCACTTGGCCAATGCACACTTGTTGCTGAGTGCTTGTCGCTTTATCAATAATAGCGACGGGCATATCCATGGGTAAACCATGAGCTTGCAGTTGTTGCATGATCGATTCGATGCGCCTTAGGCCCATATAAAATACCAGTGTTTCGGCATTTTTACCCTGCGCATCAGGCATGGCCCCGGTCACTAAACTTTGCCAATCGGGCTGCAAAGCAGGATCTTTTAGGTGTGCAGTGATAAACCGTACTGACTGAGCACAATCTCGATGCGTTAACGGGATACCCGCATACGCAGAGGCGCCAGACGCTGCGGTAATTCCGGGCACAATACTAAATGGAATGTGGTTTCTGGTTAATAAGTCACACTCCTCGGCCGCTCTAGCAAATATTGCGGGGTCGCCACCTTTTAGGCGCGCTATGGTTTTGCCCTCTTTTGCGACACTGACCAAAAGTTCACTAATTTCTATTTGTGTCATGCTGTGCTCGCCGCACTTTTTGCCCACAAACCGGCGTTCAACATGGGGCGGGATCATGTCTAAAATTTCTGGATTAACCAGCCAGTCGTACATCACAACGTCAACACTTTGCAATAACCGATACGCCTTTACGGTTAACAGTTCTGCATCACCTGGGCCTGAACCAATTAAATGTACATGACCCGGTTTGCCATCGGTATTTTTATGTCTATTCACCACGTTGAATTTTTTCAAATCTGTTCGTAAACCAGAATTGAGGCCTTTGGCTCCTCGTGTGAACGCACTTGGCGTCACTTTTAGCCAATGGCTGGCAAATTGGCTAAATATTTGGCTACATAATTGAGGTAATAAATTAACTTGAGAAAATACATTTAAAGGGGAATTCATATTATGGTCTCCACGGCTATACGCTCACCGATGTGTTGTTTATTGCTTACGTTTGCAGAAGCAGATTGACTGGTAGTATGGTTTGCACTTGTCTGTGCTAACGCGTTGTTCGGTTCGCTATGTTCATTTATAAGTTGCTGAAGCTCACTTTTGCACGAGCCGCAATTTGTACCACATTTAAGTTTATCGCCTAAGCCATCAACGCTATTGCAGCCGCTCTTAATCTCTTGTGTTATGGGGTTGATGCCGACTTTAAAGCAACTACAAATTAAGCGCCCCTGATTAAATTCTTCGTCGGGCTTGGCGCGCAATAGTGCGGCTTTTTGCTCAATGCTTACGCTATCAGCGGTCAGTAATGCACTTAACCACTGGCTGTTGCTTTCTACAGGCTGAACATCACTAAATGCCGCAAATTGTAAGGTATCACCTTGTAACGCATACAGGTTTTGTAGCGATTCTCCCTGGTAAGCTGCCCAGGTGCATTGCGCTTTAACCGCGCCTTGCATCAATTCTTTAAGCACAAAAACGGGTGCTGTATTTTCAGCGTTCTCCTGGGTGATGCGGCCTGTGGCAAACGTTAACATCTCCCCCCCTGCGATTTTGCTTATCCGCCAATAATCTAACTCGCCGCAGAGCGCTTGAATAAGTGCGATTCGCTGAGTGGCTTGGGCACTGATAAAAATGTTTCCGTGATGTGAATAACGCACTTTCGTTGCACTAATAGCCGCATGTTTTAATTCGGGTTGACCAGAAATAGGATCGTTCGCATCGCTGAACAAATGGCTGATATTAGCCGATGAGTTATTTTGTTCGCTCCAATGAATGGGCGCAAAGAACTCGCCTTTTCGCTGCCCATCGTCAATCTTGACCGGCAAAATAACTTGGCTCTGACTCTGACTGGCACTGGCACTTACTTTCGAGCTTAAGGCCAATAAATCACCTTGTTCTACCCCTAGTTGCAAAGCATCTTTTTGGTTCATGCTCACACTAGCGTGACCGATATGACTTGTTAAATCTGCACTGGTGCCTGTGCGCGTCATGGTGTGCCATTGATCGCGCACCCGGCCACTGTTTAATACATGGGGGTACTTGGCAGACGTGAGCTGCTGTGGTGCCTTAGGCTGTAACGCAATAAATTGTGCTTTTTTGCTCGCTGTAAAATAACGACCATCAGTAAACATACGTTTCACCCCATCAGGGTTTGCTTTGTTTACCGGCCATTGAATCGGGGCCAAGTTATCGTATTGTGCTGGGGTTAAGCCTCTAAGACCGGATAAATCGAGGTCACGGCTGCCATTATTTTTCTCTGCGGTTAAACCACAATACTCATCAAAAATCTCTCTCGGGTGGGAATAGTTAAACCCACTGGTGAAACCCATTTCTTTGGCCACGTCACATATAATTTGCCAATCATGGCGAGCTTCTCCTGTAGAGGGCAGGAACCCTCGTTGACGTGATATTCTGCGCTCTGAATTAGTTACCGTTCCATTTTTCTCTGACCAGCCAGTTGCAGGCAAGACCACGTCAGCCATAGCAATGGTGTCATTGTTTGCGACGCAATCCGATACCACCACCATTTCGCATTTAGCTAACGCGGCTTTAATTTTATGCCGATTAGGCATGCTTACCATAGGATTGGTTGCCATTACCCAAATAGCCTTAACTTTGCCCTGTTCGATAGCGTCGAACATATCCACGGCTTTTAAACCCACCTCTGGCACTATGGTCGGAGATTGCCAGTAATTTTGTACGATAGAGCGATGTTCAGCATTACCTATATCCATATGGCAAGCCAACATATTGGCCAGCCCACCCACTTCACGGCCGCCCATGGCATTGGGTTGACCGGTAATTGAAAAAGGCCCACACCCCGCTCGGCCAATCTTCCCTGTGGCCAAATGACAATTGATAATAGCGTTGGCTTTATCCACTCCACTGGTAGACTGATTGACCCCCATGGAGTAAAAACTAACCGCCGATTCGCTGCTGGCAAATAACTGATAAAACTGCTCGACTTGAGCCGTGTCCACGTCGCAATAGTCGGCTACAGCTTCGACTGTCCAGGCGTCACATGCGGCTATAGAATCGTCAAAACCTTCAGTGAAGGCGCTGATGTAAGCTGAATCTAGGTGGTCGTTGCTTTTAATGTAACGAAGCAAACCATTAAACAGGGCGACATCTGTGCCTGGTTTAATAGGAATGTGTAAATCCCCTGCTTCACAACTTGCCGTGCGCCTAGGATCAATAAACACTAACCGCATGTTAGGGTTAAGTTTTTTTGCTCTCTCGATACGCTGAAACAGTACAGGGTGAGTCCAAGCGGCGTTAGAGCCCACCAAAACTAATAATTCACTTTGTTCTAAATCTTCGTAATTACACGGAACCGTATCGGCGCCAAATGCGCGCTTATAGGCCGCAACAGCAGAGGACATACACAAGCGAGAATTGGTGTCGATATTACCGCTGCCGATGTAGCCTTTCATGAGTTTGTTGGCGACATAGTAATCTTCTGTCAGCAGTTGACCAGACACATAAAATGCCACTGCATCAGGACCGTGCTTTTGAATTACATCCGCAAATTTGTTTGCCACTGTGCTGATAGCTGCATCCCAGTGACTGGCTTTGCCATTTATCAAGGGCTTACATAAACGCCCCTCTTTCCCATTGGTTTCGGCTAATTTACTGCCTTTTACGCATAAACGACCAAAATTAGCAGGATGACTGGCTGTGCCTTGTACGCTGACGAGTTGTGCGCTTTCACCTTGCCTAATACTTGTCACATCAACGCCGCACCCTACACCGCAGTAAGGGCACGTTGTAGTGTTAAGTTGACTGCACGTTGAGGCTGCAGCAAAAGACGCCTGCGCTAGGCTACTTAACGGTGAAGTTGAGGATTGGTCAGTCATGACGATGGGCCCTATACCTGGAAGAAATCAAAGAATCGCTGGGTGAAAACGTGAACTAATCACAATTGCTTACTGAATTAATGACAATTCAGCAAGCTGATAACAGTTGATTAAACAACGTCGAGTTGCACCTTGTCCCCTTCAACGCGTACGCCATAAACACTGACGTTTTGCTGTTCATCATCAAGGCACGCTCCACTTTGCAAACAATAACGTTGCTTATAAAGTGGTGAAATGATCACGGTTTTATCCGCTACTGAGCCAATCAAACCGCGATATAAAACGTTCGCCTTACCTATGGGATCCCAGTTACTGACGGCATAAAATTGTGCTTCATCTTTCGTTTGTACTTTGAAAATAGCCACTTGTTCACCGTTAACTAGGGCACAAACGCCTGAGTTGTCGACGAGATCATCAAGCTTACAAATGTCTGTCCAATTTTGTTCTTTGTTCATCACTGACTCCTTACGCCAACTCAACAATATCGATAATTTGTTCTGTGCCTTTGCCTGACTTAACGAGCGTATCTAGCTCAGCTTCAGTGGCGGGGCGGATTTGCGCTCGTTCTTGCACAAACACAACGTTCTTGTCGCTTTCATCACTGTTAACAAATTGACGGAAGCGCTTACGAGAAGATTCATCCTCGATGGCCGTTTTCCACTCACACTGATAAGTATCTGTAATGTGTTGCATTTGCTGTTCAAGCTCATCACCTAAACCGAGTGAGTCATTGATTACCACATCTTGAAGGTATGCTAAGCCACCTTCGAGGTTCTCTAGCCAAACCGATGTGCGCTGTAAGCGATCTGCGGTGGCAACGTAGAACATCAATACGCGATCGATATATTTCACCAAGGTGGCATCATCTAAATCGGTGGCGAACAAATCAGCATGACGGGGCTTCATTCCGCCATTACCACACACGTATAAGTTCCAGCCGTTTTCTGTGGCAATCACACCGATATCTTTACTCTGTGCTTCGGCACATTCACGAGTACAGCCCGATACACCAAATTTGATTTTATGCGGGGCACGTAACCCTTTGTAGCGGTTCTCTAAATCAATGGCTTGCCCAACAGAATCTTGTACACCGTAGCGACACCAAGTGCTGCCGACACACGATTTAACGGTACGTAATGATTTTGCGTAGGCGTGCCCCGTCTCAAAACCGGCAGCAATAAGCGCTTCCCAGATAGGAGGAAGTTGCTCGACCCGCGCACCAAATAAATCGATACGCTGACCACCAGTGACCTTGGTATACAAGTTGTACTTTTTCGCCACTTGACCTAGCACAATGAGTTTATCAGGGGTAATTTCACCGCCAGCAATACGCGGAACAACTGAATATGTGCCGTTTTTCTGCATGTTACCCAAGTAGGTATCGTTGGTGTCTTGCAAGGCCACGTGGGGCTTTTCTAACACGAAGTCATTCCACACGGAGGCCATAATTGACCCTACCGCTGGTTTACAAATTTCACATCCCAGCCCGTGGCCGTGCTTAGCGATTAAATCATCAAAGGTTTTGATCTTGCCGACTTTCACCATGTGGTAGAGCTCTTGACGTGAATAAGCAAAATGCTCACAAATGTCTTTTTTCACTTCAACGCCGCGTTTACCCAGTTCACTGTCGACAACGGTTTTAAGTAATGCTGAACAACCACCACACCCTGTGCTTGCCTTAGTACAAGATTTAACGCCAGATAAATCACATGCACCTCCATCAAAGGCAGCGATAATGTCGCCCTTTGATACATTGTGACATGAACATATAGTTGCAGTGTCTGGCAGTGCGTCTGCACCTAAGCCTCCTGAAGGTGCATCACCCGTAACAGGTAAGATCAGACTCTCCGGGTTTTCAGGTAAATCAATACCATTTAGTGCATATTGTAAAAGGGTATCGTAATCACTGGTGTCACCAACTAGAACCGCTCCTAACAACACGCTTTGTTCTTGGTTTACCACGATTTTTTTGTAAACACCGTCGGGTTGATTTTCGTATATATACGTTTGTGCTCCGGGTATGCGGGCATGCGCATCACCGATTGAACCTACTTCAACCCCCATTAATTTGAGTTTGGTGCTCATATCTGCACCCAAAAACTCAACATCGCCGCCGGTAATGTGGCTAGCGGCAGCACGAGCCATGGTGTAACCGGGCGCAACCAAACCAAAAATAAAGTTATTCCACAGTGCACATTCACCAATCGCGTAAATGTCAGGGTCAGAAGTAACACAATGATTATCAACCACAATGCCGCCGCGTTCACCGATGTTTAATTCATATTGGCGCGCTAATGTATCTTGAGGGCGAATACCCGCTGAAAATAAAATCATGTCGGTCTCAAGAAACTCACCATCGGCAAAACACATACGGTAGCGGCTTGTTTGACCCGCTTCGATGCGCTGGGTCGCCTTTTGGGTGTGAACTTGTACGCCTAGTGATTCAATTTTATCTTTTAATAAGCGCCCGCCTCCCGTGTCCACTTGAACTGCCATCAACTGTGGAGCAAATTCTACAACGTGTGTTTCAAGACCCGCTTCTCGCAGCGCATTAGCTGCTTCTAGGCCGAGCAAACCGCCCCCGACTACCACACCCGTTTTACTGACTTTGGCAGAGGCACTTATATCTTCTAGATCTTCAATGGTGCGATACACCAAACAATGTGGCTGGTCATTGCCCTCAATGGGAGGTACAAACGGGTATGACCCAGTCGCCATAATCAATTTATCGTAGGTAAACGATTGTCCTGATTGCGTTTTCACCACTTTGGCTTGCTTATCGATATCAACCACAGCGGCTTCAAGATGAAAATCTACGCCTAACGCTTGGTATTGCTCTGGTGTGGTTAACGCAAGATCATCAGCGGTTTTACCAGAGAAGTATTCAGATAAGTGCACGCGGTCATAGGCTAAACGCGGCTCTGCAGACAATACCGTCACCTTGTAATTAATTGAACTGTCGGTCTTGTCATGATTGGTGATTTGCTCAACAAAATGGTGGCCCACCATTCCATTACCTACCACGACTATACTGATTGTGTTTGCTGACATGTTGATCCCCTGGTCGATGAATTTGCTCAACTAAATTTGCCCATAAAAAAAGCCCACACGACTGTTCAGTGACAGTCTGAGTGGGCTTCTTTGCCTGTTCTGTGACTAACGTATATGTCAGCACAATACAAAAATGTGTTGCCGCGAATTAAATCCGGCTAGATTAAAAATACAAGTTTACTAATGCAGGAATATTGCCAACTATTAATCCCTTATTATTCATATGGTTATAATTTAAAAAATGCCTGACCTGAGTTTTTATGCATTAATTTGGTGCAGAAAAACTAAAATGGAGCAACCCTGTCACATTTCATGAGCAATCAGTTAATGCATAAATCATTAGGTGTAATACCGCTTAGTGCGCCAAAAAATGCGCTGAAAAGCATCGCATTAGGCGATAAATTCACAAACGCGTGCAAAATATGCTTTTATTGTCGATAGTTTGTACAAACAAATGGAAAAGTGTGCATTTTATTTCCTTTGCATCTATAAAAGCGGCACACTGCTAGATTAACAACTGGGTTACATTTATCCCTAGGCGCTGTTTTAATCAAAACGGCAGAACAATACTTATGTAAAGGAAGACACCTTTTATGTCACTACTTCGTTCATTTTCACTGCCATTGGTTGCAGCTGTTTCCATTTTTACTGCATCGGTTGATGCGGCATCCGTTTGGAAAGTCACTTCTGGGGACCATAGCCTATATATTGGTGGTACTATTCATATTCTCGCGCCAGAGGACTACCCTTTGCCTGAAGAATATGAAACTGCTTATAAACAAGCATCTACTTTGGTGTTTGAAACGGACATGGCTGCGGTGAATACAGTTGAGTTTCAGCAGAAAATGCTAGGAATGATGACCTATACCGATGGTCGCTCTTTACAAGATGATCTGTCAGAGCAAAATTACAGCAAACTTGAAGCGCACCTCGCCCAGCGCGGTATTCCGATTGCGCAAATGGCCGCTATGAAGCCCAGTCTCATCAGTATTACACTTAGTATTATCGAACTCCAAGGGCTTGGGTTTACAAGTGAAGGTGTTGATCAATTTTATGCTGACAAAGGCTCAAAAGCAGGCAAAACCATTCAGTGGCTCGAAACCCCAGATGAACAGCTTAGCTTTTTAGCAAATTTAGGCGGTGACGATAACGATGCACTTATCGAATATACCCTGCGTGACATAAAAAAAATGCCCACTATGATAGGTGACATGCGCACCAGTTGGCGCGAAGGTGATATGCAAAAATTGGCCGACCTAAGTATCGTGCCTTTTAAAAACGACTATGCCCAAATTTACCAAGATTTAATCGTTACCAGAAACGCCAACTGGATGCCGCATATACAAGACATGCTTAAAACCGCTAACGTTGAATTTATTCTAGTAGGCGCCATGCATTTAGCGGGTGAAGACAGCGTATTAAAGCAATTAAAAGCTCAGGGTTACAGTGTAGAAAAGCTGTAATTTAGATAGCCTTATAAGCCATATTAAAACAATGCAACAACCCCCTACTCTCACTAAAAACCTTGCCTTGCGTTACGCAAGGCAAATTTTGCTGCCCGGCATTGATCTTGAAGGCCAAGAAGCACTTATGGCGGCCAAGGTCCTGATTATTGGTGCTGGGGGGCTTGGCTGTGCGGCGGCCCAGTACGTAGTGAGCGCAGGAACAGGCGAAGTCACCCTGGTGGATGACGACCGGGTTGAGTTATCTAATTTGCATCGTCAGGTACTTCACCATGAACAAGACGTTGGCGCTAAAAAAGTAGCGTCAGCCAAAGCAAGTCTGTTAGCCAATAACAGTCAGTGCATTATCAATACCATCGATATCCGCTTAGACGATGACGCATTAAGCCATCAAATTGCGAAACACAATGTGGTGCTTGATTGCAGCGACAACTTAGCCACTCGCCAGCAAATTAACAGGCTTTGTTATGCCTATCGAACGCCGTTAATTAGCGGTGCCGCTATTCGCTTTGAAGGGCAAGTTAGTACCTATTTAATGGATCATAAAGGCCCTTGCTATCAGTGCTTAAGTCAAGTATTTCCTGAGCAACAGCTAACCTGTATGGAAGCAGGTGTTATCCCTCCATTGGTGGGCATCATTGGTAACCTGCAAGCATTAGAAGCAATTAAATATTTAACCGGTGCAGGTGAACTATTAACCGGTGTTTTACAGCTTTTCGACGCTAAATCATCAGAGTTTCAACGCTTTTCTATTCCTAAAAATCCGCATTGTAATGTTTGTGCACAACACTAGTAAATTATCCACAAGACAGGCACTAAGCTAAATTCCTAGACATAAATCCTTGCAGATTTATTTCACGTTTAGCCTTTCGTTAAAGGGCCCTTGTCAGTAACATTGGTCGGCTAAGGAACTCCTCAATTAAGTAGTGTTTTTATTATGATTGCCAGTTGCGACACCCCAGGTTTGTTACCCTTATCCCAAGCGCTAGATAAAATGCGCGATGTTATTTCAGCGATATCAGGGCAAGAACAATGTGAGTTAATGCAAGCTAATGGGCGTATTTTAGCTAAAGACGTCATATCGGCCGTTAATGTCCCACCTAGCGATAATTCAGCTATGGACGGTTACGTAATGATAGCCGCGGATCTGCAGCAAACTGACACACTTGAGCTAGTAGGAACCGCCTTTGCTGGTGTCCCCTACTCTGGCACTGTGCAATCGGGCCAATGCGTGCGGATTATGACAGGTGCGGTTATCCCTAAAGGTGCTGATGCCGTGGTGATGCAAGAGAACACAGTCACACTTAATGAACCTGCTAAGCATATTCAGTTTACGCAATTTCCCAAGGTGGGTAACAGTATCCGCAATGCCGGTGAAGATATTCGCCAAGGCGCTGTCGTTCTTCGAGCTGGTACTCGCCTAAAGCCCGCGCATCTATCTTTACTCGCCTCTGTAGGTGTGCCCCGCGTTAGCGTGGTACGCAAAATAAAGGTCGGGTTAATCGCCACGGGTGACGAGTTGGTGTCACCTGGGAATACGCTTCAAAGTGGACAAATATTTGAAAGTAACCGCTATGCATTGCATGCCATGTTAGAAGCGTTTGGTGCACACGTGATTGATTTTGGCATTGTTGAAGATAAACTCGGCAGTTTACAGCGCTCGTTCGAAAAAGCCGACGAACAGTGTGATCTTGTGTTGTCTTGCGGAGGGGTGTCTGTTGGCGATGCCGATTACGTAAAAGACGTACTGCAGTCACTCGGCGAGGTTAATTTTTGGAAAGTCGCCATCAAGCCAGGCAAACCTTTTGCGTTCGGTAAATTGGCAAATGCATGGTTTTGCGGCTTACCGGGCAACCCTGTTTCTTCCTACGTTACATTCGAGCAATTGGTTAAACCTGTGCTTGAAATGCTATCAGGCCAAATACCCAATGCGCCTCTTATTCTAGCAGCGACAGCAGATTGCGATATACGTAAAGTGCCAGGGCGTGCTGATTACCAGCGCGGTATTTATCGTGTTGATGAAACCGGACAACTGTTTGTCAGCCCTAATGGCAAACAAGGCTCAGGCGTGATGAGCAGTATCGCTCATGCAAATTGCTATATCGTGCTAGCGCAAGATTCCGGCAGCGTAGCCCAGGGCAGCACGGTACACATTCAACCCTTTACTTCATTGGCATATTAAGTGACCTTAAAAATAGAATTCAAAGCTTTAGCCCACCTCGCATGGCCTTTATTAATCGCACAAGTCACCCAAACCTTAATGGGTGTGTCAGATACCATAATGGCTGGGCGTTTTTCTGCCACAGACATGGCCGCTGTCGCTATAGGCTTTAGCTTTACCATGCCTATACTGGTCTTCATTCAAGGGTTAACCCTGGCATTACCACCGATTATTTCGCGCTTTAATGGTGCCAAACAACTGAATAAAGTTGCCAATGCAAGTTATCAGGTGATGTGGTTGGCGTTATTTTTCGCTGCACTGGCTCTGGTACTTAGTATCTTTTTAGAATTTTTCTTTTCCCTGATAGAGATGGAAACCGAACTGCGAATTATCACTATTGATTACGTGCGTTACGTTCTCTATTCCATGCCTGCATTTGCTTTGTATCAGGTGCTAAGAAATGTGTGTGAAGGCTTGTCGATAACCAAACCCAGTATGATCATTATGATCATTGGTTTGCTGGTTAACATTCCAGCTAATTACGTATTTATATACGGCAAACTTGGCTTACCCGCCCTTGGTGGTGCTGGTTGTGGCATTGCGACGGGGTTAGTGTTTTTAGCGATGATGTTTGCCACTTGGGTTTACTCCCTAAACGCCAAAAAGCTGCAACCGTATGCGCTGTACACCCGTATTTTCGCACCAAATATGCGTGACATATGGGCGAGTCTTAAACTCGGTTTACCCATCGCGTTAACTATTTTATTTGAGGTAACCCTTTTTGCCGTGGTCGCCATATTACTGGCTCCATTTGGCCCAACCATAGTTGCCGCCCATCAGGTCGCATTAAATTTTTCCGCATTGATGTTTATGATCCCTCTGAGCTTAGGCATGGCCACGAGTATTCGGGTAAGTCATTTACTGGGCGAAAACAAACCGACTCAAGCAAAAACAGCGACCCATGCAGCATTATTGATCGGCTTAACCACTGCCACGCTGACTGCCACCATAACGTACCTTGCGCGCGTGCACATTGGTGAACTTTACAGCAACAATGCTGAGGTGATTAATATGGCGGCAGGGCTAATGTTACTTGCTGCTGTGTTTCAGTTTTCTGACGCTATTCAAGTCATATCGGCTACAGCATTACGCGGCTACAAAGATACCGCAGCCATGTTTTATTTAAGCTTTATATCCTATTGGTTAATTGGCATGACCATAGGTTGTGTTTTAGCCCTAACCGATTGGATAGTCCCGCGTATGGCAGCGGCGGGTTTTTGGATAGGCTTTATTTGCGGATTGACCTCGGCAGCTATTTTACTGGGATTACGCTTACGCCATATACAGCGAAAACAAGAACATACCCCGATCGATCTCAGTATTTAGTGCCCCGTAACAGATTAACGGATACTCGGGCCACGGCTTGTATCGTACAAACCGTGGTTAAATTTAAGCACTTATAATCTACTGGCTGTTCAGTTTAGTCATGTGGCTAGTGTAAAACGTCCCCGCCGTTTCGGCGGCGGCAAAACATCTCAATCCGCTAGAGATAAATAGTGTTCGCGGCGAATTGTCGCAAATTCACCGTTAGCAATTGCCTCTCGCACAGCGGTCTCAACCAAATGTTTTTGCTTAAATAACGGTGAGTTTTGACTGATAGTGACATAATAGTTATTCACTTCTATGGGCTGGTATTGCGCTAACACAATTTCATCTTGCAAGCCCATATCACGAATAAGCGGCAATGCACTTTCTTGAAAGTGAATAAATGTGTCAATTCGTCCTTTTTGTAATAGCGCGACTTTTTGTGCAAGGGTTGAAACAGGCACCATTATTAATTCTGTTTCTCGGTTAAGTCGCTCGAAATACTTTGCATTTCGAGTAACACCGATACGTAACGTGCGTAAATCGTTAAAATTCACCAGCTGATCTATATCGGGTTTACGCACAAAAAACGTATGTCTTAGGGTTTCATAACTCGGAGCGATATAAACCACTTCGTCTTGCTCGTCATCTTCGCGTTGTAAGCCAACGAGTAGGTCCAGATTACCTTGGCGCAATTCCTTTATGCGTCTCGCAAAAGGCATAGGTAAAATTTCAATTTCCATATTCATATGCTTTGCAATGTTCTTTAGATACTTAACCTGCAAACCGTTCATAAACTCTTTGGATACAGAGCTTCGGATGAGCTCTTGCGCATTTGGGGAACTAGAAACAAACACTAATATTACAAGGTGAAGGAAGAAGCGCATATACAAACCAGATAGACCAAAAATATCGAGGCCTATTATCGCTTAGCTCTGGGTTCAAACCAACAAGATAATACTACTTTAGTCTTTTTTAAGATCCCACGGTTATCGCTCACAAAAAAGATAACGTCAGCCAGACGCGTTCACTTGTGTATTATACCAATCCGCATTAATAAGTGACCGCCTCAGAATGCGTCCAGCGGTTTCTGATTAAGGCGTCGCTATGCAGTAATGGTTGTTCCCTTTCAAATAGTGAGAACGCAGAGCAAAAGCCGCTGGGGTATTACGCCCTCTGGCTGGTTAAATCGTGTAATAAATGATGCATCTTTTACATCGGTTTAATAGCACCTAACGCTAAATTCTATTTATAACTTAGCGCCGAAAATTGGTGCCGAAAAATAGCGCCGAAAATTAGTGCCGAAAACTCGTTAATAAGGCTGGTATCCCTGGCAACATTCCCACCATTGCCATAACACTTGTGAGTATAACGAACATGGCGAGTGGGATGATCCAGCGACTCATTCGCGTCAACTCAGCACTGCGCGCTTTGCAACCAATTAAGCCCAAATTATCCAAAAGCATAGTCAGTGACCAGCCAAATGCTGGGTTGACTAAGGATGAGGCAAACACAACGATCGCGGCTGACTGTGTGGTTTTACCCTCTCTGGTCATTTCCATGCCCGCTTCAAGCAGTGGAATAAACACTCCAACTATCAACGCTACACACAGCACAGGCTGCCAAATTGCGAGATCCATTGGATACCCCCATAGGCCGGCAATAACGCAAAACAAAGCGGTTAATATAGCCCCTGCGGGTATTGGACGCTTAGCAATGGCAGCAGGTACAATATATGTTCCCCAAGATGAGGTGAAATTCGCCCCACCAAATATAGAACCAAATGTTTGACGAACCGACGCACTTAGCATGGTGTCATCAATATTCATTTGCACTTTCTCAGTGCGCTCAGGATAACTAATCTTTTGAAATACCTGATGCCCTAAAAAATCTGGTGACCACATAGCAACCGCTAATATTGCAAAAGGCAATACCACCATGAAGCTTTCGAACGTGGGCATGCCGAGCATCCAACCTGTATTTTCTCCCCACCAATACATTGGGTTCATATTGGGTAACCCCGGCGCAGTGTGAAACTCAAACGGGGCCCCTAGTGAAAAGGCAACCACCCCACCCAAGATGCAGCTAAGCGGCACGGCTAACCATCGTTTTTTAAAGTGCTCAAGCAAGGCGTAAAGCAAAATAGTCGCAAGAATGACAATAAAAGCAATATGGGTCATTTGAATACTTTCAGCCCATGCAAACAACTTCTTCACCTGCGAGGTGGTACCGATAAACCCTAAGTACAGCAGTAACCCTCCGCAAACACCTTTACTGGTCAGCCTTGCAAGTAGACTCCCCCCTTTGCTAAACGCCAATATCAGTCCAAAGGCACCAATTAGTAACCCGAACGCCATAGGGTGGCCCCCGGCTGCCACCACAATAGGGATTAACGGAATTAGCGGGCCATGTGTACCAGCCAAGTTGGCTGTGGGTAAAATGAATCCGGAAAACAGCACAATGAACACTGAGACAATGAGTAGTTCGTAACGCACGTTCTCAAGTACAAAGGCATCACTTAAGCCCAAGGTGCCAGCAAATGTTGCTGCGATTGCGCTTACCATAACGACTTTGCCTATCGTTCCTGCCAATGCAGGAATGGTATCTTCAAACTCGAAGCGATAATCTCTGAAGGGTAAATTGGGCCGCCAGCGTTTTGGCTGCATAATTTGCAATTCGTGTTCAAGATACTCATCTCGGCTGTTAAACGCAGAGCTCGGCTGATGCAACTCTTGGTAGCTGTCAGATGTTGACGCACTTTTTACGTGCGCTTCATTTTCTAATTTATTCTTCATGTTTCTCCTACATAGCCATGTGGTCACAATCGTTACTGCAAAATCACATAAGCTTGCTCTTAGAGGGCAAAGATTCAGGTAGGCAGGGTAAATCAAATATCGATCGTGGGCGCATAAGCAAAAGGTCTTATACGGGGTATGCTCGCTTATAGGATGAATGTGCTAATTTGCATTGTTTAACTTGAATTAGTTAACTTAATGAAAGAACTGTCAGTTACAGTTAATTTTTTATACGTGGCTTTAAAATTAAGGACGACAGCGTGGATGAAGGAATGGTTGGATTAAGTGTATTCTTGTCAATAACCCTAGTGTGCTCTGTTATCGCGCATATATATTTGAAAAATATAACGTGGGCTATCGGAATTTCTACACTTGTTTCTACTCTGATTTTTCAAATAGCTAACTTGGTGATGAACGATAATCCTGATCCGTTTATGAGTATAGCGGTCATGTTTTCCCTGATTTACGCATTTTTCATTGCTCTTTTGGTTGGAATTCCATTCCACTTATATCGACGAAATCGCTCCTAGCACCCGTATAGCACTGGGCTCAACGGCTGTAAAAACGAAACGTTAAGTACCCCATAGTCGTGTTCTCGTAAAGGTGGCCTGTTTTCAGGCCCGCCAACTGTTATACAGATCAGAACATGAGGTAAAGAGAGCTGCTCAACATATTCATAAAGGAGAACAGCCCTCTCAATGGGAAAAGCGAATTTCAATTACCTCGCTATTGGCTATCGCTTGCAACTTTTTTCGCTTTTATCGACGCAGCAATCCCTTTAAATTCATACGTAGGATAAATATCAGTATCAAAAATGCCCCAGGCCGATTTCTCGATAGCGAGGTTAAGAGTGCGTAAATCTTTAGGATGAATTTTTACCGTGATCACTTGCCCCAATCCCATCATGACATACCAGGAATCAATTTCTGCTCCTTTAGGGGGAAATGACTGCCAAAAACGGTTTTCATCCATCTTTTGCTGTAATTCTGTAAGGCTTTTATCTTGCTGATGCTTGAGCACCACAGTGACAAGAATCTTGTCACTATCAATAGTGTAATCTTCGTTAGCAATGACATTTTGTTGGCTAGTTAGCCATAAAAAAGCGATTAAAACTGACTTAATGAGTATTTTCATTTTGTGACCTAATGGGTTTCAATGAGAGTTTATCGTCTCATTTAGAGTTTAATTAAAATAGCGATCATCTTTCGTTTTAGAACAGTCGCGAATGTGTTTGTAAAAACGCACTGCTAGCCTGCAAAATACAAAACACACATCAGAAAACGCAATAGGGTTAAAACATGTCATAAGATACAACAAAGCGACTTAACACCTACTGTGACAACGCGTATTCTACTTAAGTATATGCAAACATTAGACTAACAATATTCTAATATATGGTTAATGAATAAAATGAAGTGATTATTCCTTTTGAATCAAAGCAATGTTCCAACCAGACAACTAGATGAAAAAAACGGTTTACTTAAACCTGTAGCCTATTTTTTCGCTGTACTATGTTGCGCTCTGACATTGGCACACTATTTTGTTTTGCAAGAGCCCTTCAAGTGGGTGCTGTGCGCGATGACGTTATTAACCGCGCTGCTAAATGGTGCTGTTGCCCTTAGCACTGCAAAGATCCCTGCTAAGCGGCAAAGTCTGATTATTTTAATATTGTTGCTCATCGCCAGCGCCAACAGTTTTTTACATTTATGGTTTTCTGAAGCATCAGAACATACAACTAATATATTCGTCACCATCATCGCCTCAGGCATAGTGTTGTCGAATCGCGCACATTGGACAGCTTCAATTCTGTTCAACTGGGTAGGTTGGATCACTATCAGTGTTTGGCTTGAATTAGCCCTAATACAACATTTCTTCTTTGCTATGGCCATGAGCACGCTGCTTAGTTGGTTTGCACATTTAGCTCGAAAAAAACTGGTCACGAAGCAAATTGAATTGGAAATAGAACGAGATTTAGCCATTCAACATGAATTAGAAGCCAAAGCAGCTACAGAAACCAAAAGCGCTTTTTTAGCTAACATGAGCCATGAGATCCGCACGCCCATGAACGGGGTGATAGGTATGATTGAATTGGTATCCCAAACAGAGCTCAATACAGATCAAAAAAACTATCTTGCTACCGCTAAGCGCAGCGCTGATTCATTACTGATTATCATCAACGATATTCTAGATTTCTCAAAAATAGAAGTAGGTGAACTCACCATAGAGTTTGTGGAATTTGACCTCGAACAGTTCTTTGAAGAGCTTATCCACGATCAACATTTTCACGCTCGCAAAAAAGGTCTTACACTTGCTCTGTCAAAAGGTGATTTTCACCACAAGCACGTAGTGGGTGATCCCTACCGTATAACGCA
Organism: Paraglaciecola chathamensis S18K6; assembly: GCA_000314955.1. Taxonomy (GTDB): domain Bacteria; phylum Pseudomonadota; class Gammaproteobacteria; order Enterobacterales; family Alteromonadaceae; genus Paraglaciecola; species Paraglaciecola chathamensis. The sequence continues at coordinate 125,131 of BAEM01000032.1, read as the reverse complement.
AATCATGAACAATCTGCTATCCAACGCCATTAAATTTACCGAGTCAGGCGGTATTACCGTTCATTATGACCTTGTGACACTTGGCGATAATTTGCAACTAAAAGTAGAGATAAAAGACACGGGTATTGGAGTGAGTGAGACAGCGCTGCCCTTCCTTTTCGACTCATTTTCTCAAGCCGATACCTCCACCACGCGCAAGTTTGGCGGAACGGGGTTAGGTTTATCCATCACAAAACAGCTATGTGAACTGATGAACGGCGACATTAGCGTGAAAAGTCAGTTAAACCAGGGGTCGACATTTTCCTTTTCAGTACGGTTAAAGCCCCCTCGTCAAACCCATAAAATGGCCAGCAAACCACCTGTTCCAGTGTCTTTCGAAGGGCTACAGGTCTTGTTAGTTGAAGATAACGAAATCAACCAAGAGGTGATGCTCGCCATTTTAAAAGGCTTAGACGTAAACGTATTTATTGCCAATGACGGTCTTGAAGCACTTGCAACGCTCTCACACTCTCAAAGATTGAAATTTGATTTGATACTGATGGACTGCCAAATGCCGAATTTAGATGGTTACGAAGCCACCAGACGCATACGAGCAGGTGAAGCAGGTGAGATATTTAGTCATATCCCCATCGCTGCCCTTACGGCAAATGTGATGGACAGCGAAAGGGTAAAGTGTATTGAAGCAGGCATGAATGAATACCTCACTAAGCCGGTTGAAATCGAAGCATTAAAATCCGTATTAGTGAAGTATCATAAGCAAGCACCTGCCCAGCACTAGCGGGCTGGTGTCGAATAAATCGGTGCGAACATCCGATATTACATTCGTTTTATTGTGCTGCTTTTTTCCACTCGACTAGGGTTTGAATATGTCCGGTTGATGCGGCAATCAAATAACAAGCTTGTAAATAGCCTTTTTTATGAAATGCTTCTAGGTTGTCGCTACTTAGTGCACCAAGGTTAGCCTCGTTTATATTGTATAAGCCATCAAAGCGTTTTTGCTGCCCGTCTTTAAGTGTAATACTCAGTTGTAGCTCTTCAATCAAATCATGCTCAAGTAATGTTTCGATAAAGACTTCGGTACGATTGTTTCCTGACATTAACTGCCCGAGTAAATCAATCATTTGCGTGAGGTAATCACTAGGTTTACCTTGCTCGTTAAACAAGCCTTCACCCTGCTCGGTGTTAACCCGCGCGCTATCCATGTCTAGAGTCAGTACGGTATTGTCGCTTGTGGGCTTTGCACCTTCTTCAGTTACCCCCACCAAAAACGGCTGGCGTCTTAGGTGAATAGGCACATAATGCGTGCGCCATTGGTCGCCCTGTAAATACAAATTTTCCCCGGCTTCAAAGCCAGTTAATACATTTAAGCCAAACTGCCCAGTGTTGTTATCTTTTAGAAAACACAAAGGGTACGCCAGAGCCAATGCCCTAACCTCGTCAGCGATAACCGGAATAAAGTGCACGTTCTCTCCAAACTCAGCACCTCTGCCGGTTTTAATTAACGTCTTGCTGTGCTGTTCAAAATCAATTAGTACAGGCTTGGCCACTGCCGCCTCCTTGTTGTTATGTGTATTTTTATTTTAAATATCTTTGCTATTAATTACGTAGACGTATTGGGGCACTACCCGGTTACACTCGTTGCATACCAAACTGGTGAATTTTATTGATTAAACCTCGATTATCCGGCAAGTTTTTCAACATCTGCTGCACTTGTTGACTGTTTTTTTGCCGTAAAGCTCCGGCTTTTTGTTGATAGGCTTGTGACATACCTAGTTCGTTGGGCTTGGTATAAAACCCCATTCCGTACAGCACGTATTGATAGCTCGCTGCTGGGAATACCTCTACCGCATGTTCAAAATCATTATGCCATGGTGGTTGAAATTGCCACAGAGTTAATTGTTCCTGCAGGCTTTGGGGGATCGTTGTCGTATCTCGGTTGTCTATCCAAAACGCGGAATCATTACGTTTTGACAACATATAATGCAGCTTTAAAAAGTCAATTATACGCTCCCAGCGATACAAAAAAGTATGGTTAAAGCGCTTGGCCACTATGTCCATGGCATCCCGGGTAGCTGGGAATTGATCGGCGATCATTGCCGCTGAGATCTCAACCAACAATAATGAAGATGCCTCAAGTGGTTCAAGAAACCCCGCAGACAAACCAACCGCCACACAGTTTTGCCGCCAAAATGTTTCTCTGTGCCCAGGGTTGAGCCCAATGCTACGAATATCCGCTTCATTCACCTTACCACCTGTTTGGGCAATGTAATTGAGTAGTTCTTCGCTAGCACGCTGCTCTGTTGTATGCGCGCTAGAGTAGACATGCCCTACTCCGCGACGATTTTGCAAACCAATGTCCCACACCCAACCGGCACTTTGTCCAGTAGAAATAGTATGCGAGGCAATTGGCGCGTCATCTGTATCGTACGGCACATGTATGGCCAGCGCTTGGTCTACAAACAACACATCTTTACAGGATTTAAACCTTACCTTGAAGTGCTCACCCAGTAACAAAGACTTAAAGCCCGTACAATCAATGAACAAATCACCCGCAATATCGCCATTGGCTTTGGTTGAAACGCTGGCAATATCACCATTTTCAGCCGCATTAATTTTGCTCACATTGTCCAGAATGTGATGTACATTGAGCTTTTCGATACAATGGCGCTGTAAAAACGCCGAGAAACGCCCTGCATCTAAGTGATAAGCATAATTAATAATCGAGGTGAATTCTGCGGTTGCGATAGTTTTAGGGGCGAGTCCAGTTTCACATACGGCTTCTTGCGGGCTAACGGCCTGAGAAAAGGACTGCTCAAAAGGGTGCGCCATCCAGTGGCGTGCAAGGTTAGTGCTATCAAAATCTTGCGGCAGCACTAACGGATGATAATAAAAGTCATCTTCGGCTCCGGTTACCCATTGGGCAAATTTAGCACCTTGCTTAAATGACACATTACATTCACGGATAAAATCCGTTTCGCGAATTCCCATCGCCTTTAATGTGCGGCGCATGGTGGGCCATGTTCCTTCCCCTACTCCAATCGGCTTAACGTCAGGTGACTCCACTAAGGTAATTTTAAAACCATCGGCGTGTTCATTTTGCAGTTTTGCAGCCAATGTGCCTGCGGTGATCCAGCCCGCGGTCCCCCCGCCTACAATCACAATCGATTTTATTGCTTGATCCATGTTTACTCTCCAGCGCCTTAAGGCGCTTTTTTGCGTACGGGTAATAGTAACGCATTGCAGCAAGTGTAAAAGCTATCACCCATAGCAAAAAAGCCGCCTAAACCGGCGGCTGAGCTTATTTTACACCTTTAAATAACGGCCAAACACATCAGATTCACGCCTTTGACCAAGGTTTACTACCATTTTCCGCTGATACCAAAGCTATAACGCGGCCCATACTGCTCTGCTGAAATTAACTGCTCAGCAAAACGGCCATGGCGACGCACAGTTTCATCGGTTAAGTTCAATCCATCAATGTACACTGTGAAAGTGTCATTAATTTCATAGTTTATGCTCAAGTCCCACTGGCCGTATGCTTCAGTAAACGTTGGCTCAGTTCCTAATGCCAGTAGAAAATCATCACGCCAGTTGTACGCAACACGCACCTGCAAAGCATCATTTTCATAAAAGCCCACTAAGTTTCCTGAATCACTCAAGCCTGTCAGAGCAATGGTTTGATCAAAATCATATGGGTCAAATGACTCATCACTGTCAACCAAGGTGTAGTTTGCCACCGCGCCAAAACCAGTATCAGAGAACATGTATTGAGCGTTAAGCTCCCAGCCATCTACCTCACGATTTTGTAAATTGTCAGGGGTAGACACATCAAAAATAACGATAGGATCAGACGCTTGGCTCAAACACGCAGGATTTGGCGTATCAGAGGAGTCTGGGCAACCAGCACGAGGGTTCACACTTGGGTCACGTAGCGGATTGCCATTTACATCATTGATTTCACGTTGTTCAACACCTGCCCCAATGAAATTTTCGACGAATTTTTTAAAGTATCCAACTGACGCATAACTGCCATCTGCGTGGTACCACTCAAGCGAAAAGTCGAAGTTATCAGAGGTAATAGGTAACAGATTCGGATTACCTTGTGACGCATTGAAAGGTCCATCAGGACGGGCATCAATATTGGTCGAAGGGAACATTGCGCTAATACCCGCTCTTGCTAAGGTCCTGCTATAAGAGAAGCGTGTTTTCACTTCTCCTGTCAGTTCCATAGAAAAATCAAAATTAGGCAATACGCGGGTGTATCCCCCGCCTAATTCTTGCGCCGTCGCAGTGTCATCAAATAACGGTCTAAGTTCTTCGGCGTGACGGTAATTCAAGGCCAAAATACCCGGCTGCACTGAATAGGCTCTTACGTCTGTGTCTTCGTAGCGCACCCCGACATTCAAGTCGATCGGAAATTCATTAAATTCGGTGCTGAAATCGAACGACACATACAAAGCGGTCGTTTCTTCGTTTACCCCATTGGTCGTAATATCAGGCGCTAAGAATAACCCTTCGTCTTCGACGATATCTACAAAGCGGCTGGCTTCATAATTCGGAAGGAACGAGAACAATTCGTTCGCCCCAGAAAACTGATCAGCAAAGTCACCTAATGGCGTAAAAGTCAGCCCTAAATCATCAAGGGGAATATCAACAAACGAGAAACGCTCTGACAAATAGGTATCAATCTGATAATCCGTGTACATGGCACCAAAGTTAATCGCTACCAGTGCGCCATCTTCTAAATTGTCCCACTGACCATTAAACTGATATTGCTTAATGTTGTTTTCCATTTCATACCCACGTAACTGGTACAAATCCGATACGATATTATCAGGGTTATACGCCCCTCCGGGTAACCCAGAATCATCAACCGTAATAGAGGGAATTTCACCGCTGAAGTCTGCGCCAATAAGTGCAACCGAGCCAGGTGGGTTTTTAAGGTTAGCCAGTGTTTCAGCGGTCTGCCCGTCTGGGTTTGAGTGTGACGTTGAATCGTGAATATCAAATGCTAAATTCAGAGCCTCTGTCGCTTGCCACTTAAGATTAAAACCAACTGAGTCGTTTTCTTTTTTCTCGTAGCGCTCCCAAGCCCAGAAGTTCAGTTCGTCATTTACATTGGTGATATTAACCAGCGTGCCATTTTCGTCTGTGGTGCCGGCAGGGTTATCGAACCAAAACGCTTGTTTATTCGTCAAGCTGGTTTCTTCAAAGCGTGACATTGTGTAATCAAGTGTGGCTTCAATGCGATCATTAGGGGCAAATTGTAGGACCAACTGCGCATTTTGACGCTCGCGTTCTGTATCAAAGCGCTCTATCTCTGGTGTCCATGGCACCCAATAAGCTCCCGTAGGGTTGTTCGAAAGATCGATAGCACTTGCATCAACACCATCAGGGTCTGCACGGTTACGTACCCAACCAGACGACGTTCCTACGCGGTCTCGCCCGCTGTCACGCTCAGCATGAGAAGCAGACAATAGGATACCGAACTTACCGTCAGCAAAGGTTTGGCTGATCATACCAGAGACTTCGGGGGTGATACTGCTGCCTGTATCAACACTTGAATCATGTACACCTTTGACACTGGCAAAGGCTTTAAAGCCATCATAATCAAACGGTTTCGCTGTGCTGATATCTATAGTTGCACCAATACCGCCTGATGCTACGTGCGATTTACCGGTTTTGAAAACCGAGACACCAGAAACACTTTCAGAGGCGATTTCACGGAAGTTAAAGCTACGAGATACACCTGCTTCTTGTAAAGCAGAGGAATTGGGCATTTGACGACCGTTTAAGGTCACTAAATTGAAATCTGGACCGAAACCACGCACGGTAACCTTGTTACCTTCATTGTTAGCGCGATCAATTGAAACGCCGCTAATACGCTGCAATGATTCAGCTAAATTTGTATCAGGCAGCTTACCTATATCTTCTGCAGAAATAGCATCCACCACCCCAGATGCGTCCTGCTTAATCGATGCAGATTTACTCAAAGCGCTTCTAATACCGGTGACGTTAATCACTTCTAAATCACTTTGCTCTGCGCTCGTTTCCCCCTGCTGGGCATAAACGCCAGTAGACGTTACCAACATCGCCATACAAATGGCGTTTAGTTTAAAATTTGCATTACTCATTTGGTGCACCTCAAAAAACACTGCATGTTCAGAATGAATCAGTTGGGTTATTCAACCACATAACCGAAACGAAATTGTCATCAACATGATTGTTAACAATTCACAAACAATAATAAAAGTTTGCCCATCAAGTCAATCTAAATCAACATTAATTTTACAACTTAGTACATACAATTAGCCTAGTTTACGAGGTTTTTGATACATAAAAACCCATATACGCCTATAGAGTGAAAAAGGTTTCGGGCGCTCTATTTTTTGTAACTTTATGAATTACCTATAAATAAAATTATTTTTAGAGGCGAGAAGTAAAAGGCAGTTAGCACCAACAACAGAAATATGATGTGAAATAATAAACCCATGTGGTTGTAACAATTATTTTGCCCCTAGTAGATAAAGAAGACTCAAGTAAAGCTCTGGTTGGCTTTTCATTGGGTAATTATTTATTGCAATAGGTATTTGCAAGCAGTCGCACAAAGCAAAGAGCAAAACGATAAGGTGCAAATTAAGCTAGCGTTAACAACGAAAGCTAGCCCTTGGCGATAAAAGACAGCTTACAAGAGTTAAAGGCACGCTCCAGCGGGATTAAATAAGGTTCAGAGGACAAAAGAGAGTTTGAGATGAATAAATGAGTGAAGCACAAGGCGCCACAAGATGTGGCACCTGCGAACAAAGAATACTATTTAATGTTTTTACGAATACTTGAAATCGCTAACTTTAAGTCATTTTTGCGCAAAGCATCAACGATATGGCGATGCTCGTCTACCAAGGTTTGTGAGTTACGAATACGTTGGTAATTCATGCGCATTCTGAGCACAACCGGATACCATAAGTTGGTGAGATCTTCACCGCCAGCCAGACCGACAAAGTATTTATGAAACTCAATATCTGTTTTCGTGAGGTCTGTGAACTCTTCTTTATCAAAATGCTCTTGCATTCTATCGATAATGCCGTCCATGCGAGCCAAGTCAGCTTCTGAAATATTATTTTCCAGCTGTTTTACTGCGTGCTCTTCAATTTTTCGGCGAATATCAATACTGAGCTTTTGTAATTCTGGGGTAAGTGGACTACTTACTGACGAACCAACATTATCTTTACTAACCAACAAGCCTTCTTTGGTTAGTTTAATCAATACATCTCTGATCGGACCTCTAGACGTACCAAAACGTTCAGCAAGCTGCTGCTCATTCAGCTTCGTATTGGGTTCCAGTTCGCCAGAAATAATATCAGAACGAAGGACATCAGCGATTTGTTCTCTGACGGAAAGAATTTTATTAGATTTCATAAGGTAAGCTTCCCAAAAAGCGCTGTTTTATAATGTGATATATAGTAAACGAAAAAACCTTCTTGTGATAAATATTTTTAGTTAACAATGGTCAAATGTATAGCAAGGATAATTAGGTTTGCAATTAATTGTTAACAATGTACAATTAATTCACGGTCAATTTACACAGTCAGGATCTACATGAGTGTCATTACGAAACTAGACACACCTGCCATGAACAATTCGCAGATAAAGTCCGTCAACGTTGAGTTATTCAATGTCCCCCTTGACGAAGTATTAAATGATGCAAAGCATGGTGATCACACACATTTTGAGTTGATACTGTGCACAATTACTTGCGCAAATGGTACACAAGGCGTCGGCTATACCTACACCGGAGGTAAAGGCGGGCGTGCAATTTTTTCTCTGCTCAATGATGAACTAAAACCCTTTCTAGAAGGTAAAGATGCTAGCTGTATCAACCACCTATGGGAAGAAATGCAATACCATTTGCATTACATAGGTCGCGGAGGATTAGTAAGCTTCGCGATTTCTGCAGTGGATATCGCCCTATGGGACATTCATTGTAAAACCTTAAAACAACCTCTTTGGCGGGTAGCTGGCGGTTGCAGCAATAAAGTCAATTGTTATGCAGGTGGTATTGACCTTAATTTCTCCACTGAAAAACTGCTGAGTAATATTCAAGGTTACCTAGATAGTGGTTTTAACGCGGTTAAAATCAAAGTCGGCAAGCCTGACTATCGTGAAGACGTGGCGCGAGTTGCCGCAGTGCGCAAGCTAATCGGCCCTGACGCTATTTTTATGGTAGACGCGAACTACTCACTTACAGTTAATCAAGCCATTAAGTTTGCCAACGCCATTGAACCCTACGATATCACATGGTTTGAAGAGCCAACCATTCCGGATGACTACGCTGGCTTTGCCCATATAGCGCAAAAGATCAATATCCCATTAGCCATGGGCGAAAATTTGCACACCCTGTATGAATTCAATCAAGCGATTACGCAAGCCAAGCTTGGGTTCCTGCAGCCCGATGCGTCTAATATTGGTGGAATAACAGGCTGGCTAGCCGTTGCCACAATGGGCTATGCCAATAATTTACCGGTGTGCAGTCACGGCATGCACGAGCTACATGTGTCACTGATGGCATCGCAACCAAACGCGGGGTACTTAGAAGTGCATTCATTTCCAATTGATAGGTACACCACTCACCCACTAAAACTTGAAAACGGTATGGCCGTTGCGCCAGATACTCCTGGCGTCGGTGTTGAGTTCAAAACAGAACGACTTCTGCCGTATTTAGTTAAACATTCTTAGGAGGCGCGTATGTTCGCTGCTCAATATATTGGTAATAAATCATTCAATGTGGTCGAAGGCCACGCAATTGCCCCACAAGCGGGTGAAGTGCGCTTAGACGTAGGTTACGTTGGTATTTGCGGCACAGACATGCACATTTATCACGGTGTAATGGACCAACGCGTGTCTATCCCACAAACGATCGGACACGAGATTTCCGGTGTTGTCGCACAAATTGGTGAAGGCGTAGAAGGCTTTACCGTTGGAGAAAAAGTCGTTGTTCGTCCGCTGGATTGGTGCGGTGAATGCCCTACTTGTGAAGCTGGCTTGACCCATATTTGTCAAAACCTTAAATTCATGGGCATCGACACCCCAGGCGCATTTCAATCGAGCTGGACAGTTAAAGCCCGTACCTTACATAAATTACCCGACGGCGTTGATCTAAAGCAAGGGGCGTTAGTTGAGCCTTTATCGGTTGCTTGTCATGATGTTAGTCGTTCTCGCTTAAAAGCAGGTGAAAAAGCCGTTATTTTGGGTGGCGGCCCAATTGGGCAACTCGTCGCAGCAGTGGCAAAAAGTGTTGGTGCAGAGGTACTGGTGTCAGAGCCAAATGATAGTCGACGTGCATTTGCTGACGAGCTCGGGGTCAAATCTGTTAATCCAATGGATACCGACCTGGCTGCGTATGTAGACGAGTGGACCGGCACCAAAGGCGCTGACGTCGTATTTGAAGTGTCAGGCGTATTGCCTGCCATTCAAGCAATGACGCAAATTGCAGGTCGTCGCGGACGAATAGTCATGGTGGCTATTCATTCAACTCAGCCGCCAATTGATTTGTTTCAGTTCTTCTGGAAAGAACTTGAATTGTTAGGCGCCCGAGTATACGAAGCCAAAGACTTTGACTGGGCGATTGAATTAATTGCCAGCGGTCAAATAGACTTAAAACCTTTTATTAGCTCAATCAGCCCGTTATCGGATATTGGCAGTGCATTTGCCAACATGGACGGAAACCCACAAGGCATGAAAGCCCTTGTTGAATGTAACGCCGAACAGTAAAAATAGGGCTAGATAGGAACATAAGCATGTTAGAAAAATTCAGTTTAGAAGGCAAAGTCGCGCTAGTAACCGGCTGTAAACGCGGCATAGGCAAAGGCATCGCACTAGGTTTAGCAGAAGCAGGCGCTGACATTATCGGCGTATCAGCGAGCCTTGAAAGACAAGGCTCAGAGGTCGAAAATGAAGTCACGGCTTTAGGCCGTAAGTTTAAAGGCTATCAATGTGACTTCTCTGATCGTGATGCGCTTTACGCATTTATCAAAGAAGTTAAAAGTGATTTCCCTAAAATCGATATTTTGGTCAATAACGCAGGCACCATTATGCGTGCCCCTGCCGCTGAGCATGGTGATGATTTATGGGACAAAGTCATAGACGTTAACTTAAACTCACAATTTGTTCTTAGCCGCGAAATCGGCAAAGACATGGTCGCCAATGGTGCAGGTAAAATCATTTTTACCGCGTCACTACTGACATTCCAAGGTGGAATAACCGTACCAGGCTACGCTGCAAGCAAAGGTGCTATTGGTCAGTTAGTCATGGCATTGTCCAATGAATGGGCGGGGAAAGGCGTTAACGTTAATGCAATTGCTCCGGGATATATAGACACAGACAACACAGAAGCCCTGCGCAATGACGCAGAGCGCTCAGCGGCAATTTTAGGCCGTATTCCACAAGGCCGATGGGGCAACCCTGATGACTTCAAGGGCCCAGCGGTATTTTTAGCATCTGAAGCAGCCAGTTATGTCAATGGCGCTATTTTATTGGTCGATGGCGGCTGGATGGGGAGATAATCTCAATGACGGTTCAAGAACTAGATTTTAAAAACAACGTAAATTTCATTGGCGGTGAATATGTTTCATCTAAAGCTGATGGCAAGATAGAAATACTTAGTCCTGCTACAGGAAAAGTCATTGGTGAAATACCAAAAGGCTGTAAAGAAGATGCCGAACAAGCACTCGACGTTGCACAGGCAGCGCAAAAATCATGGGCCAAGTTAACTGCCCGTACCCGACAAAGCATTTTGCGTACATTTGCAAATAAAATCCGTGAAAACAAGCACATCCTAGCGCCTATGCTCGTCTCTGAACAAGGTAAATTGTTGTCAGTCGCCGAAATGGAAGTGGACGTAACCGCCACCTTTATTGACTACGCTTGCGACAATGCACTGACCATCGAAGGCGACATACTCCCTTCTGATAACCAAGACGAAAAAATCTACATTCACAAGGTGCCTAGAGGCGTTGTAGTGGGTATTACCGCATGGAACTTCCCACTTGCTTTGGCAGGTCGTAAGATTGGCCCTGCGCTTATTACCGGTAACACCATGGTATTAAAGCCTACGCAAGAAACGCCGCTTGCCACCACGGAGCTTGGGCGTATTGCCAAAGAAGCAGGCGTACCGGACGGCGTATTCAACGTAATCAACGGTACTGGGTCTGTTGTAGGCCAAGCACTGTGTGAAAGCCCCATCACTAAGATGATCACCATGACGGGCTCTACCGTTGCCGGTAAACAAATCTATAAAACCAGTGCCGAGTATATGACCCCAGTCATGCTCGAATTGGGTGGCAAAGCACCTATGGTTGTCATGAACGATGCAGATTTAGACAAAGCCGCAGAAGACGCTCTTTGGGGCCGATTCGCCAACTGTGGTCAGGTGTGTACCTGCGTAGAACGTCTTTACTTGCATGAAGACATTTATGACCAGTTTATGAGTAAGTTCCTCCCCTTAGTACAAGGTTTAAAAGTAGGCGACCCTATGGCGAGTGATACGCAAATGGGCCCGAAATGCAACCAGCGTGAAATCGACAACATCGAGCACATTGTGCAAGAAGCAATTAAACAAGGGGCGACCGTCGCGACAGGTGGAAAAACCGCATCCATTGATGGCTTTGAGGGCGGCTGTTGGTATGAGCCAACCGTTTTAGTTGATGTAAAACAAGACAACATTGTTGTGCATGAAGAAACGTTCGGCCCAATTCTACCGATAGTGAAAGTCAGTAGCATGGAGCAGGCAATCGAGTATTGTAACGACAGTATCTATGGTCTCAGTGCTTATGTTCACACCCAAAGCTTTACCAATATCAATCAAGCGATCAGTGATTTAGAAGTCGGTGAAGTGTATATCAATCGCGGTATGGGCGAACAACACCAAGGGTTCCATAACGGTTGGAAACAAAGTGGCTTTGGTGGTGAAGACGGTAAATTTGGTCTTGAACAGTATCTTGAAAAGAAAACGGTTTACATTAACGAGGCCTAATCATTATTGGCAACCGCTACACCTTAAAAACCAAATACTGAGCGATAATTTACTTAAATGGTGACTTTGAGAAAACATAAAATATGTATACAAAATACATAAAAGAACAATAAAAAGCTAAAAGCACTGCGGTTCAGTTATGTGCCCTACTCTTAAAAAGGTAAACCTAATTCAGGTTTACCTTTTTTATTTTTCAATAATACCAATTCCATCTTCATTGTGTTGTGCTCACTAGGCTCACTAGGCTCACTAGGCTCACTAGGCTCACTAGGCTCACTAGGCTCACTAGGCTCACTAGGCTCACTAAGTCATTATCTGGCGATTTTCATTTTCTGTGCTTATATTTTCTCTAGACAAAATCACATCCCCTTGGCCTGAACTTAGAGATTTAAAACTCGGTAAATTGGCCAAGTATTCATTGTGATCTAGTCAAAAAGGCACCTGCCACGAGGAATAGTTAATTGTTTTAACTCTCCTTAAGGTCAGTGTCTTGGCTTTTCCTGCTGCAGTTTTTGCGGGGCCATTATCGCCCACAAGCGGTAATTAACAATATGGGCCGTCAGTTCAATAAAACTGAAGACGCTCTACAAACCAACCCAATCGCGTAAATGGAGTTACCGCAATGAAGATTCATCGCCACCTGTTTTTTGTTTCAGCCATATTAGTGTCACTTTTACTGGGCGCCTGTGCCCAAAAGCAGGAAAGCCCAGTGTCATTCGCCACCGATGCGAAGATCACAAACTCAGACAAGTTACAGGCCACTAAAGCGTTACGTACCCTGGCTGACGACGTTTGGGCCGATTACCTAGAGCATTATACTTACTTACGGTTACAGGAAGGGTTGCCAATAGAGCGCTTCGAAGACTGGACTTTGCAGGAATACCGCAGGGAATTACGTCAGGCTCAAAGATATCGTGCAAGACTGAAAGAGATCAACAGCCTAGCCTTGTCGGGTGACGACTTGATCACCTACGAAATATTGGCCTTCCAAAATCAGGACGATGGCTCGAATGATAACGATTACTGGTTGGTGTTTGACATAACAGCCTACCAGGCCCCCTTCGCGCTCCAAACCAACCAGCAAGCCCTAGACGCGCAGTCCCTCGCTAGTGATTCAGACGCACAACATTACCTGAAACTGGTAGGCGAACTCGCAGATATAATCGACCAGCTGGTGGCCAAGGTTGAAGGGCAAATTGAGCGTGGTATTTATTTGCCAAAGCCAGCCCTCCCATCGACTAGGTTGACATGGGAAGGTATGCAAAGTGGCTTACCGTCAGCCATCAGAGTCGACGAAAAACGACTGGAAGCGTTTTCTGTGGAGCAGCAGTCTCAGTTCAATAAGGCTCTCGACCTGTTAATTGAAAATCGCATAGTGGGTGGTTTCGACAGGCTACTGGCCGTGATAGGGGAAGAATACGAAGCCAATGCACCTGAAAGTGTCGGCCTCGCTCAATATCCGAATGGTCTTGCAGTCTACAAAAGGTGGGTGAGAACAATGACGACCCTTGACCTCTCCCCAGAAGAAATACATCAACGGGGAAAAGCAGCTGTAGAAGATATTTCGCAGCGCATGGAGGCAATCCGAGTGCAGCTTGGATTTGAAGGAACTGCCCAAGAATTCTTGCTGCATCTGAAAACCGACCCCAGATTTATAGCGGCTGACGCGGCAGACGTTGAAAAAAGATACTTAGAATACGTCCACCGAATTGAGCCAAAATTAGGTGAATATTTCAAGTCTCAACCTAAAGCGCCTTATGGCATTAAACGGCTGCCACCGGGGGCCGAAGAGGGCATGACTTACGGCTATTACGATGGCCCAAAAGCATCTCAGCCTGTTGGCTACTATTATTACAACGCATCGAATTTGCCGGAACGTAGCATGGTATGGGCAGGCTCCCTTATTTACCATGAGCTGTTACCCGGTCACCATTTTCACATTGCTACGCAGGATGAAAATAAAGCACTACAGAAATTCCGCCAGAATTCCCTAGATACTGCTTATACCGAGGGCTGGGCTGAATACGCTGCCAGTCTACCAATAGAGATGGGCCTTTATGAGACACCTGAAGAGTTATACGGCCGCTACATTGGAGAAATATTTCTGGCAGCACGCCTAGTTGTTGACACCGGAATGAACGCGCTCGGCTGGTCGCTAGAAGAGGCCCGTGAATACATGGCTAAATACGCTATACAGTCGGAAACTGAAATCGCTTCTGAGACATTACGCTATTCAACCGGTATGCCGGCCCAAGCGCTTGCCTATCGTATCGGTTACGAAAAAATCTGGGAGCTTCGTAGGCATGCCGAAGCGACGCTCGGCGACAAGTTTGATATTCGGGATTTCCACCATATTGTTTTATCGGACGGTTCAAAACCGCTGGCGGTGTTAGAGGCCAAGGTAGAGCGGTATATCGCGGCTGAACGAGACTAACAACGGCTGTGAATATTGGCTGTTGCGCCAATAGACTCCGAAGTGCCCTTTGAGATACAGGGGTTTCATGGCACAGCAGCCACATCTAGATAATAGTCAACGCATGAGGCACATTATTGAAACTCACTGTCTGCCATGTTCAGGCAGTTTCGTTGTGTAATCCCCATAAAATCAATGTGGGTTCCATGAATCTAAAAAGTGGGCGCAATAAAGAACTGCGGAAAACCTAAGGGGGCAGATCATTCGAGCCAACAGCATCGTAATATTTATTGAGGATAATTCCGTCATGAAACTAGAGATTATCTCTACGATTTTTTACTGTTCTTAATTTATATACGTTTAATTAGTCGCTTAAATCGATTTTCGAAACCAGTGTGCGTACTTCATCTGGCGCTAATGGTCTAACAAGTCGAGCCACTTCATTCCCAGCGTGCAGCAGTACTAAAGTTGGCCACAGTTTCACCTTAAATTTACGACCCAAAGGCTTACCCTTTCCATCATAAATTTTTATATGCCTTAGCCCAGAGTGTTCAGAAACGACTTCATCTATGGCTGGTCGTGCTGCCTTACAATGGCCGCACCAAGGCGCGCCAAAATCAAGTAAAATATCACCAGACAACGCCTGTAATTCATCGAGGGTGAGAGTCTCTTCTGTGTATTCAGAATTAGATCCAATAACGTTCATATCATTTACGCCCTACGGTTAGTTATTCAATCACTTAGTTAATCATTCGCCTAGTCAATCACTGCTGATGTCTTGGTAAACAGCGGCGATTAAAGCGTTAATTATAAAAAGATAGGTTAGCGTAAAATGTATAATCAGAGATACTAAAATGTGGTGGCCAGCATAACCCGCCATAATAAACGAATTAGGTACACAGCAAATGATGAATGCGTTCAAGCGCCACACCCATCATCAACGTCTGCGAGGAATGACCAAAGCGAAAGAGCTGCTAAAGCGCGCCTAAATCAATTTCGAACATTACATATCTAATGCTTCTCTTGTAGCGTAGGCGTTTGCCTAAAAACTGACCTGACGCGCCGTTTTCTTCCACAACACTTAATATTCCAGTAAAAATCCCCAATCATTCAGATCAAAAGTACTTTAACTCCTATTGAGGGGTATTTTCACCTAAGCAGCAGAGCTTTTTATACGATTCTAAAGATGGCTGTCTCTGTTAGTATTGTGTTAGTAGCTGTCTTTGATAGTATTTAAATTTTTTAGTGTCTATGTAAGTTAATTTTCAAAAAGCATATTGAAACTCTGCATTATCAGGAAAGGGATACACAACTACCTTTTCAGCTATTTCTATCCTAAATTTTTCATAGAACATAGGGTGAATTACACACTTATCTTCCGCAGTAATAGCTAAACGATCTTTTATCGTATATTCAAAATCAGCTTCTATAATGTGAGAAGTTTCATTTCTTTTTCTTATTACACCAACAATTCCAAGCTCAGAAATTATTTGTTTGAATCTTGTTCGCGAATATTCACCGTTTGGCCACTCTGATGCAGTTCGTTGAGCTATCCGATCAAGATACTTTCCTTCAAATACATTAGGTACGCCGCTAAGTGCATCCAGAATTTTATTTACATTTGGGTAAACAGTAGAATAAGAGTTGATAACACCGTTTGCGAGTGTTATTGCGGTCTCTTTAACGATTGAAATCATATCCCTAGGCAGGGATTTAAAATCTGGATATACCTTTTCTTTAATCGCATTTCTTGCAATAGCATTACACAGAACGACTATCTGTCTCGGTCTCATTTGGGTATGCCTCAAAATGTATGGGAATGTTTTCTCAGCGATCCCGGTACCATTTGTGATGGACTCTCCAAAATGAGGTATCCAAACCTTGTCTAACACGTCATGAAAATTTGTCCATTTCACAACTTTTCCTGAAGCCATTGGTTCAATCCCATTCTTTTCCATATGCGTATAAAAGCGCCAGCTGACAAGCCGCATAAGATCCTTCGGCCGCCAGTGCATGTATACTGGGTGTCTAACGTATTTGACCGTATTACTCATGGCTGATTCAGTGAGATAAGGGAAAACCTCAGCAGAAACAAAAGTTTTTACGTGTATTCCTTTGCCGCTATATTCAATATTAAAATTACTTGAGCACTGAATTAATGCAGCTAAGGAATTCATTACGTCGATATTGTCTACTGAGTATTTTTCTAACGAGTCCATAGCAACAACAACTGGTTCGTCTTTAGCTATAGAAAGCATTTTGTTTTTTGCTAACTCATGAGTTTTGGATGACAAAAAATCTTCTAATGACTCAGAAAGTTGCTCAGCATCTTGAGGAAGAAATTTTTCTAAAATGTGCTTAAGTATACTTCTAATAAAAAATGACCCCTTAGAGTCTTTAGACAAGCACGCTGCACTGATTTCAGGGGAGTAATCTCTGTACTTACTAAATATGAGACTCCAAAAGATAAAATTCCAGATTTTTACTATTCTAGGAATAGCAATTGTGGCGTCAGGGTCAGAAAATTTTGATACTTGTTTCAAGACATTTGAAAATACTTCGGGCTCATCGATATCTATGCATCTGGCATTCTTTATCTCATCTTGAAAGGTGAAGTAATGAGCAAGTGAACTTTTCCCCGTTCCTCTTCGCCCTATAATTAGATAACAGTCATCTTCTAAAGTAGCTTTATTGAACGGTGTTTCCTCGAAGTAATATTTTTCATATTCGTCCTTTAAAACTTTAACTTCATCTTCGCAGCTAGCTTCCCCGAACGGGTGCTTATAATGAAACATAAATTAAAATCCTTTTATAATTTTCGTCTTTTTTGTACTTAGCCTTAATAAACCTGTTCATTATTTAACCAATTTATGCATTTTGTCAAATGACGGTTTTATCGGTATAAAGTACAGATAATGACATTTTGTTGCTCAAATTATAAAAAGGTGCGAGGCAAACTATTGTAAATATCCGGTCCGGAATTTTTGCTACAGGAATTCTCGGTATAGGAATTTGAGGACAGTTGAATTGGTCGGTGTGATAGGATTTACTCTGCACATCCTGTGCTTCGCCCTTCGGGCCGTGCTGCGCACGTTCAAACTTGTTCCTGGCCATTAGTAAAGAAATAGTTATAAACACGACTGTGATCGCTTCGCGCTCATGTCATAGGTTCAGAGATATGCGATAGATTAGGAGTTCTTGGTATAGGAATTTGAGGGCAGTTGAATTGGTCGGTGTGATAGGATTTGAACCTACGACCCCTGACACCCCATGACAGTGCGCTACCAAGCTGCGCTACACACCGACCGAAGACGCGCATAATACGGAATTTTGACGTTTTTGCAATGAAAAATGTGATTTCACTTGTTCGTTCGCTTATTTGTCATACAAACTGCAGATTATTCAGCCAGCTAAGTATTTTTTAACCTCTCATCATCAGCGTAACGCCCCCTACTCTTTTGCGAACGATTTGATTTCGCATTTTTCGGGCCTTTAACTGCTTTTATCAAAGGCGACTGAATAAAAATGCGAATGGCTCCGGTCTGTTTTTCCGTGAACTGTACGAGTGAGCGACATAAACCCCAACCAATAGGGGGAATGTCGGTACCGCGCTTTTTACTTCTTACTTTGTTACGAGCGTGTGAGCTAATGCTTCACTCGTATTTTTTGCGAATCGCCAGTCGTTTCATAGCGAGCAAATACAAAGGGTACCAAAGCTAAAAAGCGCTGCACGAACCTGTTTTAGCGATTTAAGATAAACCTAGAGTTCATTACTCGGGGTGAATTCGATTTCTGGCCATTGTTCGTTTGCTTCAATCAAATGCTTCGGAATGTCTTTCTGCCATGCTTTGTATACATCAGGGTTTTTGTTCACATACAAAGTGCCGTCTACGATTTCAAAGGCTTTGCCGTCGATGTCGAATTTTTTACCAAAGGTAGCGCCAAACGCACAGAAGCCACCGTATGCAGGGGCGTATTTTTCCGGACTGCTGTTAAATGCATCGCGATTGGCTTCACTACTGAAACGATAGATAGCGTCATTATGCACTGCGGTATATTGTGCTTTACCTAAAACAGGTTTGTTTTGGGTAAAGTAAGCCACTGCATCATGGCCGGCTAATATCACGTCGTTACTGTCAGTTTGTGTATCAACACCGGCGTAACTTAAACTTGAAACAGTGATTGCTACGGCAGTGAATAATGATTTTAGGGTGAATAGTTTTTTCATTTTTTTGTCCTCGGGTTAGATGTTCACAGATGAAAGTCATCAACGAGGTAAAGTGTAAGTGGCAATAGATTTTGCCACTATGTCTGTAAAACCAGAGGTTATGTCAGAACGTCTATGGATGTATTAAATCAGTTATTTTCCACTTTCAAAGTGGCAGCCAATATATTTCACAATGGCCAATATTGTGGAGACTGGGCGATTAACACCTCGGGCACCCACTATATGAATTTTCATATTGTTAGCCATGGCAGCTGTTATTTATCACTACCAGCGGGGGCTGCTCAGACCCAAAAAAATGTCCCAATCAGGTTATCACAAGGTGATGTAGTGCTGTTCCCTAACGACAGTCAACATGTAATTAGTGGTCAAAGTGATTCTAAGGCAATAACCAACAGCAGTGCTTCACAAAACTACCGCAGTGGTATTCATCCCAGTGCGACCGGACTTGTGTGTGGGTACTTTAGTCATCACCATCCTTTAGTCAGCAGCATTACCGCACATTTACCTGAGGCGATTATCATAAAAAGTCAGTCATTAAATGGCACGCCTACTGGATTGCATTACCTACTAGACGCGCTCCTTAACGAATCAAAGCTGCCGGGGCAAGCGTCAGATTTAATCATGGGGCGAATTGCAGAAGCAATTCTAGCGATCATATTTCGCCAGCATTTACCTACCGATAACGGAGTGCTCGCCGCTACTGTGCACCCTAAGCTTGGGGCGGTCATGAGCGCGATACACGGCGCACCTGAGAAGAAATGGACGATAGACATGCTCGCCCAGCAGTGCTTTATGTCTCGTGCGGGTTTTAATGAATTATTTAAGTCAGTGGTGCAACAATCGCCAATGGAGTACGTTACACAATGGCGATTAGGTCTGGCGTATAGAATGTTAGCCGATGAAAATGTTTCTACCCTGCATGCCGCTCTCTCGTGTGGTTATGATAACGAATCATCATTTTCCAAGGCCTTTAAGCGCGTGCTGGGCGTGAGCCCTGGGGCCGTGCGTGCAGTAAGTGTACAGCAATAGAATAAAATGGAACCGAAACGGTTGGCGTGTCATTCGCTAACCGTTTTAATAAAAGCATACAATTTAATAGGCGCGTGCAATGTTAAACAACAAAAACCTTTACTGACTGGCTGTTTTATCATCACCGCTAATACGGCTGGCAATAGCGCCTTCTTGGTTCTTGTATTTTGCGTCAACGCGGGCATTGTAAGGTTTTTCCGCAAAGTCTGACATAACCTCAAAACTCAGCGCACCTATTTTCATGCCCGGCTTTAACGCCAGTGGCAATTTACCGCTATTAAAAAACTCTAACACTATATTACCTGACCAACCTGGGTCTATTCGGTGCGCCGTTACATGCACCATCAGCCCTAAACGCGCCAATGACGAACGGCCATCTAACCAACCAACAATATTGCCAGGTAAGGTCACTGACTCAAGCGTAACCGCAAGGGCAAGTTCTCCTGGATGTAAAAAAAATGACTTATCAGGGGCAATACTAATTTCGTCACTCATGACCGTGTTTAACGCCTCTTGCACCTGGGCTTTAGGGCCACTTAAATCGATATAAGGCGCTTGATGCTCGGTGAATACGCGGAATTTATTGCCTAATCGTATGTCGACGGTTACGCCACTAATCTCTGAATAATCAGGTTCAGGGCTAATTGATATTTTGCCTTCTTTAAGATGGGTCAGAATGTCTTTGTCGCACAAACGCATAATGTTTAACTCAGTAAATAGGTTTCGGGTATTTGGCTTAATTACAGTTGATAGCCACTTAACCGCGCAATTATGCGTAGCTAAGGGGCTATGTTCAACGTTTTTAAATATTTTGTATACGTAAGTCGAGCAAACCGTTCATATAAAGCTGTTTTGAGATAGCACTTGCGCATTGCATATAGGTTTTACTTAACGCATCACTAGGCTCGGCGACTAGCAAAGGCATGCCTTGGTCAGTGTACTTGCGAATTTTAACATTCAGCGGCAACTGGCCAAGCAACGGCACTTTATTTCGTTTGGCCAGTTCCGCGCCGCCATCTTGAGCAAAAATATGTTCTTCATGACCACACTTAGGGCAAATATACAGGCTCATATTTTCAATTAAGCCCAATACAGGCACATCCACTTTATTAAACATAGCAATACCCTTACTGGCATCTGCTACTGCTAAATCTTGTGGTGTGGTCACGATCACCGCCGCACTGACAGGCATTTGCTGGGCAAGGGTTAATTGAATATCCCCAGTGCCCGGCGGCATGTCTACGATCAGGTAATCCAGCTCTGGCCAGTCCGTTTCACGTAATAGCTGCTCAAGGGCTTTACTCGCCATCGGGCCGCGCCAAACGGTGGCGTTTTCCGCTGGCACAAAGTAGCCAATAGAACTGGCCACTAGCCCGTGGGCAGAAAAAGGAATGATGGTTTTATCATCGCGCGATGCGGGCGTTGACTCAGTATTGCCTAACATAATTGGGATAGACGGGCCGTAAATATCCGCATCTAACAAGCCGACTTTTGCGCCTTGAGCCATTAATGCATAGGCAAGGTTCACGCTCGATGTAGACTTACCCACCCCACCTTTGCCCGACGCAATAGCAATAATGTTCTTAATTTTACTGACCTTGGCCACCTTGGTAGGCGATGCAGGAATGTTTGTTTCGATCAGCACATGCTCTACAGGCAGCTTTTGCTCATCCGCTGCAAGTTTAATCGCGCTGATCAGCTCTTCATGAAGGGATGCCACAGCAAAAGGTAAGCTAATTAGCACATTATTGTTTGCTATGGTGATCCACGGATGAACCTGCTTCTCGGTAAGTTCAAATAGCGCGGCGAGCTTGTGCGATACCAGCGACTGCAGTTTTTGCTCAGGGGTAGAACGGCTAAATAACATGACACTCCTACAAAATAACAATGAAATTGGCGCAAGGTAGCTTTTAGATAATGCAATGGCGGCGTATTTTCGATACCATTTGCGGCCTTTTTAATTAAACGAAGAAACCAAAATACACATGTCGTCACAACCACGTAAAATTCTTGTTACTAGCGCCCTTCCCTATGCAAATGGCTCCATTCACTTGGGACACCTTTTAGAGCATATCCAAACGGATATCTGGACGCGCTTTCAACGAATGTGTGGCCATGAAATATACAGCGTATGTGCCGACGATGCACATGGTACGCCCGTTATGCTCAAAGCCCAAGAGCTAGGTATAACACCAGAAGAAATGGTAGCCCGTACTCGTGCTGAGCATCACCAAGATTTGCTCGATTTCTTCGTAGAGTACGACAACTACCACGTTACCCACAGTGACGAAAACAAAGAGCTGTCAGAACTGATTTACAACCGCTTAAATGACGCAGGTTATATATCTAAGCGCACCATCAGCCAATTGTTCGACCCTGAAAAGAACATGTTCTTGCCTGACCGCTTTGTAAAAGGCACATGCCCTAGCTGTGGTACTGAAGATCAAAACGGTGACAGCTGTGATAACTGCGGCGCCACGTACGATCCCACAGAGATGAAAAACCCTCGTTCAGTGGTCTCTGGCGCAACACCGATACTAAAAGACTCTGAACATTTCTTCTTCGATTTACCGCAATTTTCAGACATGCTGCAAGCCTGGCTAAAAAGTGACGCACTGCAAAGTGAGATCAGTAACAAGCTAGAAGAGTGGTTTGATAAAGGCCTACAGCAATGGGATATCAGCCGTGATGCTCCCTATTTCGGTTTTGAAATTCCAGGTGCACCTAATAAATTCTTTTATGTATGGGTAGATGCGCCTGTAGGCTACATGGCCAGCTTTAAAAACTTGTGTGACCGCAGTGACATTAACTTTGACGAATTCTGGGGCGCAGACTCAGACGCAGAGCTTTATCACTTTATCGGAAAAGACATTACCTATTTTCACTGCCTATTCTGGCCTGCCATGCTAGAAGGCGCAGGGTTTAGAAAACCTACCGGGGTCAATGTACACGGCTTTGTCACCGTTAATGGTGCGAAAATGTCTAAATCAAAGGGGACCTTCATTAAAGGTCGCACTTACTTAGAGCATTTGAACCCTG
Source organism: Paraglaciecola chathamensis S18K6 (assembly GCA_000314955.1). Classification (GTDB taxonomy): domain Bacteria; phylum Pseudomonadota; class Gammaproteobacteria; order Enterobacterales; family Alteromonadaceae; genus Paraglaciecola; species Paraglaciecola chathamensis. The sequence goes on along the minus strand of BAEM01000032.1, from coordinate 102,394 downwards.
AATATTTGCGCTATTACTTCGCCTCTAAACTGGGCGCTAACGTCACAGACATCGACCTAAACTTCGAAGATTTTGCGCAAAAAGTAAATTCAGATCTCGTGGGCAAAGTGGTTAACATTGCCAGCCGCTGTGCAAGTTTTATCACAAAGCGCTTTGACGGTAAGTTGTCTAACAATGTACTTGAGCCAGAGCTTGTCGCTGAATTTCAACAAGCACAAGCCAGTATTGCCCAAGCATTTGAAGAACGTCAGTACCATAAAGCCATTCGCGAAATTATGGGCCTTGCTGACAAAGCAAACCAGTTCATTGATGCCAACGCTCCTTGGGTGACGATTAAAGACGAAACCAAACAGGCTTTCACCCATGATGTTTGTTCATTGGGGATCAACCTGTTCCGCATGTTAATGGTGTACCTAAAACCTGTTGTGCCTAAATTAGCAGAACAAGCTGAAGCCTTCTTAAACGATGACTTAAGCTGGACCAGCGCACAAAGCGTATTAACTGGGCATGAAATTAATAAATTCAAAGCGCTTATGCAGCGTGTTGATATGGACAAAGTGAATGCAATGGTTGATGACTCCAAAGAAAATTTAGCGCCAACGGTCACGCTTGACCCGAACAGCCCATTAGCGAAAGATCCTATCAGTGAGACCATCGAATTTGACGATTTCGCCAAAATTGACCTGCGTATTGCTAAAATCGCCGTCGCTGAACACGTCGAAAAAGCTGACAAGCTACTGCGCTTAGAACTGGATTTAGGCGGCGAAACACGCCAAGTGTTTGCCGGTATTAAGTCAGCTTATCAGCCGGAAGACTTAGTCGGTAAGTTAACGGTAATGGTCGCCAACCTTGCGCCGCGTAAGATGCGCTTTGGTCTATCAGAAGGCATGGTTTTAGCCGCAGGCCCTGGTGGTAAAGACTTGTGGATCATGGAGCCCCACGAAGGCGCGCAGCCTGGTATGAAAGTTAAATAACCTGATACCTTAACGCTGTAAGAGCACAAACTAGCGCCTGTCTAGGTTAACACCCGACGGGCTTTTTTATGCGCGTTGCTTTTAGGGTTGGTTTTTGCAGTTTTTTTTGCCGTAATTTTTAAAGTTGCTTATACATGGTTGGCTTATTCAATGTTCAGGTTATGGGGCTAGCTTTGTGGTTTTTCACTGTTAACACCACCTGCACGAATGCTCGCCCCCACAGCACTAAACTTAGGTTTTAACTTCCACTTAGGCTTTATCGGCGACAAAGGAACTGTACGTTTTTTTGCCACAATAATATAAACGCTTGCGAGTTGAGGTAAAAAACGCTGACACCAGCGCGTCACTATATTGTTTGGCCTGTTGGTAAAAAACTTGGAATACGGCATATACTTCACCCGCGTGACCTCAAAGCCTAGTAGCTGCAACCAGTCTTTTATACGCGGTACGCTAAAGTAGCGCGCTTCATGCAAAATACTCTGCCGATTAAACCACATGAGTTTACGCAGGCCCGTTAAACTCAAAGGATTAAAACCAACAATTGCCAAATCGCCGTCAGGCATTATGGCTCTGTCTACCTCACGTAAAATTTGATGGGGGTCTTGAGCAAAATCTAATTCGTGAACCAATACAAATCCATCGACACTGCTCTCTTTTAATGCCATTTCCCGCGATAACGAGCGCATACCTGCTGCGTCATGAGCTTTGGCAACCATATTGACACAATGCTTAATGGAACACTTAGTTAAGCTGACTTCGCTGCTTAAATTGCCAACCTTAACTAAGTGGTAACCGAAGAACTGCTGGGTAATATGCTCAAGCTCACTTTCCACCATGGCTTTACGCTCGGCACCATTTGGTAGGGCATTCCATGAACGTGGGTAATCTGGTTTTTTGTCAAGTAACGCTGGTTTCATCAATACAATACAAACCTATTTTTAACAAAGGTGAAGCAACATTTTAGGCGATTAACTGTCAACATTGTTGAGACTAGTACATGCACATGAATTTTGAATATGTATAATGTCGGATTACTTTACACCTGTTTCAATATTGTTGTCACTGGAGATTATTATGCCATCCCTGAAAATAAGACCAATTAAAGCATTCGAGGATAATTATATTTGGTGCCTAACCAATGGTGAAACCTGTGTTGTGGTCGATCCAGGTGATGCTAATCCCGTTATTAAATATTGCGCTCGGAACAACTTAATCCTAACGGATATATTGATTACCCACCACCATAGTGATCACACTGGTGGAGTAAATGACTTGGTCAATGCGTTTGAAGGCGTGACTGTTTACGGCCCACAAAACCCACAAATTCAATCTATCACCCGGCGCTTACAAGCAGGCGACATGGTTCAATTAGCATCTTTAGATGTTGAATTTCGTGTTTTAGAAGTCCCTGGGCATACACTTGATCATATTGCGTATGTAGGTTCATGCGGATTATTCTGTGGCGATACGCTATTTTCCGCAGGCTGTGGCAGACTGTTCGAAGGAACGCCAGAGCAGATGTATCAGTCTTTAGGGCAATTAACGGCGCTAGCAGATTACACGAAAGTGTACTGCACCCATGAATATACCTTAGCCAACCTCAAGTTTGCCTTAGCTGTGGACCCTGAAAATGAAAATCTATTGAACTATAAAGGCTGGGCAGAATCTCAAAGGGTTGATTTGAAACCTACACTGCCCTCAACCATAGGACAGCAAAAAGAGATTAATCCCTTTTTACGTAGCGCCAGCGACGCAGTGAAAGCACATGCTGAGCAATACGCAGAACAAACATTATCGACTCCTGAGTCGGTATTTGCTGTGCTTCGAGCATGGAAAGATAATTTTTAAAATAGAACAATCAGAAAAAGGAACGCCTAGTGCGCTTAAAAACCCTACTATGCCTATCGCTAGTGTCGATTTTACCGGCCTGTCAAATGATGGAGCCCCATTCAGAAATAGCAGAACAGATAGATCAAGAGCATGAAATAGCGCAAAAAATCGCTGATACCTGTGAACATGCTGGCGAGTTAGCAAATGAAGAGTACGATTGTGAAGCAGCGGATGATGGCACGATCCCTATTACTCACCCCGAAGAAGAGGTAGAGGTTGTTATTGCACCAGAACCGATCCCTGAAGACGTAGAAGTGTTAGACGTATGGCAACAGGTTGGACAAAATTTATCATTTGAATTTGAAGACAACCAACGGATTGCAAGTCAGCGCAATTGGTATCTCAAGAACCCTAGCTATATGCAACGCGTTGCCAAACGCGCCAAGCCGTTTTTATATCTCATCGTAGAGCGCCTTAAAAGCCAAGACATGCCGATGGAATTAGCACTTTTACCCATCGTTGAAAGCGCTTTTGACCCCTTCGCCTACTCCCACGGTCGCGCAGCTGGCATGTGGCAATTCGTACCCGCAACCGGTAAACGCTTTGGTATGAAGCAAACGTGGTGGTATGACGGTCGCCGTGACGTGATGGCATCTACCGATGGCGCTATCGCCTACTTAAAATATTTAAATGAAATGTTCGACGGTAACTGGCTGCATGCACTTGCCGCCTATAACAGTGGCGAAGGCCGTGTTATGCGCGCTATCAAAAAGAATAAAAAAGCCGGTAAAAGCACTGAATACTGGGCGCTAGACTTACCTAAAGAAACCCGAGCATACGTGCCAAAGTTATTGGCCCTGGCAGATATTTTAAAAAATGCCGACACCTATGCATTCAAATGGCCTGTCATCGAGAATATAAAAGTCACTGAGGAAGTCGATGTTGGCTCGCAGATTGATTTGGCGCTCGCCGCAGATATGGCTGGTCTTACCGTAGAAGAGCTTCACGCATTAAACCCTGGCTATAACCGCTGGGCAACCGACCCAGAAGGCCCGTTTAAGCTGCTTGTGCCGGTCGATAAGGTCGAAACATTTAGCCAAGCTATCGCCGCAACAGCCACCAATGAGCGCCTAAATTGGGTACGCCACAAAATTAAAAGCGGTGATAGCTTGCTAAAGCTTGCGCATAAGTATCACACCACTACAGATATTATTAGCCAAGTGAACGAGTTAAAGGGCAACGTGATACGCGCAGGCGAGTATTTGGTGATCCCCGTGGCATTGAAATCGTTGGACTTTTACTCCCTATCGCAAGAGCAGCGTTTAGCCGATAGACAGTCAAAGCACAAAAGCGGCACCTATCAGGTTAAACACACAGTGAAAAGTGGTGACACCATGTGGGATATAAGCCGTAAGTACAAAGTCAATATGCGCAGTTTAGCCAAATGGAATGGCATGGCCCCAACTGACATGCTTCGCCCAGGTAAAGAGCTCGTAGTATGGCTTAAAGGCAGTAAAGGGACGAAAACCCGGGCCGATGCCGTAATGCGCACGCTTACTTATACCGTACGCGGGGGGGATTCATTGGCAAGAATTGCCCAAAAATTTAAGGTAAATGTGTCTGATTTGGTCACATGGAACCAAATCAGTACCAAGAAATACCTACAACCGGGCCAGAAGTTAAAAATTAAAGTGGACGTCACTCGCACCTAAGTGCGAGTGGTTTACCTATACCAATCCGCATTAATAAGTGACCGTCTCAGAATGCGTCCAGCGGTTTTTGATTAAGGCGTCGCTATGTAGTAATGGTTGTTCCCTTTCAAATAGTGAGAACGCAGAGCAAAAGCCGCTGGGGCATTCCTTGCAGGCGAGTTTTAAAAGGGCTTACACTGCGTTGCATGACTTCGAAAGAGAACAACTATTCATTCAGTCATGCGCCTTGTTTAAGCCCTTTTAAACTCTCGCTGAGTCATCACTTATTAACGTGGAATGGTATTACTCACAAAAACCGTAAGGCGCATTCTGAAGTGCAGGCATCAATTCGCCTTTGTTAATGCGCACTTATTAGTTCGCACTTATTAGTTCGCTCTTATTAATCCGCGCTTATTAATATTGGTATCAATACACACTGATAAGAGCAAATATATTCCCCCCTATCAGAGCGTATCGTTTGAGTTAAGCTTTTGCGTTGCCTTTAGGGCGGGCAATGTCATAGCTGAAAAAAGGTTCCATCGTTTCAATCGCATCGACTGACTCAGGTTGACGCCACGCGAACATATTAACGGTGATTTTCTCAGGTGTGACGTCAATTATTGAAAACCCGTTTTTCTCTAAAGGCGGGAACAAGTTTTCTAGCTCCATATCCGTTGGAATTTGCGGGCCGACCTTTCTATACCAAGAAGCAAACACCGGATCTGAACTACCCACTGTGCCGACACACATTGTGTTAATAGGGTTGTCACTAAAATCTAGCTCGCCACTGGTACGTATTTTTCCGCAAGAAAACGCGTGTAAATCGCCAGACATTATCACCGGCGCACGGTCCGTTTGCTTGTGAATACTGGTTAAAATACGTTGGTGCTGCAGCCACCATCCTTCTGGCCAATAGGGTTTCGGGGTTTGCTTGCCTAACTTGCCATTAGCTTGCAATACATCTGGATACCACTCTCCCCACTTACCCGCCGACCAGCCAATCGGAGTCGATGGAATATGTGCTAAATGCTGCACATCATCTGACGCGTTGCGCTGCGCCAACCAGTGCTCTGCTTCCAAGGGGATAACCTGGGCGTTTGCCCCATCAATGGTACTAAAACGTTTAGTATCGTATAACAAGCCCTCAAACAGTGAGCCGTAGCGCAACGTACCGAAATTTTCCGATAACCCACTGAGCCTGTCGGCGTTATTACTGCCTGATAGTTTTACTGGACGCGTATCATCAGGCAAAAATTCTGGGTAATACAGACTCTGAGTAGTACGTGCCGAGTCCAACATATGCGGATCGGGTGGCAAGGTAATTAAATCTTCCGTTGCATCGTCATTCTCAAACATATCGTGGTCATCCGTTAGCATAAACACGGGAACCGAGCGAAACGTCACACCATACAAATCGGCAATCTGCGCATCCACAATACCAGTCAAAATCGATTCATTTTCCGTACCTAAAACAGGTTTGTCACGATCCATATAGCCATATTCTTCAAAAGCCTTTAACCAAGGTTCGCGAAACTCAGGTTTGTGGTCGGGCCGCATAAACGCTGAACGTTGATCCCAGTAAATATGATCGCCGTTCGATATCACCACATCTGGATTAAACGACAGTCCGCGTTTAAACAACGCTTGTCTTACCGCTAAACTCTGGAAAAAATGCGTGCCGTCAGGAAACGCCACATCTTCATTACCGCCAGCGCAGGTAAAGGCGAATATGCGCAAGCTTTCGGGCTCGGCGTCTGGCGCAGGAAAGGTTTTCAACGGCCAAGAATCGGTGATCGTCTCTTTGCTGGTGTTAGTTAACTGCAATTCATATTGTTGATCGGCTTGTAAATCTGTGACAAAGAATTGCCAAAATCGCCCTAAGGTATCGGTTCTCTTGCCCATTATCATTTTATCGTCAACGCGTAGCATAGGTGTGAAATCCAACGGCTTCTCAAAGGATGTTTTAATTAACATCTGGTGATGATTCACGAGGGGGATCAAGTGCTTAAGCTCGCCTTGATGCCAATCTTTATTGGTTGCTACGCCATTAGGTGCGGCCAATGGATACGCTCCGACACCGCCAAACGCAAGTGAGGTGGAAGATGCAGCAGCAAGCTGTAAAAAACGGCGGCGTGATAATAGGTGATAACTGTTTTTCATATTGAAACCTCGTTTGCTAAATAGCACTGGCAATTAGCCTAATAAGCCAAAGTTGATGTAAACCAAACCGAAGAGCGCCATAACCGTGATGCCCGTTAGGCTCCAATAGCGCATTAATTGACTCGGCCGAGCAGCGGTTGCGACCTCAGCAGAAACCATCGCTTTGTGATTCATAAACGCGATAATAGGGGCAGTGAGAAACGCAACACTGGTCGCAAAATCGATAAACACCTTGAATGAGCTCATAAAAAACAAAATCACTAGGCTACAGCCAATGCACTGAATAATCAGAAACGTGCGATAGTAATGAGATTCATGCTCAACCGTGTCGATGATTTGTGCATGCATAGATCGTGGCGCACTTTGTGCCGTCTCAGATCCATTTTTAAGTAGCGCAAACACTGAGCCTACAGCACGAGGGCTGGCATCAAGAATGGTCAGTAAAGTTGAAATCATTACGGCGATCGCAGCAATGGCGATGATAAAATACGCGAAGGAGCCGATAGACTGGGTAAATATACTGATTAGCTGAGTCGCAAAAGACGTTGCTCCTTCGGCGACGGTAACGTTTTTAGCATACAGCAACAGTGCACCAAGCAGTAAAAACCCAAACGCCAGCCCAACGGTCAGAATGTAACCTAGGTTAAAATCGAATCGCGCTTCAGCAGCCGTTAATGGGCGCCCAAGTTGCTTGGATTTGGCGCAAACCCAGAGAGATTGCCACACCGAAGCCCCTACAACTGTTGGCATCCAACCCGCAACAGCAATAATAAAAAGAATATTACTTTGTTCAAATTCAACCGCAGGCAACAAATTAACAGACGAAATATCCGCTTTGCCTACTGCCAAAGCCACTGCGATGCAAATTAACACCATAAATAGCGAAACAAAAAATGTCGTGATTTTCTCAAAGCGTGCGTAACTGCCCCCCAATAAAATCGCGACACAAAATAGCAGAACCCCAATAGAGACAACCTTTATCGACACATCAATTGCCAGCACACTGCTTATTAAGCCTGCGCACACTACCGTCACAGCAGAGGCCGCGATAAACATAGTCGCAAGCACTTCAATGATGTAAACAAAGACGCTGCTGCGGCCTTGCTTAAAATATGCGTCAATTAGGGTTTTTCCGGTTGCAACGGCATAGTCAGTACCAAAGCGGAAAGCGGGGTACTTGAGTAAACAGGTAAATAGGATCAGGAGCGCAAGGGTAAAGCCAAACTCCGCTCCTGCTCGTGTCGACTGCACCAAGTGCGAAGTGCCAACTGAGCTTGCAGCAAATAAAATACCTGGGCCAAACTTACTAGATATATTTTTTAGCATTGTCATCCACAATAAAATGAAAGTTAACGTGAGCGCTTATTGAGCGGAATAAGGTGTTTTTCTGACAACTCAGAGACACAAGACACACCGAGTAAAGTCATCGAGCGATGTAACTCTGAGGTGAGAATATTCATGGCTCTATCCACCCCTTTTTGACCGCCCGCGGCTAAACCATATAAATAAGGTCTACCAATAGAACAAGCATTCGCACCACTGGCTAACGCCTTAATGATGTGTGTACCTCGGCGAATGCCGCCATCAACGATTAGCTCAAGCTGGTCACCGATTTTGTCACGTATGGGCGCAATGCAATCCACCGGGGCAGGCACTCCTTCAAGCTGCCTGCCACCATGATTTGAAACCATCAGAGCAGTCGCGCCAATCTCTACGGCTTTTTGGGCATCCGCCGGAGATTGCACACCTTTAATAACAAATGGGCCGTCCCACTGCTCGGCTAACCAGGCCGCATCCTCCCATGTGACGGTCCGGTCGAACTGACTATTTACGTAATCAATCAAAGCCATGGCGCCTTTATCTAGAGCATCAACTCGGTGCGCCACATTCTCAAGGGTAAAATTAGGATCTTTTAATAAGTTAAATAGCCACGAAAAACTCGTGCCATAACTAAAAAAGTTCGCTGGGGTAATCCGCGGTGGCATCGTCATGCCATTAACTAAATCGCGTTCACGATTGCCTGCCACCATGGTATCCACAGTAAGACACAACGCCTGATAGCCACTGGCCTTACAGCGCTGCACAAATTCGCGCGTTAATTCCCGATCTTTAAGAATATAGATTTGGAACATTTTAGCACTAGGGGTGCAGGTGGCTATATCTTCAAGACTCGTAGTAGACAGTGTAGATAAACTGTACATAGTGCCGTGCTGATGTGCTGCTTTGCAGGCAGCATATTCTTTCTCATGGTGAAACAAGCGCGACATACCCGTGGGGGATAAAAAGTAAGGTAAATCTAATTGTGTCCCCAACACGTTAGTTTTAAGGTCTAGGTGCTCAATGTTACGCAAATAATTGGGCATCAGTTGTAAATCATCAAAGGCATTTGTATTGCGGCGCATGGTCCATTCATCATCAGCTCCGCCATCTATATAATGAAACATAGGGGCGGGTAATTTAGACTTTGCCCGTAAGCGAAGATCAGCAATATTATTGCAACGATGTAAAGCAGGCATATTGTGCGCTCCCGTTATCTGAACAAGCCTCACTCGACGTGAGGCTAGCGTATTCCCTAATTACCATTCGTATTGAAATGACACACCGAATTCCCGCGGACGACCTGGCTCGATTTGATCGAAACCTTGAGCCCCACCAGATTCTACAAACCCAAGCCCACCTAAGGCGTATTCTTCGTCGGTTAGGTTGGTGCCATAAACGCTGACGCGCCAGTCATCTGTGATGTAACTCACATTGAGACCTAGTAAACCAAACGCTTCTTGTATGATTTGAAGGTTGTCATCCACAATGGTTTTGTAATCGTCTTTCCAACCGTAGTCAGCGCGCACCAGTACTTCGCTGCCATTGTCGATATAAAGGTTGTATTGTGCACCAAGGGTAAATGAGTACTTAGGTGCCCTAGCCGCTTCGCTGTCTGTGGTGATTTGCGTGATGCCAGGTGCCACTTCAGTAAACTCGAAATCTAAATAACCGAACGCGCCATCAATACGAAAATTATCTGCTGGTAGCCAAATGAACTCGCCTTCAAGACCTTTAATTTCGGCTTGGCCGGCATTTTGTACCAGCGTGCGAATTGGCACCGAATTTAGCACTGGCGCTGTAAGCTGAAGATCTTGATAGTCGCTGTAAAACGCCGTTAAGTTCAACCGTAGCGTCCCATCTAACAAATCGCTGCGTATCCCTGTTTCAATGTTATCCAGAATTTCTTCGTCGTAGGGTTCAACACCGTTGTTATCCAAATTGGTGCGGATCCGGTCGTTAAAGCTACCGGCTCGATATCCTCTGGCGAAAGATGCAAAAGCAAAAATCTCGTCGTTCAATTGATATTCAGCGCTAATACGTCCTGTGACGGCATCCCAGGTATGGTTGTCAGTAGCGCTAATAAACTCAGTGCTGGTGAATGCGCGCTCAGAAGCAAAAATATCTTTTTGATCTTCTGTGTAGCGCAGCCCTGTGGTCACCGAAAAATCGTCTGTGACGTCATAGGTCATCTGACCGAAAATTGCGATGCTGGTTGTTTCAACTGGATTGACCACCCGCGTCGAACCACGAGTATTGGCCGCAGTCGCAGGTCTGGCATTCATGGTGGTTAATACATCACGAATATCTGACGCTTCTTCATCGTAATAAAACACCCCTGCTGTCCACTGCATACGCTCGTCAAACGCCAACCCCGACAGACGGAATTCTTGTGAGAACATGGTGATATCTCGATCGGCGATTTGCTCGAATAATGACGCAGGCGTACCATCGGTATCGTAAGCAAGATAAATATCAACATTCCGATAGTTGGTAGAGGAAATAAAATCCATGGTTTCCATTGCCCAGTTAACCGTAATAGAGCCCCCTACACTTTCGGTGTCATTAAAATTTTCACCGGTCGCATAGGTTTCGTAATAGTCATTTACTGGCACTAAGGTGGCATCAAACCCTGCCGCAGCTTCTTCTTGGACTAGCGAAGATTCAGGGTTGATTGCCAGTGTCACGCTAGGCGCACCATTCGTGTCTGTTTTACTGTAATCACCCGATACCACGATTTCGATATCATCGGTGGCTTGTGTTAACCACTGGGCACGAAAAATACGCGTGTCTTCGTCTCCTACATCATTGCCACCCGCTTTATTTTCAACATAGCCGTCACTGGTAGTTGATGCGACCGTAAGTTTTAGTGCTGAGTCGTCTGATACCGGAAGGTTTACATCCCCTGAAACGCTAGTGCGGTTGAATGAGCCGATTGATGCTTTTACTTTCGCCTCGAAGGTATCGTGTGGCTTTTTCGTGATATATCGTATTGCACCGCCCGTGGCGTTCCTGCCAAACAAGGTGCCTTGTGGGCCACGAAGTACTTCGACCCGCTCCACGTCTAACACACTGAGCAAAGCGCCATCGCTGCGCCCGTAATAGGCATCATCGATATACAGCGCAACGGGTTGCTCTTGGGAAACCGCATTTCGCGCTGTGCCTAGGCCACGAATAGAAAACACCGCGTTTGTGCCCCCCAACCCGCCTGACCCACCGATGCTCGCATTGGGCAGTTTAGTGTTTAAATCTGTTAAATTGGTGACGTTTTGCTGCTCAAGGGCCTCTGAACCAAACGCAATAACGGACAGAGGTGTTTCTTGCAAACTCTCCGTACGCTTACGTGCGGTGATCAAAATTTCTTCAATCCCTTGGGATTGCTTTTGACCCTTCGCTGTCGCATCTCCTTCTTCAACAGCATTGGCCTGAGCCACGCACCCTGCCCCTAAGGCAGCTACGATAGCGCTACGTAAAATAGTTCGTTTACTCACTAAGAATTGATTCATCGTTGTTTCCTACTATTCAGCTTTTCAATGTCAGAGACTTCATTGGCCCTTTTAAGCCTTACCGCGCAACGGCGCTAAGTATCAGGCTGACAACACATCTACAGCACACCAATCGTTAAAAATGTGTTAACAGGTATGATTTAGAATGTAAACTGGTATGATAGGTTAGTCAATAGTTATAACACCAAAATTTAAATATTGTGGAATAAGTAGCACAGCGTTATGATTTAAATTCGTTCAAACACTCAGCTTAACGCGCTGATTTCACGTACTTTGTATTAAGAACCTTTGATGACTAACTCGCAGGAAAAAAATAGCGCTGCTCCACAAACCTTGGTGGAAAGTGCAGTAAATGACTTAATTAAATATATTCGCGAGAACCACCTTAAAGTGGGCGATCCTATTTTGAGTGAGCGTGAGTTAAGTGAAAAACTAGGCGTGAGCCGCACAGTAGTGCGCGAAGCGTTTAAAGTGTTAGCCGCAATGCATATTATCGAAGTAGGCGCTGGGCGCAGAGCGCGAGTACGAAAAATGGAAGGCAGTGTTATCGCCCTGATGATGAGTCAGGCGGTGCATACCGAACAAATGTCGACCCAACAAGTATGGGATGCAAGGCGCACAGTCGAGGCGCGCTCAGTGGAATTAGCGGCTATTCACCGCACACAACAAGATGCAGACAAACTACTGCAATTGGTGAATACCATGCGTGACTCTGAGGACGATCCTATATTAATGACCCAAACAGATTTAGCGTTTCATTCCACCATCGCCAAAGCCTCTCGCAACCCGCTTTACCCTATTTTGGTGTCATCTTTGACCTCCGCCATGATTGAATTTTACCCAAAAGGCTGGCGCACACTGTCAGACAAAGCGGAGCATGACGCTATGGTCAACCGCCACCAAAAGATAGCTGACGCCATTGTTAAGCAAGATAGAGAACAAGCCGTTATTGCGATGGCCGAGCATTTTAACGCCACCATATTGAAGATCATTGATAACGGCCTGACGTGAAGCCAATGAAAGGATAAAACCCAAGTGCGCTTTACAAACATAAAGCGCTTAATTTCACTTGATAAAGCCTATATCTGGCCTTCGGTTTGTGGCTTTAATGGTTAAAAAGCACTGGCTAGCACACTGATTCGAAAACCTCATCACCTCCCTGTAATTGCCATTAGCGTAAGGTGACATCCATAATTAAAATAGTGACACCCATGATTAAAGTGATCACTCACACGCTTAGATTTTAACGTTTACGTCTGTCTAAATACTGCCCTTACTCACCGTTTTCGTCCTACAGCACTCACAGTTCCACTAAAAACCTTTTATCAGTCAGATCAAAAGTACCCTAACGCTTAGATATGGATAATTCCCACATGAAACTAGAGACTATCTTTACGATCTTTTTATTATGGGTGTCTACGTAAGTTCTAATCTTGGGTCTGCGTATTTCCCACTCTTTTTCATTGGCCTAGCATTGTGCTTATACTATCTTTCCTTTTGCTAAATCACCTCTTTCGCCAAGCCTTGCAGCCCTCAGTGACCGTTAGCGGATGCCCAGCTAAAAAAGTGCTCAGCTAAAGAAGTGCCCGGCTGTGAAAGTGTATGCCCAAGAAATTGCTCGACTAATATAGTGCTCGGCCAAAAAAGTGCCCGGCATGTTAGCGCGCTGCCGCTCGATAGATAAATTCAATTCGATTGCCGCTCGGCTCATACACCATCATATGCTTGTTCGGTCCATTACCCGCAAATTCAGGTGCAAACTCTATCTTTACCTGCTTGTCCTGTAAGAAGGTGTCATGCAGCGCATTCAAGGTCGCCTCACTGCTGACTCTAAGTGCCAAGTGATGTAATCCAACATTGTGCTTGCGATCAAATGCCACAGCCCTATTAGGGTCAGTCACGCGCCACAACGTAATGACAACACTGTTGTTTGATAGAGCCACAGATGGGTACTTTTCATCACGGCTCAGAACATGAAACCCTGCATACTGGGTAAAAAATCGCTCTGATGCCTGTAAGTCAGTCACCGCTAGCCCTACGTGATCAACGCCTTGAACGCTTTGTTCTTGCTTTGGCTCTTGCGCATTCACTGAGAACATTAAGCACAAACCAACACATAATAAAAATCGTTTCATCGGTACTTCGCTTATTGGATAGTTAATATTCGAACAAACAGAACGATATGCGTAACAATATCTTTCACCGATACAACTAGTTAAGTCTCTTATTTTACGTCTATTGCTCTCTAGGACGGCGCATAACACCAGCCAGCTCAAAAGTACCAAATGGCGTTTTTTATGAATGCGAGAAATGCGTGCTTTGGTCTTTTTAGTCTAAAATTAACATGAGGCGTTGCGAGTTCGCACATTGTTAAAAATGCGGTGTTTAGCAAGAGATTTTAGCCTGAGCAATATGATGGTTCGTTTGCACATTCTTATTTTACATTCTTGCGCAGCACATTGATTCTTGCGCAGCGCCTTGCCAAGGAAGAGTCTAGCTAAAGCCTTCGCAATCAAAAGGCCAGCTAATCAGCTGGCCTTGAATGTGTCATCTAGGTTATGAAAAAGTGTTAACCTTTGCGCCAAGTGGTGCCACTTGGGCCATCTTCAAGAATAATATTCAGTGCATTTAAGCCGTCTCTTGCTGCATCGGCTGCTGGCCAGTCTTTCGCGGCGCGGGCGTCGTTACGGGCTTTAATCAAAGCTTCAATTTCGGCCACTTCATCTGCGTCTTGCTGATCACCCTGCAAATATTCGCTTGGGCTGCGCTGTAAAATACCTAGCACCTTACCTAGATTTAGTAGAATACCTGCCAAATCACTTGCTCGGCTTTGCCCGCTTTGATCTTCTGCCTTAGCTTTATTTAACTCTTTGGCAACATCAAATAAAACCGCCATGGCTTCAGGGGTGTTAAAGTCATCGTCCATTGCTTTATCAAAACGAGCGAGGTAGTCACCACTTTGCATATCAACTTGAATATTGGCATTCACGTCACGTAAGGCGGTATATAAGCGTTCAAGCGCACTGCGGGCTTGAGTGATATTGTCCTCAGAGTAACTCAACTGGCTTCTGTAATGAGCAGACATCAAGAAGTAGCGTAAGGTTTCAGCATCGTGCTGTTTTAAAACATCACGTAACGTGAAGAAATTGCCCAGCGATTTAGACATCTTCTCGCTATCAACTTGTACCATGCCAGCGTGCACCCAATAGTTCACATAAGGTGTATCGTATGCGCAGCATGATTGTGCCACTTCATTTTCGTGATGCGGGAAAATCAAATCTGACCCACCACCGTGAATGTCAAAGTGCTCACCCAAGTGTTTTTGATTCATGGCAGAACATTCAATATGCCAGCCTGGGCGCCCTTCACCCCAAGGTGATGACCAGCTTGGTTCACCTGGTTTAACTGTTTTCCACAATACGAAATCCATGGGATCATCTTTATCGCTGTCTACATCGACGCGCGAGCCCATATTTAACTGTTCTAAGTCTTGTTTACTGAGCTTGCCGTAATCACTATAGCTACTGACATCAAATAAAACGTCGCCGGATTTTGCTTGATAGGCATGTCCGCGTTGAATGAGACGCTCAATAATGGCAATAATCTCTGGCATATGCGTGGTCACGCGAGGCTCGATATCAGGCTCTAGCAAATTAATTGCTGCGAAATCATCGTGCATCATGGCGATAGTGCGCTCTGTTAATGCGCGGGTTGTTTCGCCATTTTCATTAGCACGCTGTATGATTTTATCGTCTATGTCGGTGATATTACGCACATAATTCACCTCGTACCCCTTGTGACGTAAATAGCGCACTATTAAATCAAAACTCAAATACGTGCGAGCATGTCCCATGTGTGATAGGTCGTACACTGTGATACCGCACACGTACAACCCCACCTTTGATTCATGTAAAGGTGTAAAGAGCTCTTTTTGTCGAGTCAGGGTATTGTATATGTGTAGCATTAACCGTTTTCCTATTTAAAATTGAGATGACGTAAATGGGTATAAAAAAAGAGAGCATAAGCGCTCTGTACGGTGATTCTATCACTGTGTCACTCCCCTCGCATTAATCAATATTAATCAACTGCTTAAAAAGCGCCGCGGTTTACGTTAGAATGGCGAACTTTTATTTTTTATGATTCATCTGAGGGCATTAAAATGGTCACAATTCATACTAACTACGGCGTCATTAGCGTAGAGCTTTTCGCAGACAAAGCGCCTGAAACAGTTGCTAACTTTCTAAGTTACGCCAAAGAAGGTTTTTACGACAACACCATTTTCCACCGTGTTATCGATGGTTTCATGGTACAAGGCGGCGGTTTCGAGCCTGGCATGGAGCAAAAAGCAACAAAAGCGACCATTAAAAATGAAGCGAACAACGGCCTTGCCAACGAAGTAGGTACATTGGCGATGGCGCGTACTAACGAGCCACATTCAGCTAGCTCACAATTTTTCATCAATGTTGCTAACAACAGCTTCTTGAACTTCCGCAGTGAATCTGGTGACGGCTGGGGTTACTGTGTTTTCGCTAAAGTAACTGACGGCATGGACGTAGTGAACAAGATTAAAGACGTAAAAACCGGCAACTCTGGTTATCACCAAGATGTACCGGTTGAAGATGTGGTTATTCAGAAAGTTGAAGTAAGCGAATAATCTAGTGTTCGAGGCCTATTCGTCCTGAATGGGCCTCATATTGAGTTCTCCCATGCCTTTTACCTATTTTATCGCTGATTTACATTTATCTGCCGAGCGCAGTGATATTAGCCAATGTTTATTTCAGTTTCTCGACAGCGATGCGCTTCAAGCAGATGCACTTTATGTACTCGGTGATTTATTCGAGGCCTGGATTGGTGATGACGATCAAACCCCGTTTAATCAGCAAGTGGCCAGCGCCTTTAAACGCGTTGCTGACGCAGGCGTCAGTATCTTTTTTATTCATGGTAATCGAGATTTTTTGATCCGTGAACGCTTCGCCAAGCAAGCCGGCTTTACTTTGTTGCCCGAGCAAGTCGTGATTGACCTGTACGGCACGCCAACGTTGATTACTCATGGTGATGAACTATGCACCCAAGATGTGGCGTACCAAAAATTCCGCAAGAAAGCGCGCGGATGGTGGTGGCCGAGACTTGTCTTACGCCTTCCGTTAAGCACTCGACGAAAAATAGCCGAAAACGGCCGTGCCACCAGTAAAGAAAATCAGAAACAACTTACGACAGACATAATGGATGTCACCCCTCAAGAAGTCATAGACACTATGTCTCGCTTTAATGTAACGCGGCTAATACATGGCCATACACATCGCCCCGCTATTCACGATTTAACCGTAAACGGCCAACCTGCCCAGCGCATCGTATTAGGCGACTGGTATGATCAAGGGAGTATTCTTACTGTGACCAAAGATAACGTGTCACTCACCGAGCATCCGTTTTTTCAACTTACAAAATAAGCTGATTAACGCACTAAGTAGATAAAATAACCCCACGTCATAAATTGGTAAAAAATCTGCCATGATTTTGCAACCTCAGCGTCACCAATCCGTCAATAAAGTGTCAGCGAATCTTCACACTACTCACCTACTCTAGCTGCGCGGTTATCGGACATACCGATAACAAAATCACCACAAGCACATAAAATTCGGGAATAAAAACATGAAACTGAACTGGATATCAACGGCCAGTGCTCTCGCACTTGCTGTTTCAACTGCGCTTCACGCTGATGTTTTGCCTAGCTACCAAACGGACAACACTTGGTATGCTGATGCGCAAACTAAACTAGCTGAGAAATTAAATACAAATAATCAATTCAAAGCGAAGAATGTAATTTTATTCGTAGGCGATGGCATGGGTGTTTCAACACTTACTGCTGCGCGTATTTTACAAGGTCAACAGGCCGGTAACCCTGGTGAAGAAGGTTACCTTAGCTTCGAGACATTTCCCCATACAGCTCATGTTAAAACCTACAATGTAGATGCACAAACCCCAGATTCAGCAGGCACCATGACAGCGATGATGTCCGGCCTTAAAACGGATGTAGGCGTTATTGGTGTTAACGAGAATATTGAACGTGGCGATTGTTCTACGGTTGCCGGTAATGAAGTCTCTACCGCATTAGAACTCGCTGAAATAAAAGGGATGGCGACGGGTATTATCTCCACGGCGCGTATTACTCATGCAACCCCCGCTGCAACCTACGCTAAATCAGCTGATCGCAACTGGGAAGATATTTCAGATATGCCAGAGGAAGCCGTTACCGCGGGTTGTACCGATATTGCTGACCAACTTGTTAACTTTGAGTCTAACCTTGAAGCACGTTTTACAGGTGTTGATGTAGACGGTTTAGAAGTGGTTATGGGCGGCGGACGTCGTCACTTTTTACCTAAAGATGCCGCCTCTAACAGTGCAGATGCCGTCAGCGAAGTTGAAGGTGATCGCACCGACGAACGCAATTTAGTCACAGAATGGCAAGACATGTACACAAACGGTACCTATGTCATGGACCAAGCTGGCTTTGATGCAGTAGAGGCAGCCACTACCACACGCCTATTCGGTTTATTTAATGAATCACACATGCAGTACGAAGCAGATCGCGCTAATGACGTAGCGGGCGAGCCTTCACTAACTGACATGACCAGCAAGGCCATCGATGTATTAGACAATAACGATAACGGTTATTTTCTAATGGTGGAATCAGGTCGTATCGACCACGGTCACCATGCCGGTAGCGCATACAATGCATTAACCGATGCGATTGAATTATCCAACGCCATTCAGGCGGCAGTTGATAGCACAAGTTCTGAAGATACCTTAATTTTAGTCACAGCGGATCACGGTCACGTATTTACTATCGCGGGCTACCCGAAACGCGGTAACCCCATCCTTGGTAAAGTGGTTTCTGTTGGTGCTACCGAACCTGCCTTAGCGGCAGACGAAATGCCTTACACCACTTTGGGTTACACCAATGGTAATGGCTTTCATGATTTAGGCGATGAGACCGACGCTGATGCCAGTTATAGCGAAGAACTTGCTGCTGGGCGCATGAACATCACTGACGTCGACACCACCACCTCTGGTTATCACCAAGAAGCGCTTATCCCCCTTAGCTCAGAAACGCATTCAGGCGAAGACGTGGCGCTGCATGCAAGCGGCCCGGGTTCTCAGTTGGTGCAAGGCGTGGTAGAGCAAAGCGTGGTCTTTCACATCATTGAGCAAGCGCTTGACTTAATTCAGGAATAGGTAGAAAAACATGAAAAATTTAAAATTATCCCTAATAGCGCTTGCGGTAATGGGTCTGTCAGCATGTGACGGAGACGACGGTACAAACGGCACCGATGGCAGCAACGGCGTAAATAGCTTAATTGTGCAAACAGCGTTAGCCGCAGGCGATGCAAATTGCCCGAACAGCGGTGTACAAATTGATTCTGGTATCGATGCAGACAGCAGCGGCACATTGGAGTCTAGCGAAATTGATTCAACTGAGTACGTTTGTTCTCCTGGCGTCACAACGGTAGACAGCAGCGAATTACTTACTAACGTCAATAATGAATGGTTTGTGGAAGGGCAAGAAGAAGTCACCGCCGCTCGCCAAACATGGTTAGAAGCAACAAACACCACCTCTGCAAAAATCACTGCGGATACCGCGCCCTCGGTAGCGGCGAAAAGTATCGCTAGTTTACGTGGCAGCGCCAAAAACGTTATTTTATTTGTTGGCGATGGCATGGGCATCTCAACTGTGACTGCAGCACGTATTCTAGAAGGTCAAATGAAAGGTGAGCTAGGGGAAGAAAACCAACTTAGCTTTGATAAAATGGATTTTTCTGGTTTGGCAAAAACCTATAACGTGGATGCACAAACCCCTGATTCAGCCGGCACCATGACCGCCATGATGAGTGGTGTTAAAACCGATGTGGGTGTTATTGGCGTTGATGAAGACATCGAACGAGGCGACTGTTCAACCGTAGCCGGCAACGAACTTGTGACCGCATTAGAGCTTGCAGAAATTGCCGGTAAATCTACAGGTATTATTTCAACGGCCAGAATCACCCATGCTACACCAGCTGCAACCTACGCTAAATCAGCGGATCGTAACTGGGAAGACGTTTCAGATATGCCAGAAGCTGCGGTAACGGCGGGCTGCGTTGATATTGCAGACCAACTGGTTAATTTTGAAAGCATGCTTGAAGCACGTATTAGCGCAGTGGACGTAGATGGAATCGAAGTCGCCTTTGGTGGTGGACGTCGTCACTTCTTGCCAAAAGATGCCAGCTTTAATAGCTCTGATGCAGTAAGCGCAGTAGAGGGTGACCGTACAGATGGACGCGACCTCACGGCAGAATGGCAGGCAAACTACAGCAACGGCGTTTATATTACTGACCAATCAGGCTTTGATGGCCTAAACACCGAAACCACTGAACGTGTGTTTGGCTTATTCAACGAGTCTCACATGCAGTATGAAGCGGACCGTGAAAATGATGTAGCAGGCGAACCTTCCGTCAGTGAGATGACTGAAAAAGCCATCAAAATATTGGACAACAATGACGAAGGCTTTTTCTTGATGGTTGAGTCAGGTCGTATTGACCATGGCCACCATGCCGGAAGTGCTTACAATGCATTGACCGACACCATTGAGTTTGCACAAGCCGTGCAAAGCGCCATTGATAACACCGATCCAGAAGACACCCTAATTATCGTCACAGCGGATCACGGTCATGTATTTACCATCGCTGGCTACCCTAAACGTGGTAATCCTATTTTAGGTAAAGTTGTGAACGTTGGTGCTGATGAGCCTGCAATGGCAGCAGATGATATGCCTTATACAACGTTGGGCTACACAAACGGTCTGGGCTTTCGCAACTTAGGTGACGAAACGGATGCCGACGCAACCTACTCTCTTGAGGTTGCGGCGGGTCGCCAAGACTTAACGGATGTTGATACCACGAGTACTGGTTACCACCAAGAAGCACTAGTACCGCTTTCGTCAGAAACCCACTCAGGTGAAGACGTAGGCATATACGCAAGTGGACCTGCTGCCTTGTTGGTCAATGGTACCAATGAGCAAAGCGTGCTGTATCACATCATGGACTTTGCTGCTGATTTAACAACGCAAGCAAATGCTGCTCAGTCACAAGAGTAGAAACACGATGAGGTTAGGTCGCGTAAAGCGCCCTAACCTTTTTTATTTACACACTAAAAAATTCTTTGTTGTTGGCGGCATAAAAGCGCTTGAATTAAAAAAATTGTATTTGCAGTACCCCGCTCTACCGTACTGATAAAAATAATCCATAAAGCAGCACACTCAGCCAAACAGCAGCACCACATGTAGTTAAGTTCGCAGCCTATCATTTACTATACCAAAGGCCTTGCACTTAACCTGCAGGAGTAAAATATGAAAAAGACGCTTATTAATATTCGTACATTGCTAACAACGGGTTTAGCGCTCTCAGCAGTCACAGCGATCTCAATCGTCACGCCGCCCACATTTGCGGCGCCCCAAGCGAATGCCCAATGTGCAACAACGCCTTCAAAACTCAGTGCATCCTATATCCTTGAGTCAAGCAATGGTGTTCAGAGCCGTAATAGCGAATTAGTTTTATACCGAAACGGAAAAACCGTAGCGCACCACTACCCACAAACTCAGATCACTGAAAGTTGGTACCTGTCTCCTAATCAACAAGTCAAACCCACGCGATTCTTCGACAGTGCTAAGCGCGCAATCGAATATCAACCCGGGGAAAAGGTTCATGGAAAAACCGAAACAGACTGGGATTACCGTAACAACCTGATCTCACAAGCACTGCTTTCACAACTTGATTTAGTAAAAGAAACAGGCACGGGTTGCGAGCTAACACATCACTACAGTAAAACCATTGGCCATACTAAAATTAGCGTGCAGTGGGCAGTAGAGCAATCATTGTTGCTTGAATACAGTTGGCAACAAGACAACAAAAAAGAAATGTGGACCTTGACTCAGGTTAATCACGACGCCAAAGAAGTTGATCGTTTTTTTGAGCAACGTTCACAATACCAGACCACAGATTTTGCCGATATTGGTGACGATCACAGCGATCCTTTTCTCACAAAAATGGTCACTTTAGGCTTTATTGAAAAAGGGGCCTCTGGCTTTTACGATGATAAAGGCAATGCACTGGCTGGCGGTCATCACCACTAATTTTTTATTGATTGATTCAGATAAAAAAACGGTTGCCTATTGGCAACCGTTTTTTCTCATTCAGGCCAGTGCGACCAGGGCGTTAAAATACGATTGATTTCCCGCGACCATGAGATTCAGAGCCAGCATCTAACTTACCGTCATTGGCAATAATAGTGTGCAAATCACCGAAACGATTGTTATCCATCGTGTAGCCCATTTCTTCTAGTGCTGTCACTGTTTCTGGCGTTAACCCATCGTGATATCGAATAACGTCTTTTGGTAGCAACTGATGATGAAAACGTGGCGCATCGACTGTTTCTTGGGCGCTCATACCAAACTCAAGTGCATTTAAAATTGAGGTGTACACTGAACTAATAATAGTCGTGCCACCAGGCGAGCCAGTCACCACACTGACCTTATTGTCTTTTAATACAATAGTGGGCGTCATCGAAGACAACATGCGCTTCTTGGGGTGGATCTCGTTTGCTTGACCACCCACCGCGCCAAATACGTTTGCTACCCCTGGTTTCGCGCTAAAGTCATCCATTTCATCGTTAAGCAAAAAACCAGCACCCTCAACTACCACACCACTACCAAATCCAAGATTAATCGTGGTGGTATTTGATACTGCGTTACCCCATTTATCAACAATTGAAAAATGGGTAGTTTCTTCACTTTCTTTTAAGCCCGGCTTAATTACCTCTGTGACTGAAATTTCACCCATATTGATATCAGCGCTACGCTTAGCGATATATTCAGGGTCGATAAGCTCTGCCACCGGCACTTTCACGAAATCAGGATCACCTAAGTACTCTGCCCTATCAGCGAAAACGCGCTTACCTACCTCAGATAATAAATGCACATAAGGTGTAGAGTTGTGCTCAAGCTTGGTTTTATCTTTTGTTAACTGATCGTACATGGTTAACCACTGAATAATCGCAATTCCACCTGAACTCGGTGGCGGCGAAGTAAGCACATCGTAGTCTCGCCATTTAGCGCTAATGGGCTGACGAGATTTAGCTTCATACTCAGCCAAATCTTGCTCATTGATTAGCCCTTTGTGTTTAGCCATAAAATCAGCAATGGTTTTTGCCGTTTTGCCTTTATAGAAACCATCACGACCTTGGTCCCTAATAAGCGCCAATGTCGCGCCTAACTCCGGTTGTTTAAATACTTCGCCAGCCTTAGCTGATGCAAAGTAATCATCGAAGTTTACATCAAAGCCTTTATCTTTTAGGCGCTTGCTGTAACGACTTATAAATCCGGCTAGTTTTTGCGGCATCACAAAGCCATCAACAGCTAGCTTTACCGCTGGCTCAACGAGGTCTTTCCAAGGTAATGTGCCGTATTTTTCATGCGCCAACCACATACCTGCTACTGTGCCAGGTACGCCTGATGATAAAATACCGATAACGGATTGATAAGGTACTACGTTGCCATCTTCGTCAAGATACATGTCGCGATGGGCAGCAAGAGGTGCTTGCTCTCTGTAGTCGATGAAATCCCCTTTTTGGTCTTTATAAACCAGCATGAAACCACCGCCACCTATATTTCCTGCTTCTGGCAAGGTCACAGCTAATACAAACTGGGCAGCAATCGCCGCATCAATTGCATTACCACCATCTAGCATAATTTGCTGCGCTACATCTGCGCTAAATGCATCAGGCATAGCAACCGCCGATTGACCTATGCTCACTTCGTTTTGAGTTGCCAGAGATGTTTTGTGCGCTACTTGCTCGGGCGCACTGCACGCACTGAGCATAAAAAATGACAGTACAACTATGAGTGAATACTTCATCAGACTTCCTTTTATGTTAAACATATAACCAGTGACTGCATCATTTAGCCTGCCTAGCTAAATGATGCCATCGCGAAGACGCGTTTACAGCATGATCAGACTGGCAATAAAGTACCCGATAAACGCCAGTGCGCCACCAAATAGGGCATACGGCATTTGAGTTCGAACGTGGGTCAGTAAGTCACAACCTGATGCTATTGATGACACGGCAGTGGTATCAGAAATGGGTGAACAGTGATCGCCAAACACCCCGCCACCGAGTATCGCCGCCAATACAAGGGAAGGCGGTAAACCTAGGGTTTGGATAAGAGGCACGCCAATAGGAATTAGAATAGCAAACGTGCCCCAGGAGGTGCCGGTAGTGAACGACATAATCCCCCCGGCTAAAAACAGCACAGGAACAATCAAGGAAAGTGGCAAATAATCGCCAACTAAGTTCGCCACAAAAATTCCCGTACCTAATTCTTTTAAGCTGCCCCCTAAGGTCAAAGAAAACAATACGATGGTGACCAGCGGCAGAATTTCCCCCATGCCTTTAAAGCCTTCATCTACCAATTCTTTGTGGCTGTATTTTTTGGCACTTATCAATAAAAAGTACGCCACCATACAGGCCAACACGGTTGCATATAGCACGGATTTACTGCCGCTGCCCGCTGCGATATCACCGTTGCCTGTCCAAAACATAAAGCCAACCATGCCAAATATCATGGTGCAAAGCGGAACCAACATAAAACGCGCTTTGCTAGCAGGAATAGGTAAACTAACATCATTGTTTTGCTGCATTTCACGCTCTGCTTCACGCATAGGCCCGTGAACTTTGTCTGTGACTATGGTGTAGGTCACAATAAGCAGCGCAATGATCGCATAGAAGTTAAAAGGAATAGTGCCCCACAATATTGAAACGGCAGATTCTTCCAATTCATAGTTACTCAGCAGCCCTAAAACAAAAGCTCCCCAACCATTGAGTAGAATTAAAATACAGATTGGCGCACTGGTACTGTCAATTACATAAGCTAAGCGTGCGCGGCTCATTTTAAACTTATCGTACAAACCTCGAGACAAAATACCCGACGCCAATACGCTTAAATTTGATTCGATAAAAACCACAATGCCAGTAAACATGGTAAGCAAACCCACTTGGCGCTTACTTTTCGCAACCCCCTTGTTGATGAGCATTTCAACCGTGGCTGTGACCCCGCCTGAATTACGAATGTATGCTAATAAAGCACCAATTAGCATACTGAAGATCAATATGCGTGCGTTCCCGGCGGAGCTGGCGATTTCAATGACGCGCTCAATAGAGCCGATGATACCGTTGAACAAAAACTCACTACCGCGGCGATACGCTAACAGCGCTTCAGCTGAAAAGATGGCGAGAATAAGCGCCAAAATAACTTCTTTGCGCCAAAATACCACTACGATAGCAATGATCGGCGGAAGAATAGAATACCATTCCATATAGAACCTTATTTATGCGCCACAGCGCTATTATTATTGATTGTTGAACTTGGCGTGTCGCTCTAAAATAAATATTCTATAAAAGAGCGTAAATTCAGGAATAAATTATCACGCATATGAGGTGCTCGCCAGCAACATTACACTATTTTTTTCACGGTTTTAAATACTTATTGTATGGCGAGAGCAGTGGTGTACTTGATTTGCTCCATGGCGAAACTAGAGGTGACATCTGATAATTGGATCCCGCCGACCAATTTTTTATAAAAAATATCAAAGGCTTTCATATCGGCAACGACTACTTTTAGCATGTAATCATATTCGCCACTCATACGATAAAACTCAACAATTTGCTCAATGCCAGCTGCATGTTCAGCAAACTGACTTAACCAATTAATATCGTGCTGGCCCGCTTTAATCTGTACAAAAACCGTCATACCAAGGTTGAGCTTTTCAGCATCTAATAAGGCGACGCGCTTTTTGATCACCCCTTGTTTCTCTAAATTTTGGATCCGTCGCCAGCACGGTGTGGTACTTAGCCCAATACGCTCAGCAATATCGTTCACTGACAGTGTTGCATCGTCCTGTAAAAGTCTAAGTATTTCTTTATCTAACCTATCCATAAAATAATTTTCTATGATTACCTATAAATTAGGAAATAATTTACAAAACTATTGCATTAAGCACAATACTTAGAAATTTATTCTATCTGTAGCATGGCATAGTAGTTACCTGATTTAAGATAATTAAAAGGTATGGAAATTATGTCTACTGAAGCCGTTTCAATTGCAGTGAACAACGACACAAATAAAAACACTGACCTACAAAGTGCAATGCACTTAGCAAACGTTTCTCCCCAAGGACGTATCTTTGATGACATAACACAAACCATCGGCAATACACCCTTGGTACGCTTGAGCCGCTTATCGGCTAAGCATCAAACCAAAGCCCAAATATTAGCCAAAGTAGAATATTTCAACCCTGCTGGCTCTATTAAAGACCGCCCTGCTCTGGCGATGATTAACGCGTTGATGTTATCCGAGACGTTTAATGAAAAAACCCAAATTATTGAGGCAACGTCAGGTAATAACGGGGTTGCCTGTGCGTGGATATGCGCCATGAAAGGTATTCCTTTGACCATAGTGATACCTGAGCACATGTCGATTGAGCGCCAAAAATTGATTAAACATTATGGCGCGAACGTCATCACCACAGCAAAAGAGCTAGGGACGAAAGGAGCTATCGATAAAGCAAAAGCATTGGTTGCTAGTACAGAAGGCGCGGTGATGCTTGACCAGTTCGCTAATCAAGCCAATCCAGATATGCACTTCAATAGTACTGCCCAGGAAATTTGGCGCGACACAAACGGCAAAGTAGATGTTCTGGTCGCTGGTGTTGGTACAGGTGGCACCATTACCGGTATTGCTAAGGCGCTCAAAATTCGCAACCCAAATATTAAAGTGATCGCCGTTGAGCCTGCTTCTTGCCCAGTATTAAGTGAAGGACGTGCAGGAGTGCATAAAATACAAGGGCTTAGCTCAGGTCACGTGCCAGATGTGCTGGATGTTGAATTACTAGATGAAGTCATTGCGATCAGCAATGAAGACGCTATTAGCTACGCTCGAGAACTCGCCCGAATGGAAAGCCTACCTGTCGGTATTTCATCAGGGGCAGCCGCATACGCAGCAATTCAAGTCGCTCAGCGTGCTGAGTTCGCGGGTAAAAATGTCGTAACGATACTCGCCGATACAGCAGAGCGCTATTTCAGTACCGATTTATTTACCCAAGAAGACTAATCTCGACCCAAGATGACGAATGCGTTTGCGCCTTTGTGACGAGAAAGCGATAACGGGTGCTAATGTGGCACCTGTTTCTCATTCAACCAACTATTTGGAAGAATGCCCATGATAGGCGTGATTAAACGGCTCCTGCTTTGCCGCATTTAAATCTTGTTTTTTAGCAAAAACGATATCTTCGCTGTGGCGTAATTTGCGCCACGGCCTATCGCTCACAAACAACATAGCTAAAACCCCAGCCGCAATAGCACCGGCGATTTTAAATAACAAAATTGCCACCATAAACGCAGGTGTGCTTGCAGTTTGTTCAGGAATGTTTGCCAGTGGCAAAAAAACGGTGATGGTTAAAGCAATAACAGCGACAGCAAATAGAAGTGATATAAGTGTTTTATTATTAGACATTATTAGATCCTCTTAAAATTCCTTTTAGGGTAACCAGTCCTTGACGCACTTTCATATGCAAGACCACTACAATATAGCCATCATTGATAGCCCTATCAAACCCATTTTGAGGGAATATTGATCTTAAAAAGAGGCGAAGCTTGATTACGGTAAATAAAACTCGCCAGTTAGATTTTTCTCGATAAACATTAATTAAACTCAAAGTAGAGAATGGCAAGGCTGAGAGACGCCACCAACAACAAAACCAGACCATTAAGCCCGAAGTGATCATTTTTTCTGCGGGTCCGCTTTCGTTTCATGACTAATACCGACACACTTAGCGCGACACAACAGCATAATAACCCGACTAAATAGGTACTCAACGACGCTGACCACTGCTGACGCCCCGTTACGCCCCAAAAATCTTGCACGCCACTAATAAATTCTGGCCGAGCGTAATGAAAGACGATAAGAGCGGCGATAAAAATCGCCCAACCGAAAATATTTACGCCGACCATAGTGCGATATAGCGTATCGTTCTCAATAGGCGTTTTACGTCGATTTTTGCCCTGCCAATCTGCTTTATTCCTTTCCATTCGCTTCTTGCTTCCGATTTTTCTTGAGTCTAAGCGTTACCTGAGTAAGATTACACACCTTGTGAGATTAGCCAAGAAAGGAACACAATATTCTTGCTATTATTTGTGTATTTTTTGTACACAAAAATGTATTTAGGACACCCAATTAACCCATTTAAAGTAATTTACGGCGTTAGCGTGGCACTTCCCCTAAAAATAATGACATAATTTGGCTCAGCCCAAAATTTAAAATAAATACCCAAAGTGGTTTGGAGAGAAAACATGGCGCAAGCCCCAGTGGCAGATATTTTTGCCGGTAAATATTCAGTAGGTCAGCAAGTTACGGTAAAAGGTTGGGTAAGAACCCGTCGTGACTCAAAAGCTGGTTTATCTTTCATTGCCTTACACGATGGTAGTTGCTTTGATCCCATTCAGGTCATAGCCCTGAATACTCTGAATAATTATACCGACATTCAACGGTTGACCACGAGTTGTTCGATCATCGCCACAGGTGTACTGAAGGAATCTCAGGGTCAAGGCCAGTCTCTTGAAATTGAAGCCAGTGAAGTTGAAGTTGTGGGTTGGGTAGAAAACCCAGACACCTATCCTATGGCCCCCAAGCGCCACAGTTTAGAATACTTACGTGAGCACGCGCATCTGCGCCCGCGTACCAATGTTATTGGTGCGGTAACTCGTGTACGCAACTGCTTATCTCAGGCGATTCATCGCTTTTTCCATGAAAACGGATATTGCTGGGTGAGTACGCCGATATTGACCGCTAGCGACACCGAAGGTGCTGGTGAAATGTTCCGTGTATCCACACTGGATATGATGAATGTTCCCACGACTGAGCAAGGCCAAGTAGATTTCAGCCAAGACTTTTTCGGAAAAGAAACCTTTTTAACGGTTTCTGGTCAGTTGAATGGTGAAACCTATGCCACAGCAATGTCAAAAATTTACACCTTTGGCCCTACGTTTCGTGCGGAAAACTCAAATACGAGTCGCCATTTAGCGGAATTCTGGATGATAGAGCCAGAAGTGGCATTCGCTGATTTAAGTGATATCGCCCAGTTATCGGAAGATTTGCTTAAATACGTGTTCAAAGCAGTATTGGCTGAACGCGCTGACGACATGGCGTTTTTTGCTCAGCGAATTAACAAAGAAGCAATTTCTCGTTTAGAAAAAGTTATCGAGCAAGACTTTGTGCGCATGGATTACACTGACGCTATCGAAATTTTGCAAAACTGCGGCAAGAAATTCGAATTCCCAGTGTCTTGGGGTGTTGACCTATCTTCAGAGCACGAACGTTATTTGGCAGAAGAGCATGTAGGTGCCCCTATCATCATGCAAAACTACCCGAAAGACATCAAAGCGTTTTACATGCGTATTAATGATGACAATAAAACCGTTGCCGCTATGGACGTACTCGCCCCGGGCATAGGTGAAATTATTGGTGGTTCGCAACGCGAAGAACGTTTAGATGTATTTGACCGTCGTTTGGCTGAAATGGGCTTAAACCAAGAAGATTACAGCTGGTATCGTGACCTTCGCCGTTATGGCACCGTTCCACACTCTGGCTTCGGACTTGGTTTCGAACGATTGGTCGCTTATGTGACTGGCATGCAAAACGTACGAGACGTTATTGCGTTCCCACGTACACCAGGAAATGCAAACTACTAACATTTCCCCCTTCTTTCAAAGCCACCTACGCAGGTGGCTTTTTTATACCTATCAGTAATAAACACAGTTTAATTATAGCTATATGTTTGAATTAACGCACTTTATTACATTTTTTCGCTTCAAAAAAACCTATCCATTCTATTAATTCAATGAATGTTGTGTATAATCCAACATTACCTCAAATGATGGACTATTTAGGCTACTCTAAGCCTAATCAGAGCGTAAAGTGAAAATACTATGAATTTAAATAGAATAGATCTTAATCTTTTTGCCGTGTTTGATGCGATTTATACTGCGGGCAGCCTAACCAAAGCAGCCGACGTTTTATGCATAACACAACCGGCTGTCAGTAACTCACTCGCACGCTTACGAGAAATGCTAAACGACCCGCTATTTGTGCGCACGGGGCACAGTATGACCCCAACTCCTGCGGCACAAAATATTATTGGGCCAGCCAGAGAAGCGCTAGGGCTACTACGTAAAAGTGTACAAGAAAGTCATACGTTCGATCCGGCTACGGCTGAAATTAGCTATAACTTTGCAGCCAGAGACCTACTCGAGGCCAGTATCATGCCAAGGTTAACGGCTAGGTTACAGAGTATTGCGCCCAATATTACCCTGACGAACTACGATATATCACGTAGCAATATTGTTTCCTCTATGGCCAGTGGTAGTTTAGATTTTTATGCCGATGCCTCATCAGCGTTTGTTGACCCACACCTGTGTAAGCAAAAGATTGCAGAAGATAGATTTGTCGTTATTGCGCGGCGAAACCATCCTGCTCTTAGCCAGGGACTCAATCTAGATACGTTCTTGCAACTGGGACATATTAATATATCTCAGCGCCGCACGGGCGCAGGCCCAATCGATGTTGCGTTAGACAGATTGAATTTAAAACGCCGAGTAGTAATGCGCGGCCAGCATTTCTTAACGGTACCTGCTGTGATCGTTAAAACAGACTTGATTGCCTGTATTCCCTATCATTTGGCTAAACACTATGAGTGCTCAATTTATGAGTTGCCATTTGAACTAGCACCTGTGGAGTATTTTTTGTATTGGCATGTCAGCGCCGATCACGACCACGCCCATATGTGGTTAAGAGAACAAATTGAAGAGGTGGTAACCACTTTTCATCCTAGTGTGTCAATCGCATAACGGCTATTGAGTATCACCCAAGCATTTTATGCTTGGGTGTTTATTTTCTCGATTATTTCTTATTCATGCAGTCAATTCAGGCCCTGCGCTTAAATTTCTTCCCCACCATATTGATTCGCTAAATCGTCTAATTCTGAGCATGTATAATCAAATCCTTTGCCATCAAACTGGTATTTTACACTGACCGTATCAGAGCCTTTGGCTAATTTTGCCTTTACCGAAACCTGACCGGAAGACGACGTCCAGTGAGTTAACTCGTTGAGGAATCGGTTCGCCTCCTGACCGCTGCTAAATTGAAACTGAATTTCATTAATCAACACTGTGCTCTCTCGTTAGGTAAGGTTTTTTCGACGTTACCGCGTTTATAAAATTTGAGGTAATCCCTTGGTTGACGCATGGTAACCAACCCGCCGCGGGCTGTCTATTATACCAATCTGCATTAATAAGTGCCTCTCAAGGAATGGTATTATGAGTGAGTACCCCATAGCGCATTCTTTTTTGCTCTCATAAAAAAGGCCGCTTAAAAAGCGGCCGTAGAAATAATTAGAGCAGGTATTTACCTAGCGTAAATCCATCTCTTGAATAATCTCGTGAGCAATATCAGCAGTCGTACATTCAGGTTTTTTGTGTAAATCGCCTTTCAGTTGGCCTTTACGATGCTTAAGGGCTGAATCTAATTTTTTAGCTGCTTTAGAAATAGCTGGATACATAACAGAATTTTCAGCTGATGCAGAAATTCGAGAGCCTTCATATTGGGTGCTTATCTCAACCATAAACTCGCCATGTTCTTTGGAAATAATGATATCGAGGGAAATTAGAGTTGGAAAATGACTGGCTAATTTTGAGAATTTTTCGTTAACGTGTTCTTTTACGGTATCGCTTAAATCTACATGGTGACCTGAAAGATTTATTTTCATAGGTTTTCCTTTTGAATTAACGTTACTTCTTTACTGTACTTTTTCAATGTACATTTTCTTGTTGCTATAAACAGAGTTTGGGGCTGCGTATTAAAAAACAAGTATCTTGAGGCGAGATCCACATTTACTTGTTTATTTAATGACGATTCGCTCAAGTAAAGAGCAAAACGCACAATAAACACTCATCCCTCTATACATTTCCTCCCGTTGACCTTTATCGCATAGATCGTCATACAAACGCTAATAACGTCTTATTCATTGAAAACAATTAATAAGACCCCAGTGTTATTAAGCCATGAGCAAAGATATGCTCAAAGTTATAAAACCAATAACGTCATCATAGGCGTTTTTTTTAGATGAGGAATACTAGACTTTAGGAGAAGAACAGATGAGCAAAACGTTGATCATAGGAGCAAGTGGGCAAATCGGTAAAATGACCACCCAGAAGTTAATTGCAAAAGAGCAAGAAGTTGTTGCTCTGGTCAGAGATAAAGAAAAGTTAAGCGATATCACCAGTGACAAGTTAGACATTATCGAAGGTGACTTAGAACAAGACTTTAGCCACGCCTTTAAGGGTTGCGACAAAGTCATTTTTGCCGCAGGTTCTGGTGGTAGCACAGGTACCGACAAGACCGTGTTGATAGATTTATGGGGCGCTTGTAAAGCTGCAGACTATGCCAAAAAAGCCGATGTGTCTCAGTTTGTTATGATCAGTTCAATTGGTGCGGATGATCCCGCTCAAGGCTCAGATGATATGAAACCCTACTTAGTCGCCAAACATATGGCCGATGAGCATCTTATAAACAGTGGCCTAAATTACACAATTTTGCGACCAGGTGGATTGCAAGATGAAGAAGCCAAAGGTGGCTTTCAAACCGCTAAACCAGAAAGTCGAGAAAAAATGGTTATCACCAGAGAAGACGTTGCTGATGCACTGGTATTCAGTGCAGGAAACACGGATCTGAATAACAAAATATTCGAATTATTTAATGGTGAGCTACCGCTAGAACAAGCACTCGCCTAAGTTTCATTGTCAGAAACGAGCCCTCTGAGCATAGAGGGCTATTTAGCCACTATGGCCTGAAGTATTCCAACCAAAAAGATCCTCCCTTTCCTCTCGTACACGGCAAAATACGTACATTGTACTTCTAAAGTATGAGTTTTTTTGTGCAAAGGAAGCATGGTGCTTCGCTATGCTTGCCACCTATTCTAGTACCCGAACTAGCACATTGGCTTCATCCCTTAAGGGTAAATCCTTTGAACCAAACATACGCTGAATTTTCCAGTCAATGATACGAGGTACATTATGATCTATGCAAACCCAGGCAGCGCTGATGCTGTAATCAATTTTAAAGATCGATACGAGAACTTTATCGGTGGAGAATGGGTCGCTCCAGTAAAAGGCGTTTACTTCAACAACCTGACGCCGGTCACCGGTGAAGACTTTTGTGAAATCCCCCGCTCTAGTGCAGAGGACATCGAATTAGCCATCGACGCTGCTCACGCTGCGAAAGATGACTGGGGGAAAACCTCGGTACAGGAACGCTCTAACATATTACTGAAGATTGCTGATCGTCTAGAAGAAAATCTAACCAAACTTGCTGTAGCCGAAACATGGGATAACGGTAAACCTATCAGAGAAACCATGGGCGCTGACATCCCACTGGCCGTCGATCACTTTCGGTATTACGCAGGTTGTATTCGCGCTCAAGAAGGCACGCTTTCACAAATTGATGACAATACAGTTGCTTATCATTTTCACGAGCCAATGGGCGTTGTGGGACAAATCATCCCTTGGAATTTTCCTATTTTAATGGCTGCTTGGAAGCTGGCTCCAGCCTTAGCTGCAGGGAATTGCATAGTATTAAAACCAGCAGAGCAAACACCAGCCAGCATTCTGGTGTTAGCTGAATTAATATCAGATATTGTTCCCGCTGGCGTGCTTAATATCGTTAACGGCTTCGGTAAAGAGGCCGGTGAAGCCCTAGCCACTAGCACGCGTATCGCAAAAATCGCATTTACTGGGTCGACTGCAGTAGGTGGGCACATTCTAAAATGTGCAGCTGAAAACCTAATTCCATCTACTGTTGAACTGGGAGGTAAATCACCTAACATCTTTTTTAAAGATATAACCAACTTTGAAGACGACTACCTTGATAAGTGTGCTGAAGGTTTTGCTTTAGGCTTCTTCAACCAAGGAGAAGTTTGTACCTGCCCTTCACGCGCTTTAGTACAAGAAGATATATTCGACGAATTTATGCAGCGTGTGCTTGAAAAAACCAAGAAAATCATTCGAGGAAATCCATTAGACGACAGCACCATGGTCGGTGCTCAGGTATCAAAAATTCAGTTCGATAAAATCATGGGGTACATTGACATTGGTCGTGATGAAGGTGCTACGGTACTTACAGGTGGTTTTTCAGAAGAATCACCAGCAGACATTGACGATGGTTACTACATTCAGCCAACCATCCTAAAAGGCGATAACTCAATGCGCGTTTTCCAAGAAGAAATTTTTGGGCCTGTTATTTCGGTAACGACATTTAAAACACCTGAAGAAGCGGTAGCAATCGCCAACGATACGGCCTACGGGTTAGGCGCGGGCGTCTGGACCAGAGACGCTAATCTTGCTCATAAAATGGGACGAGCGATAGAGTCAGGTCGCGTCTGGACCAACTGCTATCATCTGTACCCAGCGCATGCCGCTTTTGGTGGATACAAAAAGTCTGGAATAGGGCGCGAAACACACAAAATGATGCTAGATCATTATCAGCAAACCAAGAACTTATTGGTTAGCTATGATACTGCGCCACTCGGTTTCTTCTAAGCTGAAGAAGTGCGTACCGCTTTGCAACTTGTGCGGGCGGTATGCACATTTATCCGCGAATTTGCTATGCGTTTAACTCACCTATATAACGATTTAATCCTGATTATTGGTACTTTACTGTGCCTTTTTTCAATTGCCAGCCATGCAGATACCGTTCCTCCAGATATTGCTAAACTGTTCCCCAGTGCCACACGCATCGAAGCCCCTCTTGAAAATCTAGCCGTTACGCCTGTTTACCAATTAAACGAGTTACTAGGTTATACGTTCGAGTCTGATGACTTCACCCAATTTATTGGCTTCTCAGGTCAAACTATTAATCTGCTCATCGGCTTAGATACCCAAGGGATCATCACAGGTATTAAAGTACTGACTCACAATGAGCCTATTTTTCTCCACGGTTTAGGAGAAGAAGCGATGTTCGGTTTTATCTCGCAATATCCCGGACACTCAATTAAAGAGCGCTTTATTATCAACAGCCGAGAACAACATTCAGCCGATAATACTTACCTTGATGGCGTCACTCGAGCTACGATCTCTGTACTTGTTATCAACGACACCATTATTGCCTCTGCTCTAAAAGTCGCTAGGCAAAAACTCGATGGTTTTCTAGCTGCTCAACCTCACCAAATTAGACATAATTTCTATCATCCTATGTCCTTTGAGCAACTTATGGAAAAGGGATACATTCATCACTGGGAGGTAAGTACCGAAGAGGCAATGGGCATCTCGTCAAAACTAGCCCAAAAAGTAGCAAGCGTAACCAATGGCCAAAGAGACTTTATCGATATCTACTTTACTTTCGTCAATATCCCTATTATTGGCCGGAACCTATTAGGTGACAAAGAATACGATCGCCTACTGGAAGAGTTAGCGCCTGGCGAACATGCCTTAATGCTCTTCAACAAAGGGCAGTATTCATTTGTCAGCGAGCAGTTTATTCCCCAAACAACCTCCAGCCGGTTAAGCGCTGAACAAGGTGGATTCCCGGTAGATGTGCGAGACATAGATTTTTACAGTTATTACCCTCCTAGTTTTGCTATAGATATACCTGCATTCAATGACCAGAGGGTATTTCGAATTAAATCTCAATCAGGTTTTGATATCAGCCAACCGTTAAACTTAAAGCTACTTGTCAGCTATCATTCCTCATTCTTAAGTCAGCAAGAGTACGCATTCCCCTATACAAGTGAGCCAAATAACGAGTTATTTGAAGAAACCTCTGCAGATATAACTAGCCAGGATCAGAGACCATTATGGCAAAAAATCTGGTTAGACCGCTCTGTGCAAATCAGCACTATGACACTCTACTTACTGTTCGTCATTTGGGTATTTATGGCACAGCATTCGCTAGCCAAAAACCAAACGAAGATACACCGCCTGCGTTTCGCCAGTTTAGTGTTTGTCCTGTTCTTTATTGGTTTTTTCACTCAGGGACAGCTTTCGGTAGTGAATATCTACACCTTACTTCTAGCGCTTGGCCCTGATTTCAATATTACGGTATTCCTGCTGGACCCTATTATTTTCATTCTATGGATGTTTGTATTTGTTACGTTATTTTTATGGGGCCGAGGTGTTTTTTGCGGTTGGCTTTGTCCATTTGGCGCGCTTCAGGAGTTTATGGGGATGCTGGCAATGAAACTCCGTATACGCCAAATTAAAATTTCACCAACGCAACACAAGTTTGGTCAGAAGATAAAATACGTCATACTGCTAGGATTAGTCGGATGTTCATTCTATTCCCTTACCTTGGCAGAAAAATTAGCTGAAATAGAGCCCTTTAAAACATCGATTACCTTGAACTTTGTGCGCTACTGGCCATTTGTGCTGTATGCAGTGTTGTTATTGGTTCTGAGTTTAAAAATTCATAAGGTGTACTGTCGTTACCTATGCCCATTAGGCGCTGGCTTAGCCGTGCTAGGCCGTTACCCTTTATTTAAATGGTTAACGCGACGACAGGAATGCGGCAATCCCTGCCAGCTTTGTCGCAACAAAAAATGTGCAATTGATGCGATTGAGCCTAGCGGAGCCATTGATTATAAAGAGTGTATTCAGTGCCTTGAATGCTTAGTAACCATCGAGAGCCCTAAGCTATGTGTTGTAGATAAATATAAGAATAAGAGCATTAAAGTGCGTAAAGTGACATAAAACAAACCATTGAATCTGTTTATATTTCACTCAATCCCTGAGATATTTGTATGTGTTTAGCTCTGGTTAAAATATGCAGCTATCCCCTACTCATCCGCTTTGGAAAACGAGTTTCCCATTATATTATGAGTGGCAGATCAATAAGAACGCGATGCTAGATTTCATCTAATAAGATATAAAAAAGGCTATACATAATGTCAAATATAAAAACAATAACAGCCATCACTCGCGCCACTGACCCGGCCATTGCCAGCCTAGAATTGCGTCAACAATTGTCTGACCCAGATATAGCGTTCGTGCTGTTCTACTGCTCATCTGTATACTCCTTAGACAACCTAGCAAAGCACATGACATCTACCTTTACTGGTATTGAACTAGTCGGCTGTACGACCGCAGGTGAAATTACCCCAAATGGTTACGAACAGCATTCCATTATTGCCATTGGTTTTAGCGCTTTTCATTTTGCCGTTAGCGCTCAGATTGTTGAATCAATGGAAAATTTCAGTTTGATAGATGCTCAAGAAACCGTTAATAAGCTTACCGAAAGTTGCTTTGTTAAAAAAATAGCTTCTATTAAAAACAACTCGTTTCTATTGACACTGCTAGATGGATTATCTGCCGATGAAGAGCAATTTTTGGTTACGCTCAATTCTGCCGCTGGGGGCATTCCTCACTTCGGGGGTTCCGCTGGCGACGACATACATCTAGCCAATACACATGTTTTTTACCAAGGGTCGTTTTATCAAAATGCGGCGATTGTCTTAATGGTCAACACAACATGTCCTTTTGAAGTATTCAGTAGCAACCATATCAAATACGCTACCAGTAAAGTCGTGGTAACCGCCGCCGATGCGGACAGCCGTACCGTATACGAATTAAATGCCGAGCCCGCTGCACTTGAATATGCCCGGCTGCTCAATGTAAAAGTTGAAGACTTAAGTCCTGAGTTGTTCGCTTTGCATCCTCTTGCCGTTAAAGTGGGCGGGAAATACTATATTCGCTCCATTCAAAAAGTGAACGAAGCGGACTTAAGCCTCATATTTTACTGTGCTGTAGATGTAGGAATAGTGCTTAGCACTGTAGTAATGGACGATATTTTTGCGTCTCTTAGCAGTGAATTAACCCGCATGACATCTCAGTATGGTGAGCCTGAGTTAGTGTTGACTTGCGACTGCTTCTTGCGCCGCCTTGAAATAGAGCAGCGCCAGCTACTTGGTGAAGCAAAAACCCTACAACAACGATATAACATTCGTGGATTTAACACCTACGGTGAACATATTGATGGTACCCATCTCAATCAAACGTTTACCGGCGTGTTCATCGCCGGAGTTAGCAAATGAGTGAACAAGAGCTGCTGCAAGAAATCGCCCAATTACGGGCTGAAAACACTAAATTAAGAAAAATCAACGATGCGCTCATTTCCCGTGTAGAACAAGGCGGAGGCAATCAATACGCCCCCTACGCAGCATTTGAACATTCTGTGCACTTAGCAGAACAGGTCAGAGAAAAGACCCAAATTTTAAATGAAACGTTGGCAGAAGTAGAGTACAGCCACCGTGCACTTAAGCAAGCAAACGAAGACGCTAATATTTTTAAGCAACGTTTTATTGATGCGATCGAAAGCATATCTGAAGCATTTGTATTACTCGATAGTGACGGCCTCATATTGTTGCAGAATTCAAACTTTGCAACGTTCTGGGGTAAAACCGGCTTATCCATCCAAGAAGGTGCCAACTTCAACGATTTAAAAGATCGTGCAAAATCTAGCGGTATGATACGACGTGCAAGTCCAGGTGGTGAACAAAGTAGCCCAGTATATCAATTGGCAGATGGGCGCTGGTTTCAGCTGAATGAGCGACGCACAAGTGAAGGTGGTTGGGTAATGTTGTACACCGATATTACTGATATCAAAGTTGCTGAAACAGCCCGCTATGAACAAGGCATGATCCAAAAATCGATGCTACTGCAAGGATTAATAGACAACTTGTCCCAAGGGGTTGTGATGATCAGCAGTTCGAATCAAATTGAGGTCTGGAATAACCGATTTGTACAAATGAGTCAGCTTTCTCCTAACCAACTACGTTCCATGCCGTACTTTCAACACTTAACTAATTTGACTGAATTAGAGCTCAGTGAGCGACCAAGAAATAAAGATGGCTACTATGTTCAGACGTTATCCAACGGAACCGTATTGGAAATCCGAGACCACAGGTTAATCAACGGTAAATTGATCAAAACCTACACCGATATCACGGTTAGGCACCGTTATGCCGAATCACTAGAGAAAAACGAACGTTGGCTACGGCTTATTACCGATAATGTACCTGCTATGATCGCCTACATTGGCAGCGATTTAAAGTTTCAATTTACCAACCAAGTCTATGTAGACTGGTATGGTTGGCCCCAGGGGAGTTTGGATGGCGAATCGATAAAAGATAGCCGGGTCGATTCAGATTACAGCCAGCTTCGCCCGTACATTGAGCGCGCGCTCAAAGGGGAAAGTCTGAGCTTTGAGATTGCTGAAAATAATCACGCTGGGGAAGCTAGATACCTACTAAAATCCTACGTACCTAACCGAAATGGTGAAGGCCATGTGCAGGGTTTCTTCGTTTTGGTCAGAGACATTACTGAACGTAAACGCAATGCCGTCGCATTACAAAAAGCCCATGACCAGCTTGAAATTCGCGTGGCTGAACGAACATCTCAACTCAAAAACTTAAATGATGAACTGCTGATTGAAGCAGAAGAACGCCGCATAGCTCAAGTGAATCTAACGAACGCTAAACGAGAAGCTGAGTTTGCGAATATTTCGAAAACAAAATTTCTTGCCGCGGTTAGTCACGATCTACTGCAACCCCTTAATGCAGCTCAACTGTTTACCAGTTCACTAGCTGATACACTGATAAATACGGAATCTTTTCCTGTGGTGAATTCATTAACCAACTCACTTGATGATTTAGAGAATTTAATCAGCACGCTTATTGATATATCAAAGTTAGATGCCGGTGTGGTAAAAGCGGACAAAGGAACATTTAAGCTCTCTGAGTTGCTAGACAACCTGGCTAATGAATACCAACAGGCAACCAGTCAATACAACATTGAGTTACGCTACGTCCCATCACATATCATGGTGTATAGCGACAGCGTTTTGCTTGCTCGTATTCTGCGCAATTTTATGTCTAATGCTTTTCGTTACGCCGCGAAGGGTAAAGTTTTGTTAGGCTGCAGACGTCGTGGCGAGCACGTTACATTAGAAGTATGGGATACTGGCTCCGGTATTGCCCAAAATCAACTCTCTGAAATTTTTAAAGAATTTAAACGTTTAAAATCTTCACAAAGTGCATTTGGAAACGGGCTCGGTTTGGGATTGGCTATTGTGGATAAAATAGCCTCGGTATTAGGGCATAAAATAAACGTACATTCTGAATTAGGTAAGGGCTCAGTATTCTCTGTTTCTGTGCCTATTGCTGCCACACTCGAACCTCTAAAGCCATTGACCTCAACGCAGTTTGCGGTCAATCCAACAGATTTTTCAAATTACCGAATATGGTTGGTCGATAACGACATAAGTGTTTGCGAAGGGATGTCGCGTCTACTTGCAGGTTGGGGTTGCAAAATAATTACAGCGGTTAGCTTAAATGAATTAAAAGACAAGGTAGATATTGCCTACGATAAGGTAGATATTCTAATGGTTGATTATCACTTAAATGATGGTGAATTAGGTCTAGATGTAGCTCAGCATATTAATCAAATTCGGCGAACCGCCCTACCCACCATAATGATCACGGCCAATTACAGCCAATCACTTAAAAATGAGATCAAAAACAGCAAAATATTATTGCTCAATAAGCCGGTAAAACCCATGAAACTGAAAACATCAATGCTTTATCTCTTACGAAAAGCTTAACGTTTCAGATATTGGTTAAAATCAATATCACCACAGCCTACCACTACTTTTACACGATTTGTGGCGCCTAGTTTTTTAAGGATAGATGACACATGGGACTTAATGGTTGTCTCTGAAATATGTAGGTTGTAAGCAATCTGCTTATTTGCTTCGCCCTTAGTTAAATGCTTTAACACGATCAGTTCTCGGCGAGTTAATAGCGATATTTTTTCGGGTGATATTTCACATTCATTTGTTTGGTTATCAACCGTTTGAGAGCGCATTATATTTGGCG
Source organism: Paraglaciecola chathamensis S18K6 (assembly GCA_000314955.1). Classification (GTDB taxonomy): domain Bacteria; phylum Pseudomonadota; class Gammaproteobacteria; order Enterobacterales; family Alteromonadaceae; genus Paraglaciecola; species Paraglaciecola chathamensis. The sequence continues at coordinate 61,859 of BAEM01000032.1, read as the reverse complement.
GTAAATATACATTTCCTTCAAAAACACTCTGAATCGCCTCGCCTATTACTTTTTTGGATGAAGATTTAGCAATAAAGCCAACGGCACCATAGGAAAGCGTTTGTAGTATCTTCTGCTTTTCGGTTTCTGCAGACACAATAACCACTGGTGTGGTGGGGCATTCATTTCGAACATCAAGTAAACCATTGAGCCCTGTCATGCCCGGCATGTTCAAATCCAATAGAATCAAATCAATTTCATCATTACTTTTAATTAACTCAAGCGTTGATTCAATGTCTTCTGTTTCATAGGTCGAAGAGCCTGGAAACGCAGAACTAATCGTATTGATTATCGCTTCACGAAACAATGGGTGATCATCAGCAACTAGAAATTTATACATGACGCTTAACACTATGTTTTAAATAAAATATTCTACCTTATTTATGCCCCACAACCCACTTAAAATTAACAGTTTTTTAACACGAAAAGGCAGTAAAATATGTCATTTTACTGCTCTACGTAATAACACTTTCGATTTAATTTTCTTTTCCGATTAAAATGCTCGGCGCCCCGCCAGTTGAAATACGTACTGCGTCACTTGCTACAATTTGCATTTCTTCACTAGCAAGTGTGTGCTGCAATTCCTCGATCGAACTAAAAACCATGGTAAATAGCTGATAATACTTGGTTATTTCATCTCCCACCGCACAAAATTTAGTGACTGTGTAGGGCAATTCACCTGTTTGAGAAATGCCCAACTTTTGATGGAACAACGCTAAATGCGAAACATAATCGCGCTCAAACGTTTCTTTGTCTTTTGGCTGTGGATACAGCACCATTAATTTTACACTTTGCATTATGCTCACTTTTGAGTCCATTGCTATTAAATTCAGCTTAAAATGTCACCACAGCGCCAATAGAAATTGTATCGTTATCTTCTCCCACCAAAGAGTCCGTTACGTTTGCTTCGGTATGGTTATATTCCAGCACAGCCGTTAGTCCAGGACGAATACTATTGAAGTAGGCTAGCCCTGTATTTTCATGTTCAGCATCCAAATCGCTGTTGGTATTTTCTACTTCAGTTCGCCCATACGTCATCACGAACCTGTGATCTGCCAAGGTGTAAGATGCCTGCAACAGCATACCGTCGGTTTCAATAACCTCAGGCCCTACTATTTGATCAAGCCCAGCAACGTGCCCTAACCCTTTGGTGCTATAGCCAGACGCAGTTAGTGCTATACCCGCGAATTTAACATTTGCGCCATATCCGACTCCAGATTGATCTTGTTCTACACCGTCAACTTCACTAGATTGGCTAACACCGCTCAACCATGCTTTAAATGAGCCATTGTCAAAAGTTGAGTTGTACATCAACTCAGCTTCAAACCGAGGTAAGTCTTCAGATGAGTCAGAAGAAACCTTGTTAGGGTCCATTAGGCCCACCGCAATTTTAAAACCATTGAATTCAGGTGAGCGATAGGTAATTTGGGCCTTAGGGAATGGATAGGTGTAACCCGTACTGATGTTACCGAAGGACACATTACCGCCATCGACTAAGCCAAAAAAGTCAGACGTTTGACCAAAACCTAACAATAATTCATCATTTAATATGTTCGCGCGATTAAATAACCCGAAATCTTTACCTATGAGTATTTCCCCCCAATCCGCCTTAACAGTCGCATAAAATTGGCGCACATCAATTAATGACCCCGTTCCCAAATCAGCAGGCGATGCGTCGCGATTATTATCGGTGTCATTAATGGAGACCCAAAATGACGAGCGCATCTCAATTTTCATATCTGACAACTGATTAGAAAAGTTGAAACCTACATTATTCGGTAAAAAGCCCATTCGCACACGCGACTGGTCTCTGTCTGTACCAACACCTGCAGCATCAGTAGTTTCAATTGAACTATTAGAATAGAAGGCGTTAACCAAACCGTCTGCGCTAAAACTCAAACCATCATTTTCGTAAACTTCTATTTTAGCCACTGCACTGAATGAACTTGCGATCGTCGCTGACAAGAGTCCAAATTTCATTAATTGGTTCATGATTGTGTTTCCCATTTTTTGTTATCGTTCAACGGGATCATATAAATACCGGCACAGCTAAAGAATTCGACGAGGTAACGAAATCACGCATTATTTAGGATGATAAAAAAGAACTAGTACTTAAGGAGGGAAATGCTGAAAAAGCACAACTATCCTCTCACCGCGATACGTTGAGAATAAGCCGGAGAAAGTTAGCCAGTTTGTTTTTTGATAACCCGTATAAAGAAACGCATCACGAGCCACGTAAATACCAGTAAAACCGGGACGGCGGCCCCTTTAACTAAGGTTTCGTTCAACGCCAAATCAATCGATGCGAGGGCGTTTAATACGTAATCAAGTAAACTCATGGAATAGTAAACAATGGCGACAATCGACACACCTTCTACTACTTGCTGCAATCGCAACTGCACCTCGCCTCTTTGATTAATCGCCGCAAGTAGTTTTTGATTTTGTTGCTCAATTGACAGGTCAACTCGGGTTTGCAGTAAACCACTCGCCCGCTCTATGCGACAAGCTAGTGCATCTAAGCGACGTGTTAACGCCTGACATGTTTTGACACCAGGGCTTAGCCTGCGTGTAACAAATTCACTCAAGCGTTCTTTATTGCTGATCTCTTGTTCTTTGAGCTGAGCAATGCGCGAGCAAACTAAATCGTAATATGCATTTGTGGCGCTAAAGCGATAACTAATATCAGCTAGTATTTGCTCAGTTTGACTTGCTAAATGCGATAATGCTGTCAGCATTTCTTTGTCATCAAAACCGTCAAGGCTTGCCATGCTTTGATTGATTCCCATTAAGCGCTGCTCTATTTGTGTCACCTCAGATGACAACGCTTTAGCGATAGGTAAACTTAACAGTGCCATCATTTGATAGGTTTCAATTTCCAGCAGTCGCTGTACCAAACGCCCAGCCTGATAGGTATTTAAAGCAGATGACTCAATATACACCCGAGAAAAACCATCACTGTGTATTCGAAAAGAAGTAAACACATTAGCTCGCCCACTAGATACATTGCTACCAAAAACTTGGTAACTTTCGAAGGCCTGACACAGGAGCTCTTCACTGGGTGGTTTAGCACTTAGAATCACGTTCACAGCACTGACAAGCTCCCCTACTAATTCATCAAACCATTGCTGGGGAATAAACTCTATGGCGAAACTATCAAACAATCTTTGACTACTACCATTTCTGATAAAAGTATAATTAGAAAACTCTAAATGCCGTTCCCAGCGGATCTCAAAACCAGTGAAATGCTGGTAATAACAACAAGCATCTGGCTCTGGAGGCGGAGCATTGTAACGTGCACACAAGGAGCATAGTTGCTGAAATTCCTGCGCTCGCTGGTCTTGGGTAATTCGCACTGCGATGTGACTTATACTCGTACCAATATCAATTTGCACACTGGGTCGATTATGTAATTCTTGACTCAAACTTTGTCGCGTTTCAGACACCCATAGACGAGGCTTATTTTGATTACCTTGGGAGACAGCGTCTTTTGTAAGTTGTATCGTCATTCTGGTGACTTCTTTGTTTGTTCAATATCTACGCATCAAATGACGCTACCCGCGAGTAAGTTCGGGTACTTTGCCAAAAGAGCGGCTTGCCAACTGAGCTCATCAACACCAGACTCGGTGCGAGGGCGAGCAATTCTTACTGATTCCTGATGGACTATTCGACTGGGTGGCTGACTTAAAAATAGAATTCTATCGGCCAGATACACAGCCTCTTGTAAGTCGTGGGTGACAAAAATCACACTGCACTTGTGACGTTGACAAAATCGCATTAAGAGTAAACGCAGGCGCGCCGCAGTCGGTGCATCTAGTGAATTAAATGGCTCATCAAGTAACAACAACTTAGGGTTGATCAGAAATGCACGAGCAATACTGACTCTTCGCTGCATTCCTCCAGACAAAGTACGGGGGTAGCAATCCTGTTTCCCCTCTAACCCTACGCTCTTTAGTAACTCACTGATAGTGTCTAGATCAACACTTGGTTTAACTAACGTTAAGTTTTGCTCAACGGTTAACCAAGGCATTAACCTAGGTTGTTGAAAAATATAACCAATTCGAGTGCTAGTTTGAGTATTTAAAGGCTCACCATCCAATATAACGCTACCCGATTTACTTGGTTCAATGCCACTTATCATGTTAAGGACGGTGGTTTTACCGCATCCTGAAGGGCCGACAATCGCCATAAACTCCCCAGAAGCTAGATCAAATTCAATATGCTCTAGTACACTGGTGCCATAAACGTACTGCTTATTTTCGATACGAACGTTAATTTCAGCCACGCACACCGCCCCGAGCAATAAGTTTATCAATAGGTCGAAAAACAACCGCTTCAACGCACAGTATGATGCTGATAAAAGCACATGTGTAAGCCAAAATACCCGTAATATCAAAGTACTGAAATTGGGTGTTTAATGCGAAGCCCACTCCGTCACTTCGCCCAAGCAACTCAACAACTAAGACAATTTTCCAAATTAAAGACAGCCCTGAACGAGCAGATGCCATGATAAACGGATAAAGTTGCGGTAAGAACACCTTGAGGAAAGTGCGCCAAGGTGACAATCTATAAACTTTCGCCACTGCCAATAGATCACTATCCACTACCCTCGCCCCTTCGCGTATCATTACCACAACCGTCGGGACTTTATTTAGTACCACCGCCGCAATAGCAGCACTTTCCACTAAACCAAACCAAATGTAGCACAACAAAATGGTCACTAACGCCGGGACGTTTAAGGCGATAATCAGTGCTGTATCGGTCAATTTGTTAAATCTGGTATAGGTTCCCATTAGCACACCAATTAGCACGCCTAAGAGCATAGAAATAACAAAACTGACGGCCACGCGTTTAAGCGTAACCCAAAGATTTAACAGCATTTCTCCTTGCGTGATATGAAAATGAATACTGCTAAGGACCGCAATACAACTTGGAAAATCAGGACTTGCCACAAGCCACGCGATCGTCTGCCAAATGATACCAACGGCTAGTAACTTTACTAAACGTGAAAATAACCAGCTAGTCGCCTCGTGAGTAACAAGCGACACGGGCAAGACTCGTGCAAAAAGCAGCTTTTTCATTACAGACTTGCTAGCGACGTGTAATGAAACGTCATGGAGCGTTTTCATCTTTAACCGCCGGGATCCAAGTCATTAGACTCTGGTCGAGTGTGTAAAACGTTTGCGTATCTAGGTGTGTTGCCTTGCCGACTAAACTATGGCCTCCATGCTTGGCCAATACATTAAATATCTGTTTTGTTGCCATTAACTCCTGAGGGCCGAATTGGTGTAGTATTCCTCCACGGTATTCGTTTTTTAAACTAGCAAAAACGGTGTCATTTTCCGCTTTGGTCAAAGCACGAATTCGCTTCCATTCTTCATCCGACGAATAAAGGATCTGCTTTGCTTCCAAGGAGGCCTGCAGGAAGCCTTTTACACTCTTTGCGTGCCGATCTGCCCAAGGCTTTTTAAATGCCCAGCCTAGCAGAGGGACATCGTTTTCAATGTCTAGGGCTTGTAGCATCTCAGGTACAGTAACCAGTAATTTATACCCTTCGGCCTTTAAACGCGCGCCGTAATGCCAAAAATTAATCCCACCATCAAGCTCCCCTCTAAGCATAAGTACGTTAAGTAAAACAGGTGACATAAAACTAGCTTGGGCAAGATTTTTTATGTCAAAACCGTATTGAGCCTGAGAGTATGCTTGCAGTAATAACCAGTTTTTATCCACCTCGCCGCCAGCAATACCGACTCTTTTGTTCGCTAAATCGCGAACGTCCTTAGCGGGTGAGTCATTTGTAACATATAAACCACCTGTGGCAATCGACGTAGGAAAAAGGCTAAAGTCTTTTTCACTGGCGCGCTGGCGATTCACCCATAACCAATCGGTTAAAATTATGTCAACCGCATTGCTTTGCAGCGCCACCGCAGATGCGTTTTTACTCCCTAAGGAAAGAACGTCTAAGTTAAATCCGTATTTTTGGTCCAGATTGTGATGCTTAATCACATCCACTTCCCAATTGACCGTACCGTATTTCAGCACACCTAATCTCACATTTGGTACCTTTTTGGCGAACGCTTTCATGCTTAATGCGAGCGCGACAACCACCAAGCCAAAGACCAGTGCACGTCTTATTTCTACAGACTTAAACATGCTCTACTCCCATCCTACTGAGTGAAAAAGTTGCGCATTCATCTCGATTAGCATTTTTGCGCTGAGGTATGCGGCCATAAAAATATGATGCATAAACAAAATTTAAAACCTCGCCTCTATACCCAAATGAATAGCCCTAGGTTGCCCACCAAAGTAGCGGTATGAGCCAAATGCATAATCAGCTCGGCTGGCATATCGTTCATCAAGTACATTTTCCAGCCGCGCTAGTAGACGAATCTTATCTGACAGCGCGAATTGACCCCGCAGTTGCAATAAGTTATGCCCTTCGTATTCATGGTCATTCGATGGATCTAGGTAGTAGCTCCCCACATGCGCCCATTCAAGCTCCAAAGATGTGTCTTTAGTTGCCTGCCACGCGAGACGCACATTTCCCAATTGACGTGGAGCCGTATCAATATCGTTTCCTCTGCGTACCCCGCTATTAGCATGTTCTGATTCGTATTGATGAATCGCGTAAGTGTAATTAAGCGCAATAGATAGATTACTAAGTAACGAATAATCAATGCCGGCCTCCAATCCTTTGTGAGATGTTTCAGCGTCAGTTACATTTAAACCATCTCCATCTCTAAAAAAGAAATGATCTTTGGTCATATAAAATGCCACCAGCTCAAAATTAATATTGTTGGCTAGCCCTCTTAGCCCTAATTCTTGACTGGTGATTTTTTCTGATTCAATTTGTCCCACTTCTTGCTGGTTTTGAATGCGGTACAAGTCTGTGGTTTGCGGCGCTCGAAACCCCTGAGACCAAGCAGCAAAAAGCGCGACGTTTTCATCCAGCAGATAATTAACCCCCACCTTACTGCTAACGTTATCGAAATCATCTTTACTATCAGTTGGGCGCTGATACAAGCACGCGACAGGCTCATTGTTACCGTTAACACATGGGGTACCGTCAGCCTGGGTGGTACCATCAGCGAGTCGGTTTTCATAATCGTAATGAGTACTATCAAAACGCACACTGGCAGACATACTTAACGCTTGGCTGTATTGCCAGTCCGCTTGAACGTAAGGTGCTAAAATAACTACATCAACCTCATAGTCGTAGTGAGCCCCTTGCTGGCGCGCTTTGCCAAAGCTAAAGGTACTGGCCTTTTGTTGGGTTTCAGTTAGTTCGCCTGAGGTCCACTCTACATCGGCCCCTAAAACAAGCGCCAAGCTCGGGTCGAATTGCCAGTGATAACTGCTGGTTAAGCCAATGCTGGAGTGGCTATTTTCTTCTATCGCTTCAGAGGGTAAATAGTGCTGGCGAAATTCCATATCGTTTGTTCGAGCGTAAGGTGTAAGTACGAAATACGTAGCATCAGACAAGGTGCGTTGCCACTTGCTAGCTACGCGCAGTGATGACCACTTTCGAAAAGAATCCTCTTCGCAGTTTTTTTCCATTGCTTGAGTGTCTTTAAACAAGCGGTTATCTGCGTATGTCGATTCAAAACACCCCTCACCATTGTCGCCAGAAGCAATAAAACCAGCGGTGTTTTGGTCAAGTACAAAGCCTGAAACACTGGTCGTTATTGCATCTTGTTCATCTTTGTATTCATGGCGTAGCCCCACTTTGGCTGAAGTAAAACCACTGTTGTCACGGTATCCACCATTGTCTATCAATTGAGTATTGAAAATTAAGCCATGGTCGCCGAAATCATTACCGACACTACCTTGTACTTGGTAGTGCTCATTTGGACCAAGTAGCAAGGATATATCGTCGCCGTCCTGTACCGCTCGATTAATCACATTCACTACACCGTGAACCGCGTTCGAACCATAAATTGCACTTGCTGGACCACGCACAATATCTACTTCTTGCGCTTGCGCTAAATTAAGCTCCGATAAAGCATTATTGTTGGCAAATCCCGCGGCCCGTGTTGCAATACCGTCTTCTAAAAATAAAAAAGCCCCCCCCGCACCAGGTCCTGTCACCACGGGAGAGCGCAGAGAAGGCAAAGACTCCATTCCATTGTTGGCTTGTACGTACACGCCTGTGGCACGATTGAGTAAATCGCTCGGGTAAACTGAGTTCACAGTGCGAATGTCTTCGTGTGATATGCGTACTAAATTGCCACTTAGTGTTAAAAGGTTTTCCGCTTGACGCGTGCCAGTGACAACAATGACGTCAGGTAGCTCAGAAGCTGAATTTGATGATGCATGCATTCCTTCTTTGGTTTTATTTGTTTGCGCAGCATCTGCATTTAAATCAAATGCCTCTGCCCAGCTTGCGACGACTAGCAGAGAAATTGGGAAAACAGAGTATAATTTTTTTACTGACTTTCGAAACATCACAATTCTCAAAGTATTCGATAATGTATGTTCAATGCTATTGCTCGCCCTCTCTATAATCCTTCCTTCTTTAGTATGACTACTCTCGTCAATTGTGGCGGGAAGGCGAGTTTTTCGAAAAATATCACTCTGCTTAGACATTAAAACTGCACCTGAACATTCGCCGTTACTCGGCGCGGGCTGCCTGGACCTACAAAAAACGCCTCATCAATTTCTGGGTGTACATCTTCCAACACCTCATCTGGCTCACCGTAGGTTCCAAAGGTATTGTATTGGCGGTCAAAGGCATTATCGATACGCACCGAAAGTTGCACGGACTCACTGACTTGGTAATTCGCATACACATTAGCAACGGCGTAGGATGGTAACTTTTTGTTTTCGTTTGCTTCATCTCCTCGATAATATGACGATGACGAAAGCAACCATTCAGCGCCTAATGTTAGTACTTCGTTTAATGTCCAACTGGTGTGCATTTTCACTTGATGCTGAGGCTGGCCGGGTATTGTGTCTCCAGGCTCAACTTGACGTCCCCCTCCCAAGGGGTTATTTGGACTGAAGGTAATAAATTCGGATTCAAATGTAGCGTCTAAGTAGTTATAACTTGCCCCAAGAACCAGATTATCTTGCTGATACAGATAAGATAGCTCTGCCCCTTGGCGATTGGTTTTGTCTACGTTGATGAAGTATCCCTCAGACTGCGTCACGCCAGCCTGTTGAAAAATAATATCGTCAACGCTCTTAGTACGATACAAAGTAGCGGTTAACGTATTGGCGTCAGTATGATAATCAACAGAAGCTTCGATAGTTTTAGCAACAACTTTGTTCAGTGGCGGATCGGCCACGAAACCATTGGGTAATTTACATGGGTCGTCCTCATCGGCGCAGCTTAACTCGGCAGGACTTGGCATGCGTGAAGATTCGCTATAGCTTAATGAAACATCCCAATCGGGGGAAATCGAATATTGAACTCCAAGTGCAGGATTGAATCGATTGAAATGATGTTCACCGTTTAATGAGCCTTCCCCTACATCTATTCGGTCATGCATAGATATTTTACTGTCGTTATAGCGACCAGAAATACTGAATAACCAGCGCTCACCAAAGCGTAATGAGTAGCCTGAATAAAGATAATGTTCGTAAGTTTTTACGCCTAGTCTCACTTGAGATTCACTGTCAAAAAAACCTGTAGGGGATACCGAGCGATCATCTTCAGGCGTACTGTTGTGCAAAATACCGAATTCAGTGTCGCTTATAAAATCGATGTCAGCGTGATCGACTCCCCCGCCAATGACCCATTCATGCTCAAAATACGTCGTTTTTTTACTGTGCATAAGCTGTACAGCTAAGCCATAACTCTTGTTTTCAGTGGCGCTTTGGTTCAACGTACCATCAATATCATCTGGGTCTAAATCAGAAATATCACTGAAGCTTATCTCTGGGGCATAACCCACAAACTCGACGCGCTCTACGTCGTCGTCTTCTTCTTCGCACAAGGTAACAACATTATTAAACTCACACTCTTCATAATCGCTGTCGTCGCCATTAGTCGTATCAATATTATTACGTCTGTAATAACTGTTGGCTCGCAGAGTAAAACCGTTGCCTAACGCAGATTCGCTGCTAAGCGCAAACATGCGATGGTCGTTTTCAGTTTTATCAGGGTAAGTATAAACAGCGTCGTACCCCTCTGCGGCTTGTAAGTCTTCTGGTACTGCACCGTTGCCGGTCAGCGCGTTATCGTTGGCAGCAACGAATAACTCAAGGTGATGGGTGTCGCCTTGGTAGGTTAATGTGGTTAAAAGCTGCTTTAAATCGCTGTTTGAAAAGTCTCGCCAGCCGTCTTCACTTAAACGATTAATTGCCACGTAATAGCCCCAAGGGCCATTGTTACCGCCACTTTGTAGCGTTGCTTGGCGTTGACCGAAACTGGCAATTTGCAAGTCCAGCTCATTACGCTCGAAGGTAAAACCATTTTTCACCCGCATATCTAACGCGCCACCTAAAGTATTCTGCCCAAAGCTAGGATTAGAGCCTGAATATAGGGCAACACTTTCAAGCGCTGCAAAGGGAATAAGATCCCAATTGACGGTATTGCCAAATGGCTCGTTAAAGCGTATCCCGTTTAGATACAAAGAAATGCCCTGCGGTAACCCTAAAAGTGGTGACGCAGTGAACCCACGATATTGCACGTCAGGTTGAAACGGATTGTTCTGAACATCATTTATATGCACGCTGGTTAAGCGGTTTTTCATATGTTGCGACAGCGATAGCGCATTACTTTTCGCTAATTCCTCAGCGCTGATAGTTTGAGTACTGCCAATGATGCTAGTGGTATTATGCTCACTAAAAAGAGGGTTTTGACCAAATACACTGATCGTTTCAAGACTGGCAATTTCACTTGCCATACCTTCAAAACTTAACATTACGCCAACTACGATTACGTACTTCATCCTCAATCCCTTTGCGTTGTTAATTACTTCTGCAAAGAAATTATCGGATAGTTGCTTTGGCTACAACTTACGCCAAGAAGCGCAAAACATAAAATAACCCATTACAATCAGTATGTTATATAACATTCATTCTTTATAGTCCTTCCAAAGTAGGAGACTATTCCTGCCAAAGTAAGCGCCACCTCACTTCTAAAAGTAACGTGTTTCTAACTTCGACCGCGAAATGTAATGAGTGCAATAGAACAAGCGAGTATCGCACTAGTAAACACAACACCTAATGCAATTTCATTTACCTGCCCATACAAAGCAAAGCGAAGCAGTTCAACGCAGTGAGTAAATGGATTAAACTGACAGATCAAAAACAGCACCATACTGGCTTCTTGCATCTTCCATAACGGATAGAGCGCACTGGATAAGAAAAACATTGGAAAGATCACAAAGTTCATCACGCCTGCAAAGTTCTCTAACTGCGTGATAAGATTAGCCAGCATTAAGCCTAGGGCACTGAGGAAAAACGCAATCAAGAATATTGCTGGTACGGCATATACGTATCCCATAAGCTCTATTTCTACTCCTACCAATCGCGTGATTAATAAAAAAATAAGCACCTGAAAAGTTGACAAAATCGCACCTGCTACAAGTTTACTAAACAGCAAAAACGGTCGAGGTAATGGGCTCATAAGCAACACTTTCATACTGCCCATTTCCCTGTCGTACACCATGGATAGAGAGCTTTGCATACAATGAAATAAGATAATCATGCCACCGAGCCCAGGCGTAATGTACTGCTGATACGTGATATAAGTGCTGTAGGGCTCCATGATTGAAATCCCCAATGCGGAGCGAAACCCAGCAGCGAAGACCACTAGCCACAACAGTGGGCGCACCAATACACTCAACAAGCGAGTTTTTTGTTGTAAGAAACGTAAAACGTCACGCTTAACGATGCCATTCATGCAGTACAAATAGGTCATTGGTGTCATAGCGCCTCCATGTTGGCGGTTAATTGGCGGTATAACTCAGCGACAGAACCTACCTGATAATGCGCACATAACTTATTGCTGATCCCTTGTGCTTTAACCTGCCCAGCGTGCAGTACAATTAAGTTGTCTGCTGAGGTGACTTCATCCATAAGGTGTGTTGCCCATAGCACACACAACCCTTCACGCTCGGTCAATGTACGCACATGTTTAATGATCAATGCTCGGCTTTCTATATCAAGCCCTACTGTAGGCTCATCAAGTAGCAGCACACTCGGCTTATGCAGCAAGGCACGGGCTAACTCTACGCGTCGACGATGGCCACCGTTTAGCCTTCTGACTTTTGCATTTAGCTTGTTATTCAGCGATAACGTAAGCAATACATCTTCAATATTTCGCAGTGCAGTTTTAGGGGAAATACCATGTAAAGACGCGTGATATAACAAATTTTGTTGAACGGTTAAGTCTAAGTCTAAGGTGCTTTGCTGGAACACTACTCCCATGGAGCGCATAATATCCGTACGTGTGTTTTGCAGATTCACGCCGCGAACGCTGATTTCACAGGTAGGCTTAGGTGCAGCTCCCTTTGTGCTTGTTTTTATACGTACGCCCTTGACGTTATGTCGCGAGGTAGTCTTTAAACCGGTGAGCAATGAAAATAAGGTACTTTTGCCTGCCCCGTTTGGCCCTAGCAGCATATTGATACCATTTGACAGGGTTAGGCTCACGGCATCGAGCGCTTGCATTTTCCCATAATGGTAAGACAAATTTCGCACCTCAATACCGGCACTATTCCCATACTGATTTGACGATCTACTTTCAAACATATTATGGCTAGCTTGGTTACGGCTCTCGCCTATCGACTCACTCATGGTGCACCGCTAACGACTACGCCCCAGGGATAACGCCCTACTTTAATAGAATGAGTCACCTTACGTTTTACTACATCAATCACCGACACGTCTCCGCTTACGCCATTGGTGGTTAGTAACTTACTTTGATCGTGATTAAAGGCTAATTGCCAAACTCGCCTACCCACCAATAAATATTGTTCAATGCTCATGCTAGCGACATCAATAACGGCCACATGGTTTGCAGGCCCAAGTGCAACGAATGCGGTTTGACCATCACGACTTAGTTCAACTCCTACCGGTTGCACTTTGTCGCGGTGTACACCAGCGATCTCAAAGCCAAATTCATGGACTATCTTTCTTGTATTTACATCAAACACACTCAGCGTTCCGCCAATCTCAGAACTGACCCAGAGTTGCTTGCCATCATGGGAAAACTTTGCTGATCTTGGCCTCGCACCAACGAGTGAATTATCAATATTTTGATAAGTTTGAGTGTCTATCCAATGCACCATATTGGTTGTTTCTGAGGTGACTACCACAAGCTTTCCGTCAGGGCTCACAGCAAGTCCTTCTGGCTCGACACCCACATCTATTTGGGTAACAACTTGGCGCGTCGCTATATCGATCACGGTCAGCAATGCGTCATCTTCGTTTGACGTATAGATTGTTTTGCCATTGGGATGCAACGCAATGGTTTCTGGGTCTTCCCCTGATGGCAAATCCCCCACTACAGTCTCATGAACTAAATCTATAATTTGGATACTGTCAGAATCACTAGCACACAAATAAGCTATAGTGCCGTCATGATTCAACACTAGCCCTCTTGGTCGCTGGCCGACCTCGAATTTACGCAGCACTTTATACTGTTCGACGCCTATCACTGAAACAGTGTTGTCTTTTTCGTTCGAAACGTAAGCCAGTTCTTCGCCATTCACGTTAGCCAAAAACCCACAGCTGATTATCATTCCTAGCATTAGGTTAATATTCAATGCGCTCTTTTTCATACTTAACCTCTAATCATATTGAGTACTCAGTGGCAGCGCATTTCAGGCGCATCAAAACCTAAGGTATCAAGTTCGTTATTCGGATGTAGCATGCCTGCTTGAGGCGATTGTGATACAAATGCATTTGGCTGCACCAAAGCCAATGGCATTCTTAACTGTCCATTCCAAGGTCGATAACTAAGCTTGCGCCCTTTATAAGCAGCCAATTCAAACGCGTCAGAATGTATATGAGTAACCAAGTCTTTAGGCTTACCTGAGCCTGTTTGTTGTGCGGCTTGCGCTAAAGTTCGCACTGCTAAATAAGCACTGAAATCTAATTCATTCATGCTTCGTGCAGCCATTCTCGTAAAGCGACTTTGCAGTTGTGACGCCCCCCACTGTTCAATTACGCGATGCCAAGCAAGCGCTTCTAATCCAGCTGAACCAATGACCGGCCGTGGAAGGTAAGTGTTGTAAGGAATAAACTCGGCAAAATCCTTATGCCCATCAGCGACAAAGACCACATCGTAAGGACGTGAGGTTTGCGTAAACAATGGGACTTCTTGCTGAGTGCTGCGTCGTAAATCTGTATTAAAATCCCATATTTTTTTATCAATAATCTTAAGCCTGAAGCGCTGCGCTGCAAGAGAAAAAGCATCCGCTATGTCTTTATCAGCTTTGTTCTGCCCTGCGATCAGTAACACCTTCGATAAACGCTTTGCTACTAGCCACTGGGCTAATGCATCCGCCTTCATACGATAGCTTGGAATGGTATGCAGTACGGAAGACAGACATAGATTGTGGCGCATGTCATCCGTGGGATCACTAACGTTAAAAATGAGCACAGGCTTGTCTTTGGCCCATATATTTAGAGCCTTGAACACCTTACTGTCACCACTAATTACAAAAACAAACACACCAACAATAAACTGTTGTTTAACGTGTTTGAGTAAGTCACTAGGGTCGTTAAATTCAAATTGATTCAATGAAAATTTTTGATTAATGAATTTACCTGTAGAGTTTGAATCGCTTATAGCCAACTTAGCGCCAGATACTCCACTGTCTTCAGGTAATGAATTGATATTATTAAACGTCACCACTGGCTCTTTTAACAACTTTAGATAATCCACATTAAAAATAAGCGGGTTATTGTTCGCCATTGTTTGCCCTGCAAAAAATAGCATGCAAAGCATACTACTTATGCAAAAAATGCTTGGTATACGTGCAAACACCTGCTTTACGCACACAAATTTCACCTTCGCTAAATTTACGATACCTCGCCTTATCAAGCAGTTTATTCGACTGTGCATTAACGACTCCCGTATTCACGATGAAACATTTTGATAGCTCAGCATATAGAAGAACAGCATTATTGGAAATTATAGCCAACCCACACTAACTCATTGAATTAAAAGTAATATATTGAATTCACCGTGAATATAGCAGCAAAAATCATCCTAAAGGATGAGATTTACTCTAGCTAAAGTGCAATGGGTGAATGACCCACAGATGGGTAAGCTAATCCCCGTTGATTAAATCACATACAAATTTCATAGAAAGAGGATAAACGGTGATGATTAGACGTACATTAAGCCGCAATGTTTTTATAGCAGCCATAACCACCTGTTCTTTCGGTTTAGCTGCACATGGCTCTGTTACCCCCCAAGGAGTTGACACTTCAACGTTACCTGAGTTGGGCGAAGAATGGAGCGACACAAACCCTTATCGTGATGCACAAGGTGATGACAAAGAAGAAATTTTGCGTGTCGGCTCATCTGCCTACAATCAAAATTGCGCCCGGTGCCATGGTTTAGGTGGCGTATCTGGTGGTATCGCACCTGATTTGCGTATGCTTGCCCCTGATTATGATGGCGATGAATGGTACGTATACCGCGTGCAAAACGGCGCAGTACGCAATGGCGCTGTTTACATGCCTAAAATGACTGAGCACTTGAACCAAGAAGCATTGTGGGCCATTCGTAGCTGGCTTGAGTCGGTCAGTGACGCTCAATAACGCTTTCCATTTCAGTTTATGGGCGGCTTGTGCACTGCTTTTCAGTGTTTCAAGTTCAGCCCGTACTTATGATGACATCATACAGACCGATTTCATTACCGTAGCTGTGTACCGCGATTTCGTGCCTTTTTCATTTCAAGAAAATGGCAAAGATTTAGGTATAGATGTAGAAATTGCCGCTCAGATTGCAAAGCAGTTAGGCGTAACACTCAAATTGAAATGGGCTACAGCTGACGAATCAGTAGAAGACGATTTACGCAATAATATTTGGAAGGGACATTTTCTAGATCGCACCGTTGCCGATCTAATGCTACGAGTGCCTTACGATAAAAAATACCGCTTAAAACGCGATGACATAGGGGAGTTGGTCAATGGCCAAGTGCATATGTTCGCCCCGTATCATGTTGAATCTTGGCAGATTATATTTGACCAAGCGAACATTGAATCAGTGCCGACAATTGCCGTTTTTCAATATCACGACATTGGTGTTGAAAATGACTCAATTCCTCAATTCTATTTAATGTCTGCCTTTCGTGGTCGCATGCGAGATAGGAGCAAACAGTTTGCCACCATTCCTTTAGCAATTCAGGCAATGCAAGCCAAAAAGGTTGATGCGGTCATGGGTATGCGCAGCCAAATCAGCTACTACCAGAGTCATTTAGACACTCAACGCTACTTGTTGGCGCAAAATGGTTTCCCAAATATCGGCAAACAAAAGTGGGACATCGGCATGGCCGTCAAAGCTGAATATCGCCAATTGGGTTATGTCATTGGCGATATTGTTGAGCAAATGACCAAGGATGGCACCATAGATGAAATTTTTAATCGCTATCGGACGGTATATGAAATCCCAGACTTTTACGCGCCATAAATGTGCACCTTAGACCTCCTACTAAGTGATGAATAAATATCCTACGCCTGAGTCATAGAGCCAAAGAGGTGCACACAATACTATGCATATTACCTAATAAAGGTTCTTCATTAACGACATGAGAGATACAGCAACAACCTTCATTAGACCGCTAAATTCAAACACGCTACGAAACTAAAATTTCATGAGGAAATAACAATGAACAATAAAGGTATAAAAACAGTATTGTCATTATCAGTGCTCATTTCACTTGCACTATCCCCTGCGGTATCTGCAAACGTCACAGATAAAGACATCTTAAATGACCAAGCAACCACAGGCGATGTTGTGTCTTATGGCATGGGCCTAAGAGGACAAAGGTACAGCCCACTCGCAAAAATTAACACCGATACCGTGCAAGAAATTAGACCTGTTTGGGCATTTTCACTTGGCGGCGAGAAGCAGCGCGGGCAAGAGTCACAACCGCTTATTAAAGATGGCGTGATGTATGTAACAGGCTCATATTCACGGGTTTACGCAATAGACGCCAACACAGGTGACGAACTTTGGCAATACGATGCGCGCCTACCGGATGGCATAATGCCCTGTTGCGATGTTATCAACCGTGGCGTCGCCCTGTATGGTGAATTAGTTATTTTCGGCACCCTAGATGCCAAATTAGTGGCATTGAACAAAGACACCGGAAAGGTCGTTTGGAAGAAAAAAGTAGAAGATTATAAAGCGGGATATTCTATTACTGCCGCTCCAATCATAGTCAAAGGCAAGATCATCACCGGCGTCGCTGGGGGAGAATTTGGTGTTGTCGGAAATGTTCGTGCCTATGATGCCGTGAATGGTCAATTAGTGTGGGAACGCCCCACGGTTGAAGGCCATATGGGTTACATTTGGAAAGACGGTAAAAAAACCGAGAACGGAATATCAGGTGGGAAGCCCGGGCAAACTTGGCCTGGCGATCTATGGAAGTCAGGAGGCGCTGCACCTTGGTTAGGAGGTACGTATGATCCCGATGTAGATTTACTCTTCTTCGGTACCGGTAATCCAGCCCCCTGGAACTCTCACCTTCGCCCAGGTGACAATTTGTTTTCCTCATCTCGCTTAGCCATCGACCCCGATACAGGTAAAATAGTTTGGCACTTTCAATCAACCCCACACGATGGATGGGATTTTGATGGCGTAAATGAACTGATTTCTTTTGATTACCAAGAAAATGGCAAAACCATCAAAGCGGCAGGCTCTGCGGATAGAAACGGCTTCTTCTATGTATTGAATCGTGAAAACGGTGATTACATTCGAGGCTTCCCGTTTGCTGATAAAATTACGTGGGCCTCTGGATTAGACAAAAATGGGCGCCCTATCTTTGTGGATAGCAACCGCCCAGGCGATCCGTCGGAATCAAAAGACGGTACGCAAGGCACATCCGTGGTTTCAGCACCTGCTTTCTTGGGTGCAAAAAACTGGATGCCTATGGCGTACAGCAAAGACACTGAACTGTTCTATGTGCCCTCGAATGAGTGGGAAATGGATATTTGGAACGAACCGACTGCCTATAAAAAAGGCGCGGCCTACCTTGGCGCAGGTTTTACCATTAAACCCATCAACGAGGGATACATAGGTGTATTAAAAGCAATCGACCCTAAAACAGGCAAAGAAGTGTGGCGATACCAGAACTACGCTCCTTTATGGGGAGGCGTATTAGCCACAGCAGGCAACTTAGTGTTTATGGGTAATCCTGAGGGATATTTACTAGCATTTGATGCGAAAACAGGGCAAATAAAATACAAGTTTAACACTGGTTCTGGCATTGTCGGCTCGCCTGTTACTTGGGAAATGAACGGCGAACAATATATTTCCGTTTTATCAGGCTGGGGCGGCGCGGTTCCTCTTTGGGGCGGTGATGTTGCCCAACGAGTGAAACACTTTAACCAGGGCGGCAGTGTTTGGACATTTAAACTTCCTAAGTAGTGCCTTGCAGCACTCTCCTGCTATTATTTAATAACAACCAAGACCAGCCTCGCTGGTCTTTTTTTTGGGTGTTAGAAGCTCTGTTTTCAACGAACAGCAACCAGCGTTGTTCTGCGCGCATACCTTCAGACTCTGCTGTATTTCCTTGCTACTATTTCTCCTGTAGATGCTATCTAGTTTTAAGTGCACACTGCGAATTAATACCATTCCACGTTAATAAGTGATGACTCAGCGAGAGTTTAAAAGGGCTTAAACAAGGCGCATGACTGAATGAATAGTTGTTCTCTTTCGAAGTCATGCAACGCAGTGTAAGCCCTTTTAAAACTCGCCTGCAAGGAATGCCCCAGCGGCTTTTGCTCTGCGTTCTCACTATTTGAAAGGGAACAACCATTACTACATAGCGACGCCTTAATCAAAAACCGCTGGACGCATTCTGAGACGGTCACTTATTAATGCGGATTGGTATAAAAAAAAGAATGGAGAATGAGATGTATTACCTGCTGACGTATGATGTCGAACCAGACTATTTAGCTAAACGTGAAGCCTTTAGAGAGGAACATTTGAAGTTAGCCCAAGCTGCTTGCAGCCGCGGTGAGCTGTGCTTAGGCGGTGCTTTAACCACGCCTACACTGGGCGCTGCTTTGGTGTTTAAAGGAGAGTCAGCACGGGTTGCTGAAGACTTTGCTAAAAATGATCCCTATGTGCGCCACGGGCTCGTCAAACACTGGCAAGTCAATGAATGGGCGATTGTGATTGGCGCGGGGATCAATCCCATCTAAGGTAAAATTACAATTTTAAACTCAGTAAACGTTTATCGGGAATTCCATGCCTTTAGCACATCTAAATATTGCGGCTACCTTATATCCAATCGAAGCAAGCATTAGCAAACTTACCCTCTTGCGTAACCATGGTGAGTCACTACAAGCATTTGCCTTCAGCGCGCTGAATTAGTGAACATGCGATCCAAGCAGTTGATTCAACCACATCATTAATAAAGTTACTGTACACAAAACCATATAACATAAAGCAAAGGGACTATTGCTGCGTTCGATAACAGTGTAAATTTTAATCATTAGGCAATGTTAGTACGGATTTGGAGCAGTAATGCAGCACGTTATTTTTATAGGACTCCTTCTTTTTATGAGCAGTAGCACCGAAGTACAAGCACTGACGTTATCGTCGCTCTTTTCAGATCATATGGTTTTACAGCGAGATAAACCTGTACGTCTTTGGGGTGAAGCACCGGCTAGCCAAACAGTTAGCGTAAATGTGCTAGGAAAACGCTACTCCACCCAGGCAGCCCTAAACGGAGACTGGGAGATAATACTGCCTGCCCATAACAAAGCTGGGCCATTTAATATCACCATTGTTGCTGATGAAACTAAAACAATTCAGGACGTGTATTTTGGTGAAGTATGGATAGCCAGCGGCCAGTCCAACATGGAGTGGAAATTAAAAGGGGACGTGATTGGCAAAGACGACGAGCTCGCTACTGCTAATCGACCACTCATTCGTTTTTTTGATGTGCCTTATGCGCTGGCGGCCACCAAACAGACTCATTTACCCAAAAGCCATTGGCAAGTCGCCAGCTCTAAAAATGCAGGTTACTTTTCCGCCGTTGCTTGGTTTTTTGCTAGAAAATTACAAGAACAAGAAAAAGTCGCGGTTGGGATTATCGAAAGTAACTGGGGCGGCACGCCAGCTGAAGCTTGGCTTGATTTAGAGGTAGTGAGTACCTTACCTGGCTATGAAAAGCAAAGTGCCGAGGTAAAAGCGCAACATAATTGGCCAGATATACTCGCTTTAAACAAAGAGAAAGAAGCGCAAAAATGGCAGCGTATTAACGATCTTGAAACTGCACTTAAGCAACCCGCGCTTAATAAGGCATATGACGATAGCCAGTGGCAAAGTATCGATTTACCCAATAAAAACCCTTTGCACCATTTCGTGTGGCTGCGCCGTGAATTCACCTTAACAGATATTCCAGATAACCCCGTCACCTTGAGTTTTGGTGGTATTAAACAGAACGCGTTTATCTTTATTAATGGCCAACATCTAGCCACAGAAGATTGGCAGGCCACAGGATCAACGCACCTCATACCAAAAGCCTTACTTCAGCAAGGTGAAAATCTTATTACCCTTAGGGTAAACAGTGATTGGGACAATCAAGTCATTGCAGGTAAGCAAGCGCAAGTGTATTTGGAGGTTGATGGCATAAAAACTGATCTATCTTCAGCTTGGCGATTCAATAACAAGATTGAACCCCCTATGCCTAAAGTGATGAATTACAGTTTTACCCCTAGTTTTATTTACAACGCCATGATTTATCCACTACTCCCTTATACCGCCCAAGGCGTAATTTGGTATCAAGGAGAAAGCAACGTTAACAAACACCAATATTACCACGCCCTTTTTAGCCACCTGATTAAAAACTGGCGATCGCGGGCGCAATCTCCTGCTATGCCTTTTTTGTTTGTACAAATATCAGCCTATTTACCTGCAAGCGAATTACAGCCCAAAAGCAAATGGGCATACCTTAGGGATGCACAGCGACAAACCTTGTCGGTCCCCCATACCGCAATGGCAGTATCGATAGATGTGGGCAGTGCAGATGATTTGCATCCAAAACAAAAGCGCCAAGTGGGTGAGCGCTTATGGCGCCAAGCGGCATCAAGGGTATACGGGCGCCACCTAGTAGAAAGTGGCCCTGACTTTGTGGATCTTCAGCTAGGTAAAGGTCAAGCCCAATGGCAAGCAACCATTACGTTTGCCAACGCGCAAGGTCTGAAAACCACTGACAGTGCACCTGTAGAAGGGTTTATTATTGCCGGGGCTGACAAGGTGTTCCGTAAAGCAAACGCACAAATACAAGGAAGTAAAATTTTACTGTCGCACCCCGACATAAAAGCCCCTAAAGCCGTGCGCTATGCATGGGCAAATAACCCTATCGCCAATCTGACCAATAGTGAAAATTTACCTGCAGTCCCCTTTAGAACAGACGACTGGCTTGAAGGTGATGTCAGCGCAAAATAGCCTAGCTTTTGACATTGATGGCTTTGAGCTACGGACCTAGGGCTCGCTGCGCGCTTTTCAGCTGAACGTTGACACAGCCTAACCGAAGCTTAGAGCATAAACGTGAATAAGCTGTAAGCTGTGATGTGTGATGTGTGATGTGTGATGTGTGATGTGTGAAGAATAGAATCGCTAACCTTTAGTTCGCTACAAGCGCAGCGACGATAAATAATGCTACTTAGCTATCGTCGCCGCTGTGTTTATTGGTGTGCTAAATTTACGAATTAAAGCGCAGCCGACTATACTTTAATACGAATATTACGATAAAAGACTTCAGCCCCTTCTGATTGAAACTCAATTCTTCCCTTTGTAAGTGGTACCTGTTGCCCGTCAATCACTTGCCTAGAGTGATAGCCGCGAAACACTTCGTGGCCATTAATTTTATGAATAACCATCGTGTCATCTGCAATAACTTCCATAGAATCCCACTGCCCTATCGGATTCTCAAACTCGCCTAGTTTTAACACCCGATTAGCGATGTCTTTACACATTGGCATATCGGGATCGTAGCGATAGAAATGCCAGTCGCCCTGATTGGCACTACCACAGTGAGTATCAATCAGCACACCGTCAAGGCTATGATAATCACCGCTATCGCCTACCTGAATTTGCATTTCGTGGCTACGCATCCAGTGATTCATCGATGCGCCTGGCTCCCCCACGGCAAAATACAATACACCGCTGTCCCGCGGTAAGGTTTCTCTAGGAGGCCACTTTTTATCACCCCACTTAACATCAAATTTAAGGTGAAAATTAGCATACTCTTTCTTTGTACTAATACCGCCCCACTCTTCTCCTGAAATACGCAGCAGCCCATCTTGCACGCTAAACACATTTTTAGGGTCGTTGTTTACGCCGCGAACAGACAGGTCGTCAGGATCTTGATACTTGCTGTCTTTGGGCTGGTAACTCACAAAAGTTCGCCAACCTTGCAGATCCTTACCGTTAAAGAGCGACACCCACTCATCTTCAGTCTCGTCTACAGGGCTGGCTTTTACGTCAAAAGTACTGTTATTAACCGCATCCGTCATCACACCTTTAGCTTCTTTGCTAGAGTGTGAGGATTCAGCTGTTTGGTCACTGCCACAACCTGATAAAGCGAAACACGCAGCTAGTGAAAAGTGTAAAAGGGTTTTATTGTGCGCCATTTTAATCTCAATTTTTATTGTGATTCATTCATCGCACCAGTGTAAGGAATTGAACGCCAAATTCGATAATCAAAATAGGTAACCGGTTTGTGTTATTCCCCAAACATAAACTGACAACCTCACCGATAACCAAGCCAAACAGTGCATCCCGCGTTTTAATATTCTTTGTCGGAAACCCTCGCGAGAATATGACCAAAGGTATCCTCTAGTCACTCAAAGACTATTGTGAGCTGGTAGGTACAACAGGTCGCGGCATTAGAGACGATAAAGCCGTCATATCGACAAAACTCAAAACCTCAATTTAGAATCACTTGGTTTAGATTCAGCTCAGTGGCTACCCCTGACCACTGAGTTTGAAAAACACTTCTGCCACGCTGAGGTACAGAGCAAATGATGAATACATTAAAGTACCTTACTCATCCACAAGAAGCTTTTTAAGCGCTAAAAACGATTTTATTTTTATCCAAATCTCTAACATACGCCGAAAATTTAGGCCCTCGGTGTCCAGGTGCACCCTCACATATACCCCCTAGCTCAATCGCCTTGCTATGCATCCTTTCCACCTCGTCGCTAGAGCCAACATTAAACCCAATCATAGTGCCGTTACCATTACTTGCAGGCGCACCATCAAAGGGTTTAGCGATGGCAAATGCAAACTCGTCACACTGCCAAAAACTCATTCTTTCTGTGGATAGAACGTGATTTAGCTCGCAGCCTTCGAAAAGTGAATTATAGAATTGAAAAGACAAGTCCATGTTATTTGTACCAAGAACGCAATAGTCCATTTTCATTGTTGAAAACTCTCAATTGATTAATCGTGAGCGTCATAATAATCAATCGCTACTGACAGTTTATGTCAGTAACCTTGTGTCAAAAACGAATAACCAAATTAGTCGACAAAAAATCATGCACAACAATGCGTTAGCTTTTATGAATGTATATTGAATATGCAAACCGACAACGTTTAATTTGCGCGGGCCTAACACCAGAATTAGAGGTCGCGACGGCTAGCGCCGGTGAATGGATGCTTATTTATTTTGTTTCTTGTAAACCATTTGGCACTGCTTTTTGTAGCCCCAATACGCACTTAAACTTGTTGCAATAGCGGCGCTTAAAAAGGGCCAGAGCAACAAGCTTAAATAATCTTGAGATATGTTTTGTCCATCGATATAAGCCGAGCAAAGTATTACAACTAGAACGCAAACAAAGACTAAGAAAAACCGCTTAACACAGAAAATAAATAACTGAAAATTCATAACCACTGACCGCTGCTTGTTGTCAGCCTTTAGTGTAACGAACCCCTAACATCTATAAAGTTTGAACTGTAACAATATCAAACGACGCGGCCTAACTCAGAAATTTAAGTGCTTGTTATGTGCCATTTCCTGAGTATTCTTTTTTCACAATATCTTGAGCGGCTACTACTGCATCATTGTGTTCACTAAATGTTTGCTTGTAGAAATAGAAAAATGCTATTCCAAATTCAGCTAGCTCAATAAATATATAATTATTTGTCGAGTGAAAGAAGTGAAAATCATTGTTTTTTGTAGAAAGAATACATAGAGAGTTTAGCCTAGGTAATTTAGATTTAACGCTAAGCACTTTTAAAGCATTCCTTAAATTTGAAAAGACTTTAGATGGGCTAGTATCAATAGGGCCTTGAAACATTGAAATAGGCATTGGTGCTATATACGGAATAAAATCAGAACCTTTGACACGATTTAACTTTCTACGTAAATCCAAAACGTGAAATTTATACTCTAATGTTTCAAGCCAGAGAATTATGAGTTCAATCGTTTCATGAGAAAAGCTATTTTCTTGAACGTTAACTGAGTTAAACTCATGTTTTAGCTCTCTTTCTAGAGAACCAAGTATATTTGAGTTGCAGTCTTTACAGGCCGGCACAGTTGTTTTGTTATAAGTTTGAGAAATTGAATTTGTGGTTGTAACAAATGTCCTTTTGACACAACGGTTGTATACCCATTGTGGTATTACATGCTCACGAGTTAGGTTGTCTGTCGCACCACAAAAAATACAAATATTAATCGAATGTTCTTTAACAATGGAGTCTATTACATGCTTTTGGTTTACTCTAATTTTTTTGCGAAACTTAATAAGTTTTGGATTGATACTCATTCTAGAAGCGCACTCCTTGGCACATAACGCTTAACATATGGGGATTTTAGGAGCGCTTTTGGGCGAAGCCCAGCGAGTAAAATTCCCACCATGGTGTTTTTGTTAGAGCTCATAGTTTTAATCACTGCTGCCTCCATCACTACCTGATGATATATCAGTAGGAGATGAGTCTTCGCGACCATGTAATGAGTCATGATATACATTGCCTATAATTAGCCATCCATGTGCCATACGCGGAACCCATTCTGTTGACTCTGGCTCAGCTTCCGACAACATATTTAGAACTAACTTTGGACCGATTATTGGTATTAGCCACACAAACACAAATTGACTGACTTTTTGAAAAACACTCAAATCATTAGATTTAACCAAACAAACAGAAGCAAGGATGTTTAAATAAACAATAAATGCAGTAAGAAAATATAAAAAATACTCAATCATTTATTGGAATACTCCTTAAGAGCTCTAACAATTTTAATATCTTGCAAAATGAGGTGATTGCATCCGCGTATTAAACACGGCATTTTGTCGCATATATACATTCATCATTTTTAACATGCTTCCTATGTCTTTGTATAGGTTAGTTATCTTTCTGGTTTCTTAAAACACGTTTGTTGATATGCGACACTTTGCCAAAAACTTGCTGTTATAGGGGATAGCAACTATAACTGTATAAACATACACATAAGTTGCAGTGCTATTTATGCCAAATTCACCCTCGCCTTTTTTGACTATGGTCGCCGAAGAAATGTATAAAAAGCGTTATGCCAAACGCACAATAGAATCCTATATAAAGTGGATCCGTCGTTTTATTCTTTTCCACAATAAGAAACATCCGACCTATTTACACGATAACGAGGTAGAAGCATTTTTATCCCATTTAGTGCTTAAGCAGGATTGCGCAGCTAACACCCAGTCTTCAGCATTAAACGCATTGGTGTTTTTATCTCGAGATATTATTGATAGACCACTCACCCTAAAATTAAATTTTGTTAAAAGTAACAGGCAGCAGAAACTACCTGTGGTATTAACCATTGATGAAACACGTCGTTTTTTTGCGGTGATTAATGCACATCAAAAGCTTGCAACTTCGATTTTATATGGCAGCGGTTTACGTTTAATGGAATGTGTGCGGCTAAGGGTACAAGACATCGATTTTGATTTTAAATCAATTAAAGTCCTTATTTGATAAAGGCGGTAAAGGTGGAAAACATCGAGTTGTCACGTTAGCTGATAATTTAATTCCTACTCTTAGGCAGCAAATATCATTGGTAAAACATTATCTAGAAGCTGACATACAAAATCCAGAGTTCGCTGGAGTCTGGCTGCCTCATCGTTACAGAATAAAAAATCAATCAGCGAACAAAACTATCGGTTGGCAGTATCTTTTCCCATCTGCACGATTATCGAAAGATCCTGAAAGTAAATTGATGCGTCGTCATCACATTGATGGATCTTGTGTGCAAAGAGCTGTGCGAGACGCGGCGCGTAAAGCGCAAATTGATAAAACAGTTACCCCCCATACGTTACGCCACTTTTTAAAAAATGCGTCCTTGCATTTTTCCCTTCGGGCCATCCTTCGGATGTTCAAATTTAGTTCCAGACAAATTTGTGCGACCCATCTTTTACAATCCGGCGCTGATATTCGCACTGTGCAAGACCAGCTAGGTCACAGTGATTTGCGCACTACGCAAATATACACCCACATTTTACAGCGTGACGGTAACTCTGTGGTTAGCCCTTTATCAAGATTATGATGCGCTTTTAAAAGCACGTAAAAAGAACCGCCGACCGATACTTTTTGACGTACCTGAAAACGTAACGAATAGTAAGAAGGCTATGGGAGAGCTTATGTATCGGCTGCAACAAAGGATGACATTGAACTTGAAGCAACCTATCAATGGGGGCATTCAACGACCTATCCCATACTTGTTATTTGTTATTTGCTTATTGGCTATATCTGAAGCCTTTTTCGATAAGTTGTTGGATTTTTTCCTCCATGGCGTTAACTAACGCTGGGTATTCTTTAGCATGATTGGTTTGCTCGCTAATGTCATCGGTTAAATCAAATAGTTGTGGCGTTAATTCAAACCCCATTTCTATGTCTTTATTGCCTAACCAATTGGGCAGCCCTTTCTCTTTGCTGATCGCTCTGATGTATTTCCAGTTGTGCTTACGCAGGCCTAACGTCCCCACAGCTTCCTCTAGTAAGTAGGTGCGTGCATTGTTCGATTGGCCTAAAAATGCATCCATTACATCAAGGCTATCAATGGCTTCGTTTTTCGCCAACGGCTGTTTGACTAAACCGGCCAGTGAGGCATAAATATCAACTTGCGAGATAAGCGCGTTGCTGCGCGTGTGGGTGCTTTTACCTGGCCAATATACAATCATGGGGACACGGGTACCCCCTTCAAACACACTGTATTTCCCCCCGCGAAATGGCCCTGCCGGCAAATGTTCACCCAGCATTTCAGCGGCCATATCGTCGTAGCCATCATCAAGCACTGGCCCGTTATCACTGGTAAATATCACCAAGGTATTGTCGGCTACACCTTGAGTTTTCAGTTCTTGCATGACTCTGCCTACCACCCAATCCATTTGCACGATGGCGTCGCCTCTTGGTCCCATGGTGCTTTTACCTTTGAAGCGCTCATTCGGTATACGAGGAACGTGAATATCTTGAAATGAGAAGAATAAAAAGAACGGGTCGTGCTTGCTGCGAACAATAAAATCCACTGCTTTTTCAGAAAACACGTCAGGAAACTCTTCGTCAACCCACAGGGCGGCTTCACCGCCACTCATGCTGCCAATCCGGCTTATTCCATTGACTATTGTTTGGCTGTGTTGTAAATCCGCTTTCATGCGCAGCAACTCTGGGTTGTCAACGCCTGTGGGGCGCTCACCCACGTGATGATCGTAACTGACTTCTATAGGGTCATCGCGTTCAAGGTTAACCACCTTGTGCCCTTCTAAATATACAGTGGGTACTCTATCGCCCGTCGCTGGCAGCAAAAAGCTGTAGTCGAAGCCGATTTCCAGTGGCCCAGGTTTAACATCTTGGTTCCAATCAACTGAACCATCTCCTAGGCCTAAATGCCATTTACCGATGACCCCTGTTGTGTACCCCGCTTTTTGTAACATGCTTGGTAAAGTCGCCTTACCTGGGCGGATAAGCGCGGGGGCATCGCCCGGTAAAATCGCTGCGTTTTGCCGAAAACCATGCTCCCCTGTTAATAACGAATAGCGTGATGGTGTGCAGGTAGATGCAGTGCTATGTGCATCAGAGAAGTTAACGCCCTTACTGGCAAGCGCATCTAAATTGGGGGTACTCACTCCGATTGCCCCGTTTGGTGAAATATCACCATAACCGAGGTCGTCAACGTAAAAAATAACCACATTGGGCTTTTGTAATGAGGCTGGCTGCTGTGCTGCACTCGTTGAAAAGCCAACAAATAACGAGGAAGCCCCGATTAAAATAGCTGAATAGCGTGAAATAGAACTACTGATAAAACGCATTGTGTATTACTCCTGAAAAATCATAAGCCCAATGGCTCAATCGAAAACCTAACCAATTAATTTACTGGTACTGCCACTTACTAAACCAAGGATCTTGTGTGCTTTGCTGAAACACTTTAAGTTGCTGAATTAGTTTGGCTCTTACATCACTAAATTCAGCCAAATATGCAAGGTTGTTTTGCTCCTCAGGGTCGTGCTGTATATCAAACAGCTCAAACTCTGGGCGATGTAAAAAGTCCTTAATCTGACGACCCGCATATTGAGTGATTCCGCGGCGACGCACATCTTGCCAGATTAAGGACTGCTGCAAGTCGGCAGCAAAGGGGTAACTTAGTTCGTGGGCGATATTCCAAATCAGTTTGTACTGTTCAGTGCGCACCATACGCATGGGGTAATACATCATGACCTCATGCATAGTGTGTGACGCAAAAACTCGATCCCAGCCAGCAGGATGTTCGTTTTCAAGAACGGCTTTAAACGACTTTCCTTGCATTGTGTTAGGCACTGAACTTACGTCTGCGTAGTCAAGGATCGTTGGCGTTAAATCGACCCAAGACACCATTTGAGTGTGAACTGTGCACTGCTGAATCGTTTTCTTGCATGTGGCAGTGTTTTTTTGTTTTGCTGGCGCTTTTACAATCAAAGGTAAGTGAATACCCGCATCATACAAATTGGTTTTCGCGCCAGGAAAGGCAATGCCATTATCTGACAAATATAAAATCAGTGTGTTGTCATACTTGCCCTGCGCTTTGAGAATTTCTATCAACTTGCCGACGCCTTGGTCAAGGCGAGAGATAGATTGGTAATACTGCGCTATTTCTTTACGAGCCGCGGGAGTATCCGGCAAGTATGGCGGTACCAGTACAGTATCGCTGGGGTAAACTACTTCATTGATCCCGGGGTAGCCCTGGTCGCGGTTGCCAAAGCGGTTGGGTTCAGGATATGTCTCAAATGGATAGCCACGATGAGGATCATCACTGGCAAAATATAAAAAGAATGGTTCGCGGTCCTGCTCGATAAATTCTTTGCTTTTTTCAGCCATTTCAACTGGGCTGCGGGCAATGGAGGTCATATCATTGGCTGCGCCTTTTGATAACACCTGATCAAAGCTAAATACCCTGTTCGGGCCTAAGTGATACTTGCCAATTCTGGCTGTTCTATAACCGTTCTCACTGAGAATAACCGGCAGCGACTGCACATCATCAAAGCTACTAAAATGATGCTGTTTATGCTGCAAACCATACATACCATTGGTGTGATTATGCTGGCCGGTTAAAATGACAGAGCGGCTTGGGCTACAGCTAGATACCGTGGCAAACGCATTTTCAAAACGCGCGCCGTCTCTTGCTAAGGCATCAATATTGGGTGTTTTAATCACCTTATTTCCATAAGCTCCTATGGCATCAAGCCCGTGGTCATCCGCCACAATCATCACAATGTTTGGTCTGTTGTCGGTATGGCGATTGTCCTCTAAGCTGTTAGCCCCAACGCAAAAGGAAAAAAGTGCTAGCGTCACCATGCCCAGTGCGAATGATTTACTGAATTTCACCATGAAAGGTCCTACTTGCGAGCGTTGTTGATTTTATTAACCACTCTCTAATTCACCTGAGAGCGAAATAAAGGCAGAATAAAAGAACAGAGCGCAAATACCGCTATGTATTGACGTACGCTTTACTAAAACGCTCAGCGCCCTGTTCTTTTTCTTACGGGAACAAACCTACCCTACAATTCACTTAGCAATTTGCTGAGTGGCACACCATTGACATCATCGATTTCATCTAAGGTGTGCCAATCAGGCAAGTGAATTAAAAGGTATATGACACACCGACCAACACTTGTTTTTCAGTGGCGATCCAGTGATATGGGTCATACTTATCACCTGCGCGATATTCGAAATGGTCACGTCTAAGCAGGTTTAATGCATCAAGCGTTAAGCGAAAACTTTCCGATACGTTGTACGACAGTGATAAATCAAGTTGGCCAAATCCTTCTTGAGCCACTTCGGTGGTGACTAAAAAGTCTGAGCGGTAGTTGTAAGACAAGCGCCCTGAAAACAAGTCATCTTCATAAATGGCAACCAAGTTATAACTGTTGTCAGACAAACCCTCTAAAGAAATATTAGGCAACAAAGGATTCGGCGATGGCACGTCTGAATCCACGTAGGTGTAGTTTGCTTGAATCCCTAAGCCATCAAAAGGAACGGGCAAAAAGTCAAAGAATTGCTGATAGGCCAGTTCCAAACCTCGAACGGTGCCTGACCCACCGTTACTCTTGCGCAAAATAATGAAGTCATTGCCGCCGATGGTTTCTTGGTTTTCAGATGTTTGCAAAAAGCCATCAATGTCTTTGTAGAAAATGGCAGACGACGCCATGCCACCACTAGCGAAATAATATTCAAGGCTTAAATCTAAATTGGTTGCGGTAAATGGGTCTAAATCTGGGTTTCCGCCGGTACCTCGCCCTTGTTCAAAATTAAGATTTAACGAGGGAGCTAAATCGCCAAAATGAGGTCGCGAAAAGGTTTTCGAGCCCGCTAGTCGTACAAGCATCTCGTCAGTTAATTCAACTTTCAGATTAAATGAGGGTAAAAATTCACTATAATCTTTATCGCTTTTGGTGCCCTCATAAATCGGTGCGCCGTTTTGATCGATATTTCCTGTGTCGAAGAAATAATCTGCTGTGGTGTCGGTTTGTACATAACGGCCACCTAAGTCACCACTGACAAAATAGCCCCCTACTTCTGTTTCAAAGTTGGCCTTCAAATACACAGCCGTGACCTCCTCTTCATAGTCGAAAGAGTCTCGCGGGTTTTCCGTTTCAGACTGACCAGTAAAACCGTAATACTCGCGGATTTCATCATTACGAGACAACAAATAAGCCGGGTTTACGGCCACATAATCATTCGGAAAATTGCCACCATCATATTCGTCCATAAAGTCATTCCATGTGCTGGCTTCGACCAAATTAAGCGGGTCGTCACTTCCATAGGTTGCACCTGAAGCATCAAAGATATGGTTGTTTTGTATGTTTTTGCTGGTGCCTAAACTCGCGAAACGAACCCCAGCCTCAATAGAGCGCACGACACCTTCGTCAAACATGTAATCTATGTCTAACTTAGCAGCGGATTCATCAGCCTTAAGTTGTCGACTTTCATGGCGCCATTGCACTATGTCGAAATTACCTTCATCTGTTACATCAAAATCGCCAAAGTCAACCGAAGGCGGTTGGCTAACAAAGCCACTGTTAGAAATCGTAACCGGCAGAGCAGCCCAAGTATCGCGAATACGGGTGTTGTGAAAATTTGTTTCATTGTCGGTATCAACGTAGCTTACTTCCCCTTCAAAGCGCCATGGTCCGGCTACTGTTTCAAAACCCAGTGCCAAATCGTAGGTAGTTGTGTATCTGTCATCGATCATGCTGAGCACATCAAAATCCATATCACTTAAGGTGACAGAAGCAGGATACAAATTATTTTCATCAATATTTGAGAAGTCAGCGTCCACTGTGTTTGCACCGTTAAAGCTCCACACAAATTCTTCGCGTAACTGTGCAGTAGAGTAATCGGTGTAGCCTGAATCAAAATAGAACTTAGTATCGCTGTTGAGTGAAAGATCGATACCGAGTGAATAAACGGTACGCTCTCGATCGCCCCAAGCCGGAGATGAATTAAGTGACGCACTGGTTTTAGCTCCGCTTGGGGCCGTGCCACTAGGAAAGTCTCCCACAATAGGGGTTGCGCTAGAATTGCGTACTAAGTCTTCCCGATATTCTCGTTCTAAATAGGAAACACCGAAGATAACCCCTATTTCACCGCCACTGTTACCATAATCCCAGACGTTCCCCACCACTAGAGAACCTCTAGGCGACCATTCTTTAGATAAATCACCGTAATGCTCTTTGACGCTACCAGCGAGAGTAGGTCCGCTTAGACTTAACGCATCAGTGCGTTCGATGTCCACTACGCCCCCAATGCCCCCTTCGAGAATATCTGCCGAAACCGATTTATACACCACCACCGAGCCAACCAATTCCGCTGGAATATCCTCGAAACTGGCAAAGCGATTAATACTAACCCCCGATGCACCACCGAAATAATTCCGACCATTTAGTAACGTCGCCACTTCATCAAGCCCACGAATAGACACACCAGACGCTTCACCCCGGGAGCGTGAAATCTGGATCCCCGGAATACGCTGTAGTGATTCAGCAACGTTCAAGTCGGGAAACTTACCAATATCTTCAGCTGAAATAACATCTGCAACCTGACCTGACTCTTGCTTACGCGCCACTGAACTCGCAATACTCGAACGTATCCCCACCACCGAAATTTGCTCAATGTCTTCATTAGCACTGGTGTCAACTGCACTTTCTTGCGCCCTTAGTTGACCGGTGCTGATTATCATGGCGATGGATGATGCTAAAAGGGTGTATTTCGTTTTCGCTGTCATTTCGTTCTCCGGTATTTCAGTTCTTGTGTGCGTTCTGGGCTATCTATTTTAAGAAGATGCACCTTTGTTCAACCTTGGCTTTAGTGCACCGTCTTTACGTATTCCAGTTCAGTGTTGTTGGGCTGTGGGGCTCCCTCATGCAGCCCTGTGAACTCCTAGGTTTGAGCGGCTCCCACCCCAAAACCTGTAAATAAATTAGCATGCGATTAACAAGATCACAACATTCAAATGCAAACAGTTTCCTTTAACGAAATAGTCAAAAAATAGAAAACAAACACTTACATGTTGTTTTTATTGGAATTAAAAATAACTTGCAGGTAAGAATAATTAACCAAAAAATATTTTCACAACAAAGAATGATAACGGTTTACCTTTATAGTGACATAAAAAGGAAACGTTTCATTACGCCGGTATTGGTGGGTGAGGATTAAAAAATACGCGCTATGGCAGACAAAGGTTAATGAGATTCAAGCACCCCTACCAACACAGGTAAATAAAAATACCGACCTATTTAGGCGTTTCCAACCCAGTAAGAAAAAAAATAAAAAGATTATCAAGAATAGTAAAAAGTTTATTGTTAACTAAATGTAAGTGTGTAAATATAATTTTTGTGGTTTTTACGTACAAAAAATTGGGCGAAAAAACATAAGCCATGAAATAACCGGATTAATTTTTTACCGCTAAAAACCTTGCAGATAAAATTAATTTTCCAGCAAGTTATCAGCAAGAGTGCTGTGTTGACTTAGCGTATTTTCACAAAATTGAACTGAGATTTATATGAAATCGATAACACTATTGTCTTGTGCTTGCATCATGGCTATAACATCAGCTCAAGGTGCTGATTGGAGTTCATTTAGTATTCCTGCTCAAGCAGGCGCTGGTAAAACTTGGGAGCTACAAAGTGTATCGGATGAATTCAATTACATTGCCCCAACAAATAATAAGCCATCTGCTTTCACTAGCCGCTGGAACGACTCATACATAAATTCATGGCTTGGACCGGGAGACACTGAATTCAGCTCTGAACACTCTTACACCACTGGTGGTGCGTTGGGTTTACAGGCAACCGAAAAAACCGGTACCAATAAAGTGCTTTCCGGTATCGTATCTTCGAAGGCAACATTTACCTATCCACTTTATCTTGAGGCTATGGTTAAGCCAACCAACAACACGATGGCTAACGCCGTATGGATGTTAAGTGCTGACTCCACCCGAGAGATTGATGCCATGGAATCATACGGTAGTGACCGACCTGGCCAAGAATGGTTTGACCAACGTATGCATGTTAGTCACCACGTGTTTATCAGAGAGCCGTTTCAAGATTATCAACCCAAAGATGGTGGTTCGTGGATATATAATAATGGCGAAACATACCGTAATAAATTTCGTAGATATGGTGTTCATTGGAAAGATGCATGGAATGTAGACTATTACATTGACGGCGTTCTAGTACGCAGCGTATCAGGCCCGAACATTATCGACCTCAAAAATTATACTAATGGCAAAGGGTTAAACAGCCCAATGCATATCATATTAGATATGGAGTACCAGCCTTGGCGCGATGTGAAACCTAGTTCAGCAGAGCTTGCTGACTCAAGCAAGAGTATATTTTGGATAGATTGGATCCGAGTGTATAAAGCGCAGTAGCAACCTTAAATTTTCACTTCATTTCTTCAAAAAAAACGTGATTGACGATAGCGTGTCGATTTTTGCTGTTGATCATTGCAGTAAAGGTAAACACGCCTAGCTAATAGCAACCGCGCAAACAAAAAATACTCATTCGCTGAATCACTGTTTTTAATAAATAAAAACGCGGCTTCAATTTGCTGCGATCGCTCGTGAGAATCATACACTTTGTTGGCAATAGGTAAGCCGTTGGCAAAAGCTAAGTCGTCATCCGCCTACCTATTGTTTTTATGACATTTTTACCTAGCTGAGGTGACTATTCTAAGTAGTTTGTAACGCCTATTAATCACTGGGCACCACATCACCTATAAAGAGTAATTTAAAACCCTAAAGCGATAGTGCCCAGCTACCCCCTACGGGTCTAAGTTCATTTGTGAGCAGCGTCAAATTACACCAGTAAGAAGGGTGCCGTACGACTTTGTTTATTAGTTGCGACTTGTTTTGGTGTGCCCTGTGCGACGACTTTACCGCCCTTGTCACCAGCTTCTGGACCAATGTCGATTACCCAATCACTGGTGCTTGCGACTTTCATGTCGTGTTCAACCATGATCACCGTATTCCCTGCGTCCACCAGCCCATTTAGTTGCGACATCAGCATGGCCACGTCTTTTGGGTGCAAACCGGTTGTAGGCTCATCTAACACATACAGCGTATCGCCTCTTTGCACTCGCTGTAGTTCAGTAGCTAATTTAATACGCTGCGCTTCACCGCCGGAAAGTTCTGTCGCTGGTTGGCCAAGTCGCAAGTAGCCAAGGCCTACTTGTATTAAGGCATCTAATGCTCTCAGCACAGGTGACTCATCAACGAAAAAGCTGTGAGCAGTTTCTACCGTTAATTCCAGTACATCAGCAATGTTTTTGCCCCGATAGGTAATTTCTAAGGTTTTGTCGTTGTAGCGCTGGCCTTGGCATACTGGGCAAGGCGAATAAACGCTCGGCAGAAAGAGTAACTCTACACTGACAAACCCTACTCCGTCGCAATTGGCGCAGCGGCCTTTGGTGACGTTAAACGAAAAGCGACCAGCATCGTAACGTCGCTTTTTCGACTCATCGGTGCCAGCAAATAACTTACGAACATAGTCGAATAGACCAGTGTAGGTCGCTAGATTCGAGCGCGGCGTTCTGCCAATGGGTTTTTGATCCACCGTGATCAAGCGCTTCACATTAGCCAAACCATCAGCAATGTGCCCACCTGTAGGTGTCTCGGCTTCTTGCTCAAGCAATTCAGCTTCATCAGTTGGGACATCGAGGGTCTTCTTTACCCCCAATCCGTCGTTGACCAATTCAACTAGCGCTTGGCTCACCAAACTCGACTTACCTGACCCAGAAACCCCCGTTACGGTTGTAATAACCCCAAGCGGAAACGTCACATCCAAATTTTGTACATTATTACGCTTTACACCAACGAGTTTTAGCCATGATTTCGCTTGACGAGGCGTGCGCTCATTCGCGGTGACTCCCTCAAATAAATGTTTTGCGGTGTGTGAACGCTGATTACCTATTAGTCCTTCAACAGGGCCATTGTAGATAATCTCACCGCCGTGGGTGCCAGCGTCTGGCCCTACATCGACTATCCAATCTGCATGGCGAATAACACTCACATCATGCTCGACCATGAAAACAGAGTTTCCCGCCGTAACTAGCTGATCTAGCGATCCTAACAAGGCTTTTTTATCAGCAGGATGCAACCCAGCCGATGGTTCATCCAGTACGTAAACCACACCAAACAACTGCGAGCGAATTTGCGTAGCCAAGCGCAAACGCTGTAACTCGCCAGGCGAAAGTGTTGTGGTGCTGCGTTCAAGCGACAAATACCCAAGGCCCAAATACGTTAATGCTTCAACTCTGGCTAAAATATCGCTGGCTAAACGCTGCGCCACAATGGCTTTTTCGCGATCGTGTAATTCATCACTTATTTTGGTACTCGCGGTCTTACGTAATCTTTGCGCAAGTTGTGTCAGTGTTAATTGCGATAACTGGCCGATATCTAGGCCGGTAAAGGTCACGGATAGCGACTCACGTTTTAGCTTTTTTCCCTCACACTCTGGGCACTGTGAAATTTGCATAAATTGCGATACGCGTTTTTTAGTGCGCGCACTTTGCGTAGTGGCAAAAGACTGTAAAACAAAACGCTGGGCGCTGGTAAACGTGCCCATATAGCTAGGTGCTTCGCCGTTTTTAATTGCCGCTTTGGTTTGGGCTACATTATATTCAGGAAAGACTGGCACTGTGGGGGTTTCATCAGTGAATAAAATCCACTCCCTCGCTTGCTTCGGTAAGTCACGCCACGGAACATCGATGTCGTAACCAAGAGAGACTAGAATTCGGCTTAAATTTGCGCCTTGCCATGCAGGCGGCCACGCGGCTATCGCCTTTTCTCTGATGGTTTTACTGTCATCAGGTACCAATAGCTTTTCAGTAACATCAAAAACACGACCAATACCGTGGCATTTTGGACAAGCGCCTTGGGCGGTATTGGGTGAAAACGAATCAGCATAGAGAATTGATTGACCATCAGGGTACTCTCCCGCACGGGAATAGAGCATGCGTAGTGCATTTGAAATGGTGGTAACACTGCCAACGGATGAACGCACCGAAGGCGTGCCTCTTTGCTGCTGCAAGGCGACCGCAGGCGGTACCCCCTCAATAGCGTCAACATCAGGCTCTTCCACCTGATCAATTAAGCGCCGCGCATAAGGCGACACCGAATCAAGATAACGTCGCTGAGACTCAGCAAATAAAGTACCAAAAGCCAAAGACGATTTGCCTGAGCCTGAAATACCGGTAAACACGACTAAAGCATTGCGCGGTAAATCCACATTCACGTTTTTTAGATTGTGGACCCGGGCGCCGCGCACCCTAATGCAGTGCTCAGGTTCGCTGAGTATATGGCTGACTTTATCTTGAGGGATAAGTAACTCTCCTTGAATTCATAAAAGGTGGGGATTTAGTAATAAAGTTTATAAGATCGTTATACAAATAGCGCAGAGTAAAGCGCTAAAGAAATTTGAGATTACTAATGTATTTGGGCAGTAAACGCGGATATTCAAGGCGTGCGAGAGACTCTTTGCGTTTTAGAGGCTTATTCTATAAAAAAACCAACTCGCATGCGGGATACTTATGATCGCGAGAGAGCATAACCTTAGTGATTTGAACTAAACGGCTTGCCCCCTCATTGTTCGTACTATTCAGCTTGCTTTTTGAAACCGGGCTTTGCCAAAATTTCTAGATAAAACGAAGGTAATTCTTTCTTTTCAGCCTCATCAATATGTCGATTTATCGCGCCAAGGTGAATGGTTTCAGCACGTGCTTCATCCGCTCCAAAACGGCAGTCAAAATCCCAGTAGTCTGCGCCCGCGGGTAGCGTCTTGTTTCTCTCTCTTCTGAGGTATTTCTTCACTTCAAACTTAATTGCTTCAACCAGTCTTGGCAGTTTGATTTTCGGATGAGACAGAAGGAATGTTTTTTTCATGATAATTACTCGTAGTAGCCAGTAGCGTAAATGGCGCTCAATAATGGAAGGGGATGATATTGTGAATTTGCTTTGACAGGCGAATTCGTCAGCAAAACAGACTAATCCTTACAGATAGAAAATAAGCACAATATACAAATTGTTGTATTTTCCCGTGGATTATATAAGAACCGCGGTTTAATAGATGCACCTATTCGCAAATAAACCTTACTCGGATAAAATAACAGGCTGAAGCACAGCAACAGGCATTCCATTTTCGCTTTCATCCTTAGAAAATCAAACCGCTAGCCCTGCTTGAATCCCATGACATTCCTAACGCAATTCCGTTATAATCCCAGCAATTGGCACACGCCGCGATATATTACTTTATTTTGAGCATTTGATGACTGTTGAAACTTTTAATCCCAAGCAAACTACGACCTTAGAAACGCCGGTAAAAACCATTGCAGCCGATAAACCCAGTTCCTTATCGACAGGATCAAGAATTGGCTTTGTAAGCTTAGGCTGCCCGAAAAATTTAGTCGATTCAGAACGAATTTTGACGCAATTGCGCACCGAAGGGTACGACGTAGTGAACACCTATAACGATGCAGATCTCGTTATTGTAAATACCTGTGGCTTTATCGATACCGCAGTGCAAGAGTCGCTCGATACCATAGGCGAAGCGCTCGCTGAGAACGGCAAAGTCATTGTAACTGGCTGTTTGGGCATAAAAGAAGACGAAATTCGCGAAGTGCATCCAAACGTACTTGCCATTACCGGCCCTCACGCCTATGAAGAAGTCGTCAATCAGGTGCATGAGCATTTACCACAGCCCAGCCACAACCCTTATTTAAATTTAGTGCCGGACATTGGCGTTAAGCTCACCCCGCGCCATTATGCATATTTAAAAATATCCGAAGGCTGTAACCACAGATGTACCTTCTGCATTATACCGTCTATGCGGGGCGATCTAGTCAGCCGTCCTATTGGTGAGATTCTTGACGAAGCACAACGCTTGAAAAACGCAGGTGTAAAAGAGTTACTGGTTATTTCACAAGACACCAGTGCGTACGGTGTCGACGTGAAAAACAAAATGGGCTTTTGGAATGGTATGCCGGTTAAAACCGGTATGACTGAGCTGTGTGAAAAACTCGGCGAAATGGGCATGTGGGTACGTTTGCATTATGTTTACCCGTACCCGTCGGTGGATAAAGTCATGCCATTGATGGCCTCAGGTAAGGTGTTGCCATACCTCGATATTCCTTTCCAGCATGCAAGCCCGCGTATTCTTAAGTTAATGAAACGCCCTGCCGCTGCTGAGCGCACTATGGAGCGCATCAAAAAATGGCGCGAGCTGTGCCCTGAACTGGTTATACGCTCTACCTTTATTGTGGGCTTTCCTGGTGAAACCGAAGAAGACTTTCAAATGCTGCTCGACTTTTTAGACGAAGCCCAACTTGAGCGCGTTGGCTGCTTTAAATATTCAGATGTTGAAGGCGCCAAAGCGAATGACTTACCGGCCCCTGTGAGCGAAGAAGTCAAACAAGAGCGTTTCGAGCGCTTTATGCAAAAACAACAGCAAATCAGCACGGCTAAATTGCAGCGCCGAATCGGTAGCACTATTCAGGTCCTTATCGATGAAGTCGATGAAGAAGGCGCTATCGGTCGTAGCTCTGCTGACGCCCCTGAAATCGACGGTTTAGTTTATTTAAATGGTGATGTTACGCTTAAACCTGGTGACTTGATTACCGCCACGGTTGAACACGCTGACGAATACGACTTATGGGCATCTCGCACGGTGAATAGCGATTTGAGTGCGTAATTATGGAGTCGTCGATTTCTGATTTAGCTCAGGTTATCCAAATTGTTGTCGCGCCGGTCTTTATGTTGACCGGTATTGCGGGCTTTTTAAACGTTATGTCTGGCCGCTTGGGGCGTATCGTTGATAGAGCACGCATCATAGAGCGCCGGGTAGCGATTCTTAAAAACCCAGACAAGCTAAAAATATCCCAAGTCGAGCTCAAATACTTATGGCGGCGCATCAAGATCATCAACCGCTCTATCGGCATGTGTACTGCGTCGGCGCTTTTTGTGTGTGCCGTAGTCTGTTGTTTGTTTATCGGTGAGTTTTTATTGATGGACTTAACCAAAGCTGTGGTGATCCTTTTCGTCATCGCGCTGTTACTCTTGATAGTGGCCTTGGTATCGTTTTTAAAAGAAGTGCAACTGGCGACCCGCACGCTGCAAATGGGCAAAGAATTCGACGACGAGTAGCCCAAGCTCGCGGCGCAATAAGCCAACGCCAGCTAACGTTTTTTCAGAGGTATTATGACATCACACTCCCATCAAGCAGTTTGTATCGTTACCGGTGGTAGCCTGGGTATAGGCGCTGCCATATGTCAGTTATTTGCGCAAAAGGGCTACTTGGTATTCAACCTAGACCTACAAGCTCCGAATGAGCCGAATCCCTCTATTCGTTGGCGAGAATGCGATGTATCAAACGTGACTCAAGTCAAAAACATCATTGCCGACATACGCACTGAATGCCCTAAGATTGATTGCTTGATTTCAAACGCTGGGGTGCATTTGTCAGCCGATATTGAGCACACCAGTGAAGACGTACTAGACAAAATGTTCGCCATAAATGTCAAAGGGGCTTATGCGGCCATTCAGGGCGTTTTGCCCAGCATGGTTGAACATCAAGCAGGGTCAATTATCCTAATGGCCTCTGATCAAGCCCTTATCGCCAAACAGAATTCTTTTGCCTACAACCTGACTAAATCAGCGTTGGCATCAATGGCGAAAACCACCGCGCTGGATTATGCCAAGTATAAAATTCGTGCTAATGCGGTGTGCCCAGGCACCATAGAAACGCCTTTGTACCACAATGCCATTGATAGCTACCTTGAAAAATCAGGCCGCGACAGTAGCGAAGTACATGCAGAAGAAGCCGCATTACAACCACTGGGCCGCCTAGGTCAGCCTGATGAAGTAGCCCAGCTGTGTTACTTTTTAGCCGGTGAGCACGCTCAATTTATTACTGGCAGCTTGCAAGTAATCGATGGTGGTTACACAACGCAATAACAGGCATTTGAATCAATACCACGAAGGAAGTACGCAACTAGCGCCATGGATATCATTGACCCACACTTGCATCTGTTTAACCTAAGCGACGGTCATTACGGCTGGTTAAAACCGGAAAATGCACCCTACTGGCCAGATAAACACATCATCAATCGTGAGGTTAGCCAGTCTGAGTTGCAGCTTTCAAACCCGCTTAATTTAGCCGGTTTCGTGCATATAGAAGCAGGGTTTGATAACGCTAAGCCCTGGCGCGAACTAGATTGGCTTGAGCAACATTGTACCCTGCCCTTTAAAACGGTAGCGGGCGGTGATTTAACCTGTGAAGATTTCCCTACCGTATTAACTGAATTAAAGCGCCGAAAATCGCTGGTTGGTATTCGCCATATACTCGATGAAGACGCTCATAGCCTATTAACCAATAAGGTCTTTCAAAACAACTTAGCTTTGCTGGCAAAGCATAACCTAAGTTTTGATGCCCAGTTTTCACTGACCGATACCGCAGCCACACAGGCGTTGTGTAAGGTGCTTGATAATATTCCCAGCCTGCGGGTGATCATTAATCATGGTGGCTGGCCGCCGCTTAAGTCAAATACCGGCAATTGGCAGCAAGCCTTTCGCCTCTGGCAACACAGCCTAAGCGCCCTAGCGCCATATTCGAATGTGGCCATAAAACTCTCTGGCTGGGAAATGCAGCACCGTGACTATAGCCCGGCAGACATGCAGACCGTGATAATGACTTGCGTGAAAATACTCGATGAGCGACGGGTCATGCTCGCCAGTAATTTCCCTTTGAACACCTTTAGTTGCTCTTATGCAGAGCTATGGCAAGGTTACGACAGGCTTTTGAATACAGAATTAGCGCCGACTATTTCACACTCAAAACCGTCTGCGACGTTAAAAAATTTATTACTGTTTAAAAACAGTACGACCTGGTATCAATTTTAACCATATATAACAGCCTCTTAGGCTACGAACGACTCACTTTCCCCTCTTCCATTGCTAACCCCCCTGCTAAGCGTTTAGACTAAAGCTTCAA
Organism: Paraglaciecola chathamensis S18K6; assembly: GCA_000314955.1. Lineage (GTDB taxonomy): Bacteria > Pseudomonadota > Gammaproteobacteria > Enterobacterales > Alteromonadaceae > Paraglaciecola > Paraglaciecola chathamensis. The sequence goes on along the minus strand of BAEM01000032.1, from coordinate 19,685 downwards.
ACGATAAAAAATGAGTATTTTTAAGTGAAAAAAACACAAAGACACTTCGTTCAATGTTCCTTAATGTTGCTTGTGGCGGGCCTAGCTGGGTGCGCTAGTAATGAACCTAAACCAATACAAACAACAGATCACTTCAGTACTCAAATCGGCGATAACGGAGAGACTCAATTTGCCTTCGGTTTGTCGTGGTTTAATTTACCCGAAGAAGATACAGACAGAGGTGAACGAGGCGGCAGACGCGGCAGTAGAGATGGAAGCAGAGGCGGTAGTCGCGATGCAGGCCTAGGTGGGCAAAGTAATCGCCCTATAGGCTCAAACCTAAACCCTCAGCCCAATAACGAAACCAAGTTGGCCTTAGAAGACAAAGCCGTATTACATTTAAAACAAACAATAGATAAGCGCGACCTTTGTCCCGATGGTTACACCATAGACGACATTATTTGGGAGACCCGACGTATTCGTTTGATGGGTACATGCAAGTAATACTATTCATCTGATTAAAACTGGCCTGCGGGCAGATTTAACCTTAATTTCTTTGAATTCCTGTTTACCACAAAAGGATCAACAATATGCAAAGCATTAAAACTCGAGCAGCGGTTGCATGGGCAGCCGGCGAGCCATTAACCATTGAAGAAGTTGATTTAATGCCGCCTCAAAAAGGCGAAGTACTGATTAAAGTGGTTGCCACTGGCGTATGCCATACCGACGCCTACACGTTATCCGGTGATGACCCAGAGGGAATATTTCCAGCTATTTTGGGCCATGAAGGTGCAGGTATTGTTGAAGCCATTGGTGAAGGCGTTACCTCTGTCGAGGTAGGCGACCATGTGATTCCTTTATACACTCCTGAATGCGGCGAATGTAAATTTTGTTTGTCAGGCAAAACCAACCTGTGCCAAGCCATTCGTACAACGCAGGGCCAAGGCTTAATGCCAGACGGCACTACACGCTTTTCAAAAAACGGTAAGCCAATTTATCATTACATGGGCACCTCTACTTTTGCAGAACATACGGTTGTTCCTGAAATTGCCCTAGCTAAAATCCCCAAAGAAGCCCCCCTTGAAAAAGTGTGCTTGCTTGGTTGCGGCGTCACCACAGGCATGGGCGCAGTCACGAACACCGCTAAAGTGAAAGAAGGTGACACAGTAGCGGTATTTGGTTTGGGCGGGATCGGCTTATCCGTATTAATTGGCGCAAAGATGGCCAATGCCGGACGGATCATTGCGATTGACGTGAACGAAGATAAATTCAAAATTGCCAAACAACTCGGTGCCACTGATGTGGTCAATCCAAAAGATTTCGATAAATCGATTCAAGAAGTGATAGTAGAGATGACCGATGGTGGCGTAGATTACTCATTCGAGTGTATCGGCAATGTGAATGTGATGCGCTCAGCGCTGGAATGTTGTCACAAAGGCTGGGGCGAATCTGTGATTATCGGCGTTGCAGGCGCGGGGCAGGAGATCTCCACACGTCCGTTTCAACTTGTTACTGGACGCGTATGGCGCGGCTCTGCCTTTGGCGGCGTAAAAGGCCGTAGCCAATTGCCTGACTACGTGCAGCGCTACATGGATGGCGAGTTCGAGCTTGATACTTTCATTACTCATACTATGCAGTTGGAAGATATCAACACTGCGTTCGATTTAATGCACGAAGGCAAATCAATTCGTTCAGTGGTGCATTACTAATGAGCGGCACGCAGCCAATGAACGCCGCTTCAAGCGTACCCTCGAGCGCAAATGAAGTATCGGCAAATCGATGCTTTGGTGGCTGGCAGAAGCGTTTTAGTCATCAATCAAGTGTACTTAACTGCGAAATGCATTTTAGCGTGTATTTACCTCCTGCCGCTGAGCTGGGTAAACCCCTGCCGGTGGTATATTGGTTAAGTGAGCTGACCTGCACCGATGAAAACTTTGTTACCAAAGCCGGGGCTCAGCGTGTTGCCAGTGAGCTTGGCCTGATCCTAGTCATGCCCGATACTAGCCCTCGAGGTAATGGCGTGCCAGATGCCGAAGATAAAGCGTACGACCTAGGATTAGGAGCAGGCTTTTATGTAAATGCCACCCAAGCCCCGTGGAATGAGCATTATCGCATGTACGATTACATAGTTGACGAGCTCCCTAGCCTGATTCAGCAGCGCTTTCATGTGCAATCTACAGCAGCAATTTCAGGGCACTCTATGGGAGGCCATGGTGCGCTAATGATTGCGTTATCTAATGTGAAGCGCTTTAGTTCAGTATCGGCTTTTTCACCGATTGTGAACCCGGCGGATTGCCCATGGGGCGAAAAAGCCTTCAGTCATTATTTAGGCGATGATAAAAGCGAATGGCAGCAGTACGATAGCTGCGAGTTGATGCGCCAACAAGGGCACTTTTTACAACTGCCTATGCTGATTGACCAAGGCCTTGCGGATGATTTTTACCAAAACCAGAAGCTAGCTAAACCCCTTGAATCAATAGCACAAGAGATGAACTACCCTGCTGAGTTTCGGTATCACAAAGGGTACGATCACAGCTATTATTTCATCAGCACGTTTATTGAAGATCATCTGCGCTTTCACGCTAAGCATTTAGCCGAGTATTAGTCATTCCGCGCGCTGAGCTTATGCCAATGCGATTAAGCTATTTAACGATTACTCGTTTACCAAGAATGACACTGTGCTAAACAAAAAAACGCCAACTGGCGGTATGAAGTGACCCCACTTGGCGTTTTTATTTGCGCTTCATAGCGCGGCAGCGAAGGCGGCAATTAGCGCGAGTTGCCGCTACTGTAAAACTGACTATTTCGCCACATAAGCATGGGCTGGCGCGCTAAAAATAGCGTTCATCAGCATCACATTCAAACCATCAAGGTATGCGCGAGTGGTAGGCTCTTGAGTAAAGGCAATCACCATTCCATTACCAGTAGGTTGATGAATTAAGAATGGCTTGTATGCCAACTGCTTCTTATTTTCTTTCCATAGGTAACCACTGGCTAACACGTCGTCTTCGCCTTTAAACCACGCAAGGTTTTTACCTGAGGCTAAGCGGATAGGTGCGAAAATATCATCACCATACACTAAGCCAACCACCTCTGGAGCCACACCAGCGGTAAGCCAATGTTCTTGATCAACCTCCACATTGGCCAGCACCCCAGCGACAAAATCAGGGCTTTCTTCACTGTTTTCACTGTGTTTTATTAAATCATCTCGGCTTGCATAGGCCTTGCCAGCCACCGTTGAAGATTCTGCATCTGGCTCTTCATTGTTATCTTGCTCATTTATCGCCAATTCACGCTTCACATCTAACAGGCCAATGTCTGCGTCTGCGGCAAACGTTGTAGCGCTACCAAGGGTGATCAGCACTCCACCTGCCTCAACCCACTGTTTAATATTATCGGCTCCGGCTTTGCCTAAACCATCTTGATATCGCCCTGCGGGTAAAATTAACACCTGATAATGACGTAAATCGGCACGGGCCAACATTGACGTGCGGATAGCATTCACCGGATAACCAAACTGCTGCTCAATCACGTAGCGGGTATTACCCGCGCTTAGTGACGAGGTTGGGTCATCCCAGGCCATGGCTATTTTCGGAGCGCTCATTAGGTAAGTGTCGTTACTACCAAAGCTTGGCCCCTCGGTTACCCAACTGGTGTTTACACCTTCAACAAGGGCCCCGCTTTTAGCAGCGATGTCTTGCACGGTAGCTGCAATATCAGCACCGTTTGTTGCCACTTCGATGATTAAACTACCTGCGGGGTAGCGTTTTTTATCATCTAAGGTAAACGCGCGATCCGCCGTTTTAAGCGTGACGTTTTGCTGCAACGCGGCAGTCAAAAATCGCCCTGCGGCCATATCGCCCCAAGGTACAATATAAGCGACTGTGGCGTTAGGGTTAATGACGTTGCCTTCAAGGGTGTCGGTCATTTTCACTAAACGATGCTGACCCGATACGCCTTTACCACAAGTATCTACCTCTAGGTTGTACATGAGTGGTAAAGACCAACCCGTTACGTCGTAAATTTGATCCCCCAGCTTTCGTTCGCGGCGACGCTCTTGCTCTTCGATAAACGCTTTGCTCATATCGACCTGCTTAGTGAAAGTCGTTTTTACGAATCGCCCTCTTGGCTGTGCGCTGTCAATGTAGTAGCTACCTGGTGCATAGGTCTCCCCGCACATTTTCACTTTTTCGGTGGTTTGATAAACGTCTACCCCGTGCTCGGTCATCAGTTTGGCTAGCTTGAAGTTACCTGCGCGGTCGCGCTTATTAGGCAGAATAAATACACGCTCTTTTTTATCAGACTTTCCAGCATCAATGGCATCAACCTGATATTGGTAATAATCCTTAAGTAACTTTTCACGATTATTGGCCACGGCTTCAGCAGTAGAAATAGAGGCTACAAAGTGACGCAACACGGTATCTTCATAGCTGAGTTCTTTGCCATCTAATCGGCGGAATATCTCACCGCGAGAAGAGGCGACTTCATAAGTTGATGCCGCAGCACCATAAAACGCTGGCCAACTGTCACCATAGCCAGGGTAGAAGGCATCAAAGATTTCACGGGTAAAATAATCAAAACCATTGGCATCAAAATGCTTGGCATTATTGCGCCCCACCAAATTGATATTTTCTATTTGGGCTTTGGTCATATGCGGATTAACAGGTTGAGCCGATGGCGCAAAATAATAGCTTTCGTCACCGCCCATCTCATGTAAATCAATGACCACCAGTGGGCGATATTTGTTTAAGCTGGCAATACGGCCTTTGGTTTCAGGTTGAGTAATGGCTAACCAATCTCGGTTCATATCAAATAAATAGTGATTAGCACGGCCCCGCGGCCAAGGCTCGTTATGCTCTGCGGATAATCGGTCACTACTGTGCATCATACCCACAGTAGAGTAATAGTTAGCAATAAAACGGCTACGCCCATCAGGGTTTTGCAGAGGGTCAATAAAAACGATGCTGTTTTGCATGATGTTATCGACAGTTGCATCGCCTTTGCCCGCAAGTAAATGATAGGCCGTCATCATGGCGGCATCGGTACTGCTTATTTCATTGCCATGTACGCTGTACTCTAACCACACCGAAGCAGGTAGGTCTTTAACGAGTTGCTTGGCTTTATTTTTATTCGTGATACGAGGGTCAGACAATGCCTGCATATCATTTGAAAACTGTGTCAAATTCGCGATATTTTGCTCACTACCAATGGCCGCGTATATCAGCTTTCGCCCCTCCCACGTTTGCCCGTATTCAAATATTTTCACCTGCTTTGGAGCTGCTTGTTGCAGGGCTTCAAAAAAGCGCAGCATGTCAGGGTGAGATGTGATGCGTTGCCCCGCGGAATAACCCAGCACCGTTTGCATATCGGGTATGGCGTTATCGTATTGTATATTTGGCCAATTGGCTGGTGCGCTTGGTACTGCTCGTGCGGTAAGTGCGAACGCGCTGACGCACGTCAATGCACTAAAAGCGAGTGCTTTAATACAGTGTTTAAGAATCATATTGTTCCCTGATGTCTCTGATATATAAGTGTGCTTCAGCCGGCTCTTTATAAAAGACTCTGCATAAACGGTTGTTTATACAAGTCTTGTATTAGCAACCTGTGTAGGCGGCCTTTGTCGGCAAATTTTTATTATTCAGACATATCATACCCAAAGACGCGGGATTACCTAAATCAATGCGACGTAAAATATTAAATGTGGGGTGGTTTACATGATCAATCTAACATCTCATGGAATGCTAACGTTACGCCATTTGTCCAACCAAACCCTTGTTGTACTTCATATTCCCCACCATGAGCTAAATTATCAAGTGATTGTACGTTGTATTTTTCCATGATATTGCCGGTCTTACTAAAGTGCGCATCTACCGTTTTCAACCAGCGCTGCATGATGTTATTCCCATCTGCGACATGTCCATAATTGCGTAATCCGATAACAGCAAACCAATGCAGCGGCGCCCAGCCATTGGGCGAATCCCACTGCTGGTTAGTCACATTCAAGGTGGTAACCAACCCACCCTCTTGCAAAAATGTAGACATTAAAACCTCTTTTACACTTTTTGCCTGCTGAGCATTGGCAATGTCAACAAACATGGGCAAGGTCGCTGCTAACGAACGCACTTTGAGTGGCTGTTGTTTAACAAATTGGTAATCGAAGTAAAACTGCTCTTGGGCGGACCAAAAATAACGATCGATGGCTGCTTTACGTGCATCTGCTAGATCACCGAAGCATGCAGCTTGGTCGTGATGGTTAAGTAATCCATGATATTTTGCTAAATTGCGCTCTAATTGATACATCAAGCAATTCAAATCTACGGGCAAAATTTCTATTGTTTCTATCGACGACAGTGCCTGTGCGTCTCTTAACCAGCGGGAGCTAAAATCCCAACCGGATTCACAAGCCGCGCGAATATTCCGATAGAAGTCTGCTCGTTTCTCAAGCGGTAACTCCGCTGCGAGTTCGATGTCTTCTAAGTAAGATTCGGTGCGGGGGGTGGCAATATTATCCCAGTAACGATTTAAAAATGCTCCGCATGGCATCTTCACAACCCGCCCTTTGGCACAATCTTGATGACTAAGTTGCTCTTTACCATGCATCCAAAAGCAATACTCTTTTTCCATACCTTCAATACAACGCAGTACAAAATCGGTATCCGAGGTTTCGATATTATCAATACACAGATCAACTATCATTCCAAGCACTGGCGGTTGTGAGCGTGAGTGGTAATAGCTTCTGTTGCCGTTTGGAATGCAACCAATGCGGTCTTGCAATTCGATAAAGTTCAGTACCATATCTTGAATTAGATGGGTATAACCAGACTGCTTGAGTCCCAGTGCGGTAAAGTAGCTGTCCCAGTAATATATTTCTCGAAAGCGACCGCCGGGCACTATGTATGAATGCTCCAGTGCTAACAGTGAACTCGTTGCATCTTTCGGATCTGGTTGACGCGTCAACTTAGGCCATAACGCTTGTATATATTGATTAAGCGATTGGCTAGGTAACGAGTCATTCAGTTCTATCTCCTTTGGTAGCGTAAAGTAACGCTTTACAAATTCGAGAAGTGAGAACGTTGGAAGCAGCTTTTGTTGTTCATATTTTTCAAGTACGTCACTCCAGCTAGACAGCGGAAGGGCGTCGCAAATGGTTTTACTATCAGTAAAAAGCCTTTCTAGTTGAATGCGCTTAAATAATTCACTTTCGAAAAATACGATACTTGGGTGGTCGAATGAAATTGAGCCATTCATAGAACTACGCTCCTTTAACTAACGTGGAACGTCGGTTCGCTGAAAGTTTTTTAAAAATAAACAAGCTAAACATAATCATCACAATAGGAATAAGTGACATGTAAAAGGCGTGTTGTCCGCCAAATTTATCAAAAATAACACCGGTAAGAATTGAGCCAAAGGTCCCTCCTAACGCCGAGAAAATAACGATCAACCCAGTCATTTTGGCATGCTGTTTATTGGGTAATGCACTAAGTACCACAGAGTTAATCAATGGATATATTGGCGCCATGAATAAACCAATTGCAGGCAGTAAATAAGCAGCAAGCGGTGCGTCAAAAATGCCCGTAACCACTTGGCTCTCACTAACTTGTGTCATTGGTAAGGTCAGCAGTATGGTCAAAAACATCATGACTAAACAGCCATTGATGAATATGTACCAAGGTACAAAACGTAGTAAAAACCCTGCTAACAATCGGCCAATCGCAATCATTGCAGCAAAGATACTGGTTAATTGAATACTAATATCCACAGGCAAGCCCAGCACTTCTCGATTAAACGTGGGTAACCAAGAACCAATTCCTTGCTCAACCAACACGTAAAGAAAGACCGAAATAACAAACATTAGGACTAAAGGCTGATAAGTCAGTTTGAGCATGTCTAAAAACTCGCTCAATGCTCCGGTTTGAGCCCTGGTGAAAGGTTCTCGCTCAATGGGCACAAAATAAACGAATATAGCCGCTATAGTGATCATGCCGCCTAGAAGGTAATACACGTTTAGCCACGCCAGTGAAGCAGGATCATTTGGGTCGATAAAACCACTGAAAATCCAATAGCCGCTTAACACTCCGACCATAAAAATGCCTTCTACAGTGTTCATCAAAGATGAGTGGGTTTTCGTATTGCTACTTAACTGCCCTATCAGCGAATAAACTGATATTTTGACTAAAGCGAATGCAGTGCCGATAGCCGCAAATAACACCTTTATAAAATAGAACTCGGCGAACATCGGGGTGAGTAAACAAACAACCGCGACCAGCACTAAGCCTAAACACAGCGCAACTTGATACCCTATACGCGGAATAAACGAGGCAATAAAAAACGACACAAAGGCAATAGACAAATCCTTGAAGCCCTCTAATGTGCTGGCATCGGTTTTTGAAACATCAAAAGTCGTGATCGATTGCAAAATCACAGTACCCACACTGTTGAGCAAAACAGCAAACACAAAATAACAAAGTGAGATAGCGATGATGGTCAGCATTCGATTCATGAGAAAGGTCTATGTTTGGGTGAATGCGTCGAAGTGTAAAACGTAAGTTAACAAAATGCAATCGTTTGCAATTTAGTTTAATTTAAAACATAAATTGATATTTAAAGGCTGTGTTTGGTTGATTGGCGAGCGACTAATTCAATATCTATTAAAGATGAGTCACTATTTTTGCCGTCAAATTGGGTAATAAGCTTGTTAACCATCACTTGCGCTGCGCGCTGGGTATTTTGTTTAATTGTTGTTAATGAGGGGTACGACAATTCAGCCATCAAAATGTCGTCAAACCCGACTATGCCTACATCGCTTGGGATCCCAATATAACGTTCTTTTAATGCGCGCATTGCGCCTAAAGCAACCATGTCGCTACAAGCCACTATCCCGTCAAAAAATAGCCCTTTGGATAAAATGAGTTCACTGATTTTATCGTACGCTGCACTACTGGTGATATCACAGGCAACTGTAAATGCGCTATCGAGTGAGATAGCATGAGCTTCAAGCGCATCTTGATATCCATGGTATCTGCTCGTCATCTCCATATGCTCAGGGTCGCCCAAAAATAAGATATTTTTGCAACCGCCAGTAATCAGATGTTCTGTGGCAATGCTCCCCCCTAAACGGTTATTACTACCTACAATTGGATAGTGAGATTTGGTTTTTGGATCGCCCCACACCACAAGAGGCACATTAGATTCAGCAACTTCTTGAACTTTTTCATCGCTCTTGCCTTGGCCCACCACAATAAGGCCATCTGCGCGCTGGCTGTTAATGAAATAATTAGCCCAATTATCAGTGGCCATAAAGGAGTTAGAGAGCAATAAATCGTAGCCCTTGCTATTCAATGCTTGGTTCAAATCGCCCACAATCTTTAACAAAAAAGGATCACTGATACTTTGCTCAGTGTGGTCAATTAAGTTGAGAATAACCGCCACAACCTTGGTTTTCTGGGTGCGTAACCGACTTGCTGCGGTGTTAATACTGAAATTATGTGACGCCGCTAATGCTTGAATACGCACTCGCGTTTCTTTTTTAATCAAGGGGTTGTCACTCAGAGCGCGCGAAACCGTCGACGTGGATACCCCAGCCAAACTAGCTAAGTCATTTAAGGTCAATTTTTTGTTACTTTTCAATCTATTACCCAAGTTCATTGATACATTGCAAGCGGCACTTCGTCTTAGTATTCGACGACAAATCTTAGTTTGTCTAGTGTAATCTCTTTTACAACAGACTACATCCTTACTTCACAACAAGCCAAAAACAAATTTCTAGTGAAATCAATGAATTCTGCAAAAAATGCAAACGATTGCAAAAAATCAATTGCAATCGTTTGCATTTATACATACCGTTAACAACACACTAACAACAGGACAGGTATGCACATGAATTTAACAACACACAAACTGAATTCTTTGACGTTGGGCGTTTGTATTGCCCTAGCGACGACAAATGTCGCATTAGCACAACAAGAAAATGACCAAGAACAAAGTAATGAGAATAACTTTATTGAACAAATTGTGGTCACGGGCAGTGCCAGTGGTACTGCAGTGCGTAAAGTTGAAGCTAGCTATGCCACAACTCTAATTAGCGCTGCCGACATCAAAAAGCTTGCCCCTAAGAGCACGGCTGATCTTTTTAAAGCGATACCCGGTGTGTGGGCTGAAAGTTCCGGTGGCGTGTCTGGCGCCAATGTATTTGTGCGCGGGTTTCCAGGAGGTGGTGATGCACCATTTTTAACCTTACAAGTTCAAGGTGTGCCTATTTTCCCACCGTCTACGTTGTCATTCCTTGAAAACTCTTCCCTGTTTCGTATAGATGAAACCATAGATATCGTAGACGCTTTGCGCGGCGGGCCTGCATCTGTGGTTTCCAGTGGTCAACCCGGCTTAACCACTAACTTCTTGCTTAAAGAGGGAGCTGATGAAACTGAGGGTTCTATCAAATACACCACTTCTGACTATGATTTACAACGTATTGATGCCGTTGTTTCTGGGAAGCTAGCAGAAGACCTTTATTTCATGTTTGGTGGTTACGTGCAGCAAAGTCCAGGGGTACGTGACGCTGGGTTTAACTCAGAAAAAGGCAATCAGTTTACCCTGAATATCACTAAGATATTGGATAACGGTAAGATCAATTTTTTCACCCGCTCTACCGACGATCACGGAGCGTGGTACCTACCTACCCCACTGGTTGATGGAGTAGACAACAGTTATACCCAGTTAGGCACACTTAACCGTCAAGCTACTATTCAATATGGTCCTGAGGGCACGTCTAAGTCTGTCGATTTTGGTGAAGGCCGTGGTTTTAAAGGAACAGTGACAGGAGGAAGCGTAAATTTAGAGTTCGGCGATGGCTGGACGTTCGTTGACCGTTTCGCGCATTTGTCCGGTGATGCAGATACATTAGGCTTAGTGCCAAACGGCGACCCAACACTGCTATCGAGCGTTGCTGATAATGGGCTATCTGCCACAGGTGCGGTAACAGGTGAACTTTATGAGGGGGATACCTTAGTCCAGCAAATTGGTCGCTGGGTAGTACAAAAAGATATTGAATCATTCACCAATGATGTGTCAATTACCAAACAAACAGATAAATTCAAAGCGTCTCTAGGATTATACGTGGCGAACTTCTCGTCAGATGATTGGTGGAGCATTGGCAACCAGTCTTACCATGTGATTCGCCCTGGTGGTGAGAACCTAACGGGTATTGATTGTAACGATAACCAAGATAGTTGCGACTGGAATTACGACTTAAACGCGACTGGTGATGGCACCACTAAAGCGATATATGCAGCGTTTGAATACAAGTTAACAGACGCCCTAACCGCCGATGTGGGTGTACGTGACGAAAACCACACCATTGATTATACCGTAGATGAAGGACTCGATGGCATTATCACCAAAGCGGTTCAGTATGATGAATCTGACGTGGCGTTTACCGCTGGGGTGAATTGGCAATTTCAACATGAACAAGGTGTGTTTCTGCGTTATAGCGAAGGCAGCAAAATGCCGTACTTTGACGACCTGCGAGAGAACTTTGATAGCTTCACATCAGGTGAGGACTTGATCACGGATGTCACCCAAATTGAGCTAGGTTATAAATTAGCTGAAGCAAACTACACTGTGTATGCCACAAGCTTTTATAACGAAGTGGAAGGGGATCGCTTTCAAGCTTTACCAGGTGCACCAGTACAAACCTTAACTAACCAAGCATACGGCGTTGAAATAGATGCCAACTATTTTGCGGACAACGGCTTCTCTATCTCATTGAATTCAACGATCCAAGAAACTGAAATTTCCGAAAGTCCCACCAATGAAGGCAATGAAGCCCAACGTCAGCCTGGTTGGCAAGTACGCTTAACGCCAAGTTATGACTTCGAATTTGAAGATTTCTATGCCACCCTTTATGGCACCATATCCATGGTTGACGACAGATTTGCCAATAATGAAAATACAGTTGTGCTGGAAGGTTATGAGAAATATGACGTCGGCTTGATCATGCAAGGCGACTCGGGTTTAACATTCGAACTCGCGGTGCAAAATATCACTGATGAAGATGCTCTCACCGAGGGTGACCCGCGTAATCCTAGTGCGCCTAATGGTCGTTACATTTTACCAAGAACAGCAACCTTTAGTGTCAGTTACGCGTTTTAGACGAAGGTTACTCAGTTAAAATAGCGCGTTATGTGCATTCGCTGTATTTTGTGCATCACGCGTTGTTACTCCCCTCTTAGGTCCGCTTCATCCTACTGCGAAACATGTTCCTCGGTACTGTGAGATCGACACGCTTCGGCCTCTATACTCATCTAGCTCAACATATTTAATCCAAAACACCTACTCTGAAACACTCATTCCGAAACACTCATTCCGAAACACTCACTCCGAAACACTTCTGCGCACTTCCTGCACACTTTAAGTCTATATAGAGCCTAGGCAGTGGGTTATGATATTTGTCATCAAAATTCAAACTGCGATTGTTATAAACACAATTCTATTCTTACCCTTTTATACATTGTCTCGCGCTGTATGTTTTTTATACGTCAGACAAGCTCAGTCAATACAAGGTACGTTATGACAAACTGTAAAATGCTAACCAGCAGCAATATTCCCAAAATAAAAGCCAAGACCACCCCAATGGCGAACGCAATGAAAATGTTGTTAATCCCCCTTACCGTGCCCTTTATTCTATCGGCTTGTGGTGATGAAGATAACTCGCAAAGCCAGTCAGGTTCAGAGCAAAGCGCCCGAGCGAATGCATCTCAAGTAGACATTAAATTGTTTAGTCTTAATGCATTGGCCAAGCAACCAGAAATTGTAGATTGCACGTTAGAAAATGGTGATGATGCCCAGTGCGCCAAGCTCGTGGTTAAATACCTGCCTGATGAAATGGAAATCGGCCCGTTTTGCCCCACAACGCTCGACGACAAAGGTGGCATATGGGATTGGGATGGCACAAAAGCCGGCTTATATCGCTTAGACAAAGCGTTTCTTACCATGCTAAGTGAACAAGGTTATATTTTTTACGATGAAGACGGCACGGTGCACGTTGTCGATAACGCTACCTCTAGACCGACGGTCGATCACGCCTGTATTCAGGTCTCTGAAGATCAAGAGGTTAAAATCACCGCATTGATACCGACAACCCCAGTAATGGCTGACAAGGCTACGCCCATGGGAGTGGTTTCTAAAGTGGGTATTGCCCTTGCCGGCGTTCCCATTTTCTCGGATGCACCTAGTGTGCAGCACACGGGCCACTTACCAGCACTGGATACCTGTGCCGGTCACGTAGACCCTGGCGGTTGGTATCACTACCACGGCACATCAAGCGACATTGATAGTGTATATGCGCATGAACACGTAGACGCCGAATGTTCCAATTTGCCTCAAGACCCAGCAGGGCTGTTTGGTTATGCCTTTGATGGGGTACCCATTTATGGCAGTGTCGATGCCAATAACGTCATGCCCACTGATTTAGATGAATGCAATGGTCACACTGGTTTAATTGGCGACAGCGGAGTCAGTGCATATCACTACCATTCGACCAATGAGTTTCCAAACTTGCCTAAGTGCTTAAAGGGCGTGGTCGCCAAAAACAACTTTTCAACAACAGCTCAAGCAGGTGTGGGCGCTCGCCCTCCTGAAGGAACGAACATGTCCCGAAACGAGCCCCCCCGTGGTGGACGTCCAGGTGCTAATAACATGTCTGGAAACGGACAAATGGTGCCTCGTGGTTTTGCTGACGCAGCAACAAAACTAGGCGTTTCTGAAACACAGCTAATGCAAGCCATGGATGACGCTGGCGGGCCGAACGCTGATTTAGCCAAAGTAGCCAAAACCCTCGGCGTAACTGACGCAGAATTGAAAGCCGCCCTGCCCGAGCGCCCAAAGCGTTAGCCAACAGGCTTGTCATCAACAAACCAATAACAGCCAGCCTTTAAACGTTATGGCCTTAGTGATAGCAAATCCCCTATCACTAAGGCAAAACGGCTTTCAATAATCGAACCGTATTACCGCCCATAATCAGCCTAATTTCAAACTGGGTAAAACCGGCATCGACCAAAGCTTGGGTAATATATTGCAACTGGGCGGTATCAAACCCTGTGGTTACATAACCATCAAAGTCTGATCCTAAACCAATATGCTCTACCCCGACTAAATCAGCCACATACCGAGCAGCTTTAGCAAATGATTTTGGCGATACATCGCAAATAGCACCATCCCAATAACCTAGCCCCACCACACCACCGTTGTGTGCAATCTTTAGCAGTTGGTCATCGGTTAAATTCCTTACACCTGGGCAAGTGCCCTGCACCCCAGTATGAGACACAACAACAGGTTTAGTCACAGTGGCTAGCACTTCGCTAATCGCAGTGGGTGAAAGATGAGCTAAGTCGACCACAATCCCCAGTTGCTCCATACGCGCGAGTACCTGTTTACCTAAATCGGTTAACCCACCTTTTTGTAACCCGTGGGCAGAGCCTGCCACTTTATTATCAAAGAAATGAGTTAAGCCCATCATTCGATAACCCGCATTAAATAAGTCATCAAGATTAGCCAAATCACCCTCTATGGCGTGTAATCCTTCGATGGCCAGTAAGCCCGACAGAGTCTGCGCACCCGCCCCGCGACTGGCTAAGTAGTCTGATAAACCTGCAGCGGAGGTAACAACAGAGAGCTTACCTTGAGACTCAGCCGCCGCCGTATGCAGTTTTTGAGCTTGATACAAAGCACGTTCTTTTAAGCTAAACCAGGTACGTACAGGCCAGCGCTGAAAGATCACTAAAGGCGTAATCATGTCAGAATCAGACGGATTACTTTCATAGTTTAAATCTTTCGGGCTTTTGGTGACGGCAGCAAAGATTTGCAGGCTAACGTTCCCCTCGATTAAGCGCGGCACATCTGTGTGGCCATGATCGTGACGTTCAAGTAACGCACGGTTCCAAAGCAAAATATCTTCATGCATATCAGCGATGGTAAGCGTTTGATGAAACGCGGCAGTATCAGCTGAGACCTTTGGCAAATTCACCGCTACCACCACATTACTTTGTTTATCGATATATAGAGGACCGAAGATAAACACAACGGCAAGCCCGAGCACAGCAATGCATACCAGTGTTAAAAGACTCGTTTTGAAGCGTTTCCGCAATCTCATAAATAACTTACATTCCCTGTTCAAATGAAGCTACATTGTTGAATAAGCTCAATTTTTAATCAAGGAGAAGTTAAATGCCATAAGCAAGTTTCTGTTTATTGAGAGACAAAATAATACCAATCCGCATTAATAAGTGACCGCCTCAGAATGCGTCCAGCGGTTTTTGATTAAGGCGTCGCTATGCAGTAATGGTTGTTCCCTTTCAAATAGTGAGAACGCAGAGCAAAAGCCGCTGGGGCATTCCTTGCAGGCGAGTTTTAAAAGGGCTTACACTGCGTTGCATGACTTCGAAAGAGAACAACTATTCATTCAGTCATGCGCCTTGTTTAAGCCCTTTTAAACTCTCGCTGAGTCATCACTTATTAACGTGGAATGGTATAAGGAAAGGATATTGCAATTAAATTCGAATAAACGTTAATATTAATTTATTGAAGATTATTCGCATTTGGATGTGAATCATGATGTCTCAATCTAAAGTAACTCATGTATGCCTGTTCGATGAACATGCAATTTCCACGCTTAGCCCCATTGTTGATCCCACGATACTCAGTCAAGAAATGGTCATTGCCGCATGTGATGAGTATCGATCATAATGTGAACAGATAATCAAGCTAGCAAAAAACCGCGCTCATGTGATTAGCGGCAATTTATGTGCGCTCATCTAGACACTCAAACCCGCCCATTTCGAATTCACGACAAATAAGCGGGCGGTTTTCGTAAATAGTACACAGCATGGTTTCACGGTCGACAGCAGCGCACCAACCATCTTCTAAACGCAGCATCACTTCCCCGCCCCATTTGTCTTGGGAGATAAATTGTTCAGGTACACCTGTATCCGTTATTAACATCACTTCAAGGCGGCAGCAATTTGCTCGACACGTCGAGCACGTAACGCCTTCATCAACAGGTAGATTTGTTAGCTCGATAGTCACTTGTCTCCTTCGCCTTATCGGCTGAACAGTAATAAATCATGTTTGGATAAACCTACCTAAGATAGGCGTCAATATTAATGAAAACAAAATAGCGGTAAGCATTTGTTATTACGCGCTTGTTATTAAGTGTTAGTCACTGATAACGCAACGCTGAATTTAAGCACGAGCATACAGTCCACACTGGCCGGTGAGCTAACGTGGGTTGATAACGCTTAATTGAACAAAGGATCAAACGAGCCCTTTGCAGAAATATCAGCTAATACCGTATCAAGGGAATTTAACATATTTTCGTAAACGAAATTGCCCATACTTATGCGCTTTACCCCACATCTTTTCAATTCTGTAAAATCAGCTAACCCGGGCATGCACATAACATTTACCGGTAGATCAGTGGTATTTGCGATAGCGCTAATGTCTGACAGCGCGGTCACGCCTGGTACAAAAATACCATCCGCACCAGCTCGTTGGTACAAAGCGATACGCGCCTTGGTTTCTGTTAACGCCTGAGAAAGGTTGTTCCCCTTAAGCAAATAGGTGTCTGTGCGTACATTAATGAATATATCCACCCCAGCGGCGCGCAGGTAACTTAGCACTTCATCAAGCCTTGCAGCAAAAGCTTCTTTTGCTTGAAGAGCGCGATTCGGTTGCCCTGTTTTTTTAGAATCGGTCTCTTGTGAATCCATCGTTTTTAAATGACGACTTGCTGAATGGGTATTGTCCGAATGACTCAGGCGACTATCTTCGATATTAATACCCGCAACACCTAACTGAGCAAGTTGCAGTATGTTACTTGCCACCTCTTGTGCGCTGCGCCCATAGCCCGATTCTATATCCACCGTCAGCGGTACGTTAACAGCCGATAAAATATGCTTCACTAAGTAAATAAGCTCACTGAATAGCACCTGCTCGCCATCATTTTTCCCCAGCATATGGGCAATAGCAGCACTTGAGGTGCCCAGTGCCTGGTAGCCCAATTTCTCGCCCAATTGTGCGCTGGGCACATCCCATACATTACAAATGATAAGCGGAGCTTGTTGTTGATGAAGTGCTTTAAAGGTCATGTGCATTCTCCCGTTGTTTAGTGATATGGCCATCTGTCGATTGACCTGGCCAACTGGCAACAGGAGGTTAACAATGAAAAAGCATGATGAAGCGTCAGATCCGGAACTGAACATAAAGCAGCTAATTATACTCAGCGGTTTGGGCTATCTCGCCACGGTTATAAGTTATCGGTGCAAGTGCAAACGTTTGCTGAGATGGCAAAAGACCATTTTGCACGTGACTATTTTGCACGAAAGCGCACTGACTAACGTCTATCAGGTGCGAATGTCACTTCATCGCATTTTTGATTTTACCTACAACAGTTTGTGGTAATTTAGGTGACTGAAGTATATGAAACAAATATATAAAATAGATATAAAACAGAAACGACAGGGAACATACACGTGAACTTGATTAAAACATCTATCGCGCTGGCGGTGCTTGCCGCGCCAATCGCACTAACACCTCGCTTTGCAATGGCCGAAACGGCACAAAACACATTAAAACTGGAAGATGTGTTTACCTTGGAATACGCCTCTGGCCTTGATATTACCCATGACGGAAACACGGTTTATTTCGTACGGAATTTCATGGATATTCAAAACGATAAAAAGCGTGGCAATATCTGGAAGGTCGACAAAAACAAGGTGATGACCCCAGTAACCAATGGTTTACACGCGGATTATAGCCCTACTCTTTCGCCAGACGAAAGCAAGTTAGCCTATATATCAACAGCCAGTGGTTCTGCACAAATACACATCAAATGGCTAGACAGTGGCCAAACCGGTCAGATGACGCGTCTGACTGGGGCGCCTTCTAATCTAAGTTGGTCACCTGATGGAAAAATGCTCGCGTTTAGCCAATTTGTAAAAGGTACGCCTAAATCCCCCGTGAGTTTATCCGGTAAACCTGAGGGTGCTAAATGGGCAGATTCCGCAATTTTCATCGACGATTTATTTTATCGTGCTGATGGCGCTGGGTATCTTCCAGCAGGGAATAGCCAAATTTTTGTACTCTCGGCTGAGGGTGGCACACCTAGACAGCTCACACAGGGCGAGTTTGATCACGGCGGGAATATCAGTTGGAGCAGTGACAGTAAATCCATTGTATTTTCAGCCAATCGCCACAAAGGCAGTGACTTAGAACTCACCGATGACAACCTTTACAAAATCGATGTAGCAACTGGCAACATGCTTGCGCTAACTGATCGTTTAGGCCCTGACAACAGCCCGAGCATCTCCCCCGACGGTAAGCTAATTGCTTATCTGGGATATGATGAAAAATATAGCAATTATGAAAATACTCAGCTTTACGTAATGGATGTTAACGGGGGTGTTAGTCGCTCTCTCACACCTCAATTTGACCGTTCTGTAGGCAGCATAAAATGGGCGAGCGATAGCAAAGGCCTCTACATGAGTTACGACGATAAAGGGGAAACATATGTCGCCTATCAGCCAATAAGTGGCGATCGAAAAATCGTTGCCCAGAAGGTCGGTGGCCTGGCGTTTGGCCGCCCTTATTCAGGTGGCGAATTCGATGTAGCCAAAAATGGCACTCTCGCGTTTACTTACTCAAACCCCCAGCGCCCCGCTGACATTGCCATTCAAAAAGGTGATAAACCCACCATACTCACTCAACTGAATGAAGATGCGCTTGCTCATAAAGATATTGCCACCATTAAACCGTTAAACCTTAAATCCTCTTATGACGACTTACCTATTCAGGCGTGGGTGGCTTACCCTCCTGGGTTTGAACAAGGTAAAAAGCAAGGCAAGCGCTACCCGCTCATTCTAGAAATACACGGTGGCCCAGTGGCAAATTATGGACCGCATTTTTCGACCGAAATTCAACTTATGGCAGCCAAAGGCTATGTTGTGGTTTATGCAAATCCTAGAGGAAGTGACAGCTACGGCAAAGAGTTCGCGCAAACGATTGATAAAAACTACCCCAGCCAAGATTACGATGACTTGATGTCGACCGTGGACGCGGTTATTGCCCAAGGTGCAATTGATGAGAGTAACTTATTTGTCACAGGCGGCTCTGGTGGCGGTACGTTAACCGCATGGATTGTCGGCCATACCGAGCGCTTTGCTGCAGCTGTGGTCGCCAAGCCTGTGATAAATTGGTATAGCTTTGTACTGACCTCTGATTTCTACCCCTTTTTCTACAAAAATTGGTTTGGCAAAAAGCCATGGGAAGCGCAAGACTTATACATGAAGCACTCGCCTATTAGTTATGTGGGAAATGTCACCACGCCCACTATGTTGCTAACCGGTGAATCAGATCACCGTACGCCGATTTCAGAAACCGAGCAGTATTATCAGGCGTTGAAATTACAAGGGGTCGAAACAGCTATGGTACGTATTCCTGGCGCATCTCATGGTATATACGCTAGGCCCAGTAATTTAATGTCTAAGGTAGGCTATATTCTGTGGTGGTTTGATGAGCATCGCAGCGATGCCGAGTCATCAAACAACAAATAGCCAATAGCCAATAGCAATAAATTGATTAAAAAACAGAGTAGGCGCGCATTTTAAATTGCTGCCTGCCTTGTTTTTTCATAGTTTTTTTACGTAGTTTTTTTACGT